>NZ_BQXC01000001.1:0-1355395 GCF_022836435.1 Nitrosomonas sp. PY1 | reverse complement strand
AATGTAGTCGATGAAAAAAATCCAAAGACAAAAAAATTCAATAATAATAAATATCGAGATGAAATTTGCATAAAAACTTTCTGAGAATGTATCGGAGTAACTGCTTCACATCTTCTTCACAAAAAATAGGTTACATCATAACTGAATTTTGGAGATTACTAATAACAATCTCCTCGGTGATTACACGCTTTATTCATAGTTGAATAAACGATTTAGCTTAACTAATGAAGATGGAAATGACTACAGATACTTAGATACTAATTAATGTGAGAGAGTTTCTTTTGTGTAGATATCTTTATAATCAAAATTAAAGAAATTAGAAATTTCTGAATGAAAGTAATTTGGTTGCCTATTGCAGTGCTACGATTGTCGTCATTGTTTTTTTAAATGAAAAGGCAAATTCTTCAGCTGTATTAGAATTATTTTCAAAATTTTTAGCATTGACAGCAGCTGGAATAATATCGAGAGTAGGGGTAATTTTCCCAGCAGGAATGATACGGAGTTGATTGTTATGAGCAAAATTGATAATAAATTGGTAAGTATTCGGATCAATTTTCTCCAGTACGGTTTTTACCCTAATACTAGCGCGCCCTTCATGAATGACAGGCTGTGCAAATTCTGAGTAAACCCATCTTCCATTTTTATCATAACCGGCAATTACGCCACAAATTCGCTCAGTCCAATCGCTAGGACGAAATGGACGATTTTCTGACGTTATACCTAAAATTAGTAGCTCTTCAAATGTGCTTATCATATGGTGGTGGTTCAAAAGATGATTTTTACGTAATTAGCGCTGTTTTATAAAAATACCGGGATTAGAACGGCTTATTTATGAATAAATAAAGCCTTTTGGTAAAGAGTGGTTTAATTAGGTTGCAATTCTGAATGGTAATTTTTAAATAAATTAATGTGTTAGAAGAGAAATGCGCAATGTTTTTTGTAATATTAGAGGAAGAAATAAATACCTTCGACATTAGACTAATGACAATGAATCGCTTTCTTCTAGGAGACTAATGTGAGTTCAAGGTTTGCTCGCACATGGAAAACTGCATTGGTAGGCGGTCAAATTATCTGGCTCGGCTCTTGCGTGAACTTACCTTATTATTTTCAAGCGATCAGTGGTCATTTTGAGGTTATCAATCGCTCTCAGCCGATTAGTCGTATTATTTCCAGTCCGGATGTTGATATTAAACTCAAAAATGCCTTAACTAAGGTGGTTGAATTACGCCAATTTGCTACGGACCATTTAAAGTTACCAGAAAACCTTAGCTATACGAGTTATACCGACTTAAAACGCCCCTTTGTTGTATGGAATGTTTTTGCTGCTCCCGAGCTTTCTGTGTCACTTAAGCAATGGTGCTTTGTACAGATTGGTTGTGTCGGTTATCGTGGTTTTTTTTCACAAGCGAGTGCTGAGCAGTTTGCGGAGGAACTTAGAAAGGAAGGATACGATGTTCATGTAGGTGGTATCCGTGCATATTCTACATTAGGCTGGTTCAGCGACCCAGTACTCAACACTTTTATCGGTTATTCTGAAATGAACTTGGCGCGTCTTATTTTTCATGAATTGGCACATCAAATTCTTTTTGTACCTGACGATACGGTCTTTAACGAGTCTTTTGCTACCGCTGTGGAGCATGAAGGCATCAGACGCTGGTTTAAATATAAGGGGACCGATCAAGAGCAAATGGCTTTAATGGTACGCTATGAAAATGAGATGATATTTATTAATTTGGTGTTAAAACATCGCCAGCGACTACTCGAGTTGTTTCATTCCAATGCGAGTGATGCCGATAAGCGCACTCAAAAATCAATCATTTATCGAGATTTAAGAGAAGAGTTTCTACGCATTAAAGCGGAAAATCCTGAATTTAATAGCTATGATCAATGGTTTGCGCAACCCTTAAATAATGCTTTATTAGCGACAGTTTCTATCTATACGCAAGCCGTACCATCATTCCAAGCAATTCTTACGCAACTTGATGGTGATATGGGTAAATTTTATGAAACTATTAAGCAAATAAGCGAGTTACCTAAACAAGAAAGAAATCGGATTCTGCAACAAGCTGTTGAGCATATCAGTCAGCTAAAATAACATTTATTTCTTGTGGTTCTGCTATATATTCTGGCTCTACCACTCACTCTTTTGATAGCAGATAATAAACATGAATGAGCCGACAATTACTTGCCCGCATTGCACCAATGAAATCAAATTAACCGAATCGTTGGCTGCTCCGCTGATTCGAGCAACACAACTGGAATACGAAGCGAAGATTCTGCAAAAAGAGACTGATATATCGCAACGTGAAGCTGTATTAAGACATCATCAAAAGACATTGGAAGATGCTCAGAATCAACTGGAAGAGAAAATTTCAGCAAGATTAAAGGCTGAACGTATCACAATAGCAGCGGATGAAGCCAAAAAAGCGAAATTAATATTAACTGCTGACTTGGAAGAAAAATCGAAGCAGCTTGCAGAATTACAACAAGTTTTGCATCAGAGAGATCTAAAATTGGAAGAAGCGCAGAAAGCCCAAGCAAATTGGTTGCGCAAGGAACGTGAATTAGATGATGCGAAGCGAGAAATGGATTTAACCATAGAAAAGCGCGTACAAGCATCCATTATGCAAGTACGACAAAAAGCTAAACAAGAGGTTGAAGATGATCTAAAACTCAAAGTCACCGAGAAAGAAGCGCAGATTACTTCGATGCAACGTCAAATTGATGAGTTAAAACGTAAAGCCGAACAGGGGTCGCAGCAACTACAGGGTGAGACACTAGAACTTGAATTAGAAGCTGCTCTGCGTTCTGCGTTTTCATTTGATCGCATCGAACCTATTGCTAAAGGTGAGTTTGGAGGCGATGTGTTGCAAAAAATAGTGAATTCGAATGGACAAGCGTGCGGTGCCATTTTATGGGAAACCAAAAGAACGAAAAATTGGAGTGATGCTTGGTTAGCTAAACTTAAAGGAGACCAGCGCACAGCCAAAGCAGAAATAGCGATTTTAGTATCCAATATTCTGCCTAAAAATATGGAAACTTTTTGCCAGCTAGACGGTGTATGGGTAGTGGAATGGCGTTTGGCCATTCCATTGGCAATTGCGTTACGTCAATCACTTATTGAAATTGCCAATGTACGCCAAGCGCAACAAGGTCAAGAAACTAAAATGGAGTTAATTTATAGTTATTTGACAGGGGCAAAATTTAGACATCGGATTGAGGCGATTGTAGAGAAATTTTCTGACATGCAAGCAGATTTAGATAAGGAACGTAAAGTCATGACACGCCTTTGGGCAAAACGTGAAATACAAATTCGAGGCGTTATTGAATCGACGGTTGGCATGTATGGAGATTTGCAAGGTATCGCGGGCAGTGTTTTGCCTGAGATTCCTGGATTGGAGTTGCCACTTATTGCTATGGATGAACTGGACAATGAAAGATAGCTCGCGATTTCCTTACTAAATAACAATAGTAAATATACTTGAACTGCTATGGGCTCTGTGTACCATATTTTTATATATTGTTTTCTGATCATACAAAAATATAAATGTATTTTTTGCACTCCTTGGTGTAGAGGAGGCCACGTCGAGCTAAAGGACTAATTGGCTTAGCAAATTGTGTGGTAGCATGATGCAAGGACAATTGCTCCTTGGAGTTGAATGAGTTTTATTTTTTGATCATAATGTTAACGATCGTTTTTAAGAATCCTGTAGAATTTAGCGTTAATATACTAATAACTCTTTTTTTTCAGTATTACATTACATATGACAGATCGACGAAGTCCTTTTTTTATTGCTGCTGCGACAATCATAGTAATGTTATTTCAAGGCTGCGCTACTCATCGCGAAATCTATTTTGCCGATGGAACGAAAGGATATAACATCAACTGCAGTGGTAGTGAAATGAATTTTAGTCACTGTTTAGAGAAAGCTGGAGAAATCTGCAATACGCGCGGATACAATATACTCAACCAAAGTGGTGCAGTTATTCCATTCTCAGTTGCAGTGCATGATCTCAAAAAGAATCCTTATGCACCATCGTCGGCATATATTTCGCAATTTCGCTCAATGACATCGCGCAATCTATTTGTTAAATGTAAATAGAAAAAGGATCGCGTTTAATCGTTTAACAAAGATTGAACCAATTTAAGTAAAATTGAAAAATAAAATATCGTAGTAAAAATTCTTGGTTTATTTTTTCTAAACTAAACGGAACTAATAAATTTTCCGTTTAGTCTTAGTAACGTATCTTTTAGTGGTTGCATCTAATGGATACAAGGATAGGTATGATAGTTCATTACTTATCAGTAGCATCAAACTGCAGGATTTGCTGCAAGTCGTTAAAGTTCAGGGTAAAATAAAAGCCCTTTTATAATTTCAATAAGGAAGAGAAGAAATATGAAAAAAGTTCTAATTGGAGCGATTGCTGCTTCAGCTTTGTTACTGAATGGGGTTGTTTTCGCTAATGCGGACTTAGCAAAAAATAGTGGTTGTTTGAACTGCCATAACGTTGATACCAAATTGGTTGGCCCGAGCTTGAAAGACATTGCGGCTAAATATGCTGATAAAGCTGATGCAGCCACCTATTTGGCAGGTAAAATCAAAGGTGGTAGTAAAGATGTTTGGGGTCCAGTTCCTATGCCACCAAATACTGCAGTAAGTGACGACAACGCTAAAGTACTGGCTGAATTTATTCTGACACTGAAATAAATCTGCCCGAATTTGTACTTTTAGAAAAAGCCGACACTTAATTTGTGTCGGCTTTTTCTTTGTGCTAATAATGATATTCTTATTTATTTCAGTGATTGATAGATAATGAAGACACGTATTTCATGGAAAGGAAACGTTAGTTTTCTGGCCGAATCAGGAAGCGGACATTCCGTATTAATGGATGGTGCACCGGAAGCCGGAGGACAGAACCTTGGGCCGCGCCCTATGGAAATGCTTCTCATGGGATTAGGTGGTTGTACTGCTTTTGATGTGGTTATGATTCTAAAGAAAGCACGCCAAGATATCACGGATTGCGTAGTTGAGATTGCGGCGCAGCGAGCCACGATTGACCCAAAAGTATTCACTCATATCCATTTGCACTTCATCATCACTGGCCACAATATAAAACCTCAACAGGCTGAACGCGCAATTCACCTCTCTGCAGAAAAATATTGCTCAGCTTCTATGATGTTAAAACAGATGGTTGATATTACCCATAATTTTGAAATCATCAATGATCATTGATCGGATACATCATCAATAATACCTAAGTTTCTTATTTCAGCTAATAAACCTGATTCATGTGCTTGTTGGTCCGCGTGATAGCTTGATCGAACCATGGGGCCACAGGCTGCATGACTGAATCCCATATCAAGTGCTGTACGTTCAAAAACTTTAAAATCTTCTGGTGATACATAACGCATCACAGGGTGATGGCCAGTACTTGGCTGTAAATATTGGCCTATTGTAAGCATTTCCACTTGGTGTTCACGTAAGTCACGCAATACATTCATAATTTCTTCATCTGTTTCACCCAACCCAAGCATTAATCCGGATTTGGTGGGAAGGTGCGGTAGGTATGATTTGAAATCTTTGAGCAATTTCAGTGAATGTACATAATCGGCGCCCGGGCGGCATTGTTTATAAAGTCTTGGAACCGTTTCTAGATTGTGATTGAGTATATCGGGTGGAGTGGCAATTAGCTTTTCCAATGCAGTTTCCAATCTTCCTCTGAAATCTGGAACTAAGATTTCTATTGTTGTGGATGGAGAGTGCGCACGGATTTCTCGAATACAGTCTGCGAAATGCTGTGCACCACCATCTCTTAAGTCATCGCGATCGACACTGGTAATGACCACATATTTTAACCGCATTGCGGCAATGGATTGCGCCAAATGCAAAGGCTCATTGATATCAGGCGGCTTCGGTCGACCGTGCGCCACATCGCAAAATGGACAACGGCGTGTACACAAATCGCCCAGAATCATGAAGGTTGCGGTACCATTACCAAAACACTCACCAATATTTGGGCATGAGGCTTCTTCACATACCGTATGCAGCTGGTGTTCGCGCAAAAGCCTTTTAATTTTGTGAAAGTTTTCACCATGAGATGCCCGCACTCGAATCCATGAGGGTTTACGTAGCAATGTATCGCGGCTTTGTGGCATTATTTTAATGGGATTACGTGCCGTCTTGTCTATCCCCTTTTGCCGGGAGTCTACTGTCATGATGATTTAATATTCCTATGAAGGAGTTTTTCTTGCATTTGTTGGGCTAACTTTAAAGCTATGCTGTCTAAAGTATCAGTAATTCCAAGATCCTTGGTTTGCGTAACACGTAGTCCTGGATAACCGCAAGGGTTAATATATGTAAACGGTTCTAAATCCATATCAACGTTCAATGCAATACCGTGATAACAAAAATTCTTCTTAATTTTTAATCCCATCGAAGCGATTTTAGCTTTGCCAACATACACACCAGGTGCTTCAATACATCCAGTAGCGCTAACGTTATATTCTGCCAGCAGACCGATCACCGCATTTTCTATACTTCGTATCAATTCTCGCACACCAATTTTCAAGCGATGAATATCCAATAATAAATAAGCGATAATCTGCCCAGGGCCATGGTAGGTAATTTGACCACCTCGATCGGTTTTTATCACTGAAATGTTGTGAGCATTTAGGATATGTTCTGGTTTTCCTGCAATACCCTGTGTGAATACAGGCGTGTGTTGTAACAACCAAATTTCATCATGAGTTTGCTTGGTTCTTGTGGCAGTAAAATCTTTCATGGCTTGCCAAGTTGTGCAATAGTCAACTAATCCGAGCTTTTTCACTAGGAAGCAAGGTTGTTCGATAACAGCAGATGTAGCGTGCAGCATATGTGACTCTACCTATAACACTACAGAGATCATGGGGTGATTAGATAACGCCTGATATAAAGCATCCAGTTGTGGGCGAGAAGTGGCGCGTATTGTGCAAGTTATGCTTAAATAAGTGCCATGCTTGCTAGATCGTGTTGTCAGCATAGCAGTTTCATCAAAATCAGGTGCGTGGCGTTTAACGATATCTACCACTGTTTGTACAAGGTGGTCGTGTGATTTTCCCATAATTTTAATCGGGAAATCAGATGGATATTCAATAAGAGATGTTTCTTCCATGGACAATAGTGACAATCCTTATGTGCAAGAATGATGATCGAATTTACTATCATACAGTATGTACATGATTAGCTTGAATCGCGCATACGGGTGTTTTTGAAGTCTTGATATAGTGTATACAACCGATTGAACATTATACTTGGCTTGCCATCACCTACTGGTTTTTCATCTAAAGTTGTGATGGGAAGTACTTCTTTAGTAGAAGAGGTGAGTAGAATTTCGTCAGCATTTCGAGTCTCAGTTTCCGAAATTTGTCGAACTTCGTGTGGAATATGGTGCGTGACCGCCAATTCTAGTATCACGTCGTAAGTAATACCAGGTAGCATCAGATTACTTTTGGGCGGCGCTAGTAGCGTATTATCTTTTACGACAAAAATATTGCTTGCAGCGCCTTCGGTCAAGAAACCATCGCGAATTAATATCGTTTCAATAGCATGTACATCGACTGCCAATTGTCGAAGCAATACATTGGGCAATAATGAAATTGCTTTTACATCGCAGCGAACCCAGCGATTGTCGATAGCAGTTATGGCAGAAACACCGCTACTCAGTAGTGCTGTCGCGGGTGGTAATAACGGATTGCTCATGATGAAAATAGTCGGTGCTACATTAACAGGAAACGCGTGATCACGCTTAGCAACACCTCGAGTGATGTGAAGATAGATATATTGATCGTCACTATCATTGTAATCAATTAGTTGCTCCAGTAGGTGCTGCCATTCCTCACTAGAGTGGGGATTCTTAAGTCGAATGCCATCTAAACTATGCTGCAGACGATTGAGATGCTCATTGAGACGGAATAGCTTTCGCGAATACACTGGAATCACTTCGTATACGCCATCGCCAAAAATAAACCCACGATCCAGAACAGGAACGAAAGCTTCATGAATTGGCATGAATTTGCCATTTAAGTAGATCATATCAGCAACCTAAGGGTAATTTGCGAATCGGATTAATTAAAAAGCAGTTTAACACTATCCCATGCGCGACCAAAAATACTGGCAGTTTCTATCTGCTCTAAAGCAACTAATGGGTAAGTTTCTACAGTCTTATCGTCTAAGGTGAATTTTACCGCGCCGATTTCTTGTCCAAGTTGGATAGGTGCGATGAGTGGTTGCTTAAATTCCAGAGAAGCCTTGAGTTTATCGGATTGACCTTTAAGAATAGTAAAATAGACATCACGATTAACGCCAGCTTTCAATTCGTTCTTGGCCCCTTTCCATAAAGGTATTTTGGTTAAGGTATCGTTTTTCTTATACAAGTAGAGCGTTTCGTAAGATTGGAAACCAAAGTTAAGCAGTCTCTGACTTTCAGCACTGCGTGCGTGATCTGATTTTGCTCCGATGACGACCGATACCAATCGTCTTTTGTCGCGCGTGGCAGAGGTAATCAAACAGTATCCAGCATTTTTGGTCCATCCTGTTTTCATGCCATCGACATGTGGATCAAGCCAAAGCAGGCGGTTCCGGTTGGGTTGCGTGATACCGTTATAGGTGTATTCTTTTTGTGAGTAGAGTGGATAGAATTCTGGGAATTCTCGAATGATTGCAGTTGCCAGTAATGTCAAGTCGTGCGCAGTGGTATAGTGGTTCGGGTCAGGCAATCCAGTAGAATTGGTAAAATGCGTATTTTTCATACCTAGCCGCTTTGCTTCTTTGTTCATAATTTCAGAGAAACTAGCTTCCGAACCAGCAACAACCTCTGCTAAGGCAATACAAGCATCGTTGCCGGATTGTACGATCATGCCTTGAATTAGCTCGCCGACTGTGACTTGTTTTTTGGGTTCGATAAACATGCGTGAACCAATCATGCGCCACGCAGTGTCTGAAACGGGTACGATTTGCTCTAAGCTTAAACGATTCTGTTTCAGCGCTGAAAAGACAACATAAGCTGTCATCAATTTGGTAAGTGACGCCGGTTCAATACGTTCGTTTGCATTTTCTTCCGCTAAAACCTGACCACTTTGAAAATCCGAAAGCATGTACGCTTTTGCTGCAATCGATATGTTTTGCGATTGAGCCGATACCGAAGAAACCAAGAAATACAACAGTAATGATAGGAGTAGGCGCGTCATAGATGGTCGTGTAAATGGCATATTATAACTTGGCTAACAGAGAATCTAAAATTTAAAAATTTCGCTTGCTGCTTAAATATACGAGTATAGAAAACATAGTTATTCCCTGATAGTGCGGGGTTTATCTATAGTATCCATGTAAAACCTCAATGCGTTACGGCTACGTTCTTCAAAATATCGTTTAAGTGGATCATGTATTACGCGAAATGCCATATCTTGCCACGGAATTTCGTGTTCCGAAAGTAGTGCTACCTCCAAGCTTTCAATACCCGGTTTAAAATTCAAGTCCAGTAATTTGCCACGAAATAGAAAATAAACCTGACTAATGTAAGGCAAGCTATAAACAGCATATAAATCACCGATCTCTACTCGAGCGTTGGCTTCCTCGAGTGTTTCACGTGCTGCCGCTTGTTCCAATGTTTCGTTATTTTCCATGAAACCAGCGGGCAGAGTCCACCAACCAAGACGAGGTTCTATCGCGCGGCGACACAAAAGCACCTTGTCTTCCCATTCAGGAATGCAGCCCACGACGACTTTAGGATTTTGATAGTGGATTATATGACAAACGGTACACACATATCGTGGAAGCGAATCGCCTTCAGGAATACGTAATTCGACACTAGCACTGCAATTGCTGCAAAATTTCATACGATTGTCCTTGAATCTGTCAAAGTAATTTCAAGATTGAAGCACAGTAAAATTTTTTACTGTTAGGGTACTTCCAGAATCATCCATTAATTCAACGCGCCATGCACCCAGACGGCGTTGATTCATATGTTTACTCGCATAAGTTCGCCAATTTTTACTGTGAATTTGCATGGTTAGCTTTGAGTCGACTTCATTATTGTGGTACCAAACAATATGAATGGCTTTGCCTTGCAGATTGATTAAGTGCAAATAGAAATAAACAGATTTTGATTCTCCGTTATTAAGCGAGATGGATTCAATGTTGTCCACGGGTTCTCTGTGTTTAATCGCGTGCGTGAGTTGCGCTCTAAGAACTTGAGCGCTGCTAGATGTTTTTGCATTCGATGGGTCTTCTGCAACTATGGTGGATGTTTTATTCGGTGGATGGGGCTTTCGCGCAGGAAGGATTGTTCCCTTCTTTGGGGTTTCAGTTAATTCTGGTTTAGTTCGAATCGGGATAGTAATAGGGTCGATTTTTGATGGCGCTTTTGATGTGTCATCATCATTACTGTTATTTTTGATAGAAGAGCTGGATTCAGGAATAGCCGTTAAGGTATTGGCTGGGTGATCAGACGGATTTGCTGTAAATTGATTTTCTTGTGAGGTAGTTACTCGATCAACCAATGGAACGATATCTTGTTCTGGGTTAAAT
This sequence comes from Nitrosomonas sp. PY1, assembly GCF_022836435.1. Classification (NCBI taxonomy): domain Bacteria; kingdom Pseudomonadati; phylum Pseudomonadota; class Betaproteobacteria; order Nitrosomonadales; family Nitrosomonadaceae; genus Nitrosomonas; species Nitrosomonas sp. PY1. Next base: position 1,344,830 of record NZ_BQXC01000001.1, on the reverse strand, counting down.
GTGCTCTCATTATCGCTCAGAAGCAGGTACATCATAAATCCCAATAAAATAACTACCAATGCAGCGGCAATAGAAATCTTTTTCCAATCAAATGGTTGTTCTTTAAAATCACTCTCGGATGAGGGTGTTTCTTCATAAGGTTCGTCTACTTTTGTTGAAGACTGTTGTAGTTGAATGCGAATTTTGAGTTTGTTGTCAGCCATACAAAACGAAGCTTCTCTATATATGATGTTATATCATACCCAATATTGGCATTGATCGTCTGCATGTAATTTAAGGTTTTTACAAAATGAATCTGGTTTCATTAACCTGATATTGGATGGATATAGATTAAAATAGCAATGTGCGCAGAGATTGAACAAATAAAACAGCAAATACAAAGCTTGCGTATTGAAATCGAGCGGCATAACCATCAATACTATGCGCTTGATGACCCAGTTATTCCGGATATGGAATATGACAAATTATTCATCCGATTACAGCAACTTGAACAGGAATATCCACAATTAATTACAATAGATTCACCGACACAACGCATTGGCGCGTCACCATTAAAACAGTTTTCTCAAATCGCACATGGCGTCGCCATGCTTTCCTTAAATAATGCTTTTGTGGATGAAGATATCCAAGCCTTTGATCGACGTGTGCGGGAAGTATTGCTGAGTAATTCGGTGGAGTATATGGCGGAACCGAAATTCGACGGTATTGCTGTCAGCTTACGCTACGAGAAAGGTATTTTTAAAGCAGGCGCTACCCGCGGCGATGGGTATATTGGGGAAGATATCACGTTAAATTTAAGAACTATTCACGCGATTCCATTGATTTTGCCACACGATCATTCTCCACCACTGTTGGAAGTTAGAGGTGAGGTATTGATGCTAAAGGCGGATTTTTTGGCGCTCAATGAGCGCCAAGTTCGCATGGACGAAAAAACCTTTGCGAATCCTCGTAATGCAGCGGCTGGATCGTTGCGGCAACTGGATTCAACAATTACGGCAACTCGGAGGTTGGCTTTTTTTGCTTATGGAGTAGGGGAGTTCGATGACCCGAGCCTGCCGAGAGACAAGCAAAGTCATGTGATGGATTACTTAGCTTCATTACATTTTCCCGTAGCCAAGGAAGTAAAAACTGTTTCTGGTATGGAAGGATTGCTTTCTTATTATCAATCTATTGGTAGTCAACGCAAAAACTTGCCGTACGATATTGATGGCGTGGTGTATAAGGTTAATGCTGTGCTTGACCAAGAAAAACTAGGCTATGTCTCGCGTGCACCACGCTTTGCAATCGCACACAAATTTCCTGCTCAAGAAGCACTGACACAAGTTATCGATATAGCCGTGCAGGTTGGTAGAACAGGCGCTCTGACTCCTGTAGCACGCTTGCAGCCAGTGTTTGTCGGTGGTGTAACCGTAACCAATGCAACTTTGCATAATATCGATGAAATTACGCGAAAAGATGTACGTATTGGGGATACCGTTGTAGTAAGGCGTGCGGGCGATGTTATACCGGAAGTAGCTTCGGTTATCATTGAAAAGCGTTTGCAACAGGCACAAGTATTTCATATGCCGTCACATTGCCCGGTGTGCCATTCTCATGTCGTGCGTTATGCTGATGAAGCCGTGTTCCGTTGCACGGGTGGCTTGTTTTGTCCCGCACAACGTAAACAGGCGATTCTTCATTTTGCTTCGCGGCGTGCTATGGATATCGAAGGATTAGGGGAAAAATTAGTCGAACAAATGGTCGACCATGCCATCGTGCGTACGCCCGCGGATTTATACAAATTGGGCTTGTCAGCACTGGCTAATTTACAACGCATGGCACAAAAATCGGCAAATAATATTTTGCAAGCCATAGAGAAAAGTAAGCGCACAACATTATCACGTTTCATTTATGCGTTAGGTATTCGTAACGTTGGGGAAACTACTGCAAAAGATTTAGCTAAGTATTTAGGTAGTTTGGATCGATTGATGGCAATCAATGACGTTCAATTACAACAAATACCAGATGTTGGGCCTATTGTGGCGCAAAGTATTGTTAATTTTTTTGCTGAACAGCACAATCAAGAGGTGATCGAACAATTGCGTGCGAGTGGTATTCATTGGGAAGAACACGAAGGCCAATCATCGCAATTGGATGCCATTACTAGCCCATTAAGCGGTAAGGTTTTTGTATTAACTGGTACATTATCGGGCATGGGCCGTGAACAGGCCAAAGAGAAAATAGCAATGCTGGGCGGCAAGGTGAGTAGCCAAGTTTCAAAGAAAACCGATTATGTGGTGGTGGGAATCGATCCCGGTAGTAAGTATGATAAGGCAGTCGATTTGGCAATCGCGTTACTTAATGAAGATGAATTCATGGCACTGTTGCAGAACCATTAGCAGTAGCGTGAAGTAAGGATCATTTATGTGTTTTTTCATGCTAAATATCGTATACGAAACATTTAGAATACGCATTCATTGTTGCTTGTAATATCCCGCGATTGGCCCATTGTTTGATTTTTCGTTATAGGAAAGCATATGCTGATTAGTTTGAAAAATAATTTTGTTTTTCTGTGCATGCCAAAGTGTGCATCAACATCCAGCGAGACGATGTTGTTACCGCATAGTGACATTGTCATTGTTGGAACACCTGCGCTGCGCCATACTACTTTTCTAGAATACGAACAATCTATTCAGCCCTTTATTGCTGGAAAAACCGGTGTCAATCACTTGGAGACTATTTGTTTGATTCGTGAGCCGGTTTCTTGGTTATATAGCTGGTACCGATTTAGGGCTCGTTCGGAACTAAGAAATCCGAATCATCCTGCGCATCATAACTCTACGCATGGCGTTAGTTTTGTAGAATTCGTTGAAGCTTATGTTGCCAAAAACAAGCCTGCTTTTGCAGAAGTTGGTTGTCAATTTGACATGCTGCGAAATGCAACGGGGGGTATCGGCGTAGAGAAAATCTTTTGCTATGATCAAATGAGTAGGTTCGTTACATACATGAGCGCCAAAGTTGGTAAAAAGCTAATTCTAGGTAGCGAGAATGTTTCGCCTAAATCGATACATCAAAATGATTATATTGAATTAGTTTCATCGATCGCGCGGAAATTGATGAATAAATTGAAAGTTGAACATCGTGTGGTGGAAAAGGATATGTCTGCAGAGATACCAGTACCGTTGATGGCGATGTTACGCGAATACGTCCGTCAAGATTTCGAAGTGTACGAACAAGCGAGAAAAAACAGTCAATTCCTGTGATCTTGTAATTCTATGCTCGGGTCTTAATTACTTGGTTATCACCTCGTAATCTCGATCGATATTAGTAGGGGAGTATAGGAATAAACCGTCAAATGAACAATTTTGACTACACGTCTGAGTGAAGCTAGTGTTTTTTATCAAGCACAATCAAGTCGCATGAAAATTTCGGTACCTTGTTAACTGTGAATGTTAAATATCGCATTCCTTTTCTTCGATGACTTCCCTTAAAGCCAATTGTTTGCCTAAGTTTTTGGCGTATTCATTTTTTAGATCACCATTTCCAGTTGCCGCTAAAGCAAATAATCCAACGGGTAATAATATCAAACTACCAGCGACGATTCCAGCATCCATGTTTGCATCCGATTGCAGTTGGTTTTTTTGTGCTGAAATGGTTGTATCTAAATTACTCAATGTTTTTGATAATTTTTTGCAATCATAATTTGTATACTGATTACTACTCTGATGCATTGGAGCAATTCTTGAGGGTGGAGTATTACAACCACTAAATAGTCGTCCCTGAAGAAAGTACAACTATTTGATAATGAGAAGAAATACAGAGATGTGTGTGATCCGATCGGCCAGAAATGCTAAAATTGCAGCTAAATTCTGGTCGAAATGGTGATTACAGATGCTCACACTCAGTAGAACTTTGCACCAACCCAGTTTTGTTTGAGACTGACCTGTTATTGCAGCTTGATCGTTCTGATCCATTGCTACAGCTTGCATTGGAAATACCTTGGTTTGAGTTTGACGAAGCATTTTCAATACACTACAGCGAAGGATTAGGCGCACCCAGTAAACCGATTCGGCTGCTGGTTGGATTGTTGATACTCAAGCAGTTAGAGAACTTGAGCGATGAAGCAGTAGTATTGCAGTGGAAACGCAATCCGTATTACCAGGCTTTTTGCGGGATGAAAGAGTTTCAGCGAAGATTGCCCTGCCACAGCACGGAGTTGGTGCATTTTCGTAAGCGCATTGGCGCTGAAGGTGTTGAGCGTATTTTCCAGATGAGCGTTGGTTTGCATGGAGAAGCTGCGCTGGAAGACACGGTTCACATTGACACGACAGTGCAAGAAAAGAACATCGCCTATCCGACAGATAGCAAGCTGGCAATTAGAATCATCAACCGACTAAACAAGATAGCCCAAGCGCATGGTGTTCAACAGCGGCGTACTTTCGTCAAAGAAGTAAAATCATTGCGTCTGGCTATTCGGCATTTCCGTCACGTCACCAAAAGAGCAAAGGCCAAGCGAGCGCTAAAGCGGCTTAGAACGATTGCGGGCATCTTAATACGGGAACTGCGCCGAGAATTGCCGCAATACTGTTTATTTGAGTGCTACCAACAAGATTTTCTGATGTATGAGCGCATTTTAAGGCAGCAATCTAAAGACACAAACAAGATCTATTCATTGCACGAGCCGCAGGTGTACTGCGTGGCCAAAGGAAAAGACCACAAACAATACGAATATGGCAGCAAGGCATCGATAGCAAGCACCGCGCAAGGCAATCTGATCGTCGGTGTAGTCAGTCACGAACAAAACCGGCATGACAATCATACGCTGCCGGAAATACTGCGTCATGTTGAGGCATCTCGCGGCAAAGCCGTCAAACAAGCAGTATGTGATCGCGGCTATCGCGGCAAGCGAGAAGTTAATGGCACGAGTATTATTTTGCCGGGGAAAGCACTCAAACAAGATACTCGTTATCAAAGGGACAAGAAACGAAAGCAATGCAGAAGACGTGCAGCGATTGAACCCATCATTGGTCATTTGAAATCGGATTTTAGGTTGATCAGAAATTATTTAAAAGGTGCTATCGGAGATCGTATCAATCTATTGATGGCTGCTTGCGCATGGAATCTGAGACAATGGCTGCTGGCCATTCTTTGGCTGTTCTTCTCATGGCGAAAAACGCAAATTACCCCAATTTGTTAATGAAAACTTCAACCAGCGAAAGTTGTTTTCTACATGCAGCAAGGAAATCTGATCCACCCCAAAAAATAGCAATCGTCGAGGCTTTTTTCAGGGGCGACTAATTACAATAGAAATTGTTACGATATAAAATGCTATGGTTTTCATTTTATTCATCCTCATCAACTTTATTAGTTTTACCTTACTCTTTTTCGACGATAAAGATTTATTCTTTAGGATGGCAGTACATTAATTGCTACCTTATTAAGGAGATTAAGGATGTCACCACAGATTGACCCAATCTAGGTGTGTAGTATGACAATCGTTAGATAGTTATCCAAAAATTATCGTAGCACCCCCGGCTAATGCGAATGGCAAGTGTGTTTGTCTTTTGCCGATTCAATCAGGCATACAACATACCGTCTATTGGATAAGAGCTTGTTTGTTATACAATACAAAAGCATCATCATAATAACTATACTATCGCAATCAATAGCTTTTAATGAACGAGTCACCATTGTTGTCGCATCGACAAGCCGAACAAATATTGGCAAATGCAGAATTGATTCATTCTGCGAGTGATGTGATGCAAGCATTGCAGCGTATGGCTGATGAAATAATCCAAGCTTTGTCACAGCAACATCCGCTGGTGTTATGCGTCATGAACGGTGCCGTGGTATTTGCCGGACAGCTGTTACCGAGACTATTATTTCCCTTGGATTTTGATTATCTTCAAGTTAAGCGTTACGACCAACGACTACAAGCGGGTAAAGTCCGTTGGCAGGTGGCGCCGAGTGAAGCATTACGTGATAGAACTATTCTGGTGCTAGATGACATCCTGGATGCTGGATTAACTCTGGAAACTATTCGCGAGAAGGCTTTGCAGCAAGGTGCGCAGGCATTTTATAGTGCAGTCTTGATAGAAAAACAAACAGGGCTCCGCAAACCCATTCAAGCGGATTTTGTGGGGCTCACTGTGCCTGATCGTTATGTATTTGGGTTTGGCATGGATATACACGGTGCTTGGCGGAATTTGCCAGCGATCTATGCGATGAAAACAATAATCGGTAATTAAGGAAGAGCATGCTTGCAATTATTGGTGGTAATGGAATGGCGCAGTTACCGGGGTTGGAAATATTCCACCGGCAGATTATCCGAACTCCCTATGGTGAGCCTTCAGGCCCGTTTACCTTCGGTAAAATCAGGAATCATGAGGTTGCCTTTCTAGGACGGCACGGACATAATTTTACCATTCCACCCCATGCCATCAATTATCGCGCCAATATTTGCGCACTTCATTCGCTACAACCTTCGCACGTGATAGCAATTACATCAGTGCGAGGAATTCGTTCCGATTTGGCTCCAGGACGACTGGTAATACCCAATCAGATCATCGATTATACCCATAACCGCAAATTTACTTTTTTTGAAGATACCGAGCAGCGCTTTAAGCAAGCGGATTTTACTATTCCATACAGTGAACCGACTCGCGCTTTATTGTTGCAAGGTGCGCATGATGCGAATCTGGAAATGCTGGATGGAGGCGTGTATGCTGCCACACAAGGTCCAAGATTGGAAACAGCGGCAGAAATTAACCGGCTCGAGCGAGATGGCGCAGATATGGTGGGTATGACCGGAATGCCCGAAGCGATTTTGGCGCGTGAAATGGAATTAAACTATGCAACCATTGCCGTAGTGGTTAGCTATGCGGCTGGACGTAATAGTCATATCAATGTGGTAGATTGCCATGAAGGTTATGAGATATTGGAGCAAGCAATGACTAAGGTTAGAAAAATTTTGGAATATGTCGTGAGTTGTTATGGCGATTAAACCGGTGCTGAGAATGGGAGATCCTCGGTTACTACAGGTAGCTGAAAAAGTGACGCATTTCGGTACGGCCGAATTACAAGTTTTGCTACAAGACATGCAAGACACGATGACAGCATTGAACGGTGCAGGCCTTGCCGCACCGCAGATTGGTGTGAATTTACAGGTAGTGATTTTTGGTTTTGAAAAGAATCAACGTTATCCCGATGCAGACGAAGTTCCTTTTACGGTTTTGCTGAATCCGCATTTGACCCCGTTATCGGAAGAAAAAGAGGGTGGCTGGGAAGGCTGTCTCAGCGTACCTGGAATGCGTGGTATTGTGCCGCGCTTTACACAATTGCGTTATCAAGGAACAGATCAATTTGGTAGGGCTATTGACCGTAGTGTCAGTGGATTCCATGCGCGGGTTGTACAGCATGAATGCGACCATTTGCAAGGGATTCTCTACCCAATGCGGATTCAGGACTTTCGCTCATTTGGTTTTGCCGATGTATTATTTCCAGGGCAGGATGTGGTGGATGACTGAGATAAAATGCAACGCACCCTATTTAAAGAAAAAATTAATATGTTTGTGCTGCAATAAAGTAGATTCTGTATCTATGATGATTATCAAGCACAATATTTGAGGTAAATACTGTTGTTCGCCAGAACAGTATTCAAAAGAAAACAATATATTCACGGTCTTTATATATTGCGTGTTAGGTCATTAATGAAAAGATTTCTTTCCAAATTTGAGCATCGAAACCAGCCGGTAATTTCTTTGTATCAATTTATTATTCGGCTAGCGCAGAGCTGTTTTATTTCATTCATACTCATAGCATTTTCATTACTCATTGGTATGGTTGGTTATCATGTATTGGAAAATCTCAATTGGATTGATGCGTTCTTAAATACATCAATGCTCTTGGGAGGGATGGGACCAGTAAGCACACCAATCACTTATGGAGGCAAGCTTTTTGCCGGCCTATATGCGCTATATTGCGGTTTGGTTGTTGTTTTTGTTACTGGCGTAATTCTTGCTCCTATTGTACACCGTATACTTCACGTATTTCACGTGGAAAGTGGCGATCAATAAATTTTTGGTAACATATTATTTACGAAGGAATTCTTACGGCATTCCTAGTAACTCAGTATATCTTTATCCTTTAAATACTCCTGCACGACCTCGTCTGGCAGTGCAATAACCAGCTAAGATAGGAAACTCCCTTAAAAAATGGAAAAAACTTCACTTTCTACCAAATTAGGGTTGTGAAGTGCTCCGATTTAAATTGACCAGAACAGAAGGAAATAGCGCGCAGAATACTAAGTATCTGTGAATTTTGGCAGTTTCATATCCTGCGCTCCTACAATCAATAATTTCAAAACTAACACATAAGCTATCGTAAAACTCTTTTCCAGACATTTTAAAGTAGTCCCACAGTCACTATTCTTTTTAATATCTCGTATAACTCATTCAATTAGTATCTAACTACTGACTGCTACAAATAACCCAACAATTACCTTAGAAGAAAAAGACCACAACGCTATACTGAAAGTCAAATGACTACAAAATCCGCATTTGTCATGCTTAATCCAATGCCGATCATTGCAATTTGTACTGTAGCACCTGCACCATTACCATTGGAATCATAGTACAAAGCACCCGTGGTACTGTTATAGATAATGTAATCATCTGCATCCATTGCTTGAGTACCAATCTTGAATCGACTGGCTGCCAGAGTTCCAGTGGTTGTTAGCTTGGTGAACACCGCATTTTCTAATCTAATCGTATCATCAACTACAACAAAATCTGTGATTGTATCGATATTTCCTGAAGTTGTTAGATTAAAATTGTCTTTGCCGGCACCACCACTAAGTATGTCGTTACCCAGTTTGCCATCTAATGTGTCGTCTCCTACACCACCGCTTAATTGATTAACGGCAGAGTTTCCAATAATGGTGTTATTTAAACTATTGCCTGTTCCATTAATAGCTAACGTCCCAGTTAACGTAAGGTTTTCTACATTTGCTGGAATCGTGTAAGTAACGCTACTGCTAATTATATCAGTGCCTGCATTGACAGATTCAGTAATGGTATCACCGACATTATCTACAATATAGATGTCGTTTCCTAGCTCGCCATATAACCAATCCGTGCCGGTACCACCATTGAGAGAATCGTCGCCATCACCGCCATATAACGTATCATTACCACCTAGACCATTAATGATATCATTCGTAGCAAATCCCGTGAGCGTGTCAGCACCGGAAGTGCCCTGCAATACCATCGCGGTTAACGTCGCAACATTCCAACTGGTACCGTCGGCAAATTCAACTGCATTGAGGGTATATTGGGTACCGCCGCTATAGAAGTAGTATTGCACCGTGATGACCTCTCCAGTGCTTTGCAGCGTTAGCTTTAGGTCGCTGCCGGAGCGCGTCGCTAAAACATTGGCTGGGCTGATACCTGCACCGAAGCGTAGCACGTCGCTTCGGCTCGCAGCGGCATCGTAATTGTTGATCGTGGTGTTGCCATCTCCGGCTGCAAACAGATAGGTATCGTCGCCCGCATCGCCTGACAGTAAATCGTTAGCACCCAATCCACCATTGAGAGTGTCGTTGCCATTACCGCCATACACATTGTCCTGACCATCCCCGCCATTCAGGATGTCATTGCCTTCCTCGCCATATAAATTGTCATTACCGGCATCACCCGATAGGGTATCGTTACCTGCAGCTCCAAATATCATATCGTTGCCGCCCAGTCCGCTGATTGTGTCATCGGTGGCAAATCCCGTGAGCGTGTCAGCACCGGAAGTGCCCTGCAATACCATCGCGGTTAACGTCGCAACATTCCAACTGGTACCGTCGGCAAATTCAACTGCATTGAGGGTATATTGGGTACCGCCGCTATAGAAGTAGTATTGCACCGTGATGACCTCTCCAGTGCTTTGCAGCGTTAGCTTTAGGTCGCTGCCGGAGCGCGTCGCTAAAACATTGGCTGGGCTGATACCTGCACCGAAGCGTAGCACGTCGCTTCGGCTCGCAGCGGCATCGTAATTGTTGATCGTGGTGTTGCCATCTCCGGCTGCAAACAGATAGGTATCGTCGCCCGCATCGCCTGACAGTAAATCGTTAGCACCCAATCCACCATTGAGAGTGTCGTTGCCATTACCGCCATACAGCGCATCTGAATCATCGTCACCCAGTAACGTGTCATTACCATCTCCCCCCATCAGAGAGTCGCGCCCGCTGCCCCCATATAGTGAATCATTTCCAGCATTGCCATACAACGCATCATTACCGATACCACCATTGATAAAATCATTGTTAGCTAGTCCATTAATGTTTGCATTACTTGCTCCGCTAAAGACAACATCATCCGGCAATGCACTTTTTTCAATAACACTCACCCCTAAATCTTGAAGGATTGCTTCAGTCTGTGTTCCAGCAATTCTTTGGTCGATCCAATTGCGTAGCATGTCCAAACCAGTCCAGTCATTACTTTGTAAAGTCGTACCAGCATATTTATTGAGTTCGATGAGATCAGCTAAGGTATTTGATGGGTTAGTGGCTTTATTGTTTTCTAACGCAGTATCCATCGCTGTAAAATTGACAAAAGTCTGCGAGGACGCATCAACATCTAATACTATTTTATTTAAATACTGTGCTAAACGTGTTTGTAGCACTAAACTACCATAAACAGATTCTTTGAGTGTTCCGTAACTTTGTTGCATCAGCTCGATTTGTTGCGAAAAGAGGGATACAAACACTCGTTCAGAGTTTTGAATACCGGGCACGGTACCGACCATAACTTGTGAACCATTGCCTAATGTCACCCGATCTGTTGCGACTGTGACATAAGGGGTGCCATTGAAACACTCCAACACGCTAATCATTGCGTTAAATTCTTGCTGTTGATGTTGTAGTAATTCGTATGAGGCGCGTTTTTCTGGTGTTAACGCATTGAGAATATTGGTATCCGAGGTGTTCCAATATCCCATATGCTGATCATAGCTTGCTTGTGTTTGACCAGATGGCAAATAGATTAAGAAATAACCCTTTTGGTCGGCTTGTTCGACACTGTTTTTCATCGTCGAGGTATTTGCCCAAGCGGATAGTAAGTCATCCAATAAAGCTTTTTGGTCCGCATAATTTGTTTGACTCACGTAGTTTGTCAAAACAGCTGCAGCCGCAGGGGATAAGCTAACCGCCTCGCGCAAATCCCGCACCCAGCCGGAGCCTACGGTATCCGGTAAATTAAGCGCTTGTTCAGTGGGTGGAATAGTATCAACGAATTCCCGATAGAACGGATTGTTGGCCAAATCCAAATTACCCGTTTGACCGGTTCCGTCGACCGTTAAATGTGCAGCGGCAGCGGTTTGTACATTACCATTACCCAAATTGACGTTCTGAGTGGCGGCATTCAAACTAAAGCTGATAATCCCCAGTTCCGATAAAGAAAACAATTCATTTACGGTAGAAATGCCATTCTGATTAAAATCACGCCAGATCTGTACGTGCGCAAATTGCTCATCGTTCTGATCGAATACATGATCCCCATTGGAATCCAAATCAGACAAGGCATCAAAACCATTGGTGGCGAGGTTGCCATTGGATTTGATGGTATCGACACCGAACAGCTCACGACCCGAGTCGATCGTACCATTGTTGTTATGATCCAGCACTAGAAAGCCGTCATCGCTTTTGACCCAGCCCGTACCAGTTCTAATACCATCAGCATTGTGATCGAACATTACCACCGCACTACCAATACCGATGGTTTCAATCCCATCGTTATCCAAATCGAGTACCAAGGGATCAGTACGCGGCGGAGTCCAATTTTTGAATTGCAGGAAGAAATTGTTAACAGTGTTTGATATCTCAGCAAGTTCACCGATATTTTGCATCAACAAATCACCAAGACGATTGATTGCCCAAGCATAATCACTCTTTAGATCCTGGAAAAAAAGCGCCATATCGAAACTTGAAATGTTCATATACAAATCTTCGAAAAGCTTCTCTCCGGCCAATCCACCGAAATAACCGCCTGCAAGCCCAGCGGCTCCAGTAATTAACATACCGGTTCCAATACCGACATTCAGGCCAGGCACAAGTAAAAGCCCCGCTGCAAGTGAAGCGCCATACCCAACCGCAATGCCACCTGCCAAACTACCGACATGGGCTGCTAAGATGGCACCAGCCTCGGTTGGTTTGCCGCTGTTATAAGCTTGTTGTGCCTGCGCGATAGCGAGCGCTGTTCCCAGAATATCTCCGACCCATCCTGCTTTATTCAGTAAACCTTCGTATTTAACATACTGTGTCATATCGCTATAACTTAAGCGCATGCTTTCCAATGATGCCAGGCGGGTTATCTCAGTTCCTGTTGGAATATCCTTGGTGGGCAACCCCAATGTTTTCCCCAGATAACTACTGGTATCAACATACAATTTGCCAGCCGCATCCTTGCCGATTCGCATATCGGCCAAATCCGCTTTGGATGTCGAACCAATCAATTTGACGAGTTCGGACTTTGCTGTGCTTTCGCCACTCAGTAGCTTGTCTACTTGATAGCGATCTTGCCAGTCTTTGAGATCGACGCCATTGATTTTCTGTCCGGATAATGATGCTTTGTTCAATAGTGTTGGAATCTCGGTTTCTACAGCCACACTACCGATTGCTGCGGAAGGCATAATCAAACGAAAATCCCCAGTATGACCATCGACCAATCGCGCTGATGCCGTGTCCCAGAAACTGGTATTGTTGATGCGTATGCCGTTTGCATCAGTTCCTAAATATAAAGCTTTAAAATTCAATCCTTCACGGTTGGCAGCATTTTCAAGGGCTGTTTGAAAATCAATATTATTTAATAACTTCCCTATTTGCGTGTCTGCGATTGTTTTAACAGAAGAGCCGTTCGATAGTGATTCCGCAATAGTTTTGGCTTTAAATTCTTTCTCGCCGTTTGAATTAGTGTCTTTTCCTACACCACCACTCCATAGCAACAAAGTTGAATTTCCAGTGCTGGCATCGACAGAGTTCGCTAGTGCCCGCAGCTCATTGACCGACATCGGGTTGCCCGCGGCTTCATTGGCAGTAATTTCATTCAGCGCATTGGATGCATTCATTTGTTAGAATTCCTATACATTGAATGCAAAAGTGACAGTCAAATTTTTGACATTTTTTCTTGAAGCTGCAAAACCAAATACATCGAGAGCTTCTGTAATCAGACTGTGTAAACTTAATTTATCTTGCTTCATATGAGATGGCGCATAAATCGCTAAAACTTGCCACTCGATGTCGTAGCCCTGTTCACGTCCCAAAGAAATTATTTTTTGATAAGCTGTAAAATTGACGCTCTCGCCTGCGATATTTAGATTAAAGTCGTAAGGAGAGTCTTCTGGACCTCCACCTCCTACACGTTTGAGAACAATACCCCGCTCCCGATCAATAGTTTGCCACTCATGATTTTCTAATCTTTCGTTCACAAATCCCATTGCAAGTGCTCCTTTAAGTAGTTGTTACAATAAAACCTATTCCGGGATAATCTGCTGTGAAATACTGTGTTATCTCAGAATTTGGGGTTTTTGCCTGATACTTAATATTTTCGAGGTACGCTAGGAAGCGTGATATTCTAGTTGCTTTGATAGCTGTGACAATTGTACTTTGGTATTAGTACGTTAGTACTAGATATGCATTAATTCATCAATGCTGTAACTAAGATTTAAGAGTGCATTGGTGGGGTAATTGTGTGGAAACCACGAAGGTGTCACGAATTTTGTGTAAACGGTGCTTGTATTAATGGATCGGTATACGCTCCTCGAACATAATGGTAAACCTGTTGAGATCGGCTTTCCAGTTCAGTAGAGGCATGGTTCATTTCTGGCTGATGTTCGATAAAACAATTTCAGCAATGCTTGATCGCTGGGGCATGATCCCCTGTTTTTTGTAACTGTGCGCAATGACGGAGAGTGTGGTATATTCCTATTTAGCCTTTCGTGCACCTAAAATCGGAGTGATACTCAAAGTTTAACCAAGTTGAGTATTGTCTTCGAATGAAAATTCGAATGAAAATATATGTCATCAAGATCGCTCGTCTCGGCATGAATCGAATGATCTGGCGCCGCCTTCGGATTCCCGGCTATCCTTCACTTTTTCCCTAATAACATTCAACATATCGGGCGGAAGTGTAATATTGATTTTTTCTGCTTTATCGGTGCGCTTCGTTTTTAATATTCTTTAATAAGTAGGGTATTATCCTGCCCGGTGGAATTTAATAATGCAAAAAATTCTTATAAGCAATATAATGTTGAGGATTCCTCCGACTAATCATCAAGTTTATGTATAGTAAAATCTTTTTGGAAAAAAAGAGTGTTTATTTTTCCCATGTGTTTCCCATGTACTAAAATGATAGAAGGAACAGTCATGAGAAACTCGCCGCCTCACTTTTTAATATCATTCGCCAGCTTATTCTTATTGGCTCTATTGCAAGAAATCTGTAATAAAAATTTTCTAGGAGACTGACATGGCAACATTCTATGCAACTAAAGGTAACGTGATTGGCACAACAGGCGTGGACACCTTGGTTTCAGACTACAGCTTATTGACGTAATGATACGCTCAAGGGCGGAACTGGGAATGACAAACTAGATAGATGGTGGTAAAGGAAATAATATTTTGGCGGGTGGGGGTGGCAATGATGTTTTCAAGTTCACCAGTAAAGGACATATCGACACAATTACATACTATAGCGTAATCAACGACACCATACACAGTTAGAAAATACGGTATTTACCAAGCTAACAGCTACTGGAACCCCGGCAGCCCAGTCAATTCAGGGTTGGCTCAAAGGCATTGGATGCAAATGATTACATCATTTATAACAATGTCAATATACCAGTGTTGAGTTTGGCAAGCGATGCAGGGAAATGGGTGTGCATCCCTCGATGGACAGTGTGGGCGATGCCTATGGCAATGCGATGGCTGGAAGTTTTTTGCTTCTCTGGAATGTGAGTTGATCGACAGGTATTCCTGGAAAAATAAAACCGAAGCAAGGCTGACCATATTTACCTGGATCGAGTCATGGTACAACCCAACTCGCAGGCATTCTGGGCTGGGATACTTATCATCTAACAATTTTGAAAAAAGATTGAAGGAGCAAAATCAAATTACGATAAACTGCAATCCCCTCTCACAGGTCGAGGTACTCCCGACTCAGTGAAAAACTGTCTGTCAAAATGAGACAACTCCACTATGCCATTGACCTAGCAAGATTGCTTTGAACATCATCAGCCCATCAAACGGTTCCTGCCTTCCACCATGCGATAATTAGCGCTTGTACAAACCCGTAAGCTTCGGACGTAATTCCTCCCACTCAATTAGCGCATCAATCTTCATCAGAACATTATCTCCAATTCCAATATTCCAAAACTCATCTGCATCTCTTGCTCCAACTTGCCCCTATTTTAATGGGGTATTGCATTGACAGGAGAGGTTGTGCAGGGGTCTTTTTAATATATTTGTTCTAAACTTTCGAGTTTAGCTGTCGATAGAAAAGCTATAAAGAAAACTAGGGATAAGTAAATTAATTAATTTACTCAAGGCTAATTATCACCGGTAACTTACAAAAATTGGTACTTATATTTATGGAGAAAGAGATGCCCGATAAAAACTTGAAATTCTTAGTCGTGGATGATTTTTCTACGATGCGTAGAATTGTTCGCAATCTTCTAAAAGAACTAGGATTTGTCAATGTTGATGAAGCTGAGGATGGTGCAGCGGCACTGCGTAAGCTGCAAGATGGGGACTTTGATTTTATCGTATCCGATTGGAATATGCCCAATATGGATGGTCTTACCATGCTTCAGAATGTACGTGCTAGTGAAGCGCTTAAAAATATCCCTGTACTCATGGTTACAGCTGAAGCTAAGAAAGAAAATATTGTTGCTGCAGCCCAAGCTGGCGCAAGTGGTTACATCGTAAAACCTTTCACAGCAGCTGTCCTTGAGGAGAAATTGAACAAAATCTTCCAAAATATGCAGGCTAAAATTGCAGTAAAAGCATAAATATTAACTAAATTATTAATATAAAGTGAGTTCAGCATGAATATCAAATGTCTTGCTAAAATCAAATCAGACGATATCGATTTAATTAAATCCAAAAAACCTAAAAAACCTATCAAACTGTCTAAAGTAACGCCAATATCAGAAATTGGTACCGTTGAAAGTAATGAAATTAATCTCGATAAAAATGTTATTGATCAAGTTGGTCAATTAACTCGTAATTTTCACGATAGTTTGCGAGAGCTAGGATATGATAAGCGCTTGGAAAAAATTGCGAGTGAAGTGCCTGAAGCACAAGATAAATTAGCTTATGTCGCCAACAAAACACAGCAGGCTGCTGATCGTGCTTTAACTGCAACTGAAATCGCAATGCCCATTCAAGATAAATTATCGGCAGATGCAATAAAATTGTCTGAGCGATGGAAAGGAGCTCTGGAATCACAACAAACAAACTCAAATGCTGAAGCATTTAAGGTGCTGCTGATTGATACTTTAAGCTACTTAGATAGGATTCCTGAGCAAACCCGCGCTACTAATGAGCAATTGTTAGAAATCATGATGGCACAGGATTTTCAGGATCTTACTGGTCAAGTAATAAAAAAAATTATACATATGGTGCAAGACTTAGAAAAAGACTTGGTAGGATTATTACTTACACATACCCCTAGCAAGAAATCTAATATAGATGTGGGACTTATGAATGGGCCTGTGACTAATACTAGAAATGTAAGCGATGTGGTGAGTAGTCAAGATCAAGTCGATGACTTATTAGCTAGTTTGGGGTTCTAGTTACATTATTTCGAGCTGTTATTCCACTACAGAAGTAGAAAATTAACTGCGCGTATCTTCAAAAACTTCCATAGAATTGATGAGGTAAGAAGCTTAAAAGTATTGAAAGTGGAAAATACTCATCTTTGCAAGCTGCCGCTGATCGAAATCTTAAGACATGAAGCAGATTACCACAAAGGTTCTAGATGGTAGGAAATTTTCAGATGAGCAGTGAATTATATCTATCTTTTTATACTTTTATTTACTTTTGGTGTCAGAGTCATTATTTTGCGGAATGACATCCTCTACAGGTTTCTCATCGTGTTCCGATTTTTTGGGAGAATCTTCAGTATTGTGCCAACGGGTAGGCGCATCCGGTGTTTCATGATCTTTGAATCGAATGGGTTCACCTAAGAAAATATCCTTATAGCTGGCATACATTGCGGCATACATGGTTGGAATCAGAATCACCAATCCTGCACCGTAGGGTAAGGCGCAAATGATTGCTAATATCGTAGATGTGATAAGAAATAATAACAGTGGAATAAGATTTCGCAGACACCCAAGAAGGCTTTGTTGCATAGCCATCACAGGGGGCATCTTATGAAATACGACCAACATTGGCGCGAACCAACTGGCCATCATCAAGGGTATTGATAGTGTTAATACGATGAGAAGTGAAGTGAGCATGCTGCTTGCTACTCCCATTAGCTGTGTTTCATCGACTCGTTTTCCATATAACAACATATCCGTCATGGCAGGCCCACCAATTAATGCAGCAAGACCAGAAATCAAAATTAAGCCTGTTAAGTAAATACCTCCGATGGTAATCAGTGCGGCGAAATTACTTTCTGCAGCAGAGAATAAATGGGTAATTTCGAGCGGTTTTCCCTCCTCTAATGCACGGCATCCTTGCATGATGCCACCCATCAATGCAGGATAGGCCATAGTGAAAATAAAGCTTCCAATAAAAGGAATTAAAGCAGCGGAGATTGCAATGAGAAACAAAGCTCCACAAATGAGTACCCAAGGTATCGGCGCACGGCGAAACAAGTAAAAACCACTTAGAAGCCACTGTAATCCTTGCTTGGCATTGACTTGATGAATTTCCATTATTGTATTCTCCAAAATCGAAACTGAATTAATACATTCTGAGATAATGCGTTATGCGAGCTCTGTTACACTTTCGCGATGGTTCTCTAATATTGCTTTAAAGTGATTTGGATCTTTTGCATGCGTTAATTCTCCGGAGCGCGGTAAATATAAATCAACCATGCGTGAAACCCAAAATCTGAGCGCAGCAGCCCGCAACATACTGGACCACGCCGCTCTCTCAATCGTAGAAAGCGGACGAGTTTGTTGGTATTCTTTTAATAGTGAGTATACACGTGTTGTGTCGAGTGTTTTTTCTTCATTCATGCACCAATCATTAGCCACAATAGCTAAGTCATATAATAAGCTATCGTTACAAGCAAAATAGAAGTCGATAATACCGCCAAGCTTATTATTGAAAAATAGAACGTTATCGCGAAACATGTCGGCATGAATCACTCCTTTCGGTAAATTCTCATGGCGTTGGTCGGCTTGAAAAGCTAATTCCGATTTCAACAATATTTTTTCGTCATTGGACAAAAAAGGATCGATTTCACACGCCTTGGCCTGCCACCATTGTAAGCCGCGTGGATTCGGCATATATTGTAAATAACTCTTGCCAGCCAGATGCATTTTTGCTAACACCGCACCTATCGCCTGGCAATGTTCCGGAGTGGGATGAGACAGAGATTCTCCTGATAAGAAACTGACAATTGCTGCTGGTTTATTGTTTAATTCTCCGAGAATTTGACCGTCGATATTTTGAATAGGTGTTGGACATGGAATATCGTGATTTGATAAATGCAGCATCAGATTGAGATAGTAAGGGAGTTCGTTTCTGTTTAGCTTCTCAAACAGTGTCAGTACAAACTTTCCCTGTGTCGTGATTACAAAGTAATTAGTATTCTCAATACCTGATGCAATACCATGGAGATTAAGCAATTGCCCCAACTTGTATTGTTTCAACCAAATAGTAAGCTCATTTTCTGTGATACGCGTAAAAACCGACATGAGTAATTGTGTATTAAGAAGTGATGATCGTATTTTTGCAGAAGAAATATTAAAATTTAAAAAACTGCCACATGGGTGGACTGACATTGGGTCCTCCCGCATCACTATTGGGGTGTGCATGATGATCCACAATGGTATTTTTCTTTAGATAGTAGGGAGGTCCAATGCGTGGAATGACCTTAATCATTAACAATTCACCATTGACTCGATGCTCTTCAATAGTATCTTCTCCACGTTTGATAATGGTGACTTGCTCTTCTAATTCCGGATCAGATTGGTTTTCCGATAATTCGGGTGGTTCGGGTTCCGGTAAAGGAATAAGATTCTTCGGATGAGAAGGGTGATCCATGGATTTTTTAGGTTCTTGGGATTGCTCGGTTTGCGCCATGCCAAGCAACGGAAAACTCAAGAATAACAGTGTCAGAATAAATCGGTGCATAAGAATTTCTACCCAAGAAAAAGCTTCATCATTGTACATAAAATTAGCTACTGTAGCTTACAGATTGAGTTGAATTTCTCGCTCTGCAGCGGAAAGCTCAAATCCCTTGGTTTCATAATATTTAAAAATTGCGTTGACTACTTCGCTAGGCTCATCAATTACTTGGATTAAATCCATGTCATCTGAAGAAATAAAACCTTCCGATACCAGCATCGTTTGAAACCAATCTACCAGTCCACGCCAGAATTGCGAATAGACAAGAATAATCGGCATTTTTCGAGTTTTGCCGGTTTGCACCAAAGTAAGTGCTTCCATCAGTTCATCCATAGTGCCAAACCCTCCCGGCATCACGACATAAGCAGTAGAAAATCTGACAAACATATATTTTCGCGTAAAGAAATGCTTGAAGGTTTGACTGATGTCTTGATAGTCATTGCCTTGTTGTTCATGCGGTAATTGGATATTCAAACCAATGCTCGGCGATTTGCCCAAATAAGCGCCTTTATTAGCGGCTTCCATAATTCCTGGACCGCCACCGGAAATCACTGCAAAACCAGCATCAGATAACGCTCTCGCAATCTGCTCGGCCAATTGATAATGTGGGCTATCGGGATGAGTGCGCGCACTGCCGAATATACCTACTGCAGGTTGAATTGCCTCAAGACGCTCCGTGCTTTCAACAAACTCTGCCATAATTCTGAATAATCGCCAGGATTCTTTTGCAGGCCAAGGTTGGTCAGAAACTGATTGAATGAATGGTTTATGATTGTTGTGTTGATTCATAGGAAAAATAATAATGAAAACGTTGTTATTGGTAGATGGTTCATCATATTTATATCGTGCTTTTCATGCGCTACCAGATTTGCGTAACCAAAATGATGAGCCAACGGGAGCTATTCATGGAGTCTTAAATATGCTACGTCGCTTGCGCAAAGAGTTTCGGGCAGATTATAGCGCGTGTATATTTGATGCAAAAGGCAAAACTTTCCGCAATGACCTTTTTATAGAATATAAAGCGAATAGAGCTGCCATGCCGCAAGATTTGGTCGCTCAGATTGAGCCCTTGCATGCTTGTATTCGTGCAATGGGCTGGCCGATCTTGATGATTGGCGGCGTTGAGGCGGACGACGTCATTGGTACATTGGCAAAGCAGGCAACTGGGTCCGGTTGGCATTGCATGATATCGACTGGTGACAAAGATATTGCACAATTAGTAAGTGACAAGATTACTCTGGTAAATACCATGAGTAATGAAACTTTGGATCCAGAAGGGGTATTGGCGAAGTTTGGTGTACCACCGGAACGCATATTGGATTATTTGATGTTGGTAGGTGACACGTCTGACAATGTTCCGGGTGTCGAAAAAGTCGGCCCCAAAACTGCGGTGAAATGGTTAACGCAGTATGGTTCATTGGAAAAAATCATCACATGCGCTGATGAAATTAAGGGTGTGGTAGGTGAAAATTTACGCAAATCGCTAGCTTGGTTCGAAATTTCACGTGAATTGATCACCATCAAGTGCGACGTAGATCTACCAGTCAAAATCACAGATCTCGTTTTCCAGCCACAGGACCATAAACAGCTTGAGGCCCTTTACCAAAAACTCGATATGAAAGCATCGTTGCGGGAATTGCGCCAGCAAATCGATTATGAGTCCAGGGAAATCATCACTCAACAAGGATCGATGAATCATGTATCTAATAACCTAATTACTCAAACGCATACAGCACGGTACGAGACCATTTTGACGGAATCAGCATTACAAGCGTGGTTGGAAAAACTGAAGGTTGCGTCATTGGTTTCGATTGATTGCGAAACGACTAGCTTATCTCCGATGCAAGCGCAATTGGTGGGGATTTCATTTTGTATCGAAACGGAACATGCTGCGTATCTTCCTTTATCACATTGCTATGCCGGAGCACCCGAACAGATTGCATTAGAAACGGCATTGGTACTGCTCAAACCATGGTTAGAGGATGAGACTAAGCTTAAGTTGGGACAAAACCTAAAATACGATAAACATGTATTTGCTAATCATGGCATACAGTTAAATGGCATCGCGCATGACACCATGCTGCAATCGTATGTACTGGATTCAAATCGCTCGCATAGTATGGATAATTTGGCACTGCGGCATCTCGATATCCAAACGATTCGTTATGATGATGTGACAGGGAAGGGCGTTAACCGCATTGGTTTCGAGGAAGTTACCATTGATGTTGCTACAGAATACTCGGCCGAGGATGCCGATATCACATTGCGGTTGCATAACACGCTGTTTCCACAGTTACAGCAAATTGAACGCCTACGTGCACTTTATTGCAATCTGGAGATGCCTATTCTGGATGTATTGTTTGAGATCGAGCGTAACGGGGTTTTGCTGGATTATGCGTTGTTACAACAGCAAAGCAGTGATTTAGGAAAGAAATTGCATACGTTGGAATTACAAGCGCACGCTTCAGCTAATCAACCATTTAATTTGAATTCTCCAAAACAAATTCAGGATATTTTGTTTAACCAGCTTAAATTACCCGTAATCAAAAAAACACCAACGGGTGTTCCTTCTACCGATGAAGATGTATTACAACAGCTTGCACTGGATTACCCGCTACCGAAGATTCTGTTGGAATATCGAAGCTTGGCGAAATTAAAATCAACCTATACCGATAAATTGCCATTGATGAAAAATCCGTATACTAATCGTGTACATACTAATTATGCGCAAGCTGTTGCGGTGACAGGCCGGTTGGCAAGTTCTGATCCCAATTTACAAAATATTCCTATCCGTACACCAGAGGGTCGTAGAATTCGAGAAGCTTTCATTGCGCCACCAGGCGGATATCAAATTATTTCTGCCGATTATTCGCAAATTGAGTTACGCATCATGGCGCATATTTCTCAAGATGAAGGTTTATTAAAAGCATTTGCCGCTGGTGAAGATATTCATAAAGCGACAGCCGCAGAAATATTTGGTATCACGCAGGAGCAAGTCGATCAGGAACAACGGCGATATGCCAAGGTAATTAATTTTGGTTTGATCTACGGTATGTCGGAATTTGGTTTGGCATCGCAACTTGGCATCTCACGCAGTGCTGCGCACATCTACATGGAACGTTATTTTGCACGGTATCCTGGTGTGGAGAGATATATGCAACATATTCGAGAAAAAGCCAGGCAAACCGGTTATGTGGAAACAGTTTTAGGGCGTCGATTATGGCTGCCTGAAATTAATCACAGTAATGGTAATCGTCGTCAGGGCGCCGAACGTGCCGCTATCAACGCGCCAATGCAAGGAACTGCCGCAGATATTATTAAGTTGGCCATGATCGCGGTGACAAAGTGGATACGGACAGAAAAATTGCGTAGCAAATTGATTATGCAAGTTCATGACGAATTAGTATTGGAAGCGCCAGAAGAAGAGATAAGCCTGCTTCGAGAATATTTACCAAAACATATGGGAAGCGTTTTAACACTCGATGTTCCCTTATTAGTAGAGATCGGTATTGGAGACAATTGGGACCAAGCGCATTAAATTCGAACTGGGTTTTTCACTCACTTTGGTAAAAAATATATTTTGCATAGCTAAAATTCCAAAGCTAAAGCAAAAGTCATAACCTAATTGCTAATAATTTATATTATGTAAAATACGATTATATTTTGCTCAAAGCATGGCAAAAAATTAGTAAGGCATTATCAAGTTTCAATTTCATTTCTCAACCCCTTCCATATAATTTACACTTTGTTAAATCTCTACCGGGTTTAATTCCTCGCCGCTTGGGGCGTAAAATATTTGCGTGAGCGAATATATACATAAGTGGGATAACGTAACAACGTTGCTTTATCACCTGTTATTTCCGGCGAAATATCGTCGAGCTGTGTTCGATGATGCTGTAGATAAGACACTGCGAGATGTTTGTCTTGAACTGGAAAAGCGCTACCAGTTGAAATTTCTGGAGATTGGAACAGACGAAGATCATGTTCATTTTTTAGTGCAAAGTGTTAGCTATTTTGCGAGTACTGTTGGTCGTCATGGTGATGAACACACGATACGGAACTATGTTAAGGGACAAGGGAAAGAGTATCAAAAACTACATGAAGTGTAGTAGTTCAGACGGCCTGTTGAAAAACAGCTGATTTTTGGGCTACAAATAATCGTTATTGACTACGTAGATTTAGAACAAAAAGAATTAGCGCAAAAGACTTCTAAACAAATATCTCAACTGGGTTTTACACCTTGGGTGGCAAATCCTGGGCTGAATATTCTTGGCGTCGGTAAATTATAAGTTTTAACCGAGAGAAAGAAATGATGCAACAAAAAAAATCCTTATCAGGTAAAAATGTAGAACGCATCAACCTGAATATTTTTGCTATATGACTAAGGTTTTATACTGTGCTCATTAATATACGCTTTGATTACTTTTGCATCAGAATCTTTAATTACAAAGCGCTGCGGAAGATTTTCTAGATTCTCAAAACCGGCAGGTCGTTCCGGTTCAAAACCAATAGCTTCTTGTATACTTTCAGAAAATTTTGCTGGTAGTGCGGTTTCTAAGCAGATCAATGGCACTCCTGCTTCACGATAAGCTTGTCCAACCTTCAGGCCATCTGCGGTATGCGTATCAACAAGTACTTGATAGCGTTTATAAATATCACGAATTGTTACGATCCGTGTCGCATGATTACTACTGCCAGAGAGAAAGCCAAAGTCTTTAGTCTTATGAAATAACGGTGACGCCGATAAATCAAATGCTTTTCCCAAATCGACAGCCGACCACCATTGTGCAACTTGCTTTGCATTTCGATCAGTTAAATCAAAAATAAACCGTTCAAAATTTGAAGCTTTGGAGATATCCATCGACGGACTACTCGTATGCTTAGTCTCAGTAGTAGTACGTGGACGATAGATACCAGTACTAAAAAATTCATCGAGTACATCGTTTTCGTTAGTCGCCAAAATCAAATGCTTAATTGGCAAACCCATCATTCTGGCTACATGTCCCGCACAAATATTACCAAAATTTCCCGAAGGAACAGCAAATGATACCTGCTCATCATTGGTCTGGGTAGCGGCAAAATAGCCTTTAAAGTAATACACGATTTGTGCAACAATGCGTGCCCAATTGATCGAATTGACCGTACCAATCCGGTGATCCTTCTTGAAAGCGTGATCATTGCTAACCGCTTTGACAATATCTTGGCAGTCATCGAAAACACCACGAATGGCAATATTAAAAATATTCTCGTCTTGCAACGAGAACATCTGCGCTGTTTGAAAGCGACTCATTTTACCGAGTGGCGACAGCATAAACACGCGGATACCTTGCTTACCACGCATGGCATATTCGGCACTGGAACCCGTGTCACCCGACGTAGCGCCAAGAATATTTAACTCGTCTCCGGTTTTTATCAGTTGATACTGAAACAAATTACCAAGTAATTGCATCGCGATATCTTTAAAAGCCAGCGTTGGGCCATTCGATAATCCTAAAATATGCAATCCTGGTTCCAGCGTTTTCAGTGGCGTAATATCTGCGTTTCCAAAAATTTCTGCAGTATACGTTTGTTGGATAATCCTACGTAAATCATCCTTTGGAATGTCATCCACAAACCGTGAAATCACTTCAAAAGCCAACGCTTGATAGTTTAGATTACGCCAGTTACTAAGCTCGACCGATGTAATCTTGGGATAGGTTTCAGGTATTGCTAATCCACCATCGGGAGATAAGCCGCTTAGCAGGATTTCGGTAAAAGTTTTTGGCGGCATTCCACCGCGAGTTGAAATGTAATGCATATTGCGGCTATTTATTTAATTCTTCAATACGAATACGAAAAACCTGTTGAGTTACCACCGGCAAAGATTCGATATGTTTGATTGCAGCATTGATGTTTTTTTCAATGGTGATATGGGTCAACATAATGATGCTGACTTCGTCTGAGTCATCGCTCGCTTCCTTTTGAATCATCGCGCTAATAGAAATATGATTGTCTGCCAGAATGCGGGTGATCTCAGCCATTACACCCGGCTTGTCTACGACTTGCATGCGCAAGTAATAAGATGTTTCTACATTCTCCATCGAGATCACGGGTATATCAGACAACAAATCCGGCTGAAATGACAAAGTAGGTACGCGATGCATGGGATCCGCAGTTTGCATACGTGTTACATCCACCAGATCGGCAATCACTGAACTTGCAGTTGGTTCGGCGCCTGCGCCCGCGCCATAATATAGCGTAGCACCGACGGCATCGCCTTTAACAACCACCGCATTCATCACCCCTTCCACATTGGCGATCAAACGTTTGTTAGGAATCAGTGTTGGATGCACCCGTAATTCAATGCCTTTGGCTACTCGTTTGGTAATACCTAATAATTTAATACGATATCCCAATTCTTCAGCATAACGGATGTCTTCACCGGTTAGTTTTGTAATTCCCTCGGTGTAGACTTTATCAAATTGTACTGGGATACCAAACGCAATCGCCGACATCAAGGTGATTTTATGTGCTGCATCTATTCCTTCGATATCATAAGTTGGATCTACTTCAGCATAGCCAAGTTTTTGTGCCTGCCCCAACACGTCATTAAACGAAAGTCCTTTTTCACGCATTTCGGACAAAATAAAGTTTGCTGTACCGTTAATAATTCCGGCAATCCAAGTAATGCGGTTGGCTGTTAAGCCTTCACGTAACGCCTTGATAATCGGAATTCCACCTGCAACAGCCGCTTCAAAAGCCACAATGACACCCTTTTCACGCGCCATTGCGAAAATTTCCGTACCGTGATTCGCCAGTAACGCTTTGTTTGCAGTTACAACGTGTTTGCCATGCACAATTGCTTCAAGAATCAATTCCTTCGCAATTGTTTGTCCGCCGATTAGCTCCACAACGATATCGATATCAGGACTACAAGTCACTTCATGGGCATTATCAGTGATTACGGCCTCATTGCCAGCTAGTTCCCGCGCTTTTTGTAAATCTTTGTCAGCGATCATTTTGACGATGATCTTGCGTCCGGCGCGGCGTGCAATTTCTTCGCTATTGCGTTTGAGTACGGTAAATGTGCCGCCACCGACAGTACCAACACCTAAAATGCCAATATGGATAGGTTTCATAAAAATTTAAAATGTAATAATCAGTTGGGGATTATAAATGAGCCAGCAAAGGAAAAGTTAAGCGACAGAATATGTATGATCTGTGTTATAACGTTTTCGATAACGCTGTAAGTAATGTGCAATACGACCGATGGCTTCGGTAAGATCATCTACATTAGGTAAAAATACCACACGAAAATGATCCGGGTGCTTCCAATTAAAACCGCTACCCTGCACTAACAGAACTTTTTCTTCCAATAGTAAATCAAGCACAAACTTCTGATCGTCTTGAATCGGATAAATTTCTGGATTCAAGCGAGGAAATAGATATAAAGCCGCTTGGGGTTTATAGCAAGTTACTCCCGGAATTTCTGTGAGTAACTGCCAGGCAATATCGCGCTGCCGCATTAATCGCCCTGTTGGCAGGGTTAAATCATAAATACTTTGATAGCCTCCCAACGCGGTTTGTATTCCAAATTGTGATGGGACATTGGCACATAAGCGCATAGAAGCCAACATATTTAATCCCGCAATATAATCGTGCGCGTGATTCTTTTCACCAGAAACAACCGCCCAACCTGAACGAAAACCCGCAGCGCGATAGTTCTTTGATAATCCATTAAAAGTCACGAACAAAACATCATCAGCGAGAGACGCAACAGACGTATGCGCTACACCATCGTAGAGAATTTTATCGTAAATTTCGTCAGCATAAATAATTAACTGATTCTCACGAGCAATATCGATAATCTGAAGCAATAGCTCCTTAGGATATAACGCACCAGTGGGATTATTGGGGTTAATGATGACAATGGCGCGTGTTCTATTACTAATCTTGGCACGCATATCATCCAGATCCGGTAGCCAATCTTTTGATTCATTACATAGATAATGCCGCCCTACTCCGCCTGACAGTGCTACCGCAGCCGTCCATAATGGATAATCCGGCATGGGAATCAGTACTTCATCCCCATTGTCCAGCAAAGCCTGCATCGTCAACACCACTAACTCAGACACGCCGTTACCGATAAAAATATCATCTAACTGCACATTCCTGATTTGCTTTTCTTGGGTGTAATGCATAATCGCTTTACGCGCGGCAAACAAACCCTTCGAATCACAATAACCCGAAGCATCCGACAAGTTTCGGATAACGTCTTGTAAAATCTCTTCTGGCACATCAAAACCGAATGTCGCCGGATTACCGATATTTAACTTGATAATACGGTGCCCTTCTTCTTCCATTTGCTTAGCGCGCTCTAATACAGGGCCGCGAATGTCATAACAGACGTTGGTCAATTTGCTGGATTTTAGAATTGGACGCATGGTTGAGAAATAATCAAGAGTGGATAAAAATTTAGATTCAATTGAACATTTCAGAAAGTAGTCACTAACCGTTAATTATATATGCAATTAGTAGCATACTGTTTGCTAGTTAGCTAGCAATTGACCCAATATATGTTTACTATTTACTGGGAATTATTTTCGGACACCTTATTCCCTTGACTTATGAAATCAGTGTTTTAGTTCTCAGAGCCCCTTCATCAAGCATCCACCTTCTTTTGCTTGTATTACCGATAAATTTCAATAAAGTAGTTTTGTGTTCGTAATTTTATTTCCCAAGGTATTTTATGATGGCACCTTGCGCCTCATATAAAAGCAACGCACCAATTTGAATATTTTTCCGCAGCTAATGGCAGCCCCACGCGCTTTCCGCCATCCGGCTAAACAATCCACAATTTGACAATATTCATGCTTTATTGATAGTGATTTCTTTGCAAAAAATTAACTTACTGATATTTATAATAATATTCCAGTGTTAAGTTATTAATCAAGTCAAGAAAAAGCCTTAAAAATACATGGATTAAACTGCTAGATTTACAAGTTATCAACAAAGTTATGCACAGATTTTGTGGATAATCCAGAAATTCTTTTATGAAATAAGGTGGTATCACTATGGCTGGTCATCTTAGGAACATAAACCTTATTCGATACAACATAATCGATATCAACCAATTGAATATTAATAATTATATTTTATAATCAGTAATTGCAATTTTCCTGCTGCTGTAATTTCCACATCCTCGTGTAGATTCCCCCCATCGCAAGTAACTTTAGATGTGTTCCCCGTTCAACAATGCGACCTTGATCCATAACCAGGATCTGGTCAGCATCGGCAATGGTTGAAAGTCTGTGGGCAATCGTCAATGTCGTGCGGTTTTGGGCAATGCGTTTGAGTTCTGTCTGGATGTGTTTTTCAGATTGAGAATCTAACGCTGAAGTGGCTTCATCAAATACTAGGATGGCTGGATTTTTAAGGATTGTCCGAGCGATAGCGACACGTTGCTTCTCCCCTCCAGATAACTTCAAACCGTGCTTATCCGGTTGTCTCCCAAGCCCACTACCGGTAGTATGTTGAGCATCTGCGCCAACCTGAGGTGGTCATGGTTATCGACGTGCTTGAGCGAGACGATTTGCCGTTCCCTCGCTCGCTTCCTGATTTTCAGCGACTGTTCCCGAACGAAGCGGCCTGCGCGGCCTATCTTGAGCGCGCCCGATGGAGCGACGGATTCGTTTGTGACTACTGCGGCACACTCGGAGAGCCTTATCGCTTCGCCAATCGCCCCAGCGTTTGTCGGTGCCGTCACTGCAACCGAGACACGAGCCTCACTGCGGGCACCGTCATGGAACGCACCCACACACCTCTCTCCGTATGGTTCTGGGCAGCCTACTTGGTTGCCAGCCAAACACCCGGTATGTCTGCTGCCCAATTCCAGCGGCAACTCGGGCTGTCGCGTTATGAGACTGCTTTCCAGATTCTCCACAAACTGCGGGTCGGCATGGTGCGTCCCGACCAAGATCGGATTGGTGGCAACCCCTTCGATGCCGTCGAGGCCGATGAAACCTACGTCGGAGGACGTACTCGCGGCAAGGGTCGAGGCGTTCACGACATGGTTCTCGTCGCCGGTGCGGTCGAGGTTAAACAGCGCAAGCACGGTGGCAGCCTCAATAAGCGGAGGACTGGGCGTTACGCCGGACGTGTTCGGCTCGCTGTGGTGCCAGACCGCAGTGCCAAATCGTTGGGCGGTTTCATTGAGCGCGTCGTTACGCCAGGCGCCACCATCATTACCGATGACTGGAGCGGCTACGCGGCGCTTGAAAAGCGAGGGTATCTTCATACCGCCGTTGCGGAACGTGGCGACATGCAAGTTGCCGAAACTTTTCTGCCCATCATTCACCTCGTGTTCTCCAATCTCAAAACATGGTTACGTGGCATTCACCACGGCGTCAGCCCGCAACACCTGCAAGCCTATCTCAACGAATTCACGTTTCGATTCAACCGCCGTTTCTACCCTTTCAACGCATTCCGTTCCCTGCTTGGCATTGCTGGTGATGTCACTGCGCCGACGTATGCTGAACTTTATACAAAAAAATCACGGCCCACTACTACATCTAGCTACCTTGGGAGTTAACCGGATAAGCACGCTTCAAACCACGTTCGCCAACAATGGTTTCATATTTCTTCGGAAGGCCCCCAATGAAGCTATGAATATGCGCAGAATCTGCTGACGAATAAACGGCTTGCTCTGTCGCATCCGGTTGCCCATAAGCGATGTTGTGGTAAATGGTGTCATTAAATAACACGGTATCTTGCGGCACAATACCTAGTACAGCCCGTAAACTTTGTTGTGTGACATCGCGAATATCTTGTTGATCGATGGTTATACTGCCAGATTGCACGTCATAGAAACGAAATAGCAAGCGCGCCAAAGTAGATTTTCCGGAACCGCTATGACCTACAACAGCGACGTTTTGCCCTGCTGGAATATCAAAACTGATATCGAATAGAATTTGTCGATTAGATTCATAACTGAAATTAACATGATCAAATCGAACGCTAGCATTTGTAATTTTAAGTGCCTGGGCGCCTGGTTTATCTTGGATTTCACGATTCTCATTCAGTAATAGAAACATTTGTTCCATATCAGCTAATGCGTGTTTAATTTCCCGGTACACGAAACCCAAAAAATGCAGCGGCATGTATAGTTGTAGCATAATGGTATTGATTAATACCAGATCGCCCAGCGTCATGCTACCTTCGATTACTTTATCCGCGGCAAAGAACATCAATAGTGTCATGCCAATCGCAATAATTGCGCTTTGTCCAGCATTTAGCGTAGCTAATGATACTTGATTGCGGATAGCGGCTTTTTCCCAGGACTGTAAATGTATATCATAGCGTTGCGCTTCCCAGTTTTCATTACCAAAGTACTTGACCGTTTCATAGTTCAATAAGCTGTCAATTGCTTGTGTGTTAGCTTTTGAATCCATGGTATTCATCGTGCGACGGAAAATCATGCGCCACTCAGTTACGATTAATGTCAAAGCGATATAGGCAATTAAGGTTGTAAATGTAATAATGGCAATCCAGATATCATACTGATTGATGAGAATGATCATTACCAACCCGATTTCTAATAACGTGGGCAAGATATTGAACAGCATAAAATTCATCAAGAAAGAAATGCCGCGCGTACCACGTTCAATATCACGGGAAACGCCACCCATCTGACGCTCTAAATGAAATCGTAAGGATAGTGAATGTAAGTGCAAGAAAACCCGATTAGCAATTCGTCGAATTGCGCGTTGCGTTACCTTAGCAAAAATCGCATCACGCAGCTCACCGAATAAAGTACTGCTTAATCGTAAAGCGCCATAACCTAATAACAGAAAAACCGGTAAAACCAATACAGTACGCGAAGAATCTAATGCATCGACAATTTCTTTTAGAACTAATGGTACTGATACGTTGGCAAGTTTTGCCAGGATCAGTAAACTAAGCGCAATAATGACTCTACTTTTAAATTCCAGTAAATAAGGCAGTAAAGTCGCAATGGTTTTTAGATTGCTTCGCGCGCGTGGTAGCTTTTCTTTTGTTTTCACACGTATTTGAGGAGATTTATTAGTAGAAATTAATGGCTTGAAATATTAAAAATTTAATCGGTTAATTTTCTAATATTGTTATTAGAAACTCAAAAAATTATGGAAATCACTTGTTATAGAGATGCTGAAATCAAGCGCGAGACATGTTATCTTCCCGCAAACATTTACAACCTGGCAATTACTTTACTGGCTCGTTGTACTACACAACATTTATTCGTTCCGATCCGAAGCATGCAATATATGGCCATCGTAGACCGTGAAGAATTTGTGTTTATCGATGGAGAACGCAAATGTTGGATTGATTTGGCCTGGCAAAATTTTAACCCACATGCACGCGACGCGTTGGACCAGCCAGTTGCTTATGAAGCCGTTTATTATCGAGAAAACATATCGGAAATGACGCGACGCTTACACAGTGAATTCCAAACTGCGCTTCAATTGTTAGTCACTAAGGAAAAACTCGACGGACCAGCACGGATTATTCGTTTTCCAACGCACCAATAAAGCTTTTAATCATCATCCTTGAGTTCTGCATTCCAGCCTTTTTTCTTGGCGTGCGTGATAGCTGTTGCATAGATTTCTGTATGTCGTTTGCGTAAATCATCCGGTAATCGGCTCGGCAAATGCGCGTATGGTTCCCATGCTTCATAGACTTTCTCATATAAAACTTGCATCTGTCCCCTATCCCAACCTGCACAGGTTTCTGTTTCAGGTAAAATATCAAAGACCCAAGCATCTCTAACGATGCGACCTAAATGCGTTAAACCGCCATTTTCATCTTGATCGATACCAATATAAGATTGTTCAGTCATTACTGCGCGCCCCCATGCGAATTAATTAAATTATTTAGGTCGTATTTATTTAATAGCCATTAAACTTAAGCTTTTTTAGTTTTGCTATTGAAACGGTTGAGTATATGGCGCGTCATATTTTTCGCCAATTCTTCCTGTTCAAAGAAGATCGTGCCGATATTATATTTTCGTAATAACATCGTTTCATCTTCAGTACGTGCGTGAACAACAATTTCAATCTCTGGATTAAGGGTACGAGCCGTGTCAACTACTGACTTCGTATCAAATAGATCAGGAGTTGCGATAATTAGCATGGTAGCATTTGTAATATGTGCTTGAATCAAAACGGAAGGTTCTGCAGCATCACCCGATACGGCTTTGATTCCCTGTTTGCGTAAATCCTGCACCAGTTCCCGCTTTTGTTCTGCAACGACAAACGGAATATCATATTCCATGAGCCCTTCCCCAATTCGCTTGCCTACGTGCCCATACCCTACCAAAACAACCTGCCCTTGAAGGAATTTACTTTCGGTATTCATCGGTAATTCAGCGTACGGGTCATCTCGATTTTCATATTTACGCGCCAATGCCGAATGTTTCAATAGCCAGTTTCGAATCGGCGCAACCGCACCAAAAGCAATGGGATTGAACGCGATAGAAATAATTGCACCCGCCAGGACCAAACTCATTCCCTGCGACGATAACAATCCAAGTGACACACCTAGTCCTGCCAAAATAAATGAGAATTCACCAATTTGACCTAGGCTTGCAGCAACTGTCAGTGCGGTGCTCAAAGGGTAACGTAATATCAATACTAGCAACAATGCTGCTAAAGATTTACCGATAATAATGATGCCGACCACACTGAGGACTTGCAGCGGCTCATCCACAAAAATATGCAGATCAAACAACATGCCAACGGATACAAAAAATAATACCGAAAAAGCATCCCGCAGGGGCAAGGATTCTTCCGCCGCACGGTGACTGAAGTGCGATTCGCGCATGACCATGCCAGCAAAGAATGCACCCAATGCAAACGAAACATTAAATAATTTAGCAGCTATAAAAGCAATGCAAATAGCCGAAGCAATCACAGTGAGTGTAAATAATTCCCGTGAACCAGTTCCCGCTACCTGCAATAATAACCAAGGTAAGAACCGTCGTCCGACAATCAACATGATGGCAATAAATACGAAAACCAATAGTAGCGTAATGCCTATATTCATCCACCAAGAATTGGCTGGATCCGCGGTTGAATCCGATCCACCCAGCATGACTGCAAAAGTCGGTAGTAAAACCAGAATCAATACCGTGACCAAGTCTTCAACAATCAGCCAACCAACTGCAATTCGACCATTCATGCTTTCAAGCAAACCACGCGATTCTATGGCCTGTAATAAAACAACCGTACTTGCGCAGGACAAGGAAAGCCCCAACACCAAACCACTCCCGAAAGTCCATCCCCAACTCATGGCCACGATAGTTCCCAGTACTGTTGCCACAGTCATTTGAACAATAGCTCCGGGTACCGCAATACGCTTGACCGCAAGTAAATCATTCAAAGAGAAGTGTAAGCCCACACCAAACATCAAGAGCATTACTCCAATCTCAGAAAGCTGCGCAGCAATTCCAATATCCCCAACATAGCCTGGTGTATTAGGGCTGATGACAATTCCAGCAAGCAAATAACCTACCAATGCCGGTACTTTAATTTTCTCCGCAATAAATCCAAAAACAAGCGCCAAACCGAACGCGGCAGCAATTGTAGAAATAAGCGTAATATTATGATCCATTCGTGTTTTACTCGACCTAATTAAAAGGTGTTGATCCGTTTTTCATTTATGATTTGGTTGGTTTGTTTTTATTAATATGCGAAAGAATCATATGATTAATGGCAAAAGTTGCAATCATAGCAAAGGCCATTTTAATTTATCGGTTTTTCTGAGTTTTTTGGATTGATGACAAACAAATTCGATCACATACACGTTAATTTACAACCTTCTTATTTACTTGCAGTGATACTGATCACTAGTCACTGCGTAGCGGTGATTATCATTTGGCTATTAACTTTAACAGTAACGATTAAAATATTAATCATTCTCGCCATAATCTTTAGCTGTATTTATTACTTGAGGCAAGACGCTTTGCTTTTAAGCAATAATGCAGTGATTGCTTTTGATTTGTTTGAAAAGATGCAATATACAGTTACCACACGATCGAAAAAATCGATCCGTTGCCTGATTATGCCGAATTCATTCGTTACACCCGTGCTGACTGTGTTAATTTTCAAGCTTGAAAAACCAGTATTGCTATCGCCTTTTTGTAGCGTCGTAATACTTCCAGACAGAATTGAAGCAAATGAATTTAGGCGATTAAGGATATGGTTACGGTGGAAATATAAATCCGATAGCATTAAAAGTAGCATTGAAAACTAAAACTTAGATTGAACTACACAACCTCTAAACCGTTCAAGGAGTAAAAATGCACGTTACAATCGTTTACGTCTCTGTCAAATCCGACAAAATTGAAGCTTTCAAAGCAGCTTCTCAATTAAATCACGAAAATTCAATTCTCGAACCAGGCAATTTGCACTTTGACATTCTTCAGTCCGCTGAAGATCCAATGAAGTTTGTTTTTTACGAAGCCTATAAAACAAAACAAGATGCAGCGGCACATAAAGAAACCAAGCATTATTCGGTTTGGCGCGATACAGTCGCAGATTGGATGACGGAGCCACGCCATGGCGTTGTATACCAAGGCCTCTATCCAGTTGTCAATACTTGATATGCTTAATTTTTCTATTGCTCGATTGCCTCGCATTGAATTTGGTTCAGGCGTCATAAAAAAGCTTCCGGGTATTATTCAATCTTACGGTTCCCGAGTTTTACTGATAACCGGTGCGCGTTCATTCGTAGAAACCGATAACTGGGTTGTTTTAATCGAACAATTAAAGCAATATAAAATCCATTGGCAGCATTGCACCATAGCTCAAGAACCTTCGCCGGATTGGGTTGATGCTACCGTCCAGGCATTTTCAAATTATACTTTTGATGCGGTTGTCGGTATTGGAGGCGGTAGTGCATTAGATGCTGCCAAAGCTGTTGCTGGATTGTTGCGGGTACAGCGCTCCGTGATGGATTATCTAGAAGGTGTTGGTCCAGAGCTGCCTTACGAAGGACCGGCTATTCCTTTTATTGCAGCACCCACTACTGCAGGTACAGGCAGCGAGGCTACTAAGAACGCTGTTCTCAGCGTACAGGGAAAGAACGGCTTTAAAAAATCATTTCGCCACGATAAATTGGTTGCCGAATATGCCATCATTGATCCGGATTTATTATTAAATTGCCCACCTGACATCATCGCTGCGAATGGCATGGATGCATTAACGCAATTATTGGAATCCTATGTTTCCATCAAATCGAATCATTTTACCGACACTTTAGCAATCAGCGGATTACAAGCTGTTTGTAGCGCAATGATTCCACTGTACTATCAAGATTTGGAGCAGCAGCACCGGAATCGAGAAAAAATGGCTTATGCCGCGTTATTGTCAGGGATCACACTGGCACAAGTTGGATTAGGGTCAGTACATGGACTTGCATCACCTTTGGGGGCATTTTTTCCGATCCCGCATGGCGTGGTTTGCGGTACTTTAGTTGCTGCTGCCAGCAAAATCAATATTACCAGCATGCAAGCTCGAGAACCGGATAATCCAGCCTTAATGAAGTATGCACACGCTGCTGAAATACTGTGTCAACAGCATTTCGCTACGCATCAAGCTGCTTATGAAGCTTTACTGAATACACTAACCAATTGGACACAAGAATTGGCATTGCCACGCCTATCACATTATGGATTACAACACGATCAACTCGATAGTGTAATTGCGAACTGTCGCGGTAGTAGCATGAAAACCAATCCTATTGTGCTAACCGACGAGGAAATTAGGCAAATTATGCTGATGCGATTGTAATCAATCCTCAGAATCCCTTGGCTTTCGTAAAAACATCGCTTGATATTCTTATATGCCGTTTTTGGGCATTACGGTTATTAATGAGCTCCCAGTCAATTTAACATGACCATAAACTTGGTTGTGATTTAACAAAACAGAGGTCATTAGCATTCTTTTTTTTAACATTAAGAAACTCGTATTGACTGCATAATTTTGTACTTTCGTGAGGAAATAGCCATATGCGAGTCAATTTTCCCGTTTCGAATACAGAATATCCCATCGGGGATGACACACTCATTTTATCAACCACCGATACAAAGGGAAGGATTACATTTGTAAACCAGACGTTTATAGAGGTTAGTGGATTTTCTGAGGACGAATTAATCGGTAAAGCGCATAACATAGTGCGTCATCCTGATATGCCGCCAGAAGCATTTGAAGATTTATGGAAAACACTTAAAGCAGGCAGACCATGGACCGGTTTGGTTAAGAATCGCCGTAAGAATGGAGATTTTTACTGGGTTCTTGGTAATGCTACGCCACTAGTAAAAAACGGAACGATTATTGGATATTTGTCTGTTCGCACAAAACCATCACGCGAGATGATCGACACAGTAGCGCCAATATATCACCAATTTATTAATAGGGAGGCCAAAAATCTCACCATAAAAAATGGCGCCGTTGTTCGCACCGATTTGATCGGAAAAATTATTTCATTTTTCAAGATAACGTTAGGGAAACGGATCGCATTCTATTTGTCTATACCAACGCTAATATTATTAGGCGCTGCGGGTGCCGGGTGGTGGGGTTTAGCGCAAACGACGACAACTCCATCATGGTTGAGCAGTTTTATTCCAATCGCCGCTGTAAGTGGTGTCCTACTAATGTGCGGGGCCGGAATTCTCCTCAAAAAAAATACGCTAAAACCTTTAAACAAAGCTATCAAAATAGCAAATACACTCGCAGCCGGCGATCTGCAAACCACCATTGCTAACGAATTTTCTGATGAGTTCGGTGCTTTGATTAATTCACTCGGGCAAACGAGAATTAATCTCCGAACAACTGTTTCAGATATTCGTAACAGTGCCGAACTAGTACGACAAACATCTCATGAAATAGCGCAAAGTAATTTAGATTTATCACAACGCACGGAAGAACAAGCTTCCTCGCTCGAAGAAACAGCATCCAGCATGGAAGAACTTACTTCTACTGTAAAACAAAACGCCGATAATGCCCAGCAAGCCAATCAACTTTCAACGAATGCCAGTGATATTGCGCTTAAGGGTGGAGAGATGATGAATAGAGTGGTGGATACCATGTCTTCGATTAGCGATAGCTCAAACAAGATTGTAAGTATCATCAACACCATTAATGAAATTGCTTTTCAAACTAATATTTTAGCTTTAAATGCTGCTGTAGAAGCAGCCCGTGCTGGTGAACAAGGTCGAGGATTTGCTGTTGTTGCTACAGAAGTTAGAAATCTTGCTCAACGAAGTGCAACTGCAGCCAAAGAAATCAGAAACCTTATCAATGATTCTGTGGAAAAAGTTGAAAGTGGGAACAGTCTGGTAAGCGAGGCAGGAAAAACGATGAAAGACATTGTTTCTGCAGTTCAACAGGTCACTGTAATTATGTCAGAAATTACAACAGCCTCAGTCGAACAAAGCTTGGGTATTGAACAAATCAACCAAGCTGTTACGCAAATGGATGAAGTTACAGAACAAAATGCTGCACTTGTCGAAAAAGCTGCGGCATCTGCGAAATCTTTGGAACAACAAGCCAAAGACCTCATTGGTGCAATTTCTATTTTTAAAGTAAATCAAATCGCTCGTAGTACTGCAGAAATTCAACGACTCAACACTTGCGAACCAAATTTAAGAAAAAATCAATTATCTTCTATATCGATTGATCGTAATGATGAATATGCGAAAAAGACCGTCAACAGCGATACATAAATTCCTGCAAAATTCCCACAATCATACTGATAAAAGTCTTTTGTGCAAAAGCTACTGATTATCAGTTTGAATCAACACAAATTACAAAATTACCATATCGATGAGATTAAGCTGACCGAAGTAGAAGTCATCACCTTTCTGATGAGTAAATCATATCCTTATTAGAGGTGGAAAATGACTCAGAACCATAAAGCTGATATCCTAAGGAAGTTAATAGCTGTGAAATTAACTTTACCGTGAGAGTGCGATGGCTAACCGAATGCGATATCAGGAGATTTAAGTGAAGATAGTGACAACCGCAGCTATTGCCCTAGCTATACCGGCGATTATCTCTGGTTTTCTAGTTTTGAATGTTGTGAAACTATCATCGCTCAATGAACATTTGATCTTCACCCGAGAAAATAATATTGAGTCTATTCATTTAGCCAATGAATTGCGTCAAAGCTCTGATGACCTTACTCGCATGGTTCGTACCTATGTGGTGACTGGTAATGACGCATACCGGGATTATTTTTATAAAATATTGGCTATTCGTGATGGAATGAATCCTCGGCCTGTTGATTTCGATGGCGTATATTGGGATTTCATTATTCCAAACGAACGCGAACCAGAAGACGGAGGATTACAAAAAATCCCTCTGATGAAGCGAATGGCACAAATAGGGTTTGAGCAAGAAGAATTTGCTTTACTCACAACAGCACAATTACGTTCAGATGCATTGGTCAAGTTGGAATCCGATGCAATGGGCCTGGTAATGCGCGCGATGTCCTTACCTACTGAGGACATAAATAGACATCTATTGCTAGAAGAAGCAAGAGGGTTGGTACATGGTTTAGAGTACCACCGTGCAAAAGCAGATATTATGGCGCCTATTGACGGGTTCTTGAAACTGGTAAGAGCCCGTACCGAACGAGAAACCTCACTTTTAGAAGACCAGCAAAAGCAGTTAATGTATCAAACCTGGGCTCAACTGGCTGCTATCATCCTCGGATTGGCAGCGGCTTTAGTTCTGCTGAATCGACAAATCCTTAAACCAATCCAGAAGCTGGTCAAAGGCACCTCGCAGATTTCTACCGGAAATTACCACGTCACTGTTCAAACAAAAAGTAACGATGAAATTGGTCAGTTAATTCGTGAATTCAACAAAATGGCCCGCACAGTTCAATCAGATATTGCACAGATGGAACAAACGCGGCAGCTTGCTGAAACAAAAGCTTCAATGAC
The DNA here is from genome assembly GCF_022836435.1 of Nitrosomonas sp. PY1. Lineage (NCBI taxonomy): Bacteria > Pseudomonadati > Pseudomonadota > Betaproteobacteria > Nitrosomonadales > Nitrosomonadaceae > Nitrosomonas > Nitrosomonas sp. PY1. Next base: position 1,305,543 of record NZ_BQXC01000001.1, on the reverse strand, counting down.
GATTGGTGTGTATTCTCATGGATATCTAGAAACAAAACCGAATGGAACGATTGTAGCTGTTAATGATATCTATGCTAGAACCAGTGGGTATCAGGCATCTAGATTAATTGGAAAGAATATCGGCAACTTGGATGCCAGCCATTCATCGGATGAAATCACGACCTACTTTTCTCTGCTTGCGCAAAAAGGACATGCACAAATGCGCGCACAACACGTAAAAGCCGATGGAACTACTTGGCCCGTGAGTGTCACGAGTCGATTATTCCCTGATGGAAGTGGCCTAAGCTTCTCTTTCATTGAGGATTTGAGTGAAGCGCTGGAACGCGAAAGAGATGCCGAATTAGCTGCCCAAGTATTTAACACAATGGATCAAGCAGTCATTGTATGCGATGCAAATTTCCGTATTTGCTCAATGAATCCATCTGCAGAAAAGGTGACCGGCTACCTATTGGAAAAGGTCAAAGATAAAGATATAAAACTGTTCTGTTCTGAGCAATTTATTGAACAACATAATGTGTTCGATGAAATGGGAATATTGCTTAAACATAAAGGACAATGGCAAGGTGAAGTACAGCAAGTTCGAAGTAATGGTCAAGAATTCCCTACTTGGTTAACGATCAGTGTTGTGCTGGATAATAATGGTGTTATCGATCAGTATGTTTGTGTATTTTCAGACATATCAGAACTGAAAAAAAACGAGGCGATGATTTGGAAGCAAGCGAATTTTGACACATTAACCGAATTACTGAGCCGAACCGGTTTTGAAGCACGCTTTGAGCAGGAATTAAATCATCATCACCGCGCTAAAAAATCGTTTGCAATGGTTTATTTAGATCTAGATGGGTTCAAAGATGTAAACGATGGACTCGGTCATGGCGCAGGTGACAAGGTATTGATAGAAGTAGCCAAACGCATTCAGCACTGCATACGAAAACCTGATCTTGCTGCGCGCTCTGGTGGCGATGAATTTACAATATTACTGACGAATATTAATTCACCAGAGCAAATCGGTTCATTTACCAGCAGGATGATCGCATCAATCAATGAAGCCATTATGATTCCACCCAACGAAATACGGGTAGGTGCAAGTATCGGTATTGCCATATATCCGGATGATGGGGATACACTAGAAAAGCTATCCAAACATGCTGACTTAGCAATGTATCATGCAAAAAACTTGGGCAAGAACCAAGTGCAATTCTTCCAGTGGGAAATGACAGCTCGGGCAGAATATCGCCTAAAAATGATTAATGCACTCCATCATTCTATGAAAGATATGAGCTTTGAGGTAGCTTATCAACCCAAAATTCGTTTTTCCGACCAGAAGTTTATCGGTGTAGAAGCCCTGGTACGTTGGCGCACAGATGATGGAACTTTAATGGATGCTGATAAATTTATTCCGTACGCCGAAGAAACCAAACTGATTATTCCAATCGGTGCATGGCTCATAAAAGAAGCTTGTCAACAAGTTTTAAACTGGAATCAATCTCATAAAATGCAAGTAAGCGTTGCAGTTAATTTATCTGCACGGCAATTCCGCGCGCCAAATCTAGTCGATGACATACTTGGTATTCTCAAAGAACTGAATTTTCCACCGCACTTACTCGAAATTGAAATTACTGAAGGCACTTTGATCGATGATCTTGACAAAGCCATCAGTATTCTTAATCAGATCAATGAAGCAGGCATTAAAGTAGCAATTGATGATTTCGGCAAAGGATATTCATCGCTGCAACATTTGCAACACTTCCCAATCAATACGCTTAAAATCGATCAATCCTTTGTAAATAATTTAGTAAGCGATATCAAGGCAGAGTCTATCGTTCGCACGATTATAAATTTAGGTAAAAATATGAATCTATCGGTAGTAGGAAAAGGGATAGAAGTCGGTGAACAAATGCATAAGCTCATAAAATTTGGCTGCGATATCGGACAAGGTTATTATTTTTCTCGTCCAGTCTCGGCGGAAGCTATCGATAAAAAGCTGATAGCACAAGGGATACTAGCTTTCAGCAGAAATTAAAGCGTGCTTTGTCAGAAAGAGGGCTGTCAGTTTTGGCGAGCAGATTGGCATAGTATCGCTGCATAAATGAGAGTGTAAGAATTTTTGTGTAAACGGTCATTTTGCAGGAAACTGCTATTACTTTTCGAGGAGAAGAAATGACTGTAAGAAACGAATTGATTGACAGGCTTCTGGCCGATTATAAGAAACCTGAAGATTTGATAGGTGAAGATGGCCTGCTCAAGCAACTTACCAAGAAACTGGTCGAGCGAGCATTGGAAGCCGAGATGGCAGAGCACCTTGGTCATGGCCACAATGAGCTGGTTGCCAACCCTGCCGGCAACACCCGGAACGGCAAGAGCAAGAAGACGCTGAAGGGTGAATTTGGCGAATTGCCGATAGAAATTCCCCGCGACCGCCACGGCAGTTTTGAGCCACAAATCATTCCCAAGCATCAAACCCGCTGGACGGGCTTCGACGACAAGATTTTGTCACTGTATGCCCGCGGCATGACGGTGCGGGAGATTCAGGAACATCTGGAAGAAATATACGGAGTCGAGGTTTCTCCTACGCTGACTCGTCAGTCACCTATGCGGTCATTGACGATGTTAAGGTATGGCAATCTCGACCGCTGGATGCGCTGTACCCCATTATCTATCTGGACTGCATTCACGTTAAAACCAGGGATACCGGCACGGTTCGGGTGAAGGCGGTTTATCTGGCTCTGGGCATCAACCTGGCTGGCGAAAAGGAATTGCTCGGCATCTGGATCGCTCAGACCGAGGGTGCCAAGTTCTGGTTACAGGTAGTGACCGAACTCAAGAATCGCGGTGTACAGGACATCTTTATTGCCTGCGTTGATGGACTAAAAGGCTTTCCTGAAGCCATCGAAGCAGTTTACCCCAAGACAGCCGTTCAGCTTTGTATCGTCCATATGATGCGCTACAGTCTGAACTACGTCAGCTGGAAACTACGCAAGATAGTCGCTGCCGATCTGCGCCTGATTTACACTGCTGCCACGGTTGTGGAAGGCGAAACCCGGTTGGCTGAGTTCGAGGCAAAATGGGGAACAGACTATCCATCCATCGTGCAATCCTGGCAGCGCAACTGGATGCGCATCATTCCGTTCTTCGACTACCCGCCAGAAATCAGAAGGATCATCTACACCACCAATGCCATTGAGTCGATAAACATGTCATTGCGCAAGGTTACCAAAAACAGGGGGGCATTCCCCAGCGATGAAGCATTGCTGAAATTGTTTTATCTGGCACTGATGAACATCAGCCACAAATGGACCATGCCTCTGCTAAACTGGAAAGCCGCTCTCAACAGGTTTGCCATTATGTTCGAGGAGCGTATGCCTGTCCATTAATACAAACACCGTTTACACAAAATTCGGGATACCCTCGCATAAATTGTGCTGTATGTGTTTAACTCCGATCAGACCTGACACGGCACAGTTGTAAAAGTGAACCGCCTATTATCCAACATACTGTCGCTGTTGTTACAGCGTGATTCCTCCTTCTGCAAGAATCACACTTGAGCGGTTTCTATGATTTATCGAATGCGTCTGCTTTACCAACGTAATTGTATAAGCGATAGCTTTTGTTCATTTCCATTCGAATCTTCGCTTCTGGGCTAACTGCTTTCATATCCCGAATCGGCCGTAAATAATCACCATTCCAGCCAATATGCCTAATCAAAGGCCTATCCTCATCGTTCACATAATAGATACTTGGGAACTTGACAATACAAAGCGTGGCAATTCGGTAAATCCACTTCGAGAATCCTCTTTCAGGTATAGGTTCGAGAAAGTCTGGGGAAAAAATCGGATCAGAAATAAGCTGCGTATCTATTCTTAAACCATATTCCCTAGCCTTACGCATCATCCATTCAAGCGTGATATCAGACAATCCCGTACTTTTATCACTCCCGCCGACACAAGCATGGTCTCCTGGAAACCAAAGCTCCTCGATACGTGAACTGTTTTTTTCATATTGATGGTCCCACAATACGGGTCGATAAGGCCAACGCTTCTCGTCTATTGCAACCGCTTGGCAAGCATTCAGAACGCTAGAACTCAGCTTGGTATCGTGAAAATGTCGATTAAACAAATAATCAATTAGCTTTGAAAAGAGCAATCCATATGGCGAACCTAATGCAGCAACGGTATCCCACACACCAATGAAGCGAATTTGCTTGTAATTATCTCCCCATGTAAATTGTTTGCGGAAATTGATCGAATTTTCAGCATCAGGATGCCAGGCTTGATCACGAGATTTATAATGATCATAAGCATCATCAAGCAGATAAAGAAAGCGTCTTTGCAATATCCCAACATTGTGAATCATACCTGCCAAGCTTCTCGCACTGTAAGCGCCACGACTAAATCCTAACAAATAGATTTCATCACCGGGTTCGTAATTCGTCGCGATAAATGAATAAGCCTCTTTGATAGCGCTACTAATGCCATAACCGAAAACACCACCAAGTATTCGTTCAAATTTACGTGTGCCGATACCCGGTACGTAATGCACCAGTTGTACATTCCTATGGCTATCCGTTGATTTGAGTGCCTCCAAGAATCGAACGACATTGGTAACGGGTTGACTACCGCCATCAAGAGAATTAGGAGATTTCGAATTAGTGTTTTTCCAAGTGCCATCAAAAAGCACAATTAATTTCTTACGCATAAGATTTCCTTTGAAGCATGAATCGCTTAATTAAATTGTTTTAAAATGACTTTCTATTCAACAAATCATATAGAGAACATTCGTTTGTCGGCATATTGCCTTTTGTTTCTGGCATTGTAGGCTATTCACTCGGTTGCAATGTAATTGGCACCTCGATTTCTTCACTTCGATCACCATAGCGACGTACGGTTAACTTGATAGTGTCTCCGACTTTATAGTTATCAATGCGGGAGAACAACTTGTCGACTGAATCAATCGACTTACCATCAATTGCCACAATGACATCGTTTGCCACAATATTACCTTCGGCGGTAACCGTGGCGCCTTTCAGTCCAGCTTCTTCGGCAGCCGATCCGGGGCTGATACTTAAAATAATGACCCCATTAATTTTCAGGTGCTCGGCTAAGCGTCTGTTAAGTTTACTGTCGACGGTAATGCCCATGGCGGGGCGAATATATTTACCCCGGCTTATAATTTGCGGTACGACATGATTGACCGTATCGACCGGTACGGCAAAACCAATTCCTGCACTAGCACCGCTTGGGCTATAAATTGCTGTATTGATGCCGATGAGACGGCCGGCAGAATCAAGTAACGGACCACCGGAATTACCGGGGTTAATAGCAGCATCGGTTTGTATTAGATTATCGATACTCCGTCCGTCACCGCTGGGTAGCGAACGATCCAGGGCTGAAACAATGCCCGTAGTCAGCGTCCAGTCCAATCCAAATGGATTACCGATGGCAAATACTTTTTGTCCCACTTTAAGATCATTACTTGAGCCGATAGGAACTGGTGTGTGCTGTTGAAAGCGCGTATTGATTCGCAGCACTGCAATATCATGCGTAGGGCTTGCACCGACTAATGAGGCTTTATAATCACTGCCATCGGTAACCCGCACAGTTGCCTCACTCGCACCTTTGATCACATGAAAATTGGTAATCACATGCCCTTCGTTATCCCAAATAAATCCTGAGCCGGTGCCACTGGGTACAGAAAAAATATTCCTTGTCCAAGCATCCATGACACGCTGACGCGTCGTAATAAAAACAACTGAATCCCGTGAATTCTCAAATAATTCGATGGTACTTTTTTCATCTTCCGCTAAAGTACCCCGTGCTTGCACAATACGTGGCTCGGCATTAACTGAATGGTTGTTACCATTTAATAAATTATGTTGCAATACATCTGGAAAATAGTGATACAGAAAACTATGTAACAACAGCGTCGCCACAAAAACAATTAATGTAATCCTAATGAGGCGTGCAAAGGTTCCATCCTGGCCCATCGAGCTTCTCCAATCCTTATTCATGTTTTACAACAATGATGTAACGTACAAAACCAGATGTCATTAAAATGGCAGAACTTCACCGGAACTCACAAAAGGTTGTATTCAACTGATTACCATGCAATTGAACGCACGATATTATAGAGAGGTCGTAAGAAAATTTGTGTGATGTTTTCCATATTACTCAAAGCTCTTTTGTAAGCGCAAAATCACGTTAGCGATTCCCGATTTCTGTGATATTAATTTTCGTACGCAACACCTCAACTTCTTCGATCAAATCGGCAACCAACCCAGCCAATTCAGGATGGCATTCAAAATCTCTTTCAACACGTATGATTCGCTTGACTCGAATTAAACTCCGGCTATCGAATATCCAAGTTGTAGGATCCGCTTTCATATAATCATCATTGAGTAATACGCCACATTGAACATGTTCAATAATCCATTCGCGACTAACGTGACAGCATCGTGCCAATCTGTCTAAATCAAGCATGGCATTTTCCAACAATGTTGCATCAATTTCGTCAGACATGACTTTAAACTCCCAAATTCTGGCGTGGATTAAAAGCGAATTCTCGTGCCATAGTTTGATAAAATTCGCGCTCTTTATTGTTCGAAACGGGTGGTAATATGATTTCCAATAGCAAATATAAATCTCCCGATGTCGCAGCAGGAATACCTTTTCCCTTCAAACGTAATTTTCTCCCTGACTGTGAATTTTCTGGTACACGAACCTCAACAAATCCATCCGGAACAGGGATTTTAATGGTTGCGCCCAGTGCTGCTTCCCAAGGGGCAACAGGCAAAGAAGCATAAACATCTTTATTTTCGATTCGATATCGCGAATGAGGGTTGAATTCAACTTGCAAAAAAAGATCACCGGCCTTTTCACCCGCCGTACCGGGGCCGCCCTGCCCTGCCAAACGGATAACTTGCCCAGCATGAACACCTTTGGGAATTCGTACATTCAAAGTATGCTCGTCAAAGGTAACGTGACCTTGGTTATCCAATTTCGGTGCGCGTAAAGTCAAACTACGTGTCGTACCGTGATAGGCATCTTCCAGATCTAGCATGATTTTGGCATGATGGTCGTTACCTTGCATTTTATGCTCGCCGTATGGTTGCCTTCCTCGCATTTGTTTACCAAACAACTCTGCAAAAAAATCGCTAAAATCGGCAGCCTGTGAATCATCGCTATGTGTGTGACTAAACTCAAAACCAGCATCCCAACCTGGAGGTGGTTGAAAACCACTATCCGACCGAAAATCCCTACCTTGTCCTAAATTATCATAGGCTGCTCGCTTTTCGGGATCCGATAATACCGTATAAGCCTCGTTAACCTCTTTCATTTTTTCTTCGGCATTGATTTCTTTGGATACATCAGGATGATACTTACGTGCCAACCCGCGAAATGCTTTTTTGATTTCGTCCACAGTAGCTTCTCGTGCAATACCGAGTATTTTGTAATAATCTTTAAATTCCAAATTCACTGCCCCTTTTATTGATTTTGCATACAACCCGCATGCTTGTGATAAAGAAAGATAAGATGATTTATAAGTTTATCAAGTGCAAGTGAAAACCATTTATATACAAAGATCGAATCAGAATGGTCCGGTAACTTCGTAGGTAATACCACCATCGTTATATCCACTACTCCCCCGTTGTGAACTAAAATACAAGCGACTACCGTCCGGACTGAACGCAAGGCCGGCTATCTCCGAACGTTCATGCCCTACCAATTGCAGCAAGGGAAACGCTTTATTAGCGACTAACACTACAATTTGCATATCGCTACCATCCTCGGCAACCAGTAATTCCCCAGCTTGATTGGCTATAATGTTATCGACTCCGGTCAGTACCTGTGATTCATACTGTGAACGACTATAGACAATACTGAGCGCTTGTTGCGGTATGTCATACATCCAAACGCAATCATCACCTTTAGTGGTGAAATAAATCGCACCGCGATGATACCAAATTCCTTCTCCGCCATTAAAGTGTGTTGCGTTGTCGACCTGATAACGCGTCAAGGTAGATTGCGCCATAGAATCCGGCAATACATGCCAACGAACCTTGCCTGCAGAACCTTCAAGCACTTCTGCTACTTCCAAAAACCCATCATTTAGATTCGGATGGTTTTGCGTAGTATTAAAAGATCTCGCGGTATAACGATATAAGCATCCGTCGGTTTCGTCTTCGGTTAAATAAATCTGCTTGTTGATCGTATCCACAGCGACGGCTTCATGTCGGAACAAACCCAAAGCAACCCTGACCTGACCTTCTTTTTTGCCAAAAGGATCGCACTCCCATACCCGTCCTTTTGTAACTTCTTCACAAGAAAGCCATGTTTGCCACGGGGTATATCCGCCTGCGCAATTACGGTTGGTATTATTTAAAATCGAGTAGGCATCAATGAGTTTTCCCGATCGATCAAAGCGTAACGCACCAACGCCACCTGTATTATGATCCAACTCGCTATTCGAAACATAAATCCATCCCGCATCCTCAGTGGCAAAAATTGCCCCACCATCTGGAGCGTCATGCCACTGATACTTAAAAAGTATTTGCCCAGATCTGGCAACAATACGTGAATGAAAACCTGCCGGTAAACGTACGCCATTTTCATCGGGAGGTAATAATTCTTCTGTGGAGGCTAGCCGCAGTAGCGCAGCTTGCATTGGTGTGGGTAACAAGATATTACCCATAAATGTACCCACTGCCAGCAGACCATGCTTCAATATGCTTCGTCTTGATAAATCTATACTTTTCATTATGCTGGTTTCAATCCAGAAATCTTAGTTGGTTTTCTTTCTATCAAATTAAGTGAGCTCACTATGCAGTGAGACGTAAGGTTTCTAGGTTCAAATATAACAAGGATATATTACAATGCTGCATTGTTAAAATCCCATCTTATAAAAAATATTGCAATGCTTTCATTTATTAAAATACTTGCCTCATTCTTTTCATTTTTACTCGTACTGTTCTTTATTAGCACGATACTTACGATTACCAGCAATTTACCTATTTGGCTGAATGTTACAGTTTCACTTGCGCTCGCGCTGTTATCCGGCTGGTTTGGCTGGCAACTTACTTCTGGGCAGCGCACAGGAAAAGGTATTGCGATTGTCAGCGGCGCATTAATCATCGGTGGAATTTCTTTCACGTTGGTATTTCTAGGATCCATGGCTATTATTAAAGATACCAGTCAAGGACCTTTGGTTGGCATTTTCATTGCAACCCCATTAGGTCTCATCTTGGGTGCAATCGGTGGTTATCGATATGCAGCATCAGAGATTTGAAGCATACTAGGTCGTTGCTTAAAACGATCATCTAATCCAACTATTCTTATTCTGCTAACAAAACTAAATAATTGTGTTGACATATAGGAAAAGGAGGTATTTGATGCTTATGGATTTAAGTGTGATAATTTCTATTTTTGAATTCCTTGGGAGCATCAAATGATAAAAATTAATAAAACTTCAGGTGCTTGGATATGTGGTGCTTTCCTAACCTGCAATTTCAATTCCGCGTTTGCTGACGTAGTCAGCGATACAGAGAGAGTACTTAATTGGCTGGAAATGTCAAACCCGCAAATCTTTTCTAGTCATCCTACTACGCAAGCGAGTATCGAGCCCTGGCTATTTCGATACTATCCAGAAGCTGGCATTTACACAGGCGTCAACAAAAATGACAAGGCTGCTTATGTCATAGGAGATTCATGGGGAAGCACTCCCGCATTAATCGATTCCTTATCCAATTTAGTCAATCAGATCCCCAAAGAGAAGTGGCGAGGTGCTGAACCGATATTTCAGCAAACAGCACAATTTTTTGATAACCTGGAAGTTGCCATCAGTGCTAATGGCGATGCTGTAGCGGTTTGGCTTGAAACCGACTCTGACTTCAGTATCAACAGTGTTTGGGCTGTACATTACAATGCAACTGCCGATACTTGGAGCGGACCAACTTTACTTGACAGTGGCACTCAGAATGCTTATGAACCTAAAGTAGCCATGGATGCCAATGGCAATGCTACGGTTGTATGGATGCAGCAGTTAGAATCCGGAATCGATGCTTGGGCTGCGCGATTTCAGGTAAATTCTGGTTGGGAAACTGCTGTCATGCTAGAAAATAAAAACTCTTCAGACGGCGGAGGATTTCCACAATCCGATGTTGCTATGGACAATATGGGTAACGCAATTGTAATCTGGTCACAGCGTATCGGTGTTCAGTCTTTTATCCATGCCAATCGGTATGTCATTGGCCAGGGGTGGGGAAGCGCAAAATCTATCGATCTGGATATTCCTGATCAAGTTGATGCCAGCTTTAATCCAAAGGTGGCAGTTAATAACAATGGTGACGCTATTGCGGTATGGTCGAGCATCAATACTCCCAACATCAGGGTCAGTCATTACCGTTTAGATAGCAATACCTGGGACTCCTCTCCTAGGGAATTAGGTCCTGGTGTTCAACCGGAAATAGCTATCAGCGACAACGGCAGTGCAATTGTGGTTGCTCCTGCTCGGATCAATTTGGCTGATCCACTTCAAGTAGCTGCTTGGCACTATAATCCCATTAATGGATGGGATCCTGCGGTAAGAATCCTCGATCAGGGCCGTGTGGCGGAAACCAAATCCTTTGTTCGGGTTGCCATGGACGCAAGAGGTGATGCGGTAGCTTCATGGAGTCAATTAGACTCTTCAGGATTGGTCAGCGCTTTTACCAATTATTTTCAAAATGGCCAATGGGAGACACCAACAATCATCGAAGCAAATAATACTGTAGGGGTTACTAAACAAGGTGCCGAAGTCGGTTTGGATTCCAGCGGTAGAGCGTTTGCAGTATGGAGGCAAGAGGCTCAAGATGGTTCTTTGCAGGACAATTGGGCAAGCGTCAGGCAAGCGGGTACTAATCAATGGAACGCTAGTTCACTCGAGACGGTACGCGGCTCCATAACTGAACCACGCCTAGCGGTCAGTTCAACCGGTAGAGCTATCGCTGTTTGGTTGCATAGCGATGAAAAAAGCGACACGGGCCGCTATCTGGTCGCGAATCTATTTAAGTAATGATAGTGCGTGTATAAGCGCGAGAAGAAAAATTGTTCTGGGTAGTATAGCGATTACCAGGGAAGCTCTGATTCAATTCCATCATTTGTGAGATAGTGATTTGAAATTTTGCATATGAACCAAACGATGAAACGACTTAGATTGTGTAATTCTTCAACGCTGCTGCTGATAGGAATACTCGGTTTAATAGTTGTATCCAACTCTCTCCAAGCGAACGATGCCATTTGGATTGATATCGATACTCAAGAGCATACCCTATCGGTCATGCAAGGAAAGAAGATTCAGGTGGTATTCCAGAATGTATCCATTGGCCGTTATGGTACAACTCGAACTAAAATTACCAAAGATGACAAGACACCACTCGGTACATTTAAGATCGGTTGGGTTAACGAGAAAAGCCGCTTCCATCGATTCTTTGGTTTGGATTACCCGAACCTAGAGAATGCCAAACAAGCATACCTGGAAAACAAGATCAGCTACGAAAATTGGTTAGCCATCTTGGATGCAAAAATGATGGGGAAAGTACCTCCCCAAAATACCCCGCTAGGTGGGCATATCGGTATTCATGGTATTGGCAAGGGAAACCCAGAGATTCATCATAGCTATAACTGGACGAATGGTTGTATTGCATTAACTAATCAGCAGATTGATCAATTAAGTCGATGGATCACAAAGGGTACAGTGGTAAATATTCGTTAAAACTACTTTATCTCAATTGCTCATACAATAATCTAAGAATTCTCCCCGACGTTGCTGAATCCACTGCAGTACCGTCATCATTGAGCAAACCAACCTCACTCCTGTTAAAACTTGTGTCATTCAATTGTATACGGTACCTGATCGCTTTGCCGTCTGATGAATCTTCGTTAAGCCAAAACATCAGATTCGATAAAATGCCTTTACCGTCACCTTCTTTTTTGCTGTCCTTCTCTGGATTAACATAACGCACATAATAGATTCCTTCCGCGCGATTCCGGTCTTCAACAGTAAAACCGATACGATCCAATGCCAAACCGACTCTACGCCATGAACGATCAAACGCTTCATTAATCACCAGTTTATTACCTGCCGATTGATCGATATAAGCACGTTGGTCCGAAATACCTTGACTGGACGCTAATTCCAATTTGGCTTTTTCTTCCCTAACACCAAAGCGAAGCATTAGACGAGACAACATTTCCGCTTCCAAATCAGGATCAGCAGGACGTGGCTGCCAAATCGTACGTTGTAAATTACCCCCCTCTACGACTTCCGTCATACCTCGATGACTGATATAAATTTCCGTCAGCCCGGCTTCATTTCTCTCTAAACGAGTACGATATTTATCGCGCTCCCCGGCGGAATAAATACTATCCAAGAAGGTAGAAAATATATTACGAATAAAATCTTGTGGAATTTTGGCTCGATTCTCAGCCCAGTCAGTTTCCATAATACCTGTTTCCGGGCTTTCTACTTTAATCAGAAAACCAAGCTCTTGCCAAAATTCTTTAATAACTGGCCATACTGCTTCAGGTGATTGGGGAACCACAAGCCAACGCTGCGTTCCGGCGCGCTCGATGTATACACTTTCGACTGAAGTAGGCGACATGGGTGTTTTGACGCCGCCTGGAAAAGGATTGCTTCGGTCATTTTGATAACTGGAAAAAGTAGTGCTGGTGGGTGCATCGAGTTCCGGAATAGCATAACGATCATCAATTGCTGGCTTAATCAAATCGGGTGGTATATCGAGTGGCGGTACTTTTCCGGCAGATTTATAGTCAATCGTTTTAGTTTCTGGAAATAATTGAAATGAATTACAACCTGTAACTGAAAAAATAAATGCTACCCCTAATAGAGGCCTCGACATTCTCCGCCACTTCATTTTTAACACTATTCCCCCTTAAACTTGGATATTAGCAAGCTGCATGGCTTCCCATAACAGTGAATGATATTGCTTAGATAAGGGAGTTAGTGGAAGCCGAATGCCAGAACGGATCAATCCCATTTGTTCAACAACCCATTTAACGGGAATCGGATTCGCTTCTATAAATAAATCGGTATGTAATCGAAGTAATTGATTATTCAATAGTCGTGCGGTTACTAGATCGCCACTTGCTGCGGCAACACACATTTCATGCATTTTTTTAGGTGCCACATTGGCAGTAACCGAAATCACACCGTGTCCACCAAGCAATAATAATGCTAATCCACTGGCATCATCACCGCTGAAAATAAGGAAATCTTTTGGCGATCGACGTAATAAATCAGAACCACGTCCAATATCGCCGGTGGCATCTTTAATGCCGATAATGTTGGGAACTTCAGCTAACCGCAGAGCGGTATCATTGCTAATATCTGCTACTGTTCTACCAGGAACATTGTATAAGATATGCGGAATATCAACAGCCTCTGCAATCGTTCTAAAATGTTGATACAAACCATTTTGAGTAGGCTTGTTATAGTATGGTGCTACCGATAAGCAAGCATCCACACCGACTTCTTTAGCATATAGCGATAAATCAATCGCTTCACGAGTAGAATTAGCGCCTGTACCAGCAATGACGGACATGCGTTTTGCAACATGTTCCACTGCGGTTCGCAACAACAAGTAATGCTCCTTGAAATCGACTGTCGGTGATTCTCCGGTTGTGCCTACTACTACAACACCATCAGTACCTTGTGCAATATGAAAATCGAGCAGCGAACGAAAACTGTCTAAGTCAAGTTCGCCATTTTCGTGCATGGGGGTTACGATAGCAACCAGACTGCCTTTAAGCATAACAATCAAATCCAGTGAAAAAACTCTATTTTACCCGAATCTTGAGATACTGCAGAAACTGTTACTAAATATTCAGCAGTTCACAATAGTCATTACGAGTTATTTTTTACGAATATCACCATACTACAAGCCATCGGATATAAACGTCAACAATGCATCAAATGCTGGCCTTAGAGAAAATCATTTGATTATGATCATACGCAACTTTGATTGTATCTTTTGCAACAAAGCGTCCTAATAAAATTTCTTTTGCCAGTGGATTCTCAATCTGAGCCTGAATTGCACGCTTCAAAGGACGGGCACCAAATACCGGATCAAAACCAACTTGTGCAATAGCTGCCAATGCAGCATCACTGACATCAAGCTTCATCTCCAATTTTGCTAGGCGTGCTTCAAGATACTGGAGTTGTATTTTTGCTATAGATTGAATATGCTTCTGATCCAACGCATGAAATACTATAACCTCATCAATACGGTTGATGAATTCTGGGCGAAAATAGGTTTTCACATCTTCCATCACCGCCTGTTTGATTATTGAATAGTCTTTGCCGGACATTTCTTGAATCATTTGCGACCCAAGATTTGAAGTCATCACAATGACTGTATTTTTGAAGTCCACAGTTCTGCCTTGCCCATCAGTCATGCGACCGTCATCCAAAACTTGTAGCAAAACATTGAAAACATCCGGGTGTGCTTTCTCAACTTCATCTAAAAGAATTACAGAATACGGTTTTCGGCGAACAATTTCGGTTAAATAACCGCCTTCTTCATAACCAACATAGCCTGGCGGTGCACCTATCAAACGAGCGACCGAATGCTTCTCCATAAATTCAGACATATCAATACGCACCAAATGATCTTCCGAATCAAACAAGAATCCCGCAAGTGCTTTGCAAAGCTCTGTCTTGCCTACTCCTGTTGGACCCAAAAACAAGAAAGAACCATAAGGACGGTTAGGATCCGACAAACCTGCTCGTGACCGCCGAATCGCATCGGAAACAAGGCGCACGGCTTCATCTTGACCCACTACCCGATCATGTAATTTTTGTTCCATCAGTAGCAATTTCTCACGCTCACCTTGCATCATTTTGGAAACGGGAATACCTGTTGCTCGTGATACTACTTCTGCAATTTCTTCAGCATCCACTTGTGTACGCAACAGCCTAGGCTTTCCTGTTTTCTCTACTTTGGAATCAACTGGTTGTTGTAGTTGTGCTTCGAGTTGAGGAAGGCGACCATATTGCAACTCGGAAACTTTCTGCCAGTCACCTTTACGAGTGGCAGCATCAATTTCCAATTTGATTTTTTCCATTTCCTCTTTGATTTGCTGGGAACCGTGTACTTGAAATTTCTCAGTTTTCCATATTTCAGCAAGATCCGCATATTCACGCTCTTTTTTCGTAATTTCATCTTCTAAGAGCTGTAATCGTTTTTGCGAGGCTTCGTCCTTTTCTTTCTTGACAGCTTCACGCTCTATCTTCAACTGTATCAACCGACGATCAAGTTTATCCAGTGTTTCAGGTTTCGAATCAATTTCCATACGGATACGCGCAGCCGCTTCATCGATTAAATCAATCGCTTTATCTGGCAAAAACCGATCGGTAATATAGCGATTGGACAATTCAGCTGCGGCTACAATAGCCGGATCAGTAATATCGACACCGTGGTGGACTTCATACTTTTCCTGCAAGCCCCGTAAAATTGCAATGGTCGCTTCTACGCTGGGTTCTCCGACCAACACTTTTTGGAAACGGCGTTCTAATGCCGCATCTTTCTCAATATATTTGCGATACTCATCCAAAGTAGTGGCACCAATGCAATGTAACTCCCCCCGTGCCAATGCGGGTTTCAACATATTTCCGGCATCCATTGCGCCATCAGCTTTGCCGGCACCTACCATGATATGTAGCTCATCGATGAAAACGATTGTCCTGCCTTCATCTTGCGTTAATTCTTTTAGTACCGATTTAAGGCGCTCTTCAAATTCTCCGCGATATTTTGCCCCGGCTAGTAATGCTGCCATATCTAAACTCAATACGCGTTTGTCTTTTAAGCTTTCCGGCACCTCTCCATTAACAATACGTTGTGCTAACCCCTCCACAATGGCAGTCTTACCAACACCCGGTTCACCAATTAGTACTGGATTATTTTTGGTGCGACGTTGCAATACTTGAATGGAGCGCCGGATTTCATCATCTCGACCAATGACCGGATCCAATTTGCCTTGTCGCGCGCGTTCCGTGAGATCTAATGTGTACTTCTTTAATGCTTCACGATTACTCTCACCTTCCGCACTATTAACTTTCTCACCGCCACGAACCGTATTAATTGCTTGCGAAAGCGCTGTATAGCTTGCACCATACTGCTTGAGCAATGCGCTGATCTCACCTTTATCCTGAAGTGCAGCCAACAAAAACATTTCCGAAGCAATAAATTGATCGTTTTGTTTTTGCGCCTCCTTGTCAGACAAATTCAATAAGTTATTTAAACCACGAGAAATAGTGACCTCACCCGCTGAGCTTTCTACCTTGGGTAAGCGTTGCACTTGTTGCCGCAAATTCTCCAATAAAGCCGTTGTATTAACACCTGAGCGCTGCAGTAACGACACCGTATTACCATCTTCTTGTTGCAATAGCGCCAATAACAAATGTTGTGGCTCAATCGTTGGATTGTCCTGCCCTACAGCGATGCTTTGTGCATCAGAAAACGCTTGCTGGAATTTGGTCGTTAATTTATCAAAACGCATGAAAAAAAACTCCTTCGAAAATGATTTATGCCTATGTGGTGAAGAATACAATAATTTCAAGCATCACTTAAGTTTACAATGATATGAGTTTCTTGGAGTACGATGCAATCCGCCGCATCCGTAGATCAGCCATTAAGGGGAGCAATCCGTCCAGATATCGCATAAGGGAGGAAAATTCTTCTAAAAAAGGGAAAAAACTTCACTTTCTACCAAAATGGCGTGTAACACTGTCATTTGCATACTTCTCTCATTAATCCAACCAATTTACGCAGTTATGCAGAGATCTCTTAAATGGAATTGATACATCATCATCGTTATAAAACCGAGGCTTCCGATAGGAGATCGTGAAGAATGTAGAATTAAGAATTGCGACAGAAATAGTAGATTTCTTGCAGATGGTACATACCAGATTTGAGTGATGGAACAGTTACGATATAACTGTCGTGAGGTACATTTTTCCTATTAATTAATCACAAGGCTATTATAGTGCTCCGTCACAAAATTCAGAACTTCTTCTACATGACCGGGCACTTTGACACCGCGCCATTCCTTTCTTAACTTACCTTCCGCATCAATGACGAATGTGCTGCGTTCGATGCCACGCACTTGTTTCCCGTACATGTTCTTTAATTTCATGACACCAAATTGCTGACAAACCACTTCATCAACATCACTTAGAAGCTCAAATGGAAATTGCATTTTCTCTTTAAAGTGCTCATGCGATTTTATACTATCACGAGAAACTCCAACAATTACGCAATTTCTTTCGATAAAATCTCTCCAGTGATCGCGGAAGTCTTGCCCTTCCGTTGTACATCCCGGCGTATCATCCTTGGGATAAAAATAAATTACTATAATTTTCCCTAAATTTTCTGCTAAGGAAAAATTTTTATCACTAGTGGAAGGTAATTCAAAATTACTGACAACAGAGTCGATCGCTATCATGAATTAAATGTTATCTATTTAGAAAATTACTCTATGGAACTTGTTTATTAATGACGATAGCTATACCACTCGTACCGATTTTTACTGGATCGCTGAAACCTTGCAGATCACCACTCGATGTGACTGCTTGTCCAGATTTAGAAATTCTTGCCTCAATCACTACCTCGGGAAAACTGGATATTTTCATTGCAGGCATCATCGCCATTTCGTCCGTTAAAGTGAAAGTCGCTGGAAGGTCACTTACCTTCAAGCGCAAAATGGCCAGTGGCATTTTAGGTCCAGTTTTAGCACGAGCATAGATGAACAAAGTATCATTTGGTGTCGCCTTACCCACCAATTCACCACTTAGTGTTACTTGCCCGGAAATACCCGTCGATATTTGGTCAGGTTTCTGTTCTTGTGGCTGAGATTGTTGAGCAATCATTGGAGGGGTATCCGTTTTAACTTGCTGAGCCGCATCAGCTTGTGCCAGATGTTTAATTGGAGATTCCAGATCATTGCCAGTTGCTAGCGATCTCGCTTGCTGAATACTATCCTTGACTGATTTAGCCAATTGCGAATCAGCAGGAATCGCATCAAGTAATTTCTCCCAGTGAACGACTGCCTGTGTATATTTGCTTTGTTCGAATTCCGCCGTTCCAGCCAAAGCTAATGCTTTGGGATATGCTGGATCGATCGCCAATGCTGCATAGACAAGTTCGGTCGGTTTGCCTTGTAAATTTCCTTGATTAGTCATAGCCAAAACATCCGCATAATCACTTAATATCTGCGGATTATTAGGAATAATGTCATTTAATTTTTCATATGTTTTACTGGCTTCATTATACTGCCCCATAATGGCATAGGTACGCCCAAGCATCACCCAACCTTCTATATCTCCGGGATTCTTCTCAAGTCGAGCAATTAAATTTTCTAGAACTGAAGCAAAGTTATCATGCCCAAGAGCATTCTCATTTCCAGAGTGAGGTTGCGTAACCTTTGCCAATTGATCCTGAGGTAATAAACCTCGAGTATCTCCAACAGCAAGATAAATAGAAACTGCGGCCAAAGGTAAAGCCGTTACAATAATGACGACTGTGGCTATATTCTGCAGCTTACTGCTCTTTTTAATAAAAACAGTTTTGTCATCAGGAACATCTTGCAACATTCGTTGCTGAAGCTCTTGCTTACTTTTATCGTATTGTTCTTGCGTAAGGATATCGTTCTGTAAATCCCTGTCTAATTCTGCTAGTTGATCACGGTAAACAGAAATATTTAACGTATCATGTTCAAAATTACTTTGCTTACCATCTCTGTTTCTTAATAAAGTTGGCACAACAAATAACAGTGCAACAACAATAAAAACACCTGAAATAACCCAAAACGACGTTGTCATGCAATTTACCTTTTTTTCTCACCGAGCAATGCTTCAGCTTTTTTTTGTTCTGCTTCAGATAGTGAAACTTCTTCAATTTGTTCTCGTCGGCGCTTCAAATAAGTCAAAAGCGAAATAAGCCCTATTACAAATAACAAGATAGGACCAAACCATAGAAGCATTGTAGTTGGTTTAATCGGAGGATTGTAGAGCACGAAATCTCCATAGCGATCAACTAGAAATTGAATAATTTCTTGGTCACTTTTGTTTTCTTTGATTTTTTGCCTAATCTCACGACGCATATCGTTGGAAAAATCTGCACGTGAATCTGCAATTGATTCATTCTGACAAACGAGGCAACGTAGGTCTACTGTAATAGCTAGCATTCTCTTTTCGATTTCTGGGTCTTCTGCTACAGGTATAGCTTCTTTTGACCAACTAGGCGCAGATATCAACATTAATACTACTAACGTAAACATCAGCAATATCGTAATGAGATACGGCTGGAATACTTTAAAAAAAAGAAAACGATTATCTTGAATCATATCCCCTCGCTAAGCTTGTTTTTGTAATTCAATAATTAAGGGAATGATTGTTTTTTCTAAAGAATCAGCTGTCACCGGACCAATCTGTTTATGTCTAATGATCCCCTTTTTATCAATAATATAAGTTTCAGGAACACCATACACGCCAAAATCGATACCAACTTTTCCATCCGCATCGACAATACTTACAGCATAAGGATCGCCATATCGTTTTAACCATTGCATTGCTGTAGTGCGCTCATCTTTGTAATTAAGGCCATAGATAGGCACAATACCAGATTTTGATAATTCTACTAATAAGGGATGCTCATCACGGCAAGAAACGCACCAAGAGGCCCATACGTTCAATAACCAAACTTTCCCCAGGTTATCTGTTGATGAAAGAGTTTTATCTGGATCATGCAATTGATTTAATTGAAATACTGGCGCTGGTTTGTCAATTAATGGAGAAGGTACTTGACGCGGATTCAATGTTAACCCGACCAGCAAAAAAGCTGCTAATACCATGAAAGCAAATAACGGGATCAAATACCGCATCATAATTCCTGATGCTCCGTTGCTAATGTAGTACGTGTAGTAGCAGTCGTTGGTACAGGCGTATCCGCAGAAGGTTTCAGATTTTTAGTATCAACACCATCTTTAACAACAACAGGATCTTTTTTACTAATTTTTAAACGATAACGTCGATCTGTAATGGATAAAATCCCACCCAAAGCCATCAACATACATCCAAGCCAAATCCAATCTACAAAAGGTTTATGATAAACGCGTACCACCCATGCGTTGTTTTCAAGGGGCTCGCCCATAGCTACGTATAAATCACGAAATAGCCCTGTATCAATTGCGGCTTCCGTCATCGCCATTCCCGATGCATTATAGGTACGTTTTTCGGGGTTCAATGTACGATAAACTTGATCTCCCTTGAGTACAGTGATATCTCCCATGACTGATTTATAGTTAGGTCCTGGAACATTACTAACACCATTGAACTGGAAAGTGTATTCCCCTACTGTGACTTTGCTTCCAATTTCCATTCGAACATCTTTTTCGGTTTCATAACCATTTACCAGCGTTACACCGATAATGAAAACGGCCACACCCAAGTGCGCAAAATGCATTCCATAATAACTTCTGGACTGACGAATCAGCTTAGAAAAAATACTACCTGAACCGCTATTACTTACGCGATGCTTTAAATTAACCGCTACACATACAATTATCCAAAATGCTAGCAGCATACCGAAACTGACAAGCGGTTTCCATTCACCCATGAGATAGGGAGTGATCAACGCAGAAACAACACTTACAGCAAACGCCCAACGTAATCGAATGGCTAAAGTAGGTAGGCTCATTTGCTTCCAACGAGCAATCGGACCAACACCGATCAGAAAAATCGCGGGTGTCATAACAGGAACAAATACCGCCTCAAAATAAGGAGGACCAACTGATAATTTTCCCAACCCCAGAGCATCAATAATCAATGGGTACAATGTACCCAACAAAACACTACCTGCCGCTACTAAAAGCAACAGGTTATTCGCCAGTAATAACGATTCACGTGACAATAAGTCAAACTTACCACCCATTCCAACTTTGGGTGCGCGCCACGCAAACAATATCAATGACGCGCTAATAACAACCACTAAAAATACCAAAATAAAGATGCCGCGCGCAGGATCTGTGGCAAAAGCATGCACTGAAGTTAGTACGCCTGAGCGAACTAGAAATGTGCCCAACAAGCTTAGCCCAAAAGCACAAATCGCTAATAATACAGTCCAACTTTTAAAGCTTCCTCGCTTCTCGGTTACCGCTAATGAATGTAATAACGCGGTACCAACAAGCCATGGCATGAATGATGCATTTTCTACCGGATCCCAAAACCACCATCCCCCCCAACCTAGTTCATAGTAGGCCCACCAACTGCCCATCATAATACCGACGGTCAGAAAAACCCAAGCCACAATTGTCCAAGGCCGTGACCATCGCGCCCAAGCCGCATCTAATCTTCCACTCAATAGCGCCGCGATAGCAAATGCAAATGCAACCGAGAATCCAACATACCCCATATATAGCATCGGAGGATGTACAACCATACCGACATCTTGTAATAACGGATTCAAATCGCTGCCTTCCGGAGCTGCCGGTAATAAGCGATCAAACGGATTAGAAGTAAATAACAAAAATGCTAGAAAACCTACGCTGACCAAGCCTAAAACACCAATAACACGAGCCACAATATCGTCGGGCAATTGCTTACTAAACACGCTTACTGCGACTGACCAGGTAGCTAACATTAGTACCCATAGTAATAGCGATCCTTCATGAGAACCCCAAGTAGCAGCTAGTCGAAAATGGAAAGGCAGCTCCGTATTTGAATTCCTCGCCACATTCATGACTGAAAAATCACTAGTCACAAAAGAATAGGCTAAACATGAGAAAGCCAAAAAAATAAAAACAAACTGCCCTTGTACAACAGGTCGAGCAATTGCCATCCAGGATGAAATGCCGCGTGCCGCACCAATGAGGGGCAATGTCCCTTGAGTAAGCGCCAAGAGAAGCGCCAGGATTAAACAAAAATTACCAATTTCTGGAATCATAATAAGCTTATGTTATAGTAGAGTTAATGACGATTCTTCTGAATGCAACTTTGAGGTTGTACTTTTGTTTTGTTGATTAATCTATGAAACAAATTAATTAAAACAAATATATTATATGCTTTCTATTTTATATAGAATAAATATAATATTAAACCTATTCAGATAATGATGCTTTCTGTGCCTTTGCTGCTTTCTCCAGAGCCTCTGCGGCTTCGGGTGGCATGTAGTTTTCATCATGCTTGGCTAATACTTCATCAGCCTGAAAAACTCCTTTATCTGACATTTTTCCCTGTGCCACAACGCCTTTTCCTTCTTTAAACAGATCAGGAAGTATCCCTGTATATACAACGGGAATAGTGTGACTAGTATCAGTGACAGAAAAATGTACTGTAGTACTCATACCTTCGCGTTGCACGCTTCCTTCTGTTACCAGCCCACCGATCCTAAAGCTTTTTCCAATAGGAGCCTCTTTCGCAGCAACTTGAGTAGGGCTAAAGAAAAAAACCAAATTACTTTGAAATGCATTGAGTACCAAAACAGAAGCAATACCTAACGCAGTTACACCTGCGACGATCATTGCCAATTTCTTATGACGTGGTTTCATTTATATCTCTTTTTTGATCTAGGCCACTGGTGTGACCGTATTGTTTTTCCAAAGTTCGACGGCGATTTGAAATCAGCAGAATTTCACCCGCAACACAAATTAGTGTCATTGCATAAGAGCCCCAGACATAAAATCCATATCCCCCCATAGAGAGAAATTCTGATAAGCCAGACCAATTCATTACGCCACTCCCTCCTTTTGTAGTTCAGCTACCCAGGCCGTGTGACTTTCTCGTTCAAGAATGATAATACGGACGCGCTTTAATATTACCGCAATGGAATACATCCAACTGGCAAATACCATAATAAGCATCCCAGTCAACATCGTTGATGCCATCGCTGGTGCTTGGTTAATACTGACTGAGGCGCCTTGGTGCAAGGTATTCCACCACTGTACCGAAAAATAGATAATCGGAATATTCACCACTCCCACCAATGCGATAATCGCACCTGCCTTGTCAGCACGGCGTGGGTCATCAATTGCAGCCTGTAGCGACATAAAACCGATATATAAAAATAATAAAATCAATTCCGAAGTTAGACGCGCATCCCACACCCACCAAGTCCCCCACATTGGCTTGCCCCACAGTGATCCTGTCCAAAGTGCAAGAAAAGTAAACATTGCACCAGTTGGAGCGATTGCTGTAGCCATCATAGAAGAAAGTCGCGTGTTAAAAGCCAGACCAAAACCTGCCCAACAAGCCATTACCACATAAAGAAACATAGACATCCACGCAGCGGGTACATGGATAAAAATAATCCGATAAGCCTCGCCTTGCTGAAAATCTGTCGGAGCAACAAAAAATCCAACATACAGCCCTATTATCAGCAAGATAATTGCCATCACTGAAAACAGAGGAACCATTTTTCCTGCTAAGACATAAAAACTTGCGGGAGAGGAGTATTTAAACCAATTAATTGCCATAAAATAAAACAGTAAATCGCGCTAGTTTGAATTTTTTATAAAATGAGTACAACTCAATAAAATAGCTTTACTCATTATGATTATTTTTCTTAACCTGTGATTCTATACTAAAAATAAGCAATGAAAAATTGCTTTCTATTTGCAAAGAAAATTGATACGACAGTATATGTCATATTTGATAGACGATTTACAAAAACAAAAATTATTCTAACGATACGCGCAAAGACCATGCCGTCACCCATGGTGCAAAAACCAGCGATACTAAAAAAAATGCACCAATTAATGATAAGTGTGCGGCAAAATCAACACCAGCCATATTGGCTTCAACCGCGCCAGAGCCGAAAATCAGTATCGGAATATATAAAGGTAATACTAATAATGAGACCAGCACCCCGCCACCTCTAAGTCCTAATGTCAGTGCAGCGCCAATTGCACCAATCAAGCTTAATACTGGAGTTCCAATTAACAACGAAATTACCAGAACGAACAATGCATCACTCGGCAAATCATATTGTATGCCAAGCACTGGCGCCATCAATACCAATGGCAATCCCGTTACTAACCAATGCGCTAAAGTTTTTCCTAACACCAGAAGTGATAATGATTGTGGAGATATTAGCATTTGTTCCAATGTGCCATCCTGATAGTCACTAGAAAACATTCGATTCAATGACAACATCGAAGCCAATAACGCTGCTACCCAAACGACTCCAGGAGCCATGGTTCTTAGTAAATTCATTTCCGGCCCGACACTCAGCGGAAACAAACTCACAACAATAACAAAAAAAAATAACGTGACCAGCACATCAGATCGCCGGCGAACTGCTAGCAAAAGATCTCTTTTTATAATCCACAAAAACATAGCATCAAGATAATTGTAATTGAGTAATCGATGATGCGTTAATATCAATCTCCTGGTGTGTCGTCATTACCACCATGCCATCTTGTTGCAGGTGTCGCTCTAATATTTCTCTGAGCAGTTGAACTGCAACCACATCCAAAGCTACAAATGGCTCATCCAAAATCCATAATGCCGTATTGCATACCAATAAGCGCGCCAAAGCAACTCGCCTCCGTTGACCTTGCGATAATACTTTAACCGGTAAATGCTCACGACCGCTTAGACCGATAGTATCAAGTGCTTTAGTTGCGTCATCAAAGTTGATTTCAGATCCAGCCATTGCACTCGTGATGCATAAATTCTCGATTACTGTTAAATCATCTTTTACACCGCCTAAATGACCGATATAGGTAGTGCAAGCAAAATACTCTTCATTTAAAGTTTCGATAGAGGCGCCATTCCAGCAAATTCTGCCTGAAGCGGGAGATAATAATCCACATATCATACGTAGCAAACTTGTCTTCCCACTACCGTTAGGGCCATGTACTTGCAATAAGCCACCCGTTTCAAGAGAAAAATCAATATCCCTAAAGAGTTCTCGATCACCGCGCACGCATGCGACTTTGATTCCTTGCAACACGATTTAGTTAGGCGAATTAGATAAAAGCTCGTGATTATAGCTTATTGATGGTGAGAACGACATCCGGGCATTAAAAACTTGAAAGCTTATTCCACACCCAAGAATTTATAGAATTATTGCGAGATAAACTAACTCGCTAGCGCAAACAGCCGGAATCAATATATCCGGCATATTCACAATCAACTTTTATCAATCTGCAATTAAGGTTGATTCAATTTCCGCAAAGCTTTTTGCAACTTTGACCGGAACCGTAATTTTTCTGCCCAACTGTTTTTCTATTTGAGTCCAAGAAAAAATACCGCAAATTTTCGATAGGTCAGTATGCCCAGCATTGTCCACTACTAGCGAATGTATGCGACCACCCTCATACAAACTGGCTATGATATTACCTACACGTGTATGCTCAACATCTTCAAGAGAAATAGCTTCTAGCATATCTAGCGGTGTCATAATATCCATCACCAAAATTTCATTATGCTTGATGCCACGTTGCTGAACAAATCGCATAGGTTTTTCACCCAGAATATCGGTTGCAGTAATAATACCAGCCAAAGATTCGTTGTCACGCATCACGAGTAACGTACGAACACCACGCTGAATCATATAGATATTAGCTGTTTCCATTGGGGTTTCGGGTGAAATCACAGCTGCCTGTATTTTACGAAAATCTGTCATTACTTCAAGTGCCGGTGATTCAAAAGTCACGGAAACAGGCGGCGAAGGCTTGGAAACTTCTACAGTACCTAAGAAACGCTGCATAACGAGCGGTTTATAATTTTTTTCTAGCAACATAATACAACACCCCTTTCCTATAAATAAAAATGAATCACTTATTTCAAAACAGAGAAATCTATTGCAAGTAATGAATTAGCACTTTACGCTGAAATTGAATTAGATTCAATAATCTTATTAATAACAGGGTTTCTATTAGCCATAAATTACCGCTTGATTAGCAAGCCAGGAACGCGCACGTGAGAAATCTAATTCATCTGTACATGATAGCCTAGATTGTGCGGCTCAGAGTAATCCTCAACATACAATCTTGACAATCTTTTCAAGCCAAATACCATGGCCTATAGAATAGTCAGATATGTGATTTGGTTAGCTCATGGTAACGCATAGGATCTCGTACCTGTTTCATCTTAGCTTTATCACACAGTATTGACAGCGGATTTTTGTAGCTGCTCTTATCACCAAACCGTTGTGGCCATTATGATCAATCAGCGTGGTCTTGTCTTTATAACCCGCAAGCCACCGGACATTTTTCTTAATTCAGCGTTGCTTCGGTATCGATAGCGAGCTGAGTGACTGTGATAATCCGTAGGCTAGGTTACTTGAGTATTTGACTCCTTGTTGCAATCCTGGCATCGCTAGCCATCTTATGAGCTGGTTTGACGTTAGGCTTACAAATCAAGTAAAAAATTTGAAAGTAATTATTATCCACAAAATCTGTGGATAACTTTGTTAGTAACTCGCAAATCGGGCAGCTTAATATATGTATTTTCTGGTTTTTTTCTAAACCTGATTAATTATTCTACATTATTAATCCTTTTAATATCATACACTTATTTTTAATGAATGATTTTTATGGGAAAATTATAAATTACTTTTTAGTCACATCTTCACTGTGGATTATTTGAATTGTCAAGAAAAAATAAAGATTCTAAAATGCTGTTACCGAAGAAATGATCAAGAGATTATTTTATCTAAGTAAACGTTGATGTTGTGCGCGAGAAAAGACCGTTTAATACTACGCCAACAAAGGAAGTTAACAGAATACTTTACTACTGTAACGTCAATTCGAGCGATGCTGGAATTAATTAGCGTTAGCCTCAAACAAATCAAATATCGATATTATCGCTAGGGATTACAGGATAATAGCCCATATACTGAATCCCTAGTGTTTGGCGATGAAAAGTTTACAGAGCAGCTAAAAAAGCTACTAGGTCTGCTTTTTCTCTTTCGGTCAAATGTATTTTAAAGCGTTGATCATAGAAATCAATAACTGCTTTCAGATCTTTTGCTGAGCCGTCATGAAAATACGGTGGACGTGACGCAACAGAACGCAATATTGGTCCTTTGAAGCGACCGATATCCTTCCATCTGCCTGTTAGTAGCGCACGACCTGGGTCAGTAGTTTGTATAATTTCCCCAGTTACTTTCTTTCTTAATGTATATAAAGGCATATCCGGTGTGCGACGCGATGCATCCGCAATACCGATATTCAGCGGCTAGGGGTTGAGTGATTACCTGAGTTCGGTGTGTTATGGCATGTCGTGCAAGTACCCTCCAATACAGTAATATTCAGATCGTCATTAATACCGGCGACTCCACTAATTTGAATCAATTTGTTATTAAATAAAGCCTGGCCACGTGCAATTGCACCGCGCGCTCTTTCTGTTTGATTAGTTGTACGACCGAAATAACGTTCCCAAGCGTTATATAAAGACATAGCGTTGGAATCGAAAGATTCACGAGTCCGATAATCCCCAACCAAAGTGTCATTAACACCAAAATAATAATCTTGAGTCATCAAAAAATTAGGTCCACCACTCGCTCTATTTCTCGTCAAACTCCCCGCGTTATTATCGACTATTTGTGTGGTGAATAATCCCATCTCAAAATTTACGATTTCGGTTCGTTCTGCATCAGTAAGGTCTGCCAAAGCTTCAGCATGACCTCGTGTTGCATGATTGGCTTGCATCGACAAATCAGAAGCCACAGGTGAAAAGCATGTCGTTGAACCAAAGATACAATCCGTAGAAATATCGCTTTGGGTTGTTTCGCGTCCATCCCACATCACTGTGCTAAGAAATTTTAGATTCGTGGTTGGCATGGGTCTTCGAGATAGTGATAATTCATATGCATTCGCAAAACCATACGGATCATCGGTCTCAATCAACTCAAACTCAGCATCCGCTGGTACACCCATACCAACACGTATATTGCCTTTATTCAATAGCATACTATAAGCTTGACGACGTTTCTCAATAGTCGAAACATCAGCATTTGTAGAATTGGCGCCATCTACCAAGCGAAATAACGGATCTAGACCGGCTGTTTGTCGGAAACGTTTTTGAATTCCTTTTGGTGTAATTGTCCAGCCTTCCGTAGGAACATGGCAAGTCGCACATGTTCTATCGTTAGTTCCCATTTTTTTAAAAAAGGCGTTGTTAAAATCAATAAAACCATGAGTACTAACGGTTTTGTCAATTCCATGACGATTGTTTGCTGAAATACTAGATGCTTTTTCCGCAGCAATGGACAGAGTTGGAAGTGTAATCAATAATACAACTGCCACAAATAACTTACATAAACACTGATTCATATTTTATTTCTTATTTAATTCATTACAAAAAATACAGCAATTACACATTATTAATATTTTTCAAATGAAAACCGCGCTACTCAATGTCAAATGAAATTACCATATCTACGGTATGTACGTTTACATGACAATATACATCCTACCCTCTCGAATATACATCGAGAGGGCATATCAAGCGCTTTGGTTAATGGTAACTGATGGCGAAACTTAGGCTATTCTGAAAATAACTTACCGTAATTTCTTAGGCAAATTATCTTTGATTGCTAGATCAATTGCCCTTGATATTGGGAAAGAACATCATCGATCACGGCTTTAGCAGCAATTGCTTGCTCAGAATCCGTTGTTTGAATGGCATATTTCAAATTACGAATGGCATTTTCTATCTTCACCCGGCGTAATGTATCCAACCGCAATTCCAAATCAGGTAGAAAACTACTTGCATACAGATCAATAGCTTCCACTGCTATCAACGCTTGATTTTTATCCGTTGAAAATGTTGCTGCAATTTGATTAATACTACCGTTTATTTGCCCAATCATGCCCTTGCTAATATCACTGACGATCTCATTTGCCGAGACAGCAGCGAGATCATCGCCGATTAGCTGTGCCTTAATACGATTACTGCCGAACGAATTGTCTTGCGCGATAAATCCTTCGATAATACGATAGAAATATTCACCTTCGACCTGAGCTTCTCGTGCGTCAGCAACATCGGTATCGCGACTACCAATAATTCCTTCAACTTCTCGCAAAACACCAATCAGATATGTTCTGATTAATGATGAAACGATGTTTTCACGAGCTATCGATACATCGAAACGGTTTTCTTCATCAGCTTTATCAAGTGTATGTCTACCATATTCAAAAGCCCGCAGAATCTGATAATCCAAATCAGGATCTCGGCCATCTTGTAGCGATTTTTTATCGCTTGTGAGTACTTTGTTAAAACGTGAAGCTGTACCACTAATAGCCTGAAAAGCTGAATAAGCCCTATCCCACTCCAAGATCAATTGATCGGAAGAAAGGGTATCAAACTGATGAGCCACCAACGTCGTTCTGTCATATACTGCAATGGCAAAAACACGTTGTAATGACTTGTCGACTATCTGGGCAGCTAATGGTACATCGATTTGATTTTTAATTGCATTGATGGCGGATGACACATCGCTGTCAATCGATAAGCCATATATTTGGTCAATAATTTTTGTCAGTTCTTGCAAATCGCCCTGATAAGCCGCTTCAATAGCATTTCCATCAATAGTTGCTTGTTTGCGTAATTCAGCAATCGCTTGAAAGCTTTTAACAGCCTCATCAATGATGATTGTAGTCGTTGAAGTTTCGTATTTTGCAACATTCAGCGCGCTTTCATAATTAACCAGAATAACGGTAATTGCGTCACGCGCTTGCGTAGATTTCTCGGCGTTGTTTTCGCTACTGGCCACTTGCAAATTATTAAACTCTGTTTCAAGACCAACTCGCGCCGCTGTACCTAAACGTAACTCAATGTCTGGAAACATAATCTTGGCAAAATAAGCTGCGCCAGCAGCTTCAGCCATTGCTTGCGGGCGATCACTACCAACAGCACTCGCTTGTCCATTCATCTCTGCCTTAACACGACCAATCAATCCCTTACTTAATTCACTAACAATGGTATCTGCATCAATTTCCGATAATCTACCAGTCAAACGAGACTTCAGAAATGCACTTCCTGCCGGGTTATCACGCGCAATCAGCGGTTCGATAATGCGATAAAAAACTTCACCCTCCTTTAATGCTTCACGCGCTTCATCGGTATCAGCATCTCGATTACTGATAACTCCAGAGATTTCACGCAATACACCGATATAGTATGCACGTGCGAGCGACATACGAATGCCATACCGTTCTACTTGAATGGTCGCAAAATCTTCATCTGGATTACTTTTATTCAATGCTGTTTTGACTCTGGCAAATGAAGCTTTAATCGCTGCATCCAGGCCTGGATTAGTGCCCGCTTCGAGTGCCTTTTTATCGGCGGTGAGTACTTGATTCTCTCTTGCAACAGTTTTTTCAATTGCCACAAAAGCCGCTTCCGTTTGCAAAAGTGTTTGCGTCAACGCATCTGAATTGCTTGTACTGAATTCATCACGAATAGCCGTAATACGATTCCATATCGACTGATAAAAAACACGTTGTAGCGTTTTATCGATAACTTGCGCTGCTAATGCAGGATCTTTACCGTTTTTAATATCTTCAATTGCTACTTGAATATCCTTGTTTAACTCAAGATTATTCGCTTCGTCAACTTCTATTGCCAAGCTTTGTAATGTTCCGGTATATGCATTTGCAATTGCGTCACCATTAATCGGAGATTCTTGACGTAAACTTCCTATAGTTTGGAAAGCAACAACAGCTGCTTGAATATCTGCAACGCTTGCGGTTACTGCAAAAACACCGCTACTACTACAAGCAAGAAGCATTATAAAACTCATAATCGCTATATTCTTTATCTTGACTATAAGTTGATTGAATAAGTACATTCTCTTTTAACCTCTTTAAAATAATGATAAGAAGGATAATGATAATTATTATTGTTTAGTTTTTCAAGGATTGAAACAAAAGAAAGAAAAAATAACCTATAAATATGAAATGGATCAGAGTGTTTTATCTTGGACCTTTGCGGATTCAATTTTCCATTCCGTATTGCAAAAGCCGGTATGAGCCAATGGCTCGAGTCTTACGTAAGTTTTGATTAGTTATTACTCAAAGAAGATTTTGATTGAGCGGCCTGCCGAATGGCGATTAACAGTTTGTGATCCAAATAACCATCAGCGATACGCTGTGTGTGTTGTTGAAAATGACTAATAGCCTGACGAGTGGTAGATCCAAGTACGCCATCAATTTCACCGGCATCGATACCCAGTGTGAGCAGATCTTTTTGCAGTTGGCGTATTTGCTCACGTGTTATTTTTATAGAATCGGATATCGGTGGTCGATGTAAAGCGCCCCCTCCTGAAATTCGATCCGCCAGATGACCCACCGAAATGGCGTAGTATTCCGAGCGATTCCAACGCATAATGACCTGGAAATTCCTGGTTACTAGAAATGCCGGTCCTTGATAACCTGAGGGAATTAATAAAGCTGACTTTTGCTCGTTCAATGGCAACGGAGCACCTGAAGCAGTTAATACGCCCAACTTTGCCCATTCAGATTGACTTAACATTTGTCCTCTTCCTGACAAAGTATAATCAAACACTTCTGGTAATCTGACTTCCTGCCCCCATTCCAATCCAGGAACCCACCCCATTTGCCGCAAAAAGTTTGCTGCCGAACCAAAAGCATCCGGTATGCTGCCCCATAAATCACGGCGACCGTCGCCATCCATATCTTTAGCATAATGTAAAAAGGTAGAAGGCATGAATTGCATATGACCCATAGCGCCGGCCCATGAGCCAATCATACGCTCAGGTATGATATCGCCCGCATCAATGATACGCATGGCATTAATCAATTCCTGGGTAAAAAAAGTGCCGCGCCGTGAATCGCAAGCCAGTGTTGCCAAAGAGTCGGTGATTTTCCAGTCGCCAAAATGACTGCCATAACTTGTTTCCAATCCCCAAAATGAAACCAGATAATGCCCTGGCACACCTGTCTCTTTTTGTATTTGATTCAAAAGCGTACGATGCCGATTTAATAGCTCCCGTCCGCGCTGCACGCGCTCTTCGTTGATACGCACATTGAAATAGTTTGCGAAAGTTTGCGAAAATTCTGGCTGACGCCGATCTAGCTCAATGATTTTCGGTATTTGTTTGGCCCTGCTTAATGTTTGTGAAACAGTTTGATTCGAGATGCCTTCCATTTTGGCACGCTCGGCTATACGAGCCACGCACGTATCAAAATCCTTGGTCAGGCTACTTTCTAACACTGTACTTTGCGCCATTATTTCAAATGATAATAGCAAAGTAGCATTGAGCGCATTTTTCCCGATACGCTCAGTCAGCGAGCGAATTTTATCGTTCATTTTTAAACTCAGGATCGTAGTAAGCTCACAATAGATATTTTAGATAGTTACGTGCAACTATTTCCGGCGATCAGCGCAATCGGTTTTTATGCAATCCGCATAAAGAGACAAAGAATGTTCTTGTAACTTAAATCCGCGCTCCTTAGCAACGAGCATTTGACGTTTTTCGATCTCGGCATCATAAAACTCTTCCACTTTACCGCACTGTAAACACACTAAATGATCGTGATGACCATCGCTTTTAAGTTCAAATACAGCTTTACCGCTCTCAAAATGATGACGTTCCAATAGTCCGGCTTGCTCAAACTGTGTTAAAACGCGATACACCGTGGCCAAACCGATATCTTCACCCTCGTTTAGTAATTCTTTGTACACATCTTCAGCCGACAAATGACGTACACTACTGTGTTCAAACAGGTTTAATATTTTGAGTCGCGGTAAGGTGGTTTTAAGGCCTGTATTTTTAAGACCAATAGATTTCAGATCAGCAGAATTACCCATACGTATTACCTCTGTTGATAAATTTATTTGTTGTATCATATAGTGCTATGCTCACTTTGGAAACATCAATATTTACAATATGACCGCAAAGGCGTGTATTCTGCTCGTTTTATTATTTACCGGATGTTCTTATTTACCGCCATTTCCTTATCGAATTGATGTTCAGCAAGGTAATGTCGTCACTGACGAAATGACTGAGATGCTTAAGCCTGGGATGACGAAATCTCAGGTTTTGTTCGTAATGGGATCGCCGTTGATCGTCGATGCATTCCGTGAGAATCGTTGGGATTATGTCTATATTTTTCGTGACAAAGGCAAACTATCTGAACAAAAAAGATTAACCATTTTTTTTGAAAATGAACTCCTAACAAGCACCGAAAGCCATCAGGTCTATCCCAAAGATAAAGCAAAAAAAGATCTTGTAAAAATTGAACGAATGGAAAAGGATAGCGAAGATCCTAATAGCTCCAGTTTTAGTAATATAGAAACAAAATAGCCTAAATTTATATTGTCGCATTGATCGTTTAAATTATTGTCAATCTCTCATTACAATCAACCAACATGCATAAAATAGCGATTGCAGGCAGCTCCGGACGCATGGGCCGCACTTTATTGGAAGCTACAACACAGGCAACCGATATGAAACTTTTCGCGGCATTAGAGAAGCCTGATAGCCCTTTCTTAAACAAAGATGCTGGTGAATTGATTGGATCGCCCTGTGGTGTTCCGATTTCCAGTGATTTCAGCTCAGCTCTAAAAGGCTGCGATCTATTAATTGATTTCACACGGCCAGCAGGCACACTAGCACATTTAAAAGTATGTTTAGAGAACCATGTGAAAATGGTTATTGGGACCACGGGCTTTTCCATTGAAGAAAAAGCTTTACTCAAAGAAGCCGCTAAAAACACTGCTATTGTATTTGCCCCAAATATGAGCATCGGCGTTAATGTCACTTTCAAATTACTAGAAGTTGCTGCAAAAATCCTCAATCAGGGCTATGACATTGAAATCATCGAGGCTCATCATCGACATAAAATCGATGCTCCTTCCGGTACAGCATTGAAGATGGGAGAAATCATCGCACAAACTCTAGGAAAAAACTTGAATGAAGTAGCTGTCTATGGACGGGAAGGCATCACAGGCGAAAGAAATCCTGAAACAATAGGGTTTTGCACAATCCGTGGTGGCGATATTGTCGGCGATCATACCGCTCTATTCGCTGGAATCGGTGAGCGCATTGAAATCTCGCATAAAGCCAGCAGCCGAATGACATTTGCATTGGGTGCATTGAGAGCAGTTCGTTTTCTTGCCGATAAGCCTAACGGACTATTCGATATGCAAGATGTCTTAGGTTTGCGTTAATTCTAACAAGTGCTAATAATGAAATGGCCACGTATGCAATCGGTGATCTTCAAGGCTGCTTTAAATCCTTTCTGGAATTACTAGATCAAATTCATTTCGATCCCAAGCTAGATAGATTATGGCTGGTTGGTGATCTCGTCAATCGCGGTCCAAATTCATTAGAGTTATTGCGGTTTATCAAGCAAATGGATGAAGTGAATCACTGTGTGATCATCACTTTGGGGAATCATGATTTGCATCTACTGATGGTGGCTGGAAAAGTATCGCAACAACATTCGAGTGATACCTTCCAATCGCTATTAGATGCTCCAGATTGCGAAGATTTGCTTTATTGGTTACGTCATCAACGTTTGTTCTATCATGAAGATAATTTTGCTATGGTACACGCTGGCCTGTTACCTTCATGGACAATTCCGCAAGCAGCTCAACTTGCACAAGAAGTCGAATGTATATTGCAGCAGGACGATTATTCTCAACAGAGTATACAACTATATGGAAACGAACCCAGGGTCTGGCAAGAAAAATGGACGGGGTTCGAGCGTTTTCGCGTGATTGTCAATGCTATGACGCGCATGCGGGTGTGTACTTTGGATGGCGGCATGAATCTTTCCTTTAAAGGTGATTTGCAATCTATTCCACGTGATCATTTACCTTGGTTTGACCTACCTAATCGCGCAAGTAATCAATACACGATTATCTGTGGTCATTGGTCAGCGCTCGGATTATATCAACGGAAAGATCTCATTGCCTTGGATAGCGGGTGCGTTTGGGGAAGACAGCTATCTGCAATCAGATTGGAAGACCGGAAATTATTTCAGGTTGCTTGTAACGAACGGGCAACATTAGCATTTCCGCAATAACACTTTCTGACATTCGAGCCAGTTCGCGGCGGTTCTTCATGCCACCCGGAATTGGTTCGCCAAAGAACAATTCCGTATCAATACGTGGCTGCGCTAAAATCTGCTGTAGGGACAAGATTAATGATGGATCGATATAAGCCGCTTCAGAACAGACATCGCCATCAGCATTCCGATAGCGCATAGCCACGGGACAAACCAACGCATCGGCGGTCACCGCAGATTGCAACAAAGAAGCATGAAAATGATTCAAATAAGTACCGTCTGCTGTAGTTCCCTCAGGAAATAAAGTCACACGCTCACCAACTTCTAATACTTCGCAAATATGTTGATTGATTCGCATCGTGTCATTGCGTTGCGTTCGTTTTATGAATAATGTACCGGCATTTTTGCATAGCATTCCCAGTATTGGCCACGCTGCAATCTCCGATTTGGCGACGAAACGAGTTGGACACACAGCCATTAATACGCAAATATCTAGCCAAGAAACATGATTGGATACTAACAATGCTCGCGGTACGTCTACTCCCGGTGGTTTTCCATGACAATACAGCTTGATGTTAAGTAATGTCAGCAATTCGACTGCCCATCTTTGCATCATTCGTTGCTGGTAGTGCAACAACATATGTGGGTAGATTAACGACTGAATGACTCCAGAAAGCACATGCAAAGTTAAGCGAGTCATTCTAATAACGCGTAATAACACAGGCGTCTGTTTATGCATGGCATTGTATTTTTTAGTTGGAAAGATTGTTAAAAATAAAATAACGATTATGATGAAGCATTTGCATTAAAAGCCCCTTTAATATCTTTTATTTAAAACATCAATGTGTTAGAATTATATTATTAATGTTCTCCCTTATAGAGAAATTATAACTCATTATAATAAATAGGTTTTCTAAAAAACAGAATGTTTTATTTTAAACAATAAATAATTCAAATGATCTTATCACGCTCTCAGATCTTCAGTTCTTTGCATCATGCAATTTCACTGTAGATTGGTGATAACGCTCCAGTCAATTGAAGGTAGCTATTATTGCTATATTCAGCGTTTATTTTCTCAGTTTCATTCAAACCGGTGTTGTAAAAACTTTATAAATTTTTTCTTGGGAGATCAGCAATGATAAATCCAACGATTCCCTTGTCTTTGGCACTATTATTTTTTTCTTATACAGTTTTTGCATCCCCCCATAAATTAGATATTAAATCGCAAGCAGCACTTATTTATGATACCCAAAACAAGCGTATTTTATACGATAAAAATGCTGACAAAGTGATGCCGATCGCGTCAATCACTAAATTAATGGCAGCGATGGTTAGTCTTGATGCGCGCTTACCTTTGAATGATCGAATTACTATTACCGCAGCGGATGTAGATAAGCTAAGGCACAGTTCATCGCGTTTGCCTGTCGGAAGCAATTATGCACGCCACGAACTATTACGATTATCACTGATGTCTTCAGAGAATCGCGCTACTGCGGCGTTAGCACGTACTTATCCCGGTGGAACGCAAGCATTTGTTCGTGCCATGAATCAAAAAGCTCAAAAAATCGGCATGACCAACAGTCGATTTGCCGATGCAACCGGTTTAAATCAAGGCAATGTTTCTACTGCGCGGGATTTGGCAAAACTAGTCATTACCTCGAATCACTATGCTGTAATTCGGGATTTTTCAACTACTGTGCAGCACCGTGTTGCGCGCAATAACAATCGCGGTCAAATACAATTCGTCAACTCGAACAGCTTAGTTCGTAATCAAGATTGGCAAATTGATGTTTCTAAAACGGGTTATATTAGCGCTGCCGGTCGTTGCCTAGTGATGAAAGCCGATATTTCTGGTGATTCCATGGTCATTGTATTGCTTAACTCATGGGGTAAGAACACTCGTATTGGAGATGCCAATCGCATGAAAAAATGGATCGAAACGAACTACTCGACTCGTAGTAAGGGTCATAGAGTTAAACATCAACCCGCAACGGGTCAGTTTGCCAGTTTATAGATTGCGCTATATTTATTTACTAGATATTCCATAAAATAATTAGGATTTAATGGTTCTCCAGTAATTTCCAACACAAGCTCTTGCGGTGTAAGCAGCTTACCTTGGCTATGAATCTTCTTGTTCAGCCATTGCCGGATTGGTTTAAAATCGCCCGCAGCAATATGATGTTCCGTATTCGATTGCTCACTTAATAACGAACGATAAAATTGGCATGCGTATATAGCACCTAACGTGTACGATGGAAAATACCCAAACGCACCACTACTCCAGTGCGAGTCTTGCAATACTCCAAGTGTATCAGTAGGTGGCTTAATCGCTAAGTATTTCTCCATTAATTCGTTCCAGATTTGCGGTAAATCATTGACTTGCATTGAATCATCAAATAAGCCCTTCTCGATTTCATAGCGCAAAATAACATGCAGTGGATAAGTAACTTCATCCGCTTCAACGCGAATAAAATCAGGCTTACAAACATTCAATGCACGATAAAACTCCTCGGCTGTAACGGACGCGAAGCTATTGGGAAAGGTTGTTTTAAACAATTCAAAATAATGCAAACAAAAAGACTTACTTTGCCCAATCATGCGTTCCCAGAACAACGATTGCGATTCATGAATACCCATTGTTAACGATTCAGAGACGGGTAAATCACCTAATTCATAGGGTCGCCCTTGTTCGTACAGCGCGTGACCAGTTTCATGAATAATAGAATACAGCGACTCGATAAAATTATTGGTTTTATACCGTGTAGTAATACGCACATCCGTTGGATGGCTGCCACCACAAAACGGATGCACAGAAACATCCATGCGCCCCCGATCAAAACTAAAGCCAATATCTTGACTGATTTTACGTGCCAACATTTCCTGCTTATCCAAGGCGAATTGTCCTTGCATAAAGGAAGTATCTGGTTGTATAGCGCTATCCTTTATTTCTTGAATCAATGGAATCAAATGCTGCTTCAAACATTCAAAAACTGGCGTAATCATCGACATTGTCGTGCCACGCTCAAACAAATCGATATTGGCATCATAGGATTGCAATTCGGGTGATACGCACTGCGCCCACTCCTTTTTTAATAATAGGAAGCGTTTTAAAACTGGCGCAAAATCTGTAAAACGATTTTCCTTTCGTGCTTGCACCCAGACACCATGCCCTCTTGATCCTAATTCGGCCAATTCTTGTACCAATCTCTTAGGGACTTTCGTTTCCAGATCGTAGCTACGCTGCGCCTCACGAACATTGCATTGTTCAATTGAGCTTAAAGCCACGGCAGGGTTATTCGCTAAATAATCCAGGCATTCACCGAGCGCTGGATCGGTCATACGTTCATGAATCACACCAGCCAAAGCCGAAAGCTGCTTGGCACGCGCTTCACCAGCACTCGCTGGCATCACTACCTCTTGATCCCATCCCAACGTACTCATTACACCATTCAAGTGCGTGATTTCTTCCAGTTTTTGTACTAATCGCTGATAGTGTTGTTTCATCGTCGTCCTATTCTCATCTCCAAAATACAAACACATGGTGCTCAATCACCAAGCCAAGTATCATAGCAATTTTATTCGATTATTAACTGCTGACATTATTATGCTTTGGATTAAATCGTTCCATATCATTTTTATGGTGACCTGGTTCGCTGGGCTATTCTACTTGCCACGCCTATTTGTCTATCATGCTCTTTGCGAAGATCAACCCGGCAAAGAACGCTTTAAGGTCATGGAGCGCAAGTTGTATTATGGCATCATGACACCCAGCGCAGTTCTCACCATCGTCTTCGGCGTATGGCTTTGGCTGGGGTATGGATTTAGCGGTGCTTGGTTACATGCTAAAATAACATTGGTTGCGGTATTAATTCTCTACCATTACTACTGTGGAAAATACGTTACCACATTTAAAAATGATGCCAATCAGCATGGTCATGTATTCTACCGTTGGTTTAATGAATTTCCGGTGCTGATTCTATTTGCGGTAGTCATTCTAGTGGTAATCAAGCCTGACTTACCACATTTAATATATTGAACTAGAACCGATTTCGTAGATTCGATTTAACAATTCTACTGATCGATTACAAAAAGTAAGAAGGATTAACTGATGAGAATACTCTTACAGTTCAAACCAATCGAAGATAAAACCTTGAGTCAATCATTATCGACCACCAGGACTGAGGAATGCAATTCAATTAGAAGGCAAATAGACTGAAAAAGCAATCCACATAGCCTTTATAATCGGAAGTATGGCAGTAAAACAAAAAGCTCACTATAAATAGTGAAACTGATGATACAAGTAAAATGACAGGGCCTTTTAAATTCTTTTGTGCATACTTTTCTTTGATATTTTCAGCAAGATCTTCATAAGATAACGCAGGTTTAGTCTTGATACCAAAGCTATCTGCACTCAACGCAAGTTCCGGTGCTCTATCTTCGGTAAGGTACGCTCTCTTATTAGTTGGTGTGAGAAAAGGCGGCGCCGATTCCTTCAATATTGTTTGATGTTGCTGCACTGTGCCAGATAATGGCGACTGTTGCTGTACAGCCATTCCTTGCGTGGCAGAAAGTTCCTCCTGCTTGTCTCTCTCCTTGCTTTTTAAAGAGATAATGTAATGAAAAACATCCGTTCTGAGACCTAGCCGCTGCGTCGCTTCATAAACATCGTGCGCATCGACAACTGATTTATTTCTCTCGTACGCA
This sequence comes from Nitrosomonas sp. PY1, assembly GCF_022836435.1. Classification (NCBI taxonomy): domain Bacteria; kingdom Pseudomonadati; phylum Pseudomonadota; class Betaproteobacteria; order Nitrosomonadales; family Nitrosomonadaceae; genus Nitrosomonas; species Nitrosomonas sp. PY1. The sequence goes on along the minus strand of NZ_BQXC01000001.1, from coordinate 1,265,806 downwards.
ATATTGAAAGATCTATCACATAGCGAGTTAATCGTTCTAGGCGTTCCGCCTGCATGGAAAGCGATTGATAGCGCTTCCCATCCCGTATCGGATATTAGCTCAGTAGAGCCGCCAGCTACTTTAATGCGGTGATCGATGTATTTCCCCACTACATCAACATTCATTTTTCCGAGCGTTTCTAGCGCTGCTATACGCTGCTTAAAGGGCTCCATTGCAGGACGATTGATTTTTTCCATCAATTCTTCTTGCCCTAGTAACAACAGTTGAATTAATTTCTTAGAGCCTTCTTCCAGATTATTCAACAAACGAATGCCATTAAGAACATCATCCGACATCAAATGAGACTCATCAATAATAACCAAGCATTTTTTTCCTTCATTTTCTGTTTTTAAGAGTGCATTACGAATGTCTCTCATAACAAAAGTTTTTTCTGACGAGGAAGGATTCAGTTCGAGTTCTTGCGCCAGAAAAAGGTAAAGATCATTGCTATTTGCTGGCGGTTCAGCCATCCAAATCAGTTTGATGCTTTCAGGAAAATCAGCCTTTATCATCTGACTTAAAGTGGTTTTTCCAGAACCTATTGGACCTGTTACAACAATAAGCCCTCGTCCACTTTCGAGAGAGCCCGAAATTTGCTGGCGAATGCGAGCATGATCGCCTTGATTGTAAAAAAATTGCGGATCAGGAACGTTCTCGAATGGAAGTTTATTGAGTCTAAAGTGCTGCGTATACATGTGCATTAATTTTCCCCTTGTTCTCTCAGTGTCAATTTTACTTCAACACGACGATTTTTTGCCCGTCCATCCTCAGTGCTATTGCTTTCAATCGGACGTGTGTCACCATAACCTGAAATGGAAATTCGATCTCGAGCGATGCCGCGCTCAATCAATAGATTTGCAATAGCTCTTGCTCTTCGGATTGATAATTCCATATTATTTCTATGAATCTTACCTGTAGGTAAGCTGTCTGAGTGACCTTCAACACTTATTAAATTATTCGGGAATAACATCAATTCACTGATCAACTTCTCAATCTTCAAATTAGCTGCATCGTTTACTTGATCTTCTCCTGAACGAAAAGTCCTTCCTCCAAAGACTGCCAGCACACTGTACTGCGAATCATTGTTATCGCTAGCTTTTACGACAGTTTTTTCTTGTTTTGTCTCTTCAGATTGCTCAGTTTTAGTTGTAGCAACCTCTATTACAGGGATAACTGCTTGTGTGCTCTGCTCAATCGGTAGACTTTTAACTATCGTATCAGATTCAATCACTTTCACTGAATTGTCAGCAACGGTCTTTTCAATTTCAGGCTTAGGGGGTAATTGCGCAATCGGTACTTTATCGATCGATACTGGAGCCGACAAAGGCAAATCTGAAGACGATGTGAGTCCTTTGTACAAAGCCACCACAGATAATAAAAAGAAAAAAATTGATAATCCAATAATGACAACACGCATAGTAAATATACCGCCTAGTTATAAAATTGCTTTTAAATACAAATTAACAAAAGATAAAAAAACATGACGCAATAATCAAAGTATCACGAAAGTATCCTCTATCTTCTTTACACTGAACCCATCCTTTTCTCAATGCTGTCGATAGCACCGTTTTTTAGTTTGCTGATTTACTTGTGCAGCGTAACGCAATCAAATTGTTACAGTCTTTTGCACAAATTAGGAAGTCAATTATGCAATGTTTTATTATGTCTTGAAATGTTGATAATTGATAAACCAAATAAAGGGATTTAAAGATGCTTTTTTCACTCGGAAGAATTCAAACAGAATTGAAGCAATGCTTTAGACTATCATAGATTAGTCATATCTGATGCCCTGACTAGTGCACTGGGCAAGCCTCATTAGAATGTTTTTCTAGTACTTTCTGATCTTTAAACGGAATTAAAAGTTAGTTGGGGCGCTCTTAAACTTTGCAGACTGCCGCTTGGTAAAGGCCCAAAAACTCGGCATCGTTGAGGAGTCGCGCCTGCCACAACATTGTCACCATGGAATACTAATCGGTTAATTGGTTCAATAGATTGCTTCTCTACTCTAAAACACCATATCATAATTAAATTAGATTACAACTGCTTACGATAGGATAGCCTAAAATCGAAGTAAATTATGCTAATACACTAATGTATCATTTTAAGAAATACTTATGAATCGCATTCCTCAATCATTTCCGCAAGTCTATCTATATCCAGAATACGTATTTCATGGTTCTGGCAAGAAATAACTTTTTTACTTTTTAACTTATTCAACTCTCGCGTAACTGCTTCACGGTGGGTACCAATCAGGCAAGCCAATTCAACATGAGTAGGGGCTCGAGATATGATCGCTTCGTTATTCGCTATTACTGCTTGAGTTTGAGCCAGGTGTAATAACTTGGCACGGATACGATTAGGCACCTTTAATGTTTCCGCTTCAAAAACGCGTTCAGTAAGTCGACGTATTTGAGATGTTAAGCGCTGTAAAACGGCGCTAGCAAAATTACAATTGGTGTAAATCAATCCTATGAATGCTGACGATGAAATCGACGCCAATAAAGAATCTTCTTTTGCCACTACAGTAGCAGATCGAGGGCAACCGTCAATCGCTGTTAATTCACCAAAAATTTCTCCGGCAATAAGATCGCATAGAATGACTTCCTTTCCTGCCAAAGAAAAGTAATTTACTCGAACAGCACCTTGAGCAATTAAAAAAGCGCTATTTGATTCATCATGATAGCGAACAATTGCTTCTTCTTTATGATAGTATTGCCAATGACATACCTCAGCAATAGCTTCTAAGTCTACTGACGAAAAATCCTTGAAATCTTTAATCAAGGAAAGAAGCTGTATAGCACGCTCCAAGCTAATATTCTTGCAGTCCATAACCCCACCCGATTAACATTTTCTACTACCGTCAAATTATATAATTCTCATACATTCAGTGTAGCATTTTATAAAGTAATTCCTTCATCGAAATATGGTAAATCTCACACCCGAAAAACTTTAGGAAGATGCGTCTCCAATAGGGCACTGAATATTCTATATTTTTCCTTTGGTATTCTTTTTTGCACACTTCTAGAAGTGCACTCAATAAGCTTGATATTTAACAATTCAGCTGAGTTTCCAATCAGGCGATATAGCTTGTAAGGATAGCTATCTCATCAGCCAGTCGCGCAAGAGATAGTCATACAAGATATGTTTTTATTGCTTTGAATTCATCAACACGCAATACGAGTTTCATACATTTTTGACTTCATTAGTAATCTTTGCTAATTTCTGCACAAAAAATAATATAACTATTGCATTCAATGTAGATAAAGGCATGCATACTTTAGAATCTAAAGGTCTCAAAAAAGGCGCGATATCAAGATCTGCCGCAATAATGATCGGCTTGGCTGCAACTGCACCGGCTTACTCATTATCGGGCGCTTTGGGGTACGGAGCTGCAGAAAGTGGATACCAGTTGCCCATTATTTTTATTTTGTCAGTGATCCCAATGTTTTTTGTCGCTTTATCTTATAAGCATCTTACTGCCTCCTTACCTGATTCCGGAACCGTATTTACTTGGGGTGCCAAAGCATTGGGACCGAGATTCGGTTGGTTTGGTGGATGGGCAATGTTTTTATCCAGTATATTGGCTGGTGTTACAGCAACCCAAGTAATTGTAAATATGGTGGCGATTTTATTAGATTTAGAACAAATGCCGCAATGGTTGAATTTTGTTGTGGCTGTAGCATTTATTTTTAGCACCACTTATTTGGCTATTCTTGGCGCGAAAGAATCATCCCGAGCTACTATATTATTTGCTTTATTCCAATTCAGCGGCCTCGCTATTTTGGCGTTAGTGTTATTTTTTTGTATTCTGCAAAACGATGTGATCAGCACAGCTGAATCGTTCTCATGGACATGGTTTGATCCTTTCTCAATTCCTTCTCCAGATATTTTCCTCAATGGATTCCTAATTGCATTGTTCATTTTTTGGGGATTTGATGCATCTCTAGCAATGTCTGAAGAAACAAAAGGAAATTCTGAACAGGCAGGTCGCAGTGGCGTGATAGCGATTTTGATTACCGTTGTAATTTATGTCGTTTTTACTACGTTAGCACTCACCTATGCCGGTATAGATTCCAAAGACCCAATGAGCTTAACATTTGCTAGCAACATTGATTCCAGTATCACCGTGTTAGTTACAGATGTTATCGGTTCTCACGGTGCAAAATTGGCTGCATTAATTATCGCGATATCCGCTTTCTCGGCAACAATGTCCACAATAATGCCTGCTGCAAGAATCGTGCTGGCTATGGCATCGTATCGCGCAATTCCAGCACAGTTTGCTAAAATCGACCCAATAACCTACACCCCAAAGCTTGCGACATGGACGATAGGTTCTATGACACTAGTTATTTATGTCATTTTAAGCTTTGTGAGTGAAGCTATCATTAAAGATGCGATTCATAGCGTCAGCATTGCAGTATGCACTTACTATGCAATCGCATCGTTATCTTGTGCGAGTTATTTTTATCACACAGCATTTCGCCAATGGCGTACTACGCTCTCACAAGTAATTTTTCCTATTTTGGGCGCCATTACATTGATGGTGATTGGCACTATCCAGGCTTGGCGAATGTTTGATCCTAATTATGGTGCAAGTGGTTCTATCGAAGGAGTCGGTGCAGTTTTCCTATTGGGTGTCGCTACCCTGTTACTCGGTTTTTTTGTGATGCTGTTATGTAACTTACATGAAGCAACTTTTTTTCATGGTAAAACCTTGCCAAAGGAAAGTACATCTTTAGGTTTTTCTATCAATCATTCCAATAATTCGTAAGATCAAGTTTGTCTGATTGGTGTATCGAACACTTGAAGAACACAGGGATAGAATTAAATTAATCAACTACAATCCTCACAAGCAAAACAGTAATTGATTACAAAGACTTACTAACAAGTAAATCGACACTCGTGTAGATTTTATTTAGAGTAATGAACATTTACATAGAAATGTCGCTATAGGATAACGTAATAAAACTATTGAAGAGCAGGAAACATAATGAGTGATGTTTATCTAGGTAGGTTACCGATCCTTGATACAAAACAAAATGTAGTTGCCTATGAATTGCTATTTCGTGCCGATCATCATAATAAAGCAATTGTCACCAATAACTCCGCAGCATCAGCGAATGTGATTATCGAAACTTATGGTCAATTGGGCATTGATAATGTTATCGGTAAACGACGAGGCTTTATCAAAGTCGACGCGCAATTACTTATGCATGATTCGATTTTGTTGTTACCCAAAAAGCATGTCGTGTTGGAAATTCTACGTGATGTAGAAATTACTGAGGTTATAACTCAACGATGTGCTTTTTTAAAACGAAAAGGCTATCAACTAGCGCTTTCATATACCGCTCAATCGAGCGCACATTATGACCATATTTTATCGCTGATTAATATTGTTAAAATCAATGTTAATGAGCTCACTTCGGAACATTTGATGGCGGTGATAAAACAATTGCGTCGTTTTCCTATTCTATTGCTGGCGGAAAAGGTAGAAAACCAGGAAACCGCTAAACATTGTATTTCGCTTAATTTTCAAATGTTGCAAGGGTTTTTTTTTACTCAACCGGAAGTGATGAGTGGTAAAAATATTGATCCTTCTAAGCTTTCGCTACTGAAACTGATGTTATTGGTTGTCAAAGATGGTGATATCTCTGAAATTGAGAATGAACTAAAATATCAGCCAGGCTTAAGTTACAATTTGTTACGCATGGTTAATTCGGCTTCGAGCGGCTTATCAGCCAAGATCAATTCGATCAAGCGTGCAATATTGATACTTGGACGCAAGCAGTTACAACGTTGGGTACAAATTTTGTTATATGCCGCAAAACAAAAGGATGGCAGTACATCGGACGCATTGATGTTAACAGCTGCTATACGTGGCAAGTTATTGGAATCTATCGCAACAGCTGATCGCCCTCATGACAAGAATCATCAAGATAGGGCATTTATGGTAGGTATTCTTTCACTGTTAGATACACTTCTGGGAATGGAAATGTCGCAACTGGTGAAAACTTTAAATATTCAGCAAGATATGCGTGAGGCTTTGGTATTTCGACGGGGTTATTTAGGACAACAATTGCAGTTAATTGAAACCTATGAAAAAGGTGAACATGAAATAGTATCCACATTAATATCTCAGATGATTTTTATTAATTGGGATCAATTTTCGGCGATGGAATTGGAGGCCACTGCTTGGGCTAATCGGATTAGTGATTCGATTAAGCAGGCATAATAATAATTTATGGTTACTCTGAGTCCTCAGGGTAACTTTATCGAGTCACGAGAAAAACAAAAACTAAACACAAAGGAGTTGAAGAATGGAAAAAAGCGCAATACTCAGCGCTTTGGCAACAGAGGCGAAACAAGGAAGGCTGTTTTTTTCTACCTCAGCAAATGCTGCGATCCATATCAAAAATAAATTGGAAGATCCCGATTGCAACCTTGATTCGGCGATCCACTTAATTAAGGCGGAGCCACTGCTCGCAACTAAGGTAGTAGGTATCGCCAATTCTGTAATTTTCAATCATACTGGAAAAGAAGTAACCGATGTTCGGTCTGCCATGACATTGATTGGAATGCGAACCGCGCGCAGTTTAGCAACAGCAATTGTAGTTCAGCAACTAACAGAACCTCAGCAGAAGAATCCTATGGTGACTGAATTATGGCAACATTCCATACATGTGGCTGCGCTTGCGCGAATTGTCGCACAGCACATCACCAAGCAGAATCCTGATACCGCATTATTTGCCGGAATCATTCATGAAATTAGCTGGTTTTATTTACTATCACGTGAAAAACATTTTCCTGGGTTAATGGATGAGAGCGTAGCAACCGCTTGGACTAGTGATGCAGACTTAGAAAATGAAAGCGAATTGGAATGTGAGATTCAGATCGGCAGCGCAATTCTTAAGGCGCTGTCAGTGCCTACACTCGTACTGGAAAGCATTATTAGTTTGTGGAAAGGACGCCTATCTTCACCACCGACTACGTTGGGAGATACGCTGTTATTTGCCAATCAACTTGCATCTGTAAAATCTCCCTTGCCCCTAACTTCAAATCAAACCGGTGATGATATTATGCATGGATTATACTCTTTGATTGATGAGCAAGCGCTACAAGATCTTCTCAAAGAATCTGAGCATGAAGTTAAATCGCTTATTAAAGCTTTAAATAGTTAATCGAGTTTTAGAGAAGAGATGGTTGCCCAGAAAAATACTTTTTCTTTATTTCTAAGCTAATACGAACACGAAAAAATTCTAAGATTGATATATTTTTTATTACTTACATAGTATGTATCGACTGAGCTTTTCAATAAGTACCATTCGGCTCACTTTCGCAGGATTCCAGTAATACTTTATGATGATATTCCGCGATTTCATTAAAAATGAGTATAACTTTAATCGCAGCTCTTTTAGAATATTCTCCTAGAATACTGCAATTCAATTAGCTAGCATTTAAGTAGCTTCAGCAAAGAAGAATTTTAGAAAAACAGTCATGAATAAAAGTCACAAAATAAAAGTATTATTTGTCTGCATGGGCAATATTTGTCGCTCTCCCACTGCCGATGCCGTTTTCCGTCATTATGTCCGAGATGCAGGTCTGGAACACATGATTGAGGTAGATTCTGCCGGAACGCACGCATATCACATCGGACATCCACCTGATCAGCGTTCGCAGCAAGCAGCGGTAAAGCGCGGCTACCAAATGAGTGATTTGCGCGCCCGTGCGGTTAACTCAAAAGACTTTGAAGTATTTGATTACATTCTTGCCATGGACAAGGAAAATCTTGCTTTACTTCAGCAGAAAAGCCCGGAGCAACACCATCAGAAAATTCAGCTATTTATGTGTTATGGGAGTAACGCCTCAACCACAATCGAAGTACCTGATCCTTATTATGGCGGCCATCAAGGCTTTGAGGTTGTTTTGGATATGGTCGAAGAAGCTAGTCGGGGCTTGCTATTACATTTGCACAGTAACAATCTATACAAGGAAAATTCTTAATAAAGACAAGAGCCGCTGTTGCTTGGCAAGCCGATCAGCCATTGACGATTGAGCAAGTTGATCTTGAAGGTCCGAAATCCGGCGAGGTACTAGTTGAAATTAAAGCCACTGGCATCTGTCATACCGATTATTACACACTTTCGGGTGCTGATCCGGAAGGGCTTTTCCCTATGGTATTGGGCCATGAAGGCGCGGGTATTGTGGTAGATATCGGACAAATGTAAAATCTTTGCGTAAAGGTGACCACGTGATTCCGCTGTACACACCGGAATGTCGCGAGTGTAAATTTTGTTTGTCGAAAAAAACCAACCTTTGCCAGGCAATTCGTGCAACACAAGGTAAAGTCCTAATGCCGGACAGTACATCTCGTTTTTCAATCGGCAGCAAACCATTGTTTCATTATATGGGTACATCGACTTTTTCCAATTACACTGTCGTACCAGAAATCGCACTGGCAAAAATTCCCAAGACGCACCGTTCGATAAAGTATGCTATATCGGCTGCGGCGTTACTACTGGGCTCGGCGCGGTCATCTATACCGCTAAAGTAGAAGCCGGTGCTAATGTAGCAGTGTTCGGTCTGGGTGATATTGGTTTGAATGTAATCCAAGGTGCTCGCATGGTGGGTGCCGACAAAATCATCGGCATCGATATCAATTTCGGACGCGAAGCAATGGCACGTAAATTCGGCATGACACATTTCATCAACCCCAATGATGTGCCCAATTTGATTGATGCCATCGCGCAACTAACCAACGGTGGCGCAGATTATAGTTTCGAGTGCATCGGTAACACTCAAGTCATGCGTCAGGCGCTGGAATGCACGCACAAGGGCTGGGGGCGAAGTATTATTATCGGTGTTGGCAGAAACTGGCGCTGAAATCAGTACACGACCATTCCAGCTCGTTACCGGTCGCAAGTAGGAAGATTCCGCATTCGGTGGTGCACGTGGGCGCACCGATATACCCAAGATCGTCGATTGGTATATGGAAGGCAAAATTAACATCGATTCGTTGATCACACACACATTGACCCTGGATAACATCAACGAGGGCTTTCGTTTAATGAAATCCGGCGAGTCGATCCGTTCCGTGGTGATTTACTGATCGTGACGACACTTGAAACCCGCAGTATACACCACTGCTTTGGCGGCACTCAGGGCTTCTACCAGCACTTGTTCTCAGTCACCGGCTTACCGATGCGCTTTTCGGTGTATCAACCGCCACAAGCACAATATCAACATGTACCGGTAGTATTTTTTTGGCTGGTCTTACATGCACCGAAGAAACCTTTATGATCAAATCCGGTGCACAACATTACGCCGCCGAGCTCGGCTTGATGTTGGTTTCGATGGACACCAGTCCGCGCCAAACTGGCATTCCTGGTGAAGCCGATACTTGGGATTTTGGCGCCGAGGCAGGGTTTTATTTGGATGCGACGGAACAACCGTGGTCGAAGTATTATCGCGTGGAAAGCTACATTATTCGGGAATTACGCTCAATCATTGTCAATCAATTTCCAGTCGATGCAAATCGTATCGGTATTTTTGGTCATTCCATGGGCGGTCACGGTGCACTGACATTGGCGCTACGATACTCAGAATTATTCCGCTCGGTCTCCGGTTTTGCGCCGATCTGCGCACCGATGCGTGTCCGTGGGAACAAAAAGCTTTCCGTAATTAGTCGTCCCTGAAGAAAGTACAACTATTTGATAATGAGAAGAAATACAGAGATGTGTGTGATCCGATCGACCAGAAATGCTAGAATTGCAGCTTGATCGTTCTGATCCATTGCTACAGCTTGCATTGGAAATACCTTGGCTTGAGTTTGACGAAGCATATTCAATACACTACAGCGAAGGATTAGGCGCACCCAGTAAACCGATTCGGCTGATGGTTGGATTGTTGATACTCAAGCAGTTAGAGAACTTGAGCGATGAAGCAGTAGTATTGCAGTGGAAACGCAATCCGTATTACCAGGCTTTTTGCGGGATGAAAGAGTTTCAGCGAAGATTGCCCTGCCACAGCACGGAGTTGGTGCATTTTCGTAAGCGCATTGGCGCTGAAGGTGTTGAGCGTATTTTCCAGATGAGCGTTGGTTTGCATGGAGAAGCTGCGCTGGAAGACACGGTTCACATTGACACGACAGTGCAAGAAAAGAACATCGCCTATCCGACAGATAGCAAGCTGGCAATTAGAATCATCAACCGACTAAACAAGATAGCCCAAGCGCATGGTGTTCAACAGCGGCGTACTTTCGTCAAAGAAGTAAAATCATTGCGTCTGGCTATTCGGCATTTCCGTCACGTCACCAAAAGAGCAAAGGCCAAGCGAGCGCTAAAGCGGCTTAGAACGATTGCGGGCATCTTAATACGGGAACTGCGCCGAGAATTGCCGCAATACTGTTTATTTGAGTGCTACCAACAAGATTTTCTGATGTATGAGCGCATTTTAAGGCAGCAATCTAAAGACACAAACAAGATCTATTCATTGCACGAGCCGCAGGTGTACTGCGTGGCCAAAGGAAAAGACCACAAACAATACGAATATGGCAGCAAGGCATCGATAGCAAGCACCGCGCAAGGCAATCTGATCGTCGGTGTAGTCAGTCACGAACAAAACCGGCATGACAATCATACGCTGCCGGAAATACTGCGTCATGTTGAGGCATCTCGCGGCAAAGCCGTCAAACAAGCAGTATGTGATCGCGGCTATCGCGGCAAGCGAGAAGTTAATGGCACGAGTATTATTTTGCCGGGGAAAGCACTCAAACAAGATACTCGTTATCAAAGGGACAAGAAACGAAAGCAATGCAGAAGACGTGCAGCGATTGAACCCATCATTGGTCATTTGAAATCGGATTTTAGGTTGATCAGAAATTATTTAAAAGGTGCTATCGGAGATCGTATCAATCTATTGATGGCTGCTTGCGCATGGAATCTGAAACAATGGCTGCTGGCCATTCTTTGGCTGTTCTTCTCATGGCGAAAAACGCAAATTACCCCAATTTGTTAATGAAAGCTTCAACCAGCAAAAGTTGTTTTCTACATGCAGCATGGAAATCTGATCCACCCCAAAAAATAGCAATCGTCGAGGCTTTTTTCAGGGGCGACTATTTAGGGGAAGAGCAACAGAGATAGCGGCAACACGATGCCACTGCACTGATCGAGGATGGTCACAGTGTACCAAATCTGTTGATCGATCAAGGCTTTTGAGCGATCAGTTCCTGGCGGAACAACTATACCCGGAAACCCTGGAAAATGCTTGTGCCGCAGTCGGCCAGAAACTGACATTGCGTTACCACCAAGACTATGATCACAGTTACTATTTCATCAGCACGTTTATGAAGGAACACCTAAAATATCATCGTGAGCAGCTTGAGTAGTTTGTGTGTCATTCAAATACTATAAAGAATAGCACTGATAGACATGATTATTCGCGTCATTGATGAATGAAGGAAAGGGTCACTGATATATTTTTGCACTGGAGCCAAAGTTTATAAGATGGCCATCAAAATTTTCCGGTATGGCGTAAAATACCTGCCAGTTTCGCCAGTGCTATACCGCGGTGGCTGATTTGATTTTTCTGTTCTGCGGTTAACTCAGCAGCAGTTTTATCGAGTTCTGGTAGATAAAAATGCGGATCATAACCGAACCCGCCGGCTCCACGCGATTGGGTTATGATTTCTCCATACCACGAACCGTCGACAACGATCGGTTGCGGATCGTCTGCATGGCGCACGAGTACAATGACACAGTAATAAAATGCACGTCGATCGGTTTGATTTTGCAATGACTCTACTAGCTTCAGATTATTGCGCGCATCCGACTTGGGTTCTCCAGCATACCGTGCAGAATGGACACCCGGTGCGCCATTGAGCGCTGCAACACAAATCCCCGAGTCGTCTGCCAATGCCGGCAATCCTGAACAGCGGCTAGCGTGCCGTGCTTTTGTCAGCGCATTCTCAACGAATGTCACAAAAGGTTCTGCAATTTCACTCACATTAAAAGCCGATTGAGATATCGCCTCAATGGCCAAAGGTGTAAGCAGTGTATTGATTTCAGCTATTTTTCCAGTATTATTGCTGGCAATGACCAGTTTCTGTATGCTATCCACGTACTATGGATTCCTGTGCTAGCGATTCTCTCTGTATTGCAATCAATTCCTGTATGCCGTGCTGCGTCATATCCAATAATGTGCTCAGCTCACTACGGCTAAAAGCCATTCCTTCAGCGGTACCTTGCACTTCGACTAGGCCTAAGTTACCGGTCATCACGACATTCATATCCGTATCGCACGATGAATCTTCTTCATAATCCAGATCAAGTAATGCAACACCTTGGCGAATACCGGCTGATATGGCGGCCACATGATCGATAATCGGTGTGGTCTCAATCAACTGTTGATAAATCAGTTTTTCCATCGCATCGTGCAAGGCAACAAAAGCACCTGTAATACTTGCAGTACGCGTACCTCCATCCGCCTGTACGACATCGCAATCGATCAGAACGGTACGTTCTCCCAATTTTTTCAGATCAACCACAGCACGTAGGGCACGTCCGATTAATCGTTGGATTTCCATAGTGCGCCCGGATTGTTTGCCTCTCGCTGCTTCACGCTGCATGCGCGAGTGTGTTGAACCAGGCAACATTCCATATTCGGCGGTCAACCAACCTTGTCCCTGTCCTTTTAAAAAAGAAGGGACCTGTTCATTAATGGTTGCCGTACATATTACTTTCGTTTCTCCACATTCGATTAATACCGATCCATCCGCATAGCGAGTAAATTGACGGGTAATTCTGACAGGGCGAATTTGTACAGGGGTTCTTTGATTGCTTCGTGTCATATAATTCAAATAAAAAAACTAATTAGTATAATGATAACTTGGCTTGTCAGGCGTACCTGCTGATACGGTCAATACTTCGTAACCGTTTTCAGTCACCAAAACGGTATGTTCCCATTGCGCAGACAAACTGCCATCTTTAGTGGTAATGGTCCAGCCATCCGGCATGTGGCGAATACCTGCTTTGCCGGCATTAATCATCGGTTCAATGGTAAAAATCATCCCAGATTTTAATTCCATTCCCGTTCCAGGCTTACCATAGTGAAGCACCTGCGGATCTTCATGAAACTTTACGCCAATGCCATGTCCACAAAACTCTCTAACCACACTATATCCGACGCCTTCAGCCAATTTCTGAATGGCGTGGCCAATATCGCCCAATTTTTTACCTGGCTGAACCTGTTCAATGCCACGCCACATGGCTTCATAAGTCACTTCACACAAACGCCTGGCTTGAATTGAAGGCTCTCCAACATAATACATACGACTCGTATCGCCGTGATAACCTTGATAAATCACGGTGATATCAATATTGACAATGTCACCATTTTTTAACTTTTTACTCCCTGGGATACCGTGACAAATCTGATTGTTAATCGAAGTGCAAATCGACTTTGGGTAAGGGGAATGGCCGGATGGCGCATAGTTAAGTGGTGCTGGAATAGTTTTCTGCACATCGACCATATAATCATGGCATAACCTATCCAGTTCTTCGGTAGCGATACCCGACACGACAAAAGGCGTTATGTAATCAAGAACCTCCGATGCTAATCGACCAGCGATTCGCATCATTTCGATTTCTTTCGGTGTTTTTATTGAAACTGACATTTTATTTAACTGAATTGAACAATCTATCTATTAATGTAAAGTGTAAGCTGTTCCCTATTTCAATCTTTACATTGAATAGCAGTCAATTGTGTACCTTCAAATTGCTCGACGACTTTTTCCATTTGCTTTTGGATGATGGCGTTTGACTGATGGATAATCATTTTTTTTAATTCAACTTCAAATTCTTCTATCATTGCGTTAGCTATTCCTTTTTTTACAAGATCTTCCAATTGTTTCTGCGCTTCTTGTTTATCATCATATACACCGACGGAAATGGTATTCTTCCAACGCTCTTCAGTTTTTTTTATACGAAAACTGACGATACCGAAATTACGCAATTTATTAATCATACGATTGGTTGCTTCTTTATTGGGCAATGATGGAATAAACAACAGATATTTCATGGCATTACCAATACTCTCCCACTCATAAGACAAGTCTGGATAAAATTCTGCCATTGCTGTTTCTGAGTATTGTATCTGTTCTTCATAAAAATTACCCCATTGCAAACAACCGTCATTGACCGGCACCAATACAATTTTCTCAGAATTAAGTGATATTGGAGCGCTTAATTGTTTCTTTTCCAAAAAAAATGATGTGACGACAAAAAACAAACTATTGATCAATAGCAAAATAATTAGGATTGTTTTCATTGAGAAATAAAATATTAGATCATAAAAACCTGATTAATTTTGTTGTTAAGGTCTTTTCGCCTTGCTAAAATACAGCGTTTTTCCAATGCTTGCCAACTTTTGAGAGCTCTAAAGACGGAATGAATATTATGAACATAATTAAAGTAATAACAGTAATTGTAGTGCTGACAATAGTTACACCACTTTTAGCAGACTCAGCAGAAAACACTAACGCTGCTGACGATAACAGCAATAATGAAAATACCACAGCTTCACCACAGCCTACTGCAGCACCTTCAGAGCCTGCAACACCTGCGACAGCTCAGGAAATCGCTTCCGGTGTATGCGCAGGATGCCATAATGCCGATGGCAATAGCATTATTCCTGCCAATCCGATTTTAGCAGGACAACATGTCGAATACCTTTCTAAGCAATTACATGATTTTAAGGCGAGCGAGAACGAGCCTGCGAAGCGGAATAGCCCCGTGATGTCAGCAATGGTCGCCGCACTTTCGCCAGAAGATATGAAAAAGGTAAGCGAATACTACGCCAAGCAAAAAAAGATACCTAGCCCGGTAGAAGCGGATGCAAAGCTTCTTGAAGCAGGAAAAACTTTATATCACGGCGGCAATATTGATAATGGTGTTCCTGCTTGCGCAAGTTGCCACGGCCCTCAAGGAGCAGGAATTCCTCCCCACTATCCAGCGCTTGCCGGGCAGCATGCAGAATACGTGAACGCTCAGTTAAACCAGTTTAATACAGGCGATCGCACCAATGATAATGGCGTGATGCAAAAAGTAATTACTCGCATGAGCGGTAAAGAAAAACGCGCCGTATCAGCCTATATTGCCTCGATGCATCCATAATTAAAAAGGCGGTTGATTACCGCCTTTTTATTAAACACTATCTATCGTTACTGATTCCAATCACTAAAAACTTTATCTGCAGCGGCAAAAGTTTTATTGAGCTCAGTGTCGCCGTGTACTGACGAAACGAATCCAGCTTCAAATGCTGAGGGCGCAAAATAAATACCTTCCTGCAACATGGCGTGGAAGAATCGGTTGAATGCAGCTTTGTCGCATTGCATGATCTCAGCAAAACTGGTAGGAACTATTTCTGAGAAATAGATTCCAAACATTCCTCCAATCGACTGCGCAAAAAAATCGATATCGTATCTCTGCGCTGCGGTTGCCAATCCTTCCGTCATCCGTTTCGTCACTTCAGTTAATTTTTCATAAAAATTAGGAGCTTGAATCAATTTAAGCGTAGCCAAGCCCGCCGCCACCGCAACGGGATTCCCTGACAATGTTCCTGCTTGATAAACAGGTCCTAGCGGTGCCAAACATTGCATGATTTCACGGCGCCCACCAAAAGCCGCCAGTGGCATCCCGCCACCAATCACTTTACCCAAAATTGTTAAATCCGGCTTGACCTTATAAAGCCCTTGTGCGCAAGCCAATCCGACACGAAATCCTGTCATGACTTCATCGAAAATCAAGACGCTCTCATTCTGTGTACACAATGTACGTAATTTTTGCAGAAAATCCGCTTTAGGAGCAATTAAATTCATATTCCCTGCCACCGGTTCAACGATCACGGCGGCAATCTCCTTACCCCATTGATCAAAAGCCTGCTCCACGCTTGCAATATTGTTGAAGTCCAACACAATGGTGTGTCCCGCAGTTTCTGCGGGTACTCCTGCTGAACTTGGATTACCGAAAGTCAATGCACCCGATCCTGCTTTAACGAGCAAAGAGTCATCATGACCATGGTAACAACCTTCAAATTTGATGATTTTGCTACGCCCTGTGAAGCCGCGCGCTAAACGAATAACACTCATACCTGCTTCGGTACCCGAACTGACTAGGCGTACCTGCTCGATCGATGGCAATAACTTACAGATTAGTTGTGCAATTTCCAACTCGGCTTCGGTTGGAGCACCAAACGTTAAACCATTTTGTGCCGCAGCTTGCACGGCTTTAACCACCTCCGGATGAGCGTGTCCTAAAATTAATGGCCCCCAGGAGCCAACATAATCTACATAAGATTTTTCATCAACATCCCAAAAGTAAGCACCCTCGCCTCGTTGGAAAAAAACCGGTTCACCCCCTACTGATTTAAATGCTCGCACTGGAGAGTTAACTCCTCCAGGAATATACCGCTGTGATAATTCGAATAATTGCTGATTTTTTGAAGTCATTTTGTTACTCATAAAAGATTAGAGAAATTTTGTTTCATCTCGCTGATAAACATCCTTAAAAAGCTGTGCCAATTGCTGCGTCCTCAGTTGAATATCATGCGCATTAAACAAATCGTCACTTACTGCAATTGCAGCACAACCAGATTGAATAACTGATGCTGCGTTGGTTAGACGAATACCGCCAATACTAACAATTGGAATGACGATTTGTTTTTTTGCCTGACGCACCCAATCTACCGTAACCCTTACTGCATCAGGCTTAGTCGTAGAAGAAAAAAAAGCGCCGAATGCCACATAGTCTGCGCAAAATTGTTGTGCTCGCAATGCCAAATCCAACCGGTTGTAGCATGATATTCCTAAGATTTTATCGTACTCAAGCAACTGCTCCTTTGCTTCACATCGTGCCAAATCGTCTTGCCCCAAATGCACGCCGTCTGCATCGATTTCTATTGCCAGATCCAAATCATCATTCACGATCATAGGAACGTGATAGCTTCTACATAACGATAATAGAGCTTGTGCTTGTTCTCGAAGTAAATCACAGCTTGCCGATTTATTACGATATTGCAATAATTTCACACCACCTTGCAATACCCTTTGAGCTTTATCGAGTAGCTCCCCTGTCTGCATCAGACTTGGCGTAATCGCATACAATCCGTTAATGACTGAGGAATGCGACCGTTGGCGTTTCCTTGTCACTGTTAGCCTCTTTTTGTTCATCTATTCGAAAAAGACGATCTGGAATGTATTGTCCCCTACCGGGACGAAACCCTGCTCGTAAGGTTTGCCACGTATATTGTTGCGCTTTGACGATGCTATCACTAATGGAGGATCCCTGTGCAAGTTGCGCTGCAATCGCAGATGCTAACGTACAACCCGAACCGTGATAGCTCGCATCTAGTCTCTCCCACTCATCAGTCCTGATTCCTGCGGCAGAATAAAGGGTATTTTTTACATTATGCGAATTTTCGTGCGTACCTGTTATCAATACATGCTTACATCCAGTGTTCAACAATCGTTGTGCACAAATGGATAAATCTAGCTGACTCACTGAGCAATCCGATTCGTGTTGTGCGAGCCGCCGAGCTTCTAAGCTATTGGGTGTTAGTACGGTGACTCGCGGCAATAATAATTCGCGCATCGCATCAATCATCCGTTCATCGGTTAACTGATCCCCTCGCCCTGAAGCTAAAACTGGATCCATGACTAACGGTATCTCGGGATAATCTAAAACAATTTCAGCGATCGCTGCAATAATTTCTATGCTCCCTAGCAAACCGAGTTTAAATGCACGTACTGGCATATCTTGCAGCACTATCTGCGCCTGCGCAGTAATCCACGTTGCATCAAGCGGCATAAGATTCACTACACCGGTGGTGTCTTGAATTGTAATCGCAGTAATGACGGACAATGGGTGGCAACCGATACCTGCGATAGTCAACATATCAGCTTGAATACCCGCTCCCCCGGTAGGATCGCTGGCTGCAAAAGAAAGTACAATTGGGGGTGGCTGTAACATGAATTAATACCGTAAAATAGCGACCTGTTCTATTTTAAACGAAAAGGAAGTGACTATCTATCATGTCTAAAGCAGAGAATCCCGAATACCATCGCTACATGTGCTTAATTTGTGGCTATATTTACGATGAAGCATTAGGTTCTCCCGATGAAGGAATACCTCCTGGCACGCGTTGGAAAGATGTACCAATTAATTGGACTTGCCCAGAGTGCGGTGCACGTAAAGAAGATTTTGAAATGGTAAAGGTATAAATGTGCGTATCCTACATACTATGCTGCGAGTAGGTAATTTGGAAAAATCACTGGATTTTTATACACAAGTCCTGGGCATGGAGTTACTGCGGCGCCAAGAATATCCCGAAGGCAAGTTCACGATTGCATTTGTCGGCTATCAAAATGAAGCCGATGGAACCGTGTTGGAATTGACATATAACTGGGATACTTCATCTTACGATTTAGGCAATGCTTATGGCCATATCGCCATTGAAGTTGAAGATGCCTATCAAGCTTGTGAAAATATTAAGAAACTAGGCGGTAAAGTTGTTCGTGAGGCTGGCCCAATGAAGCACGGCAAGACAATAATTGCTTTTATTGAAGATCCAGATGGCTACAAAATCGAGTTCATACAGAAAAAAACCGGATAATTCTCAATATTATCCATGTAACAAAAAAATGGTTGGAATCTTATGAATATCAGGTAATGACAGTCGCCGCCACTCATGAATGGTTTTGGTCAGAATCATCTCATTATCGGCTGTCACGTGGCTTGCAATACAAAGATTTGTTTTTTCCGAGCAAACTTTAATTAATAGTTCCAGTAGCTTTTTATTGCGATATGGCGTTTCAATAAAAATTTGCGTTTGATCATGTTGAACCGATTGCTTTTCCAGTAGCAGAATCTTTTCAGCTTGGATGTTGCTGTCAATGGGCAAATAACCATGAAATGCAAAACACTGTCCATTTAACCCCGAAGCCATTAATGCCAGCAAAACCGATGATGGCCCGACTAATGGTATAACATTAATATTATTTTGATGCGCCAAACGAATTAATTCAGCACCAGGATCAGCGACAGTTGGGCATCCTGCTTCAGACAGCAACCCGACATCATGTCCAGCAAACAAGGGGTCGAGCAAAGCAAACAAATCATTAGGATGAGTATGCTCATTGAGCTCTTGCAGTTGTAGCGATTGCAAAGCATGTTGCGTATTAATTTTCTTTAAGAATTGGCGCGCCGTTTTAGGGTGCTCCACAATAAAATACTTAATTTCTGCAACCCGATGTTGCACCGATTGCGGTAACACCCAAGCAATATCTCCTGGACTGATAGGCGTAGGGATTAAATAGAGCCTGCCAGTCATTTACAAAGCTGCTAATGCAAAACTCTAGGTGCGCTGAGAATGAATTCTGGTATATCCACATCGAATTGAATACCATCTTCTGTCGTCATTTGATAGCTGCCTTTCATGGATCCTACCGGGGTTGAAATCACCGTTCCGCTTGTATATTCAAAGCTATCTCCAGGCTTAAGCAGTGGTTGTTCACCCACTACGCCTAAACCGCGCACCTCCTGAGAGGTGCCATCGCCGTTCATGATAATCCAAGAGCGACTGATCAGTTGCGCGGTTACATTTCCAATATTAGCAATTGTGATGGTATAGGCAAATACATAGCGATCAGAGCCTTCATCCGATTGATCGGACAGATAAGCGGTACGTATGTTGATACCTATCTCATATTTCTTTTCTTCATCCATTTTTTCAGGTAGTTCTTAAATTTTTCCAATAGTCTATATTCAAATGTCCGAATAACGCTTGCAGATGTGCAGCACAATAAATCTTCTTCACTTTTATGATTAGCCCATGATTTGGAGTTAGAATAGCAGATTTATTTACGGAGAGATTCACATGTTTCGCATCGCACCCAGCATACTATCAGCTAATTTTGCTAAACTTGGTGAAGAAATCACTGCTGTTATAGATTCAGGCGCAGATATTGTTCACTTTGACGTCATGGATAACCACTATGTTCCAAATCTTACAATCGGACCTTTGGTTTGTGAAGCTATCCGCCCGGTTACCACTGCGCTCATTGATGTTCATCTGATGGTTCAACCAGTAGACCGTATTATTCCAGATTTTGCTAAAGCTGGGGCCAATATCATTTCTTTTCACCCGGAAGCTTCTAATCATATTGATCGCACCATTGGACTTATTAAAGAACAGGGTTGCAAAGCAGGATTGGTATTTAATCCAGCCACACCGCTCTATTATTTAGATCATGTATTGGACAAATTAGACTTGGTTTTGATTATGTCTGTCAATCCTGGCTTTGGCGGGCAAAAATTTATCCCCGAAGCACTTAACAAGCTTCGTGCAGTCAGAAAACTTATCGATGAGAGTGGCAATAATATTATGTTAGAAATTGATGGCGGCGTTAAAGTAGATAATATTGCGGAAATTGCTCGTGCTGGCGCCGATACATTTGTAGCAGGATCAGCCATTTACCAAGCTGGCAAAGACTCTGATCCTCACCGCTATGACAGTATTGTGGCAGCATTTCGTGCAGAGCTCGCAAAAGTGTCATAACCGACAAAATCTGAAAGCAGCTTTTCCGAGTAATTCATTATTTATTTTTCACAATGAACCCATTATCTTCTTCACAAATAACATCTTCGACACAACGCATACCATTTCCATTATCCATTCAGGTAGTCATGATTGATTTAGATGGAACCTTACTCGATACCGCAGCAGATCTGGCGTTATCAGCTAACTTAATGCTAAAAGAACTTGGCATGCCGGAACAATCGATTTCTACTATTCAATCATATATCGGTAAAGGTATACAGAAACTGGTAAAACGCACATTGACTGGCCAATTGGATGGAGAACCCGATACAGCGCTTTTTTCCAAAGCTCTACCCATCTATGAAAAGTACTATGCAGAACATTTAAGTGACAATACCCGCCCCTATCCGGGTGTAGTTGAGGGTATTCAGAGCATGCAGCAAGCCGGTTTTAAATTGGCTTGTATCACCAATAAAGCGGAAGCCTTTACTTTACCGTTGTTACGCTCAACCGGTTTATATGATTATTTCGAAATCATTTTATCGGGTGATAGTCTACCGAAGAAGAAGCCAGATCCGATGCCGCTTATCCATATTTGCGAATACTTTCAGGTACCCACCCACGAAGCCTTATTAATCGGAGATTCTCTGAATGATGCAATTGCCGCACGTGCAGCAGGTTGCTCTATATTTTGTGTTCCATATGGTTATAACGAAGGGCGCGATGTTTATGCATTAGATTGCGATGCAGTAGTTGCATCATTAATCGATGCAACGCAATTAATTCGAGTTTTACCTTTGAAATAATAATCACTTTATTAATTATATTATGGATGAAACAGAATTCAATCGCATAGCACAACAGGGATACAATCGTATTCCAATCGCAGTAGAAGCGCTTGCCGACTTGGATACGCCATTATCCATCTACCTCAAATTAGCCAATCAACCTTATACTTATTTATTGGAATCCGTTCACGGAGGTGAGCGATCTGGACGCTACTCTTATATTGGATTACCAGCAACCACCCGCATTGAAGTACGCGACCACGTCATTACGATTGTTTCAAAGCAGCAATCTGAAACATTTGTTAGCGATGATCCACTTGATTTCATTGCAACTTATCAGGCGAAACTCAAGGCAGCGCCCTGTGCAGCTGCAATATCTCGTTTTTGTGGTGGCTTGGTCGGTTATTTTTCTTACGATACGATACGTTACATTGAACGTAAACTTGAGAAATCGTCACCTCCAGACGAACTCAATACACCGGATATCTTATTGTTGCTATCAGAAGAATTGATTATCGTAGACAATCTTTCGGGCAAGCTTTATTTAATTCTGTATGCCGATCCAACTGTTGAAAACGCTTACCACATAGCTTGCACTCGCCTTAAAGATTTGTTGACAAAGCTTCGCCAACCACTAAAAGCGCCAATATTAAAGCCTGTAACGAGTAATCCTGCTGTTGCAGAATTCCCAGAAATGGAATTTAAAGCGGCAGTCGAAAAAGCAAAACGTTATATATATGATGGCGACATTATGCAAGTCGTCTTGTCGCAGCGTACCAGTAAAACATTTAATGCAACGCCTTTGGCGCTTTATCGTGCTTTACGTGGTTTAAATCCTTCACCCTATATGTTTCTTTATCATTTCAATGATTTTCATATTGTAGGCGCATCGCCAGAAATCCTAGTACGACTTGAAGATCATGTCGTCACAGTTCGACCAATTGCTGGTACCCGCCCCCGTGGCCAATCGATCATGGAAGATCGCGACTTAGCTGCGGATTTGTTAGCAGATCCTAAAGAAATTGCTGAACATGTAATGCTCATGGATCTAGGACGTAATGATATTGGACGCGTAGCACAAACTGGATCCGTCAAAGTAACCGAAAAAATGAAAATCGAAAACTACTCACACGTCATGCATATCGTATCTAACGTAGAAGCCATACTAAAGCCAGAATTAAATGCCATTGATGTATTGCGTGCAACCTTTCCCGCTGGAACCGTTAGTGGCGCTCCCAAAGTCCGAGCAATGGAAATTATTGACGAACTAGAAGTTTCCAGGCGCGGTATTTATGCGGGAGCCGTCGGATATTTGGCTTTTAATGGCGATATGGATTTAGCTATTGCAATCCGCACCAGTGTTATTAAAGATAGCAAACTATATGTCCAAGCTGGTGCGGGAATTGTTGCGGACTCCATCCCTCAGAACGAATGGATTGAGACACAAAACAAAGCAAAAGCAATACTACGCGCTGCGGAAATTGCGGAAAGTGGATTAGACAATAACAATTTTTAAGTATTATAACTAAATCTGATTACGCGATAATTTCAACAACTCCGGTTTTTAAGTGATAAATTCCACCAACAACACGAACCTTCTTTTCATCGTGATAAGAATCTATAACCGGTGTTTTAAGCCGTAAAGCCTCAACATTTCTAATAACGTTGGCTTTTGTTACATTGATTAAGCGGCTTCTGGATGTATCGCTAACCCTCCTAACCGCAGGCGCTATTGCACTGGCTAATAACTGAATATGCCCAGGAAAATTTTTATGTGAATCAACAGCTTCAACTGCTGCTTTTACCGCTCCACAGCTTTCATGACCCAATACCATAATTAAGGGGGTTTTTAATACCTCAACCGCATATTCGATTGATGCAACATTATCATTGGTCAAATAATTACCCGCTCCACGCACAACAAATAAATCACCTGGCTCTGCATCGAAGCAATGCTCAGGACTCACTCTAGAATCTGAGCATCCAAGAATCGTAGCAAAAGGATTTTGTCCATTGACGAGCGATTTCTCCACTTCGTGAAAATCAAAAACGATTGCTTTACCGGTAATATAGCGTTTGTTACCTTCCATTAATCGCTCAAGCGCATCATCCGGAGTAAGTATATTTTCTGGTTTAGGAGCGGCATTTGAATAGGTTTTCTCGGCAGATTCTTTCCCTTTCTCCGCCCATGATACTTGATTGTGAAGCATTCCTAAACCCATTGTAAAAGCTGCAGACATTCTAAGAAAACCACGCCTATTATTATTTAATTCATGCGTATCCACGTTTTCATTAGAATCGAATTCTTTATCCATAGACTTTATATCCTTATTTGTAAACTTGTTATTCTATACTGACTTTTTATAAATGGGTATTCATACCTCGCATCGAGCAATAAAATACAGTGTAATCATAATATATTCATAAGCATTTATTGCCCGTCTCCTTAGAGAGGTAATTATTTAATTTCGTTCTTCTTCATAGCATAGCGCAATAAAATTGCTGAAGGTGCTCAAGAAAGAAATTTCGCGTATACTGCCCGATAGTAAAAATCATTGATTCCTTTTAAGGAATCAATGATTCGTGCGTTAAGTTACAAAAATCAGACTAATACTTTAAAAACAAAACCAAAACACCGACTTATAAAAAAGGTATTTTGATAGGGAGAATTTATGCGAAAACAAATAATCGGCACTCTTATATTTTTGCTACTAGCACTACCACATAGCGTCTTCTCAGCGTCTGAAGAAAATGAACCTGCCGCGCAAGCTCCTGAAGCTCCAAAACTAGAAAGTGGTAGTAATTGGCGTTTAGTACGTTCAGTCGAAATCGGTTCATCTGGAAAATTTGTTCAATTAGTATTAATTGACCACAGTGTGTACACCGACAAAACCGTCTATAGCGCTGTAATCAATAGACTTTGTAATGCTGATGATGACTTTTGCAGAATACGCTTCTGGAGTCAAGAGCGCTTTATTCCTGAAAAAGCCACAATGTCTGTTGAGCAAAACAAACAGTTGCGTGCTGAATATCTTGTCAACAAAACCGCAGGCACTAAACAATTGCGCTGGTCATGCACTGTCGATCCTGATAAAAAACATTGCTTCTAATAAAGATACTGACAGTACGAGAGCGACTGATTGACAAGGTGACTTCGGCCTTTAATGTCAGCAAATACACATACTCAGGTAGTTATGTAAGTCTATATAAGGCTCGGCATCGTCGCCTGGAATAGTGATTTACAGTGCTGCTGATATCACCGCCCTCTCAATTCTTGCAAGGATTAATCTATCTGCGGGTACGCTGCAACACGTTGCGATACTGTCAACACCGATAACAGGCCATCATCATGGTAACTCTTAAAATGATAGGTGGCCAACAAGTACTCAATAAGTGAAAGGTAAAATCTACTAGGCTATTATTGATATCAAAGTGTGTGTGAGAAAATGTCTAATAACCCGGAACAGCTATTGTTTTCGATCATCGGAGTTGTTGTTCTCGTTTTTATTCCAATCATTATTTTTAGCCTACGGTATAGAAAAAATCTGCAAAAACAATGGGCCATTGAAACATGCGCAGAGACGGTAATTCCACTTTTTCCTCGGGACGGTTCTGATAACAAAACCCTTTTGTACGGTACATATCAAGATTTCTCGGCCACAACTATCGGAATGATAGTTAAGAATGAAAACGATGAAGAAGTCGGTCGCGTGCTGTTCAACACTGGGAATATAGCTTTTGAGATAGGAAACGATAAGTTTTCTGTATCTAGCGAAAATTCATGGAACTATTACTCGAAACTCAGGCATTTATCGGGCGCACCGAGTTTTTCACCAGTAATTGCTGAATGTCGTCGTACTTCTTTTAGCTTTACTGCCGATTATTTTTTTCCAAAAATTGGTAATTTCAGAGTTCAAGAACATCCCTCAGGGCATGCAAAAATAACGAAAGATGGGGTAATCGTAGGTCACAGAATCTCTCTCAGCCGATCATATGATAAGGGGCGCGCCATATCCCTTTCAATGGATATTCCGCTTATTTTACAAATGCTTTTGTTGGCAAGTCCTCACTTGCATCGAAGTCGGGGTGGTACTCCCTATTAAGATTAATCGTGCTACTCGCGAAGCAATCTACAATCCAACTATAGATCCAACAAATTCCGAATAACACAGAAAATAGAAAATATTATTTCAAAATCCACTACATATTCCTTTATAACCCGAGAGTACAAGACTGTAATTTAATTTCTCATATCACGGCGCTTAAATACTTTTAAATCGTTCTGTTGAGTGATCTAGCCAGTAAACTAAGCCCTGAGCATTAAGTTTAATATCCGATCGTAATACTTGACTAACCTCCGTTTCAGATAAACGACAACCGTGTACTGACAAGTGTTGTTCGAATAGCGCTTTTAACCCTTCTGAAATAATCGATTGCCGATTCGACTGCGGCGTATTAGCATTTTGTGCGATAGCGACATGCGCATCGATCA
The DNA here is from genome assembly GCF_022836435.1 of Nitrosomonas sp. PY1. NCBI lineage: Bacteria > Pseudomonadati > Pseudomonadota > Betaproteobacteria > Nitrosomonadales > Nitrosomonadaceae > Nitrosomonas > Nitrosomonas sp. PY1. The sequence goes on along the minus strand of NZ_BQXC01000001.1, from coordinate 1,239,898 downwards.
AACGATGCATCGCGTTCGCATGCTGCTTCAAATGCGTAATACGGCTGTAATGTGTTAAATAAGCAAATTGTGGTTTAAAGCTCATGATTCGATCAAGTGAAGCATGGGCTGCATCGGGATCAAATTGCACCGGTGAAGTGGTAGGAAAAACAAATTCCATTCCATTCACATCAAGTTCTCGATACGACACGCCAAAGGTATCCCCCGTAAACATACTTTGGCTACGCTCATCATAAATACAAACATGATGACGCGCATGTCCCGGTGTATCCAGAAAACGCAGTAATCGTCCATTCAGATCAATGCAATGATTATCGGGAGCTTCGACAATCCTATGCGCGTCAATACACTGAATTTCACCATACACGCGCTTGAATTCTTCAACACCGTATACGCTAGAGGCACCTGCCACCAATCGGGTTGGGTTAATCATATGGCTAGCTCCGCGCGGATGCACCACCAGCTTTGCATTGGGAAAAAGGCGCATACATTCGCCCGCACCGCCCGCATGATCTAGATGAATATGTGTCAGGATAATATATGCAATGTTCTCAAACGGAATACGCTTTAACTTAAGGATGTCAATCACGCCCGGTATAGAAAAATTCGTTCCGGTATCGATCAATACCGCTCTGTCTTGCTCAACGAGCAAATGAATGGCAGCACGATAAGGCCTATGAAATTGCGCATCGATGGCGCTGATGCCATGATCAAACTCGGTTAACAGTGGCAATACCATAGCGATTATTCAACGATTCAATAAAAAATTTTGTTAGCATTCACTTGAGAGGCAATCTTAATTGTTCAAGAATAGCAGGATTTTCCAAGGTGGAAACATCTTGTGTAATTTCCTCGCCTTTGGCCAAAGCACGCAATAAACGACGCATGATCTTACCAGAGCGAGTTTTAGGTAAATTTTCACCAAAACGAATTTCATCGGGTTTGGCAATCGGGCCAATTTGCTTAGCTACCCAATCACGCAAAGTATTCGTAATCTCGGTAGCCGTATCGTCGTCTGGATAAGATCCTTTGAGTGTTACAAAGGCAATAACGGCCTCACCCTTGACTTCATGGGGCTTACCGACTACCGCAGCTTCTGCAACCAAAGGATGAGCAACCAATGCAGATTCAATTTCCATGGTTCCAAGGCGATGACCGGAAACGTTCAAAACATCGTCAACCCGCCCCATAATCCAAAAATACCCATCCTGATCGCGATAGGCTGAATCGCCAGCAAGATAGTATCGGCCCTGTGCAATCTCGGTAGGAAAGTATGTTTTCTTGAAGCGTTCTGGATCGCCCCATAATGTTCGCACTTGTGAAGGAAAAGGTTTCTTAATAACCAGCACTCCCCCTTTCCCACTATCCATCTCATTACCAGAGTCATCCACAATAGCGGCGAGAATACCTGGTATCGGAAAAGTACAGGAACCTGGTTTAAGTGCCACGGCACCTGGCAGTGGAGCAATCATATGGCAGCCAGTCTCGGTTTGCCACCATGTATCGACAATCGGACAACGTGCTTGCCCCACTTTTTCATAAAACCACATCCATGCTTCAGGATTGATTGGCTCTCCCACGGATCCTAGCAATCGCAATGATGATAAATCATATTGCGCAGGTAAATCAGCCCCCAGTTTTATCAACGAACGAATCGCAGTAGGCGCGGTATAAAAAGTTGTCACTTTATGCTTCTGAATAAGCTCCCAAAATCGTCCCGGATGTGGAAAAGTAGGTATACCTTCAAAAATCAATTGTGTTGCACCCACAGCAAGCGGTCCGTAAGTCACGTAGCTATGACCGGTAATCCAGCCAACATCCGCTGTACACCAAAACACATCATCCGTTTTGTGATCAAACACCCACTGCATGGATAATTTCACGCCCAGCAAATAGCCCGCACTCGAATGCTGCACTCCTTTAGGTTTTCCGGTAGAGCCGGAGGTGTAAAGCGTAAACAAGGGATGTTCTGCATCGACCCATTCAGGTTCGCACGAAAAATCGGCATGTTGTATAAATTCATCCCACCAAATATCTCGCGCTGGATCAAAAGGTACCGTTGTGTCTGTGCGACGATACACAATAATATGCTTGACCGAAGCCGTACCACCCATATTCACCGCTTCATCCACAGTTGATTTCAATGCATTTTTCTTGCCGCCACGCACTTGTTCATTGGCGGTAATCACGACAACAGCCCCAGCATCTACGATACGTTCATGCAAGCTTCTGGCAGAAAATCCTCCAAACACAACCGAATGGATGGCGCCAATACGCGCACATGCTTGCATCGCCACAACAGCTTCAACTCCCATCGGCATATAAATAATGACCCGATCACCCTTGTTGATACCTTGCTTTTTCAATGCATTGGCAAATTGGCACACGGATTGATGCAACTTACGATACGTCACCCGGGACACGTTACCTTCGTCCGACTCAAAAATAATCGCAACCTTGTCGGCCTGTGTTGCCAAATGTCGATCCAAGCAATTATAGGAAACATTCAACAAGCCTCCTTTAAACCATTGGCAGAAAGGGAAGTTTTGATCATCTAACACTTGATCGAATGGTCGCTGCCAAACAATTTGTTCATGCGCTCGATTACTCCAAAAAAGCTCGTAATCATTCTCCGCTTCTTGGCACAAGGCAGTGTAAGCCGCAAAACTCGATACATTGGCTTGCTCAGAAAATGCTTTGGTGGGAGAAAAAACCCTGGTTTCGTTTAGCGTTGATTCAATCGTGGACATGCATTATCTCCGGCATAAAACTGAATAAATAGAGGAGAATTGTATCATTTTTACCATTGACCAAATGCTATTCCACCTTCCAAGACAGCTCTGCATCTGCGTATAAAGGTATTAGCGCCTCTCCGGCGAAATCATACCGTTCAGGAACCATCCAGTTTTTCCGCCGCAACGTGATCGTATCGGTATTGCGCGGTAATTCGTAGAAATCTGCACCAAAAAAACTGGCGAATCCTTCCAATTTATCGAGTGCATCGACTTGTTCAAAAGCGGTAGCATATAACTCCATTGCAGCATGTGCAGTAAAAATGCCAGCGCAGCCACACGATTGTTCTTTATTCACCAGCGCATGCGGTGCGCTATCCGTACCCAGGAAAAATTTAGCATTACCGCTCACGGCAGCTTGTAGCAATGCTCGCCGATGCGTCTCTCGCTTAAGAATGGGCAAACAATAATGATGCGGTCGAATGCCACCTTGAAACAAGGCATTCCTATTCAATAAAAGATGATGCGCCGTAATAGTCGCGGCGATCTTCTCCGAAGATTGTTTAACAAACTCAACCGCATCTCGAGTCGTGATATGTTCGAATACTATTCGTAGCTGCGGAAAGTGTTGTGTCAACATACACAATGTACGCTCGATAAACATTTTTTCCCGATCAAACACATCGATATTTGGATCAGTTACTTCCCCATGAACCAATAGCGGTATATCCTGCTTTTCCATTTCAGCCAAGGTTTTAAAGCATTTAGAAATATTCGTGACCCCCGCATCAGAATGGGTCGTCGCTCCAGCCGGATACAATTTTACCGCTTGTACAATGCCGCTGTTTTTTGCGCGCACAATTTCTGATGGCTGCGTGTTATCGGTCAAATACAAGGTCATCAGTGGCTGGAATTGACTTTGCAGCACTTCAGGCAGCGCGGATATAATACGAGTGTAATACGCTTGTGCCATCTCGGTAGTGACCACTGGAACACGTAGATTTGGCATAATGACAGCACGCGCAAACTGCCGTGCGGTATATAGCAACACGTCTTTCAGTTGTTCACCATCGCGCAAATGCAAATGCCAGTCATCCGGGCGAATAATCTTGAGATGCGTTAGAAAGGATGACAAAAAAAACCTCGAATAATCGAAATGATCAATTATAACTTAGCTTGGTGCGGGGTTTCCCATCTCATTATTGATTCATTCCGATTGATCTGATTGTTTCAAACGTAATGCAAGCTGATACAAGGTACTCTTATTCTCGCCAGTAATTGTCGCTGCAAGTTTTACGGCTTGTTTAAGCGGTAAATCAGCCAATAAATATCTCAAGGTATCGCGTGCTTGCTCGCTCACTTGCGATTTATCGTTTTTTTCGGCGCCGGATAGTATCAGTACGAATTCACCCTTTTGTTGATACAAATCCAATTTGAGCCAATTTAGCGTATCTGCCAATGAGCTCACATGAATCGTCTCAAATATCTTGGTCAACTCACGTGCAAGCGTCAGTATGCGATTTGCGCCAAAGACTTCGATCATGTCTTCAATACATTCGATAATTCGGTGTGGCGCCTCATAAAATATTGTAGGAAATGACTGTGATTTGAATGTGACCAATTCGCGCTGACGCGCTATCGATTTTGTTGGCAAAAAGCCATAAAAGAAAAAATGTGGATTTGTAATACCTGCTGCCGATAACGCGCAAATTGCAGCATTCGCGCCCGGAATAGGAATGACGGGAAAATTTTTTGCGCGCACTTGCTGAACCAAAATCGCACCTGGATCAGAAATTGCGGGCGTCCCTGCGTCGGTTATTAATGCCACACGCTTACCTTCCGTTAATAGTGTTAATATCTTATTGGCTGCTTCAACTTCATTATGTTGATGCAGACTAATCAATGGTACTGAGATCCCATGCGTCATTAATAAATACTTAGAGTTTTGTATATGTTCAACAGCAATCACATCGACTGTTTTCAATATGTCCAACGCACGTAAACTGATATCATTCAGATTCCCGATAGGCGTAGCCACTATATATAGCGCGCTTTTCCCTAATATGCCTTGGGTGTCTCGTATATTCGAGCTAGTCTTGATCATCATGCTGACATTATCCGGCAATCTCGCATCAGCGACTACCGATACTTACTTCAATCAGCTTCCTCATCAAGAAAATATTTCTGAATCAACAAAAACACCGCACATTGCGCTCATTTTACCGCTGGAATCGCCCACCTTTAGTGAAGCAGCGGATCAAGTTAAAGCGGGTTTTATTGCTGCCACGATGCGCGAAGAACCATTGCAACTCGTCATTCGCATTTATTCGACCAGCGATGATCCACTAGATTCTCTTTTGACCTATCACGAGGCATTGGATGCAGGCGCTGAATTTGTGGTAGGCCCGCTGACTCGGGACAGCGTTGCCGCGATTGCATCGAGTAAACGTGTAACGGTACCAACCCTGGCTTTGAATACGATTGACAGTACTGCGATAGTACCCACTCAATTATTTTTGTTTGGTTTACAAATGGAAGCTGAAGCGAGCCAAGTTGCGCAACTGGCACGTGACAGTGGAAAAACGCGAGCTTTAATAATTGGTGACAACGGTGGCCTGTCGAAACGACTGCAAACAGCATTTAGCGAACGATGGCAACGTGAAGGCGGTGCCTTAGCATTTTTTCCTTATGTTGATGACCAACAAAAATTACAGCAACTGAAGAAATTAAGTAGCAACGACAACCAATTAGTTTTTCTTGCTTTGAGTGCAGATAAGGCACGTGTCGTGCGACCTTATATTGCAGCAGATGTACCGATCTTTGCCACATCTCAAGTTTACGCCGGCAATGATAATGCCTTACTCAACAATGACTTGAATGAAATTCACTTTGTTGATATGCCGTGGCTATTGCAACCAGACCATCCAGCCGTAATGGCTTATCGCCAGAATCGTGCTATTAAAAATATGGACATGGAGCGTTTGTATGCATTAGGAATTGATGCATTTCGCTTGATGACACATTTACTCGATCCGTTATTTATCAATGAAATCAGCTTTGACGGCGTCACAGGGTTAGTGCGTGCCGTACCGGCCAACCAGTTCATTCGCGAACCCGTATCAGCGCAATTTATACAAGGTCAAGTACGTCTACTGAATCCACAACGAACAATCCCAGACTCAATAGCGCCGCTATCGGAACCATGAACGGTCATGAAGCTGAAAAAATCGCGGCAGCCTATTTACAGCAATTCTCATTAATCCTAATTACACAAAATTATCGCTGCCGATTTGGCGAAATTGATTTGATTATGCAAGATCATAACACCTTGGTTTTTGTTGAGGTTCGTATGCGTACACGAGAAACTTTCGGTGGCGCAGCTTTCAGCATCACACCAACAAAACAAGCCAAGCTACTCCGTACTGCACGGCACTACTTGGCAGAAATCGACAATCACCCGCCCTGCCGTTTTGATGTCATTTTACTCAGCGGTATCAATGGACAAAAGATTGATTGGATTCAAAATGCATTTGGTGAGTAAATTATGCAAATTGTAAACTTCATTGCTTTAATCTTGAATTATGAACCCGAGGCAGGAAGATACATCAACTCCGATCCGATTGACGAGAAGGAGTATCAGGCTCAGCAGTTATTCGGTCACTACCGGGTTATCTTCGGCAATATTTAAACTGCTCCAGAGGCCAGTTTCCAGTTTTTATTTCTTTAAATACAATGTAATGCAGGCACCACCTGCTGGATTATTTGCTATGGTCATTTTTCCGTCATAAGCCTGAATGATATCATGTACTATAGCTAGTCCAATTCCATGTCCAGGAATAGATTGATCGGCGCGAACACAGCGCTCTAGAATTCTATCGGCTTCCTGAGATGGAATGCCCGGACCGTCATCTTTTACTTGAATTGCTACTTGGTTGCCTAGGCATTCTGCACAAATTTGAATACTGTAACGGCACCACTTAAAAGCATTATCAATCAGATTACCAAGCAGTTCCATTAAATCTCCTTCGTCGATGCGTATGCCAATCACGTCATCCATTTGAATATCTATTTCCGACTGCTTTGTGCGGTATGCTTTTTGTACTGTATTGACAATCCTATCCACCATAGGCTTTAGCAGTACCAATGTCATTCCTGTGCCCCCTCCTGCCGTAACTGCACGACGCAACTGGTATTGAACAATGCTGTCCATGCGGTCAATCTGTTCATGGATAACTTTCCGTCGAGACACTTCATCTTCTTCAGAATTTACAGCGCCTTGTAGTACTGCAAGTGGTGTTTTAAGACTATGCGCCAAGTCAGCCAAGCCATTACGATAGCGTTTTTGTTGTTTGTGTTCGTGATTAATTAAAGAATTAATGTTGTCTGTTAACAATTTTAATTCACTCGGATAATTTCCTTTCAAGTTTTCTTGCATACCCGACTCTATCGCAGCAAGCTCCACTGAAACGTGCCGCAATGGCTTCAACCCCCAGCGTAGCACCAGCATTTGCATAAACAATAATAAGGCAATCAAGGCGATCAACCATCCCCATAAATCCTCACGATATTGCGTAATCTGTGCATCAAATAATGTCGTATCAGTGATAACGACAAACGTCAGTGGATACTCTCCAGTAGGCGTTTCCCAAGCCACTGCATAGCGATAGATAAAATAAGTTTGATCGGCAAACACAGTTTGTTCAAATATCTTTGTTCCTTTGTCTAGAGAAGAAGTAACTGGAATGTTTTCATTCAATGATGAAGTAGAACGCCATAGTATTGTCCCTACCTGATCGATTACAAACCCGTAAGTACTAGAATTCACATGCCCTAGTTCTGCATCGATTAAGTTGGTTTCTAAATCTAGTACACCCGCATCATCAATTTCTGCATCGCTCATCAACATCAACAATTTCGCAAATAAACGGTCCTGCACACCTAAACGTGCGCTATCATAAAATGCACGATCCAATGTCAGCGCGATTCCAACTATAAATGCCAACAATACCAGAGTAGCGCTAAATAAAACGCGCTGGCTTAAAGACATCATCGTGATTTATTACAATCGAAAGTAAAACGATAGCCGCGACCACGCAGTGTTTCAATCGGATTTAGCGAACCATCCGGATCCAGTTTTCGACGTAAGCGTCCGACCATGACTTCTAATACATTGCTGTCGCGGTCCTCATCGTGCGGATAAAGATAGTCTGTGAGTAATTGCTTAGAAAGTACTTCGCCATGATGCCGTACCAATTCTTCCAACATACGATATTCAAAAGATGTAAGTTCAATGGGTTTGCCATTCACAGTCACCGACTGTGATGCAACATCAATAACAATTGGACCACAACTTAACTGAGTATGCGGAATACCGGTCGAACGCCGCAACAAGGCTTTTACTCGCGCTTTCAATTCCTCCATTTGGAACGGTTTAGTCAAATAATCGTCAGCACCTACTTCCAATCCTTGCACTTTATCTTGCCAACTACTACGCGCGGTTAAAATGAGAATAGGTAATAAGTTACCTTGTTCGCGTAACGCTTTAATGATTTCCAATCCCGACTTGCCGGGTAAGCCAATATCAATAATTGCAACATCTAAGGGATATTCTTTTGCAAAAAATAACCCTTCACTACCATCACTGCAAGTATCCACCATATAGCCAACCGACTCCAATTGCCGGCGAATCTGCTGTTGCAGTTTGATTTCATCTTCAATGACTAAAATGCGCATAACTTAATCCGTGAAGTTAATACCAATTGAAATGATCGTTGAATTGCATATGAAAACCGTTATTCATACTCAATTAATGCGTCGATATAATCGCACCATCCGCAGCATTAATCAGAATTATGTGCACAGTACCGTTTCGACTAAGCATTTTTATCCGATAAGTATTTTGGGAATGACTGATTGTCAATACACGCCCACTAAAATTTTGTTGGGCAATTGCAATCGCTTTTTGCTCGGTAATTCCTGTAGTAGCAATAGTATGATCACTTCCAGCTTGATAATAACGCATGGCGTGATTGGATTGAGCTATTGTTTGCGTGGCTGGCGTTATTAAAACAATCAATATAGTCACTATTTTTTGCCATCTATTCATGCCACATTATTCCATATGAATTATAGAAACCAAGCTGATAACGAAGCCTGTTACCAGCTTGTCTAATTAACTCAGAAACCTATCATAAAGGCCGCACCTCCGGTACTAATACCCAGCATTGAAGGTTGAATATAAACTGGAGCCGGTTGAATATAAACCGGAGCTGGATAGTAATTATAGCTCGGTTGTGGGTAATAGGAACGGTATTGAATACGTGGTTGGTTGTACATCATATACCCATTTAAATGATGATTATGATGATGCCCGTGATGGCGATGACCTTGATGATGCCCGTGGTGTCCGTGATGTCCGTGGTGTCCGTGGTGTCCCCTACCTGCTTGCGCTAATGTAGGTACCGCTAAAACGAAGGTAAGCAATAGCATAGCAAAGACATAAGAGAGCGTCATTTTTGTGGTTTTCATTGCATGTCTCCTTTCAGTTGATAAACTCAGAATAACTTCTGATAGCACCAATTTACGTTAATCAACATGAATAAAAACTGAATGATGACCACCACACAAAAAAATTAAAAGCAGTAGTTACTTCTTCTTGTACCCCATGCCCTGTCTGAAACCAACACTACTTAGGAATATGAAATTTGAAAATCGCGGCATAAATTAGCCTTATCTCTAAAAATAAATAACACGACGATATGTTACCTTCTCAATCCAGAATCGGTCATCAAAGATTACACCGTTATCTTTCTGGGAGTCAGTACAATGCTTGTTATTGTCGGATACATTATCATTATCATTTCTGTTTTTGGTGGTTTTGCTTTGGCAGGTGGCCATCTGGCTTCATTATGGCAGCCCGTTGAAGTTTTAATGATTGGTGGAGGAGCGGTTGGCGCATTTGTGGTTGGTAATTCTGGCAAAGCGCTTAAGGCAACGCTGAAAGCCCTTCCTACTGTTTTTAAAGGTTCCAAATTTACCAAATCACTATATATGGAATTAATGACTTTACTCTACGAAATCCTCGGCAAGATTCGTAAGGAAGGGTTAATGTCCATTGAAGGCGATGTCGACGATCCTAACAATAGCCCTATCTTTACAAAATACCCTGGCATTTTAGCTGACCATCACATCACAGAATTTATTACGGATTACCTGCGCTTAATGGTTGGCGGAAACCTTAATTCATTAGAAATCGAAAATCTCATGGATAGTGAATTGGAAACTCACCATCAGGAAGGAGAGGTTCCTGTGCACACCATCGCGAAGCTCGGTGACGGATTACCTGCATTTGGTATTGTTGCTGCGGTAATGGGGGTGGTACATACTATGGAATCTGTCCACTTACCGCCTGCTGAGTTAGGGATTTTGATTGCAGCAGCGTTGGTTGGTACATTCTTAGGAATTCTACTTGCGTATGGATTTATATCTCCATTATCAGGAAAGCTTGAACATAATTTGCATGAGTCCAGCAAAATGTTCGAATGTATCAAAATTACCCTACTTGCCAATTTGAATGGTTACTCACCTGTTTTAGCAGTGGAATTTGGACGGAAGGTATTATTTACCACTGAAAGACCATCTTTTGCCGAACTTGAAGAACATGTCAAGCAAAGTAAAGCAAAATAGGCGTATTCAAATAATTACCTAACTTAAGAGAATCAATATGGGTGAGGATCTAGCGCAACGACCTATCGTCATAAAGCGAATTAAGAAAGTTGCAGGGGGACATCACGGGGGCGCATGGAAAATTGCTTACGCGGATTTCGTAACTGCAATGATGGCTTTCTTTCTTCTGATGTGGTTACTAGGATCGAGCACCAAAGCAAAGCTAGAGGGTATCTCGGAATATTTTAAAACCCCGCTTAAGGTCGCTTTATCAGGAGGATCGTCTGTTGCCAATACCGACAGTATGCTTGTAGGAGGTGGAGAAGATTTTACTCGCCAAGATGGTCAAGTTCTGAAAGGTGTTGTCAAAGAAGAAAAAGTTGATGAAAAAATCAAGAAAATAATCCGCGAACGTGCAGAACGCATTCGATTGGAAGGTTTGAAAAAGAAAATTGAACAAGCGATAGAAGCCAATCCTTCATTAAAAAAATTTGAGAATCAATTATTACTTGATATCACAACTGATGGTCTAAGAATTCAGATTGTCGATGAACAAAATCGACCGATGTTTGCGCTTGGCAAAGCTGAGCTACAGCCTTATACCAAAACCATTTTACGCGAGATTGGTAAAATGCTGAACGATGTTCCCAATAAAATCAGCCTTTCAGGGCATACTGATGCGAAACCTTTCCCTTCCGGCGATAAAGGCTTTAGCAATTGGGAGTTATCAGCAGATCGAGCCAATACTTCACGGCGCGAGCTTGTAGCAGGCGGTATGGATACCAACAAAGTACTCAAGGTGGTTGGTTTATCATCAGCGGTTCTATTTGATAAAAATGACGCACTTAATCCTATCAATCGTCGCATTAGTATCGTTGTCATGAACGAAAAAGCGGTAAAAGCGGTCACGATGGATGGCGATGCGGTGGAAGTTGATATGGAAGAACAACCGAGTACCGATTTATTAAAAACGCCTTAATTCGGTCTGAGTGATCATGTATAAAATGATTTCAGCAATTACTCAAAAACGCTGGCATTTCCTAGCCATTGCCCTATTAATTCAAATTATTTCTCTAATGCTGGTAGGATTTCTAGTAATTACGCAATCCTTCATTGAGTTAAGTGTATTTGAGTGGAGCATAACGCAAAGCCTTCTAGCCGGTTTCTTGGCATACCATTTTCGTATGCAAAAATGGTGGATATTCATTCATCTATGCTTTATGCCGCTGGCTGTCATCACGCTAGCGCTCAATATTTCTCCATTTTGGCATCTATTCCTTTTTATTCTTCTAGTGTTAGTTTATGGCAAAACCTATAAAACTCGCGTACCGTTGTATCTTTCCAGCGAGCAAGTCAATAAAGTACTGGCATCATGGCTACCCAAACGCAAACACTTTTCATTTCTTGACCTTGGTAGTGGTTGCGGTGGATTGATCAGTCGATTGGCAAAAGCCCACCAGAATGGGTTATTTTATGGCATAGAGGCGGCTCCTATGCCATTCTTGATTAGCAAGCTACGGAATATTTTTACAACATCATCCTGCAAAATTTCCTGGGGTGATTTCTGGCAACATGATTTTTCTCAATACGATGTGGTATACGCTTATCTATCACCTGTACCCATGGAAACACTTTGGTACAAAGTACGAAAGGAAATGCGTCCAGGCAGTCTATTGATCAGTAATACATTCCAGATTCCTGGTGTAGTCCCTGATGAAATCATAGAACTGAATGATTTTTCCAATTCGACACTCTATTTATGGAAGATAAAAAATATTATGGAGCCATAATGGTCCATTACTAGGCTTTCATTAGCGTTATCATGGCAAGGTTTAATGAAATTTTTCAATTTATACGGAATCGACAGGATATCAAGTGGGTCGGTCTGCTTGCTAAGTAGATGTTGATTCGAAAGCACGTCGTTATCTGCAGAAAAGGAAATCTTATTATCTTGGTAGTTTTGCTCGCCGAAGCTCGTCTTAACTACTTCAAAGGCTTAAGGTTTTAGCCACCTGGAATGCATCATCCTGTTTAGCGTACGACAACATGGAAGTGTAAAAATCAGATTTGATTTTAATTTTTTCGATAGAACTTTCGATAAAACAAATGTTGCAAGAAAAAAGCAAGCGCTAAGACTGAAAAAGCATCAATTGGGTAACCAAAACGAGAGTGACCTGCTGCTCCTGTTGTAAGTAAATGAGCAACCAGCATGACGCACACAAAAAACGCAAATGCCGTTTGTTGTCGATGTCCTCCAATGACAAAGAAGCCGATAAGTCCGATCAAAAGTATTCCGCGTACCATAAGGGATAAAATAGTATATGCATTCGATGATGAAGAACCAAAAAGATGTCGGAAATTAGCTTCACCCGGGCCAAGTAAGCCATGAAACCATCCTTTGATGTTGCCAATAATCACAGGCAACGGACGTTCAATGGCATAGTTAATTGCTATTTCACGAGCATCGCTGGACAACTCAAAAAGATTGTCGTATCGCTTCAATTCATCAGTTTTAAACCAAATTTCCGGCTCAGCTGTGAATACCATACCGGTTTCTTTAGCCATGACAGGACCGATTATTGACGTCGCAACTGCTGCATCGCCTGAACTGGATAATTTAAAATGACCATACCAATACCAATTCAGTGCAGACCAACTTAATATAGGGATTATGGCAATAATTCCTGCTATAAAAATCTTCCGCTTGGGCAGTATCGTAAATAACCCAATGATTAGACATCCAATCAATAATATCATGGCATTACCACGGATGAGCGCCGCAATGCCCAACACACTATATCCTAAAGTTAACCAAGCCAACGAAGAGTCAGAATGCTTTTTAATTTGATGAAAAACAGTGGCTACTCCAATACTAGAAAACAGCAAATAGAATGTTTCTGTGAGAAATAAAGAAGAATGAGCCTGAACGACAGGAAATACTGTAAAGGCCGTTGCAGCACAGAGCGAGATAATCGGTTTAAGCCCAATGGTCCGACCAAGATGATACAAAGCAATCCCGGTAAATGCTATCGCTACTTTCTGGATAATGACGACACCCAGCATACCGATACCAATCGACCGCAGCAAATAAATCAGGAATGGAAAACCTGGACCGAAATGCGAGAACGGATAAGGTCCTAATGAGTGAAAATATTCACTCATACTCCAGTAATCATCATTTTGAACTGCAAGCGTTGGCTCGGACCACAGCGGCGCTAAAAAAAATACTGAAGTCGCTAACCAAATAATGAATGCGAACATCCAAGGCGCACTACGACTTGGATCGATATTGAATGTTGGGAAGGTTGAGCTATTTTTACTCTTTGTTATATTCGTTTCCAAGATGCAAATCCACGGAACTTCAAGAACTCTATTCTTTCTAAGACAAGCTATGTTGTTAACGTATCTCTCGCAATGGTCCAAAAATGCGTGAGATTGCATAATATAACATATAACATTGATTATTTTATAGAATTAGCTCACCAAATACTCTTTTGTACTCTTTTGTACTCTTTTGTACTCTTTCGAGTATCAAGCGGGAGCTTGCTCGCAGTCGGCGCTATAGCAATTATACGGTGCACTATATATATCATTCTACGATCCCTATATCGTATCTATTGGTTGATGAAGCTGAAATTGGCATCGCATCGCATAACGCCATAAAACTCGGAACTAGAAGCATTGATAGTTATTGTCAGCTCGCAATTGCGATCATTCACTTCTTATACTGCAATAATCCGATACCAAATGCAACCATAATGATTGATATCAATGGGTTGAGTAAATTGAGGAATGCATAAGCACCATAATCCAATGGAGAAACTCCCAATGTGGCAGCATAAAAAGTTCCCGTTGTAGTCCACGGAATGAGTGCGGCCGTTAGCGTGCTTCCTTCTTCTATTGATCTGGACAATACCGCGCGGTCAATTTTTTGTTGTTGATAGACAGGTTTGAATAGCTGGCAATTTAAGATAATAGAAATATAAGCCTCACCCATCGCCATATTGCCAAGCAATCCAGATAAAATCGTGGTAGCAACTAATGTACCGGCTCTTTGAATATGTTTTATAACATCCTTGACCAGTACTTCCAAAAAACCTGCATGGTGTAGAACCCCCCCCAAAGCCAACGCCAATATCGATAGTAATAGCGTCCAAGCCATACTGTAAATACCGCCGCGCCCCAATAATGCATCGATACTTTCAATTCCGGTTTGTCCTGGCGAATTCAACCATAGCGCATTCATTACATCGATCGGATTTTTTTCTTGATAACTGACCGCGATCAAAACCGCAGTTATCACACCGCATAGCATACTCATCTCGGCGCTATAACGCTTGATACTCAAAGTAAACATCAACAACAATGGTAAGATCGTGATCCAAAAATCCAAACGATAAGCGCTCAGCAAAGCATTGCGAATGGTGTTGATTTGATCGGCTGGTAACGCGTGACTCTCATATTGCATCCCCCAAACAACGAAAATCACAAGTACAATGATAAAAGTTGGAACCGTGGTATAGAGCATTGCACCTATGTGCCGGTATAGGCTAGTTCCCGCACTCATCGCAGCAAGATTAGTAGTATCTGAGATAGGCGATAGCTTATCGCCAAAAGTTGCACCCGAAACAATCATTCCCACAACCAGCGGCAAAGGAATCGTCATTGCTTCACCAATACCGACTAACACAACCCCTATCGTACCGACAGTCCCCCATGATGTACCTGTTGCAACCGACATAAAGCTACAAAGGATTAACCCCGCAGCCAAGAACCACGATGGACTCAACCAATCAATACCGTGGTACAACAAACTAGCAATTGTGCCACTTTGCATAAAACTGGCGATAACCGTACCGATCAGCAAAAAAATATAAATAGCAGGCAGCGCTTTAGCGATGCCGTCATTCATCATTAGCCGAATTTCATCGAGTGAATAGCCAATCCAGCGTGCTTGCCCACATGCCCAAATAACTGCCAAGAAAATGGCGATGTGAAGGTTAATACCATAGACAAACAAGCCTAAAAAAATTAATGAAAATACTCCGACCAGGCACATGAGTGCATGGCCTATTAGTGGAAGCTTTCGTTTGGGGAAAGGTATGTTTTCCATCGACGAAGGTTATCAGGTATTGGTAATTACTTTCATCACTTACGGAAGCAGTTTCATTAATTCGCCATAGCTGCCTGTCAGCAAGCTTTTTCTTATTCAAGGAATATTTCTTCACCAGTCAATTAATAAAACTGGAGTAATCCATACTCCGATTAAACTTATGGATCAAGGCAAACAAGAGCGCTCCTGATACAATATCTACACAGGTATCTCTCTTTTATCATCTTATAACTCATTTTTTGAGGAGATTGGATACACGATTTTTGTATGATAAGAAATTGCAGTAAACTTAAATTAGCCGCCAATACGTAAAAGTGTAAGAGCTTTTCTTAACATTTTGGCAAGACTGGTAAGATCTTAACATCACTCTCTCTCATTTAAAAACATCATTCGGATGAAATTTAAAGGCACTGTTACACATTTATCGCAGAAAGGACTAGGTGTCGTCAAAAACTCTGAAAATAACCTATCTTATTTTGTTTATGGCGCATGGCCTGGTGATATCGGAGAATTTGAAGTCACAAATAAAATACTCAATAATAAAAAATTTGCTTACGCAAAATTAACTCAACTTGTTCAACCTTCAGCACATAGACAGCAACCGGCATGCCCCTATGTAAGCTTGCAAGAAACATCGTGTACTGGTTGCCCCTGGATGATTGCAGATTACACAAGCCAATTGGAGCAGAAAAAAAATCGTTTCCTATACGCTATGAAAAGAGTTGGCTTTGAAGACCAGCAATTCAGCATTGAATCCATTCTACCCTCTGAACAGGTATATGGTTATCGCAATCGCTGTCAAGTTAAAACAGATGGAATAGCTCTTGGTTTTATCTCGGAAAATTCTCATAATATCGCACCGATTCAAGACTGTATTGTGCTTAATGATAGCTGTAGAAAATTGTTAAAAGATATTCTCGACCAATTACCCAATCCAGCTTGGCAAGGCTCTATAGACTTACAGAAAAATCGGCATTTCATCGAGTTTGATGACGACATGCAACCTAATAAATTAATCGTCAATCAAAAGAGACCTTTTAAACAAGGTAATACATTACAAAATTTGCACATGAGGAATTGGCTGCAAAACAAGCTTGCCGCGCATACTACGTTAGGAAAAGTCATTGAACTTTTTTGCGGCTCAGGAAATTTCACTGAAATCATCGCCAAATCAACTTGCACATCTATTATTGCCTATGAGTATGAAGAGCATGCGATACAAGCTTTACAACAAAAACGATTACCAAAAGTAACAGCCCTATTCAGTAATCTTTTTAAATCTTTTATTTGGAAAGAGCTACAGAAAGCTGTCATGGATGCAGATACGCTTATTTTGGATCCACCACGCTGCGGACTAAAAACACATCACAGTTTTTTTACTGCGTTCTCTTCTCTGAAAACGATTTATTATATTTCCTGCAACCCTGAAAGCTTTGCGCGAGACGCGTGGTTTTTCAAACAAAACGGATGGATCATTAATGAGATTCAACTGATCGACTTATTTCCGCATACGCCTCATATTGAAATACTGGCAGAATTCAGAAAGAATTAATAAGCGCTATAAGCAATTTTTTAGAGCAGTCATTGGCGTGTAAATTAAGGTACTAATCCTATGAATTATTCTAATAAATTAACAACATGACTAATAACTCCACCATTCATTCAGATACACATTGAAACAATGTCTTTAGAGAATATTGAAAAAACCGTCATGATTGACCTTTCACAATACTATGGGCTAATTCAGTTTTCGGGTGAAGATGCCGGTACATTTTTACAGAATCAACTGACATGCGACGTACGTGAAGTCTCTGAGCATCAAGCCTCGTATGGTGGCTATTGCACACCCAAAGGGCGCGTTCTGGTCAATTTTTTGTTATTTCGATACAAACATCGCTATATTCTCCAGCTACCTAAGAATCTTTGCGAATCACTACAGAAAAGGCTATCACTCTATAAACTACGAGCAAAGGTAATCATTGAAAATGTTAGTCAGGAGTATACATGCATAGGTCTAGCGGGCTCTCATCTCTCGCAAACTCTAGGCAGGCTATTTACATCACTCCCAACGCTTAATCAACCGCTGCGATTTGTAGACCTTAATGATCACGCTTTTCTCTGTTTAGCGAGTAACAGGATACAACTTATTTCACCCTCAACCAATGCCATAGCGACCTGGGAGCATCTACATCAACAAATACAGATTGCTGATATCGCATACTGGAACCATTTAACCATTCAAGCTGGAATTCCAGTAGTACTAATGGAAACACAAGAAAAATTTTTGCCTCAAATGATTAATTTGGATGCCATCGGTGCTTTGAGCTTTAAAAAGGGCTGCTATCCAGGACAGGAAATCGTTGCTCGTACGCAATATTTAGGAAAACTCAAGCGACGTATGTATCTATGTCACATTACTACTAGCGACATCGTTAACCCGAGTGATTCATTATACTGTGCTGATAGCGCCGATCAATCTTGTGGCAGTATTGTCAATGCAACAACATCGCAATCACATGATGGTTACGATGTGTTAGCGGTCATTCAACAAAGTAGCGTTGAGGCAGGAGAGATTCATTGGGGCTCATTGTTAGGTCCGGTGATTCAAATTAAAACGCTTCCGTATCTACTACCTTAAAATCCAAAATTATTATCGGATACCGCTGACTCTACTGTTGTGTGGGAGTGGGTTTGTTTTTCGTATAGTGAACGCTTTCCGGCGCATTCGTGCCCCCTGTAACAACAAATGTCATGGCTTCTTCAGTAGTCCAATCCGTCAAAACGAGATCTTCCATCGGCAAAATTTCAATGTAACCAGAGGTTGGGTTCGGGGATGTCGGCACGTAGACGGCTGCTAGTTTTCTACCGGTTTCCTTATCTTCCATTACCTTGGTAATGAATCCAACCGCCTTCATTTTAGAGGATGGAAAGCTAATCAAAACAACACGCTGCCCTGTAACGGGCGGTTGACTAATGGTATTCAAGAATCGCTTTGTAGCACCATAAATCGTTTGAACCAATGGCAGTCGAGCTAAAATATTTTCATAAATGCTAATGACCTTTTTACCAATAACAAAAGATGCTAATACGCCGATCCCATAGAGGCTGATTATTGTCAATAAGGCAGCCACGGCATGTTGAAAATTTGAATCGAGTAGCCAAGTTGCGGTCAGATCAGAAAAAGGCCGAACCATCCTCGCCATCCCTTTAAGCAATGGATCTCCAATGCGCGCCAATAGTTTTAATAAAAAATCAAAGACGAGCCATGTAACCCATAAAGGCGCAACCGTTAAGAAACCAATCACAATATAGCGCCCCATTAGTAGCCTCTTCCACATGCAGAAAAACCCAGCCATAAATTAGCGATCATTATCTATTTCCCATAAATTTGTCTTGCCTCGCAGATATCATCAACTTGGAATCAATACTTTCTTCAAATACGCTTTCAGAGTAAAAATCTCTAGAATTAAGATTCATTCGACATCGCGCACGATATGATAATATTATTTCGTGCTGGATCGATGCTAATCAAAGAAATAAAGTTTTCTACGATAAACAATCAAAATTCGTTACTCAGAACTTATAGAAATAATATCTATATCTTTATATTTTTCAAATAGTTTTTATAAAAATGAAAAGGGACAGTCATGTCATATAACTCAGAGCAAATTAATAAGCATTTGGAAAACTTACAAAAGCACTTAGCAGACGAATATTCTCACAATCCAACTTTAGCAAATGCTGTTAAAAGCTTTAGAAAGATTGATGAGGTCGGCCATAGCATGGGATTACTCGAAAAAGATCAATCATATGCAACTTATGTGACTTGGTGGCCAATGATAGCTGTATTGGGAACATTTTCTGCCGGCAAATCGACTTATATAAACTCTTACTTGAATCTACCCTTGCAGCGAACTGGCAACCAAGCTGTCGATGATAAATTTACAGTCATTTGCTATAGCCATCATAAGGAAGTCAAAACTCTTCCTGGCATAGCCCTTGATGCAGATCCACGCTTTCCATTCTTTCAAATCAGTAAAAGTATTGATGAAATTTCTGAAGCAGGTCAGGAGCGCATTGACGCCTATCTGCAACTCAAAACCTGTTCATCAGAAAATGTTCGCGGAAAAATATTGATCGACTCCCCGGGTTTTGATGCAGATAATCAGCGCGCATCTACGTTACGCTTGACGCAACATATCATTAATTTATCTGACTTAGTGTTAGTTTTCTTTGACGCTCGACACCCTGAACCTAAAGCAATGCAAGATACGCTTGCTTACCTCGTTTCAGCCAGTGTTAATCGAGCCGATGCCAATAAATTTCTTTATATTCTGAATCAAATCGATGTTACTGCAAAAGAAGATAATCCAGAAGAAGTTGTTTCTGCGTGGCAGCGCTCTTTGGCCGAAGTTGGTTTGGTAGCCGGACGATTTTATCGCATCTATAACTTAGATGCCGCTGTGCCTATCACAAACCCAGGCGTTAAAGAACGTTTCGAGAAAAAACGTGCAGAGGATATGGCTGATATTAATACACGTATCCAGCAGATCGAAGTCGAACGTTCTTACCGTATTGTCGCAAAACTGGAACAAACAGCCAAAGGGATTAAGAATCAAATCATACCTAAGCTTTCCGACATGCTCAAAAAATGGAAAAGTAAGGTCATTTTGCTCGATAGCATTACTTTTGGCACACTAGCGATTCTGGCCATCATCGGTATTACCATCAATGAATCATGGGAACTCATTAAAGTATTCTGCGATAAAGTTATACAAGGTGACTCTTATGCGCTGGCAATTACGGCAATATTATTCACTGTAATCATCGTTATTCATTTCTCCATTCGTCGTTTCGCGGCCAATAGTATGCTTAAAAAATTATCACTTGAATTAGGCAACGATGATGAAGCATATAAACAATACGTTCATGCATTTAATAAAAGCACAGCTCCGTATCGCCTAATGTTTTTGCGAGATCCTGCAGGCTGGAATGACGCTACCCAGAATACGATCAATGAAGTTATCAACGAAGCCAATGATTACATTCAAATCTTAAATGACCAATTTACTAATCCATCGGGTCATAAATAAAAAATTTTCTAGTTTAACGTCAGTACTTTTAAGTTTAGCTGCATCGATTCTTTATGATCATTGGATTGAAACCGGGTTATGTTTGGCTCTGCACTTGATCTGGTTTGGACAAGCGTAACTTTAAGGAGTAAAATTCTGTTCTTTCTTTATATTGGTAATGTTGGAGAAACAACTGATTATGTCAATTACAATTGAACAAAAAGCCCAAATTGTACGAGATTTCCAAAGAGCTAATGGTGATACCGGATCTCCTGAGGTTCAGGTTGCTCTTTTAACGAATAGAATCAATGATCTCATTGAGCATTTTAAAGTTCACGCTAAAGACCATCACTCTCGTCGTGGTCTATTACGTATGGTTGGCAAACGCCGAAAATTACTGGATTACCTTAAGCAAAGCAATGCTGGCACGTATCAAACTTTAATTGAGCGCCTTGGTTTGCGTAAATAGTAATATATTTAAAGTCTTACATGAGTCAGTTATCTATTTAACCAAGCAAGTGACAAATTAAAAGATTTGTTCTTTCCAGTAAACCGGTTCTGCTATTCAATGGTTTAATGCACCATTACTCAGAGTATTCAATAAAAAGGATTGTTAATTGAAATCTATCAAAAAGAGTATTACCTACGGACGTCATCAACTTACATTAGAAACGGGTGAAATTGCGAGACAAGCGCATGGTGCGGTTGTTGTTACGATGGATGATACCGTCGTACTCGTGACCGTAGTCGGTGCAAAAAACACAAAGCCAGAGCAAGACTTCTTTCCATTAACTGTTGATTATCAAGAAAAATTCTATGCAGCAGGCAGAATACCTGGAAGTTTCTTCAAACGTGAAGGCCGTCCATCGGAGAAAGAAACATTAACTTCCCGGTTAATTGATCGCCCTATTCGCCCTCTTTTTCCCGAAGGCTTCTATAACGAAGTACAAATTGTTGCAACAGTCTTGTCATCCGACACTGAAGTCGATCCAGATATTCCTTCCATTATTGGAACTTCAGCCGCGCTTATACTCTCGGGCATACCATTTGATGGCCCCTTAGGAGCAGCACGTATAGGCTATATTAATAATCAATACGTGCTTAATCCAACAACCTCCGAGCTCAAAGATACACAATTAAATCTCGTTGTGGCTGGTACGCAACAAGCAGTCCTAATGGTTGAATCGGAAGCCATGGAATTATCTGAAGAAGTTATGCTTGGTGCGGTAACCTTTGGGCACGAACAAATGCAGAGTGTCATTAATGCCATCAACGAATTTGCAGATGAAGCGGGAGTGACTGTTTGGGATTGGACACCACCAGAAAAAGACATTGCTTTTCAAGAGAAATTAGCGAGTGTAGCTGAAAATGATTTACGGCAAGCTTTCAAAATAAAACAAAAGCAAGTTCGTTCTGAAACCATTGAAGCAATTAGTCAGCGTGCGGCGGAAGAATTAGGAATCGGCACTGAGAATCAGCCTAGCATACAAGTTTTTAAAGAAGCTTTTTTTTCACTCGAATCAAAAATTGTCCGCAATCAAATTTTAGATGGCGAACCTCGTATTGATGGGCGTGGTACCCGCAATGTTAGAACTATAACAATCCGTAACGGAGTATTACCACGCACACACGGTTCGGCATTATTCACTCGAGGAGAAACACAAGCGCTTGCAGTAGCCACATTAGGAACAGCTCGTGATGAACAAAAGATTGATTCCTTACAAGGTGATTACAATGATCGCTTTATGCTGCACTACAATATGCCACCGTTTGCTACCGGTGAAATAGGCCGGGTCGGAACACCAAAACGCCGAGAAATTGGCCATGGACGCCTTGCAAAACGTGCACTTGCGGCAGTTCTACCGTCACCAGAAGAATTTGGTTATTCGTTGCGCGTTGTATCAGAAATTACCGAATCGAATGGCTCTAGTTCAATGGCTTCAGTTTGTGGCGGATGCTTAGCATTAATGGATGCCGGTGTGCCACTTAAGGCGCATGTCGCAGGTATCGCTATGGGACTCATTAAAGAAGGCAATCGCTTTGCAGTACTGACCGATATCTTAGGTGATGAAGATCATTTAGGTGATATGGATTTTAAAGTCGCCGGTACAGAAAAAGGCATTACCGCGTTACAAATGGATATCAAAATACAAGGTATTACCAAAGAAATTATGCATGCAGCTCTGATACAAGCACAGGAAGGCCGTATGCACATATTACAGATCATGAAACAAGCTTTACCGTCAACACGTGAAGATATTTCGGTCCATGCACCACGTATCATTAAAATTAAAATTAACCCAGAAAAAATTCGCGATGTCATTGGTAAAGGTGGAGCGGTTATTCGTGCATTGACTGAGGAGACCAATACAACGATTGATATCAGTGATACCGGAGAGGTCACTATCGCTTGCGTTAATGCAGAGGGTGGGGAGCTTGCCAAAAAGAAAATCCAGGATATCACTGCAGAGGTCGAAGTTGGAAAGATTTATGATGGGACTGTTCTGAAATTACTCGATTTCGGAGCCATTGTTAGCATCTTGCCCGGAAAAGATGGGCTTCTACACATTTCCCAAATTGCGAGTGAACACGTCAATAATGTTTCTGATCACTTAAGCGAAGGGCAGCAGATTCGCGTTAAAGTATTGGAAGCGGATGATAAAGGGAGATTACGTTTGAGTATGAAAGTAATCCTGCCGGAAACCACCGTAGATTCGGAGTCTGAAATCAAAGAGTTACAAAGCCCAGAAAAATCATAATTGATTATTTTGCGATCTGCCTCTCTCTTATTTCATCGAGTGTTTTACAATCGATGCATAAGGTGGCAGTTGGCCTTGCTTCAAGTCTCCTAAGACCAATTTCGATTCCACAACTTTCACAATAGCCATAATCGCCTGACTCTATCTTACCGATAATTTCATCGATCTTTTTAATAAGTTTCCTTTCTCGATCACGATTGCGCAATTCAAGCGTCATATCCGATTCTTGACTAGCTCGATCATTGGGATCGGCAAATACGGTCGCTTCATCTTGCATCGTATGCACAGCGCGATCAATGTCGTTACTGAGTTCAGTCTTCATGTCTTCCAGCATTTTGCGAAAATATATCAATTGCCGAGTACTCATGTACTCTTCGCCAGCTTCTGGTTCATAGGAAGCTATACGCTTTACTTGCAACTCTTGCGACATAATTTTTAGACTCCTAATTTTGATCCAATGTTGAGAAAATATTTTTAATAATAGAGAGATAACTATTATCAGATATACAAATTATTGTTGTTCAATTCCTATGCGTATTTGCTATATAGTGTTTAATCCTAAAACAACGTCAATGAAATAAGCTTAGTATCGTAAGGACATAGCAAATTTCCTAGAGAATAACTTTAACCGACTATTCTATCTTACAAATACATATTTTTATACTTCCTCATAGCTATAAATTATACGGAAATTGAATAAGAGATTTGAGATGCGAGCGAGTAGCGCTTTGCTCTCTTTTATAAAGAATTTTGATGAATTTCAGTTTCTACAAAGTGGGGTGGCTGATGGGACTCGAACCCACGACAACCGGAATCACAATCCGGGACTCTACCAACTGAGCTACAGCCACCATATAGAAGCGAAAAGTCGCCTGTGTAGACAAGTTAAATAACCAATTTACGATATTGTGCCTTCATGGCGTGCCCGACAGGAATCGAACCTGTAACCCCCAGCTTAGAAGGCTGGTGCTCTATCCGATTGAGCTACGGGCACTAGTCGAGCTTTCCTAAATACTAAGGCTTTGAAAAACTGGTCGGGGTGGAGAGATTCGAACTCCCGACATCCTGGTCCCAAACCAGGCGCGCTACCAGACTACGCTACACCCCGAGAAAGCCGTCACTATACCTTCTTGGCCTATAAACGTCAATTTCTTCGTTTTTTTACAAAAACTATTAATACAGTGTGAGAGCATCTACAATTTTTATATCGATAATCATTTGGAAGAAAGTTGCTTCGTTATCATTGTAATAAAAATCACCACATCTATCTTTCGATCGATAGAGATCATCTTGTCATATTTCAAATGTATGCAACGCCACTTTCAGTCAATCCAATCAAATTGATATTCTGCAAATTCGCAGCGCTTTCCGCCGCAATAATTGCCAAGTTACCCGTTGATATTTCGTGATTCTCGAGCATTCCGATGTAGAATGACTTTTCTGCTTCGGGAGGCATATTCCCGAATAAGTTCGCCCACAACGTAGTAACTAATTTTTCATAATCTGTAAAACCTTTTGCACTGAGCGCATAATCAGCAAGCTGTTGATATTCAAGCCGATCGGCTTCAACTAATCCGATACCGACATATTCTTGATTTGAAACAAACGAAGCACCGAATACCGCACCTAACAATTTGGCTACCCAACCAGCACGGCCGTCCAAATCCAGTGCTAGCTTGGCGTCGCTAAACGTTAGACGTTCGATATTGCTGAGCTGATCTTGATTGGTCGCATTGTTATTTTCGACAACAGCATAACTCAGATTAGCGGTTTTATTGATAGTGTATTGCGTTAGATTACCCGATATCAAAACGGTATCAATTCCCAAGTTACCATCCAGTGAATTAGCAATTCCGTTTCCAATCAATATGTCATTACCTGTACCGGCAACGGCATTTTCTATTATGGCTCCCTCTGCAATCCATAAGTTCGGAACAGGTTTTCCTACGTTCACACCATTGGATTGCACGAACACAGGTTGACCGATAAAAGAACCATGTGCAGGATTAAGATCGATGTAAGTAGGTGCTGCTCCGGAATATAAAATGGTATCGATGCCGCTCGGATCCCAGAGTGTTTCATGATAAACGCCGGTATCACTATAGTGATGCGTATCATTACCACTATAAAGGCTGGTATTAGCGCCATAAATATACTGAATTGCCGCAATATCCAATACCATCGGTGTGGTCGGATGGAACGAGAACTCATTGCCTTCCACTCCTTCCAAATCTTTGTAGGTATAGCTCATCAATGTGCTAGTGATGCTATCAAGCGATGTTGGCAATGTTGCGGCATCGGGTTTATCCGAATTATAAAAAGGATGCTTAAGACCTAGCGCGTGGCCAATTTCATGCAATATCGTTTCAAAAGAAATTGTGCCAGGATTCCAATCTTGAATATTCAATAACCCTAAAGTATTCGCCCAAATATCTCCGGACCGGACACTGCTACCCGGCAAATAAGACCAAGCCAAAGTTAATTCATCCGGGTCTTTCGTGTAAGCAACCCGAATATCACCCACTTCATTTGCGGTTTCAATTATTTTGTTAAAAGTCACATTGGCGACATTAGCCCATTGTTGCAACGCGCGCTCAAAATTAACCTGATCGTTACTAGTCAACCAAGTCGTTTCAATTTGCCACGGTTCGCCAGTACCGGATTGTGCGCCATAACCAAAATTTTCATCGGTCGACCACCAGCTTTCACGATCCGGAAAGCTGTATGAAATAGATGGATTAACCCAGCGCTTACCCGCCAGTAGCGAATCGATTGTATTGATACTGGTAAAATTTACCGAAGTTACATCGCTTGAAGTCAAAGGAGTCGGCATAGATTGTGTAATGATAGTAAAACGGAATAAATCGTTATCTGATTCTTTAATAGTTTTTGTTGTATATAGACTCTATGATTTGATGCTAATTCATAGCATGTGCTTCAAAAATACTTCCAATAAAACGCAACAATGGTTAAAAAGTCGTACAATTTCAAAAAGAGATTCTAGACCGTATGCCTGAGCACAAGCTAAAATCAACATCTTTTTAATTTAACGGTCGTTTCTCTTATCAATCCTTGATTATGTATCATACTTGGCGAAGGTCATTCACGCGCTGTAATACACCAATCGCATTAACTATCGGTAATTTTGATGGCGTTCATCTGGGTCATCAAGCCATTTTAAGTCGATTAAAGCAAATTGCTAAAAATTTGCACATCCCGGCCTGCGTCATGACTTTTGAGCCTCATCCGCGAGAGTTTTTCACTCCAGATCACGTACCTGCCCGCCTGACTTGCTGGCGTGAAAAATTACTGTTATTGAATCGACTAGATATGGATTACATCCATACATATCGCTTCACAAAGGATTTTGCCAAAGTCACAGCGGAACAATTTATCAGTCAAATTTTAGTTCAACAATTAGCTGTTAAGTGGTTATTAGTAGGAGACGATTTCCGTTTTGGGGCTGGACGCAAAGGCGATTTTTCAATGCTACAAGCGCGCTCTATACAGCATGGCTTCGAAGTTGAAGCTATGTCAAGCGTACTGGTAGACGGCAAGCGTGTTTCGAGCACTTCGATTCGCCAAGCGCTCACTGATAACGATCTTGCAACAGCTCAGGGATTTCTTGGCAGACCTTATAGCCTAATTGGCCGCGTCATCAAGGGCGAGCAACTGGGCCGGAAAATTGGATTTCCTACCGCAAATATTGCAATTCACCATCATCGACCAAAGCTAACTGGCATCTTCGCTGTGGCGGTGCATGGTGCAATTGATACATCGCCAACAACAGTTTTACCAGCCGTTGCCAGTTTAGGTGTGCGACCCACGGTATGTGAAAATGGCCAATTATTACTGGAAATTCACTTATTCGACTTCAAGCAAAATATTTACGGAAGACGGTTACAAGTCGATTTTTTGTATAAACTACGCGACGAGGAAAAATTCTCTGATCTTGCAACGCTTACCGAAAAAATCAAACAAGATGTCGATCAAGCCAAAAAATTCTTCCTTATGCAACCGATCGATGTCAGCAGATTGTGCAACGCTTCTTAAATTATCGATATTAACCTTTCATGACTGATTATAAGCAAACTCTCAATTTATTGGATACTCGTTTTCCAATGCGCGCCAATCTCGCAAACCGCGAGCCGGAAATGTTACGTGCATGGCAGAAAAAAAACCTTTATCAAAAAATTCGCGCGGCGAGTCAAGGTCGCCCCAAGTTCGTTTTACACGATGGCCCACCTTACGCCAATGGTGATATTCATATCGGACATGCCGTCAACAAAATACTCAAAGACATTATCATAAAAAGTAAAACCCTATCTGGATTCGATGCACCATATATTCCCGGATGGGATTGCCATGGATTACCGATTGAACATCAGATCGAAAAAAAATATGGCAAGCATTTACCAGCGGATAAAGTTCGTGAACTATGCCGAGCTTTCGCTAAAGAACAAGTGGAGCGCCAGAAAGCCGATTTCATCCGCCTTGGCGTATTAGGCGACTGGAACAATCCTTACCTAACTATGAATTTTAAAACCGAGGCTGACATTATCCGTAGCCTAGGGAAAATTTATCAAAATGGCTATCTCTACCAGGGCCAGAAACCAGTCAACTGGTGCATTGATTGCGGCTCAGCGCTTGCCGAAGCGGAAGTTGAATATGAAGACAAAGTGTCACCTGCAATTGATGTTGGATTTTCTGTTAAGTTATCCAATGCGGATAGCAATTTAAATTTGTTCAATGAAGCTTTTGGTGTTTCGGTTACTAACGAAAAACGGGTCTACTCCATTATCTGGACAACGACCCCATGGACACTTCCAGCCAATCAAGCCGTCAGCGTTCATCCTGATTTTGAATATGCATTGATAGAAACGTCCCTCGGTTTTTTGGTCGTTGCTGATGAACTCAAACAAACCTGCCTACAACGCTATGAATTAAGCGGTAAAACTTTAGCTACCTGCAAAGGCCAGCAATTAGAACACCTTGTTCTCCATCATCCTTTTGAATCACGAACGGTACCAATCATTTGTGGTAAGCATGTTACGTTAGAGGCCGGTACAGGTCTTGTGCATACTGCTCCCGCACATGGTCTCGACGATTATTTTGTTGGCCAAAACTACGGCCTACCGAGCGACAGTCCGGTTGATGGCAATGGCAAGTTTCTCGATCACTGGCCATTGGTCGGTGGATTACTCGTTTGGAAAGCCAATGATGTTGTAATCGATACATTGAAAACCAACGGAAATTTGTTTTGTTTGAAGAAAATTGAGCACAGCTACCCGCATTGCTGGAGACACAAAACGCCGATTATCTTTCGTGCCACGCCGCAATGGTTTATCGGTATGAATCAACACAACCACCAAAACGATCGAAATTTACGCGCACTGGCAATTCAGGCTGTCGATCAAACGGCTTTTTATCCTGGGTGGGGACGAGCACGCTTGGAAGCAATGATCAAAAACCGCCCTGACTGGTGTATTTCTCGTCAACGCAATTGGGGTGTACCGATGACCTTTTTTGTGCATAAAGATACCCATGAAATGCATCCTCGTTCTCTGGAATTACTGGAGCAGATTGCACAAAAAGTTGAACAACATGGTATTGAAGCATGGTTTGCGTTGAATCCACTCGAATTGCTTGGCAGTGACGCCGATTGCTACAGAAAACTGACCGATACATTGGATGTCTGGTTTGATTCTGGCACTACGCACGCAACTGTTATCGCTAACAACTCGCAACTACAATTTCCGGCCGATCTATACCTCGAAGGCTCCGATCAACACCGTGGTTGGTTTCAATCTTCTTTACTGACCAGTTGCGCAATGAATGGTCGCGCGCCCTATGACGCTCTGTTGACACACGGGTTTGTCGTTGATGGCATCGGTCACAAAATGAGCAAATCCAAGGGTAACGTCATTGCACCACAGAAAATCATGGATACCTCCGGTGCGGATATTTTACGTTTATGGGTAGCTTTGACTGACTATTCCGGGGAACTTTCTATTTCCGAAGAAATTCTCAAACGTGTTGTAGAAAGCTACCGACGCATCCGTAATACGCTACGTTTTTTATTGGCCAACCTCACCGATTTTAATCCTGAGAAAGATTCGATTCCAATCGGTGATTGCCTTGAAATCGATCGCTATATGCTAGCATTAACTGCAGACTTACAAGAAAAGCTGACACAAAGCTATCAGCGCTATGAGTTTCACCAAGCGACATACCAACTCCACAATTTTTGTTCTGAAGATTTAGGCGGATTCTATTTAGATATACTTAAAGATCGTTTATATACATCAGCAACCCAAGGATTACCACGTCGCTCGGCACAAACCGCGCTGCATCATATCGCGCATAGCTTAATTCGACTATTTGCTCCGATTCTGAGTTTTACCGCTGAAGAAGCTTGGGAACACCTTACCGGCGACACGGAAGGTAGCATACTGCTTCAGTTATGGCATGTTTTCCCACAACAGCATGATACTGATAAATTACAACAACGTTGGCAAGGTATTCGCACGTTACGTGCCAAGGTACTTAAGAAATTAGAAGATGCACGAACAAAAGGTGAGATTGGTTCTTCTCTCGCCGCCACCACTGAAATTTATGCTTGTCATGAAGACTTTGAACTGTTGCATTCCTTGCAAGACGACTTACGTTTCGTGTTCATTGTATCCGAAGTCAAATTGCAGCGTGTCGACGATAAAACGCTCGAAAGAATTACGGTAACTGCCAGCAGTGATCAGAAATGTGAGCGGTGCTGGCATTACCGCCAAGATGTCGGGCGCGATTCTGAGCATGCCACGATTTGCGAACGCTGCATCACTAACCTATATGGCCAAGGTGAAAAGCGTCGCTACGCTTAAACTACAGATCATTTACGATTCTACAGTAATCTTTCGGTGATATTTTACTAACTCTGTTGCTTATCAGAAATTAAATCATGAAGCTTTACATCAGCCTAGGAATTGCTTTTTTCGTACTTGCACTTGATCTTACAAGCAAATACTGGATCGAATCAATGTTGCAGTTTGGTGAACAAATTCCAGTGACCAGTTTTTTCAATTTAGTTCTGACTTACAATCCAGGTGCCGCATTCAGTTTTTTGAGTGAACAGTCGGGTTGGCAACGCTGGTTTTTATCAGGTATTGCAGGTGTTGCGGCGATTGTCATTATCTTTTTACTCAACAAATATCAACTTGAAAAGCTGTTCTGTTGGGCGTTAAGCTTAATACTGGGTGGAGCTATCGGCAATCTGTATGACCGAATCATGCTAGGCCATGTCGTAGATTTTCTCGATTTCTATGTCGGAACTTACCACTGGCCAGCTTTCAATATAGCCGACTCAGCAATTTTTATCGGCACCGCGCTGATGATTTACGACAGCTTTAGAACTAAGAAAGAACCTAAAAAACAATCAGAATAAAGGAACACTACTAACATTTTGATTATTTTTTTGTATTTTCTTAAACTAGTCGAGTTTTCGATACGTGTACTCAGGTACCCATTTTGCTAAATGCTCCTGAACATCTGCATCGCTAAGCACTTTTACATTTAACAACCAAGCCAATAAATCTTCTAACCACTCCTCATCAACTTGTCTAGCTTGCGCAATGCGTAATTTTTCATGTGGAGTAGGTAAAGTATTTTCATGCGTTGACAACAACTCTTCATGTATTTTTTCACCAGGACGTAGTCCGGTAAACTTAATCTGAATATCTTCTTCCGTCAATCCTGAGAGACGAATCAAGTCATTGGCCAAATCGACGATTTTTACTGGATCTCCCATATCCAGAACAAATATTTCCCCACCATCTTCCGTTCCTCCCATGAGCCCCGCTTGCAGAACCAATTGCGTCGCTTCAGGGATAGACATGAAATAACGCGTCATATCGGGATGCGTCACGGTAATCGGCCCTCCCCCGACAATTTGTTCGCGAAATTTCGGAATGACGCTGCCGGTGCTTCCCAAAACATTACCGAATCGAACCATCACGAAACGGGTTTTCTCAGTACCTTTGAGATCATTCGATTGCTGCAATGCTTGGCATACCATTTCGGCAAGACGCTTGCTTGCTCCCATAATACTGATCGGATTCACCGCCTTATCAGTGGAAATCAAAACAAACTTTTTTACGCTGAAGCTTTGTGCAATCTTAGCAACGATATAAGTTCCCAAAACATTATTCAGTAAAGCTTGGCAACCATTACCTTCCTCCATCAACGGTACATGCTTATAGGCTGCTGCATGAAAAACAACCGAAGGCCGGAATTGCGAAAATAATTCCGTCATTCGCGCCTGATCCTTAATATCGCCAATGACGAAAGCTAATTGTTCTTTTGAGAAACGCGCGGAAAATTCTTCCTGAACGCTATACAATGCGAACTCATTTAACTCTACAAATACAATTCGAGCCGGATTAAAAACCATTAACTGCCGACATAACTCGGATCCAATCGATCCCCCCGCACCCGTAACTAAAATGACTTGCTTCGACAACAACTCGTGTAGCCCATCGTTATCCAGTATTACCGGCTCTCTGCCGAGCAAATCATCTAATTCAATCTCGCGAATTTTTGATACGACGGCCTTACCGCTAATTAAATCTGAGTACGATGGGACCGTCATGACTTTTACCCTCGCTTCGGAACACATCTCCAGCGCTTGACGGTATATACGGTGAGACACCGAAGGTATAGCAATAATCACATGTCCCACATTCAGTTTTTGTACCCATTCGGGTAATTCCTTAATCTTACCAAGTACACGAATACCCTGAAGGCGCGCACCAAATTTTCGTGAATCATCGTCAAGCATACCCACGACATGCCAATCTCTGCTTCTGGCCAGGTCTTTTGCCAAATTAATACCCGTTCGGCCTGCACCGATAATTAACACCAGTTTAGCTTCGTAATTTTCCAGACCATAGAGACGGCGTTCTTTCCACGCGCGATAGATTAGACGACCACTCCCCATAATAAGTAGCAGTAATAAAGGAGCCAATACACTGACTGAGCCGGGAATATTCTGCAATTGATCCAAGAGTCCTAGCATTACCAAGACGCATACTGTTCCTGTTAATACCGCAATGACGATGCGCTTGACGTCAGGTAAGCTCGCATAACGCCAGACCCCTCGATACAACCCAAACCATAAAAAAAAACTGGTTTGGGTTAATATAATCCACGGAAGTATACTGATTAGTATCACTGAGAACGACGAAGGAATGTCAAAGTTAAAACGAAATAGATAAGCGAGCCACCAGGCGAATCCAACTGCGACAACATCATGCATAAAAGCAATGATCGTGCGAATATCTATTTTACTGATGAACATACTATCCTCGATTACCGCGGAATTTTTGTGTCGATTCGAAAATAAATAACAACATCAGATAAATGGCGCCCCAAGCCATTAAAGTCACGTATTGCACAAAACTATCCTGCTGTGCAGCCCACACTGCGCTGATACCAGCCAGAAACATTACACCATACCAGCACAACGCAGTATTACGATGACCGAAACCATTCTGCACCATGCTTTGATAATAATGCTGTCGGTGCGCTTGCCAAATTTTTTCACCACGAAATACACGTTTAATCAAAGTAACTGTAGCATCTACAATGAAAGGTGAAAATATCAGCCATGGAAACCACAGCGGCCAGACACCTTCTTCCCATCCCAGAATTCCTATTACTATTGCTAAAAAACCCAAAGGAATTGCGCCGCCATCACCCAGAAAAATACGCGCTGGAGAAAAATTGTGGATTAAAAAACCCAATGCCGCAGCTGCAATCGAAAGGTTCATTAAGGCATAATTTTCATATCCTGCCCAATAGGCAAATAAACCATAACTACCAAACCCAATTACAGTCATTCCTCCTGCTAAACCATCCGAGCCATCCATAAAATTGTAGAGGTTAATCACCCACACAATGACAACGGTACCAATTATCGCTGCGAAATACCCACTACCCTCAGAAAAAAATAGATCGACCGCACAAATCAAAGCAACAAAACTATGTAAGCACAAGCGCAACAAAACTGGCAAGCCCTTGATATCATCAAGCACTGACGCAATCAATAACAAGCACAATCCAACCCAAATCATGTTGGGTAAAGCTAGCGAAAAAAACGACCAACTGGCCAATACCCCTAAAAACAAGCCTATTCCACCGAGACGAGAAACTGGTGTTACATGAAGAGAGCGTGCATTTGGATGATCGAATCCCCACTGCTTCCATTTTTTACTGCCATTAATCAACCAGTAGTCCATAGCATAAGCCACCACGAACGATAGCAGCATCGCCACTATCGTTCTTTGAAATAAATCCATAGCCATGTACCTAGCTAGATTTAGTAGTTGCCCGTCTGACCGTAAATCAGGAAGCAGGCAAAAAGCAATACAATATCGAAGCTAATATTCCCCTTTGAATTACGCCATAGGATTTTCAGCATAAACACGATGTGCAGCCGAAGCGGCGGATCCACGCTCGACTTTTGCACCCATTGCTGTAAACACCGACTCAAGAGCATTCAAACAAAACATGACATTTTCAATTTTGCTGGATGTCCCCATCAAACCAAAACGCCATACCTTACCGGCAAAATCTCCTAATCCAGCACCAATTTCAAGACTGAAATCATCCAACAAGCGACGGCGGACCTCTTTTTCATCAATACCTGCTGGCACAAAAACTGAATTCAGCTGCGGTAAGCGATACGGTTCCTTCACCACGTATTGCATGTTTAGGGTCGCAAATCCCGCTTTCAAAGCCAGATAGTTACGATGATGACGCGCCCAAGAATGTTCAAGTCCTTCTTCGGCTAACATCAATAACGCTTCATGCAAGCCATACAGCGCATTGGTTGGTGCAGTATGATGATAAGTACGCGTCGAAGATCCCCAGTAATTCAACAACAAACTGATATCCATGAACCAGCTATGTACTTTCTGTTTACGATTTTTAACGAGTTCAGTGACGCGTTCAGAAAAACTTACAGGCGATAATCCAGGCGGACAAGATAAGCATTTTTGACTACCTGAATAAATCGCATCAATACCCCATTCGTCTACTTTGATCGGCGTACCTCCCAACGAAGTAACCGTATCAACAATGGTTAAACAGTTATATCGGCGTGCTATTTCACACAATGTTTTAGCGTCAGAAGAGGCACCCGTAGATGTTTCTGCATGCACAAACGCTACAATTTTGGCATCAGGGTTTTTTTTCAAGGCATCTTCAACCTTTTGCGGGTCAACAGGTTCTCCCCAAGGGTCATCGACGACAACCGCAATACCACCGTGACGCTCGACATTTTCAATCATGCGGCCACCAAATACGCCATTTCGGCACACAATCACTTTATCGCCAGGGGTGATCATATTGACAAAACACATCTCCATGCCAACCGATCCAGGACCAGAAACTGGGAAAGTCATGCGGTTTTTAGTTTGAAAGGCATAACGCATCAATTCCTTAATTTCTTCCATCATTTCGGTAAAAACCGGATCCAAATGGCCTAGTGTCGGCCGTGCCATCGCATTTAATACGCGCGCGTGCGTGTCGGAGGGTCCTGGACCCATGAGTACGCGCTGAGGTGGCATAAATATTTTTGCTGCTTTTGGGGGATGAAAATCTTCGGTATTCATGAACGATCCTAAATTAATAATGTAATCAGTTATTCTAATAATTTGAATTTTAACAAGCGAAACGAGAGTTTACTATAAACACCGCTAACCCAAATAGCTCTATCCCACCAGATCTTTAAAAAGTGTTGTGTCAGCTTTCGCTTAGTTGAATAATTTTTATTATTTTAAAGAGAAAAGAGAAAATTTTGTCTTGTAAAGCTCTATTGATCAATTGCGCTCTCTATTCTGAAACGCGTTTTAACTACGTAAAGTTGACATTTGGTTTTAGCTTCCCTTATAGTCGTTTCCGGTGCCTCTTAAATTTTTACTGCTATTAGTAAGCAACGCTCACCCTCGTCTTCGTTCTCATGCTTAAGGTATTGCTAGGCTGCGCTCGAGATGATTTACTGCAAACATAACCAGCTTGAAGCGCAACTCGAAGATCATGCTGTGATATCGTCATTTGTTGCGATCAGCGCTTTTCCACTTTATCAAATTTGAATGGATAGCAAGCCTTTTCGAGCAAAATAACTGTACGGCATGGAAAAAATATTTCTAGCTCTTAAAGTATTTCAGGATAATCCATGCGGCGCATTAAATCACTACAGCCACTGGCTACGTCATCGCAAATCACACTTTAAAATCATCGCTATTTGGTTTCTCGCTAACTTAGCTATATTTGCATCCAATACCAATAGCAATGCCGAGCCAGTTATGCTCAATCCAATCGATGTAACAGCGACACGGAGCGATCGCTCGCCAACGCAGATTCCAAACAGTATTACGCAAATCAACCGCTATCCCCAGCAAGAATATCAACCGGGCGCGACGCTGGATGAATTTGCTCGAAATACGCCGGGAGTATTTTTCCAAAATCAATATAATTTCGCGCAAGATCTCCGCATTGCGATTCGCGGCTTTGGTGCACGCTCACCCTTTGGCGTACGAGGTATACAAATGCGTGTTGATGGTATTCCGCAAACTTTACCGGATGGGCAAACGCAATTGGACTCAATCGACCCTTCGTTGATTCAACGCATGGATATCGTTCGTGGGCCATCGGCAGCTTTATATGGTAATGCTTCAGGAGGTTTGATCGACATCACCACACGCGAAGCACCATCCGAAAAATTTGTCATTATGCCACGCCAGGTTTTCGGTCAGTATGGTTATCTAAAATCCGAATTATTCATGGGCGGACAATTGGGAAAATTTTCTTACACGGTATTTGGATCGCATTTGCAACAAGAAGGTTGGCGCGACCACAGCGCGATGCAACACACGAATTCGCAAATCAAATTAAATTTTAAGACCAGCGATCAATCGGATTTGATGTTGATGTTTCGTGAATTTTATTCCCCTTTGTCAAAAGACGCCGGTGCACTAACCGCAACAGAAGTGCAGAACAATCCCCGGCAAGCGTCTGCGAGAAACATGCAGTTCAATGCCGGCGAAGAAATCAGACAAGAGGAAATGGGTGCCCGTTTCCGCATCAAGCCTGCTGCCGGTAAAGAAATATCACTTGTCGCACATTGGTTACACCGCGACTTTAATAGTCGTCAACCATTTATGGATGGCGGGCAAGTACAGTTTGACCGTTGGGTAGGCGGTTTGGCGTTGCAGTTTACCTCGGACGGACTGTTATTTCAGCGGCCTAATCGGTTTCTAGCTGGAGTGGATTATGGCATGCAAAACGATGACCGGCAGCGCTTCAATAATAATTCTGGCGTTCGAGGCATTATCAATTTAAATCAAATCGAACGCGTGCAAAACATTGGGCCATTTTTCCGTAATGAATGGAGCATCAGTGATAAATTCGATGTGGTCGTCGGTGGCCGCTGGGATTGGTTACGCTATCAAGCCAAGGATCAATATCAAATAGATGGAAACCAATCGGGATCGCGCACAGTATCACAAGCCAGTGGATCAGCAGGTGTTGTTTATCA
The DNA here is from genome assembly GCF_022836435.1 of Nitrosomonas sp. PY1. Taxonomy (NCBI): domain Bacteria; kingdom Pseudomonadati; phylum Pseudomonadota; class Betaproteobacteria; order Nitrosomonadales; family Nitrosomonadaceae; genus Nitrosomonas; species Nitrosomonas sp. PY1. Next base: position 1,202,969 of record NZ_BQXC01000001.1, on the reverse strand, counting down.
CTTTGCCCCACAACACCAAGCATATGCGCATGTCGCATCAGTTTTTGAAGCACCTACGACAACCGAATTATTAAACAACCCAAATGGCAGGGGCGGATTCAACTCCAGTTTAAACGCACAAACATCACTAAGTAACGAATTAGGATTACGTGGTGATATCGCTGGATTCCAATATGATGCAGCAGCATTTTTTATTCATACTTGGGATGAAATCATGCCATTCGAATTGCCTTCTTCACCAGGCCGTGCATTTTTTCGCAATGCGGGTCAATCGCGGAGGATTGGCGTTGAAACGCGCCTAGTAACTCCGCAATGGCAAGGCTTGCATGCTGAAGCCGGCTATACATATTCTAATTTCGAGTTTGAAAAATATGTTGTTAATGACACTAATTTAAAAGGAAACAATCTCCCCGGAATTCCCACTCATCGCTGGGAAGGTCTGATCAAATACACCAGCCCTTTTGGCTTTTTCGGGCAACTTCATGTACACCGTGTTGGTCATTTTTTTGTCAACGACATCAATACTGCAAGCAATCACGCCTATAATTTAGGGCAATTATTACTAGGATGGGAAGCCAAAAATAACCGGTTTGAAAGCGCCATTTTTTTCGGCATCAATAACCTATTCGATGCACCTTATAATGCCAATACACGTATCAATGCGGCACTCGGTCGTTTTTACGAACCAGGCCCTCCTCTCAATGTCTTTGGCGGATTACGAATAAAGATCATTATTTTCTAATAAATTGCCACTATCTTCCGACAATTGAATATAAATAACACAGCAAATACAAATGACACTTGTGATGTGTATCCATATTTACTTACCCGCGTGTTTATTGAATCCATGAAAAATATGTTTTTGGTGGCGTATATCAAATTGTTTGCATAGAGTCTCGTACTAACTTACACTCTGACTCCTATAAATCAGTAGTTAACCTCTGTGTTTTATAATCATCCGACAAAAGACAATTTTATATGACATCCGATGTCGTATACATTGCATGAGCGCTCAAATGACATGTCATCAAGACTTTTATTCTTGATATTGCTGACTCTATGCGGAACTACAGGCTGCAACCCTAGCACAAACAGCCAAGGTGTGGCTGCTATAAATGTCGATCCGAATTCCAAAGACTGCTTAGGCGGAGTGAAGACGGGAAATGCGCTAAAATCTGCACAATCTGGCACGGGAGTACCTATGCGCATAGTTGTATAGTTGGCATCCCGTGCGACTGAACTAAGACACAGCGAGAGGTTTAACCTAAAACTCGTCTTCAAGCCGTGTCACTTACAGATCCGCTAACTCAGGCGATATCTCTACGGATAAAATCATGCGCAACAAGCCGAAAATGAAGGTTTACTACAATTCCGCTTGTCCAGTTTGCAAAGCAGGGATAGAAGGGCAAATGGATAAGGATAGCGTTTGTGAGATTCAGTGGAATGATGTTCACAAGGATAATGGCTTGGTGTCAGAGATAGATTCTGAGCTTGAATTGGTACGTAAGCGCCTTCATGTCGTCGATGAAAACGGTGATCTTCAAGTTGGGTTTAATGCATTTCTGGCAATCTGGCGTAACTCTCCAACGGAAACATGGAAATCAAGACTGTTTGGCATACCTATCGTGATGCAAATATGTCAGGTTTTCTACAATATCTTTGCAGCAGCTCTTTATCAATGGAACAGAGCAAAGAAACATTGGTAGAACAATGGCGCCACTCTGGTGTTGGCTGCCACGGAAGGAAGCAATGTACAACCAACTTCAATGACACGTTCAGTGGAACGCGGTATCCAACCTTCGGTATTGAATTGCTTCGGCAATATGTTGGTTGCTAATTTTCTCAGCTCCCGATAAATCTGCGATCGTTCGTGCGACTTTCAGAATGCGATGATACGCGCGTGCAGATAGATTCAAGCGGTTGATAGCCTGTTTCAACAAGTTTTCACTGACCGTATCGAGAGCACAATATTGATCGATTTCTTTGACACTCAAGCGCGTGTTAGCTTTGCCCTGCCGTGTCAATTGCCGCTGGTGCGATTCCATCACACGCGCCCGGATTACGCTACTTCTCTCACTCACCGTACTCCGATGCATAAGCTCGTTTTGCGGTACTGCCGGCACCTCGATTTGTATATCGATTCGATCCAGTAACGGACCGGAAATCCTTCCACGGTAACGCGCAACTTGGTCAGGGGTACATTGACATTTGCCTGACGGGTGGCCAAAATAACCGCAGAAACACGGATTACTAGCAGCGACCAATTGAAAATCGGCAGGAAATTCTGCCTGGCGTGCTGCGCGAGAGATCGTAATTTTTCCTGATTCCAGCGGCTCACGCAACACTTCTAACACCTTACGATCAAATTCTGGGAATTCGTCTAAAAATAGCACGCCATGCAAAGCAAGCGAAATTTCTCCCGGACGTGGGTGGCTACCACCGCCAACCAACGCAACTCCTGATGCGGTATGATGAGGCGCACGAAAAGGACGGCGTTTCCACTCAGCAATATTAAAACTCCCATAACTGAGTGATTGTATCGCCGCTGACTCCAATGCTTCTTCTTCAGTCATCGGTGGTAGAATTCCAGGAAAACGAGCTGCCATCATGGATTTTCCAGTACCTGGCGGGCCTGTCATTAAAATATTATGCCGACCCGCAGCTGCAATCTCCAAAGCGCGTTTAGCGTGTGCTTGTCCCTTAATATCCTCAAAATCGGGAAAATGCTGATTCTCAATAACAGCCCCAGTATCTGCGGTATTTTGAAAAACAGGCAGCACTTTTTGTTTAGACAGATGCGCACATATTTGCAACAATGATTGCGCTGCATAAACAGTAACATTTTTTACCAATGCCGCTTCAACTGCATTTTGTTCAGGCAGAACAAAGCTCCGCCCAGAACGAGAAGCATGGTAGGTCATCGCCAGAGCCCCGCGAATCGAACGCAATTCTCCAGTCAATGCTAATTCACCAGCCCACTCATACCGATCTAATTGCTCTTTAGGAATCTGTCCCGTAGCTGCCAGAATACCTAATGCAATCGGCAAATCGAACCGACCGCTTTCTTTAGGTAAATCAGCCGGAGCTAAATTAACAGTAATCCGTTGTGCAGGGATTTTAAAATGAGCGTTTTGCAGTGCGGATCTGACTCGGTCTTTGCTTTCCTTGACCTCCGTTTCAGGAAGGCCAACGATCGTAAAGCTTGGCAACCCGTTAGCGATGTGAATTTCGACTGTCACTAACGGTGCATTCATGCCGGATAAAGCCCGGCTATACAATACAGCAAGTGACATAAGGCGCTACGCCTGCAAATAATTTAAAGCAGGTTTAATATTAGTTTTGCAAATAAGGCCGATACGCGCGTTATTGATGCGACCGTATTTCTGTCGCATTATTTGCATCGACAGAGTGCGATGTCGATTGCCTAACTCTTTCTTCCAATGCAGCGACTTTAGCCTCAAGAATGATTAATTTTTCACGAGTGCGTTGCAAGACTTCCTGCTGAATCTCAAATTCACTGCGCGTAACTAAATCAAGGCGAGTAAAGGCACCTGACAATAATACCTTAACATTTTTCTCGATATCTTTTACGGGGCTGTTATGAAAAATTTCGCTTACTTTGGCGTTGATTTCATCGATCACATTTTTATTTAACATTAACATTCTCCTCTATTCTTATCATACTGATATACCAATTTCGTGCATTAGCCATAGGTCACCGTGATAAAATCCCATAATCTATTGTTATGGATGGTCTATTCTGCCATGCCAGTTTAAAACATTAAAATTTATTTGATGACTTTCTTAGCTTCCCTCATATTCATTACCCAATAAGATACACTTATGGAGCGTCAATATCTATTAGAAAGCTGGCTTAAAGCACAATTCCCAGAGAGAAATTTCACTTTGCAGCCAGCATCCGCTGATGCGAGCTTCCGCCGTTATTTCCGTATGTTTCTAGACGATAAGACCTGGATAGTTATGGATGCTCCTCCCCAGCAAGAAGACTGTAAGCCTTTTTTACAAGTCGCCAGCATGCTTGCGGCAACCGGAGTGCATGTACCCAAAATATGGTCATACGATTTAGCGCAGGGATTTGTACTGCTTTCCGATCTTGGTCATACAACTTACCTGCAAATACTGACGCAAGATACCGATCAAGCTAGTCAATTGTATAGTGATGCAACTGATGCATTAGTCAAAATGCAATTATCATTGCAAGCCCTCAGCTTGCCAGATTACGATGAAACATTATTACGTAGGGAATTAAGCTTATTTCCCGATTGGTATATTACCAAACATCTACAAGCTGATTTGTCTACCAAGCAAAAAGCGATGCTAGAAAATATTTTTAATCAAATCCTGCAAAATAATCTCGCCCAACCCAAAGTGCTAGTCCATCGCGACTATCATTCGCGCAATCTAATGGTAACCTCGCCCAATCCCGGCATTATTGATTTCCAAGATGCGGTTCTTGGCCCAATTACCTATGACTTGGTATCCCTATTAAAAGATGCTTATATTAGTTGGGATGAAGAACATATTCTCGATTGGGTAATCCGCTATTGGGAAAAAGCGCGCCAAGCAAATTTGCCTGTAACAACCGATTTCTCAGCCTTCTACCGAGATTTCGAATGGATGGGTGTACAGCGCCACCTAAAAGTATTGGGCATTTTTGCTCGACTCAATTATCGTGACGATAAATCCAATTATCTCAATGACATGCCACTGGTACTAAAATACTTGCAAAAAACCTGTGATCGTTATCACGAACTAAGACCACTGTTAAGTTTACTCGATGAATTGCATCCTGTAACCCCAGAGTCAAAAATTGGCTACACATTTTAGCCATAATCCTTACCGTGCAATGATCCTAGCAGCCGGACAAGGAAAGCGCATGCGCCCGTTAACCGATAATTTACCCAAACCATTACTGAAAGCTGGCAAATATGCCTTGATCGAATATCAAATTTTTAATCTGGCACGTGCAGGATTTATGGATATTGTCATCAATCATGCTTATCTCGGCGCAATGATCGAAGAGGCTTTGGGAAATGGCAACCAATATGGCATTCATATTCGCTACTCACCGGAAACATCCGTACTCGAAACAGCCGGCGGCATTGCCAATGCAATGCATTTACTCAGCAATCCTCAACAAACAATGCCTTTTCTAGTAGTGAATGGCGATATTTATTGCGAATTTGATTACGCGCTACTACGCGCCACACTGGATAGCATGCAAGCACATACAAAACAAAGGTTAGCGCATCTTATCTTGGTAGATAATCCCGAACATCATCCAGAGGGTGATTTTTCTTTGCAGCATGGATATGTTACCTCAGCAGAAACAAAGAGGCTTACATTTAGTGGCATCGGTCTGTACCGACCGCAATTTTTTCATACCGTTGCATCAGGTGAAGCTGCAAAATTGGCACCACTGTTACGCCAAGCTATGCAAAATAACCAGGTAACCGGCGAATACTTTCCTGGTCGATGGATCGATGTAGGTACCCCTGAACGCCTGCAACAATTGGACAATCGCCTGAAAACACAGGCACAATCATAACCGATCCATTTACTCATATTAATGACTATGCAAACCTTCACGATACCCACTCAATCTTATCTTAAACGTCGTCAATTGTTTGCTCAGCATATGCAAACGGGGATTGCGGTCATTCCAACGGCACCAGAACGAATACGTAATCGTGACGCGCACTACCCCTATCGTTTCGATAGCTACTTCTATTATTTGAGTGGCTTCACCGAACCAGAAGCAGTGCTAGTTATCGTTGCAAAGACAGACAAGGCACCGGAAAAACATATTCTATTTTGCCGCGCGAAAGACAAAGAACGGGAAATCTGGGATGGATATCGCTATGGCCCTGAAGCAGCCAAAGAAGTCTTTAGTTTTGATGAAACCTATCCGGTTACGCAATTGGATGAAATACTGCCCACTTTACTAGCAAATCAAACGGTTATTTATACTGCATTGGGGCATGACTCCTCCTGGGATCAACGGGTAATCCGCTGGATGAATCAAGTTCGCGATCAAATCCGCACTGGCGTGATGGCACCGGAAAGAATCACAGATTGCCGCGTTATTCTGGATGAAATGCGTTTGATCAAAAGCAGCGAAGAACTACAAGTAATACAAGAAGCTGCCAACATTTCCGTACAAGCGCATCAGTGCGCCATGCAAACAACAAAGCCGGATAAATACGAATACGAAATTGAAGCCGAGTTGCTTTATACCTTCAATCGGCTAGGCGCCCGCTTTCCAGCTTACACGTCGATCGTTGCCGGTGGCGCCAATGCGTGTGTATTGCATTATGTCGAAAATACTGCAAAATTGAAATCCGGTGATTTGTTATTGATTGATGCCGGGTGTGAATTGCATGGTTATGCTTCGGACATTACCCGCACTTTTCCAATCAATGGAAAGTTCTCTGCGGCGCAAAAGGATATTTATCAACTGGTGTTAAATGCACAGACCGCTGCTATTGCGCAGGTAAAACCAGGAAATCTATGGAATGACCCGCATCAGGCAGCATTACGAGTTTTAGCGCAAGGCTTTATTGATTTAGGTCTGTGTCATGGCAGCCTCGATGCCGTGCTAGAATCCGAGGACTACAAACGTTTTTACATGCATCGCACCGGGCACTGGTTAGGTATGGATGTACATGATGCAGGTCAATATAAGCAATACGGTGCATGGCGCGCATTGCAATCAGGCATGGTTTTGACGGTAGAACCCGGATGTTACATTCGAGCAGATGACAAAGTTGCGGAACATTTTTGGAATATCGGTATTCGAATAGAAGACGATGTTGTTGTAACTGCAAGCGATCACCATATATTAACCGCAGCAGCACCTAAAACCATCGCTGACATAGAGGAGCTAATGCAATGAACCACGACCCAAGAAGAATTATCATCCACAGAATATTGAGTAATGATGCTCATGATTCGGGAACCAATGCAACCGGACGCCCCCCCATTTTCTCTACCAACCGCTGGATTACTTATGCGTTACTGATCCCTGCGGCGATCGTGATGACCATGATCGGCTTCTTCTTTTTTGCCGCATTTCTAGCCCTATTTGCAGCCGCCGCAACTTTCATAGGCGCGCGAATCTGGTGGTTACGCAGAAAACATAACCAATTCAATCGCTCTAAAGAACACGCTGAGGAAGATTGGGGCGATGCCGCATCATCCGCTCACTCTAAACAATCCAGCGTGATTGAAGACGCGCAAATCATTGAAGAAGTAAAAATAAACCCATCAAACCGGAGCAATCCCCGGTAATTCGCTTCATATCATACGACTGTGAAATTTATCGAGCTTACAGCTATTAATTTATACGGAAAGATGAATATCGTTTTATCTAATTTATCTTAACGTAAATACACTGTTTGCTTTCCTCTCAGTACTACGCGGCTAGCCTCTGTAAGACGTAAGACACCATAACCTTCGCTATCGATTGTCAATAACCCTAATGCGACCAATTGGCGGAATATCGATCGCCAGGTTTTTCCGGGTAAATCCTCACCGATTGCAAAAGTACTTAAGGTGTCGTGTTGCCACTCTTTAACATGTGCGGTTAAATTACCGCGCAAAACATCCACCAAATGCCCGACACCAAACATCTGTCCGGTGCGATAAACACATGAAAGCGCCTTCTGTACAGCAATCGTTGCATCCCATACTTGCGGAGGATTCAAGCAAACGTCACAATTCCCGCACGACTCGGTTACCGTATTATCACCAAAATAACGCAGCATTTGTAAACGACGGCATGTGGTGGCTTCGCATAGCGTTAACATTGCTTGCAATTTCTGCACTGCAACTTGCTTAAATTTGAAATGTGCTTGGGATTCTTCGATCATACGACGACGATTGATAACATCATTCAATCCATATGTCATCCAAGCATTAGCCATACGACCATCACGCCCCGCTCGCCCCGTTTCCTGATAATAACCTTCTACACTTTTTGGTAAATCCAAGTGCGCAACAAAACGTACATTTGGCTTGTCGATTCCCATCCCGAAAGCGATAGTCGCCACCATGATCACACCTTCTTCCTGCAAGAATCTTTCTTGGTTTGACCGACGTTGCGACATTTCCATACCGGCGTGATAAGCAACTACTCGCATACCTTGATCGGCCAACCATGCTGTAATTTCCTCAACCCTTTTACGTGAAGCACAATATACAATTCCAGCTTCATTCGCATGTTGCGATTGGATAAAATTCAGCAACTGCATACGACTGTTGGATTTATCGACTACTTGATAGCGAATATTGGGGCGATCGAAGCTATCGATAAATACCCTGGCATCTTTCAATCCCAGCCGCTCAATGATTTCTTGGCGCGTATCCAAATCAGCCGTGGCAGTCAAAGCAATTCGCGGAACCAAAGGAAAACGTTGATGCAATACATATAATTGGCCGTATTCAGGACGAAAATCATGTCCCCACTGCGAAACGCAATGGGCTTCATCAATAGCAAACAATGCGATGGGCGTTCGCTCGATAAGACGCAAAAACCGGGGCGCCAACAAACGTTCTGGCGCGATATACAATAAATCATAGCGCTGTGCCAATAACTGTTGTTCTATCCGTGCAGCTTCCTCAAACAACAGTGATGAATTCAACGCTGCAGCACGCACACCCATTTCATTCAATGCAGCAACCTGATTTTGCATTAATGCAATTAGGGGAGAAACAACAATCGCAACACCCGGACGTAGCAAAGCAGGAATTTGATAACACAGTGATTTTCCGCCACCGGTCGGCATGAGAACCAAGCAATCACCACCTGTGGCAACATAGTCAATTACCTCTGCTTGCTGCCCACGGAAAGACGAATAACCAAAAATCTTATTGAGAATACTAAGCGCTCTGGACATGCGGGCAAAATTCAAACACTATTGTTCTTCCAATTCAACGATGCAACGATTTAACGACAATCCAGCACAACACAATTTGCTGCTCATCTGCTCGCGATCTTACAATATTCTGTCTTATATAGTCCTAATTCATGCAAAAAAAGACGACTTTTACAGTGCTATTGCACAGAATGATACGCACACAAATCATTTACGCTGACATGCTGGTATAATCACACGTTTTAATTCTTTGTTGAACGCATTGCACAATGCTCTTTGGAGAAAAAAATGGCTGTAGCTGATGTTTTGAAATTAATTCAAGACAATGATGTTAAGTTTGTTGATCTGCGCTTTACCGATACGAATGGTAAAGAACACCATATTACCGTACCTGCACACACCTTTGATGCCGATAAGTTTGAAGACGGTCATCCGTTTGATGGTTCTTCGATCGGTGGCTGGAAAGGTATTCAAGCTTCTGATATGCTGCTAATGCCGGATCCAGATACGACCAATATGGACCCATTCATGGATGAGCCCACCTTGTTCATCACCTGTGATGTAGTTGAACCCGCAGATGGAAAAGGCTATAACCGCGATCCTCGTTCGCTCGCAAAACGTGCAGAGACCTATTTAAAATCAACTGGTATCGGTGATGTGGCCTACTTTGGCCCGGAACCGGAGTTTTTTATTTTTGACTCGATTCGCTGGAACATTGATATATCGGGATGCTCGGTAAAAATCGAATCTGAAGAAGCAGCTTGGAGTTCCGGCAACAAATACGATAGCGCCAATACAGGTCACCGCCCGGTTGTAAAAGGTGGTTACCTTCCCGTTCCACCTGTCGATTCACTGCAGGATATACGCTCCGCTATGTGCCTTGCCTTAGAAGAAATGGGAATTGGCGTGGAAGTTCATCATCACGAAGTCGCTACCGCAGGACAATGCGAAATTGGTACAAACTTCAATACCCTGGTCAAACGAGCCGATTGGAGCCAAATACTAAAGTATGTCGTACACAATGTAGCGCACTCGTATGGTAAAACCGCCACATTTATGCCTAAACCGATCGTCGGTGATAATGGCTCCGGTATGCACGTGCATCAATCTATTTGGAAAGATGGCAAAAATCTTTTCTCAGGAAATGGTTATGCAGGTTTGTCCGAATTGGCGCTTTACTATATTGGCGGTATTCTGAAACATGCCAAAGCGCTAAACGCTATTACCAATCCCAGCACTAATTCTTATAAACGCTTGGTTCCCGGTTTTGAAGCACCTGTCAATTTAGCCTATTCAGCCAGTAACCGTTCAGCCGCTATTCGCATCCCTCATACCAGCAGCCCAAAAGGACGGCGCATTGAAGTACGCTTTCCCGACCCAATGGCCAATCCTTATTTAGCTTTTACCGCGCTTATGATGGCCGGACTAGATGGCATTCAGAATAAAATACATCCTGGTGATCCGATGGGTAAAAATCTATATGACTTACCACCTGAGGAAGCTGCTAAAGTTCCAAACGTTTGTGCGTCATTAGATGAAGCACTCGATTGTTTAGATAAAGATCGCGATTTTCTGACGCGTGGCAGTGTTTTTTCCAATGACATGATTGACGCCTACATTCAACTTAAAATGGCGGAAGTTACACGCTTGCGTATGACCACGCATCCAGTTGAATTTGAACTGTATTATAGCTTGTAATACACCATTAATTTTTTTAAAGCTGTAATATCAGGAAGTTTTCTTTTGCTATTTTTTACTTTACACTCAAGAAAAAGTTGATATATTGACACCATAGATATTAGACATTCTAACTCATAGAATCTTCGTTAAATGATATGAGAATCATAGACTTATCTGTAATTTTCGTAACAACGCTTTTGGGATTTGCATCCATTGCAGTCGCTGGAAAAGAAATTTACAAGCTAGTCGACAAAGATGGCAATGTTACGTTTACCAATCGTCCGGCACGTCATGCGCAGAAAGTCAATCTTGCCTCTTTTTCCGGGAGTGCCAATACTCATACCGCAAATACCTTAGTCCAAAAACCAGTCAATGCACCCAGCACTATTAAAAACAATGCTCAGAAAGAGCGCGATGGAACGCGGCGACAAATCCTAGAAAAAGAATTGCACACTGAGAACAAACTGCTTTCCGATACTAAGCAATCGTTATCGCAAATCAGCCAGAGCGATGATAACCTTCAAGACGGTAAAATTGCGCAACTTAAAAGCAAGTTATTTCTGCATCAACGAAACATCTCTGCTCTAAAAAAAGAACTTTCCAGATTATAATTTTTTAAATGCCGCTTGTGACCCAATAGGTACCATGCTAAAAAACAAATTCCTCGTATTTTGTCTATCGATTGGTTCCACTTTACTTATTAATACGGTACAAGCGGGTATTTACAAACACGTCGATCAAAACGGCAAAGTCACTTATTCCAATATTCCTTCCACCAACGCAAAACAACTTGACCTGCAGCCTATCGTGGTCATGCCTCCCCCAACAAACTCCGGCAGTATCGATGAGCGCATCATACAACGCAGAGAATCAATGAAATTTGAAGAGCAACGTAGTCAATTGCAAAGTAAAATCACCGAAGAAGAAAAACGTTTGAATGAAGTCAAGGAAGAGTATAAGGACGGTGTTCCTGATCGGTTAGGTAGTGAACGTAACTATCAACGATATCTTGATCGAGTCGAACACCTTCGGAAAGAAATACAGACCCGAGAAAATAGTCTCAACGCATTACGCAGCGAAATGCAAGGCCTAGTCGAAAAAAAACAAGATTCTACAAAACCTACCCCTTGATAACAATCTCAACAATGACTGGCGCGTGATCCGAAGGCCGCTCTAGTTTTCGTGGTTGCTTATCAATAGTACAAGCTACGCAATCTTCAGCCAATGCATCACTAATCAAAATGTGATCAATTCGCAATCCTCGATTCAAACGAAAAGCCATCATACGATAATCCCACCACGTATAGGATTTCTCAACTTGATCAAACAAACGAAAACTATCTTGTAACCCCATGCTCAGCAACCGTTTAAAGGCATCGCGTTCCGGCTCGCTACATAACACCTTGTCATGCCAGGCATCGGGATCATAGACATCGCGATCTTCGGGTGCAATATTAAAATCACCCAATACAATCAATCGGCTATATTGACATAATTCTTGCTCTAGCCAGCCTTTAAGCGCATGTAACCATTGTAATTTATATTGATATTTCTGTGATTCCAACGATTCACCATTAGGTACATAGACGCAAACAATCCGTAAATCACCATATGTGGCAGCAATGACTCGCCTTTGTTCATCGCAAAACTGTGGAATATCGGAAACCATATCAGTCCCGGATTGCTGGCTTATAATCGCTACGCCATTATAAGTCTTTTGTCCATTAAACAAACAGTGATAACCAAGTGCGCGGATTTCGTCGTGTGGAAAGTTATCGTCGATTAACTTCGTTTCTTGCAAGCACAGGATTTCAGGTTGATGACTGGCTAGCCAATCTACGACATGCGGCAATCTTACTTTGAGTGAATTGACGTTCCAGGTTGCAATTTTCATAAATTCCGACCGATTGATTTTTATTCTTTATTGAATCATCTAACATTTGAGCTAATCAACAAGCAAAGCAAGCGAGATGAATAATTTATTATACATTTACATCTCAAGCTCTTACCGCATCATAAGCGCTCTAATTTGCCCATTATCAGCATAAAGTAAGCCACTACTTATTTTTCATTTACAACACTGACATAATAGTAGTTGACAATCTTCAATCCCTTCGATAGTCTTTTTTTACATGGATTAACATGTATACTAGTGCGCTCTCAAAAGAGGGCTAGAAAGATCGGTGCTACTGGCTAGTGCTGTAGTTGTTTAATATTATCCAGCATTTCCGCTTTCTTTCGTCATTCTGAGTATATTTTAAATATGCATCATAAAAAAACAAAAATATATTGCATTATTCATTCAAAAAGGAGAAATCATTATGGAACTCAAAGGATCTAAAACGGAAGCTAATTTAAAAGCTGCCTTTTCAGGTGAATCACAAGCCAATCGCCGCTACTTATATTTTGCAACTAAAGCCGACGTAGAGGGACAAAATGATGTCGCTGCGGTATTTCGCTCTACTGCCGAAGGCGAAACTGGGCATGCTCATGGCCATTTGGAATATCTTGAAACTTGTGGAGATCCAGCAACCGGATTGCACTTTGGTCCAACACGCGATAACCTAAAAACCGCCATTGCCGGTGAAACACATGAATATACCGATATGTATCCCGGCATGACTAAAACCGCTCGCGAAGAAGGCTTTGATGAAATTGCCGATTGGTTTGAGACCTTAGCTAAAGCCGAACGCTCGCATGCTAATCGCTTTCAACGTGCATTGGACGGCTTGGCAGATTAATTTACCAACCCAATTTGTTAACACATGTAAGATTCGTTGGAATACCCTTTCAACGAATTTTGCAGTTGAAAATCCTCTGTTTAAAATTCACTAACTATGGCATCTCGCGAAGGTAGTTTAGAAGCCCCTGAGCGTCACCCATTAGACTGGAAAAATGCAAATTTCTACGATTCAGAAAAATTGCAACAGGAAATGGAACGTGTGTTTAATGTTTGCCACGGTTGCCGACGGTGTGTCAATCTTTGTACAGCTTTTCCACGTCTCTTTGATTTGATTGATGAAGGTTCAACAGGCGAAGTCGATGGTGTTGACAAACATCGCTTCCAAGAAGTGGTTGATCGCTGCTACTTATGCGACATGTGTTTCATGACCAAGTGCCCTTATGTGCCGCCACATGAATGGAACATAGATTTTCCGCATCTCATGCTGCGTGCCAAGGCGGTTAAATACCAGCAATCTGGTGCTGGTTTTCGCGACCGACTATTATCGAATACCGACTTATTAGGGAAGATCAATGCCAATCCAGTTGTCGCGCCAATCGTCAACACAGTAAACAATACGCCGCTTGCTCGTAAGATCTTGGATAGCACATTAGGCATACATGCTGACAGAAAGCTTCCTGAATACACAGCCCATCAATTCCGTTCCCACGCACAATCGGATGCTAATTTCACAGTAAAAGATGGGAACAAAACACCTGGGAAAGTGGCGATCTACGCAACTTGTTATGTTAATTACAACGAACCTGGCATTGGTTATGATTTGCTGCAAATCCTTGCGCATAACGAAATTCCAACGTATCTGGTGGAACAAGAAGCATGCTGTGGTATGCCAAAGCTTGAATTGGGCGATTTACCAGCGGTAGAAGCATTGAAAGACCGAAATATTCCGCACCTCCTGAAGTTTGCACAACAAGGCTATGCCATCATTTCTGCGGTTCCTTCTTGCGTATTGATGTATAAGCAAGAGCTTCCGCTGTTGTTTCCTGAAGATACCGGGGTACAGGCCGTTGCAGCTGCCATGTTTGATCCGTTTGAATACTTATTGTTTCGATATCAAGACAAGTTACTCAAAACAGATTTCAAACAATCGCTAAATAATGTTTCGTACCATATTCCCTGTCATCAGCGCGTGCAGAATATCGGCAAAAAGACGCGCGATGTGTTGCAATTAATTCCAGGAACAACGATCACCACTGTAGAGCGATGCTCCGGGCATGACGGTACTTGGGGTGTGAAAAGCGAACACTTTGCCGATTCGATGAAAATAGGTCGCCCAGTTTTCAAACAAATGGCTGCTCCCAACAAACCCGATTATATTAGTTCTGATTGTGCCATAGCAGCACGCCATATTGAACAAGGCATGCGTAACAACGACAATAATGAAACAGCACAAAAAATGCATCCGTTGAGTTTATTACGCATGGCTTACGGTTATGACGATCATCAACAAGCCATTCCAGGATTGCAAATTTTGTCTGCACAAACACATGCTTTCGAGGAAAAAATATGAAAACCGTTAGTCGCGACAGTTTACTAACATTAGAAGCATACGCCAAAGTACGCAGTGATTTTCGGAGTCAGGTCATAGCGCACAAGAAACCCCGAAAAATTGCTTTAGGAAACAATATTTCTCTGATTTTTGAAGATGCATTGACCGTACGATATCAAATTCAAGAAATGCTGTTTGCTGAGCGCATTTTTCAAGAAGCGGACATTAATCACGAGCTCGAAACTTATACGCCATTAATTCCAGATGGGCACAACTGGAAAGCCACGATGATGATTGAATATCCAGACCCGGTTGAACGCGCCGGAAAATTAGCGAATATGATTGGTATCGAAGATCGGGTATGGGTTAAGATAGGAGAATTCGATGCAATATTCGCGATTGCCGACGAAGATATCGAGCGTGAAAATTCCGACAAAACCTCCTCCGTACACTTTCTACGTTTTGAACTCACTGTTGAGATGATTCAAGCTTTGCATCACAATGCGACTCTCAGCATGGGCATTGATCACCCAGCCTACTCTGTAACGATTGATAACATCGACGCCGGTACACGTGCATCACTATTAAATGATTTAACTGAAACATGAAATTATTTTCCGTACTGGTCACTTTCTCAATACTGATCATACTATCCGCCTGTGCCAATAAAACATTCAAAGACCAATTTGAAGAAGAAAAAACTTGGACCGAACGTGCAACACAATTGCCGCCTTATCCCGATATGAATAACTTGTTGGAATTCGATGCGACAGGTCAAGCAGTCACGGGCAATCAATATCTGATCGATCCTGCTTCGATCAGCGTTGGTGAAGATGGGGTAATCCGGTTTAGCTTAATCATCAAATCTTCCTCTGGTGCTTTAAATGTCAGTTATGAAGGGATACGCTGCGAAACGACTGAAAGAAAGCTCTACGCACTCGGACGCAATGATAAAACCTGGGCAGAACCACGTGTATCAGAATGGGAAAAACTAATTAATGTTCGGCAACTTTATGCGCAAAGGGAATTGGCTAGAAATATTTTCTGCCCGAATCGACAAATAGTCAGAAACAAAGAAGACGCCATTCAAGCATTAAAAACAGGGTACCATCCAAGCATGCCTCGCTGATCACCGAAACTTGTAAAATTTGTTTGATAAACAAGATCTCACCATTACCGGACACTCAATTACTATGAAATTTCTGACCATAGCGAAATTTATCAGTTTTATTAGTCTGATCTCTGTCGCTTCTACCACCCACGCACTATCGGAAGAGTGTTCAAAATCAACTGCATCTGCATACTATTTGGATACCATTGGTCTAGTTTGTTTACAAAAAATAATTACTATCGACCCCAGTGATTCCAATATCTATAAGAGTACATTGCAATGGTTAGGTAGCAGCGATCCAGCACTCAGTCATCAATTCTTGTTGACCGGTCTTGAATTCGACAATTTGCCTGCTGAACTCAATAGTCCAGTATTTTCATTCGCAAACGGTATCCTGAGCATACCCAAGATCGATATTCCAAAACAATTTGGCACTGAGCGTTATAGTGTCGATCTCAAACTGGTATCCATCGCGAGCGAGACAATTTTTCAACTCGACCAGGTCGCTATCTACATCAACCCGGATTATGTTGCAGGCAGAGACTGGAAACCTTTTGGCATGCTACCTTCTGAAGAACGCCGTGCAGTGGATCTGCTTGGCCGCTCCTTGCCTTATATGCAATTGGCTGATTTAGTGTATGACTTCGATAATACTACGGTGGGCACTTGGAAATTAATCGAAACGAAAAACAAAACCTCTGGCATGGATGCAGGCGTTTATGAAAATCAAAATACCAATCCCAAAGAAATTGCACTGGTTTTTCGCGGTACAGAACCCTGTTGTTCGCTAGATTACGTTCGTGATATCACAGCAGATGCAGCTATCGCGACGGGAACCGTTAGCGATCAATTTAAGGACGCCTTCAATTTCGCGAGGGACGTCATCAATCGATATCCAGGCGCTAAAATTATTGTGGCAGGCCATTCGTTAGGTGGTGGACTCGCGCAAGCAGTCGGGGCAACATTAGGCTTAGAAACGTTTGCATTTAACTCATCTCCCGTTCCTGATCATTTTTTTGACACTTACACGATTACACTACCGGAAGAAAAAATTGCCGAACTCATTCACGTCATTGCGGATATTCACGATCCCGTTTCCAATGCGGATGAATCCGGCGATCTCTATATTAACGCCCATCATGTCACGCCATTGCTACAATTTAATTTTGAAACCAAAGAAATATTGCCTATAGAACCAGTACGCTTGAGAAAACTAAGGTTTGACCGCCATAGCATCACAGAACTTTATTTACATTCTTCCACCTTGATGAACATCTATATGGCAGGATGGTAATACTATCGCATCACTAGCGAATCCGATGCAGAATTACTATGTTCGTGGACTGCTATGGGTATGCCTATGCACATTATCTGCATGCTGATGAGCAAATTCCGATACCTCAATCGGCACGATATGTAGTTTGCCGTGACGAATACCATTCTTGGCAATTACCTTGTTAGCAAAATGGCGTACGTCTTGAATAGTGCCACGTAGAATCGCAACCTCAAGGCAATTATCGTGATCCATATGTACATGCATACTGGATAATGTAATATCATGATGCTCATGGTGAGAAGATGTCACCAACGCCGCCAAATCTCGCTCATGGTGATTATAGATATAGGTCAAAGTGGCAATACAATAACCTTTATTGTCTTTTTGCAAGCGAGAAACTTCAAGGTATTCCCTCACTAAATCCCGAATCGCTTCGGAGCGGTTATCATAGCCACGCGCACTGGAGATTTTATCAAACTGCTCAAAAAGCTCTTCATCCATTGAAATAGTAAATCGTTCCATATCTCTTCCTTGAATTAATCTCTCGTCATAAAAAAGAAACTCATTTTTCGCTGCCTTAGAATAATAACTGCTAATCTCAGAAAATTCTAAAAATTGGCTACAAGATTTACTCGAAATGAGCGTGTCTCGACCGGATGAAAATGCTTGTCTGCTACACCTGCAACTGGTTCACCCGGGAGTCTGGATGTATAAAAATAGTCAATTGCATGCCCATGCGTATTCAGTAAATTAAAACCCTGCAGTACTACATGTACATTATTGCTGACCTTATAACCTACTTGACCATTTAAAGTCACGGTATTATCAGATCGCGCGCTATTATCCTCAGTGAGCGCACGTTTACCAAAATAGCGTACCTGCATACTACCTAGAAAACGGCCAAGATTATCGACAGAAACGGCCAATTTTCCAACCCCATTAATTGCTCCGGGAACATGGTTCCCAATTGGATCGAAATCGCTAAAACGTGCACGTGTCAATGCATAGTCTACATCGATCGTTAACCAATCCTTGGGCATATAAAACGCTGATACTTCGAATCCATTACGTTGGCTTGGGCGGCTTGCTTCAGTATTACCGGCATCGCCGACAAATAACAATTCGGATGCCGTATCTAATCTAAATAATGAAAATGTGGTTTGCAAACCTGGGACAATTGCCGAACGAACACCCACTTCATATCCCGTAGTACGAACCAACGGATGAACTGGATTAATGGGCTCATTTGTTTTAGGATCGACTCGGGATGTTGTTCCTCGCGCATCATTGCTATGAAAACCGCTGCCGTAGCTAAAATAAAACTCCGTATTGGCCCAAGGGCCGAAAATTGCAGAAACCTTAGGATTGGTAATACTATCGTAGCTACTTCCTGAATTCTCCTTTTGTATGTGGCTATTCACATCGAACCAATAATAATCCGAACGTATCCCAGTAACTGTTCTAAATTTCTCCAGCCATTGCACACTGTTCTGATAATACAATCCTACGCTATTTTCATTAATATGATCTGCTCGGGTTCTTGATAAAAGGTGACGATCCCTAGTGCTCGACAGCCCATTGTCAATGACGTCGTTTTGGAACTGCACTCCAACAGAATTAACGACATCGAATCCGTAAATTTTGTTAACCCATGTATGGTCGACATTAAATCCCGATTGAAAACGCTTATCTTTTTGCGAAAATTGATCGCCGTTGACTGGGTCCTCTAAAAAGTAGGTAAAGTTGGAAAACAGCGCCATATTATGATGAATGGTGTAGAGATTCGCTGTGGTAACCCCAAAGCGGTTTTTTTGCTCCAATGCGCTGGAAAGGCTAAAACGATGGGTTTCCCCATAGTCGCTTGGATCAATAGCACCAAGTCGAGATACATAACCGCTCCGAACTCCTCTTAATGGTATTTGATCAATTGCTGTCCATCTTGCACCATAAGCCATCGCGGTAATATTGAATTTCGTTGTACCGTCATCTTGGCTATAACGCGCCATTGCATTATATTTCTTAAAATGCTCAGGGATCGTCCAAGGTCCATTCAATTTCACCAATTCACCAGCAACGAGTAAATTTCCGCTCCCCACTTGAAAAGACTTCGCCAGCAATCCACGCATCCAACCTTGCTGCCCTATTCCATAAGTGGCAATACCTTGCGGTAATTTATCGACATAATTCATATTGATGGAACCGGCTGAAGCGAAATCACCTTGATTGGCGTAATAAGGTCCTTTGGTGTATTGCAAATTACTGATTAATTCCGGAATGATGAAATTGACATCTGCCCAACCTTGGCCGTGTCCATGCGAACGCTGATTAACCAGCACACCATCAACGCTGATGCGTACATCGGTACCATGATCCAAGTTAAAACCGCGCATAAAATACTGATTGGCTTTACCTTCTCCACTGTGTTGCGTAGCGATGAAACCAGGGACGGTTTCCATCAATTCACCTGGGCGATAAACTGTTCGTGAATCTAATTGACGCTTCAGTACAGTGCCTTCACTAGCAGTATTTGCAGTCCCTATTAGCCCCTTGGAATCTGCTTTAATGGTCATTTCATTAAGTGTTGGTACGCCTGCGGCATGAACGCTCCCTGTCATCCACAGCGATAAAAGTACGGCGCCACCACTTGCAGTAAATTCGTTTTTTTTTGTTGTTTCTAACATCAAAATAAATCTTCTATTTGTTGACAATAGCTCTCTATGCTGTAAAAAAATAATTGCGGTATGAAATATACAAAATTCTTCATACATATATCAGTGTATCGTGATACTGTATGAGAAATAAAGTTTTTTTCATACAAATCTGTGTAAAATAGCTTATATATAAATGTCTTGGCAAAAAAAATAAAAAACTATGAGAATTCACAGTCGTTACCTATTGTTCTTTTTTTTCATAACGATATTTATTTCTCTGGGGCTAGGAAAGCGGATTTTTGCTTCGGAGCATCCTAAGAAATTCACAATCGTTACAACCGTTGCACCCATCACGAACATGGTACGAAACATTGGGGGTGGTTATGTAAATGTCATTGGCGTAGTTCCGGATGGCGTTGACTCGCATACTTTTGAGCCCATTCCGTCCGATATCAAAACACTGCAAGCGGCCGACTTGATCATCGCAAATGGCCTTGACCTTGAGTTACCGACTTTGAAATTAGCTGAGAAAGTGAAAAAACCCGGAACACGTATTGTGCAATTGGGCAATCGCACACTGAAAGAGGAAGATTGGCAATATGATTTCAGTTTCCCACGTGAACATGGACACCCCAATCCACATCTGTGGTTAAACATCCAATTGGTGATGCAATATGCCGAAATCATCCGAGACAGTTTGAGCGAGTTGGATTCCAGGCATCGAGAATATTATTTTTTAAATACCGAAACCTACCTCACTAAACTCACAAAATTAGACCAGGCCATTTTTGCTTGTGTTAAAACAATTCCTGAAAAGAATCGTAAGCTGGTAACTTACCATGACTCATTTGCCTATTTTGCACCGCGCTATGGCATGACCGTCATTGCAGCTATCCAACCGTCAGATTTCTCCGAACCTGCACCGCAAGAGGTAATAAATGTCATCAAACAGATCAAGCAAGCCGGTGTACCCGCTATTTTTGGTTCGGATGTTTTTCCCAGCAAAATCATGAAACAAATCGCACGCGAAGCCAATGTGCAATTTATCGACCAGCTTTCAGACGATGAATTGCCAGCGCCTCCGAACGATTCTTTCATCGGCATGATGGTAAATAATATGACGGTCATGACACAAGCGCTGGGTGGAGACGCAACTTGTACAGCAAACATTGATGCAAGCAATAATCGATTCTGACACACCGTTACACTCAGCCATTAGCCTCTGCAATATCACTGCAGGTTATGAGCATCAGTTATTCCAGAATCTTTCATTAGAAATTCCGCATGGATTATTTGCCGGTATTGTAGGCCCGACCGCTTGCGGTAAAACCACGCTGCTTAAGATCCTGATGGGTATGCACCCGGTAACTTGCGGTAAAGCCAGGCTGAATGGTCATGCCGTTGAAAAAATTAAACCGGGTATCATTGGATATGTACCACAACTGGGTAGTGTCGATTGGAATTTTCCTGTCACAGTTGAAGAGGTCATTGCCATGGGGCTTTATACCAGTGGTCGTATTTTGCCTTGGTTGACAAAACATGAGCGTCAACAAATTTATGATCTGGCCGAGCGCTTGAACATCAATGGTTGCTTAAAAAAGCACATTCTCGCGATCTCCGGTGGCCAGCGTCAACGCACTTTCTTGGCGCGCGCCTTGATCAGCAATCCGAAGATTCTGATTCTTGATGAACCCACTTCCGGCGTCGATATCAAAACACAGCATGAAATATTACACCTATTAGGCAGTTTGAATTGCGAAGGCATTACCATATTATTGACTACGCACGATCTGAATGCCGTAGCCTCGCATCTGCCTTGGGTGATTTGTTTTAATAAAGGTGTCATCGCACAAGGCCGCCCACACGATATATTCATCAATGAAATTCTCACCAAAACATATGGTGGCGATATCGTCATTGTAAAACATGAAGGGCACTTGCTAATTGCGCATACCACCCCTTTGCAGTTTATGGATCAGTCGTAATTAATGGAATTTTTGTTTGAACCACTGCAATATGATTTTTTTCTTCGTGGTCTGTTAGCCGCCAGTTTGGTTGGTGCAACCGGTGGATTAATTGGCGTATACGTAGTATTACGAGGGATGAGCTACGTGGGTCATGGGCTATCGCATGCCGCAATTGGTGGAGCGATTGTAGGATTCACTCTGAATATGAATTTTTATGTGGGTGCATGCGCCATGGGATTAGCCGCCGCACTGATCATTAATAAAATTACTCAGAACAACAAAATCAAACTCGATGCAGCCATCGGTATTGTTACAACAGCAATGTTTGCATTAGGTGTTGCCATCGTAAGTAAATTGCGCAATTTCAAGCAAAATTTTGAAGCGGCCTTGTTCGGTAATATTTTAGGAATCAATGACGATGATCTGCTCATCATCGGCATCGTCACCGTTGTCACCTTTATCACTCTATTTTTTTCCTACCGTGCCCTACTCTTCTCAACATTTGATCAAGAGGTAGCGCACGTATCGGGTATTAAAACCGCATCGGTGCAACTGCTATTTTCAATCATACTTACCCTTGCTGTCATCGCTTCACTCAATGTGACCGGTGTTACGATGGTCGCCGCAACGCTGATTGCACCCGCTATTACTGCGCGAATTTTAACCGATAGTTTTAGCAAAATGATGATTTACTCCACACTGATCGGCACCTTTTCAGGCATTATCGGAATGTATCTAAGTTATATTTTTAATGTCGCTTCGGGTACTACTATCGTATTATTCAGCACACTATTGTTTGGTTTGTCGTTATTGGCTAAATCGTTACAAAGAATTATAAAAACAACACCCGAAAAAGTTGAATCGTAACTCTAGTAAATGCATTGAGAAATATTTATTAGAATACTTTTGCTTATGCAACCAGTCGTTTGGCTGGAAAAACAATTGTAAAGCGACTTCCCTTACCGATCTCACTCGTGATTTGCAAACCTCCATCATGCCGATTCACGACGTGTTTAACAATCGCTAGTCCGAGTCCTGTTCCTCCAGTTTCTCGCGAACGACTGGTGTCAATCCGATAAAAACGCTCAGTCAATCGAGGAATATGCTGAGCTTCAATACCGATACCGCTATCCTGTACATAAAATATACCTTGACCATCCTTTTCTTGCCAATGAATACTGATCTCACCGCCCTCTGGGGTATAACGCACTGCATTATTGATCAAATTACTAAACGCACTACGCAATTCAGTTTGACTACCCAGTAGTTGGCTATGTGTTGCGATATTCAATCTAATCGAATGCTTTTCGGTGTCGAGCGATTCTACATCGCGCAGAATTTCATTGAGCAAATCAGCCACATTAATGATCGTTTCATTGATTTTATTTTGCTCATTTTCCAAGCGCGACAAGATCAAAAGATCTTCTACCAGAGATTGCATGCGAATTGCTTGTTCCGACATCAACGTTAAAGCCCTTTTATCAAAATCCGGTGTGGTTTCCTCATGCGTTAGCGTATCAAGAAAACCATTAATCACCGTAAGTGGTGTGCGTAATTCATGTGAAACATTGGCGATAAAATCTTGACGCATTGTTTCAAGCTTCTCAAATCGGGTAATGTCTCGGCTAATAAGCAATTTTTGGTTGAAGCCATAGGGTACGAATTGCAAGGAAAAAACGCTTTTATGCCGTCGGCGCGTTTGATTCAAAACTAACGGCTTGGTGAAATTACGTACCGACAAATACTCGACGAACGGAACTTGTCGCACTAAATGCGTAATTTGTTGCCCTGAATCGAGCACCGAACTTATTCCTAGATGATCCTCAGCAACCGGATTACACCATTCAATCCGATCGTTTTCAGTCAATAACACAATGCCATCCGGCATAGCAGCAGTTACATTACGCATACGCTCTAGCGCCATGCTCAGCAATTCTTGGCTCTGGCTATGCTGGCGTACGTAACGGGCTAAATATGCAAATACATCATCCCATTCACCACTACCGGCTGGAATATTGGCAGAAAGCTGCTCAGGTAATAACAACCAGCGCTCTAGCGCAACCAGATGCGAAACATGGTGTAACGCGATCCAGAATAGTGTCGCACTAAACAGTAACAAGGCAAATGTCACGCCGAAAGCCATCCAAAAAAATCCACTAAAAATCAGCGTAATTAGAATAATATAAATGAAACGCTTCCAAATATTGGACACAGAAAAATCCTAAAAAATTGACTGGTTGTTTCCAGGTAACAGTAGGCATCTTGCAATTTTTCTCAAGGTTACGCAAGATCATGATCACAACTTATGAATTATCATCCTGGCGTAGGGAAATTAATAGTGTGAACGATATTGATCAACACCTTTCAAAGTGAATAATTTGTCTGTTACTGTATGTCGTCAAAGCAATATGGACCGATAGGCGCCTGGATTAAGAAATGGTTTAGTTTACCGGGATTGTTATTAATTGACCTATCGGCAAAAATATCTGGCGCCGTAAAGCTAAGGTTCGTTGTTTTATTTTTTCATGCTCATCCAGAATAGATTACCCTCGACTATAAAAGACATCAGCCGATGTTAGATTATTCAATGACTCATGTGGTGATTGCAGTAATCGATGAACTGTCGGATACGATCTTCCAATCCACCGGAAAAGTAGTAATTTTCCAGCAGGACTTGGTTTGAATCGCCTTGGATTTTCTGGTGATAAAAGGATTTGAGGAAAGGAGAAGATGAAGAATCAAATCAGTATTGAATCGCCCCGGGGCGATTCAGATTGCTCCCTAAATTCCTGACTATACTGTGTATGCGGCAATTCCATTCCTATCTCCTCATTGCATTCCCTCATTTTATGAAACTTCAGACTTCATGAAAATTAGCATACCGCAATTTTGTCTAACTCATGCTGACGCGATACAATCAAGATACCGCATATTGCAAAAAATGTTAAACTTGCATTTCTGTCTCGAAAGCCTTTTAAAGAAATAATCTCACAACCTCCCAAACTGTTCCTCATTGATCCCCGAATTCAAAAATGTCTGAAGAGAAAAATGTTACTTTTCCCTTGGTGAGCGTTATTATTCGCAGCATGGATCGCTCGACACTGGTCGATGCACTTAATTCCGTAGCTTCGCAGACTTATCCGAACATTGAAATCATCATCATCAATGCCAAAGGTGCAAATCACCGAGAAATGGGTGAGTGGTACGGATGTTTTCCAATACGGATGATCGGAAGCGACGAACAATTGAATCGTAGCCGAGCAGCGAATGTCGGTCTGAACCAAGCTGCTGGAAAATATCTAATTTTTCTCGACGATGATGATTGGTTTTATTCTGAGCATATCGCCGGTTTAGTAAATACCTTACAAAGCCAAAATAACGCCCGCTGCGCTTATGCTGGCGTACGCGTTGAACATTACAGGGGAGGTGTATTAGAAACAACAGATTTGCTGAATCAACCCTTTCACTGGCAAAGACTATGGGGAAGAAATTATCTACCGATCCATGCGACATTATTTGAAAGATCTCTGCTTGACGATGGTTGTAGATTTGATGAAACGCTGGAGGTATACGAAGATTGGGATTTCTGGGTGCAGATGACGCAATACACGGACTTTATTCACGTTGACCAGATTACCGCTTGTTATCGGAATTACGGTCATTCCGGTTTTGGATTGGAAACTGACAAGAGCTTTATCCGCAAAGCAAAAGGCGCTTATTTTGATAAGTGGAAATCTATTTGGCCTGGTGAAAAAATCAACGAACTCATTGAATACAGAGAAGCATTGCTGGAGCAATTACACAACCAACTCCATGAACAGCAGGCCGAATGTAATGAATACAAACAAGAAGTGGCAGAACACAAGCAAGCGATAACGGAGTACAAGCAAGAAATAACGCAATACAAGCGAGAGATAGCAGAGCACAAGCAGGCGATAACAGAGTACACGCGAGAAGTAGCGAAACACAAACAGGATATCAACGCGCTTTATAATTCAAATTCATGGAAGATTACTGCGCCTTATCGTCGAATAGGTTTGCAAGCGCGGCGCATCTCATATGTTTTGGCACTCAGCTCAAGTTTTATTCGGGAACATGGTGGCGGTTGGCAAGGTGGGAGGCGCTTGATACTCAAGATGTGCCAGAAATTACTGGAGGAAGGCCCCCAAGGAGTGCGCAATAGTTTGAGAATGTATGCATCGTGTCGCCAGCCACCCAGAGAAATAAGCAGATTTACGAACACTACGATATCCCGCCCTGATCTCGTGCCTCATACAGTGGCTGTTGATATTATCATCTGTGTTCACAATGCTTTGGAAGACGTCAAAAAATGCCTGGCGTCGGTGATACGCCACACATGTCCTCCCTATGAATTAATTTTAGTCGATGATGGCAGTGACATAGAGACCCGTGATTACCTTAAGAATTTTGCAAAAGATAACAACGCTCAATTGATCAGGAATGAATCGGCTCGTGGCTACACGCTGGCTGCAAATCAAGGAATTGGAGCTTCACGGTCTCCCTATGTAGTCTTACTCAATAGTGACACGGTAGTAAGTGCTGAGTGGCTCGATCGTATGATTTCCTGCGCCGAATCCGATTCTAGTCTGGGCATAATTGGCCCATTGAGTAACACCGCTTCCTGGCAGTCTATTCCGGATATCGA
Source organism: Nitrosomonas sp. PY1 (assembly GCF_022836435.1). Lineage (NCBI taxonomy): Bacteria > Pseudomonadati > Pseudomonadota > Betaproteobacteria > Nitrosomonadales > Nitrosomonadaceae > Nitrosomonas > Nitrosomonas sp. PY1. Next base: position 1,176,489 of record NZ_BQXC01000001.1, on the reverse strand, counting down.
ACAAAATGGTGATTGGTCAAGCAATCCTTTACCAGCTGAAATGACCGTGGAAGAAATGGCACAGCAAGTAGCTATTTATTCCGGGCAACTGTATCCGCGTATCCCCTTCCTAAACGGTTTTTGCCTATTGATTAAACGGGCTTTAATTGACGAAATCGGTAAACTTGACGAACAGAATTTTGCTCAAGGCTATGGTGAAGAAAACGATTATTGCTTGCGCTCAAGACAGGCGGGATGGTCACTGGCGATAGCCGATGATGTCTATATTTATCATGCTCAATCCAAGAGTTATTCAACAGAGCGTCGCCGTCTGTTATGCGAACATGCCGGACAAGTTTTAGCCAAAAAGCATGGGCAATCTTTGATAGACGAAGGTGTGTATTTTTGCCGGTACAATCGCGTATTGGAAGGCATACGCGCTCACGCGAAGCGATTGTTTGAACGCCACGAATTCATCAAAAAGGCAAAGGCCCAATGGAAAGGCAAGAAGATAATCTTTATATTGCCGACAAGAGAAGCCGGGGGAGGTGCAAACGTTCTGATCAGTGAAGCTCAGGCTCTCATAAAGATGGGTATAGATACCTGGTTATTGAATTTCTCTTATTTGCAAGTAGATTTTGAAAATAGTTATCCTGAACTTGATATCCCTACCGTCTATGCGCCAAATGAAGAGTCAATACCTAAGCTTTGCGAGGATTTCGATGCCGTTATCGCCACCTTCAACACTTCTGTCGCCTGGATCGCACCATTAGCAAAAAATACGCATTCAAGGCCGATTTTGGGCTATTACATACAAGATTTCGAGCCTTATTTTTATAAAGAAGGGACAGCTGAGTACAAAAAGGCATTAGCTTCTTATACATTGATTCCGGATTTAATCTGCGTCACAAAAACAAACTGGAACCGCCAGAAAGTTTCAGAAGAAACTAAAGTTGACTGTACTGTACTCGGCCCGAGTATTGATATAGATTTATTTAGACCGAGGCTACGCAAAGATCCTTCCTGGCCCGAGCGACCCTTACGTATCGCCGCAATGATCAGATCTTCCTCGCCGCGCCGAGGCCCATACCTGACAATGAAAGTACTAAAAATCATTGAGCAAAAATACGGAAAACAAATTGAAATTTTTTTATTCGGCGAAGAAAGCGATACACCTGGATTTCTTGCCTTACCACGAGACTTTGCTTGGAACAATCTGGGCAAGCAAACGCCCGAACAAGTCGCCTTATTACTGAACGAAGTTGATATTTTCGTCGATTTTTCAGATTACCAAGCGATGGGACTCACCGCAATGGAAGCGATGGCTTGCGGTGTAGCGGTGATTTTACCTGAGAACGGTGGTGCAAGCAGTTTTGCTTCTCATGAAAAAAATGCACTACTTGTTGATACAAAAGATCCAAGCGCATGCTGTCACGCACTTGATCGACTGGTGTCTGATAACGAGCTACGCATACAATTACAGCGACAGGCATTGTCGGATATCACGCATTACTTTCCCGAAGTACCAGCCTTCAAGCTCCTTGAAGCTTTATTTCAAGCCTAGTGAATTAGCACAAGAATATTTTTACGTATCGAGATCTTTGCAAAACTATCCACTTCTGCTGCAGATTCTTAAAAATCCAATGCAATGTTGAAATTCTGGGAAATTTTGGTAACTCTTTTGCAAAGACCGAGAGATAAAGACATTATTACGCCATGTCTGTCAATCAACATACCTCCAATCACACTAAATTGCCTCGAAGCTTCCGGCCTTCATCGATAGGTGTATAGGTGATACACACTATCCACATTGTTCTCGTCACCACGTTTGCCAGCATAAATCTATCGTTTAGTGCCCTATAGGGTAAAGACAGTCGTTTTATTGCCTCTATCAGGGTGAATTCGCTTTCTTTCACTCGGACCATCAGCTTACGTTGTTCCGAACAAAAATATCCCATCGCTCACAGCAGTGGGGCTCTTATTAAATGATGCAGTGCGACATTTTGTCGCATTGATTTTAGTTTAACTGCATTATAATATTAAATATGATAGAGTTTTTTAGAATAAGCAGTAGGTTAGATGATATCGAAAATTATAGTATTCCTGTACTTATGTATCACAATAGCTTTTCCCAACCCCGCTTTCGCTTTTACTAGTACTGATAAATTTAATCCATTACATCACGCTGTGTGTATTGATCCGATCTCCACAGTCAGTGCCGAGTGGGGCATTTTTGATTTAATGCCTGCTCCTCCATTAAATATCCATAACCAAAACCAAGAATGGCTAATTAAAAAGCAATGTTATTACAACCGCAGATTGACCGATGCTTTCTTAGCAAATTTTCCAACACATTTATTTACTGTAGAAAATCTTAAACCACCATTAATTGATCATTATACAATTCCAAAATCTCCGTCAAATCCATCATTAACGCCACAGCCGGATAGCCTTACAGTACTGTTCATATTTTTATGGTTGATTGGGCTTTCTGCTTTACGCACAAAATCTAAATTTTAGTCAAATTCATAAGAGATTGTTACTCGGCAATCTCTTATCATTATCTTTCACTGTAATATCACCCAAGTCGTCTCATTCGATTAAGCAAAATAAACCCCATTAATATTCAATTCTCTTTTAAGAGTTATAACTGATCTGATATTTAAGAAATTGAGAGCCAGCAGTGAATTTAGTTGATTAGTTTTTGCTAGGCAATATAACTGATGTCAAATGTGGCTAAACAAAGACCAGTGAATTCAAAGCGAGGATATGAGACTTCGTTGCTCTAGTCAATGAAGCAGTGACAATAAATCAAAATATGATTTGATGAAGTCTTGAGCATCATATTTGACAATAATTCACTTTTCCTGACTAATAGGCAAGATTTTACAAACCTAATGAAAATATACTATTAAAACTGTACTAATATTCGTCACACATTTAAGAACCTTTATCCTATTACATTTATACTAAATAAATAGGATAAATATACGACCAGAGAAATCATTCTAGTAATATATGCACGCAAAATAAACGATAGGTAGCGAAAAACATCGATGACACGAAAAGAAAACAATAAACGAATTGCTAAGAATACACTACTACTTTATTTCCGAATGTTACTAACCATAACTATTAGTCTTTATACCAGCCGCGTAGTGTTAAGTACCTTGGGTGTCGAAGATTTTGGAATTTATCATGTGGTCGGTGGAGTCGTTGCAATGTTTTCTCTTCTTTCTGGCTCACTCTCAGCTGCGGTCGGTCGCTTTCTTACTTTTGAACTGGGAAAAGAAAATTTTGAACGATTAAAATTAATCTTCTCGACCTCAATTATAATTCATATCGGTATGGCATTTATCATATGGATCCTGGCAGAACTGATCGGCGTATGGTTCTTAAATACCCGAATGAATATTCCTTCTGATCGAATGATTGCCGCTAATTGGGTACTGCAATCTGCGATCATTGTTTTCATAATCAATTTAGTCAGCGTGCCCTATAACGCCGCCATCATTGCTCATGAGCGCATGAAGTTTTTTGCTTATGTCAGCATCATCGAAGTCAGTTTAAAGCTTCTAGGTGTTTTCTTACTCGTTATCTTTCCTTACGACAAATTGTCGGTATATGCCGTACTGATGCTTATGGTATCTCTGATTATCAGATTGATTTATACCGTTTACTGCAAAAAACATTTCGCTGAGTGCCGCTATGAATTGGTTTTTGATAAGACACTATTGAAAGAGATGAGTAGTTTTACAGGATGGAATATGATCGGCTCGGGATCTACGGTACTTATGAATCAGGGCATCAATATACTATTGAATATATTTAGTGGGCTTGCAGTCAATGCCGCTCGCGGTATCGCATCCCAGGTTAACTACGCGATTAATAGCTTTGTCACTAACTTTATGACCGCGCTCAATCCACAGATAACCAAAACTTACGCGTCAGGTGACCACGAGTATATGTTCATCCTCATTCAACAAGGTACGCGACTCTCCTTTTATATGCTTTTATTGCTTTGTTTGCCCGTCATTATTGAAACCGAAACCATACTTAATTTCTGGCTTACGACTGTTCCGGAACATACCGTAAATTTCATCCGCCTTATTTTAATTTTCACCATGAGTGAAGTTTTATCAAAAACACTGATCACGGCCATGCTTGCAACTGGGCAAATCAAAAAATATCAAATCCTAGTGGGTGGTCTTCAAATGATGAACTTTCCATTATCCTATCTATTTCTGGAGTACGGATTTTTCCCAGAAATTACACTTATTATTGCGATTATGATTTCGCAGCTCTGTCTTGTTACCAGACTATGGTTACTTAGAGAAATGATAGGAATCTCGATTAAAAACTATCTAACCGTTGTTTATGGTAATGCCTTAATTGTTACACTCCTCGCAATCATACTCCCTTGCGTCATCTACTTCGAAATGGGGAGTGGCATAACACGTTTTTTACTGGTCGGTGCAAGCAGTACCATTTCTACACTAATGGTAATTTTCTTTTTCGGTATGAATAGCCGGGAACGTCAACTTGTTCTTGATAAGCTGCTTATTCTCAGAAATAAAATAAGCCGGTAATCGTCACTGGCAATCTGTTTATTAGCAGCTTCGTTATATCTAGCTTAATCTCGATTCAACTCAATGTAGTAATTGCAATAACATATGATGTCATGAAACTAATCTACCTAAGGTTTAAAAAACATTACCTCCACCATTTGGAATAAGCCATGCACACTAGCCATAATAGAAAACTGAAAATTGGAATACTAACCTTCCATAGGGCGCTAAATAACGGTGCCGTGTTACAATCCTTTGCTTTACAAGAAGCTATCAAAAAATTGGGACACGATGCAGAAATCATTGACTACAGGCAAAATTTCATAGAAAGAAGATATCAATTTTTCAAAATAAATCCAGCTTTCATTACACAACCATTGATTTTTCTTAGGAATCTCATACGTTCCATCAAGCGATTACCTTATACAATCCAAAGAAAAAAACAATTTGAATTATTTGCTCAAGACCACCTACAAGTAAGCCATTCTATTGTAAATGGAAAAGATGAAATACCTCAACAGTATGATATTTATATCATAGGCAGTGATCAGGTTTGGAACAGTAACCTTACTGGGGGAATAGATGAAATTTACTGGGGTGCTTTTTCCATTCCAATAAATTCGAAAAAGATTTCGTATGCCGCCAGTACACCTTATCAAAACTTAGCCTATATTGCAGAAGAACAGCTTGTTCGCTTTATTCATAACTTTGATGATATTTCCGTGCGTGAAAAAATTATCCAGGAGAAATTACAAAAATATACATCTAAGCCTATAAAACTGGTTTTAGATCCAACACTCATTTTACCGAAAGATGTTTGGGAAGAAATAGTTACACCAAAATACAAGAATGAGCGCTATATCGTTATCTATCAAGCGCGGCTCTTTAAAAAGAATCCTAAGTTATTGCAAGAAAAAGCCAGGATCCTGGCAAATAAATTAAACTGCAAAGTTATCGACATCAATAACCCACTCGATAGGCAATGCTACTCACCCTCTGATTTCGTTAGTCTTATCAAATACGCCCAATATGTCATCACATCTTCCTTCCATGGAGCAGCTTTCTCGGTAATTTTTAACACACCTTTTTATTCAATTTGTTATGACGATGGACAAGACGACCGGTATGCGTATTTAGAGCTTACTCAGAAATTCAGCAATCAGATATGCACTGCCAAGTAAGAATTCCGGTTTGAGCTGAATACTCAGAAATTCAGCAATCAGATATGCACTGCCAAGTAAGAATTCCGGTTTGAGCTGAATTGGCAAGCACGGGCAAACCGAATTTCTCTGGGCCTGCACTTTTTTGTCACCCAAAATACTATTCTGACAGCAAGATTTTTTAGATAAATAAAAACCCGCACCAAGATGAGCAGGTTCATAACCAGGAAGATACTATTAATCCATGCGGCAGACGTATCAGCGCGCTTGGCTCGAATATTGTTGAGCCGATAACCATACTTTCCTTGGCCAAACTTTCCTTCAATTGGAATGCGTTCGCGATATTCCTGCCGGCGTTGTGCTTTCAGGCGATTGATCTCATCTTTGTTTTCAGGTGTACTCTTTGGCGGACGTCCCAGTGGTTTTCCTGAGAAGCGGATGTGCTTGCGTTCCAGATAGCTGCGATTATCACGTGAACCATATAGCGTGTCGGCAATGACGACTTCTGGATAATAGCCGTAACGCTTTTTGTAGGCTTCAACTTGCGCTTCAAGATCATGGCCTTCATGTTGCGCATCCCAGTGCAGCTTGTCGACATGCGCCAATCCTTTGTCTGTCAGACTCACGCTTATTTTGGCGCCAAATTCCACTGCCTTGCCTTGCTTTCCCCTGATAATGGGCCGAAGATACGGCTGACTGATACTGACAATGCGATCATCACAGCGTCTGGTGTTGGTTTTGTACATTGCATAATGTTGTTGGTACAGATGGGGTAATACCCAGTAGCGGCGTAACAACCCATTGGGTAACGGTATGGGTGTGCCAAGCGGATATTCCGTCAGCATCGCTTCAATATGATTTAAATTCCGCTGCAGGAATTGCAATTGCTGCCTGATACCGGCACGGCGTTTTCTGTTGGATGGCCGTCTCAGCTTGACCAGGCTGAGATAAGCTTTTCTGGCAATCTCGCGATAAGTGCGCGGCTTCTTTCTCTGTGCCCGGTTACTTTTGGCATGCAGTTCATCAATGATACGCTCACTCAATTCACGCGCTTCGTTCAGCAGTCCAAGATCTGTCGGATAGCGTATGGCCTGTTCTGCAACGGTGGCATCCAGTATTAATTTGCCGTGATTGCGCGGCTGCTCATCTGCCAAAGATTGCTCTGCTTCCATTGCGGTGGCCGCGCCGCTGCTACCTACCTCACCGCTATTTGACACATCATCGTCGTTGTCATCATCACTTGCTTTGACTGACTTCTTTGTCCGCCTAGGTTCAACCGTTTCGATGATCGACTCATGAAATTCATCGAATACCGTCTGACCCATGCGCTTGCGTATCTCAACCAGTAATGATGACGCAAACGGCGCCTTCGCTTGAAAACCTTTCAGGCCAATAAAATATTGCAGGTACGGATTCTCTCGAATCTGTTCAACCGTCTCTTCATCTGAAATCGATAATTTATGTTTAATAATCACCGCTCCAATCACAATCCTGGCATCTTTGGCTGGGCGGCCCAGATTTGAACATAACGTCTTATAGTAGCTCTCGGACAACTCATCCCACGGTAGGCAATCCCTCAGTTTTACCCAGCGATTAGTGGGATCTAGAATCATGCCGGGCGGTGTATCAAATCCTTCGAGGGGCAGTTGCTTTTGGCTGACGTAACGAATCATAGTGCACGGTTTTTGGTGTTAATTCACATATTTATGTGCACTATTCTACCAAAAAACAAAATATTAATAAATTCAATCAGTTAGTTATGATTTTTGAGTAAGCTCTATTTACTGACCAACATTGGATTAGAGAAACAACTGGTTTCACCTGATTTCATACCGGAGAATGCACGCGTTGACTTTAATCGTGCAAACGCCTCTCTAATTCGCTTACAAAACGAATCAATTTCCTTTCTCTCCAGAAACATTAACTCAATTACATTAAATTGAGTTAATGAAGCCCAAGTATTTGGGATTTGATTCAATAATCTAGTCGATTAGATTATTTGTAGCGCTTCGCTCATATCTTCGAGAAACTGCAATCTTAAATTTCTCTGGTGGAATTCCACAAGCAATCATCGCAATAAAATTTTCTGAATCTTTAATGCCACATATGCTTCTTAATAATTCATCCTTATCGGGAGTATGGCTACAATTTAAAATACAGGCCGCTAGCTGATTATAATGAAGTGCATACAGAAGATTCATAGCATACATACCCCCATCAATATATACCTGATACCTCTCAGCAATCCCTCCAAACAATCCCATTTCACCTGTAATTACAATTAGCTTATTCGTCAAATGGCCAAATCCATTATTGCCACCTTGAGCGTCCAATATTCTTTTAATCCTTTCATGGTCACTAAATATGTAAGTTCTCCATGATTGCCTGTTACACGCCGATGGTGTATTTCTTACCAACTCTAATGCCTGCTCGAGTTTTTCAATCGGAATATCTTGTTGAGTGAAATTTCTAATGCTAGATCGCGAGTCAGAGAATAATTGAAAAGAATCAGATGTATGTTTGAAATAATCTTCTCGTGTTACTTCAATTTGCTGGCTTGGCTCTAGCTGATTAGCGAAGTCTACTAAAATATGATTAATATTTTCTGTAATTGACTTATCTAACTTAAAGTTATTACGCTTATGAAAGTCGTCATACTCCAGAATCACTTGCACAGCATGCTTGACTTGATCATCATTTAATCCGTATTTATTTTTATACCTCAAGCATAAATCACATAGCCTGATAATACGCTGCTTACCGAAACCCAAGCGGGTCTCGGGCATAGTGAGTCCCTTTTCGATAACATGGTAGAGTAATATAATTTGTCCAATCAATTTAATGGGGGATAACTCAAATCGATTGCGCCCAAATTTTAAGTATTTTTGATAATCATACCGATAGGCACACTTAAGCTTAATGTTAAGAAATGGGTTTCTTATAAAAGCCCTTAAGTTTTGTGGCACTAATGCTTTTAACTTATTGTAAGGCATTGAGTGATTTACAAAACCTAAATTAATTTCAGAAAAAGCTTTATTCAGAAAAAAACTCGCGAGCCCTATCCATCCAAGATTTGGCACGAGGATTATGGCGTGAACCATTTTCTAGATTGATTGACTCTAATTCTTCTAACAATTCTTTCTGACGTTCCGTCAATTTAACCGGTGTTTCAACGATAACGTGGCACAATAAATCACCTTTTTCGTGACTCCGCACCCCTTTAATGCCTTTTCCACGCAAACGAAAAATCTTTCCCGTTTGTGTTTCTGCGGAAACTTTAATTTTTGCATGCCCTTCTAAGGTAGGCACTTCAATTTCACCACCTAATGCAGCGACACTGAAGCTAATAGGAATTTCACAGTGCAAATGGTCCCCTTCACGACGAAAAACGGAATGCGTCGATAAATTAACCACTACATATAAATCACCTGGAGGTCCACCATTTATACCCGCCTCACCTTCACCGGAAATACGAATACGATCGCCATCATCAACACCAGATGGAATTTTTACGTTCAAAGTTTTATGCTGCTTGATACGTCCAGAACCATGACATGTCGTGCATGGATTAGAAATGACCTTGCCATTACCTTGGCATTTAGGACACGTTTGCTGAATGGAAAAAAATCCTTGCTGCATTCTCACTTGTCCATGGCCATTACAAGTCGAGCAAGTCTTAGGTGACGAACCTGGCTTAGAACCATCTCCGTGACATGTTCCACAAGTCTCCAAAGTAGGAATGCGAATTTTCGTTTCAGCCCCACGTGCCGCTTGTTCTAGGCTAATCTCCATGTTATAGCGCAAATCGGAACCACGATGCATGTTCGAACGACCACCACGAGAGCCAAAAATGTCACCAAAAATATCGCTAAATGCATCAGTAAACCCTTGTGCTCCACTTCTACCCCCAGCACTGTCCAATCCTGCATGACCGAATTGATCATAAGCCGCTCGCTTATTCGCATCGGTCAATACCTCATAAGCTTCCTTGGCTTCTTTAAACCTATCCTCGGATTTGGTATCACCAGCATTACGATCCGGATGATATTTCATTGCCAGTTTACGATAGGCTTTCTTGATTGCTTCTTCATCAGCATTGCGACCAACCCCGAGTACATCGTAATAATCACGCTTAGTCATATTAATTCCAAATCTGTAGATCTCATCCAATAGATTTTAAAATACTCATAAAAACTCATTTAAATGAGTTGCCTCTGTAATATGATAAAAACGCAAACGCGTAAAAGACATCATGTCTTTTACGCACCTGCGTCTTAAAATGAACAACTATAAGTTCAACTTATTTTTTATCTTTAACTTCCTCAAATTCTGCATCAACAACTTCACCTTCAACAGGTTTTTCCTGTTTATTCGAGGATGAAGCACCAGCGCTTGCCTGAGCTTGTGCTTGCTGATCGCCTTCTTTCTGGTACATTTTCTCGGCTAACTTATGAGAAGCTTCAGCCAAGGCCTGCGTTCTAGCATCGATATCTTCTTTTTTATCGGTTTTAAGTATATCCTCCGCTTCTTTTAATGCGGTTTCGATTTTAGATCTTTCTTCATCACCCAATTGCTCTCCATATTCCTTCAGAGACTTTTTAACAGAATGAATCATTGCATCACATTGATTGCGGCTAGAAACCAATTCTAAAAGTTTATGATCTTCCTCAGCATGCGCTTCTGCATCTTTAACCATGCGGTCGATTTCTGCGTCCGATAAACCAGAACTGGCTTGAATTTTGATTTTGTTTTCTTTACCCGTTGCTTTATCTTTTGCCGAAACATGCAGAATACCATTTGCATCAATATCAAATGTCACTTCAATTTGCGGCATGCCTCTCACAGAAGGAGGAATATCGCTTAAATTAAATTGTCCCAGGCTCTTATTACCCGACGCCATTTCGCGCTCACCTTGCAAAACATGAATCGTCACCGCAGTTTGATTATCTTCTGCCGTAGAAAAAACTTGCTGCGCTTTGGTTGGAATCGTAGTGTTTTTCTGAATGAGTTTAGTCATCACACCACCCAGTGTTTCAATACCTAGCGATAGCGGAGTCACATCCAGCAGCAACACATCTTTAACATCACCCTGCAAGACACCACCTTGAATTGCAGCACCCACGGCAACCGCTTCATCAGGATTAACATCTTTACGAGGCTCTTTACCGAAAATCTCTTTTACCTTCTCCTGCACTTTCGGCATGCGTGTTTGTCCGCCAACCAAAATCACATCATCAATATCAGATGCGGTCAAACCTGCATCTTTGATCGCTGTACGGCACGGCCCAACGGTACGGTCAATCAGATCTTCAACAAGGCTCTCCAATTTTGCACGCGTTATTTTCACAGCCAAATGTTTGGGTCCAGATGCATCCGCAGTGATATAAGGCAAATTCACTTCAGTTTGCTGACTGGAAGACAATTCAATTTTTGTTTTTTCTGCAGCATCTTTCAAACGCTGTAGCGCTAACATGTCTTTCTTCAGATCAATGCCAGTTTCTTTCTTGAATTCATCCGCTAAGTATTCGATCACACGCAAATCAAAATCCTCTCCTCCAAGGAAAGTATCTCCATTGGTCGCTAGCACTTCAAACTGATGCTCACCATCAACCTCAGCAATTTCAATAATCGATATATCAAAGGTACCGCCGCCCAAATCATAAACCGCTATTTTCCGATCACCTTCTTTTTTATCCAATCCGAATGCAAGAGCAGCGGCCGTTGGTTCATTAATGATCCGCTTGACCTCCAACCCAGCAATACGACCAGCATCTTTCGTTGCTTGGCGCTGCGAATCATTAAAATAAGCAGGTACCGTAATGACTGCTTCAGTAACTGATTCTCCTAAATAATCCTCTGCGGTTTTCTTCATCTTCATTAACACTTGTGCAGAAACTTCCGGTGGTGCAATTTTCTTACCACGCACTTCTACCCAGGCGTCATTATTATCAGCCTTAACAATAGTATAAGGCACCATCTTGATATCCCGCTGCACCATATCTTCGTCAAAACGACGACCAATAAGGCGTTTTACTGCAAATAATGTATTTTTAGGATTGGTAATAGCCTGTCTCTTGGCTGAGGCGCCAACTAAAATTTCACCATCTTCAGTATAAGCAACTATGGAAGGCGTAGTCCTTGCACCTTCAGAGTTTTCGATAACTTTGGGTTTTCCACTTTCCATTACGGATACACACGAATTCGTTGTACCCAAATCAATACCAATAATTTTTCCCATGTTTAGTCCTTATAAAAATAAATTCACTCAGCTGATGCGTAAATGGAGGCGCTTTTAATAAACTCAAGCTTCTGCTGCTTTGGATACCGACACCAAGGCAGGACGAAGAATACGATCATGTAATTTATAACCCTTCTGCATCACCTGAACCACCGTATTAGGCGGAAGATCCGAATCGATCATACACATCGCCTGATGTTGGTGAGGATCAAATTTTTCTTCTTTGGGGTTAATAATGTGAATACCAAATTTATCAAAAGCAGTATGCAATTGCTTGTGCGTTAGCTCCATTCCATTTTTATAACTTTCAACAGTAGCATTATCGATTGCTAGCGCTGCATCCAAACTATCCATCACATCCAACAAAGCACTGGAAAAGTTTTCTATCGCATATTTATGGGCATTCGCCACATCGCTCTGTGAACGTTTGCGAATATTCTCTATTTCTGCTTTTGCACGTATCCACGCATCATAATTTTCCGATGCTTTCGCTTCAGCTTCTTTCAATAATTGCTCAAGATTAGGTATAGATGTTTTAATTTCCCCAGTTGGAATGGTTGCGTCGTTAGTCATTCCAGGCACTTTCGTTTCATCGATATCAACCTTATGCGATGATTTATTACCATCTATTTTTTCTGAATTTTTTGGACTTTGCATTGGGCCTCCTAATTTCTAGTCTGGGTTATGTTAGGTCGTTCGAATAAATTTCAAGACCTCAGAAAAAATATTTATATTTTCTTAAAAAGTACTGCCCTATTAAATGGTTACCAAGCATTACATCACTTTATTATTTTTTTCGCTAATGCTATCGATTCCCCAAGATAATTTGAGGGCCTCAAGGCAAGCAAGCGAGTTTTTTCAATTTCTGGAATATCTAAGCCAATAATAAATTGCCGCAATGTTTCTTGGGTAATACCTTCTTTACCTCGAGTAAGCGCTTTCAACTGTTCATAAGGATTTGCAATTCGGTAGCGACGCATCACGGTTTGGATGGGTTCAGCGAGAACTTCCCATGCATTATCCAAATCGCTATGTAATTTACTCAAGTTCACATCTAATTTATTTAATCCTTTTAAGCAAGAATCATAGGCCAGTAATGTATGTCCCAGCGCAACACCGATATTTCGTAGCACGGTGGAATCGGTTAAATCCCGCTGCCATCGTGAAATTGGCAATTTCTCACTGAAATGACGCAATAAGGCGTTGGCAATTCCCAAGTTCCCCTCAGCGTTTTCAAAATCTATCGGATTGACTTTATGGGGCATGGTTGAAGAACCTACCTCATCCGCCTTGGTTTTTTGCTTGAAGTAGCCTAACGAAATATAGCCCCAAACATCTCTGCTTAAATCCAGTAATACCGTATTGATTCTTGCATACGCATCAAATAGCTCTGCCACCATATCATGGGGCTCTATTTGTGTCGTATAGGGATTGAATTGCAAACCAAGCCTCTCGACAAACTGCCGTGCAAACGCTTCCCAATCGATATCAGGATAGGCGGAAAGGTGCGCATTGTAGTTACCAACCGCACCGTTGATTTTACCTAATATCATGACTTCAGCCAGCTGCTTTCTCCCACGCTGTAGACGATAAGCCACATTAGCAAGCTCTTTACCCAACGTTGTAGGAGTAGCCGGTTGGCCATGCGTTCGCGCAAGCATTGGAATATCAGCCAATTGATGAGCCAATTCTACTAAGTGAACAATAATGCTATCTAACGCCGGAAGCATCACGCGCTCTCGGCTTAACATGAGCATCAGCGCATAGGCAAGATTATTGATGTCTTCTGATGTACAAGCAAAATGGATGAACTCCATGCTTTGTGCAATTTCATCATTCTTAATCAGTGTTTGTTTTAGCCAATACTCAACGGCCTTAACATCGTGATTGGTTGTTGCTTCAATTGCTTTAACAGCTTCTGCCTCAACAATCGAAAAATTGCTTGTCAATTGATCAAGAAATATATGCGCTTGCGTTGAGAACGGAGAAACTTCTGTAATTTTTGCCTCATGACTTAACGCCTTAAGCCAAGCAATTTCTACTTGGACGCGATAACGTATCAAAGCAAATTCACTGAAGTACTGCCTGAGAGACTCAACTTTATTGGAATAACGACCATCCAAAGGAGATAGCGCGGTAATTGCAGAAAAGCTCATAGCGGTAATATTTAGTTAACGCCGCATATTTTATCACGCCGCCAAACAGACGATGCAGTCAAATTTTCTATAAAAATTTAACCGTATTGGAATTCATATCCATGTACTTTGAAATTTATCACTAGGCGGCTTCGTTGCAGGAAATTTTTTATCATGAATTTCCTGTAATAAATAGATTTCTTCCACCACCTCCAAAGAAAATCCTTGCCTGCTCCGTTCTTTTTCCACTAATAATAATTTATCAATAAATGGATAAAATTCCTTGTATCCCCAGTGCAATAAAATCTTTTCTGCAATCCTTGGGTGATTCGTATCCAAGAGTGATGCACGGTCACCGAGTTGTAGGTTAAATTCCTTAATTGCCTTTTTCAATAACATATACCATACCTCATTTCACGACGTCACGACGAATCCATTTCGATAAAATCCAATAAACGGCATTATCTCAATCAATATTAGACTGCGATCCATCACATCCATAGATCATCTGAAACCAAGCGAGGCAAAGAGGTGCGACAATTTGTCGCATTGCTATTTTCATATCAGAAAAAGATAATTGTACAGTGGTTACTGATTAATGTGCTATTACTCAATATCTCCACATAAAAAATAAGCCACATAAAAAATAAGCAATTTTTAATTAGATGGCAATGTTTTAGAGTTAATTAAACACTATAATTCAAGGGAAGTCATTATGTACAAAAAAAATCATAAACTAAATTTCATTGCGACATCATTCATTACATCAACGATTGCTTTAATGAGTACGAGTTCATTGGCACATACCCGATTGGAAGTACCGGAAGTCACCGAAGGTGTCAGAGTTACAAATAACGTTGTAATCGGTCACGGTTGCGGGGAAAGAAATGTCATTGGTACCAGTGTCGTATTTCCTGATGGCGTGGATTCGACCATTACGGTCGATGGCGCTCCCCATAGTGGAAAAATCACTGATTTCATCGAAAATTGGGGAAATCTCAATCAGAAAATATACAGCACAGCTGTTTTCAAATTTCAAGATGAAAAAACCGATAATCTAGGAAATGTATTAGGGTTTTGGGCGGGTGGTGGAGATTCGCTACCACACAACTTAGCTGGGTTCATACCTTTCAGAGTCAGCGCAGCTACTTTCAAAGCTGATTCATGTGCAGCCAGCGTAAAAGTTTATGTGTCGATTGCGGATATTTGTGAAATAACATCGATTTCTGGATTTAGCGCAGACACTGTCAATTTTTGGACACACAATAATCTCGGCACGCCCTACGACCGTGCTGTAGATCCTGCCAATCCAACTGCAGACGACGGTCCTGCACCATTAACCTTTATGCGTGCCGCACTACCAGCATCTTGTGGCGCAACAGGACAAACTGTTGAAATAAAACCTTCTGCAGCGCAGATTAATCGTGATATGCCGATAAAACTCAATGGCGCACAAGTATGGCCTGCACCTTAATATAAAAATTGACCCAAAAAAGCCCTTGCTCAAACGAGATTGTAAGGTAGAGTAAGGGCACCATGAATAAATATTCTCACAAGGAGAAGACAACATGCGAAAATACCACCTCAAACAATCCACTGGAATTGCCTTGTTAGCGCTTTCGATTGGATACACTAGTATAAGCAAAGCGCACGAGGCAAGCGCTGTCATGGGGGAACAAGCTGATTTTTTAGGATACGCAACGGTAACTTGTGGCGGCTCATCGACTCATTTTGAAGCTGCTGTCAAAGACCTCTCGGGTCCTGTTGCAGGATTACAAGTTAATTTACAAATCATCAAAGGATCTATAGCAGATAGCACCACGGATCCTGTTTCAGGGGATCTTGATTTTTCACCCTATGCTCGGGTAGACGGCGGTGCCGGCACCTATCAACTTCTCGTCAACAAAACGGCAGTAGGCGCGCGTGCTTTTGAAGTCTCATATCACTGTAAACTTGATAATGGTCTGCCAGGTGGAGAACACACTGAAACAGATATCGTAGTTAGGCAATTTTGGAGTCTAAATAACTAAAATGAATGCTACCTAAATATAGCATTCTTGAGTTTTATATTTCGATGCTTTTTATGAAGATACTTAAAAAAACATGAGCTCCCTACTAAGAACAGGCATGGTGATCGCTCTTGCCGTTTCCTTTACAACGGTTCAATTGGCCAACGCCGATCATCTCAAGCAAGTTTCTACTGCTTGCGAGTTGACCGATCTGGAAGGCAATCCGATACTGGAATTGAATGAACTGAAAGGGAAAGTGATCTATGTGGATTTTTGGGCGTCTTGGTGCCCTCCGTGCATCAAATCATTTCCATTTCTCAATCAACTGGAAGCGGAATTAAAGAATGAAGGACTGCATGTAATTGGCGTTAATTTAGACGAGAAATTAACTGATGCACAGGAATTTCTTGAGAAATTTCCAGTGAACTTCTCTATTGCGGCTGATCCTAATAAACAGTGCGCAAAAGAATTCGATGTCATGGCAATGCCGACTTCTTACTTAATTGATCGGCAAGGAAACATCCGTCATATCCACAAAGGATTTCGGCCTGATGAATCAAAGCAATTACGCACATTGGTAACTGAGTTACTATTGGAGGATTCTAATAGTTCTTCCGACGTTATTAAAAATCCTTAATCGCGATAGCTTGATCTTGAGAGATTTACCAAATATATTTTAATGAAAATCCGCTTACTACAAAAATTGCTGTTGATCGCTGTATGCATTGGGTTTATGGGTTGTGTTAATGTATCGCCCTGGGAACGCGGCAATCTAGCCAAGTCTTCCATGGAAATTGATCCTAACCCTTTGCAAAGCGAATTCCAATCGCATAACTATAGTAGTCGTGAGGCAGCGCCGAGTCATAGCTCTTCATCGAGCGGGGGCGGCTGCGGCTGCTATTGATAACAATCTTCTCTGCTTGTAATAATGCTTCATCCGCGAGGTATTTTTAGAATTGCAGCAACGCACTCACAAAATCTCATTTCCATTAGTCAACAAGGATTGTTCTCAGGCATTATCAAGCGCATTACATGCATTGACGTCAGCAGCACTGGTATTGCCTGGCTTATTGACCTCATCCCCCGCTCTGACAGCTCCTGGGGATCGAATCAATTTTCAATATGGCCGCTATGAAGAAGGTTATCGTAACCTATACGGAGTACCCAATCCGTATAAATCCATCAGTGTAGACGTTTTGCATGGAAATGGCGTTTTCTCATTAACCGATCGCACTAAGTTCTCATTCAGCTATACGCAAGATACCTGGGCAGGCGCCACTCCAATCACCACGACGCCACTGGCGACCGATGGCGGTAACCGCCCAATAATCGTTAATCAGGTCGTAGTGGGGGCATCTCCCTTGATTAACAGTAATATATTGCTTGACCGAAATTTGGATCCCATCGGTCGTAATCCTATTACCAAGCAATTGACAGATACCGTAGATACGCGCTCCGTACACGTCATGTCATCGGCTTCACCTGAAACGCGCCATCAAGCCATTTTCGGCTTAAGCCATGAATGGAATGAAGCTGCCATTAATGTATCAGGAGGATTCTCTCGCGAGAGAGATTATAAATCCACCTTTGGAAGCATTGGCGGGCGATTAGATTTCAACCAAAAACTTACCACGGTAAAATTTACCGGGAGCTATACCAGTAGCGATATCGGTGCAATTCTAGATCATGATGCGTTACCTTACATTACGAAAACTGCCTATCAGGATCAAATTATCAGAAAAGGGGGCGCGTCCGGCTCAGAAGTGCTCCTAGGCGATCGACATGATTGGTATGCCAACCTAGGTATCACGCAGATTTTGAGTAAAAACTCTCTACTTGATGCAAGTATTGGTTATACGAATAGTAATGGTTTTATGGAAAATCCTTACAAGGTGATGTCAGTCATTTTCGTTGACCCTAATGACTTGAATAACCCGCAAACTGAATTTATCAACGGTCAAGTACGTGCACTCATTGAACAACGGCCCAACATTCGTAACCAAGTCGCACTGAATACTAAATATATTCACCATATCAGTCCATTCAATGCCGCATTACATTTAGGTTATCGATTATCGGTCGACGACTGGGGCATTAATACCCATACCTTTGATGGCAGTTGGGTTCAACCATTAGGCAATAATTGGACACTAACACCTCGCATTCGCTATTACTCACAAGATGCCGCAAACTTCTATCACGATTACTTATTTTCCCGACAAGCATTTAGCAAACCACTGATGGACACACAAGGGCGGCAAGTCTATGTTGATCGCGACAATCCAAACGTGCAATATTTCTCTTCAGATGGTTTTAGTTTCGTTGATCAAAATGGTAATTTCGTGGACGATGCCATTGCTCAGAACGCACAACCACAATACGTTACCTACGACGCCAGCTTGCTTCCCAAAAATTTCTCTAGCGATCATCGGTTAGCAGGATTCGGTGCGTTGAGTGGTGGGGTAACACTGACAAAGCGTTTGTGGAAAGGCGTCGATTTAGAAGCGGGGTTTGAATACTATACACGTGCCAGCTCGATGGAAATCGGTGGCGGGAGCACTAGTTTTGCCAATTTTGATTACTATGTCGCCAATGCAGCTATTAAGCTCGATATGGAAAGAACCGACGCACCTGGATCGCCTTTTGCATCATCGCATAGCTCGCATAACGGATCTCACGCATCCGAGCATCTCTTTCACAAGATACCACCAGCCGGCATCATGTTTGGTCACATGCTTGATCAAAAGGGAGATTTCATGGTTGGCTATCGCTTTATGTTAAATAAAACCAATGGTCAAATGCATCACGGTACGCATGCTGTCATCGATCAAACAATTATCGACCAAGGCTGTAGCGATATACCTTGCCGATTTACACCGACTCATATGAATATGTACATGCATATGCTCGATATCATGTACGCTCCTACCAAATGGCTTAATGTTATGCTGATGCCGACATTTATGACTATGGATATGAATCTGCGCAACTTATTTAAACTCGATGGCACCACACCGCCCGAACCACCTGGATCACATAGCCATAGCGGTATTGCGGGACATGAAACAGGCGCAATTGGCGATGTTTATTTTTCTGCTTTAGTGAAATTATTTCAAATCCCCGGACATCGTGCACATATCAATATTGGTTTTAGTGCGCCTACGGGTAAAGTTGACATCGAGCAACGCCGCTCCCATCGCGTCGATCCTGGCCTAATCCACTTCGGCATGCAACTCGGCAGCGGCACTTGGGATTTCATGCCCAGTTTGACTTATACCGGTGAAAGAAAACGATTGTCATGGGGTACTCAAATTAGCGGCACTAAACGTATGGAAGATAATAATAAATCCGGCTATCGCTTGGGCGATATTTTTCAAGCTTCCACATGGGGAGGCATTGACTTAGTGCCGTGGTTAACCGCATCAGTGCGCGGTATTTATACTTGGCAGGATGCTATTCGGCACGATTTCGATGTCCCTAGTTCACATATTGGTCCGATGGATTATCCACAGAATTACGGTGGGCAATTTTGGGATATCGGATTTGGATTAAATGCCACCATTCCGCAAGGGCGTTTTGCAGGTAATCGTTTTGGTTTTGAGTGGATACAACCGGTGAGAAATGATTTCAATGGATTCCAATTGGATCGTAAAGGCTCGCTTGCAGCTACTTGGAGCTATCATTTTTAACAACATTTGCCAAGCTAAAATTGACCATAACAATGCTTTGATTTAATTTAGTATTCTTGATACTAATCAGAAAATTAAAAATTAGTCATGGCACGCTTAAATTACTATCATTATGATTTTAAAGCAATGGGGTCGCCCTGCTCCATTCAGCTTTATGCCCGCAACTCAAAAGCCGGCAGGCATGCTACAAAAATCGCTGTGGATGATGTATACCGCTTAGAAGCCAAGTACTCGCGCTATCGAGAAGATAGCTTACTATCAAAAATAAATCGTATCGCTGCACAAGGTAAATCTATTCATGTAGATGACGAAACTGCGGGATTATTAGACTATGCTGCAACTTGTTACCAACAAAGTGACGGACTTTTCGATATCACATCTGGAATTTTGCGTCGGGCATGGAATTTCAAGTCTGGCACCATACCAGAACCTGCAACGATACAAGCGTTACTCAATCTCGTCGGGTGGCATCACTTACGTTGGGAAAAACCTAGGTTGACTTTTACCATTGCCGGAATGGAAATTGACTTTGGTGGCATTGTCAAAGAATATGCGGTTGATCGTGCAGCTTCATTATGCTGGCAAGATGGCATCCGTCATGGTGTTATCAATCTGGGAGGCGACATCAAAATTATCGGCCCACATTTTGACCAAAGCCCATGGCTCGTAGCCATTCGCCATCCACGCGAATCAGATGGGAGATTAACTACCTTGGAATTATATTCCGGTGCTGTCGCAAGCAGTGGTGATTACGAAAGATGCATACTACTTAATGGTGTTCGCTACGGCCATGTGTTGAACCCAAAAACCGGTTGGCCCGTTAACTACATGGCTGCTGTCAGCGTCGTTGGTGATTTTTGCGTCGTAGCCGGAAGTGCCGCAACGATTGGTATGCTAAAAGAAGCGGAAGGATCCCCATGGCTACAAGCACTTGGTTTGCCGCATTTATGGGTAAATGTGCATGGAGCGTCTGGAGGATCCATTGCAATCAACTCGGTGCAGCATCCGCTCCAAAATTTCATTTAAACCATTTCTTATAACCAAGATTTTAGAGCGATCAATATCTCTTTTTTAATTTCCTTGATGACCTTCATTTCGTCATCAGTAATTCCTCCTACTGCCGTATTCTGACGATCAAAATAATATAAACCGATCGGTTTAGATTCGACAATCAGCGGAAGTATCATAAAACTTCGTGTATCGGAGAATAGCTCCAAATGCCACGCAGGTAGCATACTTTGTACTTTATTATCTTTGGAATCGGTAATTAATAAATCGACATTCTTTTTCATGGATAAGCCAAATACATCGGAGGCCGTATCCGAGAAAACAAAATTTTGTTGTACTTCTACACTATCTCTACCACCGAGGCATTGACGTGCACGATACTGATTGGTTTTGATATCTTTGAGACAAATGGTCGCAAAACTGAATCCCAAGCTTTTATACAAGGTCTCAAGAATAAGTAAAATGAGCGCATTAATTTTATAGCCTGGTGTAGATATCAAAGTATTAACCGCTTGCAATCCGCCAAATAATAATTCGAGTGCTTGAGCTGGCTTACCACTCGGATAAGACTCATCACTCGATAAGTTAGAATCTTTTGAGTCGTCCTTTACTTCAGCTTGCGCCGATTCAGACAGTTGTAAATTTATCTGACTACTAATTACTTGGGCTTCTTCAGTGACTTCTGAGACCAACATGTCCAGTTTGGTTTCATCTATATTTAAAGAATTACCAAAGCGTTTTAATAATTTTTCATTGAAGGCTTCTTTCTCAGATTCTTCTGAGGCTGAAATAAATTGCGCGGAAGCGTCGCTAAATTCGGTAACTTGCCTCATCCATTCTTGACGATTCTTAGGCACAGCTAATGTTTTTGCTGGCACCAATTTCATGGCATTGATGATGACCTCAGGAATCGACCATTGCTTCATGGCAAACTCCGTTAGGGCATCATAATTAATTCCAAGAACCTTTAGGGAGGCTTGTGTTTGAGAATGCTTCTTGGATTTAACGAGATCCATTACCTCTTTATATAAAGCGTGATCGAATGCAGCTACTAATAAACGCCCCATATTCTTGAATAATGCAGCAATAGCAACCTCTTCCGCATTTGCAAAACAACTCTGCTTGGCCAGTTTGTGACTGATAAGACTAGCCGTTAAAGCATACATCAATTCCTTACGAACAAAGCGACTGTGCTTCCCCGGCATGCGATCAATCAGAATCATCGCTAAAGCGCATCCTTTAACCGCATCTAAACCTAACAACTGAATCGCTCTTGAAATGTTTGTAACCACCTGATTGGATGTGCCACGAAAAGTTACCGTATTAGCTAAGCGAAGAATTTTTTGCGTCAATGCGACATCCGCAAGTATTAAATTTGCTAATTGATCGGTTGACTGATCGTCTGAAGAAGAAAGCTGTACGATACCGCTAATAGAATTACCTAGCGTAGGTAAATCAGGGTTATTGTCAATAAAGTTTAATAACCGGTTTTTAACCGACAATTCTTCTATCTTGTTATCAACTAAGCCGTCATCCAACTTTAGTGTCGGTTGTGTAGTCATTTTATAAGAACTTATTAGTATCCTTACCCTGAATCACTTATAAAGAGAAGTTTAAATTTATTTTAGAACATAGGCCGCTACCACGAATAATCTGAATGAATACTCAAGTTAATAGCGCGTCCATTAACAGCGACTATCATTATAGCGAGAGCACACTTAACTCAAATACTTATAAAAGCTATATTTCCTCTTTTTTTCTCAAAAAGAACCCTTTAATTATATTTTTTATTTCGAAAATCACATTAATACAACTAATTTTAATTTAATAAGTGCTTTTTTTAATTCCATGTGGGATTTTTTAGTGTTATCCTTAAATGGGAAGCGGGTATAACTCAGTTTCTCAATGTGAGACTATAGGCGCTATCTTGTTATTTTGAGTAAATGAATTAACAAGCATCGCAATATTTACAATAAATTTACAATTGAAAGTGTATATTCGAATGCGTTGTTTCAATTAATGTAATAATCTAATCGAAATAATTAGGATAGATTTTGTATATTTTGATTTTATCCTGTAGTCAATGGAGTTAAAAAGCATTAATAAGTTGTAGGTAGTTTTTGATTTTAAATAGAAAAGGAGATTTTGAATGAAGTATTCAATATTTGCGATGATTTTAGCAGCGCTTTTTCTAACCGCCTGTGGTGAGCCTAAACCTGGTTCAAAACCGCCAAGCCTGTATCAGGATGAAAAAGGCGACAGAATGGGTGCTCCTGCCGGTAAGGAATAATTGATCGGTATATTAAACGGCCCCCATCGGTTATCAGGGGCCGTTTTTTATTTGGGACCATCCACAGATAATTCTCTTATCCATAATTCCAATCTTCTCGTAGCAATCACGTCATCACGGTTATAGTTCAAGATTGTTTCCTTAATGTTAGTTTTAGCCACCAAATGCTCTTCTGATTGAAAGCGCTTGAATTGCACCACCGACCATTGCGATCCCGATTCATCATTTTCCCATTGAAAATTGACAAGGCCGGGATGCTTACAGATATCTTTTAATCCATATCGTTGCAAAGGTAGCACCAAACTATTTAATATCGGCTTTTGCAAATCAAACAAAGGGCTATCCTCGCCCAATAGCCAAGATACGGTGTTATTGTTGAGCATGGAGTAGCGTTCTGCATATTTCTTGATAGTTGACTTCTCGTGATTGGAATAATGAGCTATCACGATAGACGCATAGCGATTGCGGTATGCTTCAATTTTCTGTAAGAAACTCATCCATCCGTCATAATCTGTGCTTTCATCATCACTCCATACATATTCAAAACACGATTTGGTATAGGAGGGAATCAGAAAACCCCAGAGATAAACATGACGATTCCTACTGTTCGTCATCGGATCATCTTCAATATCGAAATGAATCCATGTGCCTCCCGGTAAATCGATTTTATCGAGCTGAAATAGCTTTCCGGTTAAATATGATCGTGCCTGTAAAATAGCTCGATTTTTCTTTTTTTCACTTTTTAGGTGCGGAAGATCAGGTATCGATTTTGCACCACTATCAGCCAATTGAGAAATCGTTGAAATATTGATTTGTGCCAATTGATCCGCCATATTTCCATCGACGCCATAAAGTAACGATGGATCTTCTTTGTGTATAAACTCCGGCAAGCATCGGTTAATATAAGGACAAATCTCGCACCGGCTATAGCTATACCGAACAATAGGTGGTTGATTGTCACTTAATAGGGTTTGCATACTGTGAAAAAATTGATCCACCAAAGCATCGACATTACCGTCGCCTAACTGCGCAACACGACCATCCCCTAAATAAACTATTGCGGGTAAATCATTTTTCAGCAAACGACGATAGATACCCAGTTGTATTTGGGTTGTTTTCTTATTTTCGCTCAATGAAAGTTTGGCATCCGCCGCTTGATAAGCGCCATTATCGTTGCGTATCAGAAAATCCGGATAACCTATTAATCCGGCTTCAACATCTATCAAGCGGGCTTGATAAATCACAGGCACTCCTTGCCGCATCAAATCGATTGTATGGTCGATCGATTGGGCGCGGCAAACCGGATGTTGCTGCGCTATTTTCTCCAGAATAGCCGCTTCATGCGCCAACCCAGCTTGAAACAGGAATTGCGTAAAGGCATCCAATTCGGACTCAACCATAGGTTGGTGCTTATCAAACCATATGCGCCGATGACACGTTACCCAAGCGCTGACATCACTGGCCTTAATAAATAGTTGATGAGATGATTTATCCATCAATCACCTAACCGTATCATGTCGACACTTTTCCAAACGAAGCTCCTTTTAATTTTCTCAGGTAAAAGTTTATACAACCCGGCGTTTCTAGATATTCAATTGTCGTAATTCATTTACACCTGATATACTGCGAAATCTTTTAAAGATTGAGATTGTATCAATGGCGGGCCTCCCCGCATTGCAAGGTAGTGAACCTGGTCAGGTCCGGAAGGAAGCAGCCACAGCTATTTATTGCGAGTGCCGGGGGTCTGGCTCGCCACCTAATTTATTTATCAATAGTTATTCATTATCGATCATTGTTATATCCCGTTCACTGAAGCGTGTCCCCTACTCAAGCCCTTGCGCGCAAATGGCGCCCTAAAGACTTTTCACAGCTCACCGGACAAGAGCACATTGTAAAGGCGCTGTCCAATGCACTGCAACAAAACCGATTGCATCATGCTTACTTACTGACGGGTACACGCGGCGTTGGGAAAACTACGATTGCGCGAATTCTTGCTAAATCATTAAACTGCGAAACAGGCATTACGGCAAAACCCTGCGGTATTTGCTCAATCTGTATGCAAATCGATTCCGGTAGTTTCATTGATCTTGTAGAACTGGATGCCGCGTCAAACACACAAGTGGACAACATGCGCGAGCTTCTCGAAAATGCGATATACGCACCAACCAGCGGACGCTTTAAAATTTACTTGATCGATGAAGTACATATGCTCTCCAAATCCGCATTCAATGCGATGTTGAAGACACTGGAAGAACCTCCGATGCATGTCAAATTCGTACTTGCAACGACCGATCCGCAGAAAATCCCTGTAACTGTTTTATCGCGATGCTTACAGTTTAATTTAAAACATATTCCACAGCAGCAGATTGCCGATCATCTTAAATATGTCCTCACTCAAGAAAACATAACATATGCTTTTCCAGCCCTACAACTGATCGCTCGAGCAGCGCAAGGAAGCATGCGTGATGCTTTGAGTTTGCTAGACCAAGCCATTGCATACAGTGGCGAGAATATCACTGAAGACAACATCCAAAGCATGCTAGGCATCACGAGCCAAGATTATCTCGTTAACTTACTGAAAGCCTTAACTCAAGGCGATGGCGCTGGGATGCTATCGATCGCTGATGAAATTGAAGCACAATGTCTTTCATTCGATCTTGTTTTGCAAGATCTTGCTACTCTTCTGCATCGCATCGCGTTGGCACAAACAATACCGGACAAACTCAATCGTGACGCACACGAATATCCAGCAATCGCACTGTTAGCAAAAGCTTTTTCTGCAGAGGACATTCAGTTATTTTATCAAATCGCATTGCATGGTCGCAGCGATTTAAGCCTGGCACCGGATGAATATGCTGGTTTTACTATGACGCTGATGCGTATGCTGGCTTTTAACTCGGATGAGTTGGCAAAAAATGAATATGAAAAACCCAGTCAACCTAAAGGCGATTTGAATAAACCTGAAAATGCGATAATCAAGAAGTCCACCTCAGCCGTAGAACAAAAGGTAGCACCCCCTACCCCAAGTTTGCACAATACTGCTTTTCAGAGTTTGAATTGGACATTATTAATATCCCAATTAAATCTGTCTGGGATGTCCAAAATGCTGGCCCAGCATAGCGAAGCAAAATTTTTACCAACAGAAAAAATAGAAATTTACGTACCAGAGCAACATAAGCATCTGCTAGAAAAAAAATATCAGGATAAAATTCAAACTGCGCTCAATGATTACTTTAGCAAACCCATAACACTCAATTTTTATATCGGTACGCTGACAGGGATAACACCGCTTGAAACACATAATCTCGAAGCTAAAGAAAAGCAAGCGCAATCGATTGCCCATATTGAACAAGATCCCATCGTTCAGCAATTGATTGAAAATTTTGATGCAAAACTAGTTACTTCTTCGATTAAACCAATTAAAAAATAAAGGAGATTTAAAATGCGTGGCAATATTGGCAATATGATGAAACAAGCGCAAATGGTTCAGGAAAACATGAAACAGATGCAAGAAAAACTTGCCGCCATTGAGGTGGAAGGTCAATCCGGCGCTGGCATGGTCAAAGTAATTATGACCTGCCGCCATGACGTAAAAAAAGTGAGTATTGATAACAGCCTCATGGGCGACGATAAAGAAATGCTCGAGGATCTTGTTGCAGCAGCGTTTAATGATGCTGTCCGCCGAGTGGAATCGACCACACAAACCAAAATGGCGGAATTAACCAGCGGCCTGGGTTTACCACCGGGTTTTAAACTACCCTTTTAGCAAACTGTATACTCAACTTGATTCAAGTAACGTTTATCACAATTTTATAATCCAATTACACACGAAGATATTTTATGGCTGGACTTACTAATCAAACACCCCGTCCTACCGAAATCAAGTTACACCAAAAATCCAGAGTATTGGATATATCATTCTCGGATGGTAAAATTTTTAACTTCTCCTGCGAATTTTTACGCGTTTACTCACCTTCCGCAGAAGTTTCCGGACATAGCCCGGAACAAGAGGTGCTGCAAACAGGAAAAAGCCTAGTCAATATTCATAAAATCACACCCGTTGGTAATTATGCAATACAACTATATTTTACCGATGGCCATAGTACTGGGTTATATTCTTGGGATCTACTCTATCGCTATGGATTGAACTATGAGCAAATGTGGCAACGTTATCTACAACGGATGGGACAAGCAGGCGCAAGCCGAGAACCTCAAAGCACGGTACAATCACAATCGACAACCTGTTCCTCTTGCAAATAACTATAAGCAATTATGACGAAGACAACACATTTTGGTTTCAACACGGTTTCAGAAAGTGAAAAAGCAGACAAGGTTGCAGAAGTTTTCCATTCTGTGGCAGGCCGCTACAATTTAATGAATGACTTGATGTCTGCTGGACTGCATCGGTTATGGAAACGCTTTGCAATTGAAGTCAGCGGTGTCAAGTCGGGAGATAAAGTACTCGATATCGCCGGAGGAACCGGAGATCTCAGTGCTTTATTTCTACAAAAAGTAGGTAATTCAGGTGAAGTTTGGTTAACCGATATCAACAATTCAATGCTCTCAATCGGTCGTGATCGGTTGATCGACGAAGGTAATCCAACACCTGTAGCGCAATGCGATGCGGAGAAATTGCCTTACCCAGATAACTATTTTCACTGTGTTTGCGTTGCTTTCGGACTCAGAAACATGACGCATAAAGATATCGCTTTGAAAGAGATGTTGCGAGTCATTAAACCAGGCGGTACCGTCATCGTGTTGGAGTTTTCTAAAGTCATGAAACCCTTACAGCCCATATATGACGCTTATTCCTTCAAATTGTTGCCATTGATGGGAAAGTTGGTTACAAATGATGCCGAGAGCTATCGTTATTTAGCGGAATCGATTCGCGTACATCCCTCCCAACATGAGCTAAAAGAACTAATGGAAGATGCCGGATTTGAATTTGTAGAGTATTTCAACCTATCGGCAGGCATCGTAGCATTGCATCGTGGATACAAGCTTTAGTGAGCGAGTGTGAAATGCATCCGAAACATTTGCACAAGTAAAATGAATAGGATTCATGGCCTGGCCGATGTATGTTCCGGCGGCTTGCCCGAAGTGTATGTGATTACGTTCCAGATAGTCGCGAGACCGCATGAATCCTTTGTTAATAAGATTAAACCTGGCTAATTGAATTTTTTAATTTGATCGTGCTAATCCTTGATGTTCAGCTGCGTATAATCTGATAGTTTGCAATCAGTTGGCATTTACCGCCTGGTGCGACATCAACAATATCATTCGCCGCATTGGTGGTTTCAACACACAACAGGCGTTGATAATCCGTATCCTCCAGATCGGCCATGTCTTTGGCGATCTTCTCCCAAGGATTCCAAACAACTGCGGTTTTACTACTTTGCGAAGTAATTTGAATACGGCGTTGCAATGCGCTATCGTTAATAGTTAAGATATTGCCAACATTTAAATAAATACGATCTACTTCTGATTCGATCGTCACTGCCCCAGATTGATGTTTCTGCGCACTACCGCCGCCAGCTTTATCGATATAATCACAGCCCTCCAAACCCAGAACCTTCGCTTGAGCAATATCGCCTACTTTAAAATAAGTATGAAATGCCTGCGTAATAGAAAATTTTTCTTTACCAGTGTTGTGAGTGATCAGTGTTAGCGTTAAGCTATTACCAACAATAATTTCTAGCCTCAAGCTAAAGGCATGAGGCCAGATTACTTGCGTCTCGGGCGTATCGTCTAAACCCAATGTAATTTTGATGTCGCCATTACCTAAGGCTTCGGTAGCAACAACATTCCATAGTCGGTTACGCACGAATCCATGGCCTGGACGACCTTTACCTTCAGGGTCAGCACCAAACCAGGGCCAGCAAATGGGCGCTCCTCCCTTAATTGCTTTACTATCCTGATAATAAGCCTTACTACTTAGAAACATGACATCATCGGATTCCCCGTTCGGTTGAAATGATAAAACTTGCCCCGCATAAATAGAAATCAATGCTTGAGCTTTTGTACTTCTAATCCGAATCATTGGCAGTCCACCCTTACCCGCAATAATTTCTAATTGATCGGTAATTTTGTATTGATTATTAAGTTGCTCCGGTGTCATTATTTTTCCTTATTGATATTAAAGAAGCCCAGAATAATTTTACTAAATTAATGTGAAGTATGCTGGTTTTAGTGGAATCCGAAGTTGTTTCCATCACAGTTACATAAATTTACCAGTTTTTACAAAAAAGTGGTCATTCCTCTAAAAAAGCACGAACAAAACGCCATTGCCCGTTCTTACGTTCAAACTCAAATTGTTGAAATCGTACCGACTTATAATTCCCTGCATCTTCAAGAAAAATACTGCTAGTTTCATAAATTAATTCGCGCATGGGTTTTGCAACCATCTGATTCCCTATGGGGAAATGAATCATTTGAGCAATCAGACGCTCATAAATATTACTGAACATTTTCTCATCCAATGATTGAATGGCATCACTGTCATCAACGCCACGCACTTCAAATGGAAAATAGGTCAACGCATCAATCTTATTTTTGTCATTATCGATTACAGCCTGCCTGAATTCTGTCCAAAAAATAGCAAATCCACTATCAGCAACTTCTGTGGAACGAACACTATCCACAACAATAAAAAACTGCAGTATCGCAATCAATAGATATAAACCTTTCCTTTGAAAGATTCTTGTGAGTTTGGCCATCGAAAACCCTTTAATTGCCACGAAGATTTTGGAAAAGACGATATTTTGACTTGATTACTTTGATTACCACCCAACAATAAATAATGAGTTTCTGTCTCTTGTACTAGAAAACCAACATGATTACCTGAAGTTGTCAAACTACTATTTGCAGCTTGAGAATTATGGATAACAGTAACTGCACCACCCAGCGCATGCGCTGATTGTCCCCAGTTCGTCCAACTTGCAGCAACAGCGGAATTGGTTCCGGTTATATTCACCTGTTTCAAACACCAATTGACAAATGAAGAACACCAAGCCGTTTCATCGTTAGTAGCTTGCAAGGCCGTCGTTGCATGATAACTGATAATACGAGGATTATTTTGTGCACCACTTATTTCTTTTTGTCCAATTTCTTGCTTAGCTATATCCATCCACGTTGCCTCAGGAAAAGAATTGGGAATAGCAGCATTCTTAGCAGGATTGTTTACATGCCCTGTTTTCAAAGCCGTCCATGTGCGAGGACCAACCACGCCATCAATTCCAAGTCCAATTGAAGCTTGATATAAACGCACCGCAGCTTCAGTGTGAGCACCATACCCACCATCAACGATTAAATTAGCACTAGGCATGAGGCGCTCATTCAGTAATCGTTGCAATTGCCTCACTTCTTCCCCTTTCGCACCGTTTTTGATGACACTTGGCATATCAAATCTCCTTTCTCACTAAAATTAAAATAAAATAACGCCAAGTATGTGGTTATTCGGTGAGAAAACACACATGAATTGTCCGAATCAATCTCAAACTCCAGAGATCTTTGCAAAACTACTTACTTCTGCTGCAGATTCTTAATAATTCAACGCAATATTGAAATTCTGGGAAATGTTGATGAATTTTTTGCAGAAAGCCAGAGGCAAAGACATTATTGCCCCACTTCTTTGTTAGAAGACGCAGCTAGCTTGTGGTTGTCGTGGTAGATGCCTCTCAACATACAATCTTGGTAATCTTTTCAGGTTATACGCCATAGCCTGTAAAATATGCCCAGCATGTGCTTTGTTTCGCTGTAGCTGTAGCCGTGTCAATGGATTATTTTCGGTAGCTTTATCTTGAATGCCGTTCTTGGTGTCGCGTGAATTCAAAGCATCGCGATGCTTCTGACTGCAATAAGCTTTGTCGGCATGAATACGGGTTCCAGGTTCGGCTGAATATCGGCTTTATCGATCAAATCCAGCACGGCTTGATGGTATCACGTGCAAATTAGAATTAGCCATCTTCCATCGATTCATCGCTTAAATCACCATGCCAGATACCTACCAACAACATCTTGAACAACAGCAATCCCGAATACGCCGGACGACCTGTTCCATCCGATACCGGTGCGTAATGAATTGCGATAGCTCGATCTATAGCGTTCCAGTCTATCAATTATCGATCTGCTTCAAGAAATTCCTTTTTTGAATTCGCAGGTTACATCGTCTTCAGAAAAACTCATTGCATTAGCTCAACCCCATGATTAAAAGACAAGTTATATCATCTCACACAGCTAAATCTGCTTTTGACCGCGCAAAGGTCGCTACTTGACTACTCTGACAATCGTTACACGACGATTCTCTTCAGCGAGGGGGTTATCTTTATTCAGCGGTTCTGTATAACCCTTGCCAATCGCTGTTAATCGCGTCGGATCAATATCGTGCATGCTGATTAGGTAATACCTCACCGCCGCAGCTCGCTCTTCCGACAAATGCTGATTTAATTCATAAGAACCCCTTCGATCGGCATGTCCTTCGATAACAAAGCTAAATTCAGCTAACTTATCCATATTAAGCGCTCTACCAACCTTATCCAGTGCTTGTTTAGCGCTAAATGTGAGATTCGCAGAGTTAGTATTGAACGTTATTAACATGGATGCACTGGGCGGCCGGGCTAAGTAATCATCCATTGGCCTGAACGATCGAGTGCGGCCACTCTTCTCAGGCGCAAGCGCATCAATAACAGCAGCTTCGTTTATTTCACTCTCATGCAACAACTTAAATTCTTCTGCGCTTACCTGAATTGCCGATGCCATTAGTAAGCTTAAAGTAAGTCCATATAAAGAATTAATTTTCATGATCGAGTTCTCCAGGTAAATATAAATACATCATTCGTGTCAGTTCCATTCACCGGGCATCGCCGCGCTTCACTGGAAAATCGTTCGGGAAAATACCATTTCAGAAGAATCTCCATTGCCCAAAGTTGCGTAAATTGATTTCGAGTAGGTGATGAACGTAGTTCCATTGGCTTCAAGTATCCTGCATCTACCATATTTTGTGACATACTGTGATCTCGGATTAGTGAATTAACCCGCCCATTGCGAAAACAACACAAACGAAAGTCGCCAATATGCCCCCATGTTGCCACATGATTTATCGTATCGATGATAAGAATCACAGCAGTAGCACGCATATTTTTTGCTGCTCTCTGACAATTGCATTGTCCGTCGCATTTAAAAGCAATTCGATTGCTTTGGCACTACATTGCGGTTGCTTAGCAAAACGTTCACCCCATATACTTATAACCAATTACGATGCAACCTCACCACCAAAATGCCCACTTAATCCATCTGATAAAACGCAATACGACAAATTGGATCTAAACCAATAATCGCAAGCATCCTCATTTATTTTTGGTCCGCCTATTTTAGATAATTTGGCAATTTCAAGATATATAAAAAAGATCATTCCGTGACTCTGCACGTATTGATGAATAATTGCAATTAGCAATTAGCAATTAGCCATAGATTGGGCAATGTGCAAAAATCAACTAATCGGCTTTACGATTTAACGAGAAAGCGGAATCGACCGATGTTTTCTGCCCAAACTACTTTTCCAATTGATTAGAATTGAAATACCTGATTATTCCCGACAGCGCTGCACGCATTTCACGCTTTATCAACGCACGGACTTGCAACAAATCAAACCCAATGAGCCGTGCGTTATTGCGTGTGATTCAACTGCGGGTTCCGTTCATACACATGCATCGGTGGCAGCGAAGAATTTAATTCCGGAACATCATTTTTACCACTGAACCTGATAGCTCCGATTTTAATGACGCAGGACTCTGCTTGTCTTATTGTTCGGGTTATGAGCGGTTGCTCGTTTAGATAAACCGGCATCGTGCTCCCTTAGCCCGCGGATAAAATAATTTCCACCGCGACACACTATCATGCGTGAATTCTAGAAATACTTCGAGCTGGATCGTTTAATACCAACGCGTTGCCTTCCGCTCGGCCAATGTTGCCGTCAAGCTCATCGAACTCTGCGGAAAGTAATCGTACTGGCGGCATACCGCAGTATGTGGTTATTTGGATTTGGATCATTTTTGGCACCACCCCCTAAATCAAACCTTGCGCATATTTGGCATGACACTCTACTTGGAGCCTGCTGGCCGAAAAAACTAAATAACTTCAAAATCAGCTGCTGTTAAAACAGGACTTCCCGTTAACACTGCAAACCTCACTGGAGGCGCATTAACACCAGTATCAGCATTACCACTACCATCGGCATCGTAAAATAGATTACCATTCGCGGTATCGTAAATCAGGTAATCGTTACTATCCAAGGCAACCGCACCCGGACCAGAAACAAAGGTATCAGTTCCAATAGCACCTACTGTCACAAATTGAGCAAAAATAGCATTTTCCAATCGAACGGTATCATCAGCAACGGTGAAATCGGTCATAACATCGACGTTTGTTTCTGAATTCAACGTTGTATCAAATACAAAAAAGTCATTTCCTAAGCCACCGGTGAGCGTATCATTACCTGCGCCGCCAAGTAACCGATCATTACCTTCATTGCCTTGAATAACATCATTACCTGAACCGCCGGTGAGCGTATCATTCCCTGAACCACCAGTCATCGTCAAATTGTTAATAGCCGTTGAAAGAGCCAGCACCACACCACCCGTATTAGCAGCAGCGTCAACGGTGCTTAGGGCTGCTGTACTAACTGAGGCGTTCAATGCTCCCGGTCCTGTAATTGTCAATCCCGTAATAGCCGTAAATGCCGAAACATCAATGAAATTGTTACCGTTTCTTGCATCAATACTCATAGCCTCAATCTTTGCAGCATCCGTCGACGATCGAATAACAGCGCGTGTTGAATCACTGCCCGCACTCTCTGTAGCTATCAATAGGCGATCATTATTACCTGTCACATTATCAAAATCTCTGATATCCGTAGTAGATTGGGTATTTCTTACGCCAAAAGTTGCTGCAATTGGAGCCGCCTCATAGATCAGATAGTCGCTTGTTGATGCATCATTCCAAATCTGTTGCACACCTTGCGTATTAGTAAAACCAATACTGTTCGGGTTGAAAGAGTTTTCAGCCCCGACATTGCGGAAATTAATGATTTCTATATCAGTCAATGATGGATTCCTAGGCAACATTGAATCTCCAAGCGTTGCATTCAGTGTATCTACACCATTGCCTCCATCGAAGACATCTTGATCTTGATGGTTATTTACATCATGGGAATCACTCGTAAAAGTATCATTCCCTGAACCACCAGTCACCGTCAAATCGTTAGTAGCCGTTGAAAGATCCAGCACCACACCACCCGTATTAGCAGCAGCATCCACTGTGCGTAGAGCTGTTGTACCAACTGAAGCGTTCAATGCTCCCGGTCCTGTAATCGTCAATTCGGTAATCGCCGTAAATGCCGAAACATCAATGAAATTGTTGCCGCTTCTTGCATCGATACTCATGGCCTCGATGTTTGCAGCATCCGTCGACGATTGAACAACAGCGCGTACTGAATCACTGCCCGCACTCTCTGTAGCTATCAATAAACGATCATTATTACCTGTCACATTATCAAAAGTATTAATATCCGTAGCAGATTGGGTATTTCTTACGCCAAAGGTTGCTGCAATTGGAGCTGCACTATAGGACAGATACTCGGTTGACGCATCATTCCAAATCTGTTGCGCACCTCGCGTATTAGCAAAACTAATATTGTTCGGTTCGAAATTGTAGAAACCTGCAACATTGTGGAAATTAATGATTTCAATATCAGTCAAAGATGGATTCACAGGCCCAAATAGTATTCCAAGAGTCGCGTTCAGTGTATCTACACCATTCCCTCCATTGAGGACATCCCAATTTTGAAGAGTACTTACAAAAGATTCTCCGTCAGAAGCTAAATCACTCGTAAAAATATCATTGCCTGAAGAGCCGGTTAAATTATCGACAGCAAGTGTTAAGTTAAAGTTTACGCCCGGGGTGGTCTGAAAATTTAGATCACTGGAACCGCCATAGGGATTATCTTTTAAATCTTTAATTGCGCCATTTCCTATTATCACCTGGTAAGCCGTATTCGGATTCAAATCCTCATTCGGGTTGAGCGTGACCATGCTACCGTCAAATATAACTTGAGCAGAATCTGCTACGTTTAAAGGAATTCTGTGACCGTCATTACCATCAATTACAATCTCCCCAATCCCCGCCTTCACCGCTTCGCTAAATGTTAAAACAATGTTTGCATTGACCGGAACCCCAACCGCATTATCCACAGGATCGCTGCTCACTAACGTCGGGAGATTAATATCGTTTGTACTGAAGTTTAACGCCGTGGGGTCACTGGTTCCAGCAAATGGAGTCCCCGCCAAATCGGTAATAACGCCACTAGCCACTTGCACATTATAATTCACATTCAAATGCAAATCCTCATTCGGATTGAGCGTGACTATGCTACCGTCAAATATAACTTGAGCAGAATCTGCTACGTTTAAAGAAATTCTGCTCTCGTCGTCACCTTCAATTACGATTTCCCCAGCGCCCGCCTTCACCGCTTCGCTAAATGTTAAAACAATGTTTGCATTGACCGGAACCCCAACTGCATTATCCGCAGGATCGCTACCAATAAGAACCGGCTCAGTTAATTGATTTATCAAATCTTCGAGGGTATTTCTTGCAACCTGCAGCGATCCATCTGTTGCGTCAACTTGATCTATCCATGCTTGCACGCGCGGGTCATTTACATTGACTTCAATATTGCGTTCATCGAGTAAATCGGTAAAGGCAGTTGCAGCAGTTGCGCGATTATCTAGAATTTTACCGACACTTTTATCTAATTCATTGATCAAATAGGATAAATATTCATGCCACGAATCAATTCCTTGTCGAAATGAATCCGCAGTCAATTGATCAATCTTCTGAACCGTTAAGTTAATATTAAAACCCTGATGAAATAACGCTTGTTTTGCATTACTATCATTATTTCCATATTCAGAAAACTGGCGCACGATAAAATCATCAACATACGCTTCAAATTGAGTTAGGTCGTCGCTTTGCTCATAGAGCCGAGTAAGTTCATCACGCAGTGCAACTGTGCTCGGCGCTCCAGTGCTCAGTAGAATAACTTTCTGAATAAAAAAATCGTCAGGTAAGCTTGGCATTTTGATTCCCTTATTTAGCAATATTAGTCATAAATTGCCGTTTATTCCAACTTTCTAAATTCAAACAGATAATCTCCACCTTTTTCATGCCCTGCAACGGCAGATGCACCATACTGTGGAGTTTGTGGAAAACTCTTGCTGACATCATGTTGCACTTGTTCAAAAATTTTCGTACCTACTTTCCAGCTATCCACACCGTTAAGCGCTTGCATCAAAAACCAAGCGAAGATTGAATGACCGCCTCTACCTTCATCAGCCACCGGTTCATCACCTCCTGATGACATCACCACCACCGACCGTCTACCAAGAATATCGATGGGTTTTAGGCCCTGAATACTACGGTCAAGTTTTTGTTCTCGAGTAAAAGCTCCGGAATAACAACTATCCGAAATCATAACCATTTGCCTCGAACGAATACTCCCCAGCATTTCTGAAACACTGGTGTTGGAAATCCACGTTGCTGGATCTTTTGCTGAAGCATCGGATGGAATCCAGTAGCCATTTCTTGTCTTTTCATTGACAAAGCCATGGCCAGCGTAATAGACAACTACGCTATCATTCATTTCCAATTCCAGCGCGAGCTCATTCAATGTCCGGATAATGTCAGCTCTGGTCGCGTTTTTAACGATACGTATTTCATCGTAGCCGAGCTTATCGGCAAACAATTGACCTATCGCCTCCGCATCGGAGATTGTATTTTCTAGAGATGGAATCGTTTTGTCTGTGTATTGATCAATACCGAAAAGTACAATAACTTTTCGTTCAATCTGTGGAAGACTCGCGATTCGCACTTTATGCATACCTTTAGGTTTACGCTGCTGTTTTTCTGTTAGCTTTGATTTGATTTCCTGGCGCTGTGCATCGGAAATTCTACAAGAATCCGAATCTATCTTGCTTATGCTTGAGCAAACCAACACATCGGATAATGTCGGATCCATTTCTAGCTCATAAATCGCATCCGCAAAGAGTTTTTCCTTATATTCTCTTCTAAAATTAATTAAGTACTGCATGTCAGTCATACTCATTTGCGCCAGATTTAAACGACCAAAATTGGCCGCCGGTGAGTTGGCGATGGAAGTTGTATCCATCACTCTGCCTTCATTGATCGCATCATCTAGGACTGCTTTAGTAGCTGATATTGAAGCGTTCACAGTTTGCACCGAAGTATCGATTGTTGCTTGTTCTTTAGTGGGAGTATCTATAATAGGCGAATTAAATATATACACTGCACCTCTAACATCGCTACTTTCTACCGCTCCCACAATCATGCGCCCAGCATTAAGCGCTACCGACAAGCCAAAGCCTTCTGCATTTGTGGGAGCTATTCTGTTTTGCCACGTAGGCTTTGAAAAATCTGATCCTACAGTCAGCAAATGCACAGCACCATGATCCTTCCCACCCTGATCATCTCCAAGCGCTCCAACCGCCAACCGGTCACCATCGAGTGCCACCGACCAACCAAAAAAATCGGAATCAGCTAAAACAGGCATACCGTTTGTACCAGAAGCAAGTTTACTTTGCCAAGTAAGCCCCGAAAAATCAGACCCCACACCTGAAAGTAAATGTACTGCACCGCGACTGGTTCCTCCGGTACTATCATTAAATGCGCCCACTGCTAAGCGATCGCCATCGAGTGCCACCGACCAGCCAAAAAAATCGGAATCGGCCAGGGCCGACGCAGGCATGTTGTATTTGCCAGGAATGAGCTTGTCTCGCCAGGTAAAATCCACCCCTGTTCCCGTAAACAAATGTACTGCACCACGATTGCTTCCATTCGTACTATCACCGGCTGCGCCTATCGCCAGGCGGTCACCATCAAGTGCTATCGCAGTACCGAAAAAATCAAATTCTTTTAATTCAGATTCAGGTATGTTGTGTGTGCCGGAAGTAATCGTGTCTCGCCAAGTAAGTTCGGAAAAATCCGTTCCTGTACCATTAAATAAATACACAGCTCCATGATTGCCATCATTGATGATTGATCCCCTTGCACCCACTGCCAAACGGCCACCATCAAGCGCTACCGCGGTACCAAAAAGATCAGAATCTGTTAGCGCCGGCATACCGGTGTCACCTGTAACAGAGGAAATTTTCTTTTGCAATGTAAGCCCTGAGGAGTCTCCTTCAATACCAGCAAATAAATAAACTGCTCCTTGATTCAGGCCAGATCCACTATCCCCAGGAGCACCCACAGCTAATAAATTGCCATCAACCGCCACTGAAGCGCCGAAATTGTCCCCATTCGCTAACTTCGGCTGACCATCATGGCTTTCCGAGAATATTTTATCAACTAGCATGAGATTATCTGGTGGATTATCTGTGATAATAAGCCTCTGAGAATCAAACAATACAGTAGCGCCGTCCTCGCTCTGAATGTCTCCGGTTTTCCGGATCGCTCCTTCGGATAACAACCCAATACGACCAGCACCTTTGGCTTGCAGTGAACCATAGTGTTCGCTACTTTGTGTCGACCACACAGCTATTTCGCCGCCTTTGGCAGCAGGATTTATTTCTGTCTCGCCATTGGCTTTAATTTCACTTCCCACCCCTACCAATACTTCGCGTGCGTGGGGCAAATCACCGCTGCCTTGCCATCCTCCGCCCAAATGCACGGTACCACCTTGTGTGCCGCCCGAAGCATCAATATCTGCATTGAGCAAATACACACTATCACCCGTCACTTCGATGATTCCACCCTGCGTATTGCCAATTGCAGTCAGCGTCGAGGAAAAAGCAACCGAATCATTGCCTTCAATCCGAATATGCCCACCTTGCTCGCCATCTGCGCGCAAAGCACCTCCTGCCACGCCTTCGAGTTTTTGGGTAGTGAGTCGTATATTGCCACCCGTACCTTGTGCATTCGAAACATCGACTGTCCCACCGAGATAAGTTGAAGTTTGTGCGGTCAAACTCACGCTCCCTTCTTGTGCAGTAATCTGACCTTGTTGCAGAATTTCATTGGCACGAAGGTTGATATCTTTACCGCTGATTACACCCCAGTTATTCAAAGTGGAGCTGACATCCATATATACCGAACCCCGGTCAGCTTGGGTTTGACTATTTCTTGCCAACGTTGCCTGATCCGCCTTCAGTACAATGCGTCCAGCATCATCGGTACCAAAGCTATTGGCACGAACGATACCTTCTTGATTCACAATGCTGCCATGCAAATCCACTTGACCATTCGATGCTACTAATGATCCTAAATTGAGCACCTGATTTTCAGGTGCTTTGACACGCACCACCACATTTGGCGCACCGGAATCCACAAATTCAACACTTTTACCTGCTGCAACGACTGTTTGGCCGCCGGGTGTTTGCACTAAGCCATCATTCTGAATATGATCCCCCATTAACCACACTCGTCCCCCTAAACTGGTACGAATTTCACCCTGGTTTCTTATCTCACCGGCAATACCGGTCGAGTTAAAGTGATAGTGTTTAGCGAGAAAATCGATATTGGCAATATTCATCGTTGAAGCAACTAGTCCAGCCGCATCGATACGCGCATCCTCACCAAACAATACTCCGTAAGGATTGATCAACCAGATATGACCATTACTGCCCAGACTGCCGAAGATATGGGAAGGATCGTTACCGATAACTCGGTTTAGAACCATACTGGTCGCATCTTGTTGTTGGAAGTAAACACTACTATCAGAACCGATGGAAAAACTCTGCCAATCGAGTATGGTATTGGGACTATTCGTGATCGTCATATGATTACCAACAGCATCAAAAACAGCACCTCCATGAATTATGGATGGATCTACTGGTAATTGCGCATAACTGATGGATGAATGCCCGATTAATGAAGCCGCAATCATCCCTAGTGCTAGAAAGTAATTGAGCGCCATAGCAATTATTTCCTTTTCCACAAATAGCAAATAAATACTATATTATGATTTTTAATCATGTCTTTCTTAATAGTGGAAATTAACTGCCAAGTGTCCGCGTGATGTTCCAGCTGCTTTCTGGGTTCCATCCACTAATGCATATCCAAAATCCAAGCGACCCGAGAATTTTTTACCAATGGCAAAGCGGATTCCTCCACCCACACTGGCGAGTTCGCAGGGTGATCCATGTGCATTACAAGGCATGTGATAATTGTTTCCTACCCAGCCAAAATCAAAAAAACCAAGA
This sequence comes from Nitrosomonas sp. PY1, assembly GCF_022836435.1. Lineage (NCBI taxonomy): Bacteria > Pseudomonadati > Pseudomonadota > Betaproteobacteria > Nitrosomonadales > Nitrosomonadaceae > Nitrosomonas > Nitrosomonas sp. PY1. The sequence continues at coordinate 1,136,143 of NZ_BQXC01000001.1, read as the reverse complement.
GGACGTAAATTCAAACTTTCAGAATTAACTAATTTAGCAAAGTCCGGACCGAGGCCTTCAATGTTAAAGGATGTTCCATAATCGCCAACAACCTCCCTTTCACGATAACCGCGCACACTGATGAAACCACCCATCGCACTGCCGCCACCGCCAATACCGAACTGTTCCCCAGGAACCAATGCATGAGGGCTATATTGCGCCAAAACACGTGTTGCCAAACCAAATCCTGCTGGCAAGTTCCAATTAGTAAATCCAAAAAAGCGCCATACAACATAATGCTTATCTGCATCGAGACGTGCCGCATTAAAAGTCGCTTGGTTACTACCGCCAAAGTTACCGGATATATTGGTATTGATCCCCCAAGAAAATATTGGCCCGTCTTTTTGACCGATATAACCAAAACTTACTGGTGCGATAGTTACATTTGCAGCAATCCTATCGCACGCAGCAATGCCAGAATTCCCTCCAAAAGTACAGTTATTATTAAAATACCGCCAATCCCAACCAAGTGTGACACGGTGATCGTATTCACCCAAACGAGGAAGAAAACGATGAGCTCGAAAACCTGCGACATCACCTTTACCGGTAAATCCAAATGGACCGACGCCAACCGAGGCAGCTGAGGTTAAGCTTTCAACATTGGAGTGTGCATAAAATGCATCGAGTGCCGCAAATTGGCTATAAAAAGGAATTCGGTAACCTACGCTATAAATCTGGGCACGACTAGGCTCGGTGGGTGAAGTCTGAAACTGAAACGTACCGATATGATCACGATTCCATAAATTCGCGTGTTGAATCCCAACGTTTGTCCTAAAGTTCCCTGTACCTGGCGTACCTGCACTATCGACCCCAAAAAGAAGTCGAAGCGGCCTTTCATCAGTTACCTTAGTATCAACATTGATTCCACCTGGGTTGGCACCGGCTACCAACGTAACTCGTAACTTCTTCGTTGGATTCTCATTAGCCATTTGAATATTACGATCAATATTCCTGGCAACTGGTGTTTCTCCTTGCTCTAAATGCGGTAGGCTTCTAAGAATATTAATTTCATCGCGTTCTGCAAGACCAGAAATGTTTATCTTATCAATTTTCCCTTCTAGTACCTGAATAATGACATTCCCATTTTCTAGCTTTTGTTCAGGTACAAAAGCAATGACCCCTATATATCCAGCCTCGCGATAAGCTTGTTGCACGGTAGTCGCTCCTTGCACAAGATCATTTAGAGTGCGGTCATCGCCAATAAGATAAGCAATCAATACCATTAGCTTATTTTCTGGTAATAATGTATTGCCCTGAATATGAATCGATTTCACAGAAAATGATTGGGACTGAGCTGGCGCACTGGCAGGATTCGTAGGTAGCGGCTGACTTTCCACATTCCCATAAAAAAAAATCGCCACCGCTAGCAGCAAAAATCCTCCGATTTTTTTCACTCCTTGCTCCCCTTATTTTTCCTTGCAAAGAGTATTTTTTATATTGTATATAATATACATCCGTGCCAAGAACTACAGATTGTTATTTTTGTGTATCAACCGCACCACTGCCCTCTTCTTAGGAGTATAACAATACAAAACGATAGTATAAGTGATAAAAATCACATTCAGAAACCTTTGCAAAACTATCCACTCGTGGCAGAAGCCTCTCAGCATACATCACCTGTCATACACCAGAAATGATCATAGCTCCAGGATCAATAACCATGACATAATTTGTGATTTACTCAGTAAAGGAGAAATGCAATGAATTATAGTACTGAGGAAGTACCTGACTTGATTTTCCTATTCCAGCCGCAGAGCAATCCCGATAGGGGATTGAGTGAGAATGACTACAATCTAGCGGCAAGCCAATTGAAGGTTGAATCTGCGGTCATCAAAGCGATTGCCGAGGTTGAAACCGCCGGTGAAGCATTTGATAAGCTTGGACGTCCACGGATTCTCTTTGAACGTCATTATTTCCATCGACTTACTGGCGGTAAATACGATATCGCATATCCTGATATCTCAAATAAAATAGCAGGCGGTTACGGAAAATTCTCTGAACAATATGGGAAGCTAGAAAAGGCGTATAAACTGGATTCAAATGCCGCCCTGAGCTCCGTCTCTTGGGGGCGATTTCAAATCATGGGAAGCAATTATCGTGCTGCCGGATTTAATTCGGTTGAAGCATTCGTTTTCGCAATGACAAAAGCAGAACTGGAACACCTCAAGGCATTTGTAAGCTTCGTAGCTAATGACAGCTCCATGCTTAAAGCCCTAAGTAATAAAAACTGGGCCGACTTCGCAAGGAAATATAACGGTCAAAACTATAAAGAAAATAACTATGACTCAAAATTGAGTGAAGCATACAAGCGCTTTGCTATCAATTATAGTACAGAGAAAGTGCCTGACTTGACTTCCCTATTCCAACCGCAGAGCAATCCCGATAGGGGATTGAGTGAGAATGACTACAATCTAGCGGCAAGCCAATTGAAGGTTGAATCTGCGGTCATCAAAGCGATTGCCGAGGTTGAAACCGCCGGTGAAGCATTTGATAAGCTTGGACGTCCACGGATTCTCTTTGAACGTCATTATTTCCATCGACTTACTGGCGGTAAATACGATATCGCATATCCTGATATCTCAAATAAAATAGCAGGCGGTTACGGAAAATTCTCTGAACAATATGGGAAGCTAGAAAAGGCGTATAAACTGGATTCAAATGCCGCCCTGAGCTCCGTCTCTTGGGGGCGATTTCAAATCATGGGAAGCAATTATCGTGCTGCCGGATTTAATTCGGTTGAAGCATTCGTTTTCGCAATGACAAAAGCAGAACTGGAACACCTCAAGGCATTTGTAAGCTTCGTGGCCAATGACAGTTCCATGCTCAAAGCCCTAAGCAGTAAAAATTGGGTTGATTTCGCAAGGAGATATAACGGTCAAAATTATAAAGCGAATAACTATGACACAAAATTGAGTGAAGCATACAATCGTTTTAAAACGACTTAATCTTTCTTCATATAAACAAACATGCAAAAGCTTATTCTTATCTTTTTATTGGGCCTGATTCTGGTGTCATGGCAAGCAAAAGCTTCTCCAATTCTGGGTTTATGTGAACCTCAGGAAATTCAATTCTTTCATTGCAAAACCAAAAAAGGAAGCTGGGCTAATCTTTGTGGCACTTCATCAGGAGGTCTGCAGTACCGCTTTGGCCGTTCCGGAAAAATAGCGCTGCGGTACCCTGAAAATCCTGCCGAAGGAAAAGAACAATTTTTGTTAGCTCGGTATTTCCGTTTTCAAACCAATCGCATCGAAGTGACTTTCCAAAATCAAGCAGTTAGCTACACAATTTTTGATTATACTGAAGGTAAGCATCGCCACGCAGGATTGCGAGTGAATAATAAAGGAAGCGAATCAGAAATTCCGTGTTCTGCCCCTTTTGTCAGTAAGCTCGTTGAGCTCGAATCAGTTTTGGATTGCGACCCTGACAATGCACTTAACGGTGGCGTATGCCGTTAAGGCTCTGTTGCAAAAATAGTGCGGTTTCAGGGTGATAAGCTTTGATCTGTTAGCTATGCGCTGTAAACGCTGAATTGTCCGCCGATAAATCGTATCCTTCGTACCCCTCCTTCTTCAATTCATCAATGGCAAGGCCAAAAGTTGGCGCTTTATCTGTGTTAATTGTTTCTGGATGCGCTCATGGCTTTATAGATTTCTGGCCTTTTCCAAAAGCAGTTAAATATCTTGTGCTAGGACAATCCATTCACACAAATCAACAAAATTCTATTCAATATTTTGTATCAAATCTCTTTGACCTTTTTAAATTACTTTGAATGATCAGGCTCTGATTTTTTATATATTTCATCGCTTGGATACTATGGATGTAGAAATCAAAGAAATCTTTTGGGAAATTGAATTTCGAGAGCAAAATGAAAAGGGGGATTACAATATGGGACGTCATTAATTTATCACCTTGAACGATCAATTCGATCGAAGATGAAAAATTATTTAATGTAGTTATTAATTCAAATGGCTCAGGCGCTATGAATCGTTCTGTATTCCAAAAAAATCGAATCAGAAGAAAAAGATATGAAATTTATTGAAATAAAAATAAAGATGTTACATTTCTGGCTACAGCTAGTAAAGGTTCACCAGTAAAGGCGAGACAGGGCAATTAATTCGAACACTCGATGCCCATGAAGGAAGAATGTTTTTGCAGAGTTTTAACCCTGATTCTCGTCAACTACTCACAATAAGTGGTTTTAGTGAGGTTAGCGCCTGGAAGTTATTTTAAAATGGATCTTAGGAATTTAAGTGCTTATAGAAGTGAAGTGTGTTTACAGATTGTGTTAATTCTTTTGTATTTCTGAAAATCATGAAGAAACATATTGTTAGACACAAAACAGGAGTCACACATGGACGAAGAAGAATACATAATATCAAGAGTAGACAGCCAAATCGACTGGTATGATCGGAAGAGCAAAGCTGCGCAGTGTTGGTTTAAATGGTTAAGAACGATAGAAATTTTCTCTGCCTCAGCAATTCCCTTAATAGCTGGGTTTGCGAAAGATCCTTTCCCAGCAACCTTAGTTATCGGACTACTAGGCACTTTAATAGCTTTAATATCCGCATTCATTGGCTTGAATCAGTTTCAAGAAAACTGGACAGAATATAGAGCTACTTGCGAATCATTAAAGCATGAAAAGTTTTTATTTTTAACTAGGACTGACCCATATCAAGAAGAAATGTCATTTCGAAACTTCGTTCAACGGGTAGAAAGTTTAATATCAAAGGAAAACAGCACTTGGTCACAGTACACACAAGCCGCAATCGAAAAAATTGATACCAATATGACAAGAAAAAATTAGCAGAGTAAATGGTTAAGTTGACGCTTTATCTGCGTTGATCGTTTCTGGATGTGCCCATGGCTTGGTAGATTTCAATGCTTTTCCCAAAAAACGCTTGGCCGCCCTCATATTTCGGGTTGGTAACTGATTCCATATTTGCAGTGCCATCTGACACAGCCCAAAATGATGCTGCTCTGGCAAGACCGTCATTTAAAATCACAACTCTTCGCTTCTGTCCGTCTAAAAAACAATGCTAAGCCACAATACAGATTTTTTGCAACAGAGCCATTGCAATGGCCGAAAAACTGTACGACGCGTTTTCCAGAAAACTGACCGTGATCTCACCAGCACACACGAGAAACCCATGATGCAAAACGTTTGCATCATGATTTATCGGATCACGGAGTACAAACCACGCCAACAAACCATTGCTGAGATTACCGAATATATCGAAATATTCTATAACCGACAGCGCAAGCAAGAAAAATTGGGCTATTTATCGCCTGTGCAATTTTCGCAGCAGTACTATGCAAATCTACGCACTGCCTAAACACATGGACTCCATTTTTGACAGCACACTTCAGTCATCTTACTTCTCCTTAAAGCAGAACATAATGTGTCCGTTCAAAGGAGGCAACTCCAACCCCAGTCCGCATTGATAGCATTAGGAATAGAAAGAATTGTTGGAATATCCTCTTAAGGATAACTAACTACTATTGATCAAGCTAATTATGTTATTGGCCTTGAGTCTGATTGGAATATAGATAAAAGTTGTTTTGTTTTTTTTATTGGGATATTATCCAATTGCAACTGTTGACTTGGGAATTTGGCTACAGCTAAGGATATTCAAGAATAATTTAGTAGTATTGCCAAGATAATAACAAGGCCATCATCTTAAAAGATGATGGAAATAAGAAGTTAAAAAACCCTAATTTATTGGGTTTGGCGGCGGATAATGATAACAAAAATAAAAGTTGATAAAGTGAATGCAGCTGAAGGGCTGGCCATAGCTTTTACTCGACTGGATGGTTTACTAGGATCCGCTTTAGACTTAACCCAAAATTTATACGAATCGGCTCAATCCGGAATCTTACCGGGTTTGCAAATACAGCCAGAAGAAGTCAGTCGCTTACTCGATCGGCCTCCATGCAAGTCGTTGTTGTGGAGTTCCTTGGTTAATTCAAATGAAGCCTCCATAAAGCACTCTCCCAGACTTTCTCTTCTCGCCAAGCATTTTTGCCTTAGCACATTTGATATCGATGTACTCATTATTGCGATGGCTCCGGAGTTCGATCTCCGTTACGAACGTATTTATGCCTTTTTACAGGACGATATTACGCGAAAACGTCCCAGCATTGATCTGGCACTTAGCCTGCTATGCCAGACAACTGAGGAGAAACTGGTTAATCGAGCCAGATTTACCCCAGAGTCGCCCTTGCTAAGGACAGGACTAATTACGCTTGGTTCTGAAGCGCATCAGGCAACCTATTCTTTTCTCTCCTCAACATTATTTATTAATTCTCGATTTGTTCAGTGGTTATGCGGTGAAACAGAAATGGATGAACGACTTATCTCTTTTTGTAGTCATTCAGAACCGACTATGGCTTTGGATGACCTATACTTGAATGACCCCATTAAGACAGCCTTAAAAAGATGGATAACGGGAGCCGACAAAGAAGATGCTGCGTGTAACATTTACTTGTACGGCAAAATAGGTTCTGGCAGAAAGCAAGTTGCCGAAGCTATTGCCATGCAAAAAGGCATGCGGTTAATTACTTTCAAGGTAGAAAAAGCATTAAAAATGCACTTGGATTTCAACCAAGTTTGTCGACAACTCGTTTTAGAAGCATGGTTCCAGAGTGCGCTTATTTACATAGAGAATGCTGATGTATTAGATTTCGAAAGCCATAGACATGAATTTCAGTGCATATCTGAGTTAATTGAACGGAATCCTGGTCTCATAGTGCTTTCTGGCAAGGATGAAGGTTGGATTTTTCGTAATTGTCTATATTCAGTTATGACGCTAGCTTTGACCATGCCCACTGTTGAAATCAGGCAAGCACTATGGCAAAAACATTTAGCGGATACTCCCCTCACTATCTTAGACTTCAACCATTTGGCGCAACGATTTCGTTTTACGCCAGGACAGATTTCAGCCTCTTGTGAAATGGCTCAAACGCAGGCGAAATGGCTTAAGTTGATGACCCCTGATTACAAACTTAAGCTAAGCGACCTGATGCTTGCCGCACGAAATCAAACAGGCCATGCGCTAAGTACACTTGCCCGAAAAATTTCCCCCAGTTATCAATGGAACGACCTAATACTACCAGATGATCAACGCTCACAGCTTGAGGAAATCTGTTTACAGTTCAACCATCAATACACGGTTTACAACGTTTGGGGATTAGGCAGGAAATTATCGCTCGGTCGTGGCTTGAACATATTATTTTCGGGACCGCCAGGTACGGGCAAGACTATGGCCGCAGAGGTCATAGCGAATCAAATAGGTCTTGATCTTTACAAAATCGACTTATCTCAAATCGTCAGCAAATACATTGGAGAAACCGAAAAAAACCTGGATAAGATTTTCAGCGCCGCCGAAGATGCCAACGCAATTTTATTTTTTGACGAAGCTGATGCGCTTTTTGGGAAGCGCTCCGAAGTTAAAGATGCTCATGATCGTTATGCCAACATTGAAGTCGGTTATCTTCTGCAAAAAATGGAAGAGTATGAAGGTATTGCGATTCTGGCGACCAATCTGAAAAATCACCTGGATGATGCGTTTGTCCGGCGCTTACAATTTATCATTGAGTTCCCTATGCCGGATGAGAATTACCGAAAACGTATTTGGGAAACGTTATTTCCTGCTGATGTTCCCGTTGGAGATGATGTCGACTTCCAGATTTTGGCTCGGGAAATACGAGTAGCAGGAGGTAATATTAAGAACATCGGGCTCGCTTCGGCCTTTTATGCAGCGAACGATGGCGGTGTCATTCGCATGCCACACCTCTTGCACGCAGCACGCCGGGAACATCAGAAACTCGGCCGCAGTTGGAATGGGTTTAAAGGAGCGGCTTCATGATTCGCGATCTCAGTGAAACCTTACGGAAAATTTTGGATGATAAAGCACTTGCCGTCGATTATCCGGAATTGGAAGCCGCCCAGATTGTGTTTGACCGGCCAGCGGAATCGTTTAGTCCTGCGCAAACAACCATCAATTTGTTCTTGTATGATATCCGGGAAAATATGGAGTTGCGCACCAACGAACCTATCACCCGCTTCGTTGACCAACGGGTAACCATCCAGCGTCCGCCTTTACGTATTGCTTGCTCCTATTTAATCACCGCCTGGCCAGTGGGCGGAGCTGAACCAATCCTGCAGGAACATCAACTGCTTAGCCAGGTTTTGCAAGTTTTATCAAGCTATTCTCATATTCCTGGTAAGTTTTTGCAGGGCAAACTCAAGAATCAGTCGCCGCCATTGCCTGTTATGGTTGCCCGTTCCGATGGTTTGAAAGATCCCTCCGAATTTTGGACTGCTCTGGGTAATAAATTGCGACCGTCGATTACCGTTTCGATCACCATCAGCATGGATAAGATTGAGGAAAATCCAGTAGAAGCGCCGCTTGTGCAATTACACGATATTATTCTTGGCCTACGTTCTGCCCCAACTGAGGAACGTGTCATGCCTGATCAACGCTCAGAGGGCTATCGCGTGGGTGGATTCGTCAAAGACGCTGATGGAAATCCTCTCGAAAACGTGCTGATCAGCGTGGTTGATTTGGGACTGACAACCCATACGGATGCAAATGGCTGTTACCAGTTTGGATTACTTACTGCCGGCACTTATACGATTAAAGCAGCCAAAGAAGGCGGTCCCGAAAAAACGATTAAAGTAACTGTGCCGGTTAAAAATAAGCAGACCGAAAATCCCATGAACATAGAACTGTAAGCTTTTCAATTTCATTTTTTTTTGCAAGGAGAATGTTATGGCTTTTGTAAATTTAGCAAGTTATAAATCACCCGGCGTGTATGTCCAAGAAATCGATTCCGGTATCAAGGCGATAACTGGTGTCAGCACTAGTACCACCGCGTTTATAGGCGTTCTATCGGAATTCGGAAATAAGACAGCGACTGCAAATGAGAAATTTAAGGGAAAAGGAGATGCTGGTAATTTCCTTCTGAAGAATTATCCTGTTATCACAACACAAGGTTCTTATCGCGTCACAGTAGATGGAATTAAGGTTGATGGTGATGATGTAAAAATCGTAGACGATAATTCTGCCGCCAAATTAACATTCAAAAATGCTGAAGCGCTTGATGATAGTAAAGAAATAACAATAAGTTATGAATACAAGGTTACTTTTAAAAAATCGGAAGACTTTGGAAAAAACAAAAAAATTCAGACTGAGTTTGAAATAAAGAGCTTTTTACTTGCATCAAATCCAAAACCTGGGATAAACCAAATATTAGATAAATCAGTCAAAGTATTTACAGATGGTGCTTCCACTTCGATTGAGACAGATAAAATAACTATATCTGATAACTCCAAAGATGAAGTAGATCCTTCTAAATATAAAGTTGTTGTTAAAATAACGGATCAAGCACTGATTAAAGATAAGTCGGTTACTATAAGTTATCAATATATGCCACCGGCATACCCCAAAAATACTCCCATACTTTGCACGAGCTTTGGTGATTTCAAAAACACTTTTTTTGATTTGTCAGTAGCGGAACCAAAGCGTTTTTTGGCACAGGCGGTCTTTGGTTTTTTCAATAATGGCGGCAGCCGCTGTTACATTGTCTGTACCGATAGCGCGGGGAATATTGAAAAAGAGGTATTGCCTGCCTTAGCAAGTATTGATGAAGTCGCACTGGTAGCCGCTCCCGGGCAAACTGAAAAAAGCATTCAACAATTGCTTATCAACCACTGCGCGCAATACGAAGGTATTTTCCGTGCTTATCCGGTTAACTCCCAAGGTAGCTAGATGTAGTAGTGGGCCGTGATTTTTTTGTATAAAGTTCAGCATACGTCGGCGCAGTGACATCACCAGCAATGCCAAGCAGGGAACGGAATGCGTTGAAAGGGTAGAAACGGCGGTTGAATCGAAACGTGAATTCGTTGAGATAGGCTTGCAGGTGTTGCGGGCTGACGCCGTGGTGAATGCCACGTAACCATGTTTTGAGATTGGAGAACACGAGGTGAATGATGGGCAGAAAAGTTTCGGCAACTTGCATGTCGCCACGTTCCGCAACGGCGGTATGAAGATACCCTCGCTTTTCAAGCGCCGCGTAGCCGCTCCAGTCATCGGTAATGATGGTGGCGCCTGGCGTAACGACGCGCTCAATGAAACCGCCCAACGATTTGGCACTGCGGTCTGGCACCACAGCGAGCCGAACACGTCCGGCGTAACGCCCAGTCCTCCGCTTATTGAGGCTGCCACCGTGCTTGCGCTGTTTAACCTCGACCGCACCGGCGACGAGAACCATGTCGTGAACGCCTCGACCCTTGCCGCGAGTACGTCCTCCGACGTAGGTTTCATCGGCCTCGACGGCATCGAAGGGGTTGCCACCAATCCGATCTTGGTCGGGACGCACCATGCCGACCCGCAGTTTGTGGAGAATCTGGAAAGCAGTCTCATAACGCGACAGCCCGAGTTGCCGCTGGAATTGGGCAGCAGACATACCGGGTGTTTGGCTGGCAACCAAGTAGGCTGCCCAGAACCATACGGAGAGAGGTGTGTGGGTGCGTTCCATGACGGTGCCCGCAGTGAGGCTCGTGTCTCGGTTGCAGTGACGGCACCGACAAACGCTGGGGCGATTGGCGAAGCGATAAGGCTCTCCGAGTGTGCCGCAGTAGTCACAAACGAATCCGTCGCTCCATCGGGCGCGCTCAAGATAGGCCGCGCAGGCCGCTTCGTTCGGGAACAGTCGCTGAAAATCAGGAAGCGAGCGAGGGAACGGCAAATCGTCTCGCTCAAGCACGTCGATAACCATGACCACCTCAGGTTGGCGCAGATGCTCAACATACTACCGGTAGTGGGCTTGGGAGACAACCGGATAAGCACGGTATTTTCTACCGCTTTGCTATCCTGGATGGCCCTGAGAATGGAGTGGCGGATGAAACAAAACTGGACAGACCCGGCAATACCGATTACGCGGCTTGGTACTTTCCCTGGATCAAAGTCGCTGATCCGGCTAATCCCAAAAACATGATCAACGTGCCACCCAGTGGCCATATTGCCGGCATTTATGCCCGTGTCGATACTAACAGAGGAGTGCACAAAGCGCCTGCCAATGAAGTGATTCGCGGTGCGCTCGATGTAACCGTACCTTTAAGCAGATTCCAACAGGACGGTTTAAACCCCAAAGGCATCAACTGTATCCGCATGCTGAACGGCAATATCCTGGTGTGGGGCGGGCGCACCCTGGGCGGCAGCGCCAACTACGATCTGAAATATATCAATGTCCGCCGCACGTTGTTGTTTTTGCGTAAATCCATAGATCAAAACACGCAATGGGTGGTATTTGAACCCAACACACCGGCTTTATGGCAAAAGATCACTCGAAACGTCAACGCGTTTCTTACCACTGTGTGGCGTTCCGGCGCTTTATTTGGGAATACCGCGGAGGAAGCCTTTTATGTGAAATGCGATGCCGAAAACAATCCACCGGATGTGCGGGAGGCAGGCGCAGTCGTTACCGAGATCGGTGTGGCCATTGCCCGGCCGGCAGAGTTTGTTATCTTCCAAATAAGTCAATGGTCAGGACCTAACCAGTAAAGGGAGAAACGATGTCCCTTGCCTACAAGGTTCCGGGCGTTTACCGGGAAGAGGAGTTTCAGAAACCGGAGGTGCTGCTACCAACTGGGATAGCTGGCTTCGTCGGTGTTGCCAAAGCCAAATCAGATGGCAATGGCAATCCCCTTGCCACGCGAACGCAACCCACGGCGTTATATCACCCGGAAGACTTCGATTTTTATTTCGAAAAGCAGAGCGATAGCTTTCTAGCTAACGCGGTTAATGGCTTTTTCCAGAATGGTGGCGTGTGCTGTTATATCGCTTACGCTGAAACTAAAGCTATAGAACAGCTAGAGAAAGCGGTTGAAGTGCTAGCGCCGTTGACTGATGTCGATCTTATTGCGGCTCCGGATGCGGTAAATTTTATGGAGCCTGAAACTCTTCTTCAGTTTCAACAGTGGTTATTGAACCATTGTGCGGAACAAGGCAACCGCCTCGCTATTCTGGATATTCCCATTCAGGATCTCCAATCGGCACCCGACGATTATCTGGAAAAGCTTGTAGCTATCATGAGTACTGCCAAAACATACGGGGCAATTTATTATCCCTGGCTAAAAGTGAATGAAGGTCGCCCGATACCGCCCTGCGGTCATGTCGCCGGCATCTTCGCTCGCAGTGACGCCAAAGCAGGTTTCTTCAAAGCTCCGGCCAACGAAGAAATAATGGGCGTGTTCGATCTTGTGCCGGACGTAAGTTTTTCGAACCAAGAACAATTCAATCCCCTCGGCATCAACTGCATCCGCGCCACACCCGGCCGCGGCATCCGGTTAATGGGGGCGCGCACTTTGAGCAGTGAACCGGAATGGCGCTATATCAACGTCAGGCGACTGGTCATCACCTTGCAACGCTCGATTGATGCCAACATGGGCTGGGCGGTCTTTGAGCCCAATACCCTCGATCTTTGGGTTCGGATCAAACGGGAACTTGATACGTATCTGCACAGCTTGTGGCTACGTGGCGCTTTGCAGGGTAATACGGCCGAACAGGCTTACTACGTAAAATGCGATGATGAAACGAATCCGCCTGATATACTCGATAACGGTGGGGTGAGAACTGAGATAGGTATTGCTCCCATAGTCCCAGCGGAATTTGTGGTGGTTCATATCGTCCATCGGCAGCAATTATCTACCGAAGCAGGAGGTAATGTTTGAATCCAGGCACAAATAACGATGCACATAAGCAGGTACCGTAGTTAACGATTTTCAGAACTCACGAATTAACGTTTTATTTACATGTTTTTTGTCAGAAAACTTATGTCGATGTACATAAAAAATTTTTACTAACTAATACAACAGGAGAGCTACCATGCCCACAGGTACACGCACCGATCCTTATCGCGATTATAATTTTTTGGTTGAAATAGACGGCATCACCCAAGCAGGCTTTCAAGAGGCGGGCGGACTGGATGTTTCCACCGATGCGATTGATTATCGTGAAGGCAGTGATCCCCTGCATGTGCGGAAGTTACCGGGCATGCACAAATATTCACCGATCACACTGAAGCGCGGCATTACCGATTCCGACGAATTATGGAAGTGGTACCGCACCGTGCTCGACGGTAAACACGAACGTAAGAATGGCTCCATTATCCTGCTGGATGAAACTGGTCAAGAAAAGATCCGCTGGAATTTCACTAATGCCTGGCCAAGCAAATGGACAGGGCCTTCATTCAATGCCACCAGCAATCAAGTTGCTGTGGAATCGCTCGAGATTACCCATGAACAGGTGCAGAAGGCCTAGAGGTCAATGATGCTGCAAACGGAATATACATTCACATTGCCATTAGGCTATACCGATGCGGAAGGAAACCTGCACCGCGATGGCGTCATGCGGTTAGCGACTGCCTTCGATGAAATCGCGCCGCTTAAGGATCCTCGCGTGCAGGGAAATTCAGCTTATCTTTTGGTGATTTTGTTGGCGCGCGTCATCACCAAACTTGGCAGTCTTGAACAGATTAATCCGAAAACCATTGAAGGTCTGTATGCCGCAGACCTGGCGTATTTGCAGGATCTTTACCGGCAGATAAACGAGCATGGCCATAGTCTCATTCATACCCGTTGCCCACATTGCGAAAAAGAATTCGACGTGGAGCTAGACAGCGCGGGGGAGTATGGCGCTACCCCTTAACGCGGCTCTATGAGGAGGTAGCTTACATTGCATATCACTTTCACTGGTCGCATGCGCAGATATTCGAATTTGAACACCGGGAACGGCAACAATGGGTAAACGAAATTGCAAAAATCAACCACAATCTCAATGAACAATCGAATGATGATCGTTAACAGGAGCTGGCTTCATGTTGCGCCGTGACCCTTTAAGCGCTTTCAATTTTCATGTGGAAATTGAAAATCTGTTGATTGCCGGTTTTGCAGAATGCAGCGGTTTGCAAGCAGAGATGGAACCCCAATCTTATTTAGAAGGCGGAGTGAATAGCTTTGAACATAACTTCTGGGGTCGTACCAAATTCCCTCGCCTGGTATTAAAACGTGGCCTGACGCAGATCGATGGTTTATGGGACTGGTACTGGAATGTCATGCAAGGCAAAATAAAACGTAAAAACGGTACGATTTATTTGTGCGGCAACCACCGGCTACCAGTGATGGCGTGGCATTTTTCGCAAGCATTACCGGTCAAATGGACGGGTCCCGATCTTAAAGCCGACTCCGCAACATTGGCGTTTGAAAGCATTGAGCTGGTGCATCAGGGTTTGCGCTGGGAAGAGATGAGATGAATCAAAAATCTAATGGCAGCTTTGAATCAGAACCTACAGCACCGCAGCAATTGGCGCGAAGGCTAGTAAAACGCGCTACCGCGCCAATAGGCGTGATCGATACAAGGCGCAGCCAGGCTCACTATCTGCGCTTGATCGAGTGGTTGTCCAGCCGCTTTGCTTTACCGGCTCAGTTGAAATCGCGACGGCAATCAGGCGACTCGATGCTCGCAGCATCAGGCGTATTTGTTTATCGCCAACAGCCTCCTCATTCGTCCTATCACACCGATACGTTGGTTTCTAAAAAAAATGACACAAATCATTCAGATAATTCTAACCGCGCAACAGGTGTCGTTATCAACCGTACTCAAACAGGCTTGCCAGCAAAAAGTTCTGAACACTCTACTGTTTGCAAAACCCGGTTCGCAAAAATACACCCTGTAAATACCTATTCTGAAGTCGACACGGAAACTGTAACTATCAATGCCAAAGATAACCACGCAGTAATCAATCCGCCTTTACCAGCAAAGGAAGAAAAACCAAAATCGATAACTAAAAACAGTGAGAATCAGCCTCTGCCTAAACCGGAGCAACAGCAGACAGTATGGCGGTTACGCCGGGCCAGTATTGAGTCAATATCAGGGCACGATCACAGTGACATTACTCGCACTCATGATTTTCGTTCCACTGCCATAAAAAAGAACGATAATTTCTCGATTGAAGCCAGTCAACCTGATTCAGATCAGTATTTTGTCAGTAAACAACGGAAAAGCGCTACGCAGGCAGCAGACACCGCAAACGCCTGGCCAGAAAAAAACCAGATCCTCAAAGAAACTATTCAAGCCAATCAGAAAGATACGCTACCCAATGTTTCAACACCAGAAACAAAAATGATTAGTCATAGCAAATCGGCGTCTATTTATTCACGCGCGCTGATCGACAAGGAATTGCCTTTGGACTACGCTTCTCCTCACCCTCAAGCGGCTAAAAAAGCATGGCAAATTACCACCGCAACAAACACACGCGCGGATCCGGTTTACGCCACTAATTACGAAAGGTTATCAACGCCCAAGCAATCACCAGCAGCGTCTGATACTCCGTTAATAAGGCAGCAGCTTAGAAACTCTACACTCAGTTTCTTAAGGCAGCGAAAGAATGACATTGCTGACCCGACAACAGCGCAAGTCTATGACAATATTCCAGAGTTGGCGCTCCGCAGGGAAGGTAGATCCCGCTCTGAATTCAGCACAATTGAATCTTCCTGGCAGCAACAAAAGAACAAAATGGATTCACCGGACAAGCAAGCCTTCATGCCGGAATTGGAACACACCCATGACCGTCTTAGCAAACGCGAATGGACTCAGCTTATTGACCGCGTTAGCCGCGTTATCTGGAATAAGCTGATCATCGATCTTGATCGGCGGGGTATTCGCATATGGCGCTAGAAAAACTCGTCATCACGCCGCTGGGCAAAAATGGCGGCCGGCTAGAACAAAAAGCCGTAAAGGTCATGTTCAATCCATCTGACTATTCGATTTCAAAATCGGTGAATTGGGAATCTGGAAGTACCGACCGGCGTTTCAATGCACCTGGAATCATTTTTAAAGGAGGTGGAAGCCGAAAATTAAGCTTAAAGCTATTCTACGATGTTACGGAACCGGTTAATGGTGTCAAATACGCCGATGTTCGTGAATTGACCAATAAACTCATTCTATTTACCCGCATGGACCGTGACCTGCAACGCCCCCCAACTGTGCAGGTAAGTTGGGGCAAGGCGCCGGTAGGATCGGATTTTCCATTTACCGGTGTAATCACGAGTCTGAGCCAGCAGTTCGTTTTATTCTCCGGTAAAGGCAAACCACTGCGAGCGAATGTTGATATTGATCTTTTGGAATACATAAAACCGGAGATGGATAAGCGGGAAACTGACCCAGAGCTCACCACTTATCGTATTAAGCGCGGCGACACGCTCGCCAACATTACCGCTACACTGTATGACGACGTCTCTGACTGGCGTCGGATTGCCGAAGCCAATGGCCTTGATAATCCACGCATACTTGAAATTGGCAAGCTTCTGACCATACCTGAAAGTGAGTAAGTTGAAATTATGCCAGGCTCAATCGAGATTCCAGGATTCAGTTTAAAAGTGAACGGTGCTGCACTCCTTGATAACTTGGCGTGGCAGATAACCCGCATCACCGTGGATGACCAGGTGGAATTACCCAGCATGTTCACTTTAGAACTAGCTGCCACTGACGAAACCGATGCCGAGCCCGATTGGCTTAATAAGGACACGATATTTGCACTCGGAGACCAGGTGGAGATAAAAATGGGCTGGGGTGATTCCTTGCAAACCATAATGATCGGCGAAATAACGTTGGTTGAGGTTGAATACCTTGCAGCTAGTTTGCCACAGCTTGTTGTGCGAGGTTACGATCGCAGACACCGCTTGCAGCGAGGTAATAAAACACGTACTTTCGTCAAAATGAAAGACAGCGATATTGCTAGCAAGATAGGAGCAGAGCTTGGGATTTCAGTTAACTCCAAAGATAGTAATATTACTCATGAATACTTGATTCAAACCAACCAAACCGATTTTGCCTTTCTGCAGGCGCGCGCACGCCTGCTACATTATGAACTGGTAATGCAGAATAATAGGCTTTATTTTCAGCCAGCGAGTTATCAAAAAACAGCGATCCTTGAGTTAAC
This sequence comes from Nitrosomonas sp. PY1, assembly GCF_022836435.1. Taxonomy (NCBI): domain Bacteria; kingdom Pseudomonadati; phylum Pseudomonadota; class Betaproteobacteria; order Nitrosomonadales; family Nitrosomonadaceae; genus Nitrosomonas; species Nitrosomonas sp. PY1. Next base: position 1,119,103 of record NZ_BQXC01000001.1, on the reverse strand, counting down.
AATAAAGAATGAACTCAACGAGTTTCGTGCCCAACTTTCGACCGCAGGACAAGTCAGCCAAGCCAAGGCGCTCGGATGGAGCATGAAAGAGAAAAAAGCCATCATCGCAACCGCTACTAGTACTGTCTCTATGGGTGGTAATAAATGCGGTCCTGATTTGGCAAAAAAAACCTTTGGCCCGTCTTCGTCATTGATAACGAATATTCCCATATCAGATAAAGCATACGCGCAACAACTTGCTGACGCGGCCTTAGCTGTCAGCGCATTAGGTTTGGTTCGGGGTGAAGGTCAATGCGAGGGGAATCCAAAAATCAAAGCAGGCGAAGTGATAATGATCAAAGGGGTGGGTAACCGTTTTAGCGGCAATTATTATATAACAGCGGTAACTCACACTTATGGGTCTGAAGGCTATGCAACGCAATTTACCGGCTGGAGAAACACCACATGACAATGTCTTTTCCCATGTTTGAAGCTAACGAAACGGATATGTCCGGCACCCGCATTTATGGTGCGGTAATCGGCATTGTTACCAATAGTAAAGATCCTGAAGGCTTGGGCCGAGTCAAGCTCAAATATCCATGGCTGAGCGATCAGAACGAAAGCAATTGGGCACGAGTGGCTACGCCGATGGCAGGTAATCAACGGGGCTTCTTTTTTATACCGGAAGTCGACGATGAAGTGCTGGTCGTATTCGAACAGGGCGACATGAATTTTCCCTATGTCATCGGTGCGTTATGGAACGGCAAGGACAAACCGCCGGTGAAAAATGACGACGGCAAAAATAATGTCCGCCTGATCAAATCCCGCAGCGGCCATTGTATCCGGTTGACCGATGAAGACGGCAAGGAAAAGATTGAGATAGAAGACAAATCTGGAAAAAATAAAATTGTAGTCGATACCGCCAGCAAAACCATTTCGATTATTACCGACAAGGACCTCAAACTTACCGCGGACAATGGTGAAATAATTCTGTCAGCGAATACGATTGTATTGGATGCAAAAAGCAGTCTTGAAGTTAAGTCTGCCGGCAGTGCCAAGCTTGAGGCGAAAGCAACATTAGATGTTAAAGGCCAGCTTGTTAATATCAATTAGGAAAACATCATGGGACAACCTGCAGCAAAACAAGGCGATCAAATTGTCGGGACCGATATTCATATCGTTATGGTACCGGCGCCACCGGGACCGCCTGTACCAACCCCTTTACCGCATCCGTTTACCGGCATTATCAACGGCAATCTTAGCAGTAACGTCAAAATCACGGGCTTGGCTGCCGCTACCGTTGATAGCACGGCGGACAATACCCCACCGCATATGCCAACACCGCCGGGAACAACCTTTCAAAAACCGCCAAGCAACAAAGCAACCATCAAAGCTGGTAGTCCGAAAGTCAAAATCAACGGCAAAATGGCGGCACGCAATGGCGACAGCGCCATGACGTGTAACGATCCATCGGATACGCCGGCCGGCACCGTCATTGCCGTTGGCACTGTCTTTATAGGGTAATGGGTTAAATTATGGCGAAAGATTTTCTTGGCGTAGGTTGGAGCTTTCCGATAAAGCTGGAATTAAAGTCGAAATCGGATAAAGAAGATAAAGAAGGACTCGGTATCGCCCGCTATGAAGACAGCGTACGCCAATCGATCTGGACAATCCTGGGCACAGCCAAGGGCGAGCGGGTAATGCGGCCGGATTTTGGTTGCGGCATTTACGATCTGGTCTTCGAAACCAACGATGATACGACCGCTGGCCGCATAACCGAGGCAATCCGCGAAGCCTTGCTCGCTTTTGAACCGCGCATTGATGTCAAGGATGTACAGGTTCGCGCCGAGCAGCAAGGCGAAGTGATGTTAATTATTATCGATTACAGTGTACGGGCCACCAACAATGCCTTTAACGTGGTTTATCCGTTTTATCTCGAACGTGGAGCATTGTGATGATTGAGCGCTCTCCCCTGGTCGATCCACGCACTGCGCAAGATGTGTCAAAACAAATCAAAGACCTGTTGCAGGTGTATGCGCCTGATTGGGATCAGAAAGACCCAATGGGCAATGCTCTCATAGCCGTATTCTCCCGCTATGCCGAGATCATTATCGAACGGCTCAACCAGGTACCTGAGAAGAATCTACTGGCTTTTCTGGATCTCTTAGGCACGTCGCCATTGCCGCCGCAACCGGCGCGGGTACCGTTAACCTTTAAGCTTGCGGAAGGCGCCACGGTGGATGTGACTGTGCCTGCCGGAACGCAGGTGGGTGGAGAGCCGGCAGCAGACGAACAACAACCTATCCTGTTTGAAACCGAACATGAATTGGTGGTAACGGCGGCCTCTTTAACGGTTATAGGCGTGCGCGAGCCCAGCTTGGACAGATACACCCAAATGTTGCTGTCATCCGGTAATCCAGGCGATGCGTTTACTCGTGAATTTTCTGTATTTGCAGGCGAAAACCCTAGCGAGCATATTATGTACCTGGGGCATCGTGCCTTATTCGAATCACCTGGACCTTTTGAAGTTAAGTTGGACTTTACCCTGACGAAAAACGGAAATAAAACGGTTGTTTGGGAATACAGCGACGGGGAAAACTGGAAATCGATAACGCCAACGGCAGACACCACCAAGGGATTGACGACTTCGGGCAGTGTCAACCTGACGCTATCTGCAGCCTTGCCGGAAATGGTCGTCAATTCCGTAAGCGCGCGCTGGCTGCGCTGCCGGCTCGTTCTCAACCAGAACAAAACAACCGAGAAGCTTGATTCGAACATCAAATTGCCCGTCATTGAAAAAATCACCCTGACCGCGACAAGGACACGAACAGGATTGAACCTGGATGCTGCTGCGTTCGATACCTTGCCCATTGATATTGGCCAGGAGTTTTTTCCCTTCGGTGAAACGCCTAAACTCGGCGATAAGTTTTACTTCGCCCATAAGGAAACATTTTCCAAAGCTGGCGCCCAGGTAACGCTTACTGTTACGGTAAAAGATCCCAAAGAATACATCCAAACAGATGCTGGCAATCAAACAATTCCGTCACCTCGAATAAAGCCCACGCTGGTTTTGGAGTATTGGAACGGTGGGTTGTGGAAAGAATTGGCGGGCATGGTTGATGCTACAGATGTCCTCACCCAATCCAAGTCCCTTGTTTTTACCGTACCGCCTGACTTAAAAGCCTCCACTATCACCGGTATCGAAAACTACTGGATACGGATGCGCATTTCTGCAAATGATTATGGCAAACCAGCCGGTGTCAAACTTAAAACGGATGATAAGGGCCAACCAAAAAAAGATGGCAATGACTTCCTCTATACCTGGCAGCCGGCTACCCTGGTGCCGCCGCTGTTAAGCCAGTTAAGCCTAGCGTATACATCAACCGCTCCAGAAAACCTTGAAACGGTTCTGCTTTACAATGATTTCCATTATGAAATCGTCAAGCCATCGACAGAGATTACTCCTTTCGTACTGGCAGTCGATGACCAGTCTGACTCCTCTACTAAACCACCTACTCTCTATCTGGGGTTCAGTTTGCCGGAAGGACGCGATTTTCCGAAACTGCCATTGTCACTTTATTTTGCCATCGCGGTAACTGAATATAACTATACCACCCTATCCGATGTGCCTGTTTCTTCCGATTCCCCGCGGCTCGTTTGGGAATATTGGAATGGTGAAAAATGGCTGACCACGATAGTACAAGATGAAACTGATTCCTTGAAGCATTCGGGCCTGGTGATCTGGCTACCGCCTACCGATATTCAGAAGCGCACCGACTTTGGCGTGGATGATCACTTCTGGCTTCGAGTACGGCTTGCCGATGGCGCTTACCTTAATATGCCACAATTGCAATGGCTGCGTTTGAATACGACCATGGCGGCGCAAACTGTTACCCTGACGAATGAAGTGCTGGGCTCCAGTAATGAAAGTCAGAGGCAGCGTTTTCGTGCTACCCATGCGCCCGTACTGTCTGGGCAGAAACTCGAGGTTACGGAGGCAGAAATTCCGACGGCAAGCGAACTGGCAATCATTCAGCAGGAAGAAGGCAGCGATGCGGTACATTTCGGCAACGATTCAATAAACCGGAGATCCGTTTGGGTACGATGGCACGAAGTACCTGATTTTCATGGCTCTGGACCAAATTCACGTCACTATGTCATCGATCGATTAAACGGCGAAATCCGCTTTGGTGACGGTATCAATGGCCTTGTTCCACCGCGCGGTATTGGCAATATCCGGCTGAGCTGGTATCAAACCGGTGGTGGCAAAGCCGGCAACAAACCTGTTGGAACAGTTACGCAACTCCAATCCACTCTGCCCTATATCGACAGCGTCATCAATCATGCTGCGGCCAGCGGCGGCGCTGATGCCGAAACTACAGTTTCGGTTAAGCAAAATGCGCCCAAGCGGTTACGGCATCGCTTTCGTGCAGTGACAGCGGAAGATTTCGAAGATCTTGCCTTGCAGGCTTCGTTCGAGGTCGCTCGATCATTGTGCGTGCCTTTACTCGATGTAGAGAAAAATCCACTGCTCCAATTAGAGGAAGCGGATAAAAAAGCCGGCACAGGGAAAATTGGCGTCATTATCGTACCTCGTTCCGCAGCACCTAAACCTTTACCCGATCAGGCTTTGCTTGATCGGGTTCGCGATTATCTTAACCGTCATGCCATTGCCACTGCCGATATTTCGGTCGCAGGGCCGCTTTACCTCAGCCTCGATGTCGAACTGGAAATCGTATTGACAAGCCCCGAGGTCGCCAGCACCGTACAGTCAGATTTTTATCAACGGTTGGTTACCTACCTGCATCCTTTGAGCGGTGGCTTGGATGGCAATGGTTGGCCGTTCGGGGAACAGCCTCAGCAGTCCGATATCTATCGTCTGGCTTCGACTATTTCAGGCATAGACCATGTCCAGGACTTGACGCTCAGTCTGGGCACGATTGAAAAACTAAAAGACGGCGAGGATACGGTAGACAAGATCAAACAGACCGGCCGCTATCTGATTTATTCCGGCAACCACACGATAAAACTTAAGTACCAATGAGCGCTCCTTGAATCGATGAGAACGAACTTATGCCTTTAGATATCCCTAATCTCGACGACCGCCGTTTTGCCGATCTGGTGGAAGAAGCGTTGGCGCTGATACCCGCGCACGCACCGGAATGGACGAACCACAACCTATCCGATCCCGGCATCACGCTGGTGGAATTGTTCGCCCACCTGAGCGAAATGCAGATCTACCGTCTCAATCGGGTAACCGAAGCGAATCAGCGCGCCTTTCTGCAACTGCTCAGTGGCAAAGACGATGAGCTCAAAAAACAAAATGACCGATGGGTCTATGATGAGCAGAAAACCCTGAATGAAAATATTCAGGCTGTGGTGCTCAAATTACGCAATGAAGAGCGCGCGGTAACCGTCGATGATTTTGAGCGACTGGCGCGTGCCGCAATTGATGACAACAATGTCCGCGCTTATTGTTTGCCGCGCTGGGATCTGGATGCCAAACCCAAACAGCGCAAAGAAGATCACATCAGCGTGGTGATAGTGATGATAGCGCCTGCAACCGACGATTTGATAAAAACAGTGAAAGATTGTCTAGAAGAAAGATGTCTGATAACCACCCGGCTTCACGTTACTAGGCCGGACTACGTTAAGCTCCGTGTCCGCATTCGCCTTAAAATCAACCCGGATGCGTTGGAAACGGTTGTCCTTGACAAGGCGAACGATGCGCTTAAACACTATTTTGCCCCAATGACTGGTGGGGTGAATGGCACTGGCTGGCCGCTCGGCCGGAGCGTCTATGTATCAGACATTTATGCCCTGCTGGATAGGATCCCGGGCGTCGATTATGTCGAACAGTTTCAGGTTGCCCAGAAAAAGCCTGCGAATAAAACAAAATATGAGCCGGAATTAGAACTCATTGATCCACCAGATCAGAATCGCCAACTCATCCACCCTAAGGACAAAAAACTGGTTGGTGTTCGGCTAGAACCTTACGAGCTCATCCAATTTCAATCCTTGGAAGGCGATATTCAAATCGTCCGGGATACGAAAATTAACCGTAAACGATAGGATTACGCATGGACCAGCCAGTTACCCCAGTACCCAGCAGTTTAATGAACTACCTACCCGGTATATATCGTGAAGATCCATTTCTGGGCAGATTTTTGTTTGCGTTTGAGCAGGTATTATTAGGCGTAAATGTAGATTACACCCTAGAGCTAATCTCAGTTAAAGCGCTAGAAGAGCTACCTAAAAAAGGTGTAGCAAGTAAGTTTATTGTTGCCATCGTAAATAATGATGCTCTATATATCCGTGTTTTTTCTGCCAATGGAATGCAGATCGTTGATAAAGCAGAAACTCGGTTGACTCCAGGAAACGATTTAACTTGGCTTAAGAAGCAAGTTGTCGATAGCACCTCAAAATTCGCAACATTATCAGCAGAACAAAAAGCGCAAATTATTAAAGTGGCAGCGCAAGTCGCTAATTTTCCGCTGCAAGTCATGACGCTGCATGGCATAGAAGAACGTATTGCAACCATCCACAATCTGTTCAATCCGGCAGAAACCCCGTCTGAGTTCCTCCCTTGGTTGGCCAGTTGGGTCGCATTCGCTATTTGGGCTGACATCAGCGAGGAAAAACAGCGTGGCTTCATTGCTAATATGATGAGGTTTTACCGCTGGCGGGGCACGAAAAAAAATCTGAAGGAATTGTTTGTTTTTTATGTCGGTATCGAATCGCCACTGACATTTTTAAATGTAGATGAACCGCATTATTTCAAAGTGCTGCTGAATTTGTCAGAGATAGTAAAAAGCGTTGTATCCGAAGGTGAAAAACAGCAGATATTACAACGGCAGATTGAGATTGCGCACGCCCTTATCCATTTGGAAAAGCCGGCGCATACATATTATGACCTCGAATTAACCTTTCCGAGTTTTCGGATTGGTAAGCGACAAGGAACTAAAAAAACTCAATTTTTTACCCAGGTTGGAAAAAATACCCGCCTGGGAGCATGGGACAGTGGAGAGGATAACAATGGCAAATGATATTAAACGGCTTAATTATTTTACCGGTCAGTTTTTGGAAGCACAGGACTTTCAAGACGAACAAAAATACCACATCGAGATGCGGCGGCGGCTTAACCGGCTGCTGTACAGTCCCGGCGCAGTTGAAAACGGATTTGAGGTAGAAAAAATCGGCGATAAAAGAATCCGCATAAACGCCGGATTTGCCATTGACGCATTGGGACAGGAGCTTTTTTTAACCACGCTGCTGGAAAAGGATATCGATTTTAAATCAAACGCCGTTGTTTATGTGGCGCTTTGTTATCACCAAGAAACCACAGATTCGATTTCAGAGAAAGATTTTCCCGGTGAAATCCGCATTACCGAACAGCCGGCGATCCAATTTTTGGATAAAGCGCCAGAAGGTGATGATGCCGGTGTGAAGATTCTCATCGCCAAGCTAGAACTGGATGGCAACGGCAACATAAAAATTATTGATATGTCGGTACGCCAGATGGCGAACATTAAGGTAGGGGGTCGGCTTGGCATCGGTACTACCTCTCCGGCAAGCAAACTGACTGTTGCTGCATCACTTCAAGATGGTGAGTCGCATATCATGCAGAATGTTGCCAATAGCGGTATAACCATAGAATGCCCTAATGAAATATTGGATAAGTATATGCCTGGTCTCGTTTGGAGAACGACAGATAAAAATGCAACAAAACCCAAGGGCGGTATTTGGTTGAGTGAACACTTTAATGGAAGCAAGCTTTACTTGGGAACGAGCAATAATTGGACGACCGGCATTACCAACAAAGCGCTCACCATTAATCATGATGGCAACGTCGGCATTGGTACAACCGATCCCGGTAATTATCGGTTAAAAGTGGCAGGTACTCTAAACGTTACTGGTGATGTCAGCATCGATGCTTCATCCAGTCTTTCTTTTGGCAGTACAACCCGTCAGATGATTAACTTGTTTAGCTCAGGTTATGGTATTGGCGTTCAGGCCAATACCCAGTATTTTCGCACGAACCAAAATTTCGCCTGGTACAAAGGCGGTGCTCATAACGATACTCAGCTTGACCCTGGTAAAAACGGTACCGTTCAAATGGTGATTAAAGACGGCAACGTCGGCATCGGTACAACTGAACCCCTGAGTGCCTTGTCGGTAGTGGGAGGATTGGCTGTTGGCGGCACATACGCCAAAACGAATGCCGCGCCTGCGGACGGCTTATTGGTGGAAGGTAGTGTCGGTATAGGAATTTCATCTCCGAAAAAACGTTTGCATATAGAAAGCGGTGAACTCCGAATCAAAGCCAGTCATAACGAAACTACAGCAGATATTGCCGCGTTCTATGCCAATAATTTAGCCCAAGGTATCGGTATCGGTTATAACCGAATCCAAGCGATTGGGAACAATAAGGACCAAGATATTTTGCTCGAACCTAAAGGAACTGGCAGCGTCAGTATTGGAACTTCAAGCGCACTCTCTTTTGGCAGCACAACCCGGCAGATGATTAATTTGTGGAAATCAGGTTATGGCATTGGCGTCCAGGACTATACCCAGTATTTTCGCACGGAACAAAATTTCGCCTGGTACAAAGGCGGTGCTCATAACGACGGTCAGCTCGACCCTGGTAAAAACGGTACCGTTCAAATGGTGATTAAAGACGGCAACGTCGGTATTGGTACAACAGATCCCGGAAGTTTGAAACTGAAAGTAGAAGGTGATGCCTATATTACCGGTAAGCTCTGGGCGACTACACAATTATTTCATTGGGCAGATGGCGGTTGGAGGGCATTGGATAATAAAGCGGGAAATATGACGGGTAATGTACCAAATCAGTCAGCCCCATCCGATCTTCGTTTTAAAACCGACTTTCGACCGATCCTAAGCGCGCTTGATAAGGTGTTGAAGCTTCATGGCAAGTACTATAGATGGGGAGAAGAAGGACTTAATTTTTTTACCCGAAACATTTCAAAAGGCCTGATTGCAGGACCAAATGCCACCGAGGAAGATAACCAAAAACTATGGGAAACAGAACGACTGAAAGCCTATAAAGCCTTGTCAGGTGATCAAATAGGTTTGATCGCCCAAGACTTAGAAACCGTTGTTCCGGAATTGGTAACTGAAGACGAAGAAGGTTATAAGTACATCGATTACCAGCATCTAATCGCCTTACTGGTCGAAGCGATCAAAGAACAAAATGAACAGATAAAGGCTTTGGCGCTTAAAGTTGCTTCTTGATTGAAAAAATGATTAATGGCTAACACTTTTAAAGTAAGTATAAGAGAATTTAACGAATGAAAGACCAACTCACTACCCGTTTAGAAGCACTTAAACAAGAATATGCAACTGGCCAGAAAATGCTGGCCGATGCGGAAATGAAACGCGCCGAACTGCAAAGCACTCTGCTGCGCATCAGCGGGGCGATCCAGGTGCTGGAGGAAATGTTATCGCAGGATAAATCACCCGAGGAAGGAAATAAGCGAGAACTGATGGAAGCTGACTAACTTCTGATTGATTCGGCCTTTTAATGTTTGAACCCGCTCGCTGAGCCCTTCGAAAATTTAAAACCGAAAAGACCGAATCTATACCAGCCCGGTAAAACGATCCTACCGGAAACACGCAAGCTATTTCCAACTGCGTCCGTGCCGATTCGGGTTTTGCCTTCAGTTGGCAGAAGACATGAGAGCGGTTGGCATCAACCGCTGACTGGATCGATTGGACATTTCCGCCGCTGCTCCCGCGGAACCAAACGGCGGAAAATGCGCTGAAATCGTGTCCAAACCAGTTGAACCGTTCTTGCCTCGGCCTCAGTCGTTTCGCAAAGCTTATGGATGTAGTGGATTTCGTCATACCCTTCGACTTCACTCAGGAAGGACATTTGACAGGATTTTATGCCCGCTAGGTGCGTCGCAAAAACGAAATCAAATACTTAACGTTCACTCCGAGTTTATCGAATGGTTTAATCAGAAGCTCTTTAAATGTAAGGATTAACATTAAATCTTGTCAATATCAGTATATCGTTGCAGCCCCTGGATTTCTTTAAGCACTTTATCCCCACCAATCCGATACATGAGCTCCCGGTCCAAACCCATCATTGCTGTATAAGGTAGCGTTAGAAAAGTCGGTGCAGTTATGCTTCCCATCACAGTATGCAGGGTTGAAGCCTGTGGAGCGATTTTATAGCCCTGACCACCTGTATTGTATTCCTGCATTTCCAGGCTGCCGCTTTCAAAAAGCATTTTTTTAAAGTCGTCTCGCTGGCTTTCATCTGCTAACTTATGTTTAGGTACCAATTGTTTCTGAGGATTTTGATTTTCTGCCGCCCGATGCATCCGATGTGCCAGATATTTTGATTCGACATCCTGTACTCCAGTACGATCTTTACCGCTCTTACAATTGAAATGGACCATATGACCCAACAAAAAAGCAAGATTGGCAATTCTGGAAGACATTTTATAGCTGGAAATTTCCCCTTTTCCGGCTGAAATTTTTTTCCATAGTTGCTCAATCTTTTTATTATTATTCTTTATTTCCTTAATTTGATTATTTATTGGAGATTGCTCAGCAACTCTTTTTCCTACTAAGCTTCCCCTATGTTCGATTAAAGCTCTTCTTGACATGGTGAAATAATCTTTTACTGCAACACCTAATTTAGCAATCGCTTTCGAATTTTGGGTTAGCGCTCCGGGTGCAGTCCAACCTTGCGCATTGACTCCCATATTCAATGCGATAACGTTAAATCTGACTTTAATATACTTTTTAGTTGGCGCACCATTGTAGTTGCGGACTATCTCCATAGTGTGCTCTTTACCGCTCGACTCATAGTCAAACGCCATTAGCGCCCGCAATTGTTCTTTTATTTGCCCGCCTTCGGCACCCAACCCACCTGATTGGAGACTGATCGACGTCACAGGAATAGATGCAACAGATACTCGATTCAACAAATTAAACCGTTCCGTTGAGTCAACATGTTGTAGATGTTTTATGACCATCGCTTGCAACAATTCTTTAGTATTTTCCAAAGTAACTTTCCAGTTAGCCTGAGGATCCTGGTCACTTTTGATAGACTTTCCAGACAACGATCCACTTCTAAAAGCGGCAAAAAGCACTTTGCCGTCCGCATTTGCTCCACCAGCACGATATTCCGTATAAGCAAGATTAGTCGTACGGTTTTGCTCTTTAGGATCCATATCTGTCAAACGATTCTTGGTGGACATACTGTTAAAACCAGTCTGGCCATAACGTTTCCCTAATCTGCTGCCATAAGTAATATCATAGTTTTCATTAACAGGAGTTATGGTGCTTGTAAAAATGTCAGGATTTTGATCAGAACCAAAATTCATTTCCTTAACAATAGGAACCCAGTCCCGGCTGTTTAACACCCTGATATAGCTATTTCTAAGCGCTTCCTTAACTGAATTAGCATCTTCATGAAAAACATTAGCAATTTCTCTATAAAGTTGTGCCGGTAGATTCTTAGGAAAATGCTGTTCTAGCTCATCTTCATCGATCACAGGATTTTCATTATTAAACATTCCTTCACATATGTTAGACGCTACTTCGTAGTCATTAATACGTCGTGTAGCATTTTCTAGTGTAGCATTTATATAGGGTTTGTCTTTAAGCTTTTCTCGAATTAGATTTTTTGCGGCTTCGTACCAGCACTGTTTCATTTTATAGAGCTTACCAAGAGTGACTTTTTGAACATCACTCGGATCGTATTCCCGCTGAATCAATGACATATTCGGCATGCTACCCATTTTCATTGATCTGTTATCACTGCTCGATTGTTGCAGAACATGCGTCAGCTCATGAGCTATTAGCTTCCGTCCAGATTGACTATCAGGATTGTATTCACCAGCGCGAAAAAATACGTCTTGTTCCGTAGTAAACGCCTTGGCATGAATGGATTGATTTAGCCGGTCGGCTTGGCTATCTGTATGAATCCTGACATTGCTAAAATCATTGCCAAACTTGGTACTAAATTCATCTCTTAAGCCCTGCGGCAATGGTTGTCCGCTACCTTGGCTAGCCGCCAATTGCCGCTCAAAAACGCCATCTACTTCAAAAGAACCATTGCCATCTCGTTGTGTCTCCGTCAGGGTCATAATTACTGGTTTATCAACTTTTTCAAGTTCTTCCGGCTGCACCGCTGGCATTCGCATCACTTGCTCCGCCACTCGATCCGCTTCTTGCTCGTATTTATCGCCAGGTGCGTTGACGGTGAGTTTAGCCTGAATAATAGGAGATTGGGCAGTATATCCTGCCAGCAAAACCCCCACTGCCCGGTTTCCGATCGTGCGCTGTAACTGAAGAATATCGGCAGGTGAGAGATATCCCGGATTGCCACGCACGCGTTGCAATGAATTTGCGATCGGTCTGGCAGAGGACTGAAAATCTGAATTGGTAGTAGCAGCCGGTTTCGGCGTTTTAGCAACCGGATTGCTCGATTGTTGTTGCGCGAATCGTTGTTTTTTGGTCATATGTGTACGCTCTCCCTGCGTGATTGAACTTACCCTGCCCGGCTAGCGAAAATTATACGCTTCTTATGGGCTTCAACGACGAAAAGCAATCTTTTTGAGGTATCTGATCGCATGATCTGCTGATCGCAGAAATTCCTGATAAATCTTGTCGTGCCGTTTTTTCCAAATTCTGCGGTTACCGGTATTTTATATTTTCCCAGTTCTGATAAAAAGATTATGGTTTTGATAAGGAAAACCAAGTAAATCATCTTTCAAATCATTACGGCAAGTTCCAAGAGTAGGATTTTTTGCAAGATTACTGACCAATTCTTCTATCCCATCTATATCATTGCCAGCTTGGGCTTCACCTTATGTTTTTATAATGTGATTAATAATATTAACTCTGTCCCTCTGAGCATGCACGGTAAATTTATGATGACGATTACGCAATTAATATTGGCATTATTATTATGTTTCGCCTCACACAACGTTCTGGCAAATCGTTTTGACCATTTAGTGTGGGATGAATTGCTGCGTGCGCATGTCGTCACAAAAAACCAAGGGCAAACCAGCCAGGTAAATTATCTCGGAATAGCGCAATATCATAGTCAGTTGCAGCAATATCTGTCTCAACTTGCAAAAGTCAAAAAAAGTAATTTCTTCAACTGGAATCAATCAGAACAATTGGCTTTCTTGATCAACGCTTACAATGCAGCCACCATAGAAATGATCCTTAGAAGCTATTCTTCACTTTTTGTCCTGAGAGCTTACGCACCAGTAACTCTTTCATGGAAATCTCGCCTAATCTCTATGTTAAAAAACCAGCGAGAATTAGGCTTCATCTCGTTATTCGGGACAGTTCTTTCATTAAATGATGTTGAAGACATGATACGCCAGCCTGGAAATTTTGATGAACCGCGCATTCATTTCGCGCTCCATCAAGGATCCATCGGCAGTCCAGCGCTGCTGAATCGCGCATATACCGGCATAGAACTGGAAAACCAGTTGGAAAAAGCAACGCGTAATTTCCTATCGGACCGCTCGCGCAACCGCTACAACGAAGAAACGAAAAGGCTAGAGGTTTCAGAAATCTTCGACTGGTATAGTGAAGATTTTGAACGTGGGTGGCATGGCTGGTCTAGTCTTAGACAATTCTTTACGCACTATCGCGACAGCCTAGCCGATACCCCACAAGCTCGCGAATCAGTTGAAGAATATGCCGACATTCAATTTCTTGAGTTCAATTGGCTGCTCAACGAAAATTAATAAGGCTCTGGACTAGCAGAGTTAGTAAGAACAAGCGCTTGCAGAATTGAATACAAAAGCTCGGAAGCTACTCGATACGGCAATAGTTAATTTAACATTTTGATGTAATTCCAGATTCATTTTTATGTAACCGCTTGAGCTCTTGTTGCTTGAGCGCCCATTGCACATGCTCACGTACCAATGCAGACGAATCATCTTGCCGAGCTTGCAATACCTGAACTATTTCGCTTGAATAAGGTGCGTTACCTAGGCCAACCGCGATATTACGCAACCATTGCGAATAACCGATACGACGAATAGGACTTCCAGCCAACCGAGACTCGAATACTTGCTGACTCCAGGCGAATAATTCCACCAATGTGACATTATCCAAACCATTGCGTACGTGAAAATCTTTTTCTGCAGTCAGATGTGCAAACTTATTCCATGGACACACTAACTGGCAATCATCGCATCCGTAGATACGATTACCAATCAAAGGTCTTAAATCTTCGGGGATGCTGCCTTTTAATTCAATTGTCAAATAGGAAATGCAACGCCGCGCATCGACCTGGTAAGGAGCTACAATAGCCTGTGTTGGGCAAACATCAATACATCGAGTACAACTACCGCAATACTGATTAGTCGTTGCTTCATCAACGAGCAACGGTAGATCAGTATACATCTCTGCAAGGAAAAACATTGAACCCGCCTGACGTGAAAGCAGTAAAGTATGCTTTCCACGCCAACCTAAACCCGATTGTCGCGCCCAAGCTACTTCCATCACTGGCGCACTATCTGAAAAAACACGATAATTGAATGAACCGATTTCATCGGTAATTTTATCCGCTAGTTTTTGCAACCGCGCACGCAATACCTTGTGATAATCACGCCCAAGCGCATAACGTGAAATAAAAGCTTTTTGTGCATTATTGATAACATCCCAGCTATTATGCGCATCAGGTGGCGTATAATTCATACAGACTGATATAACGCGCTGTGTTCGTGGTTCTAGTTCTGCCGGACGCGTACGCTTGGTGCCATGTTTTGCCATATAATCCATGTCACCGTGGAAGCCATTGTTTAACCATTCCTGTAATTCAGATTCAATCTGCAGCATATCGGCTTGCGCATTGGCAATACGCACATCATGGAAACCAAGCGCTTTTCCCCAAGCTTTTATGTTACTAGCCAATGCGGCATAATCAATCATTTTTCACTAAGATATTTATTGAAGTCGTATTTTATATGATGCTATCAAACTCCGCGCATTCCGATTCGAATCATCGAAATGGAGTTTATTATCTTGCTGATGAAGCTGCCATGTTGGATTTTGGCAACAATTTCGCGCCTTTCCTACAAATCGGCTTAATCGTCACTTTAATAGGTAATCTGGGCGCGGGCAAAACAACTCTTGTGCGAGGCATTTTACACGGACTTGGTTATCAAGGGATAGTCAAGAGTCCGACCTACAATTTAGTTGAAATCTATAAAATTTCTAGGTTATACTTGTATCATTTTGATTTTTATAGATTCGCTGATTTCCACGAGTGGGAGGAAGCAGGTTTTCGGGAATATTTTAATTCAACATCAATTTGTTTTGTTGAATGGCCAGAAAAAACCGGAAATCTCTTGCCAAGCGCAGATTTAGAGTTTTCTATAGAAATTCTTGAAGCGGGTCGCAACATAACGATTAAAACGGGTACAGATGCTGGGAAACGGTGCTTAGAACATTGGCGAAATCAGAAAAAAACTTGAATTATTTTTTGCATGCGAGTTGCTTTGTCTTCGCAAAGAAAATTCTTGCGTCAGCTTTTTTGTTAATCCTATTGTTCAGTTTGATAGACATTCATCAAACTGTACTTGCAGCCGATGAAAACCTCCAATCTGTTAATGTTGGATTGACACCAAACTATACACGCATCACTTTGGAATCCAAGCAACAAATTCAGTATGAATTAAGTACACTGGAAAATCCGCATCGAGTTATTTTAGATCTCAGCAACATCAAGCTTTCCAATACGCTAGGAGCACTCACACAAAAAGTGAATGCGATCGATCCACTGGTGCAAAAGATTCGGATAGGACAATTCAAGCCTGCTATTGTTCGCTTGGTATTTGACTTAAAAGCTAATGTAATACCTCACGCTTTTGTTTTGAAGCCTCAAGATGGTTTTTCGCATCGATTGGTACTCGATATTTATCACCCTGACAAAGCAAGCAAGTTAAATACTCCTTACAAAAAATTTTCCAATAGAAAAACTGATTACGAACCGGATGGCCTGGATGAACTTGTAAACGTTCTGTTGTTAAATGAACCATCGAAAAAATTAGCACAAACACAAGCCCAACGCCCTCATCCTAAACCTGAAAAAAATGATTCCCATGCGAATCGAGTTGGGAACAATTCAACAACAAAAAATCAAAATCGTAAAGCAGTCATGGTTCCCAAAATCATTGTTGTTGCTATTGACGCCGGCCATGGAGGCAAAGATCCTGGAGCAATTGGTTATCAAGGCACACAAGAGAAGGATATTACTTTGGCCATCGCCCGGAAATTGAAGGAAAGAATTGATAAAGAGCCTAATATGCGAGCTGTTTTGACTCGAAATGGGGATTATTATATTTCATTGCCGCAGCGTCGTATTAATGCACGCCGCGCAAATGCGGATTTATTTGTTTCAATTCACGCAGACGCCAATCCTAAATCACATGCGCATGGTTCATCGGTATTCACACTTTCCGAACATGGCGCTTCATCGACTACTGCAAGCTGGCTGGCAAACAAAGAAAATAGCGTCGATAACGACTTAATGGGTGGTATAGACATCACATCGAAATCACGCGATATCAAAGAGCTATTATTAGATTTATCCTTGAATGCAGCAATCAATGATAGCTCCAAGCTGGCTGATGAAGTATTGCAGCAACTCGGAAAAATTAATCACTTACACAAAAGAAATGTTGAACAAGCCGGTTTTGCAGTATTGAAATCACCTGATATTCCATCAATCCTAGTTGAAACTGCATTTCTTAGTAATCCCAAAGAAGAGGAAAAATTGCGTAGCCAGGATTATCAAAATAAAATGGCGAACGCTGTTTTCTTAGGCATCAAAGGATATTTCGCCAGCAATCCCGCTATGACTCGGGCGGAAATATCACGCTAGAAAAACACTACCAAAACGGTAGAGGTTCAAATGCTGCTGGTAACAGCAACCTAAAAATACTCGCAATTTTGCGAATTTAACTTACACTCAGTGAATGCATACTCGATCTTTATTATCGCAATGGTATGAACTGATCGACGATCACAATACCAAGCGTTTAGTATTAACAGGTGATTATACTCTTACAACACTGCGTAAGGTATTGTCAGATTTAACGGCTGAATTGACTCAGCACCAAGTCAATTATGCAAATTTAGAATGGGATTTAACCAACATTCAGCAAATGGACTCCGTTGGAATTAGCCTTCTTTGGCGTATCTGGCAAGCACAACGACCAAAGTTCATTCATCTCCGCCCTGAACAAGAACAAATGCTTGTACGGCTTGAACAATTAACACCCCCTATCGATAGGAAGAAATCGATCGATGTCTTATCGCCTATTGTTAATCTCGGTAACGTAGCAGCACAATTCTGGCGGATGATCATAGGCCTTATTGCATTAGTTGGTCAGTTATTTTTGGACATGCTCTACTTGATCAGACATCCGGCAAATATCCCCTGGCGAGAAATTTCCGCCAATATCTACCGTGCCGGCGCGCAAGCTTTAGGAATTACCGCGCTGGTTGGGTTCTTGATTGGTGTCGTAATTAGCTATTTAGCTTCTAAGCAATTACAGTTATTTGGTGCTGATATCTTTATCGTGAATTTATTAGGAATGAGCATTATTCGTGAGTTAGGTCCTATGCTTGCAGCTATTCTTGTTGCTGGTCGTTCGGGTTCAGCAATGACAGCTCAGCTAGGAGTAATGCGCGTCACACAAGAGTTAGATGCTCTGTCTGTAATGGGAATTTCGCATAGTCAGCGCTTAATACTACCGAAAATACTAGGGCTCGGTATCGCTATGCCCTTACTAGTAGCTTGGACAAGCGCGATGGCGCTAATCGGAGGAATTGTAGCTGCTGAGATACAATTGGGCCTGAGCTATCAATATTTTTTGTCGGCATTACCAGACTCGGTACCCATTGCCAATTTATGGTTAGGGTTAAGTAAAGGCGTGGTATGTGGCATGACAATTGGATTAATTGCCTGTTATTTTGGTCTAAAAATCAAACCCAATACGGAAAGTCTGGGAATAGGCACGACTTCTTCGGTGGTGACGGCTATCACGATAGTTATCATCATCGATGCCATTTTTGCTATCATGTTTTCACATATTGGAATTCGCTAATTCAATGATCGATCCGGCCGAGATTGTTATCGAAATAACAGGACTGCATACACGATTTGGCAAGCACTTTATTCATAAAGATGTAAACTTGACGGCTGTTCGTGGCGAAATACTGACGCTTGTAGGTGGATCGGGTAGCGGTAAAACGACACTATTACGACAAATTCTCGGGCTAGAGAAAGCCTATCTCGGTAGTGTAAAAATATTTGGTGCAATAAGAAACTCTTATGTCAATTCGAAAGAAAAGACTATTTACAACCGAATAGGTGTATTGTTTCAACAAGGCGCTTTATTCAGTTCACTCACGGTATTTGATAATGTGGCACTACCGTTGCGGGAGTTACACACTTTTGATGAGGATACCATATACGATCTTGTGATGATGAAATTGAACATGGTTGCAATAGGTTCCGAGCATGCTGATAAAATGCCTGCTGCTTTATCGGGCGGTATGATTAAACGTGTCGCTTTGGCTCGTGCGCTGGCTTTAGACCCGGAATTGCTTTTTTTGGATGAACCGACGGCCGGACTCGATCCTCAACTCAGTGTAAGTTTTGTTAAATTAATCCAGTCATTACGCAGCGAAATGAACTTAACGATCATTATGATTACACATGATATAGAAACATTGATCGCTCTGTCTGATCGTGTTGCAGTATTAGCAGAGAAGCGCGTTATTGCTGTAGGCACATTAGATGAAATAAGCCGCTTTGATCACCCTTTCATTGTTAACTTTTTCAATAATACCCGCAAAATGCATTCTCATCATTATCCGGAGTAATCGTGGAAAACCGTGCTCACGCTCTGATCGCTGGTATTTTTGTTATTGTTTTAGGCATTACTATCGGATTAGCTACAATGTGGCTGAGTCGCAGTAATATGCAGCTCAATACATATTTAATCGCTACCCATGAGTCTGTGAGCGGACTCAGCGCGCAGTCTTCAGTACATTATCGCGGTGTTAATATTGGCAAAGTTGAAAACATTGAATTTGATCCTAATGATTCACAACAAATCCTGATTCATATTGCGATCGATGAAAATGTTATTCTTAAAAACACGGTTTATGCTCAATTAGGCTTCCAAGGTGTTACTGGACTTGCTTATATTCAGCTTAATGATGATGGCATCGGCATTTCGGCTTTGCCAAGTTCTGTGATGATTCCAATGCGGCGATCACTGTTCGAAGAAGTCGCCGTTTCCGGTCAAGATCTATTAAATAACGTTAACCAATTGACCATCAAAATGCACCAATTGCTTGATGAAGATAATCGCAAAAGTATTTCCCACACATTAAAAAATGTGGAGCATGTCACGAGTGATTTTAGTACTATTACAGAACGGTTGGAACCAGTTATGCAGTCATTTCATAATCTTGCCGCACAGTCGGCTACACTAATCAAGCGATTGGATGAATTATTGGCTGAAATGAATGTTGCAATCACAAAAGCGAATCAGAAAGAAGGCGTTTTTGATGGCTTGTCTCAGAGCGTTCAAGAGTTAATTCACGTGATACCTGAACTACAAAATGCAAGCAATAGCATTTTTAATAGCACACGTAACTTTGATCGTTTTTTGCATCATCTGGAAGAGCATCCACAAAGCCTGTTGTTTGGTCGTCCTTCATCAATACCAGGACCAGGAGAACAAGGTTTTGTACTACCCAAAGAGAACAATCCTTGATTAAAATAGCTATATCATCAATCATATTTTCAAGCTTACTATTTGGCTGCTCGCTGCTTTACAAGCACTCGAATTCTCTGGTTTTTTATGATTTGAATTCGCAACAATCGCAGAATTTGCTTCAGCAACCCTTGCAACAGACTCAATTACCAAAAAGAAATATACTCATTTCTGACGCTTCGGCACCTCCCTGGTTAGATAATACGGCCATCTACTATCGCCTTGCTTACCATAATTCCGCGCAATTTCACCGATATGCTAATAGTCGTTGGATTGCATCACCCGCGGTATTATTGTCACAAAAAATGCGCGATCGAATTGCCAAAGAAACAGGCAATCAAGTGATCAAAAATAACAATACTGCAAAAGCCGATCATATCTTACACATCGAATTAGAAGAATTTGCTCAAATATTCGACTCTGCTCAACAAAGTCATGCGTTGATTGGATTACGCGCAAGTTTGATCAAACGTAATACGCGGGATGTAATTGCACAAAATTATTTCAGCGTCCAAGCTGCCGCGCCATCGTTGGATGCGAATGGCGCTGTGGCGGCATTAAGTGCTGCGAGCGATCAACTTATTAACAAGCTTATTGCGTGGATGATTATTGAATTACCCAACGATAGCTTACCTTGATATTATTAAATTTATTCATCAATGCGCTGTTTTTTGTTCCATTATGTTAGTATTTTCTATTAATTGTTTAGGGTCTTTGCTGTGCGCTTATTGTTTACTTCTATCATCTTTGTTTATATCTTGACTGCTTGTGGTTTAAAAGGTCCACTGTATCTTCCGCCAGCGGAAGATACAAAATCCGTACAACAATCGGAAAAGAAATGAGTGGTTTTGAAGCATTCGTGTACCACAATGGTGAATTATTTGTCGAAAATGTATCCTTAAAAAAGATTGCAGAAAAATTCGGTACACCCTGCTATATCTATTCACAATCTGCATTGACTAATGCATATCAACAGTTTGATGCCGCTTTTGAAGGTCGCGATCATTTAATTTGCTATGCCGTTAAAGCTAATTCGAATCTCGCCATCCTTAATTTATTAGCTCGACTTGGCAGTGGCTTTGATATTGTGTCCGGAGGAGAATTGCAGCGTGTCATTCGAGCGGGCGGCGATGCGCAGAAAACTATTTTCTCGGGTGTCGGAAAAAGTGTTAACGAAATGCGCATGGCACTCAATCTCAACATTCTTTGTTTCAACGTGGAGTCTGAAGCTGAATTGTCTATCTTGAATCAGGTAGCGAAAAGCATGAATAAAGTTGCCCCGGTAAGCTTAAGAGTAAATCCGGATGTTGATGCAAAAACGCATCCCTATATTTCGACCGGCCTCAAAGAAAACAAATTTGGTATCGCTATGGATGAAGCAATGGAAATCTACCAATCCGCACATTTGTATCCGCATGTTCGCTTTACAGGAATTGATTGCCACATTGGCTCGCAGTTGAGCCTGATCGAGCCATTCGTTGAAGCTTCAGAAAAAATGCTACAGTTATTTGATCGTTTAAAGAAACAGAAATTTAACATTGAGCACATAGACTTGGGAGGTGGACTCGGCATTCGATACAATAATGAAAAGCCCCCTTCTATTAAGGAATACGTTTCAAAATTATGCAGCATCACACGCAATATCAAACAACGTCTTGTCATTGAGCCTGGGCGAGCATTGGTAGGAAATTCGGGGATCTTGCTAACACGTATCGAATATCTCAAACAAACACCAGCGCGCAATTTTGCCATCGTGGACGCCGCCATGAATGATCTTATTCGCCCATCACTCTATGATGCATATCATGAAATACTCCCCGTTGAGAAAAATACAATCGAAGCAAAAAACTACGAAATCGTTGGTCCTATCTGTGAAACTGGAGATTTTCTGGGGCATGACCGAAAATTAAGTGTCATGAATGGTGATTTATTGGCCATAATGTCAGCAGGCGCTTATGGCATGAGTATGAGTTCCAATTATAATACGCGCCCACGAGCTATGGAAATACTGGTAGTAGGCAATCAACCACATGTTATCCGTCAACGTGAAAGTATCGAACAAATTATTGCGGGTGAACAAATCATTGCCTATTAAAACTATTGTAAGCGAGAATCCGCATAGTAACCACAAGTACTGCGTGATCATATAATTGGTACTCCATGAATACAAGTTCGCCTTCTATCAATGACTTTCATTATCAGGATGATATCCTGCAAGGAGTATCTCGGACTTTTGCGCTCACAATTCCGCAATTGCCAGAACCTCTGCGCCAGGTTATCGGGAATGCTTATTTGTTGTGTCGCATTACAGATACGATAGAAGACGATAATGCGCTGACTTTTTCCCAAACAAAACAACTGTCGCAGATGTTTATCGAAGTGGTACAAGGAACAATCCCTGCAGAAGAGTTTTCACAAAAATTCTATCCTCTACTTTCCGATCACACTATACCAGCAGAACATGATTTAATAAAAAATACACCTGCAGTCATTCGCATTACTCATAGCTTTAATCCAATACAGCGTAAGGCTTTGGAAAGATGCATAGAAATCATGGGACAGGGAATGACGAATTACCAGGAATCGGAATCATTGGAAGGACTTCCAGATTTAGCGGCCTTAAATCAATATTGCTATTATGTTGCCGGAGTGGTGGGTGAAATGTTAACAGAATTATTCTGCGATTATTCCGATGAGATAAACCGTCATAGATCTGAACTCATGAAGCTTTCGGTATCTTTCGGTCAGGGACTACAAATGACGAATATTCTCAAAGACATTTGGGATGATCGTAAGCGCGGGGCTTGTTGGTTGCCACGCGACATATTTCTGCAGCATGGATTTGATCTGAATCACTTGCAACCAAGAATTTCAGATGAAAGATTCCAGGCTGGCTTAGTCGAACTATTGGCAATTGCTAAAATGCATTTGCGTAACGCTCTTACATACACCAATTTAATTCCCCCAAAGGAAAAAGGCATTCGACGTTTTTGTTTATGGGCTATAGGAATGGCGGTTCTAACTTTAAATAAAATTAATTCGCATAGAGATTTCTCTGAGGGCAATCAAGTTAAAATTAGTCGTCGCAGCGTTCATTCTACGATTCTGGTTACTAATGCAACTGCTAATTACAACTGGCTATTACAATTGCTATTCAATTTGATATCACGTAATTTACCGAATATTAAAAGTCATTCGAAATGATATGCGCATGAACAAAGAATCAATTTCTAAATGACTCCTAAAATTTATAATAAGCGTGTTTTAGTAATAAAGTAACTTCTTACAGATTTTATGGTAATGAGATCATTGGTCACCGGTGCTACCGGATTTTTAGGCTCTGCAGTTATGCGCTGTTTACTTAGGGCAGGACATGAAGTCCGTGTGCTAGTAAGAGAAAATAGCAACCTAATGAATATTAGCAACTTCCCTGTCGAGGTATTCGAAGGAGATTTACGTAATCGCGTGTCATTGGAACGTGCTTTAGCTAATTGTCAAAATTTGTTTCATGTTGCGGCTGATTATCGATTATGGGTCCCCGACCCGGATACGATGTATGCAATCAATGTCGAGGGTACTCAATCCTTGATTATGGCGGCTTCTAACGCCGGTTTGGAGCACATCGTTTATACCAGTAGTGTCGCAACCTTAGGCTTGACTGCTGATGGAACACCTGCTAATGAAGAAACGCCTTGTAGCTTGGAGTCTGTTATTGGAAACTATAAGCGCACCAAATTTCTGGCTGAACAAGTAGTAAAACGACTGACGCAAGAGCTCTCTTTACCTTTAGTAATTGTTAACCCATCGACCCCAATTGGCCCTTGCGATATTCGCCCAACGCCTACTGGTCGTCTCGTTATTGACGCATTAACCGAGCGTATGCCAGCTTATGTTAACACTGGGCTAAATATTGCACATGTCGATGATATTGCTTTCGGGCATTTATTGGCTCTCCAACATGGTAAAGCAGGGGAACGTTATATCCTGGGCGGCGACAATATGTCGCTGTTTCAAATATTGCAATCCATCGATGAAATTAATGGCTCTCCCAAAAAACGAATCAAAATACCCACCGATTTGATGCTTCCAATTGCTTGGTGTATGGAAAAAATTGCTGCTCTAACCAATACAGAGCCGCGCGCGACACAAGATAGTATACGCATGGCAAAAAAACAAATGTATTTTTCTAGCGATAAAGCCATACAGCAACTTGGCTACCAATACCGTCCGGCCTATGATGCACTTAAAGATGCCGTGAGTTGGTTCAAAGAAAATAACTATTGTCACTGATTATACGGTCAGATTAAATTGCAGATATCCATTCAGATGATAGCTGAGGAAATATTTTTATTTTCGGCGTGATTTGTTAAATTTTGCCCTGTTTGTTGGTGACATAATGCATTAAATTCTTCGGCCGTCATAGGCTTACCTAGAAGATATCCTTGTATTTCATCGCACCCCATATCTCTTAGTTTTGCAAGCTGTGAATGGGTTTCTACCCCTTCAGCCACAACTTCCATTTCAAGCGTATGTGCAAGTTTGATGATTGCAGAAACGATGGCACTACCTTCGCGACCATATTCGTCCAGACCATTAATGAAGAATTGATCGATCTTCAATTGTTTGGCGCGAAAGCGCTGTAAATATGCAAGGCTTGAATAACCGGTTCCGAAATCGTCGATTGCGATTTCAAAGTTATTTTGCTGAAATTCATGGATCATTGCAGTGGTTCTTGCTGCATCCTGCATCGCAACGGTCTCTGTAATCTCAAACATGATTTGCATGCTTGAAACTTGCTCACGCTGGAGGATATTCAGTATTGTTTGAACCAGATCCGGTTGTTCCAATTGCCGCGGCGATAAGTTAACAGCCACCTTGAACAACGGGAGCCCGCTAGCTTTCCAGCGGCGTATATGTCGACATACTTCATGTATAACCCAATAGCCAATCTGAATGATCTGCCCAGAGCGCTCGGCAATCGGAATAAATTCCTTTGGCGACAAAGAACCCATATTGGGGTCATGTAGCCGAAGCAATGCTTCAGCACCAGTCAATCTGCCAGTGTCACCATGAAATTTAGGTTGAAAACATAAAGAAAAACTGTCATTCTTAATCGCTTCATATAGGATACCCTGAATTTGCAATGTGCGGACGGCCGCCTCATTCATACTTGCTTCAAAAAAACGGTAAGTGTTACGTCCATTGCGTTTTGCCTCACACATTGCTGTATTCGCATTTTTCAGCAGAATTTCTGCAGTCACCCCATCCTGAGGAAATATGGAAATACCGATACTCGGCGTCACCTGCAATAACTGCTGATTAATCCGCAAATCTGTACGCATACGATACAACACGCTTTCCGCCATTTCAGCAGCAACTTCAGACGATGGGAGATTATCCAGCAGCACAACAAATTCGTCGCCACCCAATCGTGCGACGGTGTCTCCACTACGCACACACTGTAATAATCTTTTCGCAAATGTGCTCAAGATCTCATCACCAACAGAGTGCCCTAATGAATCATTGGCCTCCTTGAATCCGTCGAGATTCATAAAAAAAATAGCGAACATGCTGCAGTGATGTTTGGAAATAATAATCGTGTGTTTGATTCGTTCCATAAGCGTCCACCGATTGGGCAATCCAGTCAACAGGTCAAATGTTGCCAGATGGGTGATTTGTCTATTGAGTTGAGATACCGAGCCAAGCAGAAAAATTTCCCTGGCGTCGAAACGTGACAATATCAGCGTTACACTTAGAATTGCAAAAGTGGATAAAATAGTAGTGACTGCAAGCCATTGTGAATCTAGATCACTAGCAGCACCACTTACTGACTCACTCGGAAAATGAGCGGCAGCCATAGCCATGTAATGCATTCCGGTAATTGCGATACCCATTACACATGCAGCACCAATGCGCCTAGCAATCACTTCTTTTTGATTGATACTATTGAATTTATAGGCGATCCAAAGAGCTATATTGGCTGCGGTAACGCCAATAATTAATGAAATGATCAACAATGTCAGATCGTAATGAATATCCGGTGCATCTGCATGGCTGCCATTCCAGTATAATGCATAGCGGAAATGCCGATACCCATCAGAATTCCGCTCACGATAAGCCGAAAAGACGTCAACTGTGTTTGGGTAACGCCATAAAGTACAAGATAAGAAAAAAATATCGCAATGATCAGCGAATAACCGGTTGTTACCAAATCGTAACCTAACGGAATAGGCAATGAGAAAGCGAGCATTCCGATGAAATGCATTGACCATATACCGATACCCATCGCCGCCGCACCGCCGACAAGCCAAATATGACGTATCCGACGCCCGGCCAATTCAGTTATGTGGCTTGATAGATCAAGCGCGGTATAAGAAGCAAGTGTAGCGACTAAGAAAGACGACACAACGAGCCAGTAATCGTAAGTGGTAGTATACATCGACCCTTCTTATCAACAATCGTAGAAGAGATATATAACGTTTACGTAAGTATTTTCTTGAGCTTGTGCACTTTTCTCTACAGCAATGCGTTAATTTCACTTACCATACGATTAATACCCCAATGGTAAGAACACGGAAAGCCACAAATTAAAAAAATTCTGATAACACTGAAAAATATGTAGAACTGAATTGATTATCGCAGCGTTACTATTCACATAATATTCACAGAAGCTAAGCTATGATCGAATGAATCCATACTCACACTAAGGAAAAGAAAGTAATATGCGACTAGGAAATAAAGAAATTTCTTGATATAACCATAACAATAAAGCAAGAAAAAGGAGATTTGATGATGGCTTTACGAATTGCACACGTTGATGATGATTCCGATATTCGCGAATCCATTCAACGTATTCTGGAAAAGAACGGCTATGAAGTTAATAGCTATCTAACGATGCAGGATTTTATTGATTCATTAAAAAATAATGCTAATCGGCCCGACCTAGCTATTCTTGATGTAATGGTTGAATCTATGGATTCTGGTTTGACAACTTTTGCAAACATCCATAAAAATTACCCGGAGATACAAGCTATTTTTTTGACGTCCTTGGGGGACATGATTAGACCGTATTTTGAAAATCAATCCCACGAATGGGTTTGTATTATGGAAAAACCAGTTGAACCTGTTAGTCTCCTTGCCACAATCAATGAGCGTTTAAAAAACCGCGGCGGACAAGCTGCATAGTATCAATAAACTTATGGCGACTACCGAATTTTCTTGGGGTAAATCCACAAACTCGACTGCTTTACACACAGAAGCGCAAGATCAGGTAAAACTCAGCGATGATGTTTTAATCAGCAATATCCGTTGGTTTATCGCTTTCCGTTGGCTTTTAATTGGTGCGTTAATCATTTTTGAAACTTTAGTACTGCTCGCATCGTCCGATACATTTGTCAAACTAGGCATCAGTGAACAACAAAATTGGCCAATAGCTATCATTGGTATACTAATACTCGCTAATATTTATTATATTATTGCACTAGATTATTTACCCTCTAATCCATATAACTCTCCGACCATCAATCTTTGGATTCAGATCATTGTCGATCTGATATGCCTATCCATTGTGGTTCATTACATCGGGAGCACATCTACTCCAATATCTTTTTTTTATGTTTTGCATATCGCCTTAGCGTGTATTTTCTTCTCTGCCCGTGAAAGCTTATATGTAACAATACTGGTTTGCGTAATGGATACGGTTGTCATTATTATCGACAACTTCCTTTTTGCCCAAGTCTCACTTTCTGCATTGATCGATAAACACTTATCGGTGGGCAATTCCTCGCAAACCAATGCGTTATTATGGATGATTTTTCTTGATGTATTATTCCTGGTGGTCTGGTATGTCGTGTCAAGACTTTCTTTAATTGTTCGAACGCATGAGTATCATTTGGCGGATGCCTATAAACAAATTAAACGGGCACAGATAGAAAAAGATCAATACGCATTATTAATAACCCATCAACTAAAATCACCACTAGATGCCATTCGTAGCAAAATCAATCTAATTAAGGATGGTTATCTGGGAGATACATCGACGGAAGTTACGCAAGCGCTCGAACAAATGGATACACGAGCGAAAAATATGTCGGGCTTAATATTAGATTTGCTCAGACTGGAAAGATTAAAAACCAACTGTTGCGATACCGATCAGTTTCAATCGATCAATGTTAATACTATTATCAAAAAATGCGTTGACAAGCTTTTACCAGTCATTAATTCTAAGGAAATAGCACTGAATGAATCCGTTGGTGACTTTTATTATCAGTGTATTCCAGAGCAACTCGAGATTTTATTTGAAAACATCATTTCCAATTCTATTGTTTACTCTCATCAAGGTGCATCGATTGAAGTTGCCTCGCATATTGCATTTGATCATGCCAACATCACCGTAACCGATCATGGAATTGGGATAGAAAGCAAGGACTTGCCAAATATTTTTAATGAATACTTTTATTCACCTAGGGCTGCGATGCACAATAAATCAACCAGTGGTATTGGTTTGTCGATTGTCAAAATTGCTGCAGAAAATAATAAGTTAAAAATTAAAGTTGATAGTGAGCCTGGAGTAGGCACTACGTTTACCATTATTTTTAGTAACATTACGCCTAGTGCTACATAAGCGCTAAGCGTACTTATTTGTGCTCAGATTGTGACACACCTCCTACCGTATCGACAAAATGAAAGCTTGTCGGTATATGGGAACAGAAGTGACATTAATTTTCTCGCTTTTCTCTAAGAACACTTTTTAATTCAATTTAATGCGAACGCGATACGTCAATATCTTTTCACTTTCTGCAGCCACAGCAACCTTCCATTCAACTAGATTAGCTGCTTTCTTTTCGTACGGTAATGTTTCTGATAGAATTTTCCAGTCCCCTGGCATGGGTTCCTGAACCTGTACAGTAACCGCTTCCTTCTTAGCGTTTTTTATCGTAATTTGATAGGCTGTTTCAAAAATTCCTGGGTGATTCGGCGAATTAGCCGAAATCTGCTGAAAATCAGTTTGCAGCCTATTGGCAGTGATATCAAAAGCATTACCTAGTTTCAAGCGTATTAATTCATGTTTCGGCGTATGTTCAATTCGATCCTCACCGACAAATTGACTGTTTCCCACTAAATCTTTTTTGTAAACACGCATCACACCTTTTGGTAATGGAATGCCTAAACCTTCTCCCTTATTCAGAAAACCGACGTACACCGCGACTGATTTCTTTTGGTCAATGGTATTGTATTCTCCAAAATAATAATAATCTGAACCTTGTAGCACATACTCTTTAATAACAGGCACATTGACTGCTGACATTAACGCTACTTGCTTGGTTTGATTCTCAGATATCGTTGTAGGGTGCTGCAATGTGTATAAATGGTAATCAAAAAAAGATTCTTGCTTCATTGGCGCAGCGTCCGACATCGCTGCACTCATTTCCATTATCTTAGTTGTTCGCCCAAATGCCGGCTGCACTTGATGAACGTCTCCGGCAACCAGTTGTAATTGAGCATCACGATAAGTAGCGCCACTCTGGTTTGTTAAAGTAACCAGCCCATTCAAATCCAAAATACTGTCCTGCTCATTTAGCGCTGCAACATAGTCAGCATGCCAAGACAATCCAGAAGTCAAATAAGAAAGCTCAAAATCGTGCTCGTTTTTTAAGGTATTACGCAAGGAAATTAATAAAGTTGGCTTATCACGTAGACTATCCGGTACACTCGGAAACACCAATCGCCCAAGAATCCCGGTTTCAATACGATCACTATATTTCAGAACAACACCTTCATTAGTCGCAAGCACTGTGGCCATTTCACTCGTCTCAGCGCCGGAAGCAGGATTGATTCTCGCCACAATAATTTCCTGCCCAATAAATTTTTCCAGCAATTTGCTAGGCGTCAACAAATCAAAATCAAAATTTTGTTCAATCAAACGAAATTCGGTAGGATAATTGAGACTACGCAACATAGCCGTTTCAGAGCGGATTCGCGCTGATACATCACGCCAAGCTAATCGATTGAAATCCTGGTCCAGTTTTATTCGACGCAAATCTTTCACCAACGCAAGATCTTCGTTGTATATCGTAACAGCAACATTCTTCTGATCGCTTACCGTAGAGGTTATTTCCTTATTAGAAGTAGGCGTAGCAGAAACATTTTGAATCAGTATATTCAACAAAATTATTGTCACCACACAGCTTAATGAAGCTACCTTACTTTTGATTTTCTGAGATTCGATTCTTTTGTAATATTGCATATATTATTAGTGGATAAAATTATTGTCGTTTACCGCTTACATCGCTTGCACTTATATTAGAAGAATTTCCCTATCGACTTATACAGAGCAAACCTTACTAAACTGCCTGACTTCAGGTTATAATGCGCACTTGAGCTTTCCCGCTACCTTAAAGAGTTAAAGAAGAAAATAACTTTTAAGTGAGGCCAACGAAATCTGATTGCCCGGGTGGTGAAATAGGTAGACACAAGGGACTTAAAATCCCTCGGGCTTAAACCGCCCGTGCCGGTTCGACTCCGGCTCCGGGCACCAATATTCAACAAGTTACACATTCAATTGCTCTCTGAGTTAGTCATTTCGATTGACGACTTTTGCGGAACGTTCCGCAATTATCGATATCCTACCAAAATTTCAAACTAAACATCTGCAATTTCTTCTTGCGGTGCGTAGGCTAGAATGCGCATAAGATCTGCATCGATTTTCAGCGCAGCGCCAGCCAACAGGTCTTTGATGCTTAATCCTTGGCTATACTGACAGTGAAGAAGTTCTCTGAATGTTTTCCATCTTCCAGCCCATTCCAATCCAGATGACTCAGCAATATGGCCACACTTCGTTATTAAATCGATATCGTTCCACTGGGCTTTTCCGTTTATGACTGGAACGAAATCAAAAGCTATTCTGTAATTGTGATACGAATGCCCAGGCCGAGCGTTTGTAACCTTTCTTCCTGGCTTCGTTCTGCCAACAGCATATAATTCAGCTTGACTTTCGTTATCACGATATGTGCTTGTGATGATGACATCGATTCCTTGGCTGCTACATTCAGCGATGAACATCTTGCATTTTTCTCTAACAACAGGATGAAGTTCATTTATATCACGAGAATTTATCATTTGATAATGAATTCCTGTTTGATTGCTTCAACTAGCTGCGCACATGCAGCTTCACCATAACCTACATCTTTGATTATCTCTCGAATATCGCTTGCAGTTTTTGGCTCGATCTCGACTTCGAGAACGTCTCCGCCTGATCGACTATTTGCTTGCTGATTTCCGGCCTGGGTGGGCATTCCGTTTCTACAAGCTTCAGGTTTTTTGGCTGAGATTGACATGCGCTTAAGACCGTCAATACGATCACTAAGTAGCTTGATTTCTTCACTGTATGCAGTAACTGCCTGAATGTAAGCATTGTCACGCTCCTTTTCTATTCTTTCGATTTCAAAGTTTTTCAGATCAATGATTGACTGGGCTTTTTTATCAGCATCGCTATCTCTTTTTTCGTACTTAGCAATAGTGTCATTGACACCACTTTTATAAACTGAATGCTCCCAATATTTATAAAATCCAGCGACTAGCAACAAAACACCAAGTCCAGCAATGATCTTTACGCCTCTCGACATAACCATGCTTGCTAAATATTTAATGATGATGCTCATTGATCTGTCTCCTTGTCGCGTGATTCCCAATATAGTTTTGACACGAACGCCATAACTGCTCCGAGCGGCCCGTACACGGTCAAAAAAACACCGGACAACTCGAGCAAGTTTGATCCTTTCGATATTGCGTGAGATATCAAAGACATTGATTCAACTGATAAGTATGTCGTCAACCAGCACACATAAAGCACAATCAGACGACGAAATCCTTGGTATTTTTCGAATAATTCGAAAATGAATAGCTTGATCTTAGTCATAACTGATGGGCGGTTTCCCGCCCTAAGAATTACTGCACTTGCTCTTCTGGTTGTGGCTCTGGTGTTGGTTCTTCTGTAGGAACTGGATCTGGATTAAGATCATCGATCATTTGCACTGAGCCTTTCAACTCAACGAGCGCGGACTCGACGTCAGCAGTCATCGCATTACTTTCAGCAATCTTTGCTTCCAGATTAGCGACTTTTGTCGTTATTTCGATAGATGCTTTCCCAAGTTGATCTTTAAGCGCGCGCATTTCACCAGCCAATTGATTCATTTCCATCGTTAATTTCTCCAGTTGTTTTTCTAGCCTTAATTGATTTACTACCAATAATTCGACCAGGCTAGATAAGATCGAAACCTTAATTTTTTTGCTCATATTTATCCTATAAATAATTTAATAAAGTTGATGATCGCTTCTACCGCTATTGCTAAACCTCCGAGAGAAAGAAGTATTTTTATTGCGGATCGTGCAATATTAGGAAGCAGCGTCCACGCTACGAAAAGACCTTGTACTTTTTCAATTTTATGAACAATGGTCTTCAAATCTTCGTGAATTGCATAGACAGACTTTGATAATGTCTCGTGTGATAACTGTCCTTTCTCTATCATCGATACAACTTCGAGATGATTCTTCATGATCATGTTTCTGTTTTCTTCCGCATAATTTTTTAGCTGTAGATGATCTTCATAAAGCGGGCAAGATTCTTTGTCGCTTTTGTTGCGCAGTTTTAAAGTCATATTTACCATCCGATTGGTTTTGTAGTGTATGTGCTGATATCAGATGACGCATGTTTGATCCAATTGTCTGTAACTGTGTTCATGTTTTTCCCGAGATACGCACCGGAAATCGAATCGCTGGCTGGTTGCGTTGTATAAGGTGTTCCGTTAACATTTTCTGTCGATTGATAGATAGAGTTTTTATGCATCCAAGCGACGTAGTTTGCGAAAACCTCGGTACGCGCCCAATCTTGCATAAATTGTCTGTTATAAGCAGGCCCAGGGAATGGTATAGGTGATGTTTGCGCTACACCTGCAATAGATCCCCACAAAGCAGGACCAGACATCTGGATTACAACCGGTCCATTTGAGTGTAATTTTTTGATCATATCTATCGATCCGGTATGACCGCCAGTTCCGGCAACAATAAGAAGCCCAGCGTCATTAATACAGCAGTCTGGCATTCCCAAACCTACGCCCAAGTCTGAAATATCTTTCACAAAGCCAGTCAATGAACCATTAGATTGTGTCGTTGACATAACGCAGCGATCCGCATTGATCCACTGACAAATCCCTGTATTCGACCATGACGCTCTGGCTGACGCTAATGCTGTTGTCATGCCAGAAAACCAAGCGCCAGCCCTACCCCAACCGCACGTGGCCGTTCCACTAATAGCTAGATCATTCGGATGTGATATTGACTGCTCTGATATGATGATCGCTTCAATCGCTGGATCGTTGTTAAACTCAGCAGCATAAGCAGCCATTAAAGCTTCCCAGCGCTGCCTCACGAACGTTACATGCATATTCGGAACATGTCCGCCAGGTCCGGTATTACCAGACGTGTATTTGTACTGCCCCATGAAACTTGTGTTTGTGGTTCCAGTGTGATCAGCATCTGCATATTGAGGTTGCTGTAGATATGCTGGAACAGCTACACCACCAAACATTTTTATATGTATGAAAAGTATCAATTTCCGTTGCTGCTTTGCCCACAGTTGATCGCGATATTGTTTGAGTCTGGACATTCCTGCGTTGCGTAGCGTGCCATTGATATCAACTTGGAATCCGTCATATTGACCTTGCGCTTTTTCTAATTGCTGCCAAGTTAACCGCACAATAACGCCTTTCCATTTCCTTCCTGGATCGTTATCTAAGCGCGTCATGATGCCAGCCCAATCAGCCTCGATGCTTCCGGATTGCATGATGTAGTTTCCGTAATCTGCTTTATGCGCAGACGCCGGAGGACTTATCGTGATTGATCTCGAAAATGTGTTGTTTGCATTATTGGATTCTGCGATTGTATTGCCAGGATCTACCTCGGCAAGAATCGTATGTGTTCCTTCTGCTATCGTGTATGAGGCCGCAGTTCCAACGGAAGCGGTGGCTCCAGATGCTAAAGGTCCAGCAATTGAGCCAGATGCTCTAACTGTACCGTCCACTTTATAATCGCAATTGATTGTTCCGGACGCGCTTGCAGACCCTTGATTTTTAACTGTTGCAGTGAAAACTCCGGCCGAATAATTTAATGCTGTTACGATAAGATCCGGTGATGTTGTTACATTGTTTACAGTTATTGAAACTGGATCGCTCACCGTGATAACGTTATTAACGTCACGCACAACCGCTGTTATCGCGTAACTGCCAGAACCATATGCGGTCGTATCGAGTGATACAGAATACGGTGATGTTGTGTCTTCAGAGCCAATCTGCACGCCATTAAAATTGAATTTAACGCCAGCAACGGCAGCGCCTCCGGAAATAGTTGCTGATATTGTTATAGTTCCTGATACCGTAGAGCCGCTCGATGGTGATACAGTTATAACCATAGGAGGTGAAACAGTACCGCCGCGCTTTTGTACGTAGGCTCTTGAAAATGGATTCATATCTTAAACCCCGCGCAGAAAAACGCGTAGTCTGTCTATTCCGATCACCAAGTTTGAATTTGTCGACTGCAAATCAAATGTGATATTTTTGCTTACAGATGTATCAATAGCTAAATCGAGCGGGGCATTGCCGGTTTGATTTGAGTCATCGAGCATATTCAGATGAAAAATATTTCTTTGTGAATTAGTGGCTCCAGTGTTTTCAAACCCCTGATTTATAATGGCCATAGCATTACCTGTTGCATTGAATATTGCTTGCCCGAACCTAGTTCCATCTAGATACATCTTCACTTGTTTAGAAATGGCTGCTGGAGTGAATAAAGTTCTACACCACACACGAACATCAGTCCTCTTTCCTAGAGGCGGCAATGTCACGGTGAATGCATCTATGATTACATTACTTCCCTTCGCTGGAACGGTTGGTGTTCCAAGTCCAGCAGTGTATGGGTAATCTATGTCGACAGTATTGGCATCTGGAACAGCTAGAATGTTGTACTGACCAGGTGTCCAACTGGTTCCGCCAGTAATAGCTAACTTGACATTCTCGATACCACCAGCTCCGGCCGGAACGCATACTGCTGCTGTCAGCAGGTGTCCTGTCATTGTGATGCGGCATTTTCCAGATCCATTGTTAGCTACAGCAGATGCCGATACTTCTGGGAAAACCAGATACAAACGATGAATTTTGTCAGAAATTGATTGATCGCCATCTGGTATCCACTCGTTTTGGAAAGCGCTCGCTTGATATCTGATAGGCTTACCGTTTACACCGAAATTAGTAACATGGAAATAGTTACCATCGTTAGCGGATGGTGATAATGCAGCCATATCTGCATATGTTCCTCTATCGATTCCAGAAATGATATTTCCGTTTTCGTCAAGAAGATTACCGTTGACGTCTGTTCTGATCCCATCATCATAATAAAAATCAACGATATAGGACGGTAATCCAGTAGACAAGGATGTCGGTAGCCCAGGCGTCGCAAATATTATCTGAACGTCGAACTGATACCATGTTCCTGATTCCATTGACGTTTTTGTAATCACCCGCATAAAACAATAATCTACTCCATCGTTAGCACGTGGATTTATCCTGATCGTAGTACCGACCTTGGCAGCAGCCATTATGTTAGACATGTCAACTACAGGAGATAAAGTATTAACACTCATAGCGAATGTTGTAATGTCACCTGAATCTACTGAACCTATATTGCCAAGTCTCATCCACCCGTTTCCTGGATTCGCCATTGTTGAACTAGCACCGAGTTTCATCGGAAACCCTGGCCTATCTCCCTGGAGAGCTGTTAGCGAGCTTATCCCTAGCAAATTTCTAAGGTAATCTTTATATTCAACCACATCCGAGAAAAAAGACATTATTACGCTCCGAGTGTTATTGTTACTATTTCGTCTTGTGTAAAAATCCCACCCTCAGACAAAATTACAATTCCTTGCATACTTGAATATCCGGTCTCATTAACAGCGTTAGCTGTTAATCTGAAAACAATTATTTTTCCTGCCTCTGATTCAAGAGACAGAATTTTTCCAGCCTGAAAAAACTCTGTTGTTGTCAAAGTATCAATGGAATATAAGTTCTTATTAGTAAAGAATAATTGAGTAATTAAAGCAGGATTTGTATTATTGGCTCTGAAGAATTTATTGCTTGGATTTGACGGCGTTGTGCTAGCAAAACTATTGAATCTAAAAAGCATTAAGTTTGTTCTTGGATAAATAACATCTGTATACTCAGGAACTGCGAAGTTCTGATCGTTTATTCTCGAAGACACATATGCAGGAACACCTAATCGTTGCCACGAATTATTTGTCTGAACGCCGGTAATTGTATTAGACGGTGAGTCTCCGATGTTATTTGTGAATGTCGTATTAGCGCCGCCTGAATAACTAACTTGATGACCTATCGCTGTGTTACGATCAAAAGTAACATTAGTAGCGCCGTTGTAGTCGAAACCATATCTGCGGTTATACGCCGCTATACAATGTCTAACTGTATTGCCGACTGAATTCCCCGTCGGGGAACCCGCTTTAATACCGTTACCATCTCCATTAGCCCCTCTTCCGTTACTGTAAGACAACACATATTCAACTATGCTATTGTTAGAGTCCCAAACATCGATTCCATCGTCTGAGTTGCTATGTACGATGCCACGTCGAATAATATTGTTGTAACCGAGCGATACACTGATACCGTCAGAGTTTTCCCCTAACGTCGCCAAAAGCTCATCTGAGCAATCGTGGATTACAAAATCGCTTATTAAATTATTAGATTGTGCCGTGGTTACTAACAAAGTTGCATTCTCAGGATTCTGAATACTAATGCCACTGTGCGCACAATGATGTATATAAACATACCTTACAGTATTGTTATTACCTACCATCAATAGGCCTTTGCTCGGCATATTTCGAATCTCTAACCCAAATAGCTCGATATAAGAACCATTTATGCGTAAGTTGTAATCAGTATTAGCAGCGACGCTAGAACCATCGATAATCACAGTTCCCGGTTGCTGCGGCTGGAATGTGATAGGGTTCGCGCTTGTTGCGACAGTAGAAAAGACTATTTGCGCGGTAAAGTTATAAGTCCCTGGCAACATAAGAACCAAGTCACCTGCCTGTATTAATGTAGCCACGGTTGCTAACGAGCTAGGCGATGCGAGCGTTGCAGCAGTCCCAGATCCGGTCGGTGAGCAATACAATGTCCTCGATGGCGTTCGGGAAGTTGGCGTGTATGCTTCCGGCACAAAATCAAATGGATTCACGCCGCCAGAATAAGCTCCGATGTCGTAAAAATCACCTCTGCCGAATACAATGTCAGAAGACCCTGCCGGACCTTGCGGACCAGTCAATCCAATAGGACCTTGCGGTCCTGTTGATCCTGTCAGACCAATTGGACCTTGCGGACCAGTATCTCCTGTAATTCCTTGTGCGCCTTGAGGACCAGCAACCCCTGCTGGACCTGTTGAACCAGTTAAGCCAACAGGTCCTTGAGACCCCGTCGCTCCTGTTGGACCTGTTGCGCCAGTAGCTCCTTGCGGACCTTGAGGCCCTGCTGGACCAGCTGGTCCTTGAGGACCCTCTGGCCCAGCCAATCCAAGCTGCTTATCATCGATGATTTGCTGAAAGCTTACTCTATATGTAGTAGATCCAAACACAATAGGTAAATTTTCAGACCCATTTATTGTTCCGCTAAATGCTGGCAACTCAGATATTTTAGGCATTTTATGCAGTCAAAGCGTTGCCAGATTCATCTAACAAAATATCACCTGACTCAGAAAGCAAATTGCCAGTTTGAGGTTCTCCACCTCCATTTCCAGATGACCATGCGAGATTAATTTGCTTTTTCTGCAAAGAAACCCAGTACATCAAAGTTTTGGATATTTTTACGGGACGTATTGCCATGTGCGCATGTGGTTGTTTATCTCATAACAAGATAATTACATGCAGATTCATGACATTACATACTGACAAATGTCACACGACAGAACTAATGTGAATTTAGAACTCTAGTAATTTGTCGAGAAGATAAATTGAATTTGATTGCAAGATCTCTAGCTGAAAGAGATTTCCTTAACTCTTTGATTTCTTGATTACGAATAGCTATTTGCAATGAATTTGCTTTTGGTATGCTTAGATATGATCCTGCACAATATTCTTTCGATATTTTTTTAAGTGAATCGATGCCGATTAATTTAGCTACAGGACATGATGGATTTGCTACTTTTGCAATGTACACTTGTGTTCCACCAAAACGGTTAACAAGTTGCATGGCCTTTTCGAAACCTATTATCTTTATGAGTATTCTTACTGAATCAGGTAAGTAAGATTGATCTATCACAACTCAGCTATCCTTACTTGTGATCCATACATTTTAAAAAATTGAGTCGTTAAGTCTATTTCGTTTTCAAATTTTCCGTAGATAGTTCCAGAAATTGCTTCTTCGTCTATTGAATTTGATATATTGTTAGAGATGCTCATGAAAACAGGAGAGCTTTTACCTACGCACCTAAAAATGTTATTCCATCCCTGTTTATCAATCATAGGCATCGCAACAAGATTAAAACTGCATTGTCGATACATTGACCCACGGTCAGTAATTAAATCACCGGACTGAGTGCGCATCGATGTCGTGGAATCAACATATCCTATTTGAGCACCAAGTGCAGCAGACCTATCTGGTGACCATGCCTTGCCGCATACGATTCGGCTGAATTCCAAGAAACCAGCAGCATTCGAGGAAGAATTAAACTCAATATCCATCCGCCTAACATTCGTTTTTTCTGGTAACGAATGAAAAACGTGTATTGCTCCGCCATATGCAAAACTATTTGAATTAACAGATCCAAATCCTACGGGAACATCATATTCGAAATTGATCGTTATATTTCCAGAAGAATAAACGTTAGCAACGGCACCAGTGTCACTATATAACTTGATATTTAGCGAGTCGCCTTGTCTTAAATTTGCAAAACACAGCGCAACTGCGTCTATTTTTTGGTCATTTGTCCATGTCGTTTTAATTCTATGCAATGCTAGACTTCCTGATCTCCAAGTAAATGATTTCTTATCGTTACTTAGATTCGACACTGTAAATCCTGCGACACTAACACCAGCATCAAGAGTCACAGCATCTTTTGAATCAAATACATTTTTATACAATAAAAACAATTTACTCATCTTTGTCGATCACAATTGCATTATTTATTGTTTAAATACTCTCGCGCTATGCTATAATATTAGCCCGCACAATATCAACGAACTCCCATAAATCTTCTTTTCTGAAAACGCCTTGCGGTTTTGTATCATTTTCAGACAAAAGTGAATCATAAGCTTCATCTTGAATCATGATATTTTCATAATTCTGCTCGATGGAGGCAGAAAAACTTCCATCTGGCATTATGGCTCCATGTCCAACCAATATACGAACAAAGCGACCTTGTATATGATGTTCATACGATATTATGTCTTCTTCTTGATCAAGCATAACAACTCTTTTTCTCGACATATTGCCTCCTTATTTCTTAAGACGTCCAAACAGGGATTCTTATCGTAGTTGCTCCGTCTGATACGATCCACCACGAATTGGTCGAGTTGCTACCTGGTTTGTTGTTTGCGTTAAATGTACCAGTTGAAGACCCTGTTGTTATTGACCCGGTTGTAAATCCATTCCATTTTTTCGAGTTATCAGCCAGCAAGCATGTTGCTGCTCTAAGATTCGAGACAAGAGTCGCGCTAGATATTGTCATAGATCCAACGACTTCTAAAGCTGGCGCTGAAGTAGATGACTCTACGTGCAATGCTGCCCCTGATGTTCCTCCCTGCCTTCGAAAGAAACCTCCAAAGCCACTCCCAATCGAATTGTTTGCATTACCATAAACAGCATTACCTCCACTCGATCCAGCATAAGAGCGTATGCCATTTTCCTGAGCCAGAGTGCTATTTGCCAAGACAGATGTAATTACGCTTGAGTCTGATGTGCTTCCTTGGAAACTTGCCGTTCCAGTTATATTAATATTTGCGGTTCCAGTAATATTACCAGCCGTTACGGAACCCAAGTTTGCAGAAACAGATGACAAAGTACCGACATTTAACTTTGATGCATCGATAGAACCAGAAGCTATTCTTACTGCCGACAAAGTTCCTGCATTTATCTGTGATGCATTTAACGTGCCTCCTGCAATCCAATTTCCCGACGATGTTTCTCTAAACCACATGACAGATGTTGCAGAATTCCAATACATATTCCCTGGCGTTGAAGTATTTGGATTTGTAACACCTTGCGTATATGTAGAACCTGGTGGTAGGTTATCGACCTGAGATGAATCAATCTTGTACTGAGATGGCAGAGTTATCGGCTGGGTTCTCGTCGACTGAGATTGCAACAGGACATCTCTAGAATTAATTATTGTTGCCATTATAAGATTACCTCAACCTTCACAGTAAGATTAGACCAATTAATGTACAATCCAATGACCTGAGCATCTTTAGTAACGCTCATTCCAAATCTTGGGTATTTGATCTTCACTTGCTGGCCTAGCGTCAATTCAACCAATCTTGATGTGCCCGTAAAAGAAACTATAAATCTTGGTTGTTTATAAATATTTAAGAGTCTATTTGCCTCTGTTGTTGCATCTGATTCGCGCAGCATTAACGTATCAATAGCAACAGGCTCTGAATTAAGTGCGTAATTCGTTTTAACAGTAGAGTCTTCTACAGTGACATTAAGATATTCCAATTCATACATATCCTTATGCTCTTTCGGTATGCCCGTCTGAAGCCCCTGCTGAACAGTCCAATTCTTGTCATAATTCACTTTAAACGCGGCCATGATGGGTAGCTTGCTGACAATAGATAGGCTTCCTTGAATGATGTCACGCTCATCGATTACAAATGAATTCACATCTGGCACTATCTGAATTTTAAGAAGCTGCAATTTCCCGAGCCTAGACATGACTAATTGCGCTCCTGCACCAGATGCAATCTGAGTGCATATAGACCAAGTGTTTTCTCGACTATTTATGTAAATACCGATGGGAATTGGATCGGCGGCATCAAAATTATTCAATTGCGTGACATCTAGATCAGATGTGGTGAATTTAGAAACACCTCCGAAGTTTGTGACGATTCTTTGAATAACTTTAGTAACAGTATTATTAAATATTGTTTGTTTGTCGCCTTGGACGCTGCACGTTACTTGTCCAAATGGTTGATTAACTAAAGTAAATTTACCATTCGATAAATTTTTTGTTGCTGTCACTGGAACACCGTTATCACGCACTTCGATAATGTCTTCTATGCTTCCATTGTGAACTTGAAACTCTAATGTTGATGGATTAGATAGCAGCGGAGATATATTGAAACATTCACCAAACGTCAGTGGTATCAACTCATTCTTATTAATAGTCGTTCCGCCAAGCTTGGCTTCTGTCACTGGCGTGTTAAGTTGTTGTAACTTATCACGGATTTTTATATTGATAGTATTAATCGATCTTGTATCGATATCATCAATGATCCCGTTAAAAATAGTGACAAAATCTGCGTACAACCAGCGAACATCTCCGATCAATACCTTGATTGCTTTATTGACCCATATATCAAATAGCCATGAATCATACTCTCCGGTAACGTTCGCAATCTCTATATCTCCAAAAGACATAGAAGGCTGACCATCGATGCTCATCCGTTCAATTAACTGAACTGAATCTGCATTAACGACAGGATCGTAAATTTGTGATCCATTAGAATAGTCTTTAGTAGAAAGATATCTTGTAATATTTGATCCTGAGCTGTTAGAGACAGCCTCTACCAATATACACCTGACAGCATTAGTGTCCTGCAACCATTCTGTAAAATTGACCATTTATCTCACTTTTACCTGGTTACGATTAGTCCACGATCTATTGTTATCTGATTCTTTCAATGCCTGAGAAATAATCAAAGCATTTTGTCTATTCGAAATATCTATCACATTGATCGTGTCGCCAGTTTGCCTATTTTGCTCTTTTCTCAACTGTTGCAATTCATCTCGCAATTTCTTGATCTCGTCGGTTGTTGACGAAGGAACAATTGCTTCTGCACGATGCACTAAAGCAATTCCTGTTTTGGCTATGAAATCTGTTCCTTTCGCAAAAGATGGCAAGCCATTGGCTCTTACCCAAGCTTCAATGTCAGATAAAGATATTCCTGTCGCGCGTGAAAGCCGCTGTGATGAAATTCCGTATTGCTGTGCAGCGTCATAAATTTCACGTGGCGTATGCGTTTTAACAAAATCAGCTATTTGAGCGTCACTGATTTCTGCTGACTTTGCCAAATTCGTTATCTTTGTAATGTCATATCCTGCAGAACCTAACTGTTCAAGAGAAACACCGTACTGTGTTGCGGCATTTGCAACGTTTTGCGGAGATATGTTAGGATTTGCAGCTAGAAAATCCTTTATTTGCTGTGTCGATATCGTTTTATTACCAGATCCAGTAAGAACCGCTATATTCAATTCACGAATCAGATCTGCTAATGTCTTGGTATTGTCTTTTATATCGATTAAATACTTGACGCTCTCATCCAGCGCA
The DNA here is from genome assembly GCF_022836435.1 of Nitrosomonas sp. PY1. Lineage (NCBI taxonomy): Bacteria > Pseudomonadati > Pseudomonadota > Betaproteobacteria > Nitrosomonadales > Nitrosomonadaceae > Nitrosomonas > Nitrosomonas sp. PY1. The sequence continues at coordinate 1,076,723 of NZ_BQXC01000001.1, read as the reverse complement.
TCAAGTTGATTTTTAGCAATATCTATCTGTGATAATGCTGAAGATTCTGAATTTTTAAGCACACTTTGGACAAGGTTGAAATCACTTACAAATGCTGCAGACGACGCATTATAAGTTTGGCTTGCCTTTAGAAATTCCTGAGCGACATTAGGTAGACTTTCCAGAGCATCTTGGTCACCCTGAGATGCCTTTGTTCGAGTCTCGTTAAATAATCTTCTTGCTTCATCTAATTTATCAGCAGGATCAAGCGGCGATAGGTCACCAAGCAACAAGTTTTCTCTGAATCCTTTTATTTGTTTAGCAATATCTTTGAATCTAGAAATTGTCTGCTCTATCTCTGAGCGCTCTTTTTGGTATGCAGAAACCATCTGGCTTCTAATATCACTTAACCGAGATTCAGAATCTGCCAGATCATCAGTAGACCCAATCAATTCTTGCCTGGTTCTGTCAAGCGCATCGAATTGCTCAATTAAATTTAATAAGCCTGCCGCTTGCTCACTAGATGCGCCGCCGACATCTCTGATGCTCTTTATTAATGTCACAAATTCCTTTCTGCTGATGTTCGCAGAGAATCCGAGTTTCCGAAGTTCCGCATCAAGCGAATCAAACATGATCTGATACTGATCAGAAGTCGATAAGAAATTATCAATAAAAAACCCTACTTTCTGGGTCGCAGAATCTAAGCCGCCAAGCTGATCAACGAGACTTGTTCTAATATTTGCTGGCATTGCTATTAATGACTTATTAGCATCTGCGACACTACCGCCGACAGCAATGACAGCAGATCGCAACACACTGAACTCGTTACTCATTCGCTCTAGTGTTTGAATGCTAGACTCACCAGCTTTCTTAACGACTTGAACTTGGCTTAATATTCCATCTGCCAATTCTGTACCAATGCCATCAATGAATTTTTGAACGGCTTCTTCAGTTAAACGTTGACCTTTTTCTGACTCTAGGCGGATTTCTTTATTAAAATTTTTAACGGAATCAACATTCAATCCCATGTTTTCCGCAAAATTCTTAACAGAACCGGAAAAACCTTTGATCGTCTGATCGAACAAAGTAAGCAACGCTTCAGAATTTGGAGAGTCTAGTTCTTTGTGCTTGTTACCTACAAATAAACCACCTTTCGCGCGATAGACATCTGTCACACGTCCATAGAATCCTTCTGACGATGCTGTTCCAATAGCAACTTCCTGCCTGAATTTCATCGGTCCGTGACCGAAAAATTTATTAAATGCACCGGCTATTACAGCTCCAACCGGACCACCTAATGCGGCACCAATCGTAGATGTCAATCCACCACTCAATCCGAATATCTTTTTATCACCCGCGATAGAACTTCCAATCCCTATACTTGCCGCTAACGCAGCCGCAGCTCCACTTAATCCACCCAATCCACCGAACCTGCTCAAGAAACCAGTCGAACCAGATGCTCCACCATTCCCCCATAAACGTAATGCTCCTTGCTCTGCAGCAATTTGCGTTGACGATTTACCGCCACCTAACAGAGAGCCTAGACTCAAAACATTTGAAAACCCTGAAATTCCTGCACCGGTAGTACCAGTTCCGCCAATCCCACCTAATCCAAGCAGTGATCCAGCTCCGATAGATTGCAATAATTTGTTTGCGACGACTTGTGATAATACCTGTGAGACGGTATCAAGCAGTCCATTCATCAATCCTTTGATACCAGCCTTAAACCCTCTCTTGAATCCTTGTTCAATGCCATTTGCAAGCGTTGTTTGAATATTACGAGCGGCCTGAATAGAGAATTGTTGATAGTTATTTAATTCAGATTGCCTTATTCTGTCGCCAGCAGCTCTCGCTTCGCTTGCTTGTAACAAGACAATCATTTCACGACGAGCTGATATCTCTTTATCAATTTGTTCAATCGCGCCGGCGTCTTTTGTAATAGCTTTTTTCTCTTCCAAACGCGCAATTGTTGTTTCTTCGATTGCTTGTTCTAGGCTTATTTGCTTCACTTGCGATAATGCAAGCGCCGCATTTTCTTGAGCCATCGACTCTACGCGATCCTTCGCTGCCTTTGCGCTTTGTTCATACGGTCTGAGCATTTCAGTATGCTGCTTCCGCTCAATCTCAAGCAGTTTGATGTACTCACCCTCGATCCGGTAAGAATCTTTTATTTGCTTGTTTAGAACTGATTGTGAAGATGTTGATTTTTTGTTACTTTTATCAGCGCCATCAATAGCAATAGCAAATTTTTTTGTCGATTCGGTAGCTTTGTCGGTTGCAGAAAATGTTTGACGTGTTACAACAATCGCTTTTTTTAGATCGATTTCTAATTGTTCGAGCTTGTCTTTTTCATGCTGCAATGCATTTTTATCGAAGAAAATAGAATCCTTTTTAGATTCCATCTTGGATATAGTCTCTTGAGTCTTGATGATCTCACGTCTTAGCGTTCCTGCATCACCAAGTATCTTAGGATTTCCGAAAGATTCTATAAATAATTGCTTTATTCCAGCCAATACACCGGAAAGGATGCCGCTTTCCTGTGTGACTTTTACCATCTCATTAGATACTCTGTTGAGACTTGGTATCAAACCTTGCACAAACTCGCGCCCAAGAGCACCAACATTGCGATTTAATAAATCTATTTGGTCGTTGAATTGCTCTGCTTTTTTTGCGGATTCTTCAGTAACTGGATTGAGTTTTCTCCCTTGCTCTATCATTTGGGCAAGACCTGCAGAACCTCCAGATAAAAGAGGAATGAGATCGGTCATTCTTTGACCGAAAATTGACGTGAATGCTATGACCTGATCTTGTTGACTAAACTTGCTTAGTGCATCTGTTAGTGCGAGCAATTGTTTTTCCGGACTTAAATCTTTCAAGTCTTTATATTTAAGACCAAGAGATTCTAATTGTTTCGCCGCAGTGCTTGTTTTATCACCACTTTCAGCAACAAGAACAGCAAATTGCCTGGTAAGTCTGGCAACTTTCTCAAGTTCAACACCTGATTGACTTGAGGCAAATTCAAGTCCTGCCAACGTCTCTACAGCAACACCAGTTTTTTTGCTAAGCTTTGATAGATTGTCTTGCGCGTCTAATGTTGCCCTTGTTAGCTTGATAATCGAGCCAACTGCTGCTGTTGCCCCTATTGCACCAAGCGTTGCTGTTAGTTTTGTGGCCTCTGAAGAGAGACCTGTAAGATTTCTTTGTGCGCTCGCAAAAGCAGCAGCAGTGCTATCTCTTGCTGTAATCTGAACTTGAGTTATCGCTGCTGTCATTTTTTTAATGCCTCCGCCTGGTCCCGAAAGATCAGCAATAAATCAATTGTATGCTCGATATCTGTAATACCTAAGTATTCTGCTACGTCATTGATGCAAGCCCAATTTAACTCACATCCCATTAAATTCCACAGTTTTAAAGCTTCCTGCGCTTCATCTGGTAGGTCTACTTCTTGCGCACCTTGGATGTTTTTTCCGAGCTGCTCATAGTCGTACCAGGCATGGACTTTTTTTCAGTAATAATTTTTTGTTGCAACCGTTCCCACGGTTCTAAGAATATTTTCTCTATGCACGGCTTAATCCAATCCACACGATCACCAATTCCTAGTATAAAAACCTCATGATCGAACTCAATTAATTCGTCTGAGCCATACTCGATAAAATCTTTCTCTTTTACTCCTAACCATCCGTCTACGTGCTTCGAAATAACATCTAAATCAGGTGTCGCGTTTTGCACATAACCTATTGCCTGCGCATCTGTTGCGCGTGAAGCATATAACGTGATGTCGTCGATCTTTATTTCTACGCGACGCTGCTCTCTTATTCGATCAGCCAATGTACTCATTAGCTAGCAAACCATTGTGTTACGCCACGCAGCGTAAATGAAGCAGAAGCAGAAGGAACAGCACCAGCTGAACCATCGAATCCAGCACCACCAGAAACAAACGCATTGAATATTCCTGTGTAACCAGATATCAGCTTGATCTTTATCACTCTTCGCGTTGCGGTTGCGTCTGCCTTCGCCATTTCCTTGGACGTCACGGCCAAAGGATCGGCAATCAACGTAAACGTTGCTTTTGGAGCTTCTCGCTGACCAAAGATTGTCTGCTTCTCGTTATCGTGAATTGTAGTAACATCTATTTCATTCGGTTGCTGCTCAGGAATGCTTAATTGCGTGATGTTATCAAAGCTCAACAATCCTGTGACTTTTTGTGCAATTCCGCCAGACACATATGTTGAGAAACCAGTAGAATCCAATTCCTCGGCAACAAAGGAAACTGTCGTAGATACTGATTTGACGCGGACAACACGATCATTTAGCTCAGTCATTCCTTGGATATTAGAAAGGACAATCAGATCTCCGACAGCAAAATCATGCGTTCCAGTTATCACGGCCTCAGCTGCTTTCGATATGCCTGTGATAGTCTTTGCCACACCTAATGTATTTTGTATCTGTACTACTGCATTCCTTAAAACTTGTGCGTTTGCCATCTTTATACTCCAGCCACTATCGAGGCGTTATGGGTTTTAAACACGGCCCAACGTCTAAGACGTTAAGACCGCACCGGTACTTCTAAATAGCTAACTCGGGATCGTCTGAAAGCGTCGAAACCTGAGCTGTAAAATTCATTTCTACGAGCATCACGGGCTTTTCACCAATTACATTCTGAAACATGCCTGATGTGCTATTCAAGATTACCGATTGAGCTATCGTGCTAGATTGGCTTACCAACCTCTCAACTTCAGCACAAATCGAATCAGCATCATCTTCAACCTTATCAACAGATTCAGTTATGACCGTTATTTGCAAATTGATTGAACGCAACTGTTGAATAGGATGATTCAGTGTCATGTTGTCAATTTGCTCACTCTCGGTTACCACAATTAATGCTGGCAATTGCTCTTGCGCAATGGGATATTCTCGGCTCACAAAGACATTGTTGTCTGCCCCTGTCTGAGCCATCAACAAGCTACTGATTTGTTCACGTAGCTGCTGCCGAACATGGCTCATTGTTTTTCCAAAACAAGTTTGACCAAGCCAGTACCGTCGGGCCTTATTCCACGAACCTTATAAGCATCATCTCCACTCGTTACAGTCATGCCTTGCGTCACAATGCCAATGTCAATCTCTCTACACTCAAACACAGGTGCTTGAGACTCAACCATTCCTACATCAATAAACTCGTTATCAAAAGCGCCATCGACATAGGAACCATTTATTAAGAATGATCTATTAGATAAATGGCTAATATCTGCGTCATTAACACGTTGCTGCAATTGTGCAAATGGAGCTGCCATTAAGCGCCTGAAACAGGAACTGAACCCAACTTCATAATGACTGTTGCGGATGGGTTTGCTGCATCTGATACAGCCACACCCACGCACATTTGCGATGTTGCTGTTTTATTCACGACTTTATTAGCAGAATCCCAGAACAATCTGTCACCAGCCACAATAGCAAGCGCAGAAGTCTTTGCGATCTCTACAACGCCAGTAATCTGGAATGCTCCTTGCGTATTAGCCGAAACATCAGAAGATGCCACTCCAAATAAAGCAGCACCAACCAAATAACCAACACCAGAGCTAACAGCAACAGCAGGAGTAAAATCGATTACGTCACCTGGCTGAATAAAATTTTTCATTCCATTTGTCCTCTTAATTTATTTGTCGATTAATGATTAAGCGCCATTGTTTTTGTACAAACCTCGATAATCAATTGCTTTCGCAGCAAAATCTAAACGAGCCTTGATCTCCATCCCATCCACGTCAAATCCTTGGCGTGTTTCGATATAAACACCTTCATTTCCCTCTAGATAAGAATACTCAATCGTGTCTATCTGCATAGGATCAGCAGCTAGGTACCAGGCAGTTGCGCTTGCAGCATCCAAACGCGCCTCAACGACAGTGACAAGTTCTCCAAGAAAAGGATTTGCAGTGCTTGATTGAATTGGGAAGATTGGTGGTTGCGTGAACTGCCAGGCAATCGTTTCAAGTGCGGCTGGAACAATAAGATAACGAGGAGACAAATTCATAGGAACACCATTCGGTGTTGCTTGTAACCTAATTTGTTTTCGCCCTACTCCCAATGAATCTATGCTGATAGCTGTTCCGGTAGCCGTTAAATTCTTGTGGTTTGTTGCTTGGAATAGCGCAAAACCATCTGCTAGCGCTGCATTGGCGGTCAAAATACCGTAGACAATATCACTCTCATAATTAGCCGCAGCAGTTGCGAACATACTAGGCAAACGAGTAAATGCAGACATATCATCATTGATAATTGCTTGACGGGTAAGACCAATGATTTTACCGACGGTCGCTAATTGATAGGTTTCTTGACCCTCTGTCACGATTCCGCGTTTAAACTCGCCGTTTTCTGTAACCTTCTCAAGTTTTGGAGCATCCGACATAAAAATACGGCTAACCGCTTTAAAATCAGGAGCGGTTGAACGTCTTGCCCAAGTTGCGAATGTGCGCGGCGCTGCCTCGTATGCTGATCTCAATGATTTATTAGCGACATTTGATAAAATGATGGGCAAATCAGATGTGGCCATAAACGCACGTTCAGCAATTGACATCGGAAACATTCCATCTGTCTTCTCACCGCGAGCTTCTATCGCTTTACGTGCAAAATCCAACAATCGCAACCCAGCAAAACGACGACCACCATCTGTCATTTTGTTTCTATCTGGATCTGCGCGATGCAGCAAGGCTTCAGTCATATGTTGTTGACGAGTTTCATTTTCATCTGACATCGTGACAACATCACCATAATTAATAGTTGGTGATTTTGCTTGTCGTTTACTTAGCTCATTGAAAATTTCTTCACGTGCTTGATCAAGAGTAAGTCCTCGATCAATGAGTGTATTTGCGAATTTATCTTCAAGCGATACTGTTCGAACTGCGGAATTAATTCCGCAGATTCTTGCGCGTTCTAGTTTTGCTCCATCCTCAGCCGCTTTCTTCTCAATTTTGCTGGTATCAAATACTGGATCGGTAGCAGCTTCGCCACGAGATTCTTGCGAAACATCTTCTTTCTTTGCCGCTTCTGTCATGATAGTTTTTTCCTCTTGAATTGATCTTTTGCCTATCCCGACAGTCGGGTCGGCTGGGATGTCACACAATGTGATTTCCATTGGAAGCCACTTCGTGACGCGATACTCAGGTGGATGTCCATCTTTTTGTGAGATGAGTGTTTTCTCTAGTATTTTGTAACCAACTGACACACCAGGCACGAGATTGTCTTTAATGTCTTGCAATAATCCTTCCATTCCTTCGCGTCGTGACATCTTGACTTCTACGTACCCGCGATTGTCTTTTACCCATGCACTTATTGTTTTTCCTACCGAGAGAAGCCCTGAGTCTCCAACTGCACTCATACCGTGATTCAACAGAACAGACGCACCTTCATTCAATCGTGAAAGATCGATCTCTGCTGCATCATGACCAAGGATTTCTATCCAGGGATCATCAAAAAATGGGGTTCTTAGGTATGGTGTTTCTGAAGAAAATGGGAATCTGATAATTACATTGTCAGTTCCGTCTCTCTGAGATATGGAATTTTCATCAATTCGTAATTCGAATTGACGATTGATTAACCTTTCTTGTGATTGTGAATCTTCTTTTGTATGTGCTTGCATCCACACAATCCTTTAATGATTGCGTGAATTTTCCAATTAAGTCATTCTAAAAAATAGAACAATAATGGAATATTTACATAGATTGTTGCTTTTTATTCTTACCTTCTTGGTTTTGATTTTCTGTAGACTGTTGATTCATAGAATTTTCTTGCTTAATAGGATAATCCATTCCAGCAGATTTAAATTTCTCACGTTCTGCTTTCAGCTCTTCGAATAGCAAATCTGGATTAAAGCCGCGAGCACGAACAGCCTCTGACCATGTTTTTAATCCCATCGACAGCTCCAATTGCTCACCCTGCACATCCTTCATCGGATCAACCCAGTCGAATCGTGGTGTTGTCCAATCATATTCAATATCTGTTGACGGTATTAATCCAGCGGCAAATGCCGTTTCAAGGAATTTTTCAATAACCGTGTTCAAAACAGACGGAACAAAATTCAACCACTGCCACTGCTCGATCTCTCGCCTAAAATCTAACGTCCCTGCTCGGATAGAAGAATAATTAACCTGTGATAAATCTCCGGTAAGCTGTTCATAAGTAATACCGATACCAGCGGCGATTGCGTGTAGCCTGTCTGCAACATATCCAATATCACCCTGAGATGCGGAAGGATTGGTGAAAGTTAATTTTTCTCCTGGACTTAAGTACTGAACCATGCCTGGAGCCAATTCCTCGATTCTCATTTGATCGTCAATGGATTCATTACCGATGCTACGATTCTCGTCGTCTGTTTCAACAACGGCAGCTATGCAAGCCTCGGCAGCTTTGCGAACAAGTGTTGCCTCGACAAACTCATTGAGATCGTTGGCCGTCATCATGATCGGTGCAAGTATCGGTACGCCGCGCATTTGTCCTGGGCGTTTTCTGTCAAAAAAATGAATGATGTCACTGGCAGGGATACGGCTTGATTTAACAATTGTATTAGTTATTGATTCCCCTGGATGTTGATTGAATAACCAATAAGCAACACGCTCACCAATGGGTGAAAATTCAATTCCGTTTTGAATCCATCCTTTATTCTTGAGATTTTCATTCTTTGTTGTATCGATAAAATCAGGTTCAAGAATCTGCAATTGCACAGGAACTGGTAGGCCGTCAGACATTTTGCGATAACGAAATCTTATCAAGCATTCACCAGATTCAGCTTCCGTCATCGCAATCAGCCTCTGAATACCATTGAAATCATATTGCCAATCTGCATCACAAACTTTTACCCACTTATTCCAAAGAGAAGCAATTTGTTTGTCTTTGATAGTTGCTATGATTCCCGTTCCAATCCTGTTTGAAGCAAGAACACGCATAGCCTTTGCGGCGTATGGATTGTTTCTTACCAACTCTCTCGATCTGTTCCTTAGAATTGATAGCTGAGGAAGAATCTCTGTATTAGCCGAGCTGTTAGCTGCTACCCATCCACCTGATCTTCTATCGTTACGCGCACCGTCATATGATCTTTTTGTCACCAAGTTAACAATACGCTTCCCCATATCTGCACGAACCTTCTCAAGCTTCGACATTATCGATTTCCAAACTTAATGAAAGAGAATTTTTTCTTCTTTACCGATCCTGTCTCTTCTAGTCCTTTCTTTATTAAATCCCTTGCCTTCAATAAATCTGTCATTGATCTATAGGTTACCTGCCTACCGTTTGCGCCGATAATCGTTAGCTCACCAGATGCAATGGCTCGTTCAATAGCTTCAAGCTGAGTTATTGTGAATGACATTTTCGGTTTCTATTCAAGATTTTATAAACAGTGGAACGTGCAAGACTAAATCTTTTCGCAATCACCCTTGTGTCAGGGGTCTCATTGAAAGCTTTCGTTACAACAAGATCAAAATTTGGTGGCTTTGCTCGAACGTATGTTTTGTGAGACTTGAACTCTCCACGAACAATAGACACAGCACGGTCTACCTTCTCTGGTGTAACACCATTTTCAATCAACACTTCCGAAACCCTAGATAAGATATCCATTATTTCATCATCCTTCTTTCACGCATACGCTCCAACAAACCTCTTCCAGATAATCTGTTTGCACTTCTTTTCGGCATTCTGGTTTTTGTGTCCCGCGTTTCAGCAGATCGTTTTTTAATATTCCGGTTCTGAAACACATAAATGAATTTATCCCAATCTTTATCACTAAATCTATGCGCCCTGATAGTATGGTGATAAAGAGCAGAAAAAGCATAAGTCAATGTATCTAGCGGCTCATTCCTGACTCCATCATGGCGCTTTTCGTAACGTTTTTTTTTCCGATTGTATGTTTCTGAAATAAGACCAGAGAAATACTCGCTAGGCAAATCTCTCGTAAAATGCAACTTTCTGTCTTCCGGTTCTTTTTCGCCATCGTTTAGCATTCTTGAAAACAATGCATGCTTTATTTCAACCGTTCCGACTTGATGCACCCTAACGCCTTTGGAATAAACTTTACCTTTCCATGTGACATCGATCATTGCGCCTTTTGAAATAGGATCGGCATCGAAGCGTGACGATCCTTTTATGGCAATCGGCGTAGGTATATATCCATTTCTAACATAGCTTTTTACAGCCTCTCCACGATGCCCACCAGTGTCTATTGCAGTTGCGCGAATTTGCATTAAATATCCGGATTCGTGTTCTATTCCGCGATTGATCAATTCAGTTAAATCATTCCATACCTGATCGTTAGCAGGATCGCCTGGTAATTCAACGTAATCCAGCACCCACCCCGTCAGGTTACGCCCCCAACCAACAATCTGTACAGCCAGACGATTGTCCTGTGTGTCTACGCCTGCGGTTATCAACATGACACCATTTGGCGCTATTCTTAACTGATAGTGTTCAGCACGATCAATCAACGATTGATAATCGACAACTTGAACATTGCGCTTCCACGTCCTAGCAAGCCTGGTGTTGTAAAACACAACCATCATGCTGTCATTTCCACAATCCAGTAGCGTTTTTGCGGATTGACTTTCTCGCCACAAATCTATCCAAGACATCCATCCATAGGGCAAAAACATCGAGTGAGCTGTAAATGATTCAGTTTCTCCGTCTCCACCCAATGACTCAGACCACAACCCATTCTTAAACATGGCTGTTTTGTCTTGCTCGTAATGAAGACCTACGCATGATTCACACGGGTACATTGCTGTTTTTTGATCTTCTGAAATAATCAGCTTTTCAAAAACCAAATCCTGAGCATGGCCACAGTGAATGCACTCAGCCAATGCATGACGTTGCGTTCCCTGCATGAACAAATCATAAATTCGTGATTCGCCATCTATTGTCGGTGATGAGTAGTAATAAGATTTTTTATTGCTGGCAAAAGTTGTTTGACGTGACTCTGCAAGCTTAACTGGGTCTCCCTCACCGTCAACGTCTATCTCTGCTCTATCGATCTCGTCAAAAGCAACACGACGGGCAGGCACCTCTGATAAATTAGCAGCGCTTCCTGCGGTGGCTATGAATAGCGATCCGCCAAGGAATTCCTTTGTGTCTAGATTATTGATTGCGCTACGTGAATTTGGTTTTGCGAATCGCTCTCTTAACACATCCACAGCAGCGACAGTTTTATCGACACGAGCTGCTATACGCTTTTGAAGCTTCCCGGTTGGCATTAACAGCAAGATATTTGAAGGTGATTGATGAACTGATGCCCCTATCCAATTCAATGCTATTTGTGTCTTGAACATCTGACTAGAAACCATACAAACAACACGCTTGCATGGATGATCGTCAGACAATGCACGCATAATCTCGCGTGCGTGTGGTGTACGATTTGTTCTGTATGGACCGTATTCGTTTGACCCACTAGATTTTGGAATCACCATGAAACTATCTGACCACTCATCAACTGACAAATTTAAATCAGGCAGTATCGATGAATTCAGTTTATCAAAGAATTTTTCGTAAAGAATCATTCGATAACAGGTAACTTAGTAAAACTAATTAATGTTTTCCGTAATTCTTCAGATAGAATTTCCTCAATTTCAAGATTACTTTTATTAACAAGATTAGGAGAAATGCGCCGAGCCAATATCATTAGGCTGTCCCTAAATTGTCGACCACGCTCAAATATAACTCTTTCAACCTCTTCTTTTTTACAAAGATCACCAATGAATTTTTCATATTCCGCCGCTTCCCTTAATGCTAATGATTTTTCTCTAAGCGCCCTAGAGTTATCAAAAAGTTCGCGAGCATTAGTTGTTTCTAGGCTAAGTTGTTTGGACGAAACTCTGTCCTTTAAATCCGTGTATTCAACACCATCAATTTTTGCATCTATTGCAGCCTTTTCACCTGCAATTGACCATTCTCTAGCGCGTCCATTTAAATGTTTTGTTTGATTAATTCTTTCTATTGATTCTTTAGCTAAATACTTCCCAGGAATATCAGATTTGACAAGTCTGTCATCCTTAGCATATATGCTAACAAGCTGACGTGTCTTGCCTATCAGCTTAGCCAACTGTGATTGACTGACAATATTTTTGTCAAAATTTTTAGTCTTTTTTGTCAATTTTTTAAAACCGTTAAGCAAATTATCATAAATTACTATTTGTAAAGGTGTTTTAAAAAAATTCCAGCTAGAATTTTATCGAGGCCCGAATTACTCTCGCAATTAATAGTTCAGGAAGGACCCGTAAAACATTTTATATTTATCATTAGACTTTATCCGCTATCTTGCTGTTAATTCTGCCTGTACCCAAGCTTTATTGAATTCATTATCAAACTCTTTCGATATTGTCTGCTCTGCAACATATTTGAAATCGTAGATATCCTCGTACCTAGAGCTATCTACGAATAACAATACTGGCCTTAGAGCTGTCCCAAAATTTGAATACACACGCATCCATATTCCCAATGGCAGTTTGCCGTTAGCAGGCCTACCAACAAAGTAAGCTATTCCTCTCCTAGAGTTAGTTGCCCTCTTTAACTTGCTTCTGGTTTTATCGGTTGAGTTTGAGTCTACAATACGCGCTGATTTAAAGTATGAAAGAATTTGAGATAATTGACCTCTTTGCATATTACCGTAACCATCCATTAGAGCTGCAGCACCTGGCACAGTGAACATGCCATTTGGCAATATCCCTGCGCTTCGTAGCAATACCTCGTAACCTTTCAGCCTACGTTCTCCACCTGTTATTTGAGCTGCTAGATATTTGCTTGCAGGATTTCCCTTGACAGCGGAATCCTTCAATCCAACTATTGCAGTTAGATTGTATTTATTCGATGGTTTTACAAATAGTGAGTTAAGCGTGAATGGTGTAGGTCGATCAAACACGTCGCTTATCTCATGCCGCTCTCTGTCCTTTACTTTGTTTGCCGTTCGATTGATCGCCAACGATGTGGCAAAAGGCAATTGTTTCAATCTTGTTATATCAAGCAACCTTATAGCTGCATCAACATTTACAGAAACGTTTACTGTAACCATTTAAAACTCCTCCATCCTCCAACCACCGCCATCCTTTTTTGGCTTAGCATAGACAGCAGTAAATTTAATCGGGAACAATTGACTGGCCATCTTGATTTTGGCTTTTGCATCACCTACCCACCAGCTTTTTACTTCTACTGCTTCAAGTTCACCGTTTTTATTCATGCAAATAAAATCCGGCGTGTATCGCAAGTTATCCGCCAGCCTGAACGTCATGCCCTCGAATTTGTACCAGAGGATCTCACCTGCACGCATAAGCAATTCCAGATGATCCTGATACGATTGCTCAGTCTTATTAAGCTGTCCTTTCTTTAGTCGACCCAGTGCGTACAATCTTTTATTGCTCATTTGCTTAATATCTCCGCACCAGTTTTATAAATAAAGAACTCGTTTATTTCAGCAACATCTTCATTACACGTTAAACACTTGATCAATTCACAATCAAATCCAGCCTGCAGAAGTTTTATCTTTCCGCAATGACATTCGTAATATCCGCGATCAATGTCCTTATCCGTATAGTTTTTCAATCGTTTCACCTAAAAGATTAAGTTCATTTTGCTTCATGACTTTGAGCATAATTTGCTGGCCGTGAATTCCTCGTTGATTGTGCTGATGGCAATCTTTACAGAGAGGAATCGTGCAAAAATCATGCGCTCTTCTACCCTTGATACGTCCTTCTAGTATGTGGTGAGCATCGCTCGGTGCACTGGCACCACATAGGCAGCATGGCAATTCTTTTACACGCTGCAAGTGTCGTAGTTCTTTCATTTTTTATAATGTCTAATTGACTAAAATTTCAAATAACTATTGATATTTTGTATCTTGCAAGATACAATATAATCATGAAATACGATATAAAAATCACACAAACATTTAAAGACTGGTTCGAAGAACTTGACACAGACACAAGCGATAGACTGCTTGAACGTCTTGACCGCGTTTCCACCGGAAACCTTGGCGATCACAAAACTATTGCGAAAGACTTGTTTGAATTGCGCTGTTTTTTTGGCGGTGGCATCCGTATTTATTTCACAATCCGCAATCAACATATTGTTCTGTTGCTGAGCGGAGGAAACAAAAGCACTCAATCGAAAGACATAAAAAAAGCACAAACAATATTGAAAAAAATAGAGGACTAAGCAATGAAACCGAAAAAAGAAGAAATAATGGACTTTGACGTAGCAAATCACCTCAAAACAGACGACGATATTCGCAGGTTCCTGAAGATTTCTGCAGAAAACGCAACAGTCCCTGAATTTATCCATGCGCTTAACACCGCTGCGCGTGCAAAGGGTATGACTGAAATTGCAAAGAAAGCGGGAGTTACCAGAGCAAGCCTGTACAAGTCTCTTGCAGATGGAGGCAATCCAAGATTCGATACCATATCCAAAGTCGTAGAAGCACTTGGATGCAAGATCGTGGTTTCTTAGATAAATAATATATCTCATGATATTTTAAAATTTAGATAATATTTTCCATGCCATTGCTGCCACACTTGGGACTTGTCCGTTTCCAATGGCGACAGTTCTGTCCACCCTTTCGGCCAGCCCATTGCCAGCTCTAAGAATCCAGGATTCGGGTATACAGTTCTCCCCCCGCCCTCGCTGTACTTCGCCAACCACTCTCGCAATGTCAGACCATTGTGCTGACTGTGATTGACGCGCCTCTGCACTTGATTTGGCGTTGATCCTTTGTGATCCGTTGCTGTTGGATTGGGCAGCAATCCATAGACGTTTCCTGTTGTGATAAAATCCGGCGTCGACCGCTCCCATAATTCCCCATTGCGCATCAAACCCCATGCAGGCAAGATCACCAAGGATTCTTGCAAGACCTCTTGAAACAAGGAGTGGTGAGTTTTCCACGAACACAAATCGCGGTCGAACATCACCGATGATGCGTGCCATGTGTTTCCACATTCCTGACCTTTCACCGTCGATTCCTGCGCCTTTTCCCGCAACGCTGATGTCTTGACACGGAAATCCGCCAGAAACGACATCAACAATTCCATTCCACGGCTTTCCGTCAAAACTGCAAACGTCAGACCATATCGGGAAAGGTTGGAGTAATCCATCGTTTTGTCTCTGTGCAAGAACTTGTGCACAGTAGGCATTACGTTCAACTGCGCAGACTGTTCTCCACCCGAGCAATTTTCCGCCGAGTATTCCTCCACCAGCGCCTGCGAAAATAGCCAGCTCATTCAAATTATCATCCTAAATATATTTTTTAG
This sequence comes from Nitrosomonas sp. PY1, assembly GCF_022836435.1. Lineage (NCBI taxonomy): Bacteria > Pseudomonadati > Pseudomonadota > Betaproteobacteria > Nitrosomonadales > Nitrosomonadaceae > Nitrosomonas > Nitrosomonas sp. PY1. The sequence continues at coordinate 1,061,481 of NZ_BQXC01000001.1, read as the reverse complement.
ACCACGCCACGCCATGCTCAGAACCAAACGCATAATTCCATTCGATACCCTGATCTGCTCCCCATGAAAAAATATACTCAATCAAATCTGCACACTCTTTCTTTGTTAACTTGCTAGTTCTCACTGGAATTATGTCCACCCCATGTCCGTCCAATGCTGGCAATATTTCAACAGCAGATCCATGTACTCTGCACCATGCTGCTACCAATAACCTTTTCCATGTCTCAACATCATGCTTCTTTCCTGCCCATTCTTGTGTTTTAGATATTTGTGTAATGAGTGCATGCAACAGGCTATTTTCTTCTATACTTCTCTTAGGTTCTTGGATCGTGACGACATATCCATCAGGCGCTTGCATGCAAGCCTGAGCAGCTCTTTTTCGAGCAACATCATGCGCCAGGATGTATATCTGTTTTTGCATTTATTTGAACAATGGAAGAATTACATTTCCAACAAAAATTATTAAAGCAGCAACAAAAGATAAAAAGGCAATCATCATGTAAACATTAACCGTGTTATTTAAATCAATAATTCTTCCAAGCAAATCAAGATTTCTCTTTTTGTAATTTTCTTCTACTGTTGAAAAAATATCGATCCGATCCTTTGCCGCATCTAGTGCTTCATGAAGCGCTGATATTTCTTCCGCTCGTTGATTGTTGACAGCAATCAAACGTCGATTTTCGCTATGCAACCGATTGAATTTTTCTTCAATCAGTGACACTACTTCCCGTTCGTTGATGTCTTTTTCTGTGTAGTCTATTTTTGCTAGTGTGTTCATGTGTTTTCCTCTATATTTAAAATTTCACGTATCGTTTTTGCTATGCTTGAGTAACAAATTTGAGCATCTTTAAAATTTTTGCGTACTCTTTGCTTCTCGAATTCAAGCTCTTCACCGTTGATTTCGTAATGATTCATGCACAAATCGAATGAAGTTTTGAATTCCTTACTTACCTTAAATTTCATTTGCCCATACCTCGACTAATGAGAGGGTTTAGGATCAACCCCCTACAAACAAACCTGGTTTAAACCACCGAGCGCGCCAAATTTTCCCAAAAACCGAACTAACACAAGCTGCCATTTATCGCTGGCCAGACGCCCCTGCCTTTCGGCTTGATCCTTTTTACGCTTGCTCGTAAGTCGCTGCTTAAGCCCCCTCTCATGGCTTCCGGTTTTTTTCCCCTGTCTTTCCACGCCGCCGGGTGCCGCGCTCAATATCGTTTGGAGTACGTTTAAGCTACTTTCCTAACCAATTTACTTAATGCCACACAAACCGCCATTAATCCTCTCGTGGCATGTACATCATTCCAGTCCATGCCGACACTATCCGGCATTGAAAATGGCAATCCTGTCTGTATCGCTGACTTTTCTCCGGTCATTGATTTATCGTTGTCAGCCATTACAAAATGGCCATGCGTTTTAGCAACATGAATAATGTTGTTTGATGAAAAACAGCAAATTACGCAAACATTAAGATTCATTTGCTTCGCTGCTTCATAAACGCTCAATCCTGTTGCATACCCTTCAACAAGTATTATTTTTCTTCCGATTCCAATTCTAAAAACTGCTCGTTTTGCTTTCATGCCAAAAATAAACTTCTTTTGAAAGCCATCTTGATTTTCATTCAAGAAAATTGATTGAACGCCGATTACTTTATCTGTGTCGATATCCCTCATTGGGATAAGCATTGATCCGTCCGAATAAATCAATCCTGTAGCGTTTGGAAGCTGTTTTGATCGCAAATACGCATGAGTTCCGAGAGTGCATTCAGAAAGCATTTTGATAGCCTTTTTGGATGCATTCTCATAACCATCTGCTATTCGTTTTTTCTCACTTATGCGTTTCTCCCTCCATTGCCTCTTCTCTTCATCGCCCCACGGCCTAAAATCTTTATCGTTCCACCACTTGGCTTCTGAAGACTCAGACCAATCAAATACAAAGCCACGTGCACCATCAAACATGTAAGCGCCATTTTTCTTATGTGGGTGTTTGGCTGTTGCGCATCGATGTATTCTTCCATCTGAAATAATAGATTTTGGCAACAACCCAGAAGCGTTCACAAATTGCGCAAAATTCATTTATGCGCTCCTTTTTTTATGCCTTTGAAATACGCGATTTTCTTGCGGTTTATGTGATTCATTGTTGCTCTGCTGATAGCCACATTTGGCTGATCTTCGAAGCGCCATTGCGCACTCGGTCTGCATCCGGCAAACTCCTGAAACAAATACCAAGCTCTAGCTGATGCAGTCTCAGGCTTTCCGTGCGATCTTGTATAAGTACATAGCTGTTCCCACAAATGCTTCTTGTCGTCGGCTAGCTTTTGTTTTCCGATTTTCACTTCAAACATTTCACCGGGAATATGCTCAACTAGGCTTTTTGGTTGTCGTTCGTGTCCGCAAGATATACAGCGCTTTCCGCATGGAGAAAATCCGCACGATGGGCATTTGCTAGGTTCTTTTTCTTCTGGATCACGCCGGATTGCTTTGTCGAGTTTTTCTCCGGCATCAAGAGCATCTAATCCGTTATGATAAATATCCGAGAAATCATCTGCGAACCTGACAATGTTTCCGCTAAAATCAAGCAATATGCAATCTGTTTTTCCGGTGTCTGGTGACGATCTTAAACCTCTCCCCCACATTTGAATGGCGGTTGATAGTGACTTGCGAAGCGGTCTGCAATCACACACGCACCCAACGTCTCTAACATCAAATCCTTTTGCAAGCGCCTCAACAGATATAAGCACCTTAAGCATACTGTCTGGCTTAGAATATTCTTCAAGCAATTCCTTACGTTGAGATTCTGTTGTTTTTGATGTGAATGTTGCTGCCATAATTCCAGACTCATTAAACTGCCTGCACATCTCTTCGCAATGATGAATTGTCGCTCCGAAAACAATTGTTTTTCGGTTCTCGGCGTGTTTTATCCACTCGATCACAACGTCACCTATGATCTCCATTCCTCGCTCTTCAGATGCACGGTCAGTCCATTCTCCGCCGGACGTTTCTGCGCCAACCATATTGATTTTTGTGCAAGAAAAAATTCTCATCGGCACAAGAACACCAGATTGCGTAAGATCATGCATGGTTGCAGCATTGATCAGGTTAGTGAACAACCTTCCAAGTCCTTTGCTAAATGGTGTTGCGCTCAGACCTATTACATTTGCCCTGCATGTTTGAATATGTTCTGTCCAAGCTGAGTATAATGAGTGTGCTTCGTCTATCACGATTACGTCAGAATCAGGCCATGACCTGCGCGCTAATGTCTGAACACTGGCAATTTGAAATCTTTGCCGTAGATCGTAACGCCAATGGCCTGCTTGTATAATCGAATGAGCACCCAGTCCATATTGATCAGCAACATCTGAAGTCTGGTTAATAAGCGTTGTCCGGTCACACACGAACATTGCGTTCTTACCTCGGAGTAATGCTTCGTGAATTATGCGCATGCCAAGATATGTTTTTCCGCTTCCTGTCGCCGCCATTATCATTTGGCATCTATGACCATCACGAGCACCTTGACGCAACTTATCGTGAGCCATATTCTGGAATGGCCTTGGCTCTGGAAATCTTGCAGAGTCGTAATTGGCTTCAAAGTCGACTAAGGAAGATTGCATCATCAGAACTCAATCAATCCAGAAGCCTTTACCTGCTTCTCAAGTTTCTCGAACTTTTCTTTCCACATTTTTGCTTTACGAACAGCGTCATTTTCTGATGACTGATAGCCACGCATGCGCTCTTCAAGCACTCTACATAATTCAGTTAAACGCTTGTTTTCAGACATTGCGGCTGATAACTGATCATCTGATTCAATTATTTTGGTTAGCCTATCAATCTCTTTGTTAGCTGATTCAAGTTCTGCAACAGGATCAAATTCGCCGTATAGCTCTTCATCGATATTTTCATCGGTTGATTGCTCTTCTAAATCTGACAATGTTTCTTTGACTGGAGTTATAGATTTAATCGCTCTTGGTAAGCTTATTTCTCCATGAGCCACTTGTTTTGCTAACTCAGGGTCTGCTTTAGCAACCTTGTCGGCCATTCGTTGAGTTTTATCGCTGGCTCCAGATTGAGCCATACGATCTTCCACCCTGTCTAATCCGGTAACGTTACCGGATTTCGGTTTTCCTACTGTCTGTGCTTGCGCCCAATCCTGAGCGCTCGCTACAATCGCTGCTTGTTGGCCTGGAGACAAATGCCGCCTGTGGAGATTTGCAGACAGAACAAACGACACAATACTGTCCCCACAGAAACTAACAAAAATTGGCTCAACACCAGCCTCAACACATGCCCTATAACGGTTGCCACCATCCAAAATCATCCCATCGTAAATAATGATCGGACTTTTTAATCCATTTGTTTTTATGTCATTAACCAAACACTGAAATTCATTGCCGTTGAGTCTTGGAAACAATGTACATAGTGGATGAAGTTCGTATTCGATCATTTTTTAACCTTCAAAAAAGTGCCAGCGAGCAATATTTGGGAGAAACCCGCTGGCACATGGGAGAAAAATGCAGGAATCCGACTACACGTCGCAGTGGCAACGTGCTTCCCGCTGCGGTCGCTCTTCGTTAAGGAGGGAAGAGAATTTTTAATCCAGTTTTGTGACACTTTTGTCCGTCACTTTCACCTGCGTTGGCCACTCGGTTAATCCTGTCCTGTTGTAAGCTCTGAACCGTATCAAGACCATGGACATGGATTTGCAGGATAGTCCTAACGTATTCAGACTCAGACATCTGGGCGTCATGCGCTAGTTTTTGTATTGCTTCTTTCGTTGAGAAAGAAACACGTGTTTTGACATCTTCAGTGCACTTTCCAAGCATTTCTATCAAATCCATGTTTAACCCAAAAAATGTTCGTCGGTTTTGGTTTGTCGATTAATTTATTCAGGTTTTTTATTGTTATTGTTTATGTTTATTTGTCTTTAAATATCCGCTCATGAAGATCCAAAACTTTCATGTATCGAGAGTATGTTGTGGATTTATGTTTTCCATGCCGCCATCTGTTTACTATGGACGCAGGAATATTCTCATCATCAGTAGATAACTCTTTGGCTATCCGAACATCAGAAAAGCCATGCTCGGAAAATTTATTTATTAATGTTTTTAAATTCATGACGCACATATTATACGTATTCGTATAAATGTCAATACGCTATCGTATTTGATTGTGGTTATACGTTCGCGTACATTTGTGATATGGGAAATCCAATGCTTGAAATACTTGAACAATTGATGAAAATACACAGAGACACACAGACATCTCTTGCAGATAAATCTGGCGTTCCTCAAGCGACAATACAAAGATTTTTAAAGGGGACGCATGAATCTTTATCTCAAGATAATGTAAAAAAAATTGCAAAAAGTTACGGGGTAACAGAAAGCCAGCTTAGAGGTGATATAGAGATAGACATGATAGAGATAAAGGAAAGACCAATTCTTGACATATCAAAATCACCGCTAGAAAGAGTTAAGTTTATGAAGGAAATAAATGAAATGGATGATGATGAATTTCAATCAACTATTGCTCTTTATAGAGCAGCGAAAGCAATTTCAGAAAAAAATAAGAAAAACAAATGAAATAAAGAACAAGACTGTAAATATTAGTCTTTGGTGCTTAAAAGAAAATTGCAGGTGTAAAAATGTGGTGTAACAACCAATTTTGTAAATGTAGGAAATAATAATAAAAAAAGGAGATACAAATGAAAAAAATAATAACAGCAATAACAATGTTTCTAATCAGCCTGTCTGCAAATGCAGGGTCATTCGGGTTTCCGTCTTATCTCGGAGCATTTTGGTCAACAGGTTTTAATGATGGGCTGGTTTCTTTCAATACAGTGAAAGGCCCTCATGAACAAAACTTCTATGCTCCACGCGGAGACGTAAGTTTCACAGTCGATAGCGTTGATTTTTGGATAAGTCAATCAGGAACAAACCCAAATCAATCATACACAATTATCATCGATGGAAATGAAGTTGACTGGGGTCATGTAGATAACTTCAATAGTTCTGCAGGAGAAGGATTTTTCCATGGAACAACCACGGTTTCTTTCGATGAAGGTGGAAATCACACGTTTAAAATCGCTGTTCACCCAGAGATAAATGAACCTGCTGGCGGTTGGTTGGTTTTTGGCGCTGCTAGAGGTGATGTTGCTCCTGTATTGTATGGTGACATTCCGCTTGTTCCGGAACCATCAACCTATGCCATGCTAATTACAGGATTATTGATAATCGCATTTTCTGTCAGAAGAAAATACAAGAATAATGTGGCTCTATGCTAGTTACATAAATGTAACCTAGGGTATTGAAATGAACGAAGAGAATAAAACTGATTATGAACCTATCGATGCTGTATCTGACGACATCGAGGTCATACACTACAAATCGAATAACTTCGTTAGCACACATGCTACAGGATCAATCGTCGCTGGTCCCGCGCATGGCGATTTGTTTTACTTAACATTTTTCTCAGACATAATGGATGTCGTGAAAGAGACTGGCAGATTGAAAGAATCCACACCGGATAAAGATGGAATAACGACAGTATATTACGGGCTTGGAATCCAAGATAAAGATGTCATGAATTATAGGGAAGATAGAGCACGCATCATCTTGACAAGAGAATCTGCAACAGTATTAATGCAAACATTACATGCCCAGCTCTCGATCCGAGAACAACCAGTCAGTAGCCAATCTAAAGAAAGTAATGAAACAAAGTAGAGCAACAACAAGTCAAAGCAGTTACACTAAAACAGCAAATGTACTACCATTGAGTAAGGCTTCGGCATGGAGTCCATCTGAGGATTACAAGTCATCATGGGATGGTGGGGGCAGTGACATGGAAACAAGAGTATCTATACTTGAAAATGACGTTAAACATATCAAAACAGATATTGGGGAAATTAAGACTGACATAAGAGAAGTCAGGAATTATATCTGGGGCATATTGGGATTAGGTATCGTAGGATTCAGTGGTATGTATATGTTTATTAATTCAGGAACATCTTCAATTATTGATGATATCCACGAGATAAAAATTGAGTTGCAAAAAAAATCAATGGCGGACGGTTACACCGATAGGGATTTAAGAGAAGTGAAATCAGACATTAAAGAGATCAAAGATATGTTGATCAAAACTCCCGCCAAGAACTAGCGCGTCATTCCCCATACACAACCCGCTTCGGCGGGTTTTTTATTGTTCAAATACTTGCAAATTCTCTATATGTGTGTATAATACACACCATGAACAGCAAAGACATTATCAAAAAACTTGAACAAGACGGATGGACGCTTAGAGGTGTCAAAGGATCGCACCACGTTTACGTTCATCCACATAAACCAGGCCACATCAGCGTACCACACCCGAAGAAAGATATGGGTGTCGGTCTTGTTAGCAAACTACTGAAACAAGCTGGATTAAAATAAGGAGTGAGCATGAGATATCCAATAGCAATCGAGACAGGAAATGATAATCAAGCGTTCGGCGTTGTCGTGCCGGATCTTCCTGGATGTTTTTCAGCCGGTGATACATTAGATGAAGCAATCGATAACGCAAAAGAAGCCATCGAATTGTGGTTGGAAACTATGATCGATGATGGTGAATCTATACCTGCAGCCAAATCGATTTCAATTCATCAATCCGAACCCGATTTTTCCGGATGGATTTGGGCAATCGTCGACATTGATCTAGCAGAATTATCAGACAAGGTGGAGCGCATCAACATCACGCTCCCATCCAGGATCTTGCGCCGCTTAGATGCCGCGGCCAAGGCAGCAGGAGAATCCAGATCGGCATATATTGCGCATTTGACATTAAAGTAAGACAGATCTATTTTTATGATTTATAAAACACGTATCGGCCAAAGGTCGCATGTCCCGCCAAAACCATTGCCGAAACCAAGGCCACTGCCGCCTGCGCCGACACCGCAACCAAACAGAGGTAATTGATATGAACGATGACACCAAGCAACAATTATTAGGAAACATAAGATACGCAATACGGTTGACGCAACGCACCGCAAGACTTTATAGGCGGGTGCAAACGGTTGGCATATTTCTATCAATAGTTGGCGGCAGTGCGGCCATGACATCCATTGCCACCAATATTCCGGCATGGGTATCTTCCGCCGGAGGGGTCATATTTGCTATTGCAGGAGCCATGCTGATTGCGGTACGTCCCTCTGACAAAGCCGCACAAAATGAGTACGATGCACGCAGATATCAGGAACTCATGGTAAAGGCCGTGAACATGAATGAGGATGAATTGATCTTGGCTATCGAAGAAGCCCATCAAGGTGATGCGCCAGAAATAGAATCGCTGCGCAATGTTGCATATAACGACGTTGCGCTTGAATTCAACAGACCGGATATGATGTTTGAACTATCTGCACTTCAGAGGTTATTAAAATCTCTGGCATGTATCCCTTTACAGCAAGTAAAGAAAGACTTTTCAGGAAGGCTCAAATAGCGCAGAATACCATCTAACTAAAACATAAATATAAAATTTGGAGTATGAATGGCAGCAGCACGAATTTCTGAGCAACGAGCGCGTACCGTAACCAAAGAACTTCTTACTTTTCGTGGTTGGGACTTGCGTCCCGTATCATCTGGTGGACAGTTACTTGAAGAGTCTGAATATTTAGATTATCCATCGCTGAGAAGTATTTTCGAGAAAAAATCAAAAACAGGTCCCGGCATTGGCAAGCCAGATTTTCTGCTTGTTGATTCAGCCAAGAGCCTAAAGCCACTTGTCGTTATAGATACCAAACCGCGCACAAGCGATATTGCGGCTTCTATGCGTGATACTGAACACTATGGCGATGCTGTCCATCTTGCAGGTCAGCAGGTGCTTTCTGTGGCGGTGGCCGGAGCTGAACGTGAAGTTTGCGTTGTAAAGGTTAGGCGGCGAATCGCTGGCAAATGGAAAGACCTAACTTTGCACAACGAGGCGATAGATTGGATTCCGTCTCCAACGCAAACAGCAACCATTCTTTCGCTCCATAACCGCATTGAAGTTTCAGCGGAATGCCCAAGCCCAGAAATCTTGGCAGAACAAGCAGCCCGCCTGAATGAAATATTTCGTGAATGTAAGATCAAGGATGAATATAGGCCGATATACGCGGCTACATTTATGCTTGGCCTTTGGTTTAAGGATGTAATTTCTGATCAGGACGTAGTATTGACCCAGATAAACGACAATGCTGTGAAGGCATTAAAGATTGCGCAGAAAAGCGAGCTTTCTCAAAGCTTGCGAGTCGATACAGAAAACGAAGACCTTGCACAACGAGCATGGCAGATCATTGATATTCTGACAAAACTAAACATACGGTCTTTTCTTCACGAACACGATTATCTCGGGCAGCTTTACGAAACATTCTTTCGCTATACAGGCGGCAATACGATAGGGCAGTATTTCACTCCTAGACACATCATAGATATGATGTGCGAGTTAACCGCAATTACTCCGAATGATATTGTTTTTGATCCTGCTTGCGGAACAGGCGGTTTTCTAATTGGTGCTTTACGCCGAATGATTCGCTTGAAAAGGATGGATTACGAGCAGGCGGTAAAGCAAATCCATCAAAATATATATGGTATAGAGTCAGAGCCAGCCACGGCAGCGCTATGTATAGCAAATATGATTTTGCGCGGTGATGGGAAGAGCGGGATTATTAGGGCTGATTGTTTTTCAAAAACTAACTATCCACCCAAAGAGGCCGATGTTGCTCTGCTCAATCCTCCGTTTCCGCATAAAAAAACTGACACTCCATCCACCAAATTCATTGACCGGGCTCTAGATGGCGTGAGAAACAAAGGATTGGTTGCAAGCATTGTTCCGTACTCATTGCTTGTTAATGTGGGCGCGTGGCACAGACACCTATTAAAGAATAATAGTTTGTTGTTTGTGGCAACAATGCCGCCAGATTTATTTAGCCCATATGCATCCTTCAATACTGCCGTTGTCGTTATACAAAAAGGTATACCGCATTCTGGCGCAAAGGTATTTTTCGCTAGGCTATGGAATGACGGCTTCAAGCTGAAGAAGAATAATAGAGTGAGTCAGGGCGGATCACAGATCGAACAAATACAAGTGGCATATCAAGAAAAAATCCAAATTCCTGAATTAACTACATTCAAGCAAGTTACGCCAGATTCAACCGAATGGTCTCCTGAAGCATTTATTGAGAACGCCGCGCACACAGATGAGGATTTTATCCGCGCCTTCGAGGCGCATTTGCGGCTACATGCATCGTTCTATGTTTCGTATGGCTATCGACTGCTTGACGGAGAGTCAAAAAATGGAATAGGAATAGTGCCTCGCATCTTTCACGCGAGATCATCACTTTCATTCGATAAAATAAAATTCGGCGCATTCAAACTATCAGATTATTTTGACGTAACGCTAGGTGGAAAGGAAGAGATTGAAGACTTGGAAGATGGTGGCAACATACCAATCGTTTCTACAAGCGAATTTAACAATGGCGTTACAGCCTGGAAGGCTGCAAAAAGAGTTTATGGACCAGATGTAATTACTGTCGCAACCGATGGAAGCACTTGCTCAAGCTTTGTTCAAGAGTATTCATTTTATGCGTTTTACAAGGTCGCAATTCTTCGGCCAACACAAGACATTCCGATAGATGCTCTCTACTATATTTCGTATTTATTGAAACGTGAAAAATGGAGATATGTGTACGCCCGGAAATTCGGAAAGGGTCGCTTATTAACCACAACGCTTTATGGCCCTATTAAAAAAGATGGTTGCCCGGACTTCGAGACAATGGCTGCTCTAACCCGCCAATCAGCGTCTTACAGCATCATTGAATCTTTTCGAGAGGCACACTCTGACATGAAAAAAAAGGTTGAAAAATCCGCTAATAGCCAAAAAAATGGCAACCAACAAAACCCATCCCATAGGAAAGATTTTGAATCGTTGCTTGATGTCGCCGTAAATCCTATTGTTCAGAGAAAGAAATAGGCTTGCTGTCTTCTTTTTTCAAAAAACATAGCTCCTCCTTTTCAACAGTTAAAAAATTTTAACATAAATTATACGCAATCGTATTGACATAATTTATACGTTTACGTATATTGTTCACATCAACCATAAATCGTGAGCGTAGGTTGATTGACGGTAAAACTATTTTCTAATGATAAAGGAGTCTTGAATGAGAAATGTAATAGTAACAACAAAGCACCGAGGTGTTTTTGCGGGCCAGATAGAAGACGATCAGTACGTTAATGCAGAAATAATATCCTTAAAAAATGCTCGCATGGCTATCCATTGGGGTACTACAAAAGGTTTTATGCAATTGGCTGAAACCGGTCCAACATCAAGCAGCAAGATAAGCGCAAAAGCAGATATCCCGTCTTTAAGAGACATAACAGGCGTTTTCGATATTACTGATGAGGCCTGGGAAAAATGGAACGTTTGATTGTAATAACCGCTGACGACGTTATCCGGGCAGGCGCTTGTGAGTCTGGTGTTTATAGGGTTTTGAATAGATTGCACCCGAATATTGCAGCATCGACAGAAGTCGAAAAGCTGATTGATTTACTGGATGACAATGAAAAGCAATATGTCATTTCATCCGCTATGCTAAACGGCAACGGTTACGGTGACGGTGGTTACGGTTACTGTGACGGTTACGGTTACGGTTACGGTGGTAACGGTTACGGTGACGGTTACGGTTACGGTGACGGTTACGGTTACGGTGACGGTGACGGTGACGGTGACGGTGACGGTGACGGTTACGGTGACGGTTACGGTTACGGTGACGGTTACGGTTACGGTGACGGTGACGGTGACGGTGACGGTGACGGTTACGGTGACTGATAGCTATAAATTATATTTATGGAACCTATTGAATTAATTAAAGACCTTTTCGTTGCAGCAACACTTGCGTTTTCCGCGCTTGGTATCGGATTGGCGATTGTTTATGTACTGACAAAGTTTTTTGGATTTAAACGGAGGAAAAAATGATTTTTTATCGTGACATGAAGAATTACAGAGCACCTGAGGAACCAATAGTTTTGCGAAATGTTGTTTTTACTCTTGCAATTATCGTACTGGTAATTTTTATGGGGTATTTGGGAGAGGAAGAGCATCAATCGAAGCTTGAACAAATTGCAGCAGCCAAACAATCAACTAACCACAAAGGAAATTGAAATGAAAAAAGCACTATTAGTTTTATCGGTATCAGCACTCATCACCGCTCAACCTGTTTTTGCTGAAAAATGGAGCGCAATCGGCCTGTTGACGACACAAGTCAAGAACCAGCAGGCAAAAGTTGAGTTCGTTGAGATCGATGACTTTGAATCCAGGGACGCATGCATGACCATGGTCATGAGTGAAGCAATGTCAAATGAATACATCGGCCAAGGCGGAACGAATGGGAAGATTCCGCCAGTACAGTGGAATTACGATGCTGACTGTGTGCTGAAACGTAACGATTAAAAAACTTAGGAGCAAGAACATGAAATTCCTCAAAGACATCTGTTTCTTTTATAAAAATGGTGTTGCATTAAAAAGGTCAATTGAGCTTGCACGTTTGATGAAAAAGAAGCGAGAGTGCAAAAACACTTTGTCGATTGATCGTGATTTATTAGTGAGCTGATTATGAGTACAGCACTTGTCAATCTAACAAACAAATTGGCGTCACAATTCGACCTGGGTGACGGAACGGGACTGACCGAAACGCTTAAATCCACAGCATTTAAGAGTGACAAACCTGTAAGCGACGAGCAAATGACAGCTTTATTGATCGTTGCGAATCAGTATGGACTTAATCCGTTTACACGCGAAATTTATGCATTTCCAGACAAGGGTGGAATTGTGCCTGTTGTTGGTGTCGACGGATGGTCGAGAATAATGAACTCTGATACACGTTTCGACGGTATCGAATTCAGGCAAGACAACGAATCATGCACATGCATCATTCATCGTAAAGACCGCAATCATCCAACAATGGCAACTGAGTACATGGATGAATGCAAACGTGACAATTCAACGGCTTGGAAATCACATCCGAGACGAATGCTCAGGCATAAAGCAATGATCCAGGCAGCACGGTTAGCATTTGGATTTACAGGAATCTACGATCAGGATGAAGCCGAAAGAATCATCGAGATCAAGAACAAAGAAATTGACATAACGCCACACTCAGAACATGTTGAAGCAAAACTATTGTCTGTCTACCCTGACGATAAATTCAATAAAAACATGAATGTATGGGAAGCCTCTGTCAATTCTGGAAAGCATACGCCTGAGAACATCATAAACATGATCTCAACTAAACATGTCCTGACTGAAGAGCAAAAGAAAATCATACGATCATTTGGAGATAATGATGCAAACGCATAGCATTCAACAAGGAACCGAATCCTGGCATCAATTTAGATCATCCCATTTTGGAGCATCTGAAGCTAGTGCAATGCTTGGAATATCAAAACAACTTTCCAGAAATGATTTGTTGCTTTATAAAAAAACAGGAAAGTCGAAAGAATACAGCGATTGGGTACAAAAAAATATATTAGATTACGGTCACGAAGTTGAGCTTAAAGCTCGCGAAATACTTGAGCAAGAAATTCAAGAAGATCTCTTTCCGGTTACTTGCTCTGACGAAAATAGTGAGATGAGCGCATCTTGCGACGGGTTGACGTTCGACGGCATGACTGCATTTGAGCACAAACAGTTTAGCAAAGACCTCTATGAGAATGTCCAAAATGGCAATCCAGGTTTTCACATGGCGCAATGTCAGCAGATATTGCTTGTTACGGGCGCAGAAAAACTAATTTTCGTATGCTCTGACGGGACAAAAGAAAAGTGGGCGCAGATATCTATTCATCCGGATGAATCATGGTTCAAAAGAATCAGAGACGGATGGTCTCAATTCAAATCTGATCTTGAGATCTATCAACAGATGGAATTGGTGGATAAACCAGAACCACAAGCAATAATGCAATTGCCTTCTCTATCGATTCAAATCAAAGGCGAAGTCATCGCAAGCAATCTTCCTCAGTTTAAAAAAGCTGCAGAGACATTCATTTCCGGCATTAACACTGATCTTAAAACCGATGATGATTTCGCTAACGCAGAAGAAACTATTAAATTTTGCGAAGAAATCGAGAAAAAGCTTGAATCAGTAAAAGCAGCAGTGATAGGTCAAACATCAGATATCGATGAATCGATACGAACTATTAATTATATTAAAGAGTCAATCGGATCAAAACGATTGACTCTTAATAAAGCTGTCAAAAGACAAAAAGAATTAGTCAAAAAAAATATCATAGATGATGCATATGAACAATGCGCCGTTCATCAATCCAGAATTGCATCTGAATTCCAGAGCATTAGTTTTCCAGCATTGGCTAATTTATCACGTCAAAGTTTTGAAACTGCGTGCAAAGACAAGCGTACTCTCAAAAGCTTACACAATGCAGTCGACACAGAAGTGGCATCGATCAAGATCAAACTTGATGATATGGCTCGTGTTATTCGCAAGAATATTGCTCATTTGCCAGAAGATTTATCACTATTCCGTGATATTCAATCAATCATTACGAAGCCTGAGGATGACTTCAAATTGTTAGTTGAGTCGCGCCTGACTGAACAAAAACGCAAAGAAGAAGATTTAAAAAAACAAGCTATAGAAGCAGAAAAGACAAAAGCACAATCAGTGTCAGAACGTGAAAATACAGTGATTAAACCTGTAACTACTCAACAAAAAGAAAGTTATGAGCTATTGAGTAACAAGCAGAAAATACATTCTGAAATCGCTCAATCATTAGTTGATAACAAAATAGCTAAAGACGTAGCTAGAAATGTTGTTGAGTTAATGATTTCAGGAAAAATAAAACATGTCACGATCAATTACGCTTAGAAATTCGCGCAATCATTGAGTTGGAAAAACAATGCTCTGCTATAAAGACAAAACATTCTGCAGCCAATCGTGCGCGAATACTAAGTGCAGTCTGAATTTAAATGATGATGTCTTATCGGGAGCGGATAAGTGGTGGGGAAAAGAAGGCGCTCCTATCTGCATAACTGATTTTCGTACCGATGAGTGCGGTTTTATTGAATTGAAGGAGTGTAATTAACATGAACCAATCGCTTACTGATCATTACAAACTAATCCTCGGAATTACACCAGTTCCAGAGAGTTTGTATGCCGCAAGAAATAACGATTCTGTTATTGATAGTAGGTCATTATTTTATACTCTCGATAGTTCTCAGAAAGAAAATTTAATAAAAGATATCAAGTATTTAATGGATTTAGGAATAACAAAGCAAAACATTATTTATGAAATATCAAAATAAGATTCCGCGTTTAAAACAAAACAATAAGCTTTTATCAAGAAATTCATTCAGATTCCATGCAATGAAGGTTAAGAATGGCATCAGTTAATAAGTGGATCGGCATAGGAAACCTTGGCAAAGATCCTGAAACTCGTTATATGCAAAATGGCGATGCGGTATCTAACATTTCAATTGCATGCAGCGAAACTTGGAAAGACAAGAACGGTGAGAAACAAGAAAAAACAGAATGGGTGAATGTAGTTTTCTACAAGAAACTCGCTGAAATCGTATCGCAGTATCTCAATAAAGGAAGTCAAATTTACGTTGAAGGCCGACTTGAAACACGTAAATGGACAGACAAGAACGGTATTGATCGATACACAACGCAGGTCATTGCTTCCGAAATGCGGATGCTAGGCAGCAATCAAAGTAACAAACAAAACAATCAAGCATCGAGAGTCAGCAACGATGACGATGATATTCCGTTTTAGCCCAGTCAATCACGAACGATGCTCACGCAACCACTCTGCAAGAGCATCATTCATGCGTGTTTGCCATCCGATGCCTGTAGACCTAAATGCATCCAGTACATCTCGTGATAGCCTGATAGAGATGCGTTCTTTAGTTAATATCGCACGTGGCCGCCCTACTCGTTTTATCTTGGAAAACTCTTCATCAGTCAGCGGCAAAGAATCTGGATCTGACATTGCTGCTGCTGTAATAGCGGCATCTTCTTCTGGCGTAGGCCATATTGTTCCTGGTTTAAGTTTGGGCATAAGTGAGAAATATATTTCAGCATTCTTAACAATGCTCTTTACATATCAACTTAACCAGCCAAAACCCTTAGCCATTATATACGCTAATCCTAATGCTGACGAAATGATGCCACCAAAAACTATCAGAAAATTTCTCGTATCAGATGCACGTAATTCTCTGATATCAGATTTAATGTCTGAAATATCAGATTCGATATGTGATACTGATGCTTCAAGTTTAGCAACTCTTGGCTCTAAAGTCATATCCGGCGGCTCTCCCGATGATTCTTTGCGTTTTGCTAGTCTTTCAATTCTATTAGTGTTATCAAGCACTGAAAGGCGAGATTCAATATTAATCAGATTCGTCATCGTTGAGAATTTTCAGTGCATCGCCAATATTATCTATTGTCTTGTTTATATTTTCTGTTGCTTTTTTTACATTTTCTACAATTGCATCTTTTTCCTGATCGCCTGTATGCAATGCGCTGATCACTCGAAGCGTATTAATCTGAGCAGATATTATTTTTCTAAGGGCACGTCTGCATTCAATGTCAATGAATTTATCCATACTCTGGATTATGGACTAGTTTAATTATGCTGAAAAGTAATTTGTTGACAACCGCAACTAATCTGAATTACTCTTTCTGGCAGGTGCTAACAACACCAATAAAGCGTAAGCGGTCATCCGCGCCCGACAGTATGCGGTTTTTTTTCGTCCATAGTTTCATATGGTCGGGTGTGCGAGGAATAAAATACCTGAAAGGGGAATTACTCCGTCTGACTTACGCCAGATTGTTAGCACCCGACCGCCCGCATGTTGCTGACGGTCAACTCCATAACAAGGAGCGTAAGATCATGGCTAGCAAATCCACAAGCACGTCCGCGCGTCGCAAGTCCATCAAGGTAGTTCAGAATGTTGCTGCAAATATCATCTTTATTGATCCAGAAATTAGAAAGAGAAGGGATCATGAAAGGTGGGAAAAGTCAGTTCTTGACTACAAAAATTCTCTGTCAAAAGACCACCAAAAAATATTCTATAAAGCAATTAATGTAATCTCAGGCTGCCCAAAGCTGAATGAAAAATTTACTCGCTGCCCAGTAATACCATTCCCCATCAGAAACCAACAATCCAAATCCATGGAGGCTTAATCATGAATCAAATTATCAAATTATCTAATTCCGAAATTGGCAATGAAACCGTACAAACGATCAATGCTCGTGAGCTGCATTCTTTCCTTGAGTCTGGAGTGCGATTTAATGACTGGATAAAAAAGCGCATTACTGACTACGGTTTCATAGAAGGTCGAGATTATGTTCGAGTGCAGCTCTCTGCCGGAATGAAAATGACCGAAAACGGTGGCGATATTGGAGGAATTGCAAATTCACAAAATAATGTAGCCCTAGAATCAATGGGATACGAATCTCACGGACAGCAAGGCAGAATTGAGTATGCGATTAGCCTGGACATGGCAAAAGAGTTATCCATGGTAGAGCGCAACGAAAAGGGCAAGCAAGCCAGGATGTATTTTATTGAGTGCGAGAAAAAAGCAAGACAATTAACTCAATCAATGTCCGCTGTAACAACAAGAAAACGTAATCCAGCTATACCATCCATAACCACTAAAGCCAAGATGTACCTAATGATGGCAAAATAACTTGCATCAGCAATCCCAGGATTGAGGCCTGAATTGGCTTATGCGCATGCTTTTGATCAGATCAAAGTTAGCACTGGAGAAGACGTCAGCCAATTGATGCGAGCCATTCCTTCCGTAAAACTGGACGATATAACCATGCTTAACGCCACTGAAATTGGCAAACATTTAAATATGAACGCCAAAACAGTAAATATAACGCTTTGCGAAATTGGAATGATCTATAAAGACGATAACAAAAAATGGCGACTAACTGAAGCTGGTACTGCATTCGGAGAGATGAAGCCTTTCCACAGGAACGGTCACTCTGATTATGAAATCCGCTGGAAGGAATCGGTCGTTGACGTATTACTCAATCACTTAACGCAACCATCAGACTAACAAAGGCATGGGCGGCTTGTACCTCTGTGACGAAAAAATGAGCATATTTCTTGACGACGACGATGTAGCAAAACTTTCTGGATCGAAACTAAAATCCAGGCAGATTGACTCGTTACGCAAGATGGGAATACTATTTTACATCAATGCGGCAGGCCGCCCTGTTGTTCCGAAGTCAGCGATTGAGGGCGGGATACAAACAATAAAACAAGAACAATCATGGGCACCTAATGTGTTGAAACATGGGCAGGAAACCTTCAAGAAATTTTAATCTTCCGAAAGGAATGCGCGCTAGAAAACGCGGTGCAAAAACATGGTACTACTATGACACTGGCAGCAAGCCTCGCAAAGAAATTCCGCTCGGTAATGACTACGCTTTGGCCGTAAAAAAATGGACTGAATTGCAGATCAACGCAAAGCCAAAACATCAAAAAATAATTACACTTAGATATGTTGCAGAACGTTATGTTCGTGAAGTTGTTCCTACCAAAGCACAAGCGACTCAGCAAGACAACCTAAGAGAGCTGCAGCAAATCTATAAATTCTTTGATAATCCACCATCGCCGCTACATGAAATCAAACCGATCCATATCCGACAGTATCTAGATTGGCGAAAAACGATTAGAGCTAACCGCGAGAAGGCACTAATAAGTCACATCTGGAACAAAGCTCGTGAATGGGGTTACACTGACCTGCCAAATCCATGCGCTGGAATCAAAGGCTTCAAAGAAGCTGGCCGCAAGAACGTTTATGTTGATGATGCAATGTATAACGCCGTGCATCAAGCAGCAAGCCAACCGTTGCGCGACGCCATGGACTTAGCTTATCTCACAGGACAAAGGCCATCAGACGTACTTAAAATGACCGAGCATGACATCCAGGATGGATCGATAACCGTAACACAAAACAAAACTGGGGCTAAGCTAAGAATAAGTATCGAAGGTGAATTAAGACTGCTAATTGCCAGAATAATCGATAGAAAATCACTCTATAAAATCCGCAGCTTATACTTAATAGTCGATGATACTGGGCAAAGGTACACTTACAATTCTTTCCGTGGTCAATTTGATAAAGCTCGTGAGCTGGCTGGAATCAATAAGAAAGACTTTCAATTCAGGGATATTAGAGCAAAAGCAGGAACAGACAAAGCAGAATCAAGCGGAGATATCAGACAAGCGCAAAGACAATTGGGTCACTCATCTGTGACCATGACTGAAACTTACATTAGAGAGCGAAAAGGTAGCAAGGTTACACCCACAAAATGATCAAATTCTGTTCCGCAAAACAAAAAGAGCCCGCATGGATAAACGCTTTCAGATGATCAATTTTTACTCAATTGCGGAACGCATATGTCTATAAATACATTTATATTCAATAACATAACAAGGGACTTAAAATCCCTCGGGCTTAAACCGCCCGTGCCGGTTCGACTCCGGCTCCGGGCACCATTTCAAATTTAAATAAACGCATCAAATCCTCTGAATTTATTAGCCTTTGTAAGATTTCATGTCTTCCTACTGTATCATAAGAAATCTACACATACTATCACTTCGTATGGTATTTTCGATACCATCAAGTACTTACGAATATCGCAGTATGTCAAGCTAAAATCAAAGAAATTCCTTCTACAAAATCAATAATAACGGCGAGCTATGCTTATGTCGCTAGCCAATCAGAAGGCACCTCAAAAACACCATCAACAATTACAACTAATAGAATATAACTCAGAGAAATTTAAATAGATGATGATTAACAAAATTTTATACGGTTTTGCCGCAATAGCTACGATCCTTGCTATAGCTTATGGTGGATCATTGTTATATCAATTTTTAGTAGAGTTGTTTAGAAAAACAATGTAACGCGTAGAAGTTGTAATACTACTCGAGCGTTTTCAGAGATCCTCGCGGTTACATGTCATCACAAAAAAGTATGTAGACGTCCCCGTCAACCTTCAGAGAAATATTTTGCCGCAAATCCGTGTTCGATACTGTACTCACCGGCCATATACATTACTCACGATCAATGAATAATGTACCGTCAATAAGTTTAATGCGATCACCTTGCTGCAAATTGGATGCATCGGGTAACGCAATGACAGCCTGTCGACCATCATTTAATGTAATGCCGACATGATAAGGAGAATTGAGGTTGCTCTCTGCATTCCTAGAGTGAATGACTTCTCTTGCAACTGTTCCAGCTACAACACCAGTGACAATAGCGTTCATTTGATTGCCTTGCAGAGATTGACTAACAAAATCGACAATACCGCAGTTTGTGCAACCTGAGGATGATGGTAATGTCGCAGATCTACGAATCATACCAGCTTCAGTGCTTTTAATACTGACCGCGTTGGGTGATGCAGGAATGGCAGTGCCGATACGGTGAATTTTCCGAGTTGACTTAGTTTTAGATTCCTGTAAATTTTCGGGCGATGTTGACATGACCGGTTGTTGTGATTGATTTGCATCGACAGGATTGCGAATCCCCGGAGCTTGCGCCATAACAAGTTGCGCGAAAAATATCGGTATCATAGTAACCACACACCAAGCTAGCGGTGCACGCTTAACGCGACCCAGAAACTTATTCTTCGACATTGATACTCTCCTTGGTACGATTATCAGAAAACATCCGCTTTCACGACACTTGGATAAGAATCCCGTGTATTGGTTTCGTGTTTCTTATTATTAACCAGATAGTAATCAATCAAACGATCGATTAATTTGTTTCTGTAGGGCTATTCTACTCTTTACTATTTTGTTCAGATTGTTCTGATGAAGTTGCAGATTGGACAGCAGCGCTATCTTTGGAAGCAATAATAGTTGCAACGATTATGCCCAATTCATATAGCAGGCATAGCGGCACTGCTAGCATAAATTGTGAAATAACATCGGGAGGCGTGAAAATAGCCGCAATGACAAACGCTGATACGATAACATAAGGACGAATTTCTTTGAGTTTCTCAATAGTAATCACACCGGTTCTAACCAGAATAATAACAAACACCGGTACTTCAAACGTAATACCAAACGCCAAAAACATGGACAATACAAAGCTCAGGTAATTACCAATATCCGTCATAACGGCAACACCTTCTGGAGCAAAATAGGTAATGAACTCAAACACCAATGGCAAAGCGGCGAAGTAGGCAAAAGCCATCCCCGAAAAAAACAGTAAGCTGCTGCCAACAACCAATGGCACAGCCAAGCGCCTTTCATGCGCATACAACCCAGGCGCAACAAAAGCCCAGATTTGATACAAAGTATGTGGTAGCGTTAATACGAAAGCAACCATCAAAGCAACTTTCATCGGTACAAAAAACGGAGTTGCCACATCGGTAGCAATCATTTGCCCGCCTTGCGGTAGTTTTTCTAAAAGTGGTTGAGCAAGTAAAGTATATAGCTCACGAGCAAAAAAAGCGCATGGGAGAAACCCTAGCATGATGACACCCAAAATACGTATGGTTCTGGTGCGTAATTCAACTAAATGCGATAGTAATGAGCCTTCAATCATCGCTGTATTATTACTGCAATCAAGCTATCCATTGCTCGAATCATGCTTAGCTGAAGTATCGGCTTGAGGTTTTGTGACAGCCTGATTTGTATTTGTTCGCGAAGATAAGTCTTCCTCTCGGATAGAATCACCTGCGAGACCTGCTTTGATTTGATTGATATTATGTTGCGCAGACTGCTCTACAGAATGAACCGTTTCTTCAATAGAAGATTGCATTTCTTTCAATTCTTCCATACGTATTTCATTATGGATATCAGTTCTGACGCTATACACAAAACTACGACAGCGGCCATACAAATTACCCAGTGTTTTAGCCACGATCGGAAGCCGTTCAGGACCGATCACAATCAATGCAACTAAAGAAATAACCAATAACTCCATAAAACTGATATCAAACATAATTTTTATTCTACAATCTAGAGATTGCGCGAATTGAAAAACATTATTTTACAGTGGTGTTATGATGGTCCGTTTTTACCGATGAAGCAGAATTATTAGACTGTTCTTTGTTGATATTATCGTGAAAGGCTTGTGCTGCATCTTCTCTTTTTGCTTGCACATCAATGATACGATCGTCGGTTTTTTGAGTCGAAGCAGTAGAATGGCTCGTGTCCGCTTCTTTCATGCCATCTTTAAATCCTTTTAGCGCACCGCCCAAATCACTTCCTAAATTACGTAATTTCTTGGTGCCAAATACCAACACCACAATAATTAGTACGATAAGCCAGTGCCAAATACTAAATGTGCCCATTAGCTCTCCTTAGAATGGATTAACGCAAGACAACACAGCATCTTTAATTTGAATGTATCATAGGAGCCAGTCGCTCTCTGCCACCAATAACATGAATATGTAAATGGAAAACTTCTTGCCCACCTACACGACCCGTATTAATTACAACACGAAACCCATCTTCACAACCCTGCTCTTTTGCCAATTTAGGCGCCAATAGCAGCATCTTACCTAAAAGACTCTGTTGATCATCTTGAGTATCATAAAGAGAATCGATGTGTTGTTTGGGGATCATTAAAAAATGTACTGGAGCAGCCGGATTGATATCATTAAAAATGATGATATCAGTATCCTCGTAAATTTTGTTGCATGGAATCTCTTTTCTGATAATTTTACAAAATATACAGTTATCCATAAGTGCCCAATCAGGTTATTCTCGATTTCTTCTCTGTGATACCAGAAACTCCCTCGCGTCTCTCAAGCTCTTTAAATACATCATCAGGACTTAGATTATGATGAGCCAGTAGTATCATACAATGAAACCATAGATCAGCAGTTTCATATACTACTTGGTGTACATCACCATCTTTCGAAGCCATCAATGTCTCTGCAGATTCCTCAGCGATTTTCTTTAAGATTTTATCCTGACCACTCTGTAACAATTTCGCCACATAAGAAGTTTCAGCATCTCCATGCTTTCTGGCTTCAATGGACTGCGCAAGTCGGTCTAAGACTGTCGAGTGACTCATTTGGCGTATATATACTCCGGGTCTTTAATAACTGGATCGGAAATAACCCATTCACCATCTTCCAATTTTTGAAAAAAACAATGATGTCTTCCTGTATGACAAGCAATTCCGCCCGTTTGCTCAACGACTAAAAGCAATACATCCTCGTCGCAATCCAGATAAATAGCTTTTATTTTTTGCGTATGACCAGATTCTTCGCCCTTATGCCACAATTTTTTGCGAGAACGGGACCAATAAACCGCTTCTTTTTTCTCGACTGTGAGCTTCAATCCATCTCGATTCATCCAAGCAAACATCAATACTTTACCTGTATCAACCTCTTGGGCTATAACGGGTATCAAGCCATCATCAGACCAATTAATTTTATTAAGCCACGCATCCGACATATTTGTATTATTATAATTTAGCACTGAAGATTAAAGATTGCAGCAATCACTATCGCAATAAGCCGTCATTCTAACATCACAATCGAACTTCGATACCATGCTGCTGCATATATTCCTTAGCTTGTTGCACAGTAAACTCTCCATAATGAAAAATACTGGCTGCCAATACGGCATCGGCACGGCCTCGCAGAATGCCGTCCACTAAGTGATCAAGATTTCCAACGCCACCACTGGCGATGACTGGAATACTGACTGCATCAGATATTGCGTGCGTTAATTCGATATCAAAACCATTGCGCGTACCATCTCGATCCATACTAGTCAGCAAGATTTCACCAGCGCCTAGCGCCTGCATTTTTTTTGCCCACCCAATGGCATCAATACCTGTAGCTTTACGACCACCATGTGTAAATACCTCCCAGCGCGATGCATCGCCTAGCACATTGACTTTTTTCGCATCGATCGCTACGACAATACATTGCGAACCGTAATGATCAGATGCTTCGGCAATTAGCTGTGGGTTCATAATCGCAGAAGTATTGATACTCACCTTATCTGCGCCGGCATTCAGTAGTCTACGAATATCTTCAACCTGACGCACTCCCCCTCCAACGGTCAAAGGTATAAATACCTTTGCAGCAACGGCTTCGATGATATGCAAAATTAAATCACGATTATCCGAGCTTGCCGTGATATCAAGAAAAGTCAGTTCATCTGCCCCTTGTTCATCATAACGTCGCGAAATCTCAACGGGATCTCCGGCATCACGTAATTCAACAAAATTAACACCTTTCACAACACGCCCATCGGTGACATCCAGGCATGGAATAATACGTTTGGCAAGGCTCATTTAACAACGAATGCGTTATAGTTATAGGGGAAAAATAAAGAGGATTATGGTGTAATAAGGTATTAAATAAACAAGAGTATCAAGAAGCCGTATTGCCAACACTCAGTATATCTGCCAAAACCTGAGCTTCTTTGAAATCTAATGAGCCTTCATAAATAGCACGTCCCGTAATTGCACCAATGATTCCTTCCGACTCGATTTCGCACAACTTATGAACATCTTCAATATTGGTAATGCCACCACTAGCAATTACTGGTACTGTAAGTTGTCTGGCTAAATCACTCGTAGCTTGTGTATTCAAACCACTGAGCATTCCATCTCGACCGATATCCGTATAAATGATGGCCTCGATACCATAATCTTCAAATTTCTTCGCAAGATCAACGACATCATGTCCAGTTATTTTTGACCACCCATCAACCGCAACTTTACCTTCTTTCGCATCTAGTCCGACCATGATTTGCCCCGGGAAAGCGTAGCATGCATCATGCAAAAACCCCGGTATTTTAATAGCAGCCGTGCCAATAATCATATAACTGATACCACCATCCAGGTAACGTTCAATAGTATCCAAATCACGTATACCACCACCAAGTTGAATTGGAATTTGACCATTAATGGCTTGCACGATTTCACGAATTGTCGGTTCATTTTTAGGTTTTCCTGCCAATGCCCCATTCAAATCAACCAAGTGCAGCCTCCTAGCTCCTTGATTTAGCCAGTGTAAAGCCATATCGCCCGGTTTTTTGGAGAATATTGTTGCGTCCTCCATGACGCCCTGCTTGAGACGAACACAATCACCGTCTTTAAGATCGATTGCTGGAATTATCAACATGATTTATCAAGATTAATGCGTGAAAAGTACTTATTAATTTACCTAACTCTCGGAATGACTGATTACGGTACCCATTTGGCAAAATTACTCAATAGCATCAAACCAGCCGACTGGCTTTTCTCAGGATGAAACTGTACCGCAAAAAGATTATCTTTAGCAACCGCACAAGTAAACGGCATTGGATAGTGACTACGACCGACAATCGATGTAACATCCGGCGTTTCAACATAATAACTGTGAACAAAGTAAAATCGTGCGTCCTCTCGAATACCGTCCCACAGCGGATGCATCATAGTTTGATAGACCTGATTCCACCCCATGTGTGGCACTTTTAATTTTTCTCCATCGGCTGTATTCATAGCCGACTCTGGAAAACGGACAACCTTGCCAGGCAGTATATTTAACCCCGCAGTATGCCCCTCCTCGCTTTCCTCAAACAACATTTGCAGACCAATACAGATGCCAAGAAAAGGCTTACATTCTGCAGCCCTTATAACTGCTTGACGTAATCCACACATCTCCAGCTCATGCATGCAATTACGCATAGCGCCTTGCCCCGGAACAACGACTCGATCAGCTTTCTCGACTTCGCGCGGATCATTCGTCACTACGATCGAGGCATTGGGTGCAACATGTTCCAAAGCTTTATGGACGGAGCGAAGATTACCCATCCCATAATCAACAATTGCAATATCAGTCACAATCTATTACTCAAAAAATACTTTATAAACTACCTTTAGTTGATGGAATCACATCCGACATTACTGGATCTTGTTCGACGGCAACTCGCAAAGCCCGCCCAAAAGCTTTGAAAATCGTTTCGGCCTGGTGATGTGCATTCCTCCCATACAAATTTTCAATATGCACTGTAGCGCCCGCATGATTAACGAATCCCTGAAAAAACTCTTGAATCAAATCAACATCAAAATCACCAATACGCGCGCGCGAGAAATTCACATTGAATACCAATCCAGGGCGCCCGGACAAATCAATAACAACGCGTGATAATGCTTCATCGAGAGGAACGTAGGCATGCCCATAACGCCTCAATCCTTTCTTATCACCAACTGCCTTGGCAAAACCTTGCCCTAATGAAATACCGATATCTTCTACTGTGTGATGTGCATCAATATGTAAATCACCTTTTGCAGTAATCTCCAGATCTATCAGGCCATGACGGGCAATTTGGTCGAGCATATGATCCAGAAAAGGAACACTGGTCTTAAAATCGGAGCGACCGCTACCATCTAAATTTAGCGTAACACTAATTTGTGTTTCCAGCGTGTTTCTTATAACCTGGGCTTGGCGCATATTGCGTTGAGGAATTCGAAAAGAGTAACCGTTTGTAGAGTTAGGATATTTATGTTTGGCTAATAATGTCATGCAATGCTGAACAAAATTGTGTATTTTCTTCAGGCATTCCTATTGTAATACGCAAGCAATTCTCTAATAGAGGGTGAGTACCGTCTAGATTTTTTATCAATATACAACGTTGCTTCAAAGATTGAAATACCTGACCAGCATTTTTCACGCGAAATAAAATAAAATTGGCGCGCGAAGGAAAAACTTCAATACCATTCATAGCACTCAGCGATGCATTTACTTTTACACGCTCTAATTTTATGGCATCAGCTTGTTGCGATAATATGTCAGTATGTTGCAAAACTTTCTCTGTAATCAATTGTGTCATGGTACTGATATTATACGGCAAACGTATCTTTTCAAAGTGCCGCAACCATTGTGTGCGCCCTACCAATAGCCCCAGTCGCAATCCTGCCAATCCGACTTTAGATAAAGTACGCATTAGCAGTACATTAGGGAAGCTACCCAATCGGTCTATCATGCTGGCATTGGCAAACACATGATAAGCCTCATCAATGACGACAAGACCAGAAGTTGCCGCAATAATACGCAAAATAGCCTCCTCATCGAATAGATTCCCGGTAGGATTATTTGGATAAGCCAGAAAAATTACTGCCGGATTGTGCTTTGCTATAGCAAATAGCATCGCATCGAGATCTATCGTGAAATCTTTATTAAGCGTCACACCAACATATTGAGTATTAGCAAAGGTTGCAATCATACGAAACATGACGAAAGCCGGTTCAACACTCATCAATACTGCATTGGGTTTGGCAATTGCCATTGCTATCATCTGGATGATTTCATCTGAACCATTACCCAACAAAATATCCATTTCATCCGATATTCTCAAATGATCGCGCAGTGTTTTCTTTAATGCCATAGCGCTCGCATCCGGATAGCGATTGATGGGAGCATTTTCAGCTAGCAAAGCAATTTCTTTGCGGAGGAACATCGGAAGCAAATAAGGATTTTCCATCGCATCAAGCTTTATCATGCCGATTGCCGGTGGTACATGATAAGCCGAAAGAGAAAAAATTTCTTTGCGGATAAGTTGCTCAGGAGTAAAAGGATTTGACATCGGAACAGTTCAAACTCAGCAGTGCGCTGAGCTTATATCAGTATATTTTTAAATCGTTTTAATTGATTGATTGTGTATATTGCGCTTCATAACAAACGACTTCGATCACCCCGATGAAATCCAATCAGCGGTTCCGAAATATGCTTTCCAAAAGCGATGACTTTAAACAATTCCCCCATTTCAGCAGGACTCACTAATTTTTGCAGTTGATTTGCCTGAGACAAATAATTTACGCTACCCGGTGAAGCGGATTGTAACAAAACTTCAGTGATTCCACAGTTCATTAGAAAGTGTGCTTGCGTAGTATAACCGATTAAATCGAGCCCATTACTGTCCGCTGCATCGATAAGCGCGCTGAAATCAACGTGGCTAGTGATATCTTGCAGCCCAGGCAAGTTTAATGGATCATCGTGTGCATGGTGGCGATAATGACACATCAAAGTGCCCTGACTACGTTGTGCGTGATAATATTCGCTACGCCCAAAACCATAATCAATGAATAGCATCACACCCTGCTGCAACATTTGCGACAAGCTTTTCAAAAAATATCGAGCAGCCAGGTTAATTTCGCTCACATAAGAGTGAAAGGTTTTATTCGAATCATGATCGCCCATTATCCATGGTTGTAATCGGCGTGCAGTATCCAGCAACTGCGTATCTTGAATCAAATAATCTCGCCAGGTTAACTGTTCATTTTCCCATATAACACCACGCTCCAAAATCTGATCTTGCTGCCACACAATCATATGAACAGGCATCGCATCAAGCACTTCGTTCGCAAGTATCGCACCGTTAAACTGCATGGGCAATTGCTGTAAAAACTCGATACGCGACATCAAATGCGGTATTTTTTCCAAAAACCAGTTTCTTTGGCGTTCACGTAACTCCGCGCTAACCTCCAGTATCAGATATTTTTCCGGCAAGTGGTCGAATTGCTCGAGAGCCAACAAAATATCCGACGCCAATTGACCCGACCCCGCACCGAATTCCAAAATATTGAACGGATTTAATTGTTCCGCAATTTGCATCAACTGTCGCGCCAACGTACGCCCAAACAACGAAGATATTTCTGGAGCGGTAGTAAAATCGCCAGCCCATCCAAATTTAGTAGCTCCACCGTTGTAATAACCCAAACCCGGAGCATACAACGCCAGATTCATAAATTGCTCAAAAGATATCCAACCTCCCGCATTATGAATTTTTTCCCGGATAAGCAATGTTAGCGCATGACTATGCGACAGCGCATTCTCATCAGCCGGTGGTAAAGTAGTCTGTAACAACATCAGCAAGTAGTTTATTTATGGTAAATTTTAGAAAAACATTCATCAACAAAATGCTAGTTTAGCAGGTCATCTCGAGAATCAACTCAAGGAGTGAATGTGCAAAACAAAGTTATATTGATCACAGGAGGCGCAAAACGCGTCGGTGCGGCAATTTGTCGTCGATTACATGCACACGGAGCTAAATTGGTAATTCATTACCATTCTTCCCTCAAAGAAGCTAGTGCCTTGCAAAAAGAGCTAAACCAACAACGCAAAAACTCAGTTGCGTTGGTTCAAGCCGATTTACTCGATCACCAGCGATTACCAGATTTAATAGAATCCTCCGTACAACAATTTGGACAATTAGACGGATTAGTCAACAATGCATCAAGCTTCTTCGCAACACCATTAAATGAATGTACGCAAGAAAATTGGCATGATCTCATCGGGAGCAATTTACGCGCACCGTTATTTTTATCTCAAGCGGCTTCAACTCATTTGAAAAAGCAACACGGTTGCATTGTAAACATTATCGATATTCATACTGAGCGACCTTTGAGAAACTATGTAATTTACAACGCAGCCAAGGGCGGCTTGCTCGCACTTACGCGCTCACTTGCAGTTGAAATGGCACCCGAAGTACGCGTTAATGGCGTATCGCCCGGCCCAATTCTTTGGCCGGAAACAGGAAAATGGGCAGATGAATCGGAACGTCAAGCTACGATTGCAGGTACTTTATTGAAACGTTGCGGCGAGCCCGATGATATCGCAAAAACAGTATGCTTCTTGATAACAGATGCACCCTACATCACTGGACAGGTGATTGCAGTGGATGGTGGCAGAAGTATCGCGCTATAACTCAGATGCAGTAGCATCCGAGCAAGCAATCACCACTGCACTGCTGATACTCAGTCAACCGATTCACGTTTAATCATATCTATATCAGAATAACCATCAAAAAGCTGACTGAGTGTCTTGAACAGGTAATACAAGCCGCCCAAATATGATCGCCAGGGTACAATCTAAGTGGTGAAAATCCTTATGTAGCAAAACAAGATCCTCACATAAAAAAACCATGGTTCTAAAAGAGGCTATTGTGCTATTATGCTTTCACTAATAGTAGAATGGCAAATATAGTTTATTGTTAAATGCTTGTTTAAATTTCTACTACCTACTCTATTTTTGCCGTTAACTTTGATACTGGCCTGTTATCAAAATATCTATGGCTTATATGAATCGATCCAAGCCTCAATTACTTGAAGAAATACAGCGGCTATATGCAGAATTGGCTGCCATCAAGCTAATAATAGAAAAACGTACAACCGAACTTTATATCAGTGAAGAGCGATTTTCTCTGGCAATGCGCGGTGCTAATGATGGACTTTGGGACTGGAATCTTGAAACGAATGAAGTCTATTATTCGCCACGCTGGAAAAGCATGCTGGGCTATGCAGAAAACGAACTTGGTAACAACTTAGATACCTGGGCAAACTTGGTTCATCCCGATGACAAGAACAGAGTCTTGGAAAAAGTTCAAGACTACATAGCTGGCCGAGCAGATTCCTATGAAGTTGAAATGCGTATACGTCATAAGGATGGTCATGAGATTTATGTGTTATCCCGTGCATTTCTTGTAACTCATGGATCTGATAATAAGCCGGTTCGCTTGGTTGGGACACATATCGATATAACAGAGCGTAAAAATACAGAATTATCTGATAATAAAAACACAGAAATTCTTGAGATGATTGCCATAGGACAGCCCGCAGCAGATATCTATGATGCAATTGCCTTGATGTACGAGGCTCGCCATCCTGGAATGCGATGTTCTATGCTTGAGCTAGAAGGCAATAAACTCCTGCATGGAGGAGCTCCAAGCCTACCAAAAGAATATTGTGACGCAGTAAATGGCCTGGAATATGGACCCAATGTTGGCTCGTGTGGAACATCCACTTATACAGGAAAACGTGTTCTCGTCGAAAATATTGAAACAGACCCTAAATGGAAAGAAATCAAGCATTTAGCACTCCCCCATGGAATGCGTTGCTGTTGGTCTGAACCCATTAGTAACTCCAGCGGGAAAATTTTAGGTGCTTTCGGTATGTACTACAATCACCCTGCACTTCCTAACGAAAAGGAACTAAAAGATCTAAAAGCTGGAGCAAGATTGGCGGGGATAGTCATGGAGCGAGATCAAGCTCAGAAGCGCATACGAATACTAGCCTATACCGATGAATTAACAGGGCTTCCGAGCCGTGCCTCTTTTTCTCAACGCATCGAAGAAATAACCAAGACATCGACTCGGCATAATCATTGTTTTGCATTGCTCTATATTGATCTAGACGATTTCAAGAGCATTAACGACAGCATGGGGCACGATGCGGGTGACCTGCTTCTTAAGACTATAGCGAAGCGCCTGATACACACGTGCCATGAAGTTGACTTTATTGCACGCATTGGTGGCGATGAGTTCTGCATTCTCGTTGAAGAAATAGAAGATAGCTACGCCACCAATATTGCAAAACGTTGTCTTCATGCAATCGCGCAACCAATCGAGATTTATTCCAGAAAACTCACACCCTCTTGCAGTATTGGTATTGCATATTTCCCTGATGATGGAAAAGATTTTTCATCACTGTTAAAGGCAAGCGATACCTCGCTTTATAAAGCGAAGGAAAATGGAAAGAATCAGTATGCTTTCTATAAAACGGAGCTTACCCAGAAAGCGCAGTATCGTTTTCAAATTGAGCAAAACCTTAGGGAAGCAATTGAAAAGCAACAATTATCACTCGTTTATCAGCCTCAGATTGAAATAAGCACTGGCAATATCTTTGGCTTTGAAGCATTGTCGAGGTGGCGTCATCCAGAATTAGGTCAAATCCCACCAATTAATTTTATTGCTACAGCTGAAAAAATCGGCATGATTAAACCGCTGACCGAATGGGTATTAAGAACAGCCTGCCGTCAATTGGTAGCCTGGAAAAAAGAGGGGGTTCGCACATTGCGCATGGCAGTGAACATTTCTCCAATCCTTTTTCTTGACCAGGAGTTTGTATCAGTAATTAAACGTATTATTGAGGAAATAGGTATAGCCCCAATAGAATTGGAGTTAGAAGTTACAGAAAATATCGTGCAGACCGACCCGCGGAATCTTTCCATTTTTCAAGATTTAAAAGATCTGGGTGTGTCATTAGCAATCGATGATTTCGGCACAGGTTATTCATCTTTTGCTTCACTTAAGCACCTTAAAGTTGACCACCTAAAAATAGACAAATTTTTTGTTAACGATATGCTGATCGATGAACAAGCATTAATCTTGATAAGTTCTATGATAGAAATGGGGCGAAAACTGGGACACCAGATAATTGCTGAAGGTGTTGAAAAACCGGAACAATTAAATATCTCAAGAAACCTTGGCTGTGAAAAAGCGCAGGGATTTCTATTTAGCAAGCCAATTAAAGCTAATGCAATTTCAAAGTTACTACTATCTCGCCAACATGAAAAGAACAAAATCAACAGCTATAAATCAAGCAAAATTTCATGATATACATTTGACTGAATAAACATAAGCCTCTGCACAACCGAGAGAATTTCTCGGTATTTATTGACTGCGCTCGATTCGCCTCAATATGCATACCATTGATAGCTGCGATAGCCAAGCTGCAATTCTTATTCTTCTTTAGCCAGACCGCATCCGGATTCTCACTCTGCGTTGACATTGATTAAAAAATGATCAGAAAAAGCTAGTTGTATCGGTTGGAAATTAATTTGGTAATTCATGGACCTTGCCTAAACTCGGCAAGGAAACTTAAGCGCTTGCTTTTATTTATCTCCAATACCATAGTTTTTCCCCCATTCATCCATCGCAAGCAGAATTGACTTGAGTGAATATCCTAATGGGGATAGCGAATATTCAACGCGCGGAGGGGTCTCGTTGAAATCATTTCTGATAACTATTTGGTGCGCTTCCATTTCTTGCAGCTGCCGACTTAAAGTGCGGTGAGTAATACCTGTCAAGTTCCGTTGCAGTTGATTGAACCGCATTGTTCCATACAATAATTGATGGATAATTAGAACCTTCCAGCGTCCCCCAATTACTTTCAATGTAACTTCAACAAAACAATAAGCTTCTTTATTTGGCATGTTTAATCTCTTTTTTGCAGTATCTTTTTTGTGCGTACTTGTAATTTAATCGGATGATTGATATTAATCTATCATATGAGTATAAAACCTTGTCGGAGATAAAAACCATGCCAAAAACAATGCAATCCAAAGTATCTGAAAAAAAACTGTTACGCGTTCAACGAAATGTGAACCAACATTGGGTTGGTGATGGTTTTCCAGTACGTACGCTGTTTTCTTACTCAGCGTTAGGACCCATGATTAGCCCTTTCTTATTATTCGATTATGCAGGGCCAATGAAATTTCCACCAACCGAGCAGCGTCATGGTGTTGGAGAACACCCCCATCGTGGTTTTGAAACGGTTACTATTGTATATAGCGGCGAAGTAGAGCATCGCGACAGTTCCGGCGGTGGCGGCAAGATCGGTCCAGGTGATGTTCAATGGATGACGGCTGCTTCCGGTCTGGTGCATGAAGAATTTCACGGTCGCGACTTTGCGCAACATGGTGGCGTACTAGAAATGGTACAATTGTGGGTGAATTTGCCAGCCAAGGACAAAATGTCTCCACCCCGCTATCAAAGTATTTTGGCGAATCAAATTCCTATCATCGACCTACCGGAGAATAAAGGCAAGGTGCGTGTCATTGCGGGGAATTCGGCAAAGCTACCGGACCAGCGCATACCTTTACGCCAATTAACGTATGGGATTTGCGATTGACCGGTGAGCAGTCTATCGACCTCACCGTTCCGGATGGCCACAATACATTGCTAGCAGTACTCAAAGGATCGGTGCACGTTAATAATGCTGAAACTATCGGTATAGCGGAAGTTGGATTATTTGACCGAGCAGGCAGTCATATCCAAGTCAGTAGCGAACCCAATACCATCGCACTATTGTTGTGCGGCGAACCGATTGATGAGCCTATCGTAGGTAGCGGCCCCTTTGTCATGAATACGGCTGAGGAAATACGCCAAGCCAAAATAGACTATCAAAGTGGCAAAATGGGCAGAATATCATAAGCGCTACGCCAATTTTCTGTTAACTAACCAGCCTCGTTTTTAGACGGTAATTTTTTAATCAACTCATAGGAGAAACAAATAGAATGAGCCATATCAATCCCGACGAAACTTTGATGCTGCTGATCGATCATCAGAGCGGCTTGTTTCAACTGGTGAAAGATGTTCCAATAGCTGATTTGCGCCGCAATGCTATCGCACTTGCCAAAATTGCTACAATACTCAAGATCCCGGTCATTACTTCTGCTTCCGTTCCGGATGGTCCGAATGGCCCGCTGATTCCGGAAATTCATGAAGCTGCTCCGCATGCGCAATACGTGGGACGCCGCGGCGAAATCAATGTTTGGGATAGTCCTGATTTTGTCAAAGCTGTCGAAGCCACCGGTCGCAAAACGCTGATCCTGGCGGGTACACTGACCAGCGTGTGCATGGCCTTCCCATCTATCAGTGCGGTAGCCGCCGGCTATAAAGTTTATGCTGTGGTGGATGCCTCGGGTAATTGGAGCAAAATGGCTACGGATTTAACCATTGCCCGTATTGTGCAGGCCGGTGTTATTCCTATCGATACACTCGCAGTTCTTTCCGAATTGCAGGTGACTTGGAATCGACCAGAAGCTAAAGAATTTGCCGATCTTTATGCTGATTACCCTATGTTGCATTACCGGCTGTTGATCGAGAGCTACGACAAAGCCCAGGCTGTGCAGAAAGCAAAACATTAGGAATAACATGACTTTAGAAGAAAAACTCAACGATTTGAACCAGATGATCCTCAAGGGTGAGATTCTGGAATCGATGGATAAGTATTACCATCCCGATTGCATCGTGGTCGAAAAAAACGATGTGGTGGCGAAAGGATTGGAGCAAGCCAAAGCCCGCGAATCCGAATTATTCGAAGGGGTTGAAGCATGGCTCAAATCGGAAATCATATCAACTGCCATAGGAGAAAACGTTACAATGACCGAGTGGCATTATGAATACAAGCATAAAGATCTTGGTCACAAAAAATTCGATCAGGTGGCGGTGCAACACTGGAAAGATGAGAAGATCATCAGCGATCGATTCTACGCACTGTATTAAGTAATAACACACAATTAATTATCAACAAAAAAGAGAGTTACAATGAATAAAGACTTTAAATACAACAGACTTAACAAGGATGATGCCGCTTTACTACTGGTTGATCATCAAGCAGGACTGATTTCTCTGGTGCAGGATTTTTCGCCGAATGAATTCAAAAATAACGTATTGGCCATCACCGCATGCGGCAATTATTTCAAGTTGCCCACCATCCTGACCACCAGTTTCGAAGACGGTCCCAATGGGCCATTGGTTCCGGAAATCAAGGAAATGCATCCTAATGCACCGTATATTGCTCGCCCCGGCAATATCAATGCTTGGGACAATGAAGACTTCGTCAAGGCGGTCAAAAAAACCGGCCGTAAGCAACTCATCATCGCCGGTGTGGTAACTGAAGTCTGCGTGGCTTTCCCGGCGTTATCCGCAATCGAAGAAGGCTACGAAGTATTTGTAGTCACCGATGCTTCCGGCACTTTCAATGAAGTAACCCGCGATGCCGCTTGGGCACGCATGCAAGCCGCCGGGGTGCAACTGATGAGCTGGTTTGGCGTAGCTGCCGAATTGCACCGCGACTGGCGTAACGATATCGAAGGCTTGGGTGCTTTATTTTCTAACTATCTGCCTAACTATCGCAACCTGATGACGAGCTACTTCGCCATTACCAAGAAATAAGACGGTACGGAACGCGAAAGCGGATAGCTATCGCGTTCCCTCTGCATCTTATTGCCGCCAAGGAAAAATTTAGTCTCAGTAGCATGGAGCTTTCCGCAAGCAGTCGTACCAATCATGTCGTCTAAAGGAAAAAATGATGAGCAGCTCTAAAATTCAACTGATCCTTCGCAACGGCCAATTCACCACGCTGGATAGACAGCACCCGCAAGCTGCGGCTGTCGCCATCGCCGATGGTCGTTTCATCGCTGTGGGAGGTGACAGTGAGGTCATGCGTCTGGCGGATAGCAATACGCAAGTGATCGATCTGAATCGCCGACGTGTTATTCCGGGCTTGATCGACTCTCATTTGCATCTTATCCGCGGCGGACTCAATTTCAACCTGGAATTACGCTGGGATGGCATCCCTTCACTGGCCGATGCCATGCGCCGCCTAAAGGAACAGGTGGCACGCACACCCGCACCGCAGTGGGTACGGGTGGTAGGTGGGTTTACTGAAATGCAGTTTGCAGAAAAACGCTTACCGACGCTAGATGAGATCAATGCCGCAGCACCGGATACTCCAGTTTTCATTTTACATCTGTACGACCGTGCTTTGCTAAACCGTGCGGCTCTGCGTGCTTGCGGTTATGACCGTAACACACCCAATCCACCAGGCGGGTTGATCGCCAAAGACGCCAACGGAGAACCGACAGGCCTGCTGCTGGCAGAGCCCAATGCGCTGATCCTGTATGCAGCGCTTGCCCAAGGCCCTAAATTGCCTTATGACTATCAGATCAATTCCACACGCCATTTCATGCGGGAAATGAACCGCTTGGGCATCACCAGCGTCATTGATGCCGGCGGTGGTTTTCAAAATTACCCGGATGACTACAAGATCATTGAAGAATTGCATCAAGCGGGTGAGCTGACCCTGCGCATTGCCTATAACTTGTTTACACAAAAAGCCGGAGAAGAGGTCACCGATTTCGCCAAATGGACAAAGATGATAAAACCTGGCGACGGCGATGGTTACTACCGCCATAATGGCGCAGGTGAAATGTTGGTCTTTTCCGCAGCGGATTTTGAGGATTTCCGCATGCCACGCCCAGATATGTCGCCACACATGGAAAACGATCTGGAAGCTGTGGTACGCATTCTTGTCAGCCATCGCTGGCCATTCCGCCTGCATGCCACTTACAATGAAACCATTTCCCGCTCACTGGATGTCTTCGAGAAAGTGAATCGGGATATTCCCTTTGACGGCATCCACTGGTTTTTCGATCACGCTGAAACTGTGACCGATGCCAATCTTGAACGTATCGCCAAACTGGGTGGCGGTATTGCCATACAGCATCGCATGGCCTATCAGGGCGAATATTTTGTGCAACGATACGGCCATAAAGCTGTGGAACGCACGCCGCCTTATAAACGGATGCTGGAGCTGGGAGTAAATGTGGGTGCAGGTACTGACGCCACCCGCGTAGCCAGCTATGATCCCTGGAATGCGCTGTATTGGCTGGTTACCGGCAAAACTTTGGGAAATCTTCCGCTGTATCCGGCAGCCAATCTCGTCGATCGCGAGACTGCATTACGCCTGTACACACATGCCAATACTTGGTTCTCGAACGAGGAGGGTGTCAAAGGCCAGATCAAACCCGGCCAATATGCCGACTTGGCCGTACTATCCGCCGATTACTTCAAGATTCCGGAAAACGAAATCCGCCATCTTGTGTCAGTGCTGACCGTCGTCGGCGGCCGCATTGTCTATGGTGACGATGAATTCAATGCGCTTTCTCCACCCTTGCCACCAGCTATGCCCGATTGGTCTCCAGTAAATCACTTCGGTGGTTATTTCAAACCGACAGCAAACACAGCATCGCTACACGCATTCGCTCAAACGGCTTGTGGCTGCGGTACTAGCTGCCTTGTACATGGCCATGCACATGGACGCGCTTACCAGAATGCCATAGCTGCCGGCGACCAAAACAGTTTCTGGGGTGCGCTCGGCTGCTCATGCTGGGTATAAATTTCGGGACAGGTTTTTATTGTCTGTCTGATCGAGTCTGATAT
This sequence comes from Nitrosomonas sp. PY1, assembly GCF_022836435.1. NCBI lineage: Bacteria > Pseudomonadati > Pseudomonadota > Betaproteobacteria > Nitrosomonadales > Nitrosomonadaceae > Nitrosomonas > Nitrosomonas sp. PY1. Next base: position 1,023,706 of record NZ_BQXC01000001.1, on the reverse strand, counting down.
TTCATTGATGAGCAAATCTATCGATACCAATACTTCAAGCACTTCGCATCCCGGTGCCTGGGAACCTTTACAGATGCCGATGTTCCGGATATTTTGGCTTGCGTCACTAGGTTCCAACATTGGCACCTGGATCAATGCAACCACATCCGGCTGGGTCATGACCGACCTGTCATCTTCTCCTGTGATGGTATCTCTGGTACAAGTGGCAACCTCGCTACCGGTCGTGATGTTTGCACTCATCGCCGGAGCGCTTACCGATACTATTGATCACCGCCGTTATTTGATCTGCACACAAATTTGGATGATGCTTGCGGCGGCTATGCTGGCTGTACTTACTGCAACGGGTCAACTGAATGCTTGGAGTTTATTAATTTTGACTTTTGCCTTGGGATTAGGCACAGCTATGGCAATGCCAGCATTGAGCGCCGCCATCGCTGACCTCGTTCCTCGAAATCTGCTATCGCAAGCTATTGCATTGAATTCGCTATCGATGAATTTGTCACGATCGATCGGTCCCGCTATCGGTGGTTTGTTATTGGCACAGTTGGGTGCTTGGGCTGCTTATGGCGTTAATATGATTTCGTTCATCGGTATGACAATCATGCTATGGTATTGGAGACGCCTACCGGATGAGCATGCTTTGCCGCCTGAGCGATTCTTTCAGGCATTACGGGCTGGGTTGCGTTATAGCTGGATGGCTTCATCTTTTCGTGCAGTACTGATCCGCGCGACGGCTTTTATTGTCTTCGCGAGTTCTGTTTGGGCGCTGCTTCCTTTAATCGCACGACACGAACTTGCAGGTAATCCAGGAACATATGGTTTTTTGTTGACTTCCGTTGGTGTTGGCGCAGTGATCACTGCTATTACGCTACCGCGTATATACAAGCATACCACTCGAGATCGCTTGGTATTTATCGCAACCATAGTTTACGCATTGACTACTTTGGCTATCGCAACGATCCGAAACGATGTATTACTATATATCATCATGGCGGTTTGCGGTGCGGCATGGCTTAGCGTCTTGTCATCACTGCAAGTTGCCGCACAGATTTCGGTTCCAGCTTGGGTTCGCGGCCGCGCATTGTCTCTTTATATTATGATATTTTTCACCGGTATGACGTTTGGCAGTCTTTTGTGGGGCAAGGTTGCCGCTCAAACCAATACGCCTGTTGCACTGCTGATTTCGGCTGCTGGTGCTGTAATAGCGGCGCTGATAGTACGGAAGTTCAGCCTGGGCCCACAGGAAACACCCGATCTGACTCCGTCTTATCATTGGCCACATCCGTCCATCGCAAAAGAACCGGACAAAAATCGTGGCCCTGTGCTAGTTACGATCGAATACGAGATCGTATTGGACCAACGCAAAGATTTCCTGCGCGCAATAAACTCGCTAGGAATAATCCGGCGCCGTGATGGCGCGTTCGCTTGGGGAGTATTCGAGGATCTTGCCGTACCTGGTCGCTATATAGAGATTTTTCAGGTTAGCTCCTGGCTCGACCACTTGCGTCAACATGCGCGTATAACTCGAGAAGATCAACGCATTCAGGAAGTAGTCAATAGTTTTCATATCGGCGAGACAGTTCCGAAGGTTTCCCATTTTGCTGGTGGAGCCCCGGTATCTCCAGTTTCATACGATTCGATAATGACCAATTCATGAGTTCACTATGTAAGAAAGTAATTAAACCTGAAGTATCTTTGCATTACATCGAGTGGACAAGTAGCGATAAATCAACGGTTCTGTAAATGATGGCACGATTGCTTAGCTATTTCTTTTTGCATGTATTCATAATAGCTTATGGTGAATGGCTTTTTATTGATCGATATTTTTTTATAAATTCAGCTAATGCCAAAGATGTGAAGCTCGCCAATGCTGATCAATCATTATTTCTTGAAGAAAAGTTATCTATAAATTCAAGTAGTGGGCCTAGACTCCATTTCTGCTGCAAAGAAGACAAACAGGATGAATTAACTAAAAAAGGAGCTAATTCATTCATCAGCAGTTATAAATCATTGCGTTATCAGGAAGACTATCGCTACCTTAGAAATTCCCCTCGCAACACTGACTTTTGGAATCCAATAAAGTATATCTCTTTAAATAATCAGGAAGATTGGTATTTAAGTATCGGTGGAGAAATGCGACAGCGTTATGAATTTTATCATAATGAAAAATATGGTAAGGAGCCTGCCGATCCAAATGGCAACAGTAATATTTGGCTTCAGCGCTATATGCTCCATGGTGATTTGCATCTAGGCGCAAATATCCGTGTATTTGCCCAGTTTATGAGTACTTTCGAAGATTGGCGGAAAGGCGGCCCCAGACCCGACATAGACGAAAATGCATTTGATCTCCACCAAGGATTTATGGATCTAACTGCTAAGCTCGGCAGCAGTAATTCAGTAACCTTACGCTTTGGCCGACAAGAAATAGAGTATGGCTCGGGACGGTTGATCTCAGGTCGCGAAGTGCCTAATAATCGAAGATCATTCGATGCCATCAAACTGCTATTTATACTAGGAGATTGGTCGATAGACGGCTTTGTTGGCAAACCAGTCAGAAATTTAACCGGCGTATTTGACGATGACCGTAATCCAAATAAGTCGCTATGGGGCGCCTATGCGATTAGAGTTTGGCCACTATTACCCGATGGTCATGTCGATTTGTATTACTTAGGGTACGATGACCGCCATGCCATTTTTGCACAAGGCAGAGGGCACGAGGTTAGGCATACGGTTGGTGCAAGAATCTGGGGAAACCCTTTCCCCTGGAAATATAATTTCGAATTCGTCGGCCAATTTGGTCAATTTGGTTCCAATGATATTAGGGCATGGGCTGCCGCTTCCGATACACATTACAACTTTTCGCAGTTGCCACTAAACCCTCAAATCGGCATGCGAGCAGACATTACCAGTGGAGATGGTAAATCATCTACATTAGGTACCTATAATCCGCTATTTCCTACAGGTGCTTATTTTAACCTTGCAGATTTGGGTGGACCACCCAATTTTATCCATATCCACCCATCGCTCAATTTATCACTAACGGAAAAATTAAAAGCTTCTTTTGATTGGGGATTCTTTTGGCGCCAAAATGTCAACGATGCGATATATTCTATTGCGACCGTGCCCATCTTTTCTCCGATTTCTACTGTTGGCCAGAAGCATTATTCGGGAAGCTCGCCTTCATTCGTGCTAACTTGGGAGCCTATTTCGCATATTACAGTCGTAGCAAGTTATGTGCATTTTTTCCCCAGCGATTTTTTGAAAACCGAATACGCAGCTAAGGAAGTCGATTACTTTACCACTTGGGTAACTTATAAATTCTAGGGGAGCGCTGATTAATTCCTTGCGTAATTTAATCCAGAAATCGCACACGCCCCGTCGCCAAATCATAAACCCCTCCAATGATGACCGCACGTTTTTCTATATCGATTCGCTCTCTTTCCGGAAGAACGGACAATTGCTGTATAGACCAACGGACATTGGCCTCTACGGCAGCACTCAGCAAAGCATTATGGCGTTGCTTCAGATCGAGCTTACTTAATCCGGGTTTAATCAATTGGATCAGCGATTCGATACGTTCTGGTTCCTTAGCTCTATCGAGCATCTCTTCCACAGTAGCTGTAACAGCCCCACAACCCTCATGACCCAGTACGACGATCAATGGCGTATGTAGATGAATCACTGCATATTGTAAAGAGCCGATTACGTCTTCTGAGATGATATTGCCGGCCAGCCGTATCGTGAAAAGTTCGCCAAATCCGGTGTCGAAGATGAACTCAGGAGGCACGCGGGAATCGCTGCAACCCAGAATGGTGGCAAAAGGCTTCTGGATTTCGACGAGAAGGCTTCTCCAAGTAATGTTTGTGTGCGCATGGTACGGTTTATCATTGATGAAGCGTTTATTCCCTTCTTTCAATCGTACCAGCGCTTCATTGGCATTACGTGGATAAGGTTCCTCCGCATTTTCTATATTGATTGATTTGGTGGAAGATAATTCGGCTTTGACGCCCAAAGCCATCCCCAAGCCCAAACCACCCAAACCGCAGGCTCCTACTAAACATTGCCTGCGTGTGATATTCCGGTTCGACATATCGATACTCCTTAAAAAATTAGATTATAAAGCGCAACTATTATCAGGAATGAACAATTTCAACACTGCAACGGTAATCCCCCCCAAAATTAGAGGAGCAAAGCAGTAGAATTTTCTATCGTGGACGAAGAGGAATTTTACTGATGAAGAAGCAACGATTTACGGAAAGCCAGATGCAGAATGAGCTGTTGAAGGAAGCACTCGGAAAAAAGTGGTAAAGCCTTCACAGCGCAAAGTAATGGCACAGTGGGCAGTACAGGATAAGTCCGTTAGTATCGTTTTGGCGTTGTGCAACATTTGACATTTCTGAGAGCTGCTATCGTTATCGGCCGATGAGAACGGGGAATCCGCCGGTTGGTTACTACGTTTGACGGCTTGCCACAAGCGCTGGGGCTTTGGTTTATGTTTCCTTTATTTGCGTAATGTGAAGGGTTTTGGATGGAATCACAAGCGTGTGTATCGTATTTACCGTGAGCTGGAGCTGAATTTACGAATTAAGCCGCGCAAGCGGTTAAAACGAGAGAAGCCCGAGCCATTGGCTGTACCAGAACGGCCCAATGATACATGGTCGATGGATTTCATGGCTGATCAGCTCACCAATGGCCGGTCTTTTCGAACTTTCGTTGTGATAACGGGCCGGAAAATATCAGTGCCACGCTTTGTTGCTGGGCAGAGAAGCGAGGTATTCAGCTCCATTACACTCAACCAGGGAAGCCACAACAGAATGCTTATGTAGAACGCTATAACAGGACCGTCCGGCATGAATGGCTGGAGATGAATGAATTTATGACCATTGAAGAGGCACAGCTTACCGCTACACAATGGTTATGGATTTATAATAATGAACGTCCGAGCATGGCACTTGGAGGTATCACGCCAGCAATGAAGTTGGCAGAAGCTTTTAAACTAAAACCCTCTACTGGAAACTCCTGTTAAAAATGGGAGGATTACCCTCAGGATTAACAATTTCAACGCCGCAACTTGCTACCAGCTTGAATAAACTCTATAAATCCAATTAAAAAATCTTGAAGTTGTTTACGCGCCGCCTCGTCCACCATCTCACCCGATTCGTTAAAAATATGGTGTGCTCGCGATACGAGTAGCCGCCCACCGAACCATGGACGCATACCTAATGTCCGTAGCACAGGAAGCCAAGCATTCTGAGACAAAACCGTACCAAATCCACCAGGCGATGCTCCCATCAATGCAACCGGACGATCACCAAAAATTCGCGCAGTACCGCTGGGTGGTCGCGACAACCAGTCGGTCGCATTTTTGAATACGCCAGGCATGGAATTATTGTACTCGGGAGTAGCTAGCAATAACCCATCAGCGGCGGCAATTTGCTCTTGCAGCACAAGAACTGCTTTTGGAATGCCTTCATTAGCTTCGATATCCCCATCATAGAGTGGAATACCTTTGAGTGTCGCGATTTCCAACGTAGAATCGCTCGGCATTAAATTCGCAGCCGCGCGTAACAAGGCGGTATTAAGCGAACCGCTTCGTAGGCTTCCAGTAATTCCGATAATTCTTATCATAAATTTCTCCTATTTGTTGATCAGTGTGAAAGTGCCTATCCATCACGATACTTGTATAGCGCTACTATTTGTGTGCAACAAGGATGCTTGCAACACCAATACCAATGCCCCTGCAAAACTGATATGCGCTGTAAAAATGGATGCAAATTACAATTGATGAGTTGAAGGAAGCAGGAACTCCAAATTGACTACCATAGAAAATTTAAGATGCGGCAATAAGCGATTTAGAGGCTCACTAAAATCACCTATCTGTCGCCAACACAATTGCGCAGCGATATATATAAATCTACTCTCGGCTTAAATCATCAATTTCTTGCTCTCACGCGATATTCATGAAAGTCAAATGCTGGCTGGAAACTATCGGCTTGTGCTACTTTCCACCAATCCGCATAGATCGTATCCTCCGGTGCTTCACATAATATCCCTTCCGGCAGGAAAGTATGAATAGTATCAATCGTTTGTGATTTCTCTGGACCAACACGATGCATGAGATGATAGGGCTTCAGTTCACTCGGATGCTTAAGACCCACAGCCGCTATAATATCCGCAAGCGCCTCCAATGTTTTGCCGTGAAAACGAGCTGCGCGGGGACCTTGAATCTTCGGTACCAAGGCTCGTTGACGAAGCTTATCCTGGGTTGCCACACCTGTGGGACAAGTATCCAAATGGCAGCGCTGTGACTGTATGCATCCTATGGAAAACATAAATGCCCGTGCCGCATTGCACCAGTCCGCACCAAGTGCCATATGATAAGCCAACCCCATACCAGAATAGATTTTCCCGCTAGCCGCTAGCTTGATTGAGGATTTAAGCCCGGTGCCGACCAGAGCATTACGCATCAAAATCAAACCATCCATCAACGGCATGCCAACCCAGTCGGAGAGCTCCTCGGGTGCGGCGCCCGTTCCGCCTTCAGCGCCATCAACGACAATAAATTCTGGCTTGATACCCGTTTTTAGAATGGCTTTCATGATTGCAAAAACCTCATACGGTTTCCCGATACAAAGCTTAATCCCTACTGGCTTCCCCCCGGACAAGTCGCGCATTTGTGCCGCGAATTCGAGCATTTCAATCGGCGTAGAAAATGCTTTATGCCTACGGGGAGACAAACAATCCTCATAAGGCGGAACTTTGCGTACACGAGCGATCTCTTCTGTAACCTTAGCAGCAGGCAGTAATCCGCCATGTCCAGGCTTAGCTCCTTGCGAGAGTTTGATTTCGGTCATTTTGACTTCATCCACGCTGGATTGGTCTTTAAAGAGCTCTGGGTCGAAGTTACCATTTTTATCGCGAGCCCCAAAATAACCCGATCCTAGCTCCCAAACAATATCCCCGCCATGTTTCAGATGATAAGGACTAAGACCGCCCTCTCCTGTGTCGTGATAAAACCCACCTTGTTTTGCGCCGAAATTGAGTGCTTCAATGGCATTGGCCGAAAGCGCGCCAAAACTCATTGCGGAAATATTGAAAACCGATGCGCTATATGGCTTTTTTGTTTGATCGTTGCCCACATCAACCCGCGGTGATTTGTCAAGACATTCTTCCGGAACAATCGAATGAATTATCCAGCGATAGCTTTCATCATATGCGTTTTGTTCAGTCCCAAACGGCTGTGTATCTATATTACCGCGAGCACGAGCATGAACAAGATTACGTGCACGATAAGAAAATGGCGTACCAGTCAGATCATCTTCAACGATATAGCTACGCAAATAAGGCCGCACCCAATAGAAGAACGTGCGTAAATGACCTGTAATTGGGTAATTCCGCGTAACAGTCCATTTATTCTGAGTAATATCGTAAAAGCCGACTACCAGTAATGGGCCTATCAGAAACAACACGGCATAAATGAATGGATAAGTCGAACCATAGTAAACAACAATGACATTCAGAATAATAACTAAAATAAAAACCAAGTAGCGAGAGAAAAAATTCATTGGATAATTATCGACCTGCCTGTATTAGGTCGGAAATAAATGTTTCATTGGTTGTAAAATGTTTAGTAATCGTACACTCAATTACTAATTTAGATATCTGTCTTCAAGACCTATACTAGCTCATATCAACTCATACTTGTAAAAAATCGCATACTGCAAATCGATCTTGATACATTCATAGCTAGTAGCTACGAAATAGCCTCAATGTAACCCGAGAAAGAAAAAGCACTTAGGATTTTATCTCTAAGTGCTTGTTTATTTGGTGGGTCTGGCTGGACTCGAACCAGCGACCAAGGGATTATGAGTCCCCTGCTCTAACCAACTGAGCTACAGACCCTCAGGATACTTATTAAGTGTTACCTGTATCTAAAAAACTTCGTAAACGTTCAGAACGTGCTGGATGTCGGAGTTTTCTCAACGCCTTGGCCTCAATTTGACGAATACGTTCTCGCGTAACATCAAATTGCCTACCAACCTCTTCTAATGTATGATCAGTATTCATTTCAATGCCAAAACGCATTCGCAAAACCTTAGCTTCACGCGGTGTTAAAGAATCCAGAATATCTTTTGTTACTCCTCTCAAGCTCGCATACACCGCCGCATCTGATGGCGCCATTGTCGCCGCGTCTTCAATAAAATCACCCAAATGCGAATCTTCGTCATCCCCAATCGGGATTTCCATTGAAATAGGCTCTTTGGAAATTTTGAGTATTTTACGAATTTTTTCTTCCGGCATTTCCATTTTTTCAGCCAATATCGCTGGCTCTGGTTCTTGTCCCGTTTCTTGCAAAATTTGACGCGAAATACGATTCATTTTGTTAATTGTTTCGATCATATGCACCGGAATACGTATAGTACGCGCCTGATCAGCAATTGATCGAGTAATGGCTTGACGTATCCACCATGTTGCATAAGTCGAAAATTTATAACCGCGTCGATATTCAAACTTATCAACCGCCTTCATCAAACCGATATTACCTTCTTGAATCAGATCAAGAAACTGCAATCCGCGATTGGTATATTTTTTAGCAATCGAAATCACCAGCCGCAAATTGGCTTCCGTCATTTCGCGTTTAGCGCGGCGTGCTTTTGCCTCTCCCGTTGACATCTTACGGTTAATTTCTTTTAGATCCTTGATAGGTATACCAATAGCCCCTTTCAACGTCAACAAGTTTTGTTGTTCTTCCATGATGGCAGGTTTATAGTGTTCAAGCGCTTGACTGTAAGGCTTGTTCATCTTTATTTCCTGATCAATCCACTCAAGGTTTGTTTCATTTCCGGGGAAGCACTTGATGAAATAGTTGCGTGGCATCTTGGCTTTCGTCACACATAAATCCATGATCTTCCGCTCATAGCTACGAACATTATTGACCAAATCGCGTTGCGTGTCACAAAGTTTCTCCACCATTTTTGCAGAAAACCTGATTGCCATTAATTCTGCGGAAATCTTTTCCTGTAATTCGATATATCCAGCATGATGAGGCCCTTTTTTCTCAAGCAGCAGTTGCATTTCATCATAAATACCGCAAATAACAGCAAAACGCTCTAATGCATCAGATTTTAATTTCAAAAGATTAGCACTTGCAATTGAAGCAGCATCACCACCTTCTTCATCTTCATCGCCGCCATCCAAATCACTCGCTTCTAATTCTTGCGCTAACGAATCTTCTGAGAACTCTTCATTCATAATGTCTTGCGCATTGATATCCAGCAAGCCATCAACAACTTCATCAATACGTAATACATCTTTTTCAATGTCTTTCGCTAAAGCAACAATACCGGCAATGATAGGTGGGCAAGCCGATATCGCCTGAATCATATGGCGTAACCCACCTTCGATACGTTTAGCAATTTCGATTTCACTTTCACGTGTCAATAATCCTACCGACCCCATTTCTCGCATATACATTCGCACAGGATCTGTGGTTCTCCCAAATTCGGAATCGACTGTTGAAAGTGCAGCTTCCGCTTCTTCCGCCACATCCTCATCTGCTACCGTTGTAGCAGCATCTGACATAAGTAACGTTTCCGTATCCGGTGCCTCGTCATGCACGGAAATGCCCATATCGTTGATCATGCTGATAATACCTTCAATCTGCTCGGCATCTAGCATGTCATCAGGCAGATGATCGTTGATCTCCGCGTAAGTCAGATAACCTCGTTCTTTACCTAATCCAATCAATATCTTCAGGCGCATCCGACGCGCTTCGATATCTTGTAGTAAGGCAGCGCTTTGCCCAACAGATAAAGAAGGTTCTAATTCATTAACTAAATCTTTATCTGTGACAGATTTTGCTTTCTTGGCGATTCTTCCTCTTCCTTTTTTAGCATTAACTGCCGCATCAACGCTTTCATCAAAAGCGGTTTCGGCAATTTTATCCAAGCTACTGTCGGTTTCTATGGAAACTCCCTCCAAATCCAAAGCATCATCGTGAATAAAGTTTTTTTCATTTTTTATCGCTTTTGTTACTTTTTCCACCTTGGAAACCACTTTAGCGTTTTTGCTTATTCCATTTTCGGCTTCGCTGATTAAGGTATTTTTTTCTTTTTTAATCATTTTTTTATCAATATCTTGTGCCTTTTTAGTTATTATTTTTGTAGCAACGTCAACCCCATCACTTTTAGCTTTGAGTTCCTTTTTTCTTGGCATGTTGAATTCCAACTTATTAATATGGATTTAAAAAAATTAAAAGCCGTTGATTATAACAAAAGCTGGTAATGCTGACATTAGGCAATTACTTAAAAATTACTCTACGATTTAAAACGAAGTCAGTTTCTGCAATTCTTGTTTTTCTTCGTCCGTCAATTGCGCTAATGATTTACTATGTAATTCAGTCATACGCTTATTCCGTTGCGCTTGTCGCAACAGTTGTTGAGCACCCATAAATTCCGCTTCTAAATCAATCATATCATCCCATTCTAGCATTTCACTTTCAATATTCTCCAGCAAGGTTTTATAGGGAATATCGTTAAAATAAGTCAAAATAGAATGTGTCAATGGATTCTCAATTAGATGCAAATTTTTATCCAACAAATCAACCAATGCTTTCAATGCACCTTGTTCTTGCTTGGTTTCATCACATTCGACCAATAATTCTCGATCAAGTTTTTCGAGATAGCCCGGTTTGCACAATAACATCATGATGATACGTCGATAGGGTGTAATCAACTGCCTTGCAACATGATCCTGCTGAATGTTCGCTCTTTTTAATGCGGGTTTTAATTGCATCAAACCTGCCATTTGATTTTGGTTAACCCCACTGAGTTCCTCCAATTTTTTCAAAAGCAACGAAACCAATGCAGGTGCTTTAATTTGTTGTAATAGCGGCTTTGTCTGATGAATTAGCTTTGCCCTACCTTCACTAGTTTGCAAATTGATACCCAAGCATAGTTCTTTGAACATAAACTCAGATAAAGGTGTAGCACGCATTAGTTGTTGCTCAAATAATTCTTTACCGTTGCGGCTCACATAGCTATCTGGATCTTCTCCTTCAGGTAAAAAGAGAAAACTCAAATACTTATTATCCGATAAAAACTCTAAACTATTTTCTAAAGCGCGCCATGCAGCCTTACGTCCAGCATTGTCACCGTCAAAGCAAAAAATGATGTTATCGGTTTGACGCATCAATCGCTGTATCTGAAAACTCGTGATAGCTGTACCGAGAGTAGCGACCGCATAATCAATACTGTATTGCGACAATGCGATAACATCCATATAGCCTTCGACAACGATAACACGATCGACCTCACGAATAGCACGGCGCGCTGAAAAGAGATGGTAAAGTTCCCGCCCTTTACCAAAAAGTGCCGTTTCTGGTGAATTTAAATACTTAGGTTCACCCTGCTCGATTACTCGACCACCAAAACCAATGATGCGGCCTTTTAAATTAACAATCGGGAATATAATTCTATCTCTAAAACGATCATACTGCTTATCTGCATCGACAACCACTAGTCCCACTTGTTGCAATATACTTCGCGTTTGTTCCGATTTGTAGTCAGGAAATGCGGCACTCAAGCCCTGCCAACCTGGGGGCGCATATCCAATACCAAATCGAGCTGCAGTTTTACCAGATAGTCCACGCTTTTTTAGATAATCAATTGCTTTCTGCGATAATTTAAGCTGTGATTTGTAAAACTGGGCTGCAATCTGCAAAGTTTGATTCAAATCCTGTGTCGAAATATTGGTCTGGTTTTGCACAAACTCTTCTGAGGATTCGGGGCTTCCACTTGAATCTGGTAAATTCATCGATACAGTCACGGGCGCAGGCATTTGCATCCCAGCATATTCGGCTAACTGGCTTACTGCATCAGTAAAGCTTAAGCCGCCATACTCCATTAAAAAACCAATCGCATTCCCGTGCACACCACAACCAAAGCAATGATAAAATTGCTTGGATTGACTGACTGTGAAAGAAGGTGTTTTTTCGTTGTGAAAAGGGCAACAGGCAGTAAAATTGGCGCCTGCTTTTTTCAGTGGAATGTATCGATCAATCGCGTCAACGATATCGATACGATTCAAAAGATCAAGAATGAAAGACTGAGGAATCATTTAGTGAATCCAATAACAACTCAGCAAAATTATAAAGACATTCAGGTAAATTTCACGAAAATTCCCCGATTGTATTTTTCAATACGAATTTCAGCCCGATAATTTTTCTTTGATTAGGATCGATACCTTGGCCATATCGGCACGTCCGGCAAGCTTCAGTTTCAATATCGACATCACTTTACCCATGTCTCGCACGCCTTGCGCACCCGACGCAGCAATCGCTTCCGTAATCAACGCGGTTATTTCTGTATCATTCAGCGGTTGGGGCATGTAGTCCATCAAAACCGACACCTCTTCTTTTTCAATGTCGGCCAGATCCATTCTCTGTGCCACCTCATACTGCGCGATAGAATCCTTGCGCTGCTTAAGCATTTTTTCAATTACAAGAATAATATCAGTATCATCAAGCACAATACGCTCATCAACTTCCCGCTGCTTAATCGCAGCTTGCAGCAGGCGAATTGTATCGCGCCGCTTAATATCGCCCGAACGCATTGCGGCTTTCATATCGTCAGTAATCTTTTGTTTTAAGCTCATTAGAAATACCATGAAGCAACAAATGAAGAGAAATCCATGCCATACGATAGAACATGGAATTTTTTATTCGTTTCGCTTATTACCTAACAGGACGTCAATAAAGTTTAGGGGGTAACAACTGACTACGCAAGCGTTTGTAATTACGTTTGACAGCGGCAGCTAATTTACGCTTACGTTCAGTAGTAGGTTTTTCGTAAAACTCGCGAGCACGCAATTCTGTCAAAATACCTGTTTTTTCAATAGACCGTTTAAATCGACGCATTGCAACTTCAAATGGTTCATTTTCCTTAACTTTAATGGACGTCATAAATCTCCTTTAGATTAATTCCTATATAATGTGAACAAGCAAAAAACGATGAAACGAAAAACCGCGGATTATAACATCAACAATATTATCTCTCCAAGAAAAACAACTTATTTTTCCCATGCTTGTTCTAGGTATCGAAACTTCCTGCGATGAAACGGGAATAGCACTTCTTGACACGAAACACGGCCTACTGAGTCACACACTGCATTCACAGGTCGCAATGCATAGTGAATATGGTGGTGTCGTGCCAGAATTAGCATCGCGCGACCATATCCGGTACATTTTGCCACTCATTCAACAAACGTTGCTTTCTGCCAATCGGACATTAAGCCAAATCAATGCCATCGCATATACGCAGGGTCCAGGCTTAGCAGGCGCATTATTGGTTGGTGCCAGTGTCGGCGCTGCACTGAGCTTCGCACTTAATATCCCAGCCATCGGCATACACCACTTGGAAGGACATCTACTATCCCCTTTATTATCGAAACCTGCTCCAGATTTTCCTTTCATTGCATTATTGGTATCGGGAGGACACACACAATTAATGCAAGTCAGTGCAGTCGGTCAATATGTATTATTGGGTGAAACTGTCGATGATGCAGCCGGTGAAGCATTCGATAAAACTGCGAAGTTACTCGGTCTGGGATATCCCGGTGGCGCAGCTTTATCGAAACTTGCGTATCAAGGGCAACCTGGACGTTTCAAGCTACCGAGACCGATGCTAAATAGCAAAGATCTCAATTTTAGCTTCAGCGGTTTAAAAACAGCCGTACTGACGTTAATCAATAAGCACGAACTAACCTCACAAACCCGCGCCGATATTGCTTTGGCCTTTCAAGATGCAATTGTCGAAGTCTTAGTAGAAAAATCCTTGACCGCCTTATCACAAACTAGCATAAAACAATTGATTGTAGCAGGTGGCGTAGGAGCCAATAATCAATTACGCGACAACCTCAGCACCAAAGCGAAGCTCGCTGGGGCAACTGTTTTTTATCCCGAGTTAGAATTTTGTACCGATAATGGCGCAATGATTGCTTTAGCAGGTGCGCTGCGATTATCCATACAAGAAAACCATACCTTGCTGCAACCAGCGCGTAGTTTTACCATCCAACCACGTTGGAATTTGGCAGCACTTTCTACAATTGACCATGATTCAATCTTGAAGCGTTAACTTTTATAACTTCTCTTCAGTTTGTCGTATCTGTTGCCAATCCCCATACTACGTCTTCCTCACCGTAATGGATGCCCAAAGCGCGATGCCTGCAAGGTAACATCAGCACGCTCCCAAGCTTTCTTGAAACGCGCTTCGATAAGCACTGCCTGATCATCTTTTTTTTGCGCACGCAATGCTTGTATCAGTCCATAAAGCGCCCAACCACTATTACGATTTCTCCGCAAATCCTCCCAATAAACAGTTTCTGCTTCAGATGGCTGACCTGATTCCAGCAAGATAGCGCCCAGCGCCAGGCGCGGCGGAAGATGAAATTCTGACGGCTCTGTATACACCAGGGCATCTTCCAATCGAACCGCTTTTTCAAGATATGCGATGGCCTGATCAAATTGACCGCGTGCCGCAGCAATTTCACCCGCCAGTACTTCAGGCGCGATACCAAGCACCGTACTGGTTGTATTTTTAGACAGCAATGGATTGTCTAGCGATGGATTTTTCATAATCTTGCGCAATGCTATTAGCTCCTGCTCAGCTTGTTGCAATTGCTGCATCGCGACAAATGCAAGACCACGCACATAGTGCCAACTCCCGGTCAAAAATAGATTGGCTGGCGGTGGCGCAGGTTGTTCAAGAATCTCCTCCCAATGTCCAAATCTAGCCAATGCCCAGTAGGGTGTCACGCGAAAAACTGCCGTCAATGGAATTGCTTTTAGCACTTCATCGTCAATCTTACTCGCAGCTTGTTTGGCAGATTCGATTGCAATTTTGCTTTGACCATCCATTGTGGCTGCGAACCAAAGAAAATGAATGTTGTGCGGATAATAAACCATCGGGTATAGCCCCTGAGCGCGGCATTGCGCAATGTAATTTTCGTCCGCCTTGATTGCCAATTGATTGCTTTTTATAGAATCGGCATAGCGACCGACTCGCTGATAAATATGCGATGCCATGTGTACCATATGTCCTGCCATCGGCATTAGACTCAACAAAGTATCGGCTGCTTTCTCAGCACGTTCGGGCGTACTGGTCGGTTCAATCAGGTGAATATACATATGCAATGCACCAGGATGTTGCGGATTACGTCGTAATACATCTTCCGTAAGCGCAACGATTTCAGCTGTTCCTTCATACGGCGTACCATCAAGCATCCAGTAACCCCAGGGTCGCAGATCCATCATAGATTCGACATACAACATCGCGATATCCGCATCATCTGGAAAACGCTGATGCACTTCCCGCATTGCCTCTGCATAAGCTTTATCATTCGCTGTTCTGTGTTTAGTTTCTCCTGAATAGCGCTTTCCCAGAGCATTGATAAGTGCTTGTTCTCTTGGTGAAGCATTCATCATCAGTGACTTGGCTTTTTGCATAATTTCTAAAGCTTGTGGTTCTTCATTCGGCTCCATCATGGCATTGATATTAGGACCAAGCACGAGCGCCTGACCCCAATAAGCCATCGCAAGCCCGGGATCAAGCTTTGCCGCCTCACGAAATGCGCGACGCGCCTCGGCGTGATTGAATGCATATGCAAGATTGAGGCCCTGATTAATATATTGCTGTGCAAGCTCACTTTGCGTACTGACTGGAAATGTATGCATACCCAAGTTATGCAGTTTAGGTGCAAGCTGATCGTCTGTTTCAGTTGCCGCAGATGACTCAAAAACACTTGCGGCAATCAGAGCCAGCGTTAGTATCGCGAGGTGAAAAATACGAAGTTGCATATCATCGCTCCTTTAATCGAAAATCATTTCATGAATCACAGAAATTTTTGAATGCTATTCAGCCGTAGTTGGATCAATCACGGACTTAACTTGAGAAATACGATTAGCGGGAAATTCACCTTGCTCAGCATGTGCTCTAACAGTAGCTTCATCGGGAGCAATGTATACACAGTAGATTTTATCGTCAGTCACGTAACTTTCCAGCCATTGGATTCGTGGCCCCATAGTATTTAGGATATTGCATGATTTCTGCGAAATAGCCTTCAACTCTTGTTGCGTCAGTGAACCTGCCTTAGGAATTTCACGTTCAATAATATATTTTGGCATTTTCTATCTCCTTTAAATTGAATTAATGAAATGACCGGTCGTCTAATAACCGAACAAAAAATAATCAAGCTTTAAAATAATCATCTAGCAAATCCTGGCAACATTGCTTAACCGGCAAAGATGATTTCTCAATTTGCATTCGCAACAAGGCTCCTTGCCAGGTATTGATCAGCAAATCAGCCATCGCTTCCGGTGATTTGTCTGATCTTATCGTTCCTTGCTGCTGCGCTTGGGCCAATCCGGACTGCAATAAGTCTCGATAGCGCCTAACCGCCGATTGTAGAGACTCTTGACAAACATCATTGGTGCTGCCAATTTCTCCCATCAGATTACCCAGCAAGCAACCACCTTTAAATTGGTTTTTTTCGAGCTCTGCAATAAGATCGTCAAAATATCTCTTGATTGCACTTAGCGCATCCACATCGGTTTTGCTCAAATGTGTGGATAACTTCACAATAAAAGGATCAATATAGTGCTGAATAACCTCGGCACCAAAATCCTCTTTGCTTCCGAAATAATTATAGAAAGAACCCTTTGGAACATTCACTGCATCGAGAATTTCCTGCAATCCGGTGCCGTGATAACCTTGCTCCATGAAAAAAGCAACACCTTGGTTCAGCAGATTTTCTTTATTGAGTTCTTTTTGGGTTGATTTCGGCATACATAGATAATACGACCGGTTGTCTTTATAGTCAAATAAAATTTCCTACGCGATTCTCGGCATGCAAAACTTGAGTAAATTCTTATCGTCTCGATGGATTACTATTCAGCTATGCAAGCGATTTCAAGAGTTCACTGGTGTGTCCAATTCCATCACACGATATCGTAATGTTACGCAAATCCACAATTATTCGTATCAAATCCGACTAATCTTCTATTATCCTCAATGATTCGTGAAGGGTTTTGTTAAATCATTGACCGCAGGTTTGTCAATATTGACATCTATGCCTCCCACAGGCATCGGTTTTTCAAGATTCCAATACTGAAATACTTGGAAAGGCTGAATTTGATCATCCTTAGGTAGATCCTTGTAATTCCACCCACCCCCGAGTGAACGAATTAGTGCCACGGATGCTTTCAACAAATTAATTTTGATCTGCACAGATTCTACACGTGCTATCAATGTATTGAGTTGCGCATAAATGAGTTCAAGACTTGTAGCCAACCCACCTACGTAAAGTTCCATAGTAAGGTCTTGTGTTTTTTGGTTCGCCCCAACAGATGCATCTTGCCGATCGGCAGCGATAGTCAACCAATGCGTTTGGATCAAATTTCCTTCAACTTCACGAAAAGCATTCAACACTGTTGCACGATACAAATCTTCTGTTTCGCGATAAGCCGACCATGATTGTTGTAATTGAGCGCGGCGATATCCACCTTGAAAGATTGGAAGAGAAACAGTGGAACCATAAGCCCAAAAACTATTTGCTAAACTGAGTAGATTGAGACCAGAATCTTCTAATCCGCCTCCAAGTCGGAAAGCCACATTCGGGAAAAATGCGGCACGAGCAATGCCAATAGCGCTGTTAGCCTGCGCCATCCTGCGCTCCATTGCAGCGATATCAGGCCGGCGTTCTAACAAAGTAGAAGGAAACGTCTGAGGAATGTAAAGATTGATTTGATGGAAATTATCGACTGGCTCAAGCTTAAAATTAGCCGGAGCAAGATTAAGAAGAACGGCAATGGCTTGTTCCATCATCTGACGCTCGCTTCGAATAATCGCTATTTTTGATTCGGTGCTATATAACAACGACTGGGCCCGCGCAACATCAAGAGCTGATGCAATTGCGCCAGAAAATTGCTCTTCAACAATATTCAATGAATAGTTATAGAGATCGATAGATTGCGTGTAGATTGCAATTTGTGCATCCAATCCACGCAATATGAAGTAATACGATGCTACTTCTGCTTGTAGACTGAGTCGCGCATTCCCATAATCTGCTGCTCGCTCTTGAGCGCGATAAATTCCAATTCGTGCCGCATTCCGTAGCTCTGACCAGAAATCTGGTTCCCAGGATGCGATTCCACCTGTATTAACCCTTACATCCTGATCATGCTCCCCAAGGCCGCGGAAAAGGCTATGATCGGATTGCCTATTATTCGAAGCACCGAACCCGATACCGACCTTAGGTATATACTGAGATCGAGCTTTCATCATGATATTACGCGCTTGGATAAACCGCTCAGCGGCTGCGTGCAAATCAGGATTGGCTATCATTGCCTGCTCTATAAGTCCATCCAGTACCGGATCATCATACAATTTCCACCAATCGGGCCTTAGCTCACCATCCGATGGATTGGCTTTGATGAATGGGCTTTGTCCTTGCCATGAATCTGGCACAACGAATTGAGTCGGTTGATATGAAGGAGAAAGATTAACTGCGGGAAAGGTGCCGCAAGCGGCAAGAATAGCTACAGCTAATAAATAGCCGCTGAGCTTTATACCAAAATACCACAAATTCAGAAATAAGGATTGCATTAATAGATCTAGTCAATTAACCAATTGATCTTTATGGTGCATGTTGTTCTCGCAGTGCCGATTCTCGAGATGTTTTTAATTCCGACCCCGACTTGTCTTCTAGCATATACCCTTTTGTAGGTGTAACTATGCGCACTTGATCACCTTCCAGTAAAGCGGCACTGGGATTATTGATAATTCGATCGTTTACTGAAATTCCTTCAGACACCTCAACCGTAGCATCTAAGATTCGAGTTACCATGATCGATTTAAAACGAACACGATGATCATCATCCACAACGGCCACTTGCGTTCCTTTTTCTTGAAACACCATTGCACTCGATGGAATAGTAAGAATATCTTTCTCAACTTGAGCGGTTATATGAACAGTCGCATAAGAACCAGGCCACAAAGCTTTATCTTCATTCTCAATGACAAACTCGGTTACTACCGTACGTGTACTGGTGTCAAAGCCACGGGCACTGGTTAAAAAATGAGCGGTAAAGTGCCGATTAGGAAGCTGCGGTACCGTTACATCGGCTGTTAATCCATCATGCAGAAAAGGACCGAATCTCTCCGGTACATTAACAAACAAGCGCATCCGACTAATATCAGCCACAGTAAATAGATTCCTGACTACTTCACCCGATGGCGTGCTGATCGTACCTTCTTTATTGATGTAGTCTCCAACGTTGATACTACGATCAATGACTACACCTTCATATGGAGCAACAATTGTTTTAAATCGAATCAATGCTTCAAAACTCTTGACATGCTGCTCCGCAGCCTTGACTCTTGCTGCTTGAGCCTTTGCTTCTGCTACTTTGACTGTGATCGATTGCTCGGACACCGCTTGATTCTTACGCAATGCTATGTACCGCTCTGCCGTAATTATTGCAAGCTCATTAAGAGCCCGTTCCGTTTCTAAATCTGCTTTAGATTGTCGATATTTCGCATCGAGAGCTGGCACGTTGATCTCGGCAAGAATATCTCCAACTTTCACTTGCGCGCCATAATCCTTGTGCCATTCGCGAACATATCCCGATACCTGAGCATAAACCGGAGCTTGGAACCAGGCTTGTAAATTGCCTGGAAGTTTAATCGTTTCTTCGGCAGGCGATGGTTTGGCATGAGTAATGGCAACCGTTGGAATTGAGTTATCAAGTGCTTCTTTTTGTAAGGCAATTGCGCCCGACCTAAATTCCCAAATCCGGTAGCCTACATACAAAACAGAAAGAACAACTACAAAAATTATTATTCCATTTTTTTTATTCAATTGCTTCATATCAGGAATCCTCACGCTGAGGAGCGGTACGTTTATTGTATATCATGGCATATACACAAGGAACAAAGAACAATGTGAATATCGTCGCAAATGTCAGACCACCGATAACTGCGCGCCCTAACGGAGCATTAGTGGAATCTCCGGTAGCCATCGGAAGCATGCCAAAGATCATAGCTGATGCAGTCATTAGCACAGGGCGAATACGAGCTTTTCCGGATTCAATGGCAGCTAATAACGCATCTCCATGCTCCTGAATACGCTCTCTGGCATAGGATACGACAAGAATAGAATTTGCCGTAGCTGTCCCCATGGACATGATGGCACCTGTCAGGGCTGGCACAGAAATATTGGTTTCAGTTAAAAATAAAGACCAGGCGATACCAGCCAATGCGCCCGGTAAGGCTGTAATGATGATAAAAGGATCTAACCATGATTGAAAATTAACGACGAGGAGAAGATAAATCAACACAACAGCAGCTACAAGACCAAAAACCAGCTCGGAATAAGCACTGCGCATAGTCTCTGCTTGACCACTTATTTCAACTGCTGAACCGCGAGGAAGATCTTTTTCCATATCGTGAACGATTTTCTCAACATCCGCTAAAACTCCACCAAGACCTCGTCCCTCGGCTGACACAAATATATTAAACAACGGCATAATTCCTTTATGAGTAACCAGTCCTGGCGACCCAATCGCTGATAGCTCTGTAAGATTTCCCAGAAGCTGTATGCTTCTATCAGCCGAATCAATGTCACCAGAATTGACAGGGATAGTCATTAAATCTTTGATGCTTGCAAGCTGCGGCTGCGGTGTATAGATGTTAATTTGATATGAAATACCCGTTCTTTCATCCAGCCAGTATTTTTGGTCAATCTGTTGGCTCCCGGATGTTGATAAAAGCATGTTAGTGGCAATATCCTTCTCTTTTAACTCGACACCTGATCCAACATCCAATCCAAATGCTCTTTGGCCTTCGACAAACAGTGTTGGTGTACGCATGGTTTGTTGAATTACCACATCGGTAGAACCAGGAATTTTGCGTAGCTCACCGACCAATTTTCGCGAAAATTCATAATTCCCGTAAATATCCATTCCATTTACTTGTACATCAATCGGAGCCGGAGATCCAAAATTAAGAATTTTTGCTGTCAAATCAGCAGGTTGAAATGTAAACTCAATCCCTGGATATAATTCCTTCAACCCCTGACGAATAATTTTCCGATAATCCCACACCGGCGATTTTTCGTCCTTTAAAGAAATCGTCAAATCACAATCCTGAGCTCCTACTGTAGGAGTTGGAATAAAAGCCAAATTATGGGGGCCAACAGGAAGTCCGCAATTGCTGATTATTCCTTCAACCTTCCCAGGCAGCAAGCGTTCGATATCCTTTGCAACAAGAGAAGTGAGACGGCTCGTAACCTCAATACGCGTACCCAACGGAGCTCGCATATGCATCTGCATGGTATCAGACTTGATTTCTGGGAAAAAATCGCGACCATTAAAGTAGAACAAAACGAGAGATCCGATCGCAACGATCAACAAGCTTCCTACAAATCGATTGCGATGCTCGATTACTTTCTCAAGGAGTGCGTAATATCCACTACAGAAAAGATTAAATCGCTTCTCGAATCCCTGCTGAAAGCGAGTAAAAATCCCCCCCTGCTTATGTTCATCTTCATGGGAATCGGAATGCACCAGAATATACTTTGCCATGGTTGGTACGAGCGTACGCGACAAAATAAAGGACGCCAGCATAGCGAGCATCACCGCTTTTGCCATTGGCGTGAATAACCAGCCCGATACTCCAGTAAGCCAGAACAAAGGAAACCAAACGATAACAATACATAGCGTTGCCACCAGCGTCGGAACAACAATTTGGTTTGCTGCATCAACGATTGCTTCTTCGAGAGGCTTACCCATTGCCAGATGGGTATCGATATTTTCGATCATGACTGTCGCATCGTCGACAAGAATTCCTACGGCCAATGCCAATCCACCAAGTGTCATGATATTCAAAGATTCTCCCAATGCCTCCAAGCAAATCAGTGAAGTCAGGATAGATAGCGGAATCGAAGTGGCAACGATTACCGTCGGACGCCAAGAACCAAGCAAAAGCATGACAATAGCACCGACAAGAATACCGGCAGTCAACATCTCCCGCGTAACGTCAAAAATTGAATCTTTGACGAAAATTGACGCGTCGTTAAGAATCTTAAGCTCTACCCCTGGCGGTAGAATTTCCTCTATGCGAGGCATAGCCTTTTTAATACCATCAACCACATCCAAAGTCGATGCGTCGCCACCTTTCATCACAACAAGAACTACAGCCTGTTTTCCATCCACCAGTACAGCATTCGTTTGAGGCGGCCCGGCAAGCTGCACATCAGCGACATCGCGAAGATAGATGAAAGCATCATCTTTTCTCTTAATTGGAATATTATTAAAATCATCAACATGAATCGGCATGGCATTTGTCTTAACCATCCAGTCTGTCTCTTTGATTTTCATGTCCCCTGCTGGTAACACAAGATTTTGCTGATCAAAAGCCGCATGAACGTCACTTGCTGACAGTTGCCGAGCCATTAATTTTTGTTGATCGAGAGATACCAATAGCTGCTTAGGTTTCCCGCCATAAGGATGCGGTAAAATTGCTCCCGGGATCGTTACAAGAAAAGGCCTAATCTGTGTATAAGCAAGATTGTAAAGCTCCGCGGGAGTCAACGTTTCGGAAGTAACCTGGACCATCGCAACCGGTACCGAAGAAGCCTCCAGACGCATGATCATAGGCGGCGAAATATCGGGTGGCAATGCCTTAACAATTGCTTGACTTATTGCTGTAACCTCAGCCTCGGCACCGGCCAGATTGGTTTCAGGTTGAAGAAATATATTCGTAATACTAATACCGAAATACGACTGACTAACGATCTTGTCGATACCTTCGACGGTCGAAGTCAACATACGCTCGAAATAAAAAGTGATCCTCCCAGAAACGTCGTTCGATAAAAGTCCAGCATAAGCCCATACCACCGCAATAACCGGTATTTTTATGTTTGGAAAAACATCGGTCGGCGCGGTACGTACCGATTTGATGCCAAACAAAACAATCAAGATTGCTAGGACCACGAAGGTATAGGGCCTTCGTAAGGCAATAAGGACAATTTGATTCATTTTACATTCCTTCGACTACTGCTTATTTCTGCCTACTATTGAAAAACTTGGAGCCATCCCCTTTCGACGGATATTTTTTCACTGAATCGAAGGAACTTCAATCCGTGAAAAAGGATTGTAGTTTATCGCGATTTGGTTTTCCTCATTCAATTTTCTTTCAAAATTGTTGAGTAATGCGTATTTCAGCTTGAACGCGCCTTAAACCTATATTACGCGAGAAATTTGCTACACTTTAGAAAAATCAACATCTTATCAATAATATTCAAATTGCCACTACTTGACATTTGGCTTATGTGGCCACCCTAATGGCCACTTGCATAAAAAATCTTAACCAAATAGCACCATCGCTATCTACTTTATTTGATTTTTCCAACCCTTGCTTCAGCCTGATAGTCGGTAAGCATACCAATTACAACAATAATAATACCTATCGCAATATAAAAATTTCTCGCTACAGCTTCATCAGAAAAATCAAGAGCAAAAGGTATCGCTATCAACAAGGGACCAACCATTCGCTCGATCCAACCATGAACGCTAAATGGAATTAGCTTTACTACTCCAAAAGGAAAATCAGAAACCAACGTAACAATCAAATGTATTACCGCAAGGCCATAGGCAAGTATTGCTGGTAACTGGTCTAGCCCTAACAACGTAGGCGCAAGTAAAAAAATAAAAACTGTCAAAAAATCAAGATAACCATGTATACGCGGTGAGATTACTTTCATGCAAATGCTCCTATATTAATTTTGGTCACTCCAATAATCACCAGATCAATAAATTAATACAGAGCAATTCTTGATGTCTGTTACCTAAAAAACAAATTTACAAATTCCACATCAAGCATCAAGCATCAAGCATCAAGCATCAAGCATTATTATGATTATTGGAATCTGCACGAATCGATAAGAGCAGCATCATTAATACAAATTTGATCGCGCGTATACATTCCGCGATTTCGAAAATCGTTCAAAATCGTACTTACAACAGAGCGGCTTGCCCCCACCAGATCTGCCACTTCTTGTTGAGTTAAATGAATTTCCAAGGTATACCCATGAGTACACCTTATTCCAAACATCTCAGCTAATTCCAACAATGTAGTTATAACGCGCGTCTCAACCGGCTGAGTCAAAATAGTTCTTAACTTGCGTTCTCCTCTTCGCTTCCGAGCATACATATCTTGAATAACATACTAAGCCAATTCTGCTTGATGAAACATCACTGCTTTAAAATCGCCATAAGCTATCCGATAGTAATCAACCTCATCCAATGCTTGCGCAGTCTCATCTATTTCCTGACCGGCAGGATCATTCAAAAAACAACCAATGACATCCCCTCTCCTGAGCAGATCAACCGTAATTTTACTCCCCCGCTCGGTTAAATGAGAAAGCTTGACGATACCGTTTTTATCCAAAACAAATAAGAACAACGATTCCCTGGACGGTAAAGATAGTTTTTTTTCGGAACATTGATTTCCAGGATAGAAGAGTAATCCTTCTGTAATTGATTCGTATCGCGTCCAAAAAATTCGTTAACCAACGTAGATTTAGCATCGTAAGCTATAGATTGCATTTTCAATTCCATTGAAACCTAATTGTATTGAATTATGATTATGCAATAATTTGATTGCTTAGCGAACTTAGAAATCAGCACAGACAAGACGACGTGACAAATCTGATTTTTTTTGCGGATTCTTAAGAATTTAGGGTAATTATCCTGAGTTCATGTGTAAGGCCAAAGAGTTATTGGTCGCTCACAACACAAATAAAATCCGGAATTATATTGAAGCAAGAAGCTTATGCAATCTTGTAAAGTTCTCAAATCGTGTTTATGATGCGACACCAAGGTAGATTTTACGCATTATTCTAAATACTTGTTAGGTTGTGGTTGATTATGGATGGTGTGGCCAAAGAACTTCAATAGCACTATTTTTATGTGACGAAAAAATCATCGCATTTTCTCTAGTGCTTCATTTGTTGTTTATCTAACCAAGGAGGAAAGTTATGAGTTACTGTGAAAAAAAATTCTCAAGGCGTAAGGTAATAAAATTTATGGGGCTGTAGTAGATCAGCTTAAATTTGAGTCCAATTTTTCAATATTTTTAGTTGATGTTTAGGTGTTCCATAGTTGAATCTAAATTCACATTCTTTAAGAAAAGATGGAAATGACTCTTTGGGAATTCCATTGTATTTTCTTAAAACACGTTTGGCCTGATTCCAAAAATTCTCAATCCCATTAATGTGATTCTTGCCTTGCGCAAATAACGTGGAATGATTAATCCGTTCATGGTAGAAGTGGCTCACATCAAGCGCATTGTAACTGCGATAACAATCTGTATAAACTACGCTGTCAGGTGCTATTTTTCTGGTTATCAGCGGCATAAGTGTTTCTGATTTAGTGTCGCCTACAACTTTTGTGTATACCTTACCACCACGCTTCAATATGCCGAACACAGCCACCTTACCAGCAGCTCCACGGCCACGTTTACCTTTACGAACGCCACCGAAATAGCTCTCATCCAACTCCACTATACCATCAAAGATTTCGTGAGATTCCCGCTCCAGATGATAAGCAATAACTTCACGTATTTTACGATAAAACAACGCGGCGCTATTGGGTTGTATTCCGAGTATATTGGCTGCTGATCTTGCTGTAACTTCCAGCACAAAAAATTCCAGTAACCTTAACTGTATTTTCCTTAATAATCTACAATGACTTATCTTCATTTGATTAGCTTAACATCTAAGCTAATCTACTACAGCCCCAAATTTATAGCTTTAAGTGCTACAATTCCTTTTACAACCAGCTTAGTTGCTCAAGCGCAGACAGGAAAACCATCTAAAGAATTAATGGGTTATGTTGACAAGCCCAAAGGGGATGAGCAATGTAGTAATTGCCGGCAATTCATACCTGGCAAAACACCTGAAGCCGATGGCGAATGCGTAGTAGTAGATGGCAGTATTAGTCCTCATGGTTGGTGTAATGCATATTCAAAAAAATCATAAACTAATCATTGATCACCTTATTACAAAATAAACACCTGATCTATTATCAGTTGGTTCTGAATAAACAACCATTTATTGAGGGTGTTTTGAAGGCAGTGTAGCAATTCAGATTTGCAAGACTTGAGAAAATACAAACTCATTTCCTTGCAAATCTTCCCGGTATGTTTATGGATCCCAATGAGGTATGTTGTCAAAAATGCCGGTTTAGCTGCTGATCGGATGAGAAACATATCGTTTCAGGGAAGCTTCGACAAATCACTGCGGCTGCTAGGTGAATATCGAATGATATTCCTACAACTATACCGAGGTTATGGTTGCAATTCCAAAATAATCCCCGCTAACGGCGGCAACGTGATAGTGATCGAATCGGAAAACCCCATGCAGCTTTGTGCGACGCTACTGATGCTACCAATGTTGCCTTGGTTGCTACCGCCGTAATAGATCGAATTGCTGTTAAAAATTTCGTAGTAATTTCCGGCCATGGGTATCCCTAAACGATACCCCACGCGCGGCACTGGGGTGAAATTTAGAACCACCACTACAAATCCGCCGCTGTGATCTTGCCGCACATAGCTAATAATTGAATGGTCAGCATCTTGGCAATCGATCCAATAAAACCCCTCTGGTGAAAAATCCAATTGATGGAGTGCCGGAATAGTATGATAGTGCCGATTCAAGTCACGTAGCGCCATTTGTACACCGACATGAAAAGAGCCTTCCAGAAGATACCAATCCAATTCATGATTGACTCGCCATTCATTTATCTGGCCAAACTCATTGCCCATGAAGTTGAGTTTCTTGCCTGGATAAGTCATTTGGTAGGCGAATAATAAGCGCAGATTGGCAAATTTCTGCCAATTATCCCCTGTCATTTTGCTATACAACGAACCCTTGCCGTGCACCACTTCATCGTGAGAAAAAGGCAGAATGAAATTTTCACTATAAGCATACAATTGACTAAAAGTCAGTTGATTCTGGTGGTATCGTCGGTAAATCGGATCTTGTCGCATATAAAACAGCGTATCGTGCATCCATCCCATGTTCCATTTCATTGAAAACCCTAAACCACCGAGATAAGTTGGACGCGATACCCCTGGCCAGGCGGTAGACTCTTCCGCCAAGGTAAGCGCACCGGGAAATTCGGCATGCACCATGATATTCAGATCGCGCAAAAAGTGGATCGCGTCCAAATTTTCCCGACCACCGTACTGATTGGGTAGCCATTCTCCCTCTTTGCGCGAATAATCCAGATAGAGCATCGAAGCAACCGCGTCGACGCGCAGTCCATCCAAATGAAACTCGGATAACCAGTAATGCGCACTGGACAACAAAAAGGATTTCACTTCATTGCGGCCAAAATTAAAGATATACGTGCCCCAATCGTGGTGATACCCCAAACGCGGATCTTCGTGTTCATACAGCGCAGTACCATCAAAGCGCGCCAGGGCAAACGTATCTTGCGGGAAATGTGCCGGTACCCAATCGAGAATCACACCAATATTTGCTTGATGACAAGCATCGACAAAAAAACGAAAATCATCTGATGAACCATAACGACTGGTTACTGCAAAATAACCAGTGGTTTGATAACCCCATGATTCATCGAGCGGATGCTCGGAAATCGGCATCAATTCGATATGCGTGTAACCCATTTCCTGCACGTATGCAATCAGATGCTCGGCTAATTCGCGATAAGTATAAAAGCGTCCATCCAGGTGACGCTTCCAAGACCCTGCGTGCACTTCTAAAATATTCATGGGTGCATGCAACCAATCGCGCTGAGCGCGTTCTTGCATCCACACGGCATCGTGCCAGTGGTATGCTGAAAGCTCGGGCGTCATTGCGGCGGTATTGGGACGCAATTCATAGCGATTGGCGTAGGGGTCCGTCTTGAGCAAAATTTCCCCTGTATTTCGATTACGAATTTCATATTTATAGAAGGTGTTTGGCAGCAGATCTGGAATAAACAATTCCCAAACACCGCTGGCATGATGCACTTTCATGGGATTGACACGCCCATCCCATTGATTGAAATCACTCACCACACTCACACGTTCGGCATTGGGTGCCCATACTGAAAAACGTATGCCATCGACCCCATTATTTTGAACGGCGTGCGCTCCTAACATTCGATAGGCCTGCCATAATCTCCCTTCATTAAACAGGTACAAATCATGATCGGAAATGTTTAATGGAAACGCGTAAGCATCATAGCTTTCAAAAATAATTGGCTTCTCAGCCATGACTTCGATACGTAAACGATAAGGAACTTCGGGTTTAGTCACGCCGCTCCACTCAAAAATACCATCATGATGTATACAATGCATCGGTACAAAATCATCTTCTACCTTGATCGAAATCTGTTTTACGCCAGGACGAAACACACGAATGTAAGTTAGTTTTTTATCCTGATGTAATCCCAGATAGCCAAACGGATCGTGCAATCGGGCGCCCAACAAAGATTGCTGTAACATAGAGTTCTTGTTTTTACGAGATACAGTCATGGCTAATTAATCAATATCCTTCAAAGATAATAGACCGGATTTCACCGATGGAGCACGAGATTAGCATGCTCCATCGATAAAACGAAATGATGTTGGTTGCGATACTGATAATAAGTGTGATTTTGCTTGATTTAAGCAAGGAATTATCGGTTACTCTCACTCGTTTGACATTTTTTATTTTTTGCTAAACACTCTTTTTAAAAAAACTCTGGCATACGAATACCCATCCATAATGCTACAAGTACAATCATGGCAATACCGATACCGACGGTACCGATCAATATACCAACCAGAATCGTTAAACCGTCACGATTAAGCAACCCCAATGACATGATCAGTATGCCCCAACCAGGTAAAAAATTGGTCAGTGGTACTGGCAATGCAATCGATACCGCGAATACAAATGCAAAAACCCCAATGAATCTTTCCCAAGTACTCACACTAATATAGGTCATGCGTGGTTGCATATAAGTCTCTATTTTTTTTAACCAGGGCTGCGCTTTTGTAAGAATATTTTCTAGGGCTGATTTCTTTATGCTCTTTCGCTCAAGCCAGGCAGGCAATCAAGGAGCACGCATACCAAAAATCATTTGTAGCGAAAAAATAAATAATGGTAGGGAAAACAATGTCGTGTAACCTGGTGGCGCAGGTATTGGTAAACAGATGGGTATCGCCGCAATTGCCATCAATATGCCAAAACCGCGTTCGTGCAAAGCATTCTTAATTTCACCGACAGTGATCAATTCATTTTTCTGCTCGATCACCACAACTGCCAAGAATTCAGAAGTCGGGGGTACTTTATTATCATTATTAGTTGTCATACGATAACTCATTTATTATTTTTCTGATATTCATTTTAAAGTGTGTTATTCATAACGTAATGCATCGACTGGCTTCATTGATGCAGCTTTCTTTGCAGGATAATAACCGAAGAAAACACCAATTGCAGAAGCAAATAAAAAAGCCAAACCGACCATACCTACCGTAATCACGATCAACATATCAGCGACACGGCTGACAATCCAGGCGCCACCAATGCCGATTAACAACCCCAAAAATCCTCCCATAAAGCAAATCATTACGGCTTCCAAAAGAAATTGCGTCAAAATGGCGCGTCGATTAGCACCAATAGCCATCCTAATGCCTATCTCACGTGTGCGTTCGGTAACAGACACCAACATGATATTCATAATGCCGATCCCCCCAACCAATAAAGATACTGAAGCGATCGCACCCAGTACGATTGACATGATTTTTGCTGCATCAGTGGCAACATCGGCAATTGCCGTTAAATTACGCACAGTAAAGTCATTCTCTTTGCCTTTAGTGATTTTATGGCGTTGCTGCAACAACAGCGTCATTTCTATCTCTGCAATATCCATATCTTCAGCAGATTTGGCTTGTGCGAGCATGTAACGGATTGAGCCTGGGAATGGATTGCCGGTAATTTGCCGCTCGCTGGTAGTGATCGGAATAAAAACATTATCATCCTGATCGCGACCGGTCAGGCTTTGTCCTTTTGCTGCTAACACACCAATCACTAAAAAAGGTCGATTGGTGATGCGAATGGTTTTATCTATCGGGTCTTCCTCACCAAAAAGATTTTTTGCGGTTATTGATCCCAGTACGACAACACGAGCCGCTGAACGTATATCCGAGTCGGTAAAAATAGTACCTGTTTCTATTCTCCAGTTGCCAACAGCAAAATAATCTGGCGTCGTACCAGTGATGATCGTACTCCAATTTTTGGCAGAATAATTGAGCTGCACCGTACCCGAGGTAACCGGTGCTGTCGCGCTTATCGAAGCCAATTCTGCAATGGCATAGGCATCGTTGATAGTCAGTGTTCTGACGCTACCGCTACCAAAACTGAAGCCACCAGATGAGGTAGCCCCCGGAACCACAATAAATAGATTGCTACCCATCGAAGCTATGGTTTCAGTAATTTTAGTGCGCGCGCCTTGACCGATCGAAAGCATTAACACTACTGCAGCAACGCCGATAATCATTCCTAGCATGGTTAATCCGGTCCGCAGACGATTCTGACGCAAAGCTCCTAATGCTTCAACAAAAATCACTAACAAATTCATGAATGAATCTTAAATAGAGTTGGTATGATGTATTACGGAAATAGCGCATTAAACATTACTTTTGTCCACAATAACACGCCCATCTTTTAATATAACTAAACGTTGTGCGTATGCAGCAATATCGTCTTCGTGAGTGACCAGCACAATGGTAATGCCTCGCTCTTGATTAAGCCGCTGAAACAGCAGCATAATCTCTTTACTGGTTTGTGAGTCTAAATTACCGGTAGGTTCATCCGCCAAAATTAACGGAGGTTCGTTAATTAATGCGCGACTGATAGCAACGCGTTGCTGTTGCCCACCGGATAATTGATTTGGCAGATGCTGCGCAAACTTCTCCAAACCAGTGCGGCATAGCAATTCCAAGGCATGCTTGCGGCTTTGTGTACGGTTAATTCCGGAATAAAGTAAAGGCATCGCCACATTGTCCAGTGCAGTAATGCGTTTAAGCAAATTAAAACCTTGAAATACAAAGCCTATACGTTGATTACGAATTTGTGCCAATTGATCGTTTGATAATAGGGCAACATTTTCATCAGCCAACCAATATGAGCCTTCTGAGGGAGTATCCAAACACCCGAGAATATTCATTAAGGTAGATTTTCCCGAGCCTGATTGTCCCATAATGGCAACAAACTCACCTTTCTGGATGGACAAGTTGACATCAAACAATACTGGATTCGTGATTGTTTGACCATGCGTATCTTGTAAACTATAACTCTTACCTAAATGTTCAATACGAATCAGCGCATTTTCAGTCACATTCTTCACTATCGATAAAATCAAAAAACGCGTAACTTAAACTTGCTTTCAGATTCTTTCTTATCGACAATTTCGTTGATAATAATTGAGTCGCCTTCAGCAATTTCGCCACTGATAATTTCAGTAAAATTACCATCAGTAATTCCTATAATTACGGGAACAACTTCAATTTTATCTTGTTTAAGTCGGTAAATGCGTGACGCATTTGACTGCGTCACCGGTTTATCGATTTTCTCGGTTTCGTTGGGTTCTTTAGGTTGGTAACGTAAAGCAGCATTTGGTATACGAAACACTCCTGTACGCTGCGCCACAACAAAATGAATATTAGCTGTCATACCCGGCAATAACATACCATCTTCATTATCAACCATCGCCACCACGTTATAAGTCACAACATTTTCCTGAATAGTCGGATTAAGGCGAACTTGTTTCACTGTTCCATTAAATTTACGATGCTGAAATGCATCAACCGTAAATTGAACGATCTGATCGATATGCAATTGACCAATATCGGCTTCTGCCACACTAATATTGATTTGCATTTGACGTAGGTCTTTCGCAATTGTAAATAATGTAGGCGTCTGAAAGCTGGCGGCCACAGTCTGACCGACATCAATGTCACGCGCAATCACTACACCTGAAATTGGCGAACGAATGACGCTGTAATTGAGATTAGTTTCGTCACGAGCCATCTGGGCTTTGTTCACAAAAACCTGTGCACGCGCAGCTTCAGTTTCTTGCTCAGCAATTTCCAGCGCTTCGGGAGAGATAAAACCTTGGCGCTTTAAAGCACGTTGCCGCTTCAATTTATTCTCAGCAATTCTGAGTACTACTTGAGCATTATTAAAATTCGCCTTGGATTGTTGAAATTGTGCCTGTAGTAAAGCCGGATCCAATTCTGCCAGGATCTGGTCAGTTTGTACCTGATCATTATGATCGGCATATAAGCGAATTACTGTACCTGAAATTTGCGTGCCAACATTAACCATAATCACTGGCGTCAAAGTACCATTAGCCGAAATGGTTTGTACAACATCACCGCGCTCCACAATACGCGTTTTGTAAATGCTCTTGCTGGTTCTTACTGTGTCGCTGAAACTCCAATAGCCCGCTAAGACAAAAACAAGTAACGCAATAACAATAATTTGTTTTCGTGTGATTGTAATCATATGGATCTATATAACATTATCGGTGGCAGCCAGTGATAAGTAATTGATAAACAAATAGGAAAACTTAAACGCAAGGCTGCACAAGGTTAATTCCAAGCATCTCAAATCTATGCGAAGCACCCTTCCCAAACCATTCTGACTAACAGACTAAAGTTTATCAGCACATCAACCGATAACCTCTTAAATCTTAATTAGACCCGATGAATTTATGATTCATAAAAATATTCACAGCACCCTAGAATAAATATGCGCATAAAAAAATCAGTATATCGTGGCTTCACACTGATCGAATTAATGATCACGCTGAGTATAGCGAGCATTCTCTTATCTGTAGCTGTACCAAGCTACCGGTCATTTACACAAGACAGTTTACTAATTACCCAAAGTAACAGTTTTTACTTCGCACTCGCTTTAGCAAAAAGTGAAGCCATAAAACGAAACACTCGAATCACTATCTGCCCCAGTACCAATGGTACAAATTGTACAGCAAGTAACATTTGGTCCAATGGCTGGGTCGTTTTTGTTGATAACAACAATAGCAGAACTATTGATGTAGGCGAAGAAATTCTTCAAGTGAGTTATGCGTTTTCTGGTGGCAATACACTTAAAGCCTCTTTGGCCGGCACTATCATGTTTCGCCCTGATGGTTTTTCACCTGGATCTGCTGCAACCTTTTCCCTATGTGATGATCGCGGTTCTAATTATTCAAAAACTATTGTACTCAGCAATCAAGGGCGCTTCCGCACTGAAACGGGTAATGGATCATGTTCATAAATAAATTTTATTCGATGCGAAGTAGCTCTTATAAGGGATTTAGCTTATTAGAGGTACTGATTACTATTTTAATTGTCTCTTTCGGATTGCTGGGCATGGCTGCGCTCATTGTTTCCGGAGCCAGAAGTAACAATGTTGCACATTATCGCTCGATTGCCAGCAAACAAACCGAGGATATTGCCGACCGCATGCGTGCTAATTTAGCAGGCATAATATCAGGATCTTATGACTCGTTAGCAGCAACCACGCCTAATAGCTCAGATTGTAAGGCAGCCGTTTGTACAGCGACTCAAATTGCTGTTTACGATCACGCACAGTGGAATAGCGCCAATTCCATTTTATTACCGGATGGAAGAGGTACGGTTACAGGAAGTCTCGCTACAGGCTTTGAAATCAACCTAATGTGGACCGAGAAAGAAATGAGTAACACTGACGATGCCAACTCCAATTGCCCAAGTGGCACTCCTGCCAAAACCCGATGCTTTTTCGCCCGTTTTATTCCATAAAATGACATCTATCCGCTCACTACAAACCTATTTTAATAAGCCAGCTATCAATAGCATGCATATACTGCGCGGCTTTTCTTTAGTTGAGCTGATGGTAGCTATGACGATTGGGCTCGTTCTACTGTTAGTCATTGGTACAGTATTTGTCAGTAGCAGACAAACCTTCAATGAACAGGAAAATCAAGCAAGATTACAAGAAAGTGGACGCTTTGCACTTGAGATAATTGGACGCAGTGTCAAGCAAGCGGGGCATGTAGAAATTCCTTTTTCTGGCTTCAAGGCCGAATTCGAGGGAACAGTAATTAATGGCACAAATGGTAGCGGAAACGCGGCAGATACTATTACCCTACAATTCGAAGGAACATTGGGTGATAGCGATTGCGAAACAACCGATGTTACTGTAGCTGGCGAAGTTATTCAGAACCATTTTAGTATTGATGTCGCCAATGCTGAATTGCAGTGCGACGGTAATTTACCCAATGCCCCAGGAGTACCATCTACAGGCCGAGCGCTATTAAGTAATGTAGAAGATCTACAAGTCTCATATGGAATCGATACGAATACCGATCAATCGGTTGATCAATATGTCGATTTGCCGGGTGATTGGGAGCAAGTTATCACCGCCCGAATTTGTGTATTAGTCCGCTCTGAGAAAACCAATATTGTCACGGTAGGAAACTACTTGGATTGCAATGGAAACTCTGTTGCCATTCCAGCAGACAGGCGTCTTAGAAGGACTTTTACCGCCACATTTAATTTACGTAATCGTATTAACAGCATGTTATGAAAGAGATAATACCTTTACCACGGAAGCAGACCGGTGCCGTATTTGTCACAGGCTTGATTTTTCTGCTTGCCTTATCCTTACTGGGTGTTACTGCAATGAAAATGGCCACGATCGAAGAACGCATGTCGGGCAATATGCGCGACCGTATGCTGGCTATGCAAGCTGCAGAAATGACACTACGCTATGCTGAACATCACATACGCGACAATGATGATACAACCAATTCCCCAAAACCGATTGACGGTATTACTGATTTTGATACGACTTGCACAGGTGGATTATGTTATTACGGAGCAAATACAGAACCACCTTCACCTATTTGGAAAACACTCTGCGCACCAGACTGCCCAATTAGTTATGTAAAAAATAATGTTTTCAGAATTGACGGAGTTACTTATACGGCTCCCGAATTACCCAAAGGACTCGTTGCTACCCCAACTTATCTCATCGAAGGCATCCAAAAAACACCCCCGGGCGGTTATTTACGCTATTACTACCGCGTTACCGTCCGGGCGCAAGGTGCAAAAAATGGAACCGTCGTTTGGCTACAAGAAACGTTTCGACCGTAATTTTCCGGAATCACTGGAGGAATTCTCTACCATGAAGATCATTTATAACGGTATTTTCATTTTTATTTTTGCATTGAGCTTTTCTATTCGTGCTCAGCAACCGCTCTCTAATGTTCCGTTGTTCCTGGGAGGCAATATTTCACCCAATGTGATGTTCACGCTTGATGATTCAGGATCAATGCATTTTGAGATCATGCCGGAACAACTCATTCTTCAAAGTGTATACTACGTATTTCCACGCGCGGCAAATGTTTACGGTCCAAGCGACTATAACAACTACGTTGTTGATTTTGATTATACTAACCGTTATTCGACTTCATTGCGCTCCAGTTACGTCAATAAAATTTATTACAATCCGGCTGTCAGATATCTTCCTTGGAGTAATGGGGATGGGACGTTAATGGGTAATGCACCCCCAGCTTGTGCTCCACATAATCCATTTAACGCAGGCGCAGGTTGTCGTAACCTGACCGCTAACAACACTCAAACCGCCCGATGGCTAAAAAGTGACGGTACGCTATCCGGTAGCCTTTCAAAAACATTTTATCCAGCCGTATATTTTAAGTATGTAGGTGGAAACGTTAATGCAGCCGCCAGCTACACACAAGTTGAGATCAAATCTTCTACCAATTCATACATAGGTGGGTCCAACCGAACAGACTGCGCTGTTGCACCGACTTGCACGTATGCTGAAGAAATCCAGAACTTTGCCAATTGGTATACCTATTATCGGTCACGAATATTGCTGGCACGCGCAGGTATCGGCAGGGCGTTTGCTGTACAAGGAAACACCATGCGTGTCGGATTTGCGACTATCAATAAAACCTCTACGACAGTGGATGGAGTGGCTACCACCGTTGTAAAAAATGGTGTTAGGCAATTTACTGGCGCAGATAGAACCAATTTCTTTACAAACTTTTACAGTCATAGTATTCCTGCAGCAGGAACACCGCTTAGAGAGGCAATGATAGCAGTAGGAGAGTATTTCAAAAGAACGGACGACAAGGGACCTTGGGGTCAGACACCCGGGTCTACCGGTGGAACACAGCACGAATGCCGTCAAAATTTCAACATTTTGATGACGGATGGCTATTGGACTGAGGGTTCAATTTCAGGGCTGGATAATTCGGATAATCAATCGGGTACAACTATCACGAATAATTCCTCACCGGCAACACCCGCCTCCTTCACATACTCTCCATCACTACCTTATTCAGACGCTTATAGCGATACCCTTGCAGATGCTGCCATGCATTATTGGAAAAACGATTTACGCACCGATATGCTCAATAAAGTGCCAACCAATGCACATGATCCTGCTTTCTGGCAGCATTTGGTTAATTTTACTGTCGGTTTAGGAGTGACCGGTACACTGTCCTCGCTGCCTTCTGGATCAGAATCGTGGCCTGATCCAACAGGCAGTGATGCAGCAAAAGTTGATGATCTATGGCATGCAGCCATAAATAGTCGGGGAAATTTTTTTAGCGCCTCTGATCCTGCCACTTTTTCAGAAGCGCTATCGAATGCTTTATCAGCCATTGTTGCCCGTACAGGTGCTGCTTCCGCCGTAGCAACCAATTCAAGCTCTTTAACAACCAATGGCCGCGTTTATCAGGCAAAATTTAATAGTGGCGATTGGAGCGGGCAATTGGTATCCATACCGTTTACTATTTTGGGATTTGGCACACCTGATTGGGAAGCAGGAATGGTATCGCTTAATTCAAGTACGATTAATCCCAACTCTCGTGTCATCATCACAAAAGGCAGTTCCGATGGTATCGCATTCCAATATGGCAATTTAACGACTACGCAAAAAAATTTTTTGAATAAAAATGCAGCCGGTACAGTCGATAACTGTGGTCCGGAAAGAGTCGACTATCTGCGCGGCATAGCTACAAATGAAGGTAGTGGAACGTTCACGTGCGCCAGCTCTAGTACTGTAAACAAATTTCGTACTCGTCCGACGACCAAATTAGGCGATATTGTTAATTCCGGACCAATTTTTGTGGGTAGGCCTAGTGCAGGCTATTCAAATGTCGATCATGCAGGCTATACTGCTTTCCGGAATACCTATGCCAACAGAACACCAATGGTCTACGTCGGTGCAAACGATGGCATGCTACACGGTTTTAATGCCTGTATTGTCGGCGTTACTCCAGGATGCACAACTGCCGATGCTGGTAAAGAATTGATTGCATATGTGCCCAATACAGTTTATGCAAACTTGAGTCGCCTGACCGATAAGGATTACAATGCCAACCATCGATACTTTGTTGATGGCTCCCCCATGGCAGGAGATATCTATAGTAGTGTTACATCAAGCTGGAAGAGCATACTCATTGGCAGCATGAATGGCGGCGGGAAAGGATTTTTTGCGTTGGACATAACCAATCCGACGGATACTTCCCAGTCCGCACCCACTTTCAGCAACACGAATGCCGCGAACCTTCTTTTATGGGAATTTACCGATACTGATGATGCAGACATGGGGTATAGCCATAACCTCACGAGAATAAGCTCACTCAACGGGCAAGCTCAACAAATTGTTAAAATGGAAAACAATCAATGGGCTGTCATTGTGGGAAATGGATATAATAGTACGGCGGGTAAGGCGGCATTGTATATATTATTCATTAACGGTGGCGAAGATGGTACCTGGACACTCGGTACCGATTATATCAAATTGGTTTCATATAGCGGCTCAGGTAACGGTCTCTCGACACCTGCTGTATTTGACAGCAATGGTAACGGTTTAGTAGACACCATCTACGCAGGTGATCTGAAGGGAAATTTATGGAAGTTTGATGCCAGTAGCACATCGCCCGCTAATTGGAGAGTAGCTCAAGGCGGATTGCCATTATTTATATCCGGTACTGCAAAACCAATCACTTCACCTCCGGCAGTTACTTTTCATCAAAAAGGCGGACAGATGGTTCTTTTTGGCACAGGAAAGTACCTAGAAACCGCGGATACCACTAATACCGACCCTCAAACGATGTATGGCATATGGGATTACAATACCAGTGGTACTCTATCTGCAAGCTCATTGATACAGCAAATAACTTCTATGACAACCGGTTCCGGTTTCCGAACCACCACCCAAAATGCAGTGAATTATTCGTCAACCATTAAAGGTTGGTACATGGATTTACCGATTAGTGGCGAGCGGCTCACGGCTGTACCCGAAATTCAAGATGGCCTCTTTCGCTTTACCACCATTGTTCCGTCAGCTTCACCATGTGATTTTGGCGGAAGAGGATTTCTCAATATCGTTAATTTCTCGACCGGCGGCATGTTGACTCGACCTACTTTTGACACCAATGGAAACAGAATACTTTCGCTGGATGATGGTTATTCTTCCGGCTTAGAAATTGGTTTTGTAATGGGTGGTGTAACATTCATAAGAAATACCGCTATTGGCGCCACATCAGATCTTGCTGTATATCAAAAACCTCCCGGAAGAATTGAAGACACACCAGTATCACCAGGAGCTCAAGGAAAACGTGGCAGAATCACATGGCGCGAATTTTCGCAGGAGTAATCCGTTAATTGAAAAAATATCTTCTTGGTGCTTATAAACAAGATCAATGGTCAACTTTCAGCTTTTGAGTACATAAAATTTAACATAAAGGAACCAAACACTATGAAATTTAATACAGCTTTATATTACCCGCATTCGCGTGGCTTCACTTTAATAGAGATTATGGTCACAGTTGCCATCATCGGAATTATTGCGGCAATTGCACTGCCATCCTATCAGGAACACGTAAGACGCGCTAATCGAACCGAAGCAAAAGCTTTATTACATGAAAATGCACAGTTTATGGAGAAATTTTATAGTCAGCATAATCAATATGATGGAACATCTGGAGCAGATGGAATTGCAAATACCGGCGATGATGGCGCTGTAACTTTACCTATCACAAAATCTCCTAGAGATGGCACTAAGCAATATGACATCAACCTCTCAGCAGTTGGGAACAACACCTTTACTTTGCAAGCAGTACCAACCGGCTCCATGGCAGGAGATACTTGCGGTACCTTGACATTGACCAATACGGGGGTTCGGGGTTCCAGCGGAAGTATCGACGAATGTTGGAATCGTTAAATTTTAATTTGATAATCTGGCAAGAAACAAAGGAAAATCGAACTATTATTCCTTTATTTCTTGCTCGATTTGATCTGCAGTTACGTGACGCACATCTTTTCCTTTCACCATATACACCACATATTCCGACATATTTTTTGCGTGATCGCCAATCCGTTCAATTGCCTTAGCAATAAACAATATCTCTAGACAAGTAGAAATCTTTCTTGGATCTTCCATCATAAATGTAATGAGCTGGCGAAGAATAGAGCGAAATTCTTCATCAACAAATTCATCCTGACGCACAATCTGCGCAGCAGCATTTAAGTCTAGTCGCGCAAAAGAATCCAATGCTTTATGTAACATTTCCATCGCAATACTTGCCACATGCTTGATTTCATTAAAGCGCGGAATATGTATACGATCCGCTGCATAAATCAATTTTGCCATGCGCGCAATTTTTGCAGCTTCATCACCGATACGTTCCAGATCCGTAATGGTTTTAATGACCATCATGATTAAACGCAAATCACTGGCTGTTGGCTGCCTCCGTGCAATAATCTGATTACAAATTTCATCAATTGACACTTCCATGGCATTCACACGATGATCGCGTGTAATCACCTGATCAATCAAATCCTCATTGCCTGTTATCAACGCTTCAATTGCACACTCAATTTGTTCTTCAACAAAGCCTCCCATTTGTAGCACACGTGTCCGAACTTCTTCTAGGCTTGCATCAAATTGTTTAGAAATATGTTCTTTGTTTTGCATGAGTGTTTTTCTCGACTGAAGGTTCTTGTATGAAATTTATTGGTAAATAGATAGGCAAGATAATACGAATCAAATCGATATTGTTTTAACGCCGCTATCAGTCCCCAGTAGCAACACATTAGCAGACCGCATAGCAAAAAGCCCATTGGTTACCACTCCGGCAATTTGATTCAGCTTCGCTTCCAATTCCACAGGATTCATGATTTTCATCCCATAAATATCAAGAATCACATTACCGTTGTCAGTTTTAAAACCTTGCCTTAGTGCCGGTTGCCCTCCAAGCAACACAATTTCCCGCGCAACATAACTACGAGCCATGGGTATTACCTCAATAGGCAATGGAAAATTGCCCAATACTTCGACCAATTTACTCTGATCAGCAATGCAAATAAATTTTTGTGCAACCGCAGCAACTATTTTCTCTCGTGTCAATGCTCCTCCGCCCCCTTTAATCATATGCAAATGTTCAGTAATTTCATCCGAGCCATCCACATAAACGGGAATATCCATAACATCATTCAGATCTAAAACTTCAATTCCATGCCCCTTAAGGCGCTGAGCTGTCGCATCTGAGCTCGCAACTGCACCCTCAATCTGATGTTTGATTTTAGCCAATTCATCAATAAAGTAGTTGGCAGTAGAACCAGTTCCAACCCCAACAATAGATCCTACGGGAACATATTGTATAGCAGCGGCAGCTACTGCACGTTTTTGTTCATCTTGAGTCATAATGCTCCTATTCTCGATAATAATTACTAATTTAGCGTACCAGGATAGCGTTATCCAGTAATTATAACAACGCTTATTGAACGATCTAAGATGACTCTGATATATTGTTCCTCAGACTATCGTTATTAACTGGTAATCTAACCCTGTTTTCCATCGACCCTGGGTTTCCAATAGATCGGCACATACTTAACAGCCCATAAAACGAAGGAAAACAGCCAGATCAATCCAGCAATTACATATAATTGCGGCATTATTGTTGCCGCTAATGGAGCATCAGCGATTATTCTGAGTACTGCAGTTGCCTGAAACCCTAAAAATAATATCCAAGTAAATTGATCCAATTCTAATGGGCGTCCTGAATGTCCAAGCGTGACACGAGAAACCATTGCCAAAATCATACTCGTGAAAAATCCAATGGTTAACGCATGTAACGGTGCCAATCCAAGTATCACCTTACCAGATTGCATATAAATAAAACTTTGCAAACCATACAACACCATAGATATAGCAAACCAAACAAATGAAATATGCAACACTGCTAATAATTTAACACGAAAACTACGCACCCATCCCCAACGATAAGAAAGATAAAAGGCACACAATGCCAACGGGATATCTACCATCCATAAATAACCCCTTATTTCCATCAACTGCATGCCCCCATGCACCACAATGAATGCAATCATTAGCCAAAGCAACCAGAATGGCCGCACCATCACATAATTATCCAAAACGCGGCTGGAAAAAAAAGGAATCATACGATGCGACACCGTTAGTACAATTGGCACCAAAAAAAACCAAACGCCGATATGATTGGAAAAATCAATCATGAAGGGATTACCTGTAACTAACCACAATAGATAAGCCGTCAATCCAAGCCATCCCATTAAAAGAGCAATGCTAATTACCTTGGCATGTCGCTTATCCTGCGCAGCAGCCGTAAACAATATTCGTAACAACACATACACAGCCAAACTCCAGCCAATAAGCATGACTGCAACGCCAACTATACTTAGTTCTTTACCTACCGCCAATCCAATATAAAATAGCAGTACGCCACACAGCATTAGCACACAAGTCGACAGATATCCGCGAGGTTTAACTTTTTCTCCATTCATCCAGTTGGGATATGTCGTAAACAAAAAACCAAAAATAAAGAACGGAAAGAAGCCATAGATCATCAAAAAAACATGCGCCCAGATCGGTGCAATACTCCAATTAAAGGCTGTCCCCACAACGGCATAGCGCCCGCTAAGATCAAAAACCCACCAAAGTAATGTCAAAATACCTTGCAGTGCACCAATCAAAAACAGACACCGATGAGGAGCGGCAGAGATATAATTCCATACGGTCATTTGATTAACCATCATATTTCCTATAAATATTTTTATTGCTCATTTTTTAAAACAGTTTCGTTGATTATTTGCATCACTGTTTTTCCTAAACTCGGTTATTTGTTATTATGCGCTTTGCACTTTGCGTAATCTTCATTTATGCTCAATATTGACCTGCACTGCCATTCTAATATCTCAGATGGACTACTAACGCCTACTCATTTAGTGGAGCGCGCATTACATCGAGGCGTTGAAACACTAGCACTGACAGATCATGACGATATTGCTGGATTGTCTGAAGCGCAAAAAGCCGCCGACAGCAATCACATCAAATTTATCAATGGAGTAGAAATCTCCGTCAGCTGGCGCGGTCGCACATTGCATATTCTTGGCCTTGCAATTGACCCAAAGTATACTCCACTGTTAGAAGGCCTGGCCACCCTACGCGCAGGGCGGTTATCACGAGCGGAAAGAATTGCTGCAGAGCTGGAAAAAAATGGTATTCATGGCAG
This sequence comes from Nitrosomonas sp. PY1, assembly GCF_022836435.1. Classification (NCBI taxonomy): domain Bacteria; kingdom Pseudomonadati; phylum Pseudomonadota; class Betaproteobacteria; order Nitrosomonadales; family Nitrosomonadaceae; genus Nitrosomonas; species Nitrosomonas sp. PY1. The sequence goes on along the minus strand of NZ_BQXC01000001.1, from coordinate 981,018 downwards.
CTTGGAAGGCGCCTGTGCATATGTTGGAAATCAAGGCATCATCGGGCGGACTCATTTTGCACGTTTTCTCGTTGAGCGAGGAAACGCCAAAGACATCAAATCAGTGTTTAAAAAATACCTTGTTAAAGGAAAACCAGGATACACACCCCACCAATGGGCAGAATTAAGTGATGCGATTAATTGGATCCGAGGAAGTGGCGGTCAAGCAGTAATTGCGCACCCTGGCCGTTATGGTTTAGGTAAAAATGTCACACAGGATTTATTAGATGAATTTTGTCAGCTAGGGGGTAGTGCACTTGAAGTCATCTCCCCAAGCCACACCTCTGAACAAGTAAAATTTTATGCACAATGTGCACAAGATATGAAGCTATCAGTTTCTTGCGGATCAGATTTTCATGGCCCAAATGAAAGTTATTATGACTTGGGTCAACTCCCGAATATTCCCCCGGGTTGTATACCCATTTGGCACAACTGGAAAAACAATTCATAATTCTATCTGATTCTATTTATCTGCATCCAACGATACCCTTACTGTGGCTCAATTTTTCTCAATTCATTCCAACACACCTCACTCACGATTGATCAAACAAGCTGTTACGATAGTTCGTAGCGGCGGCGTGATTGTTTACCCAACTGATTCTTGCTATGCTTTAGGATGTCACCTAAATGACAAAACAGCAATGTCTCGTATCCGCACTATTCGACAAGTAGATGAACAACATCACTTCACATTGATCTGTCGAGACTTGGCAGAGATTGCGACTTATGCCAAGGTTGATAACAGCCAATATCGATTACTAAAAGCAACCACACCGGGTAACTATACCTTTATTTTACAAGCAACTCGTGAAGTACCACGCCGAATGCAACACCCCAAACGCAATACTATCGGATTACGCATTCCCGATCATCCAGTGGTTCTAGCATTGCTTGAAGAACTCGGCGAACCTTTGCTCAGTTCGACTTTAATATTACCCGGCGATGAATGGCCTTTAAATGATGCAGAAGAAATCCGCAATCGCTTAGAACATCAAGTAGATTTAGTCATGGATTCTGGATCATGTGGCATTGAAATGACAACAGTAATTGACTTAACTAAAGATACTCCAGAATTGATTCGGCAAGGAAAAGGACCTATAGCACCCTTTGGTATCAATCATGGATAGTATTATTCAAGGTATTGCAATTTATGCCTTACCTGTTATTTTTGCCATTACTTTGCACGAAGCCGCCCATGGATACGCGGCAAAACATTTCGGAGATTTTACTGCGTACAATGAAGGACGAATTAGCTTGAATCCGGTTCGTCATATTGACCCTATCGGAACCATTCTGGTGCCGCTCTCATTGTTTATCATCAGTAAGATGACAATGGGGGCAGGTTTTTTATTTGGTTGGGCAAAACCGGTTCCGGTTAATTTCTCTAATTTACGACACCCAAAAAGCGATATGCTTTGGGTGGCTGTAGCCGGTCCGAGCGCAAATCTATTCATGGCCATTCTCTGGGCAGTAGTCATCAAATTGGCAATCGCAGTCCCTGAAAGTAGTCTTGCTAAACCAGCAGTTCTAATGGGGATCGCCGGTATCGAAATCAACATTATTTTGATGGTACTAAATTTACTGCCGCTACCACCTTTAGATGGCGGTCGAATGGCTGTTAGCTTACTACCCCATCGCTTGGCATACCAATTCTCGCGTCTTGAGCCTTATGGATTCGTAATATTGCTGGTCTTGATGTTTAGCGGTGCGCTAGGAGCGATAATTGGTCCCATTATTATTTGGTTCAAAATAATGATCGTATCACTTTTCGGATTATATATTTAACAATGTCGAGATTAGGAAAGCATCATGTTTGCTGATCGTGTTTTATCGGGTATGCGCCCTACAGGCAGCTTACATTTGGGGCATTACCACGGTGTTTTAAAAAACTGGATTCATTTACAGCAACAGTATGAATGTTTATTTTTTGTAGCTGACTGGCACGCTCTGACAACACATTACGATACACCAGAAATTATTGAACAAAATGTTTGGGATATGGTGGTCGATTGGCTGGCTGCGGGAGTAGATCCGTCACAAGCAACGCTGTTTATTCAATCAAAAGTACCGGCACATTCAGAGCTATACTTACTATTGTCAATGATGACGCCGCTGGGTTGGCTGGAGCGTGTTCCAACCTATAAAGATCAGCAGGAAAAGCTATCCGACAAAGACCTAGGCACCTATGGCTTTCTCGGCTACCCTTTATTGCAAAGCGCAGATATACTGATTTATCGTGCCAACTTGGTTCCAGTAGGAGAAGATCAAGTTCCTCATCTGGAATTTACTCGGGAGATCGCACGCCGATTCAATCATATTTATGGCAAAGAACTCGGATTCGAAGAAAAAGCGGAGCAGGCAATTAAAAAGCTAGGATCGAAAAAATCGAAATTATATAATGAATTACGCAACCTCTATCAGGAACAAGGTGATGGAGGTGCATTAGAAGAGGCGCGCTCACTCTTAACTGAACAGCAGAGTCTAAGCCTCAGTGATCGCGAAAGATTATTTGGATACTTGGAAGGCGGTGGAAAAATGATTCTGGCAGAACCTGAAGCATTGTTAACCGGAGCTTCTAAAATGCCTGGCTTGGATGGACAAAAAATGTCTAAGTCATATGACAATACGATCAGCTTACGAGAAGATCCAGTCAGTATCGAAAAAAAGATTCGCACCATGCCAACTGATCCAGCCAGAGTTAGACGAAGCGATCCAGGTGACCCTAATAAATGCCCGGTCTGGCAATTTCATATGGTCTATTCCAACCACGATACACAAGAATGGGTACAACAAGGTTGCCGTAATGCACAGATCGGTTGCTTGGATTGCAAATCACCAATAATTTCGGCCATTTTAGCTGAGCAGGGTCCAATATATGAGCGAATTCAAAAGTACGAAGAAGATCCAACGCTAGTTCGTAATATTATTGCCGATGGCTGCGAGAAAGCTAATAAATTAGCCGAAGAAACCATGCGCGATATCCGAAAAGTAATGGGATTAAATTACTCCTAAGCTCAAGATCTCGCACGATCAATTGATTTACAATTAATATGTACCCTGTCATAGTAAGTTCAATCGACCAACCCAGAATACCTACTTCCATTGCCAGAATCTGCGGCGAGCCATTGCTAGAAATTCCACAGGATCTATATATTCCACCTAACGCGTTGGAAGTTCTGCTTGATACATTTCAAGGTCCTTTGGATCTTTTGCTTTACCTAATTCGTAAGCACAACCTCAATATTCTCGATATACCGATGGCTGAATTGACACAACAGTATATGCGTTATGTTGACACAATGTGCGCCGATCAATTAGAACTGGCCGCAGAATACTTACTAATGAGTGCATTACTCATAGAAATCAAGTCACGCATGCTACTTCCCGCCATGCCTAAAATACATACCGAAGAAGATGATGATCCACGTGCAGAATTGGTTAGGCGGTTATTGGAATATGAACAAATCAAAAAAGCTGCACTGCGTTTGAATGAATTACCACAAGTCGGTCGTGAAATTACTGTGACACAAGTATGGACAGCACATACGCCGATCGATCAGTCTCCCAGTCTTCATATTGATGACCTCCGACGAGCTTGGGAAACCATTCTTTCTCGCTCTCATATTCACCAACATCATCAAATTAAGCGCGAAACATTATCTGTTCGGGCCTATATGAGCCAAATCATGCGCGATTTGCAAATACATGAACAATTGCAGTTTCACGAATTATTCAGCGCCTCCGCAGCTATTGCAGAAGTTATAGTAACTTTTTTAGCGATTCTCGAACTTGCCAAAGCATTAGTGATAGAAGTTACCCAATCTCAACCATTCGAATTAATTTATGTCCGATCCATTAGCGATTGACCACACAAATACTGCGGATGAAACGCACGATCTCAATAAAGTAATTCAAATCCTGGAAGCAGCTTTACTATCCAGTCATGAGCCTCTATCTGCGCAAGAGCTTAGAAAACTATTCAATCATGAATTGACTGCTTCTCTAATCACTAGCCAACTAGAAAAGATTCGCGACAAATGGACCAATTCTTGCGTAGAGCTCACTCAAGTAGCCAGTGGTTGGCGATTTCAAGTTAGACTCGAGATACAGCCTTATCTCAATCGCCTGACTCCGCAAAAAGCACCGCGTTATACACGTGCCGTCATGGAAACTCTCGCAATTATTGCTTATCATCAGCCTGTTACACGAGGTGATATAGAAGAAATACGGGGAGTAAGTACTTCCGGTGCCATTCTCAAAACACTAAGCGCACGTGGCTGGATTGAAACCGTTGGCCACCGGAGTGTTCCAGGCAAACCTGCACTATTTGCAACCACAGAAAATTTTCTAAATGACCTGAATTTACGTACGTTGGAAGAATTACCACCACTGGAAGAAATGAAGTCTCTAATTATAAATGACAAAATCTCTGTATAACGGAATACTTTATTACATTGCCGAGTCAGCTTTGAATAGTTGATTGATTAAATTCATCCCGCCTTAATCTTTTTTGATATCAATAGGCGGCTTACAATAGAATCTTGCAGGAAACTCCGTAGTTTGTTTGCGATTCCGAACCACATCCCCACCCTCTTTGACACATACTGCAACCGATCTATCCAAATTGGGAAAATACTCGTTAGAACCTGGTTGCGCTGAAGTTGGTGGTACCTGTTCGCGTATTCGTTTGCATAGCTCTGGCTCGGTTAATTTAATAGGCGAGTCTTGCATTGCAGGTAACGGACATAAATTACAAGGATCCCCCGAGCATAAGCAACCTGCACATTCTGCGTAAGCTGATGAGAAAGAAAATACAAATACTAAACCTCCAAAAAGCAATATAATATTTTTACGAATGCGTTCCATCAAATACTTTTCCTTTTAACAATCAATTATCAGATTATAAATTCAAAAATTCTCACTATACTAAGATAGAATGCTACTTTGTATCCTGATTATATAATCTTTATTTACTTTTCCATCGTCTGCTTTTTTCGTAATATAAGAGCAAAAAATGCGGATTTTTATCACTTCTAAAAAACATGAAAGATAATAAGTATTATCAATATTCTATTCATCTAAGGTTTTTAGCGCGCTCCATTTTATTATTTGTAATCGTGGCTATATGCTCTCCCAATACAATGGCCCAGAACATTGAACAATTGCAAAAGAATGCAAGCATTACTTATGAAAAAATGATGCAAGCCAAGCAATCTGCAGATAATCTAGAGAAAGATTTCATCTCGGCAGAAAAGAAATTGACCGAAGCTAAAGAAAAACTCGCTACCGCCGAGCGTGAGACAACCGATGCTAAAAGAAAATCAGATCAAGCTAAAGCTATTCTCGATCAAGCTGTAAATCACTGGAAAAAAGCTTCTGATGATTTAGCGAATGAATGGGGAAAATCTGAAATCAAATAATCCATAGAAAAAATGGAGCCGTAGTAGATTAGCTTAGTTGTTAAACCAATCAAATGAAGATAGTCATTACGAATTATTAAGGAGAATATCGCCCAGCAACTCTATACAAAAATAGGGTTGCCGACAGCGCTGATTTTAGGTGACGCTGAGTATCTCAGACTTGATCGAATAATTCCTTAGATAGAATTCATGCTGTAATTATTTGCACGGACTGTCTTGTTAGCATATACTCGCCTACAGAATTTCAAGGCCAGCGAAAGGGTCACTGTGTTAACAAAATGCACTGTTAATTCATCGAAGTACTCGGTATTATTTGTGAAGTACCCGAGCTTGCGCGCACTGTTCAAGATGTGGATTTCTTTTATTGAGTTCAATCCGACACACATCTGCAAGCCATCACTCCAAAATAGTAAAATGCCCGCAACTACTAGCCTCCAGTGCTGTATATGCCTAGAGTCATAACCACTGCGGACTCCAACTCTGAAATTTCTACTTCATTGAGATGAGTTTCGCACTATGAAAAAGAAACGAATTCCCGCTGCATCGTCGTTCTTTCGGCAGATGATTGATCTGGTACCTCATTTCATATTCGCCAAGGACAGCGAGGGGCGTTACATCCTGGCCAATGAAGCGGTGGCCAAAGCATATAATATCCCGGCTGAGCAAATCTGCCAGATGTGCGACGCCGACTTCGCATTCAACTCGGAAGAAGCTGCGGGCTTTCGCCGTGACGATCTGGAAGTACTTCACACCGGGAAAATCAAGTACATCAACGAAGTGATCACCGATTGCAATGGCAACGTCCGCGATCTGATGACCACAAAGGTGCCCTTCGACAGTCCTGAGACGGGTCCGGGCGTACTCGGTCTGTGTATCGATGTCACCGAGCGTAACGCCGCACTCCGGGAAATCGCCTATCTGGCGCAGCATTGCCATCTGACAGGACTTCCCAATCGCTCTCAGCTCTCGGTGTTTCTTGAGGAACCCATTCGGAATAGCGAATCCTGCGCACTGCTCTTCATTGATCTCGATTACTTCAAGAACATCAACGACTCTCTCGGACACTTAGTAGGAGATGTCTTCCTCAAACTTATCTCGGCCCGGTTTGAGCAGCTACGCAACCCGAAAGACTTCGTGTGTCGAGTCGGTGGAGATGAATTCATCTTTGTGCTTCGTAATACGAATGCCGATGCAGCCAGCACATTCTCGTCAGAACTCTTGCGCACCGTGGCAGAGCCGGTCATGGTCGACGGAATGGCGCTGATGAGTTCGTGCAGTATCGGCATCGCACAATCACCACAGCACGGGATGGCTGAAGACGTTCTCATGAAACACGCCGACGCGGCACTTTACAAGGCGAAAGCTCGCGGACGAAATACGTTTCAATGGTACTCAGAGGAATTGCACCATGCAGCGGATCGACGTTTGATCATCTATAATGGACTTCGAACCGCAGTGCATAATGGCGAATTGGAACTACATGTCCAGCCAATTGTTGACGCACATTCGAGCGCCTATGCTTCAGCTGAAGCGCTGCTTCGATGGAACTCTCGCGAGCGCGGGCCCATTTCTCCGAACGAGTTCATCCCATTGGCGGAAGAAACAGGCCTCATTAGTGTCATCGGCAATTGGGTGATTGAAGAAGCATGTCGGATACAACGGGCTTGGCTCGACCAAGGCATCGATTTTCATCTCAGTGTCAATGTTTCTGCGCGGCAATTGCTTGAGCCTGGTTTTGAGAGCTACTTTCGAGAGACCTGCAGCGCGGCTGATGTGCCGCCAGAGAAAATTGGCGTGGAAATCACCGAAGGTGTCTTGCTGGGTGACGTTGAATCAGCATGCAGTGTACTGTCTTCTCTCGCTGACAGCGGCGTAACCGTCTCGGTGGATGATTTTGGTGTGGGGTATTCAAGCCTAGGTTACCTGCGAAAGTTGCCGCTCACGTTTCTGAAGATCGATCGTTCATTCGTCAAAGACTGCGTAGAGAATTCTGACGATGCGATCCTCGTTCGTACCATCATCATGTTAGCCAAAAACTTGCGACTAAAAGTCGTGGCCGAAGGCGTGGAGACTGAGGCGCAAGTAAGCTTCTTACGCGCAGAAGGTGTTGATTTTTTCCAAGGATTTTTGTTCGCGAAACCAATGCATGTCGACGATGTCACGGCGTACCTGTTAGATGAATGCGCCAAGGTAAGCACGTGCTACAAAGCTCGCCGATGGATTCTGTAGCTTCTTAGATGATTTTGATCCAATCAAAATTGATGGTTGATAATTCATGGGCTTAATCCAAAAAGTAAGCTACACGATTCCGTTATCGTTTTCACCCATTGAACCTACAATAACCAATTTCAAGACAAATCAAGTACCATGATTATATGCGGGATACCTGCTTCCATAAATTCTTTCCCGCGCTTTTGGAAACCAAATTTTTCGTAAAATTCGACAGCCGTCAATTGTGCGTGTAAGGTTGCTTTTTTCATTCCCAGAGCCCGCATTTCCTGAAGGATTCTTCTTAGCATAGCAGCGCCAATTCCTTTTCTTCGCCATACTTTCAGCACTGCCATTCGCCCAATATGACCATCGGGCAGCAACCGTGCGGTACCGATACTATTCCCTTCAAAATCCTGGACAAGAATATGCGTGCAAATCTGGTCCATCGAATCCCATTCCATTTCTTCTGGAACATTTTGTTCGGCAATAAAAACTGCTGAACGTACACTACGCAAATTCGATTCCTTATTTCTCCAATTAACAATCTCGATTCGATAAGGAAAATCGTCACTCATTCAGAAATATATCCATCAGAAACAACTGTGCCTTGGCAGGCTCTCAGGAAACAAACTTTACTCAAAAGGATGACGTAACAAAATAGTATCCTCTCGATCTGGGCCAGTAGAAATCATATCAATGGGCACTTCACAAACAGTCTCTAAGTATTTCAGATAATTTTGGGCAGCCTTGGGCAAACGGTCAAATTCTTTAATACCGGCGGTGCTTTCTTTCCAGCCAGGCATTTCTTCATAAATAGGCTCGCAACGATCAAAATCATCAGCGCCAATTGGTAATACATCACTACGCGTACCATCGTTTAATCGATAGCCTACGCCTAAATTAATACTTTCGACACCATCTAATACATCAAGCTTAGTAATACACAGGCCAGTCACACCATTGACTTGAATAGAGCGTTTCATAGCCACCGCATCAAACCAACCGCAGCGTCGTGGGCGTCCGGTAGTTGAACCAAATTCATGTCCACGAATTGCTAAGTGCTTACCGATATCATTATCCAATTCTGTTGGAAAAGGACCTGAGCCAACACGTGTAGTGTACGCCTTGGTAATACCAAGCACATAATGCAACATTTGTGGACCAACTCCACTACCAGGTCCTGCCGCACTTGCCACACAATTACTTGACGTAACATATGGATAAGTACCGTGATCAATATCCAACAAGGCTCCTTGGGCTCCCTCAAAAAGTAGATTCTGCCCAGCTTTGTTAGCTTTAAACAGCAATTGCGCGACATCGGCCATCATCGGTTGAATTTTTTCACCCTGCATGAGCGCCTCATCCATTGTTTTCTGAAAATCAATCAATGGCGCAGAAAAATAATTTCTTAATACAAAATTATGATAATCCAGTACCTCGGTTAGTTTCGCGGAAAACCGCTCACGATGAAATAAATCCTGTAGGCGAATCGCACGTCTAGCTACTTTATCTTCATAAGCCGGGCCAATTCCTCGGCCTGTCGTACCGATTTTTCCTTCACTTCTCGCAGTCTCGCGTGCATTATCCAAAGCAATGTGATGCGGAAGAATTAAAGGACAAGCTTCGCTAATACGTAACCTTCCCGCAACATCAATTCCACTCTTTTCAAGCATATCGATTTCATTCAACAACGCTTCAGGAGAAAGTACAACGCCATTACCAATATAACAAATTACATTGCTACGTAAGATTCCCGAAGGAATCAAATGCAGTATGGTTTTTTGACCACCGATAACCAATGTATGGCCTGCATTATGCCCACCTTGAAAACGAACCACACCTTGCGCATGATCTGTCAACCAATCGACAATTTTACCTTTACCTTCATCGCCCCACTGCGTACCAATGACCACAACATTTTTAGTCATGTCTAAATCTCTAATTCCCTTAGCGAAATATTAAATTTCTTTAATGATCCATTTACCTTTACTGAAAACCAATTCCCTGTCATAGTCATCCAAACCTTTGGTATTTCCCGGTAAATCGACTACTACAATTTGTCCTGATTTTCGCAACGCCGCAATCTGAGCTTGCAATTCTTGATTATTCACATCAAAAGGCGCCCTTATGCCTTTTGGATACTGCTGCGGTTTATTTAATCGAGACAGCGCTCTCAAATCCATACTAAAACCAGTTGCTGGCCTAGCTCGACCAAAAGCCTTACCGATCTCATCATACCGTCCCCCTAAAGCTACCGCATTCGCACTGCCAGATGTATATGCCGCAAACACTATGCCTGTATGATAGTGATAACCCCGCAAATCAGACAAATCAAAAGCTATTTTCTCCACCGATACCTTCAAGTCTCTCTCGATCACGGTAAGTTCGTCTAATGCCCTGCTCACTTCTGGATAATCAGGCAGGTGCTTCTCAGCCACTCTCAAAACCTTTTTATCGCCATAGAGCTCTGGCAATAGCAACAACGCTTCACGTGTGGGTTTTCTGAGTTTGCTCGACAATTCTTTCAACGAAGGAATATCTTTTGCCTGTAAAACAGCAAAAAGTTCAGTTTCGAGTTCTGTCGATACACCGCCTCGCTTAATCAATCCGCGAAACACGCCGACATGCCCCAAGTCCAAATGAATTTGATCGATACCAGCGACAGAAAGACATTGCAGCATCAATTGCTGAATTTCAAGATCACTTTCCAAACCAGAATGACCATATAATTCAGCGCCAATTTGCAAAGGCTCTCGGGTTTGCGTTATTCCGAATGGTATAGTATGCAAAATACTGCTGGCATAACATAAGCGTGTTATCCCATCACAGTTCAACAAATGTGCATCTATACGAGCTGCTTGCGGTGTCATATCGGCGCGCAATCCCATCAAACGGCCACTCAGTTGATCAATCACTTTAAAAATACGTAAATCCATATCGCTACCACTACCTGACAATAAGGATTCGATATACTCTAATAAAGGAGGAACTACTTGTTGATAACCATGCACAAACAGTAAATCGATAATCTCTCGCCGCATCAACTCAATGCGATGCGCTTCAGCCGGTAAAATGTCTTCAATATACTCTGGAAGTAGCCAGTTACGCATGATTCAACTTACTTGTCGCCAAAAAATATAAAAAATTAACTGATGATGAGTAGCAGCATTACCCCAATCAGCATTGAAGTTAGCCCAATAAATCGAATGTGATTGTCATTAATTTCAATCATTTTCCTAAATGCTTCCCGCCAAGTGTGCGGAGATAAAAAAGGCAGTATTCCTTCTAAAATTAACATTAATGCAATCGCGATCAGAAAATTTTCCCACATCATCACAACAACTTTACTCCATATCGTTACTTCATTGATTGAGAGAATGCACTCATACAAAAACTAAGAGGTTCATTAATCGAGTATTACCACCACGATCTCAGAACCCCTTTGAGAGTTAATAAACTAATCCGTAGTTAAACGCCAAGAATTACTTTGTCCCCGTTATACTCGGTTGCTTTAAGTACTTAAAGAAGTCGGAAGTAGGCTCAAGAACCATCATATCGCCTTTGCTCTTAAATGACTGCTTGTATGCATCGATACTTCTCCAGAATGCATAAAACTCAGCATCTTTTTCGAAAGCCGAAGCGTAAATAGCTGCTGCTTGCCCATCACCTTGCCCCATATTCTTTTGTGCTTCACGATAAGCCTCAGCTAATACAATCTCGCGCTGTTTATCTGCATCCGCACGGATTTTTTCTGACTCAGCAGCCCCCGTTGAACGCAATTCGTTAGCGACACGCTTACGCTCAGCTTCCATACGTCGGTAAACAGATTCGCTCACTTCTTGTGGTAAATCAACGCGCTTCAACCGAACATCAACAACCTCTACGCCAATGGAGCGCGCATCGTTATCGGCTTTCTGACGCATGATCTCCATAATTCTATCGCGCTCTCCTGATACCACATCATGTACCGTACGATTACCGAATTCATCGCGCAAGCTTGCATTAATCGTTTGTGCCAAACGCGTTTGAGCCAAACCCTCATCTCCACGTACGCTAATATAGTATTGCTTAACGTCAACAATACGCCACTTGACAAAGAGATCAACTAAAACGTTCTTTTTCTCTGATGTAATAAACCGCTCAGGCTCATCCGTATCCATCGTTAAAATGCGCTTCTCGAAATACAACACATTTTGCGCAATGGGAATTTTGAAATATAAACCTGGACTGGTTTTAACATCAATAACTTCACCCAACTGGAACAGAATTGCTTGCTGACGTTCATCAACAATATAAATAACCGAACTACCAAAAAAAACCAAGGCAACAACGACGCCCAAAAGACCTGATGAAAAATTTCTCATTTATCGACTCTCCCGTTCACGACTGCGAAAAGAATCCCGTGTTCTTGGATTGCTATCCGATACTGTTTCTTGTGGCTGTGTAGTCTGCACACTGACGGGAGATGACAGTGGAGACCCACTACTCATTAACTTATCCAATGGCAAATACAGCAAATTGTTACCATTTTTCTGATCGACAACAATCTTACTTGTTGAGGACAAAACCTGTTGCATCATGTCAAGATATAAGCGATCACGAGTAACACTAGGTGCTTTACTATACTCAGTCTGAATCTGTTCAAAACGACTCGCATCACCCTCCGCGCTTGCTATTACACGTTGTTTATAACCTTCCGATTCTTGAATTAACCGCGCAGCACTACCCACAGCACGGGGAATAACGTCATTAGCATAAGCTTGTCCTTCATTTTTCTGACGTTCCCTGTCTTGTCCCGCTTTGACTGCATCATCAAAAGCTGCTTGAACTTGTTCAGGCGGTTGCGCGTTTTGCATCGTTACCCTGTTAATCAAGATACCGATCTGATAACGATCCAGTATTCTTTGCATTAATTGTGTAGCGTTAGCTGCAACTTGCTCACGTCCTTCATATAGAACATAATCCATTTTACTTTTACCAATCACTTCTCGAATAGCCGTTTCCGCTGCCTGCAACACTGCATCTTCCGGGCTACGATTCTTGAAAAGAAAATTTTCAGGATCATTCAATATATATTGCACTGCAAATTGTATATCGATGATATTTTCATCATCCGTCAACATGAGCGACTCACGCAGCACTTTATTCTTTACATTACTACGGTAACCGATTTCTACTGTACGAACTTGACTGACATTGACTAATTCAGCTTTTTCAACAGGATACGGCATATGCCAGCGCAAACCGGCGGGCGTAGTATCAACATACTTTCCGAAGCGTAGCACAACGCCCCGCTGTCCTTCATCGACGATGTAAAATCCACTTGCAAGCCACACCGCCAACATTAAACCCATAATTAATACAATACTTCCACTGCCGTGCGGTTTGGATTCCCGATTACGTTGATTCTGGTCATCATCTTTATGATTACCTTTTTTTTGACCGAAAAAACTGTTTATTTTTTTATTGACGTTCCGCAATACTTCATCCAAATCCGGTGGATTGGAACCACCCTTATTTTTCCCCCATTGAGGATCATCTAATCCCATAATAGTCTAGTTCCTATTGTATTCGTTCAAAAAAGTCATTGCATTGAAGTATGGACTTCGATTACTTCTTTTGTACCAATAGCAGATTCTCTATCTGTTTTCTTAGAATGCTCTAAAATTGATTCTGCCAATGCTAGTCTTAAAAAATCCAGACCATCGCCAGTCTTAGCGCTTATACAAATCCGATTCATTCTACCATATTCATCGCGCACATACTTTGCCCCTGCAGTAATCAACGAAACCATTAAATCGCTCTTATTGAAAATCTGGATCTGTGGAATAGTATCTGCACCTATATCTTTGAGAGTTTTATTCACCTGATCTACTTGCTCATTCCAATTAGAAGCACTTGCATCTATTACATGCAGCAATATATCCGCCTGTACCGTCTCTTCAAGTGTCGCACGAAACGCAGCTACTAATGTATGTGGCAAATCTCTAATGAATCCCACGGTATCGGAAACCGTAACTATCCCTGCTGCTTCACTCAAATACAATTTCCGCGTGGTCGTATCTAAGGTTGCAAAAAGCTGATCAGCCGCATAGCTTTTCGCAGCAGTTAATTTATTAAAAAGCGTTGATTTTCCTGCATTCGTATACCCAACAATCGAGACGGACAATATTTGCGCACGTTGCCTCTGTCGTTTTTGTACTGTTCGCTGACGTTGTAATACCGATAATTTTTCTTTTAATAACTTGACACGTTTGCGAATTAAACGACGATCAGTTTCTAATTGTGTTTCACCAGGTCCACGAAGACCAATCCCTCCTTTTTGCCGTTCCAAGTGAGTCCAACCTCGAATCAATCGCGTAGCAAGATGCTCAAGTTGCGCCAATTCAACTTGCAATCGTCCTTCATAACTTTTGGCTCGCTGCGCAAAAATATCTAAAATTAAACTGGTACGCTCTACTACATTACATTTTAAATACACTGATAAGTTACGCTGCTGCGCGGGAGAAAGATCATGATTAAAAACAACGAGTGCAGCATTCGTACTCGAAACAAGCCGAGCTACTTCATCAACTTTACCCGAACCAATAAAAGTGCTTGCATCAGGACGCGATCTCTTTCCTTCTACAATTCCAGCAATAGCAAGATTTGCACTTAATACCAGTTGCTGTAATTCATGCAATCGGCCATGGTAATCACCACAACCAAAATCGAGACTCACAAGAATAGCATTTGTTAGGTTTTGTTTTAATTCAAACATACCCGAGTCAGGTGCACTCAAGTGCTATATATCATGAGACTCTGACACTTCAATTGGAATAGTCACAGACCTTGCAGGTACTACAGTAGAGATAGCATGCTTATATACCATCTGCGTAACAGAGTTCTTCAACAACACTACATACTGGTCAAACGAATCAATTTGTCCCTGCAGTTTAATTCCATTTACCAAATATATTGATACCGGAATATGCTCTTTCCTTAATATATTGAGAAATGGATCTTGCAGCAGCTGCCCCTTATTACCCATAGGTAATTCCTTATTCTAATTATGGTTGGCGGAATAGTGACTCTACTTCATTTTTTTGTGTAAATCTAGCAGTTCGTATTAAACAAGCTAAATTTTGCAGATAAATTGATGATTGACGACAATCATATGCACAACCAGCATCTCCGATGGAGCATTCATTTTCTTTAAAATGAATGCTCCATACCAACTTCACATATTAATAATAACTATCTTTATACTAACCACAACCAGATTAAAATGGTACTGGCTTGGGCGTATTGTTATTTGACGGCGGCAGGATCGGTAATTTGATATTAGGCTGATCACCCGTCAGTGTTTTTAAAAATGCAACGATACTACTCACATCTTTTTCATTTAAGTCTTTATTGAGCTGTATTTTTCCCATAGTTCTAACCGCGTCCTCTAACGAAGTCACAGCACCATCATGAAAGTAGGGATAGGTTAATTCGATATTGCGCAAAGTAGGCACTTTAAATACATTCAAATCTTCGTCTTTTCCTGTGACGGCTTTCCTGCCTTCGATCTTACTAGTAGTTTTATAAGGTGTATGTACTCCAAATTTTTGATACATACCCCCACCTACTGCCGCACCAAAATGGCAACTTACACAGCCGACATTCTTGAATAATTCGTATCCTTCCAATTCCTGTTGATTGATCGCAGCTTTATCGCCCTGTAGCCATTTATCAAAACGCGAATTGGGTGTTACTAAAGTCTCCTCAAAAGCAGCAATCGCTTCTGTGACTTTATCGATATTAATTTCTTTAGAACCAAATGCTTTCTCAAAATAACCGTGATATTGCGGAATGGATTGAATGACTTCAACAGCCACTTTATGGGTAGATCCCATTTCCCCAGGGTTCGCAATAGGCCCACCCGCTTGTTCTTTAAGATCTTTAGCACGTCCATCCCAGAATTGCGCCAGATTCATACTTGAATTTAGCACAGTTGGAGCATTAATAGGTCCTTGAAACCATTTATGACCTATGGAGCTTGGAATATTATCCGTTCCCCCCATACTTAAGTTATGACAAGAGTTACAGGAAATAAAACC
Source organism: Nitrosomonas sp. PY1 (assembly GCF_022836435.1). Lineage (NCBI taxonomy): Bacteria > Pseudomonadati > Pseudomonadota > Betaproteobacteria > Nitrosomonadales > Nitrosomonadaceae > Nitrosomonas > Nitrosomonas sp. PY1. The sequence continues at coordinate 965,264 of NZ_BQXC01000001.1, read as the reverse complement.
GGATTTAGATAATCTCGGATCAAAAAATAGCATTTTACCTAGCTCTACCATATCTGGATTTTTTACAACCGCCGGTTTAATAGGCTGAATAGGCTCATTGGCTAAAGCATTCATCGAAATAGCAAAGGCGCTAATCGATAACAGTGATGCAACCAGTGTACGTACCTTCATCAATTTTCTCCCTTAGAAACAAAACAAAAAACACTGTACATTAAAATACGACTGTAATGGCGCAGCCGGTTACGCCTGAGTTTAGTAAACAATATCACATTAGGAAGATTTATTATCAGCAATCTGTGATCACAGACTAAGCCACTCGGTTAAATTCTTTTAAACTTCAATATAGTAATACTTATATATCCATCTAATAATTTTTTTCTTCACCCGAACAATCTTCACTTCGGTTTATTTTTCTGATCAAATCTCATCATTTGTTATTATTTTATTGCTATAATTTTTCTCCTGACAACAATCCAGCTTTAGAAGCCGTGCTAACTCTGTTAGTGCTTGCATATATACTTTCCGTTTAAATTCAACGACCGAATCCAATTCCACCCAATATTGGTTCCATCGCCAAGCATCAAACTCCGGATGTGTACTGCGACGCAGAGATACATCGCTATCACGCCCTGTTAAACGCAGCAAGTACCAAATTTGCTTCTGTCCCTTATAATTACCACGCCACTCACGTCTTATCCACCGCTCTGGCACCTCATAACGTAACCAGTCTTTCGTACGACCAACGATCTGTACATGATTGGAATGTAAACCGATCTCCTCGGTTAATTCCCGATACATGGCTTGCTCAGGACTTTCGCCTGACTTAATACCACCTTGCGGAAATTGCCAAGAATTTTGTTTGATGCGTTTACCCCAAAATACTTCGTTTCTAGAATTCAGCAAGATAATACCAACATTCGGGCGATATCCATTACGGTCTATCATGTGAATTACCCATTTTAATCCATCAAGTATGTAGATTTTTTCATATTTTCCATCAGATTGAAAGTATCACAAAATAAAAAATGACTCCGAAGGTAGATCATTCTTTGATTTTGCTTGCAGCTTAACGAAATGCAAAACCCCACTTGGATTAGATGCGTACTAACACTATTTATTTCAGGGTAGAATGGCGATCTTTTTTAGTTTCAATGGAATGAACCATGCGCGTTTCGCAATTTTTTATTTCTACCCTTAAAGAAGCACCGACAGAAGCAGAGCTCCCCAGCCATAAACTCATGCTACGCGCCGGATTGATCAAACGCCTTGGAAGCGGGCTTTATACCTGGATGCCATTAGGCCTCAGAATACTGCGCAAGGTCGAAAATATCGTACGTGAAGAAATGAATGCCAGTAACGCCATCGAAGTTCTTATGCCAGCGGTACAACCCAGTGAGTTATGGCAAGAAACCGGGCGTTGGGATGTATTCGGTCCACAAATGTTAAAAATCAAAGACCGACACGAACATGATTTTTGCTTTGGCCCAACCCATGAAGAAATCATCACAGACATTGTACGCAAGGAAATTAAAAGTTACCGTCAATTACCCGTCAATTTTTATCAAATACAAACCAAGTTTCGCGATGAAATCCGCCCGCGCTTCGGTGTCATGCGTGCACGCGAATTTATCATGAAAGATGGCTATTCCTTTCATGTTGATGAATCAAGCTTACTAAAAACTTATCGGCTCATGCATGAAACGTATAGCCGCATTTTCACTCGACTGGGCTTAAAATTCCGCGCGGTTGCGGCAGATACTGGCGCAATCGGCGGTAGCCATTCGCATGAATTCCACGTACTTGCCGATTCGGGAGAAGATGCAATCGCATTTTGCCCAACTTCGGATTATGCCGCCAATATAGAATTGGCTACCGCTCTACCTGCACCAAATATACGCGCTGCACCACAAGGTGAAATGCAGAAAATACCAACACCCAATAAGAAAACCTGCGCTGAAGTAGCAAGCTTTTTAGGCATTCCACTAGAGAAAACGCTGAAAACTTTAGCCATCAAAGCAAACGATCAATTTTTCTTACTGCTATTACGTGGCGATCATCAGCTCAATGAATTAAAGGTCAAGAAAATACCCTTCTTATCTGAGTTTGAAATGGCAAGCGAACAGGATATTCTACAGCAAACAGGTACAGTTCCAGGCTATATCGGGCCCGTTGGAATAGACTGTTCCATTATCGCCGATCAAGCAGTAATCAATATGAGTAACTTTGCATGCGGTGCCAATGTGGAGGGATTTCACTTAACGGAAGTCAATTTTGATCGCGATTTAAAAATACCCGAGCATATTTTTGATATCCGCAATGTAGTCAATGGCGATACCTCTCCAGATGGTAAAGGTCAATTGGAAATTTGCCGCGGAATAGAGGTAGGCCATATTTTTCAATTAAGGACTAAATATTCGCAACTCATGAAGGCAAGCTTTTTAGATGAATCCGGGCAATCACATTGGATGGAAATGGGATGCTACGGTATTGGTATTTCACGTATTGTTGCCGCCGCTATTGAACAAAATCATGACGATCATGGTATTATTTTTCCCATTGCGATGGCACCATTTCAACTCGCGATTGTGCCTATTGGTTTGGAAAAAAGTGAGCTGGTCAAGCAAACTGCTGAAAAACTGTATCGAGTATTTATGAATGAAGGCATTGAAGTGCTACTGGATGATCGTAATGAGCGACCCGGTGTGATGTTTGCGGATATGGAACTGATTGGTATCCCTCATCGAATTGTTATCGGTGAACGTGGATTAAAACAGTCAATAATCGAATATCAAGGACGCACAGATCAAACTGCACAATCAATTGCTATTGATGACATTTTATTCTTTATCAAACAAAAGTTATGTATCTACTAATCTATGCAGTTCTACTGATAGCATTTTCAAGCCCCCTGGTCGCAAACCAACAGCGCTACGAGTACGAATCCGCCAGCACACAAACAATTTCTTTTCATGAGATCAGCGATCAGGCTGTTTCGTATATCGAGTATGTGGCTATAGCAGATAATACCGCTTGGCTTACTACAATGAGTCAGCGTATGGAAAAATTCATACCTAACTCAATTGAACGTGATGAATTTCTACGTACAGTTTATTATGAATCAAAACGTGCGGGACTTGATCCGCAAATTGTCTTAAGCGTGATTCAAGTTGAAAGTCGCTTCAACAAATACGCCATTTCAAGCGCAGGTGCCCGAGGTTACATGCAAGTAATGCCATTTTGGGTTGATGTCATCGGTCAGGAAGAACATAATCTTTTTCATCTACGCGTGAATCTACGCTATGGATGCACCATTTTGCGGCATTATCTCGACATAGAAAAAGGCGATTATTTTCGTGCACTAGGCCGATATAATGGCAGCCTCGGTATAGCTACCTATCCTCAATTAGTATTTGATAAATGGTCGACCCAGTGGCGATACTCTTCGCCTTCCTCTCATCATCAATTGGCTAGTCAATAAAAAAGGATTTTTTTACTTCTGTGGTGATTTGGATGCAATAAATTGTTCAATGCTATCACGAGAAACAATTCCTAATTGACGCGCAGCCGGTTCTCCATTTGGATCATAAAAGTAAGTACTGGGTAATAAAGAAATTTCATCAATCTGCGCCGCAAGCTGCGGATTGCCTAATACTATAGGGTAATTAATAGCCATTGACTGGACAAAATCCAGTACCACTTTAGGATCGTCCATATCCATCGCAACGCCAATGATCATGATATCTTGTCGATTGTTATATAATGCGATCAAATCAGGAATTTCTTTTAAGCACGGTGGGCACCAAGTTGCCCAAAAATTCACAATCACCCAACGTCCCTTATAGTCGGAAAGTTGATGGGTCTTTCCTGTCGTGTCCTGAAACTGAAATGCAAATATTTGCGTACAAAATAGTAAAAGAACTCCCATTAATAGAACAATTACGGTATGTTTTAACACATCAAAATTCCCAAGATTCAATCGTGCCTTATACTTGTGGATGCGCACGCTCCAATTTATGACATAGCTTATTGAGTGCATTCAGGTAAGCCTTTGCAGAAGCCACAACAATATCAGTATCGGCCCCCTGTCCATTCACAATACGATCAGATTTATATAACCGCACGGTTACCTCTCCTTGTGCATCTGTTCCGCTGGTGATGTTATTCACAGAATACAATTGCAGTTGGGATTCACTATTCAACAACGATTCAATGGCGCGAAAAGTCGCGTCCACAGGGCCGCTTCCTCGTGCCTCGGCGTGTATTTCGTTACCATTTTCAGAAATTACGATACGTGCGTAAGGAACTTCACCCGTCTCACTATGAACTATCAATGATACAAGCCGGAAGCATTCGTGCGACACAATCACTTCATCAGAAGCAAGTGCCTGCAAATCTTCATCAAATATTTCATGTTTTTTATCAGCCAATTCCTTAAAACGTGCAAACATGCTATTGAGCATTTCCTCAGACTCAAACTCAATCCCTAGCTCAGTTAATCGTGTACGAAATGCATTGCGCCCAGAATGTTTACCGAGTAACAATTTGTTTTCTCCCCAGCCAACATCCTCTGCTCGCATAATTTCATACGTTTCTCGATGCTTCAAAACACCATCTTGGTGAATGCCAGATTCGTGTGCAAATGCATTTGCTCCCACAATCGCTTTATTGGGTTGCACCGGAAATCCAGTAATGCTCGATACCAATTTACTGGCCGAAACAATGTGTGTCGCATCTATGCGAGTATCGCACGGAAAATAATCTTGGCGTGTACGAACCGCCATCACTATTTCTTCTAAGGAAGCGTTGCCCGCTCTTTCGCCCAATCCATTAATCGTACACTCAATTTGGCGTGCGCCATTCATCACAGCGGTAAGTGAGTTTGCAACGGCCAATCCCAGATCATTGTGGCAATGTACTGAAAAAATAGCCTTATCAGAATTTGGAATTCGTTCTCGCAACTGATTAATCAGCTTACCAAATTGGTCGGGCATGGTGTAACCCACCGTATCCGGAATATTTAATGTAGTCGCACCAGCATCAATGACTAATTCAAGAATTCGACATAAGAAATCGACTTCCGAACGCCCCGCATCCTCTGGAGAAAATTCAACATTGTCAGTATACCGACGCGCCCATTTCACTGCTTTTACTGCCTGCTCAATTACCTGCTCAGGTGCCATTCTAAGCTTATTCTGCATATGAATCGGTGAAGTGGCAATAAATGTATGAATCCGAGAAGATTTTGCACACTTTAGAGCCTCGCCAGCACGCTGAATATCCACCTCAATGGCACGTGCCAGCGCACATACTGTGCTTTCTTTGACTGAATCAGCGACGGCTTTGACTGCCTCAAAGTCTCCATTGGAAGCCGCAGGAAAACCAGCTTCAATGACATCAACCCTCATGCGCTCCAATTGCCAAGCAATACGCACTTTCTCTTCTTTAGTCATGGAAGCGCCAGGACTTTGTTCACCATCTCGCAAGGTCGTATCAAAAATAATCAAATGCTCTTGCATCATACTCTCCATTTAGAGAAGAAAAATTACATTATTAAGTACTGTTTTTGGTATAAAACTCGTTACAAGAATTTTATAATTTGCTAAAAAGGAATGAATAAGAAAATTTAGCGCGCGAAGCGCAGCAGGGAATTCAACGCGGCTATAAAAAGCCACGCTAAGACAGCGGTACAGCAGTGAGGTTGATTATTTGTTTGCATATAGCCGCGAATCATAAATCGTTTTTTTCTATAAGGCAATAGACTAACTACGAAACTGGAGGTTCACCGATATTTTTTTTACTTCTATTTTTCCCCAGAAAACGCCAAAGCTTAACAACATAACCTGATAAGGCGTAACACAAAAACAGGCAAAACAATACCAAGGGAGGATGGCTAGGAATCAATACAAAGAAAAACAACATCAACAAAAGAATCGTGAAGAAGGGGACTCTGCGACGCAAATTAATCTCTTTCCCGCTATAGAAAGGAATATTACTCACCATAGTCAAAGCGGCAAATAATGTAATACCAGCTGCCGCAATAAATTGAGTATTCGTTCCATCAATCTGTATTCCAAAATCAATGGTTACCCATACCAATCCGGCAATTAGCCCAGCAGCGGCCGGGCTTGGCAAACCCTGAAAGAAGCGCTTGTCGACAATATTAATATTCGTATTAAATCGCGCTAACCTCAATGCTGCGCATGCGCAATAAATAAAAGCAATAATCCAACCCCATTGCCCTGTATCTTTCAGTGCCCACTCGTAAATGATCAACGCAGGTGCCATGCCAAAAGAAACCATATCTGACATACTGTCATACTCTGCACCGAATTCGCTTTGTGTACCAGTTAATCGAGCTACTCGGCCATCCAAACCATCCAACACCATCGCAATAAAAATGGCAGTAGCGGAATACTGAAAATTACCATTCATAGCTTGCACAACGGCATAGAACCCGGCAAACAGTGCAGCGGTTGTGAATAGATTAGGTAGCAAATAAATGCCACGACGTCTCAAGCGATTTTTAAGAACGATACGCTCCGGTGGAGAATCAGGCATGACTATAATTTCCAAAAGAAATCTTTAACTGATACTAGGCTAATTCCTAACTAGAAAATCAACAATGGACAATCACAAAACCGAAATAATACTTTTTCTGCTTATTACGGTTATAAATCTATCAATTATCGGAATTCAGCTAAAACAGTTTGAGTTGCTGAAACTTTATCGCCAATATTGACATTAATTTTGATATTTAAAGGCAGATAAACATCGACACGCGAACCAAAGCGAATAAAACCAAAACGCTGGCCGCGTTGCAAATGATCTTTGATGGCAATATGACAAACAATCCGTTTGGCGATCAAACCAGCCACTTGTACACAGGTCACATCAGCACCATTATCAGCCTTAATCCATAGCGCATTACGTTCATTTTCTAAAGATGCTTTGGGCAAATCGGCGTTAATAAATTTCCCTGGAAAATACCATTTATCTTGTACTTTACCGTCTACCGGGCTACGGTTTGAATGCACATTGAATACATTCATGAATACGCTAATTTTGACTGCATCACGTTTCAAATAAGGATCTTGGACTTTTTCAATTGCCACAATCCTACCGTCTGCAGGCGCCAGAATGGCATTTTGGTTGTCAGGCACTTCTCGGGGTGGATCACGAAAAAACTGCAATACAAAAAATGCAATTATCCAAAAGGGTATGGCCCAAAGCCAATCGACAAATACCGTTACCCCAATGGCCGCTAAAAATGCTATCGCAATAAACGGCCATCCTTCTCGGGCAATGATTGGATGAGGATAATATGTCATAAATAAAATAGTTTTAAATGAAATACAATAAAAAATCCGATTGATATGTATAAATCAATTCTTAGCCTGATCTACCAGCTTATTTTTCTTGATCCAAGGCATCATATCACGCAATTTTGCACCTACTTGCTCAATTGGATGCTCGGAAGCCAAACGTCGACTAGACTTTAATATAGGCGCTCCAGCCTGATTTTCAAGAATAAATTCACGTGCATACTCGCCTGTTTGTATTTGTCGCAAAATTTTACGCATTTCCGCACGTGTTTCGTCAGTAATGATCCGCGGCCCTCTAGATACATCGCCATATTCCGCATTGTTTGAAACCGAGTAACGCATATTTGCGATACCGCCCTCATAAATCAAATCCACAATCAATTTGACTTCATGCAAACATTCAAAATAAGCCATCTCCGGCGAATACCCAGCCTCTACCAATGTTTCAAAACCCGCTTGGATTAACGCCGTCAGTCCACCACACAACACTACCTGCTCGCCAAAAAGGTCTGTTTCCGTTTCTTCTTTGAAAGTCGTTTCAATTACACCACCACGCGTACCACCATTGGCGGCAGCATACGATAACGCCAAATCTCGCGCTTTGCCGGATTTATTTTGATGAACTGCAATCAGAGAAGGCACTCCACCTCCTTGCAGGTATGTCGAACGAACCAAATGACCAGGGCCTTTAGGCGCGATCATGATCACATCCAGATCTTCCCGTGGCGTTACTTGACCATAGTGAATATTAAAACCATGAGCAAATGCCAAGGTGGCATTTTTTTTCAGTGCCGGTTCAATTTCTTTCTTATAAACAGTAGCAATTTGTTCGTCCGGTAATAAAACCATCACGACATCAGCATTTTTAACTGCATCAGCAACTTCCTTGACTTTTAATCCAGCCTTTTCCGCTTTGCTCCAAGATGCACCATCTTTACGCAAACCTACGGTCACTTTCACACCTGATTCGGTTAAATTGTTCGCATGCGCATGTCCTTGCGAACCATAACCTAATATAGCAACTTTTTTTCCTTTAATGAGCGAAAGATCCGCATCTTTATCGTAAAAAACTTTCATTATTTTCCTTTTAAACAAAACAAAACAGAACGAACATAAAAATAGAAACAAACATATCATTAGTCCAAGATATCTTTTCGCACTCTCAAGACCCGAAACCTAATCATTCATCAATATTTTCGATAACAATGATTATATCCTTAAAACCCATTCACCGCGCCCTACACCGCAAGCACCGGTACGTACTGTTTCCAGTACGGCACTACGATCAATGGATTCAAGAAAAGCGTCCAGTTTGGAACTGGTGCCGGTCAATTCGATGGTATAAGATTTATTGGTTACATCAATAATAGATCCCCTGAAAATTTCAGTCAGTCGCATCATCTCATCGCGCTCAACGCCAATCGCACGTACTTTAATCAGCATTAGCTCCCGCTCGATGTGATTGCCCTCATTAAGATCAATGATCTTTACCACTTCAATCAATTTATTCAACTGCTTGGTTACCTGTTCAATTACTTCATCGGAACCAACTGTAACAAGCGTCATGCGCGACAGTGTCGGGTCTTCTGTAGGAGCTACCGTCAAAGACTCAATATTGTAGCCACGCGCAGAAAACAAGCCGGCAACACGAGATAAAGCACCTGATTCATTCTCCATCAACAAAGAAATTATATGTCGCATTTATTTTTATACCAAAATCATTTCAGATAGACCTTTACCACCTGGCACCATAGGGAAAACGTTCTCAGTCTGATCAGTAATAAAATCCAAGAACACTAATTGATCTTTAAGCTTGAACGCTTCTTTCAAAGCACCCTCAACATCTTCAGGACGCTCAATTTTCATACCGATATGCCCGTAACTTTCTGACAATTTAACAAAATCTGGCAATGCATTCATATAAGATTCCGCATAGCGGTTACCATGAAAGAATTCCTGCCATTGCCGCACCATCCCCATATAACGATTATTCAAATTGATAATCTTAAGCGGTAATCGATATTGCTTGCAGGTAGATAGTTCTTGAATGCACATCTGAATACTAGCTTCACCCGTAATACAAGCAACCTTACCCTTTGGGTTTGCAAGCTGCACACCCATAGCTGCAGGCATACCGAAACCCATGGTTCCCAATCCGCCAGAATTAATCCAACGTCGCGGCTTGTCAAATTTATAAAACTGCGCTGCCCACATCTGGTGCTGCCCAACGTCGGAAGTAATAAATGCATCGCCTTTGGTAATTTGATAAAGTTTTTCGATCACCATCTGCGGTTTGATAATTTCGCTAGTACGATCAAATTTCAAGCAATTCCGTTCTCGCCATAAATCAATCTGTTGCCACCATTCCTTCAATGATGGCAGTTCGGGTCTCTTTTTCTCGGCTTTGAGTAATTTTATTAATTCTTTCAGTACATCCAACACATCTCCGACAATTGGCACATCTACCTTAACACGCTTAGAAATTGAAGAAGGGTCAATGTCAATATGAATAATTTTTCTATTTTCATTAGAGAAATGTTTGGGATTACCGATCACACGATCATCAAACCGCGCACCAACTGCAACCAGCACATCACAATACTGCATCGCCATATTGGCTTCATAGGTACCGTGCATTCCCAACATCCCCAAAGACTGCTTGTCCGTTGCAGGAAAACCGCCCAACCCCATTAAAGTGTTGGTGCAAGGAAAGCTCAGCATTCTCGCAAGCTCAGTCAACTGCTCGGCAGCATCGCTCAGAATCACACCGCCTCCCGCATAGATCATTGGCCGCTTAGCATCCTGAATCAGTTCGACCGCTTTCTTGATTTGGCGGGAATTTCCCTTGGTAACAGGATTATACGAACGCATTGTAACTTTGTCCGGGTAAACAAACTGGGTTCGTTGTTGTGTGACATCTTTGGGAATATCGACTAATACGGGACCTGGGCGACCGGTCGATGCGATATAAAACGCCTTTTTAATTGTTGTAGCCAACTCGGAAACATCTTTCACCAAGAAATTATGCTTCACGCAAGGGCGCGTGATGCCAACGGTATCCACTTCCTGAAATGCGTCTAAGCCAATCGCACCGGTAGGTACCTGACCGCTGATAATCACCAGGGGAATTGAATCCATATAGGCTGTAGCAATTCCTGTGACTGCATTAGTCACGCCCGGACCAGAAGTTACCAAAGCGACGCCAACTTTATCGCTAGATCGCGCATAACCATCTGCGGCATGAATCGCCGCTTGCTCATGCCGCACCAAGATATGACGAACCTTATCCTGCTTAAACAATTCATCATAAATAAATAGTACCGCCCCACCGGGATAACCAAAAATACACTGCACCCCTTCCTCTTGTAAGCAGCGTATCGTAATTTCAGCGCCGGTTAATTCCGCATTCATGCTTTCTGTATCCCAATCAAATCAGTTAAAAATTATCCATTTAATCACAACAATGCCGATCATCCAAGATCAATTTCCCGTTCCACCAACCGTCAATCCATCAATGCGAAGCGTTGGCTGCCCCACACCAACCGGAACGCTTTGTCCTTCCTTGCCGCACGTACCCACACCAGGATCCAGTAACATATCGTTACCAATCATGGAAACACGGGTTAGTACATCTGGGCCATTACCAATTAAAGTTGCACCTTTGACTGGATAAGTGATTTTGCCATTTTCAATCATATAAGCTTCTGCCGCTGAAAACACGAATTTGCCACTGGTTATATCCACTTGTCCGCCACCAAAGTTAGCTGCATACAAACCATGCTTCACAGATGCAATAATTTCGGCTGGGATCTTATCGCCATTCAGCATATAGGTATTGGTCATACGGGGCATTGGAATATGTGCAAATGATTCACGACGGCCGTTACCAGTCACCGCAACTCCCATCAGCCGCGCATTCAAATTATCTTGCAAATAACCCTTCAATATTCCATCTTCGATTAATACCGTACATTGTGTCGGATTACCCTCATCATCTATATTCAAAGAACCGCGTCGTTGCGGAATCGTACCATCATCGACCACAGTCACACCTGCCGCAGCTACACGCTCTCCTACTCTGCCAGAAAAAGCGGAGCTACCTTTACGGTTAAAATCTCCTTCTAAACCATGCCCAATTGCCTCATGTAAAAGGATGCCCGGCCATCCATTTCCCAACACCACAGTCATAGCACCAGCAGGAGCAGGCCGCGCATTCAAGTTAACGATTGCTTGGTGTGCTGCTTTTTGTGCATAATCCTGCAATATTTCATCAGTAAAATAAGCATAACCGAAGCGCCCACCCCCACCTGCAACACCCTGTTCACGGCGACCGTTTTCTTCCGCGATCACTTGTAAAGACAAACGTACCAATGGCCTGACATCCGCCGCCAACAAACCATCGCTACGAGCTATCATAACAACTTCATACTCCCCCGCTAGCGAAACAACAACTTGTGTAATACGTGGATCGATTTTACGTGTATAGCGCTCCAGCTTTTCTAATAAAGCCACCTTATCAGCATCTTTTAGATGGCCAATCGGATCTTCAGGCAAGTATAGTTGTCTATGAAAATCAATATCATGCCGTTTCTTAGCCTGCACAGATTGACTGCTTCCTTGTTGAGTTATCGCGCGAGTTGCTTGAGCGGCAGCCGCCAACGCAGACATGCTAATATCGTCGGAATAGGCAAAGCCTGTTTTATCACCACTCACCGCCCGAACACCGACACCTTGGTCAATATTAAAGCTACCGGATTTTACAATACCTTCTTCCAATACCCAACCTTCTGAGCGATTGTATTGAAAGAATAAATCAGCATAATCGACTTGATAAGTCAAAATTTGGTCTAATACTCGTTGTAATCCAGGCGTATCAATACCATAGGGTGATAGCAGGCAATTATCAGCAATGGCAAAAGAATCCTTATGATCAATATCCTGTTTGTTTTTGGTACTCTCAAATGTCATTACCATATCATTTATATCCAACAAAATTTGAAATTGATGATTCTAGAAGTCTCAATTGAACCGAGGTAAAGCATATGATTTTAGAACGATCATTTCATGAATTGAAATCACAATACTACCTAAACAGTATACTTTACCTTAATACAAAGATATTAGATGAAATATGCGCTAGGAATTGATTGAAATTTTCAGATACAGTGGAAAAATTAAATCTAGAAGTCATTCCAGATCAATCTAATAAATCCAGGATAGTGTATTTAAGGACAAAAGGCAGCAAGCTAACAAAACTGTAAAGTTCGATGGTTTAAAGCAGGTAAATTAGTCCGTAAACGCGTTTGATATTCGGGATCGAGTGTCGCAACTACTGCGCCTGGACCTTTTGGTAGACGCTCCATCACCACTCCCCACGGATCGACAATCATGCTATCGCCATTGGTTTCCCGACCCCCCACATGATACCCACCCTGCCCCGGCGCAATCACATAAGCCATATTTTCAACAGCACGCGCACGAACCAGCACTTCCCAATGTGCTTTTCCAGTAATTGCCGTAAATGCAGCCGGTGCCAGAATGATATCAACTTTGTTCATACTGCGAAACAATTCGGGGAAACGTAAATCGTAGCATATCGACAAACCCATTCGGCCAAATGGTGAATCCACCGTAACCACCTTATCTCCGGCCATAATGGTTTTTTCCTCGGCGTAATGCTCGCTGCCCAATTGCAGGCCAAATAAATGAATCTTGTCATAACGTGCAGCCAATTCGCCATTATCAGCATATACTAGGCAACTGTTATAAACTTTATTGGGATCCGGTGTCGCAAGCGGCACAGATCCTCCCACCAACCATATTTTGTGGCGTTTGGCTGTATCGCTTAGAAATTTCTGTATCGGCCCTTCTCCTGGTTGTTCGCGCACCGCTAACTTGTCGGTATCCTTCATTCCCATAATGCAAAAATACTCTGGCAACACAATCAGCTGAGCGCGTTGTATTACCGCCTCTTCAATCCAACGAGCCGCTTCTTCTAAATTAGCCGAAACACTCGGTCCCGAAGCCATTTGAATGGCCGCCACACGAAAACTACCCAGTTTCCCATGCTCAGTCGCTCGTTGATATTGTTCATGAGTATTTTTTAACATTTTTTACAGTACCGCAATGATTATGATATACCTAACTAATTTCAACCGGATATCTGAAATCTTCATTTTCTCTATCCCTATTATGGTTTTAATAGTACCAGGTTATTTTATTTTTATTGTGATAATAAACAGAAATTTTCTCTCGTATATTGGATTTTACCATCGACTTTGCCAGCATACTATTTGATTTACAATACATCATGCCTAATTTAGATTCACTACCAGACACACGACTGTCTAATGCGATTGCTCATAGTCGATACGCACAAAGACTCCTTACCAGTGAGCCTGAAAGAATCCATGCCTTGACAAAAACGTTTCAACGATCCTTTGATCGCAATGAAATGCAAGCTTTCTTAAACTCGCACACCGAACAAATTACCAACGAAGATAAGCTGCACCAGATACTTCGCGATTTACGCAAACAAGTCATGCTACGTTTAATTGTACGCGACATCAATGGCTTGGCAGATCTCGCCGAAGTAATGAAAAGTATGACTGAATTGGCCGAAACCACCATTCAATTCGCGCTTTGGCATCACGAAAACTGGCTCACACAGCCTGATCGCTTTGGCTTTCCGCAAGGCGAATCTAGCAACACCACGCAGCATTTACTGGTAGTCGCAATGGGAAAATTGGGCGGTGGAGAATTGAATGTCTCTTCAGATGTTGATCTTATCTTTGTCTATCCTGAGGATGGCGAAACAAACGGCAACAAGTGCATTTCCAATCACGAATTTTTTGCCAGGCTCGGTCGCAAACTGATTGTCAGTCTCAATGATTACACCATAGATGGATATGTATTCCGTGTAGATATGCGTTTACGTCCGCACGGCGAGAACAGTCCGCTCGCAATCAGCTTTCCAATGCTGGAGGACTATTTCATCAAGCAAGGACGCGAATGGGAGCGCCATGCCTGGATCAAAGGCCGCGTGGTCGCCCGCTATTCTGCGAACAACAAAGAAACAGAATTCGTAGAATCGATTTTGACAGAAAGAATCGTTCGTCCCTTCGTATTTCGCAAATATCTTGATTTTGGCGCTTATGAATCGATGCGGAAACTTCATGCGCAAATCCGCAAGGAAGTTGAACGTCGAGAGCTACATGACAATATCAAACTCGGTCCTGGCGGTATCCGCGAAATTGAATTTATTGCGCAAGTTTTTCAACTCATACGGGGTGGGCGTGATGTCGATTGGTATATCCGTCCTACATTGAGCGTATTACAACGGTTACAAGAAAAACAACAGCTACCGGAACAAACCGTAACCGAACTCACCGAAGCCTATTTTTTCTTGCGTAAACTTGAGCATCGCCTGCAATATTTGGATGACCAGCAAACACAAACATTACCAACAAATCCAGATGATCAGCATCTGATCACCATCAGCATGGGATTCGCCAATTACGATGCTTTCATGCAGCAACTCGACATCCATCGCAACAACGTTAGCCAGCACTTTGATCTTATTTTTGCCACACCCAAGAAATCTATTTCTCATGACACGCTCACCTCATTGTGGCGCACCGAAGTACAGAATATTTCAGACACCAAAGCAGCCACCACGAAACTCAGCACGCTGGGCTTCGTTGAACCGGAGAAAATATCCAAACGATTACGTTTATTTTATCAGGGTGATTTCTATCATTTGCTGTCGGAATACACGCAACAACAAATGACCGCGCTCATTCCGTTATTGATTGAAGCTGCCGCCAAACGCCCACCTGTCGAAATTACGTTCGAGCGTATGTTGCAACTACTGGAAAAAATCAGCGTGCAAACAGCCTATATTTCATTGCTGCGAGAACATCCACACACCCTACAACGGGTTGCAGAATTGGTCAGTATCAGCCAATGGGTCAGTGATTATCTTGGGCGCCATCCGATTTTATTGGATGAATTACTGCGTCGCGACGTACCGAACCCAGTGCCTGATTGGTCAGCATTACGCAGTGAATTGATTTATCAATTGAATCATGCCAACAATCCAAAAATTGATAGCGTCGAATGGCAAATGGACGTATTGCGTCACTTTCAACACGCTCAAGTATTTCGCCTCTTGGTAACCGACCTGGAAGGATCCTTGCTGCTGGAAACGCTCAGCGATCATTTGACCGCACTAGCGGACCTGATACTGGATACTGTATTGCAACTGGCATGGCAAGGATTAAAAAAACGACATCGCGAAACGCCTGCTTTCGCAATCATCGGCTATGGCAAGCTCGGTGGAAAGGAGTTGGGCTATGTTTCCGATCTCGACCTAGTGTTTCTTTTTCAAGACGATCATCCCGATGCCGCAGAAATTTATGCCAAACTTGCACAAAGCATCAATTCATGGCTAACTCGCCCGACGTCGGCTGGATTACTGTACGATACCGACCTGCGCTTACGTCCGAATGGTGACTCTGGTTTGCTAGTACATTCCATGGATGCTTTTACACAATACCAGCAAGAACAGGCTTGGGTATGGGAACATCAGGCGTTAACCCGTGCGCGGTATGTTGTCGGTGATACACATGTTGGTGCGTTGTTCGAAAGCATACGCAAAACGATTTTGTGCAAACAACGCAATCCAACCGAACTCCGTCACGAAATACTTAAAATGCGCCAAAAAATGCTCGATGCACATCCTAACTCCACCACGCTGTTCGATATCAAACATGACCGCGGCGGTATTATCGATGTCGAATTCATTGTGCAATACCTAGTATTAGGTTTTTCACAACAATTTCCACAATTGACAGGCAACATCGGCAATATCGCATTACTCAAACTGGCCGCCGAGCTTGGATTAATTTCAACCGGCAAAGCAGAAAAAGTCCGCATCGCCTATCGTGAATTTCGCCGCTTGCAGCATCGGCAACGCCTGAGCGGCGATACCGACAGCATATATAATGCCACCACAAAGACCCCAGCGCAGCAATTTACCCGCGTGGAAGGCAGCCATTTGCAAGAAGACCGTTTAACGGTGCTTTCTTTGTGGGAAGATGTTTTTGGAGACGAATAATGCTTTTTGGAAAATTAAAGATTCATCACAAAAATCACAATGATAGAAAAATATATAAAAATTAACATGATGAATATAGAATACTTTTACAAAAATACTATACCCTTTCAAAATTTCTGGCACGACTCCTGCTTAATAACTCGCACACACGTTTTGTGTGCCTTACACAACCTAAAGGAGAATGAAACATGCAACAAATACAAAAAGGTTTTACATTGATCGAATTGATGATTGTTGTTGCTATTATTGGTATTTTGGCTGCTGTGGCAGTGCCTGCTTATCAAACATACACAACCAAAGCCAGATTCAGTGAAGTCGTATCAGCCGCAGCACCGCTGAAACTGGCACTAGAACTATGCTTTCAAGAACAATCTTCTCTGCTCAATTGCACTCATGGTGCCAATAGCGTACCTGGGCAAATTGGCGCAACAGGACAAATACAATCGGGCGTAATCTCTGGTAATACGGCAACATCTGCAGTGATAACAATGACACCAGCAGCTACAAATGGACTTGTAGCTGGCGATACTTTCATCCTCACAGGAACTGCCGCTAGTGCCACATCTCCGATACAGTGGGCTAAATCAGGCGGATGCGTAGCGAAAGGATTCTGTTAATTTAAAAGCTTACATGAAGCCAAAGTAATCTATCTAGATCTGCACAAAAAACCGCTCTTCCTAGAGCGGTTTTTTTATTCTGTTTTGCTACATTTAACAATCGAATAGGCATTTTAAAGACCTCCACATGACTATGTTTTTAAGCTTCTCTGTTCATTTCCGGTATATATAAATCAAATACCTGTGATTTTTTTGTAGTCGAGGAAATCAGTTATGCAGAGGTGTCTTTTAGATTCTTCTATGAGTGCTTATTTGCGTCAAAAAGTGACAATTTTTGTCACTTTCTCCCAACCTACTTGATACACACGACCCGTACTTGGTGAATATCCGTAATACCTTGCAGTACTTTTTCAATACCATCCTGTTTCAACGTACGCATGCCGTCACCCAATGCAGTGACTAACATATCCGCGACACGGGCATGTTCCTGGATATTCTTTTTCAATGCATCGCTCGCTGTCATCAACTCGTGCAAACCGACGCGCCCCCTAAAACCGGTATTGGCACATTCATCGCAGCCTACCGGCTTGTACAATGTAATCTGACCATCCTCATCACCGTATTGCTCTTTCCAATCGTCGAGGATTTCTTGCCGCGAGGCTTCGGGGTTCGCTTTAAAGCGGTCGATATGATTCAACTCTTCGCAATATTCGAGTAGTAACGCATTAAGCTCTTGTTCTGTGGCAACATGCGCTTGTTTGCATTTGCATAACCGTTTGGCAAGACGCTGCGCCAACACCCCTAGCAAGGCATCGGCAAAGTTAAACGGATCCATCCCCATATCGAGCAAACGGATGACCGACTCCGGCGCACTGTTGGTATGCAGCGTGGCGAACACCAAATGCCCAGTTAGCGAAGCTTCGATACCGATACCGGTCGTCTCCTTGTCGCGCATCTCACCCACCATGATGATATCGGGATCGGCTCGCAAAAAAGAACGCATGATCGCAGGGAAAGTCAGTCCCGCTTTGACATTGATTTGCACCTGACGCAAGCCTTTTTGTGTAATCTCGACAGGATCTTCCGCAGTCCATATTTTAGTATCGGTACGGTTGAGGAATTTCAGGATCGAATGCAGCGTGGTGGTCTTACCGGAACCGGTTGGGCCACACACAAAAAATAATCCGTACGGTTTACTGATGATTTTTTTCAATTCTTCCTGGTTGTGTGCGGTAAATCCCATTTTTTCCAATGGAATGGGCTCTCCTGCCGCTAAAATACGCATCACTACGTCTTCCATACCACCCGCAGAAGGAATCGTGGCGACACGCAATTCAATATCTAAAGGCGCATACTTACGGAATTTAATTTTCCCATCCTGAGGTTTGCGTTTTTCCGAAATATCCAAATCGCACATGATCTTGATACGAGTAATCAACGGATTCCGGTAACTGGCAGGAATTTCGATATACGGCATCAACGAACCATCCTTACGGAAGCGGATTTTAGTTTTTTCCTTACCCCCATAGGGTTCGATATGAATATCGGATACCCCCATTTTATGGGCATCGATGATGATCTTATTCACCAACTTGACCAATTCATTGTCAGAAGCAGCAGATGATTCTTCATTAAGGCTAACACCTTCTTCGTTATCTCCTTCATCCATTCCACCCAACATTTCATTGATATCGCCCGATGCGACATCATCCGCATTCACACCGTAAAACTGCTCAATGGTTTGGTTAAATTCTCGGTGTGTAGTAACGGTATAAATAACCTTATGCTTGGGAAAAATATTATTGACGATACGCTGCGACTTAATCAATTCAGGATCAAGCGCTAATATCGTCACCTCATCCTTGGTTTCATCAACCGGCAACCAACCATTGTTCTCGATATAGTCTTTTTTTAAGTTTTTCAACAATGAGAAAGGTTTGATCCGATCCACCTTATAGCCCTCATAAGGCACATTGAAAAACAAAGACAATGCCTGACCAACTTGCGGTGCCTTAACCTCTAACTCGTCAATAAGAATATCTTCTAGCTCACAGCGCTTATTTCGTGCCGTAAGCACGGCCTGCTCATACTGATCGGCTGAAATAATGCGACCAAAAATCAGATGATCGTATTTTGATTTGGCTACTTGGGCAATTTTAGGCTGCGGTTGTAAGATTCCGGACAGCGCACAACCAATTTCCATCAGTCCTGTCATATCGGTCGACGAAAAAGCTTGATTGTTTTTGTGATTAATGACTTGTACAACGCCCAGTACTTTTTCACCATTGGCGCTCACAATCGGAACCACCAGCATCTGCTTGGTCCGATACCCTGTACGTTTATCCACTTCGTGCGAGAACGTCATGGATGGATCAATTTTTCTCAACTCACCTTTGTAGTAAACATCTTCAATATTTACTGCCTGTTTACGTGAAGCGACATAGTCAATAATACTGCCTTTGGTCAATGGCAATTTTAGATCTTGCAGCGAATCACCGGCTTTTGCACGTGTAATCAGATAAGTTCGATCTTCACTCAATGTATAGATCGTCGCGCGATCCGCACTGAACAATCGACAAATCTCTTTGCTGGCTTCGAGAATGATCTCATCGATCGTTTCAGCGGCTTGTATCTTATTGATCAGAGGTTGCCAGTGATTCGGAAAATTTTTTTCATCACCCCCATCAACTAGATTTGTAGCGGAACCATCTTTAGTTGGTAATGAAGTAGTCGATGTTCTCATATGCACCATCCATGGTTGATTAAAACTCGAACGTCTGATTGTTTTCTAACTTGCGCGGATTAAGCTGCGGCATGGATTTTCGGATTTCATCCATTGTGATATCAGCTTCACCCGGTTTTAAATGCGTAATATATATTTCGGCATGGCGCTCAAATCTTTTTAGATCTTCTATCAGCAAGCTTGGGCAATAATGCTTAGATCGGATAGCGATATTTCTTTTTTGGTTGCAAAAAGCTGATTCAATAATGAGATACTTCAGATTCTGGATTTTGTTAATAATAGGCCAGAACTCAGGGTTGGTAGTAGTGTCTGACGTAAATACTAGGCTTGATCTACCTGAATTTAATTGATACCCCACCGTTGGCACAACATGATTGGCAGGCAATGGTGTAATTTTACGGCCTTGTAGATCGATAGTATCGCCTATTGTAAGAATTTGATACCGCATATAAGGCGTATGCTGGTTGGGAATTTTCGTGAAATCTGGCCATAAATGCCAATTGAATAGGTGTTTTTGCAAAACATCATGCGTCGCCTTTGTTACGTAAACAGTGACTGGTTTATCACGCACATAACCAACTGTATCCACTAAAAAAGGAACAAATACCACATGATCGAGGTGTGCATGCGTTAAAAAAATGTGATCAATTTTGATCATTTCGTCTCTACGCAAACCGCCAACCCCCGTTCCCGCATCGATGAGAATATCCTCATCTAACAGAAAAGCAGTGGTTTGTTCCCCGCTACCGATACCGCCGCTACACCCTAGCGTTCTGAGTTTCAAAAGATTTTTGCCTCATACAAAACAATTATTTAACCAGTAGCACAGGTATTAATGCCGATTGCATTACCTTATTAGTTACTGATCCCAATAATAAGCCCTCGATGTTTCCTTTACCTCTCGGCCCTATGACGATCTGGTCATATTTTTGTTCTGTCGCAAACTGTACGATCATTTCAGCCGGATCCCCCACCGTAATATGATACCGATAAGATATTCCTGCTTGATCGAGCAATTTGCGGGCATTTTCGAGGCTTTTTAAGCCTTCTTCATGATGATACTGTTTGATATCTGTTGCATTGATATGAAATGAAATATTACCACTTAATGGTGTTTGAACTGTTAATAAATGCACCTCTGGCAGCTCTTTATACCAATTAATCATAGATATAAAGCCAGCTACCGCTTTATCAGAGTTATCCGAGCCATCGACGGGTAATAGCATTTTCAACATGCGTAATTTCTCAATGAATGGAAAATAATTAATTATTTCTTCGGTGCGGCATCATCCGCCAAATCAACAATAACTCTTTGTTTATCAGTCTTTAATTTGGCAATCATTTTGCCCGTAAAAACTACTAGAATTGCACCGCCCATAGGCGCAATCCAATGCAAATAATTCGCTTGTGCGTCGACCCATTGCTTGGTTACAACATCAGAAACAAACATATCACCCGCAATCCAACCGAGTAACCCTGCACCAATAGCAATTGTCACTGGAAAACGTTCCATGAGTTTCATTACCAATTGACTACCCCATACAATAATCGGTACGCTAATTACCAAACCAAAAACGACGAGCCCCATTTCATCTTTTGCCGCTCCCGCAATGGCAATCACATTATCTAAGCTCATCACTGCATCGGCGACAATAATGGTTTTGATAGCCCCGATCAAAGTCGTACTGGCACCGACTTCATGTCCACCATCAGATTCGGGTTGTAATAGTTTGACTCCAATCCATAGCAGCAATAATGCACCAACTATCTTTAAATATGGAATCGCAAGTAAGCTTAATGCAAAGAAAATCAACACAATCCGTAAAACAATGGCACCAAAAACTCCCCAAAAGACACCCAATTTACGCTGATCTTCTGGCAAGCGACGGCACGCCAAAGCTATAACCACAGCATTATCGCCCCCTAATACAATATCAATGGCGATAATTTGTAGCACTGCAATCCAAAATTGAGGATCATCAAAACTCATTTATTTTCCTAATAATTCTTGTTCATTGTATGGCTATGATACCTATCCACAATTCAGATATGTGTTTCAACGCCAAGAAATTTCAGTAATTCATTCCGTTGCTGCAAGGTATCGTAATAACCCAATTCGATTAAATCTCGACAAAAAGCCGATTCAAATAAAACATAACTCAATAAAGTTAAACCATTCGGTCCCAGCGCTCCCACTGCTCGATACAAATAACGCATGACCCACGGCAAAGTATGCGCATATTTTTGTGCAATCTGATTGATACTCTGAGTGGGTGCGATCATCATTGCTTCAATCGGACGTAATCGCATATTTTTTTCCTTAAGCACTTCATGAGATACCTGTGCAACTGTCTCATTGATTCGCAACAGGCGTTCTAGATCGACATCCAAGCTATCCACAAAAATACTATTAAACGCGTGTCCGGCGATCTGCGCAAAAGGTGGATAGCCTGTAGCTTGAACCCTTCTAGGTTCATCCAGTATCGCTCTTCGCACACCAATTACCAATACTTTGTCAGCCCCTAAATGCAATGCTGGGCTAATAGGCGCCAGCTGACGCATCGATCCATCACCAAAATATTCGCGATTCAACTTTACCGCTGGAAAAATAAACGGTATCGAGGAAGAAGCTAACAAGTGATCAACGCCCAGTTTCACAGGAACTCCTATTCTTTGAGCTCTTCTCCAAGGCATTACCCCTTTTGCAGCTTGGAAAAATGTAACCGATTCTCCAGATGTATATCCCCATGCCGTAAGTCCTATCGCATGCAGTGAACCTTCTCGTATACAGTAAGGAATAGAACGAAAAGAGAACTTACTCCGCAATAGCATTTGTAGTGGCGTATTATCCAACAAAGAAATAGGACGAGATTTCCCATATTCACTAGACACTAATGAAAGCATACACCGCAAAGTGTTTTGTACGACGCCCAAAAAATCAGAACGGTGAATCTGGCTAACGTGAAAATTTGACCATACCGCTTCAAGGTTATTCACCCCTTCAGCATAATTACTAGCATACACAGCAATACTTGCAGCATTAATAGCACCAGCGGATGTACCACATACCACAGGAAAAGGGTTTATTTTTTTATCTGGCAATAGTTCCGAAATTGCTTTTAGAACACCCACTTGATAAGCTGCGCGCGCCCCCCCTCCAGTCAATACCAATCCGACTTTAGGCACCATTTGCCGCTTAGAATCATTCATCGATGCACAAGCTTTGTATTGACTTTTTCCAAAGCGTCTCGCAACGTTTCTTCGGGTAAGCTATTCAGCAAACGAGCCAGTAATTTAGCCGCTTGATGAGCAGATTTAGGTAATCTTGCACTATCTAGGCTTGCAATAAAAACAGCGGCAGCCCCAGTTGCATCAAGCAAACTTTGGCGTTCATGCATTAGAATCTCTATTTGTTTTCTCAACATTGAAATTTCCTGTTCCTTTAATACTATACCCACCATGTAGATCCTATGACATTAACAAATACGCACCAATATAGCAGAACCCTAATAGAACCAAGTGCTAAGCTCAGTGATATTTGCACGCTTTTTTCTATTACAATGAATACGCGAATATTAACTCATCGATCTCAATATTATGAATGTCCACTCACACCACCCACTATATCCTAAAATTCAACCCTACCAACAAGGATTCTTATCGCTTGATAGTACACACACCATGTATTGGGAGGAATCCGGCAACCCAGATGGCGTGCCAGTTGTGTTCTTACATGGCGGACCAGGCGCAGGTTCATCGCCCGCTCATCGTCGTTTTTTCGATCCGTCATATTATCGTATTGTCATTTACGATCAAAGAGGCTCGGGACATTCAACGCCATTGGGAGAAACCAAAAATAACACAACGCCGCTCTTAATTAATGACTTGGAGTTGTTGCGCAATCACTTAAAAATTGATCGTTGGCTAGTATTTGGTGGGTCCTGGGGTAGCACACTAGCACTTGCTTATGGTGAAACACACCCAGAACATTGTCTTGGATTTATTTTGCGCGGAATATTCCTTTGCCGCAAAACAGAGATTGATTGGTTTCTTTATGGATTGCGTACCATTTTCCCGGAAGCATGGCAGCAGTTTGTTGCGCCTCTACCGGAAAGCGAACGCTCTGATATTTTAGCTGCATATTATCAACGCTTACTTCATCCAGACCCGGCTATCCATATGCCAATGGCACGCAATTGGGGAATATATGAAGGATCCTGTTCCACATTACTCCCCAATCCATCGGTTGTTGACTACTTCGCAAGCGATGCAGTTGCGCTAGGACTCGCCCGTATGGAAGCGCACTATTTTACGCACAACATTTTTTTACCTGATAATGCGCTATTAAGCAATATTCACAAGCTACACAATATCCCGGCGACCATTGTGCAGGGCCGTTATGATGCTGTATGCCCCATTGTCAGCGCAGACGACTTACATCAAGCATGGCCACAAGCAGAATATATCGTTATCAATGATGCCGGACATTCAGTATGGGAGCCTGGTATACAATCAGCACTGATTCATACAATGAACACTAAGTTTAAACAAATCACCAGTTAATTTAATTCTACTCAGGACTTTTTCTATAGATGCAAGCTATAGATGCAAGCCGCACTCGGTTTTGGGTTTACCTACCCAACGACCACTGCGGCCTTCACCTTTTACTGTGCAGTGCTTACATCCGATAGAAGAATATCCTTCTTCAACCAACGGATGAAACGGTAACTTATGTTCCACGATATAAGCATCGCGTTCCTCGCGAGTAACATCTATCATCGGATTAAATTTGATAATTCCGCGACGCTCTTCAAAAATATCCAATCCAGCACGATGATCCGTTTGCCAGCGCATCAAACTCGAAACCCAAATATGGTAATTCGGTTTAATTTCTTCTAATGGATTAATCTTATTGATTGTGCAGCAGAAATCCGGATCTTTTTCATACAATCTTTCTTTAACGCTGTATTCATGCTGATATGCATCAGCTTTAACATCCTGTACCTTCAAATGAAAAAGCTTAGTAAGGTAGTTTTGATACATCAGGGTCTCTGGAAAATGAAAACCGGTATCAATAAAAAAAATGACCTGCTCAGGACGAATCCGCGAAATAATATGTAAGAAATAAGCGGATGTTGCAGCAAAAGACGACGTCACCATAATCTTTTCCGGCTGGAAATCAACATATAGCTTGCGCAAGCGTTCTTCAAAATTAAGTGAACGATAACGCTCATTTAAGGCCGCAATATCATTCGCACTTAAACCAGCAGTATTCCCGCTGTCCTTTACAGGATCAGTACGATTCACAATTGGTTGTTCGCAATCGCTGGAATTTGTTTGAGTTATTATTGTTGCTGCTTCGGACATATTCATGTGACCCACAAAAATATAAAATATTTACCCCATACACGGCCTGAACACAATGAAACCAGATACCTTGGAATGTTTCAATGAAAGACATATGATACAAGGGATTGTTCAAAATGCCACTGTAATCAGGTACCTTGAAAAGATGGTACGCTAAATACAGCCGTAAAAAATTACTTACCTTTTTTCATTTTGCAATCTACCGAGGATCCGTTCTCTTGTCAAACACCTTCCCAATAGGGTTGTTAGTAAATCTTCTGAAGTTTGATTCACTCTCAATGCCTACGATAGCAAACATAAGATAAATTTGGAAAATCAAGCAATTATTAATCGCTCTATTTGTTATAGTACATTTTATTGCCTTTCTTATCGTACCTGATTGAACTTTAATGAATTACTTGATGCCTATACAACGTAATATCATTCCAACTAGCTTGAAGTTAAACTTTGGAGTGGCAAAAAAAATGAGATTCGACTGTAGCTAATTTCAATTCTTAGGGGAATACTATAGAATCGCGATGCTTTTTACCGCACAGTAACAGCGAAGTATTTTCATAACTAAATAACTATTATAATAAATTTTATAAATCTCATGTCCATTCTGATTATATCTGAACCTAATGATACTCATGCGCATTCTATAATCACCGCACTGGGAAAGCATAAAGTCAGTGATGTTCACTCACTTGATTTCTCGAATTTTTCTGCTTTAATGAGTATGAACCTAGCGTTATCGGTGCGAGACTCTGGAAAATTTTGGCTACAGATCGGACAAAATAAGCTGATTGATAGCACCGAAATCAGTGCGGTTTGGTGGCGCAGACCCCAGAACTATCGACAACACATCCAAAGCTTGAAGCCTCTATCTCGGCACTTCGCCATGACAGAACCAACTTCGTTACATGGACTGTGGCAAGATAATCATTGTCTTTGGGTTAATAACGTTGTACGAGATGCTGCTGCAGCGCACCGTCCATGGCAACTGGAGTTAGCAAAGCAGTGCGGATTAAGAGTACCCGATACTTTACTAACCACAACTGCTGATCGAGTAAAACAGTTTTGGCAGCGCTATCACGGCGAAATCATATATAAACCACTGCTGCAAGCTTTTCGTAGTGAGTACGAAACACGAAAAATGAAACCAGAAGAGTTTGCACAGATTGATAAAGTACAGCTTGAACCCATTCTTTTCCAACAATGGATACGTGGCACCGCTTATATTCGTGCCACCATTATCGGTACGGAAATTCTTACTGCTGCAGTTGATATGGATAAAAACATGCCGTTCCATACAACACAATCCAGTTCAGTACATTATCGGCGTCATAGTTTAACTGCGATTATGCAAGATAGGCTATTGTTATTTATGAAACAAATATGTCTCGAATATGGTGTTATCGATTTATGTTTACGACCCGATGGTGAGTACGTATTTCTGGAGTCACACTCAGCGGGAGAATTCCTTACGGTTGAACGCACCTGCCAATTACCAATTAGTGACAAGCTCGCAAAACACTTAGCACGCAACAATGCCAGTAAAATCCCGCCAGTCCCTGTGGATAAAAAAGCAGCTTGATCAAACAGTCTCTTTTTTGATTCGTCATTAAACTCGCATTCACTAGCAATTATGTTAACAAAGCAAAATTTTTGGCACTGCCGTGAATCCATTAGTTTGCTCACCAAAACGTAGGATACCAAGCAGCGGCACCTGTAGCCGCTGTTCTAATGTTGTAATATTCTCAGTCATGGCAACCATCGGTGACTGAATACAATTGGCTATCCATCCTACAAAATTCAACTGTGCTGCACTAATCGCCCTGGCCGTTAGTAAAGCATGATTCAAACACCCCAGGCGCATGCCTACCACCAGTATTACAGGTAAATTGAGTATTTTTGCGAGATCCTCTCCTGTTTGAAAATCATTCAACGGCACTAAAAAACCGCCTGCACCTTCTACAATTACGATATCCGCTTGCATAGAAAGCCGCCTGTAGTAGTCGTTGATCAGAGACAAATCAATCGTTACGTTCTCTTGCTGCGCAGCAAGATGCGGAGAAATAGGCGCTTCAAAAGCATAAGGATTTATTTGCTTTTGCGTAACATTTACATTGCTTGCCGCTAGTAATAATTCAACGTCCTGCCACTGACCATTTTCGTAGCCTGCGGCAATCGGCTTCATACCTACCGCTCTATATCCTTGGACCGAAAACGCACGCAACAATGCACAACTGACTGTAGTTTTTCCAACATTCGTGTCCGTTCCAGTAACAAAAAAACCTTTTGCCATTTGTTATTTTGCTTGATTAGTGAATCAATCAATTAAGCCCAATTGGCGGCGTGTTTCCGGCGTTAAGACCGATTTTCGCGAAGGTGGTTTCCATGCATGACCATAGATCACTTCGAAAGTAGCTGGATATTTGCCATCGATGCGTAATTTGTCATAGGCTGATAACGCTTTTCTCCAAGCAGTTTTCCCCATTAAACCGGATTGTCTACCCTGCGTCACATTGTGTGCGCCGATCGATTTTAAATCACGCATGATATTTAAAACACTCGGGTAAGTCATTGTAATACACTCCATGTCCATAACGGGCTCGGTAAATCCGCGATGCAAAAGAAGATCACCTATATCATGCATATCGATAAAATGGTTAACATGGCTAAATGAGTCGGCTTGTGCAAATGATTGACGCAACTCTTTTAAAGTATCCGGGCCAAAAGTACTAAACATCAACAAACCATCGACCCGCAAAATACGGTGCATTTCAGTCAATGTATGTTCTAAAT
Organism: Nitrosomonas sp. PY1; assembly: GCF_022836435.1. NCBI lineage: Bacteria > Pseudomonadati > Pseudomonadota > Betaproteobacteria > Nitrosomonadales > Nitrosomonadaceae > Nitrosomonas > Nitrosomonas sp. PY1. The sequence continues at coordinate 937,370 of NZ_BQXC01000001.1, read as the reverse complement.
CATTACACCACTGTAAAGCCAGATTAGACCAAATCAAACCAATACTTTCTTGCTTAAATGGAATTTGCTCAATATCAGCACAAACATAGTGATGGCGTCGCATGGCCGGTAACAATCTCTGCCACCAATTTGAATTGGGCCGGGCCTGAAGGAGCATTGCTCGTGCAATATCCATAGCAATAAGCTGCTTTCCAGGATAATGTTTTAATAATTGCTGGCTACCATAACCCGTTCCGCTACCAGCGTCCAGAATAACATCCGGTTGGTATTTGATATACTCCAAGCGCGACAGCATGCGGTTACTGATTTCACGCTGTAACACAGCCGCCTCATCGTAACTGCTGGAAGCTCTTTCAAAAGCATTGCGCAACTGCTTCTTATCGAGAATATATTCAAAATCCACTTAGGCAAGCCACAAATTGTTCAGGATCAGACAAAAAAGGTGCATGACCGCAATGTGTAAAAGTAATTAACCGAGATTGTGGGATTTGCTGTTGCATCCAATAGGCAGCCTGCAAATGCGTGATCACATCGCTATCCCCGTGCAATAATAAAACCGGTTGCTGTATCGCAGGTATATGTGAGCGCAAATCACTCGTTTGCAGAATTTTTAGCCCCTGCTCCAATCCCATTGCATGCGGTTGCTTTTTCTCAAAAAAGTGTTTACGTAATTTTTGTACATTTTGAATCGCACGTCGATCCCCCGTCATCTGTAAAGTGAGAAAACGTTGAATCGTTGCTTGATAGTTTCGTTTCAAATTTTCCCAAAACAATTCTAATAGCTTAGGCTCAACACCGAATGTCCAACCATCGAGTTTAACGAAGCATGGCGTTGTGGCGACCAAAATTAATTTTTGTACTTGCTGTGGATATTGCAGCGCCAATTCCATAGCAATCTGCCCTCCCAGTGACCAACCCACGACAAAACAGCGTCTCGGCAAAAGACTACCAATGCTATCCACCCAATGCTGTAAGGTTTCCAATTCACCAATTACACTGTTGCCATGCCCGGGCAGGTCTATTAAATGCAATCTAAAATGCCGACTGAGCGGTTCACAAACCTCATGCCAAATACCAATGTGCATTGCCCATCCGTGCAATAACACCAAGTCAGGGCTATCATTTTGGCCAAACGATTCCATATACAAATGCGTCATGATGCGGCTAATTCACGCAATGTTTGCCCAAGACACTCAATATCTTGCGGTTGATGCGCTGCGGAAAGCGAAATCCTTAAACGCGCCGTACCTTGTGGTACCGTCGGCGGGCGAATTGCAGGTACTAAAATACCTCGCTCTCGTAATGCCCCACTAAGCTGCACCGCTTGTTCATTGTTACCTATCAAAAGAGGCTGAATCGGCGTCTCAGAAGCCATCAGTCGCCACGATAGAGACTTCAGTTCTTCGCGCAACTGCATAATATTACGTATCAAAGCTTGGCGTCGCCAATCTTCTTCCTCTATCAGCTTCAAGCTGGCCAACAATGCTTGTGATAGCAGCGCTGGCGCCGCTGTCGTATAAATATAGCTACGTGCCGACTGTATCAGTGTTTCTATCACATCCATTTGTGCTGCCACAAACGCTCCAAACACACCTGCCGCCTTCCCCAGTGTTGCCATATACACAACATTGGGAGAATGCTTCGCATTGTGATCCTCAAGAAACAAGCTACCACGTCCTTGTTTACCCAATACACCAAATCCATGTGCATCATCCAGCAATAACATCGCATGATATTGTTCGCATAGCGCAATCAATTCAGAAATAGGTGCTTTATCCCCTTCCATGCTAAAAACTGTATCACTAATCACCAGCTTACGTTTTGCTCGGGATACGGCCAGTCGTTGTTGTAGCGTCACAAGATCTAAATGCGAGTATCGAATGAATGCTGCACGTGACAAAAGCGCTGCATCATTCAGTGAAGCATGATTTAATTTATCAGCAAATATCGCATCTTCACGTCCCACCAAGGCAGTAATGACGCCAATATTCGCCATATATCCTGTAGAGAATAACAAAGCCGCAGGAAACTCAACAAATTGTGCTAGCGCGCATTCTAATTCGTGATGTACGCTGAAGTGGCCGTGCAACATATGCGATGCACCTGCACCCACGCCAAACCGTTGCGCGCCCTCACAAACGGCTTGTACTAAATCCGGATGATTTGCCAATCCCAGATAATCATTACTGGTAAATGCGAGATACTCATGGTGATCAATCGTAACATGACTGCCTTGGGGACCATCGACAACAGAACGAATACGCCGTAGAGATTTTTTCTCGCGAATTCGAAGCTGTTCAGTCAGATCAAAAAACATAAATTACAATGCATGCAACCCCAATTTACTGAGCAATGCTTGATCACGATCGGCTTCTGGGTTGGCGGTTGTTAGTAGCTTATCGCCATAAAAAATTGAATTTGCTCCTGCCAGAAAGCAGAGTGCTTGTACCGCTTCAGACATTTCCTGCCTGCCAGCCGATAGACGTACCATCGCTTTAGGCATGGTAATGCGCGCTGCAGCAATTGTGCGCACAAACTCTAAAGGATCCAATGCATCAGTCCCATACAACGGCGTTCCTTTGACTTGTACAAGATGATTAATCGGTACTGACTCAGGATAAGGATTCAAATTTGCTAATTGTGCAATTAGACCTGCGCGTGATCGGCGAGTCTCACCCATACCTACAATGCCGCCACAACATACATTAATTCCCGCATTACGCACTTGTTGCAGAGTATTCAGACGATCATCGTATTGACGTGTAGTGATGATCTCTTCGTAAAACTCCGGTGCGGTATCCAGATTATGATTGTAATAATCCAGACCGGCTTCGCGTAATTGCTGTGCCTGCCCATCTTTAAGCATACCGAGTGTTGCACAGGTTTCCATCCCCAAAGCTTTAACGGCTCGCACCATTTCGGTCATTTTCTCGATATCGCGTTGTTTTGGGCCACGCCAAGCAGCTCCCATGCAAAAACGCGAAGCTCCCTTTTCCTTGGCAGCCATTGCAGCCACCACTACTTCATCTGTCGATAACATCGCTTGATTGTCCACACCGGTATGATATCGCACCGCTTGTGGGCAATAACCGCAATCCTCTGGACAACCACCCGTTTTCACTGAGATCAAAGTTGATAACTGTACGCCATTGGCATCATGATATTGCCGATGAACACTCTGCGCCTGAAAAAGTAAATCGTTAAACGGTGCATCCAATAATGCTTCAATATCGGTCATACTCCAATTTAATGTATCTTGTGTTTTTCCCGATATATTGATCAAGTCACCGTGTTTTTCCTGAGCTGTCAATGAATTCAGAGTCATGCTGATATACCTGCCATTTCGATAGTATGCTTAAAAGTTTCTATGTTGGATGAACTGAATGATCATAGATTCATAGTATGCTGTCAATTTTTACACAGCATTTTAATCTTTTGGATAAATTCCAATGAAATTATTTACCGACGGTAATTGCATCTTATGCGGTGCGACCACATCAGAAGACTTATGTGCACCATGTCAAGTGGAATTACCTCGGCTTCCTGAAAACCATTGTCCTATCTGTTTGTGGCCTGTACCGACAGCAGAGATCTGCGGCACATGTTTGAAAGAACCTCCAGCTTTCACGCGAACCATTGCTGCTACGCGCTATACTTTCCCAATTGATGCGTTAGTTCGATCCCTAAAATATCAATCCAATTTTGCTATCGCACCGATTCTAGCAAGCTTGCTTCTGACGCAGCTTAAGATCTCAATGCAACATCAACCTGATATCATGCTACCGATGCCTTTACACCCGATTCGATTACGGGAACGGGGTTTTAATCAGGCAATCGAATTAGGCCGATTTATTGCAAAACAACTGAAAATTCCTTTATTAGTGGATCATTGCTATCGCATACGGCATACAGTACCACAAACTGATTTACCCTGGCCAGAGCGGCAAAAAAACGTGCGCAAAGTCTTTCAGTGCGACCTCGATCTTTCGGGTCGACATGTCGCAATCGTTGATGATGTCATGACTACTGGCGCAACACTGAACGAATTAGCTAAAGTATTACGCCAACAAGGTGCGAACGAAGTCAGTAATTGGGTAATCGCTCGGACATTACCTGACAAAATATAATCGAATAATACATCGACCCATTGCAATTGCCATCCTTATGTTTAACATTGTTTTGTTTCAGCCTGAAATTCCGCCCAATACGGGTAACATTATTCGATTATGCGCCAATACCGGCATGCAGTTACATCTGATCAAGCCTTTAGGATTTCCGCTCAAAGACAAACAACTACTACGTGCAGGGTTGGATTATCACGAATTTGCCACAATCAATGTTCACGAAAATTGGCAAAGCTGTTGCGCAACCTTACAAAACAACCGGATTTTTGCCGTCACAACCAAAGGCACACAGCGCTACGATTACATTGATTACAAAAAAGGTGATAGCTTCTTATTTGGTGCAGAAACATCTGGTTTACCACTGCACCTTCTGGAATCATTTTCTGTTGATCAACGAATATATATACCTATGGTTACGACTAGCCGGAGCCTAAACTTATCCAACAGCGTCGCCGTGATAGCTTATGAAGCTTGGAGACAGATAGATTTTATATTCACAGAATGAGAAAGTTATCAAACTACTGTAGATTCAATGTCTCACTGAGAATACGTGGCGTAACAAAAATCAATAACTCACGCTTATTATCGACTCTAACGGTGTTACGGAAAATGTAACCAAGTATTGGAATATCCCCCAGGAAAGGCACCTTGTTAACAATAACATTTTCAGTTCGATCAAAAATACCACCGATCACGACTGTTCCACCATTTTCCACCAGCACTTTAGTCGTCACTTGTTTCGTATTGATTGGTGGTGGCAAAAATTGATTCAAGGGAGCACCAATCTTGTCTTGATTCACATTAAGCTCCATATCAATTTGACCATTATAGGTAATCAATGGTTTAACTTTCAGACGCAACGTAGCATCCATAAATCGAATACTGGTTGCACCACTACTAGTTGCTTGTTGATAGGGCACACGATCGCCTTGTTCAATAATGGCTTCAATTCCGTGTGCGGTCACGACGCGAGGACTGGCAATAACTCTCCCTTTATTATCCGTCTCCAAAGCCGATAATTCCAAATTGATCAAACGGCCATTATTGAATTTCATCAAACTTAACCCCAGTGCCGCTGGTCCACCCAATAAACCAGTTGCCGCCGCTGCAGGCAAGTTCACATTGAGATTATTAGGACCCGCCGCTCCGCCTCCAGCTGCCAAAGTACTCGATCCAGCAAGATTTCCAGATGCACCAAATCCATAACCGCCTACGTCGGTCGCATTCTGTACACCAAAGCGCGCACCCAAGCTGCGGCTAAAAGTATCCACCGCTTCTACAATACGTGCTTCAATCACTACCTGCCGTTCAAACACATCCAATTTTTCGATTCGTTTTCTGATTTCTGCTAATCGCATCGGGATATCGGTGATCGTGATCGTATTACTGATTTCATCTAAGCTAATCGTACCGCGTTTACTGAGCATTCCATCAAATGTCAGTGAGTTAACCCTACGGTGATTCAAGTGGAATATTTCACTACGCAAAGGCTCCATATCGGCAACCTGCAATTGCGCCTCTAAATCGAGTAGTTCACGATCCGCCATCTCCTTACGTGGCGCCACAAAAATAACATTCCCTGAGCGGCGTTTATCCAATCCATGCACTTGTAATACAATATCAAGCGCTTGATCCCAAGGCACGTCCCTTAACCGTAAGGTTAGATTTCCCCCGACCGAGTCACTAGCGATAATATTGATATTGGTAAAATCAGCGATGACTTGTAAAATCGCCCTAACTTCAACATCCTGAAAATTAAGAGATAATCTTTCACCAGTATACCCTCCGGTAGCGCGTTTTCTTTTTTCGATCTCGTCCTCGTCATTACTTAGCGCTCTCACTTCAAGCACAAACTGTGTTCCTGATTGTCTTGCCGAATGTTCCCAACGACCATGCGGCTTAATAACCATACGGACGTTATCGCCCGTTCTAGTCGTTTCAATGGTCTGAATCGGTGTGGCAAAATCTAAAACATCCATGCGCCTTACCAAGCTATCTGGTATAAAGGTATCCACAAAATCCACAAGAACCACATCACCTTGTTGTTTCACGTCCACGTTTGCATTGGTTTTAGTCATATCAATGACTACTCGACCCTCCCCCAAGGTACCACGGCGGAAATCAATATCACGCAAACCATTGGTTTGTTTTTGCGATGCGGCTTCCGTAATCCTGACAGGCGAAGCTCTCGTTTGTTTAGCCGGAGCAGCAGCAAGCCTTATCAGCAGCAAATTATCTTTGATTTGAATATCGTGCTGCATTAATTTTGCCAAATTCAGTACTACTCTCGTACGATCATCCACTTGGACAACATTGATACTTCGCAGATCGCCTTCGAGCGATTCCTGATAATTCTTCCCAATACCGTTAGAAACCTGATTTAAATCGAAGTAGATGCGAAACGGATTGTTCAATGCAACACCAACGGGCGCTGTAGGCAATGCCTGCTCAAGTGTTAATTTAGCGACAATCTCACCGCTTTGTCCATTGGATATACTGATTGAACGAAGCGTATTTGAGAAAGATGGAGAAGATTGGATTTGCTCAGCAGCAACTAATCCGCTAAAAGTCAGAAAGAATATAGTAACTGCATGTATCAAGTTATTTTTTTTCATCGCTCGAAATGAAACATAAAATTTAGTTTTTCAATATAAGGGCGCTTTGTTTCTCAACCCACTCAGTCGTACCGTTCTGCACAATTTCCTTCAAACTAACTTCCATTTCTGAAATAGCCTCTATCTTTCCAAAATTATGTCCTAAGTGATTACCTTTCTTGACGCGATGTAAAATTCCATCAGGTGATTTAATTAAGGCAAAAACCATGTTATCTTGCTGTAAAGAGCCAACCAAAGATAAGCTTTCGAGCGGATAAGATTCTAAAATTTCTTTTTGCCGATTGAGATCGGGACTGATCCCATTTGAAGCATTTTGTGCTTGACCATTTGCGCGAGGTACAAATGGATCGGAAATATCGAAGGCTTGGTAAGTAAAAGATTTAGGTAATTTCACTTCGGGCAGTGGATCAATCTTTCCTTGCAAACCCTGTGAAGAATCATTCACAAATGATTCAAGATCACTATAATCGGTCGAACTACATGCTGTCATCATCGTCACAATAATAAACAGTAATAGTAGAAGCACAGTACGCATCATAATTCACTTTCCTAAGGATTGTTTTGCTATCTCTTCCTCATCCAAGTATCGAAAAGTCTTGGCAATAGCATCTAATATCAACTTTCCATCATTCCCAGGAACGATATTGATATCATTAATCGTTACAATACGTGGCAATTTTGCAACGTCGCTGGCAAAGGCTCCGATATCATGATATTCCCCGATTACTTTGACCGCGATTGGAAGTTCCGCGTAGAATGCATTGATGGATTCTTTCTCTGCTGGCTTAAACAGCTCAAATTGCAGTCCACGACCGAGCCCAGCTTGATTGATATCGACTAACAAGCCTTCCATCTCCGATTTATCCGGTAATTGTCGCAACAAGGTACTCAGTGACTGCTCGATATCTTGCAATTGTTGTCGCAAGGCAGGCAAGTTAATGACACTATGCTTTTTGGCTAGATAAGTCGTTTTTAATGTCTCTTCTTCAGCTTCGGCACTTTCTAACACTTGTATTTGATCACTCCAGACATAGAAATACCCACCGATCACAATTCCAATGAAAAGTATAAGCAGCGCAATTACCTTGAACAGAATAGGCCAATCTCCGGCTTTATTGATATCAAGCTGTTGCAACTCGACCATTAAATCCATGTTCTTCAGTATCCTTAATTAAATTACAGAATTAAGTAAGCTCACTCAATTCACTGATTGCTCTTCAGTCTCTTCGGTATCTGTTTGTTTATATTTAACTTTCATATTAAACTCATTTTGCCGTGCGTTATTGACACTAATTGCCTTGATTTCCACTAGCAATGCAGATTCGAGATGAGGAGAAGATTCGAGATTACGCATCAGAGTAGAAATCCACGCATTGGACTGCGCATGCCCAACCAGACTAATATCGTTACCAACTTGTTTGATGCTGCGCAGATATACCCCATCTGGCAAAAGCCTTGCGACTTGATCGAGCAAATGCACTGCATCTGATCGGCTATTTTGTAATGTTTCAACGATTTGTTTACGTGCCAACAGCTCTTGTGTACGGGCTTTTATATCTTTGATTTCAGCGATCTGTTTATCCAAAATAGCAGTTTGATCAATTAAAAATTGATTGCGGCGTTTTTGATAATCAATGCTATCGGAGTTTATCGAGGATCCTCCCCAAACCACTAAAACCCCCAAGAAGGAGGCAACACCAGCTAAAATGGCGATCTGTTGCTGACGCGCTTTGCGTTTTATCTCACGATGCGGGAGTAAATTAATGCGTATCATGATGGATCAAAGCTACGAAGTGCCAAACCACACGCAATCAATAAGGCAGGTGCATCTTGGTTAAGTTGGCGAGGAATGATGCGGTTCGATAACTCCATGTTAGCAAAAGGATTCACTGTAAAAGTACTGATTTGTGTTCTCGATGCTATAATTTCGTTAAGCTCGGCGATACCAGCACAACCCCCTGCAATAAAAATATAATTAATTTCAGTATATTGGGTCGATGTATAAAAAAACTGAATAGCTCGCATGATTTCGATCGCCAGCGTTTCACAGAACGGTTGCAAGACATCCGTTTTGTAACTTTCAGGCAAATTGCCGTTACGCTTAGCGAGTTCGGCCTCTTCCAGCGGAAGATTAAATTGATTAGAAATTTCCTGAGTGAGTTGATTGCCGCCAAATGGTTGATCACGGGTATAAACCGATTCACTATTATGAAACACATTCATTTTGATGGTTGTAGAACCAATATCAACTAACGCAATGATCTGATTCTTTCCGCCATCGGGCAATTGACTTAAAGCCAGCTCAAAAGCTGACTGTGCCGCATAGGGTTCGATATCCATCACAAGCGTTTTGAGTCCTGCGGATAATGCTACGGCAACGCGATCTTCAACTTTTTCTTTACGTGACGCTGCAATCAATACCTCCACCTCTTCTGAATTTTCAGCAACAGGACCGACCACTTGAAAATCCAGATCAACCTCATCCAAAGAAAAAGGAATATATTGGCTAGCTTCATTTTCAACTTGAAACACTAAATCATCTTCCCGCTGCCCAGCCGGAACATTAATTCTTTTAGTAATGACATCGGTAATGGGTAAAGCCAGGGAAACATTTTTTAACCTTGTACCCATCCTACGCCAGCCTCTTTGCAAACATTCGCTAACGGCTTCCATGTTAGCAATACTGCCTTCGGTCACCGCATCTGGAGGCATTGCCTCAATAACATAGCGCTCCATGCGATATAATTGATTGCCTTTGCCAGCATGAGATAACTCAACCATTTTCACTGAGGATGAACTAATATCGATACCAATCAAAGAAGGTGATTTACTTTTCAAAAAATCTAAATTAATTGAAAAATTTTCCTTGAATGTTGACATATTAGAAGCGATACTCATAAAGTCTCTTCAGTTAGTGATAGCACAATTAAAATTTTGTCATAATCAATAGAACTTTCATTCAAAGAAAAACGACACATTACCCCCCTAACTATTCATATTACTCATTGCATTTTTCAATAAGCTCATACTCATGTTTGCTCGCTGGCTGTCTTATTTGTTTTATACATTCCTTGGATTAGGTCTAGCTGGCTTGCTCCTCGCTGGATTTGCGGCCTTGGTGATCTATTCAAACCTTCCTTCATTAGAAACACTAACCGACTATCGCCCTAAAATCCCATTACGGATCTATAGCGATGAAGAATTATTAATTGGAGAGTTTGGCGTAGAACGCAGAAATGTAGTTGCCATTTCCAAAGTGCCAACACATTTAAAACAAGCCATCCTTGCTGCAGAAGATGATCGTTTTTATGAACATGGTGGAATAGACTATATTGGCGTCTTACGCGCAGCTTATTCAAACTTCTCAGCCGGCAGCGTACAGCAAGGTGCAAGTACAATAACCATGCAAGTGGCCCGGAACTTTTTTTTAACTCGAGATAAAACATTCACTCGCAAATTGAATGAAATGCTGCTGGCGTTTAAGATTGAACAAAATCTCAGTAAAGATAAAATTTTAGAGTTGTATATCAATCAAATTTACCTTGGACAGCGCAGCTATGGGTTCTCTGCGGCAGCACAAACTTATTTTGGTAAACCACTGGAGGAAATTGACATTGCTGAAGCTGCTGTTCTGGCTGGATTGCCTAAGGCGCCTTCTACCTATAATCCGATTAGCAATCCAAAGCGCGCAAAAAGTCGACAGCTATATGTTTTAGGTCGCTTGCATAAATTAAAGCTTATTTCACGCGAAGAACTGAGTACCTTAGAAGCACAGCCCATCGTCGTAAAAAAACAATCCCTAGTTTTTGCAACACCTGCCGATTATGTAGCAGAAATGGTACGTCAAGTGATCTATGATCGCTTCCAAGAAGATGCTTATAGTAAAGGAATTCGCGTTTATACCACGATCCGCCAACAGGATCAGAACGCAGCTTATTATGCTTTAAGAAAAAATTTGATTGAATATGATCGAAGACATGGATATCGTGGTCCTGAAGGATATATTGATTTATTGAAGCACGGCAGTAATCAGGAAAAAACACTCGATGAAGCATTGGATGACATCACTGAGAACGACATGATTTATCCAGCAGTTGTGCTATCTGTTAAACAGAATGCTATACAAGTTTACCGAAAGGGTGGGGAAATTATTGAAATAAAAGGAGATGGGCTTAAGTTTGCACAAAAATATCTACCGACTAACAAAAAAGAGCAGGGAAAGAAATATCTCAGTCCTGGTGCACTCATTCGTATCCAAAAAGATCTAAATAATGATATCTGGCATATTGTTCAGCTCCCAGCAGTAGAAGCTGCAATTGTTTCATTAGATCCTAATGACGGCGCCATTCGTGCTTTAGTTGGTGGATTTGATTTTCAAAAGAATAAATTTAATCATGTGACGCAAGCTTGGCGACAACCGGGCTCGAGCTTTAAGCCTTTCATTTATTCTGCAGCACTTGAGAAAGGTTTTACCTCGGCTACTATCATCAATGACGGTCCACTCTCATTCAATGCAAATCAAACTGGCAGCCAATTATGGGAACCAAAAAATTTTGATGGAAAATATGCCGGTCCTATTCGCATGCGCACAGCCCTAGTAAAATCTAAAAATCTCGTGTCCATACGAATTTTGCAAGCAATTGGGGTACATTATGCACAAGACTACATTTCTCGATTCGGCTTTGATGCTGATCGTCACCCTGCTTATCTGCCTATGGCACTGGGTTCCGGGTCAGTTACTCCGATGCAAATGGCCGTCGGATACTCAGTATTCGCAAATGGCGGATATCGTATTGCACCTTACTTCATTAAAAAAATTGAAGATGAAAAAGGTAATATCCTAGAGCAATTCCAACCAGTAAGTACTTCAAATGGCGCAAAACGAGTAATTGATCCGCGTAACGCTTTTATTATGACCAACATGATGCAAGATGTCATTAATTTTGGTACTGCTGTTAAGGCTAAGCAGTTAGGGCGTACCGACTTAGCTGGAAAAACAGGCACTACCAGTAACTATATCGACGCTTGGTTTTGTGGTTATCAGAAAAATTTGGTAACTATATCTTGGATGGGATACGACGAGCCAAAATCACTGGGTAGCAATGAAACTGGAGGGCGTGTTGCACTGCCTATTTGGATGGATTATATGAAACCTGTTATGAAAGATACGCCCATAGCCGAGTATAAAATACCTAACGGTATCACCGCAACCAAAATAAACTCTGGAACTGGATTCAGAGATTCTAGTGGAAATATGACTGAATACTTCTTCAGCGAACAACTGCCTCCCGTATACGAACCTCCTCCTATCGAATATGCACCTAATCCTGGAGTTCGTGAAGAAAAAGATGTCAGAGACCAGCTCTTCTAGTATTACAATTACATCCTTTCTATGCTCCTGAAAGCAGGAAAACTAGTAATAGATCTTCTAAATTAGCAGTTTAGTTCATTTATTATTTCCGCTAGCTAACCAATGAGCTGCTTCGAGTGCATAGTAGGTAAGTATTCCATCAGCACCAGCACGTTTAAATCCTAGCAAAGACTCTAGCACGCAAGCCTCTTCACTCAACCATCCATTGGCTGCAGCAGCTTTAAGCATGGCATATTCGCCGCTAACCTGATACACAAATGTCGGAACACCATATTTGTCTTTAACACGTTGCACAATATCGAGATACGGCATGCCAGGTTTAATCATAACCATATCTGCTCCTTCAGATAGGTCCAGGCCAACTTCCCAGAGTGCTTCATTGGAATTTGCCGGATCCATCTGATAAGTATATTTATTCCCTGCCCCTAGGTTAGCTGCAGAACCTACGGCATCACGAAATGGACCATAAAAACTGGAAGCATATTTAGCCGAATACGCTAGGATTCGTGTATGAATGCAATTCTGACTATCAAGGCTCTCCCGAATTGCTGCTACACGTCCGTCCATCATATCCGATGGAGCGACAATATCAGCTCCTGCTTGCGCGTGAACAATCGCTTGCTGACATAACACTTGAACAGTTTCATCATTTAAAACATATCCTTGCGTATCAATCAATCCATCTTGCCCGTGACTGGTATAAGGATCCAATGCTATATCGGTTATTATTCCAAGCTGAGGAAAATTCTTTTTTAGCAATCGAACGGCTCGAGAAACTAATCCATCTGGATTAAATGCCTCGTCTGCAGTGAGATTCTTTAGCGTATCTTCAATTACCGGAAATATAGCTATAGCTGGAATACCAAGCTGCAAGCACCTTTCTGCTGTATACAGCAATTTATCAGTTGATTGCCTAACCACTCCAGGCATAGACGAAACATTTTCAACTTGATTCTTTCCTTCCAATATAAAAACTGGATAGATAAAATCACTAGATTGAAGATGAGACTCTCGCACTAAGCGTCGAGAAAATTCATCGCGACGCAGTCGGCGCATTCTTTTTTGAGGAAATCGATTATATAAGAACACAATAAAAAAATTAATTTAATTAAGAAACAGTTTAATCGAGTGACTATATACTATATTTAGGTGATTTTCAGTTGCACTAAAACTTGCCCAATCTACTTTAGTAGCACCAAGTTATTCATCCTTCTTACGTGGCTTATCTGTATTCACAAACTACCATAAAATTTTATCGAATATTTTTGAACTTATCGATGAATCATTTCTCATATAGATGAAACAATAATTCAGTGCTCGTTCTTTCCTCCCTAAGACGAGTGCTCTATTCTTTGCGTAAGGCAATTTCCCCAACCTCCTCCCCTTGGTTGGGGATTTTTTTATTTTTATACCGCATATCTTTCACTGATTTTATTTATCCCTTCAAGGATAAGAATACGGGTAAAGTAAAAAATAAGCTTTAATTTTTTAAATCGCTAAAGGGGCGCATTATCTTCATTATTGATGATGTGACCATTGGTAATTTTGCTACTCCCTTCAAAAGAAAACCATCTATCAAGAATCTCATATACATCTTCAACGCCTAAAGGTATAGTGCTAGAAAACAATTGAACGCTACACCGAGAATAAATACTATTCTGAAAAAATGATTTTACTTCTTTCAAGGTTTCATTTGCACGTAACTTACTAAGCTTATCCGCTTTAGTAAGTAAGATGTGAATTGGTTTACCTGTTGGCAAGAACCAGTCCAACATTTCCATATCAAGCGACTTCAATGGATGCCGCACATCCATAATTAATACTAATCCTTGAAGCGATTCTCTCCGCTGCAAATAATTGTTCAACAAACTACACCACTTTTCGCGAACCGCTTGAGGAACCTCAGCATATCCATAACCCGGTAAATCAACAAGAAATTTCTCTTCACATTCAGTAGTAACTTTAAAAAAATTAATAAGTTGTGTTCGTCCAGGCTTCTTGCTCACATAAGCAAGTCGATTCCTATTTGTCAGTGTGTTAATAACACTTGATTTCCCAGCATTTGATCGCCCAGCAAACGCAACTTCAACTTTAGAATTCGAAGGAAGATCTTGCATGTCGGCAACCGATTTGTAGAAACTAACATGATGGAATGAAGAATTCATAGCAAGAAAGGTCACTCAGAGTTACTAGAACAAGAATCAATTTGATCACTATTCCCGATGATGACCAAACCTTCAAGCACTAACTCATCGACAAATACTATTGGCAGTTTTATAAATGGAAGTAATATTGAAGCTCCACCCCCACTAATCACACAATCGATCATCGAACAATTAAATTTATCGACGAATAATTGCTGCATTCTTTCTATTGCACCTACAAGGCAATAAATAGCACCACTATGAATTGCCTCATTTGTAGTCAATGGAAAATCGTTGTAGTTGCTTTTCTGTGAATAATTCAGTTGAGTGTTCAAACGCAAACTCTCAAAAATCAGGTGGGCGCTTGGCGTAATAATTCCACCGAGAAACTCACCATGATCTGTTAATACATCAACAGTCATCGCAGTTCCAATATTAACGACGAGACATCTACGGCGGTTATTCTTTTCCCATGCCGCAATTAAGGCTAACCATCGATCACACCCGAGTTGCATAGGGTTAATGTAGTGATTTGTGATTCCAAATCCATATTCTTGCGCCACAATCCAATTTGGCTCTAGTGCGTACAGCGATGCAACGATGTTTGCAATCTCATGGCGTGTTGATACCCTTCCTACGTGAGAAGCTACAACTAGCTTCGGCTTAAATAAATGCTTAAATTGGATCGCTAATAACGAGACATCACTTTGATGAACCTTTCCTTTTTTTATCCATTGATTCGCCCCATACAAGCCCCATTTTATATATGAATTACCCGAATCAATTGCCAAAATAGCCATTATTAATTTATATCACGTAAAGAAATTTCTCCAACATCGAACATTTTTCTACCTGAATCAGTTAATAAGCAAATTGCACCGTTATCATTAACGCCATCTACAATACCTTGAACAATTTGATTGTTTGGCATATTTAAACAAACATGTTTCCCCTCAAAAGCATGATAGCTAATCCATTCATTTTTAAAATAAGAAAAGCCAAACATCTCAAAATGAGAAATTGTTTTTTTAATTTCGACTAATAGCGCACTAAGTATTAAATTTCGATCAAGTAACTTACCGGTTACTTCGAATAGATCCGTGACATTACAGTCAATGCAATTCCTTGTATTCTCGGAAAGGTTAAAATTAATTCCAATACCGATCACAGTTTGATATGAATTTCTGATACCGCTTCGCAGTTCAATCAAAACTCCCGCTATCTTAGAACGATTCACTAGAACATCATTAGGCCATTTGAGACTAACACCTTCTATGGAAAAATGTCTCAAAACCCGAATAATGGCAATGCCAATAATCAGGCTCAAACTAGATAACTGAGATGCAGGATATTTTTTAAAACGCCAACTCAGAGAAAAAGTTAAACTTTCTCCAAATCCACTGCGCCAAGAATGTCCATTTCTACCCCGCCCTTTCGTTTGCAATTCCGCAGCAACAACATATATAAAATCCGTGCTATCCGATATTTGCTTATTCTTAAGCAAATTTATAAGAAATGAATTTGTTGAATCAGTGCTATCTAGAATCTGTAAAATAAACTGTTTCGATTCAGGATAAAGATATTTGGTTAGGGATTCTAAATTTAATAATGTGATATTATTTTGCAATAAGGTATTGATTGTTATACATCATGCGATGATATGCCTAAATTCCAAACTCAAGATACATCTATAACATAACTAAATTAACGAGTCAGTATTTATCAACAAACACTCAGTTTGTAATACTTGATGAAGCTCCATCACTATTCACTATGGCTCTATCCAAAAGTTCAATCATAGCCATTGGTGCATTATCGCCTTTTCTAAAACCACATTTAAGTATGCGTAAATACCCACCAGGTCTAGTATTATATCGCGGACCTAATTGATCAAATAGTTTAGAAACATTTTTGCGACTTCTCAGACGGTTAAAAGCCAACCGCCTATTTGCTAAAGATGGTTTCTTACCCATTGTTATCATCGGTTCAACATATCGCCGTAGCTCCTTAGCCTTTGGCAAAGTTGTAAAAATAACCTCATGATGTAATAAAGAATTACACATATTCCGCAACATAGCAATCCGATGACTGCTTGTGCGATTCAATTTTCTAAATGCGTTATTGTGGCGCATGATTCACTTCCTTAGCAATATTATCTAAATTCGCCGGTGGCCAATTATCTAGTTTCATACCCAACGTAAGCTCTCTTGCGGCCAATACTTCCTTTATTTCATTTAGAGATTTTCTCCCTAAATTCGGCGTACGCAATAACTCAGCTTCGGTTCTCTGAATTAAATCACCTATATAATATATATTCTCAACCTTCAAACAATTAGCGGAACGAACAGTAAGTTCTAAATCATCAACAGGTCTCAACAATATAGGATCAATTCTTGGTATTTGTGGTTGCTCTTTGGCGATTGGAGTGCTTTCTAAGTCTGCAAAAACTGACAATTGCTGCACCAAAACGCGAGCCGCATTTCTAATGGCTTCTTCCGGTTCGACAATACCATTTGTTTCTAAATCGATAATTAGTTTATCCAAGTCTGTTCTTTGCTCAACACGCGCACTTTCAACCGTATAACTAACTCGCTTAATGGGGCTAAATGATGCATCCAAGAAAATTGTCCCAATAGATTTCTCGGAATTTTTATTACGTCTATTAGCAGCCGGAACATATCCATGACCTCTTTCCACCTTCATCTGAATATCCAGTGTTCCATTGGAAGTAAGATGAGCTATTACATGATCTGGATTGATAATCTCGACATTGTGGTTGGCTTCAATATCTCCGGCTGTTATTAAGCCCTTTCCAGATTTATTTAAGCTGAGAATTGTTTCTGTTTCATTATGCAATCTTAAAACAATTCCTTTTATATTTAAAATAATATCAACAATATCTTCTTGTACGCCATCTAATGCAGAATACTCATGAACAACGCCAGCAATTTTAATTTCCGTTAGTGCATAACCCGTCATCGAAGACAACAATATTCTACGTAAAGCATTACCTAAAGTATGTCCATATCCTCGTTCAAACGGCTCCATAACAATCTTAGCATGTACCGGAGAGATATTTTGAACATCAATAATTTTAGGTATTAGTAATTCATTACCTTGCATAATTAAAATTCCTGCAAAAAAAGTAAACCCATAAATCTAAGAAGAAATCATTTGGAATACAATTCCACGACTAAAGACTCATTAATTGTTGCAGGCAATTCCGAGCGATCAGGTGCTTCTTTAAATACCCCTTTCATTCCCTTAGTGTCTACTTCGATCCAGCTCAGTACATTTCGATTACTAGCAGACTCAACAGAGGACTTAATGCGTAGCTGACTTTTAGCTTTATTAGAAACTTCAACAACATCGCCAGGCTTAATGATATATGAAGGTATGTTAACTCGTTTGCCATTTACAAGAATACTATTATGTCTGACAACCTGCCTAGCTTCTGTACGTGACGAACCAAATCCCATGTGATAAGCGACATTATCTAATCTACTTTCTAATAATTTTAATAAAGTATCGCCTGTGACCCCTTTGCTACTATCTGCTTGTTTATAAATATTACGAAATTGTTTTTCTAAAATACCATATATTCGTCTAACTTTTTGTTTCTCACGAAGTTGTCCACCATAATCCGATAATCTGCCTTTTTTTTGACCATGCTGACCTGGAGGGTAATTTCTTCTCTCTATTGCACACTTATCAGAAAAACATTTTTCACCCTTCAAAAATAACTTCTCGCCTTCTCGACGACATTGCTTACATTTAGGTTCTATACTTCTAGCCAACGTAATCTCCTCAAATACGACGTTTTTTTGGTGGTCGACAACCATTATGTGGAACAGGCGTTACATCAGATATACTAGTAATCTTAAATCCCGCTGAATTAAGTGCTCTAACAGCTGAATCTCTTCCTGGTCCTGGACCTTTAATTTTAACCTCTAAATTTTTAACGCCACACTCAATTGCAACCTTACTTGCATTTTCAGCAGCTACTTGAGCTGCAAAAGGAGTGCTTTTTCTCGAACCTTTGAAGCCGGCACCACCTGAGGTAGCCCATGACAAAGCATTACCTTGCCTATCAGTTATAGTAATAATTGTATTGTTAAAAGAAGCGTGTACGAAAGCTATCCCTTCAGATATATTTTTTTTTATTTTTTTTCGCGCGCGGGAAACAGACTTGACCATAAAATATAAAAATCCTTAAAAGTTCAAACAGAAAATAAAATTACTTAGATCTCAAAGCTTTTCTGGGGCCTTTTCGGGTTCTCGCATTTGTACGAGTACGCTGTCCACGTACTGGGAGACCTCTTCGATGACGTAAGCCTCTATAACATCCAAGATCCATTAATCGCTTAATGTTCATAGATACTTCTCTGCGTAAGTCACCTTCAACGATCATCTTCGATATATACTCACGTAATTTATCAATCTGATCCTCTGGCAAGTCTTTTATTTTTTTATGCTGCTCGATACCTATAATATTACAAATTTTTATAGATGTTGATTTCCCTATACCATATATAGCTGTAAGCGCTATATCAGCATGTTGATTAGGCGGTATGTTTACTCCAGATATACGCGTCATTTCATTTTTTTCTCATTTATTATAAATAAAATTAGCCTTGACGTTGCTTATGGCGAGGATCAGTACATATCACTCTGATTACTCTATTTCTTCTTATAATCTTGCAGTTTCTACAAAATTTTTTTACTGAAGCATTAACTTTCATTGTTTCCTTCACCCATTTCAAATTATTAATTTAAATTAATTAATAAAGCCCAAAAAACATATCCTATTTTGCTCTAAATGTAATTCTTGCACGTGTCAAATCATAAGGTGTCAAGTCAACAGTAACTTTATCGCCAGGAAGGATTCGTATATAGTGCATGCGCATCTTTCCCGATATATGTCCTAAAACTATATGACCATTCTCTAATTTAACTCTGAAAGTAGCATTAGGAAGAGTTTCTAAAATCTCTCCCTGCATTTGTATCGTATCTTCTTTAGCCATTAAAAATAAAAATCTTTAGTATCTATTATTTAAGAGAATTTCTACCTAATGATTGTTGATTTCCTTTAAAATTAGCCTTCTTTAGTAAACTATCATATTGAGAAGACATAACATGAGACTGAATTTGCGCCATAAAATCCATCGTTACAATCACTATAATCAATAGTGATGTTCCTCCAAAATAAAAGGGTACATTCCATTTAAGTATAAGAAACTCAGGTAATAAGCACACTAGCGTCACATAAATCGATCCGACTAAAGTAAGGCGTAGCATAACTTTCTCGATATAACGAGTTGTTAGATCACCAGGCCTAATACCTGGAACAAATGCGCCGCTCTTCTTAAGATTGTCCGAAGTGTCTTTAGGATTAAAAACAAGTGCCGTATAAAAAAAACAAAAAAAGATTATCATAAACGAATAAAGCACTACATATATGGGTTGACCTGGCGACAATGCCGCACTAATATCTTTAAGCCATGTCATTGATTGAGCATCAGCAAACCAACCGGTTAAGGTAGCTGGAAACAGTATAATACTGGAAGCAAAGATAGGGGGAATAACACCAGCCATATTAAGTTTCAAAGGCAAGTGCGAGCTTTGTCCGCCATATACTTTACGTCCAACCTGACGTTTTGCGTAATTTATGGGAATTCTGCGTTGGCCCTTTTCTACAAAAACAACAAGCCCCGTAATTAATGCAGCAGTAACGAAAATAACAAGAGCAACCAAGAAATGCATAGAGCCAGTACTAACTAAATCCAAAGTACCACCTATCGCGCTTGGAAGTCCTGCGGCTATTCCCGCAAAAATAATCAAAGAGATTCCATTACCAACGCCACGTTCTGTAATTTGCTCACCTAACCACATCAAAAAGATAGTACCTGTTACTAATGTAACAACTGTAGTCATTACAAACATATTTCCAGGATTGATCACCAAACCGCTTTGCGCCTGCAAAGCAATTGAAATTCCATAGCTTTGCACTAAAGCCAATCCTAAAGTTCCATATCGAGTGTACTGCGTTATTTTTCTCCTACCATTCTCGCCTTCTTTCTTCAAAGACTCTAAATAAGGCACCGCAACTGTGCCCAATTGCATAATAATGGAAGCCGATATATAGGGCATAATGCCCAAAGCAAATATGGAAAATCTAGAAAGAGCTCCACCTGAAAACATATTAAACATTCCCAAGACGCCGCTTTCTTGGGACTGGAATAAGTCTTTTAGGACGACAGGATCTATACCTGGCACCGGAACATGCGCGCCAATTCTATAAACTATGAGGGCTAAAAGTAAAAACCATAAACGTTTTTTTAATTCAGAAAGCTTATCCGTCGAGCGATTTAACATTTAAGATCGTATTTTATTTATATGACAAGTTATTGCGAAATAGCACTGGTATTATCATTTTTTAATTTGTTTTTTATGCCAGCACTTAAGATAATATCATCCGAATGAGAAAAACTAACTTTCTTATTAAAATCTTTTGACATGTAAAATTTAATAATCTTAGTATTTCTGGGAATTAGGCGATTTTCTTTCATCATCAAAACAGTAATGTCATTCTTCAAATTTTCTTCGCTCAATTTATTCAAAACTGACAATCTCAACGAGATCTGATGAGCTTTCTTAGACGCATCCGCACTAAAGCCTCTTTTTGGCAAACGTCTTTGAATAGGCATTTGTCCACCTTCAAATCCAACCTTATGAAAGCCACCAGATCTAGATTTTTGTCCTTTATGTCCGCGTCCACAGGTTTTTCCTAATCCTGATCCCATGCCACGACCGACTCGTGTTTTATTTTTGCGTGCGCCATTCGATGATGTAATTGAGTTTAGCAGCATAATATCTATTCACATTTCAACAAATAATTGATTTTTCGTATCATTCCCCTAGTTTCTAATGTGTCACTTACGGTGGATGAACTATTTAATTTTTTAAGACCTAACCCACGTACTGTAGCACGATGTGATTTTTTTACGCCGATAGTACTTCGTATCAATGTAATTTTAATTAGATTATTTTTATTATCGATCATAACTATTCGTGTCCAAGTATCTCTTTAACACTCTTACCACGTTTTGCGGCAATGTACGAAGGAGAATGAATAGAATTCAAACCATTTAATGTTGCTCTGACAACATTATAAGGATTGGTCGAACCTATACATTTCGCAAGAATATTTGTCATTCCCATTACTTCGAAAATAGCTCGCATGGGCCCACCAGCTATTATCCCAGTTCCTTCTGGAGCAGGTTGCATATACACCTTAGCTGCATCATGGGTACCCACAACAGGATGATGAATAGTTCCATTCTTTAGTTTAATCTTGATCATTTTCTTGCGCGCTTCATCCATCGCTTTTTGAACTGCAACAGGAACTTCTCTTGACTTACCTTTCCCCATTCCAACTCCACCATCACCATCACCAACAACAGTCAAGGCTGAAAAACCCAAAATTCGTCCACCTTTTACAACTTTGGTAACTCTATTGATCGCCACCATTTTCTCACGAAAATCATCACGCGCACTTCCACTCTCATCCAAACCAACCACTTTATCTGTTGTTTTGTTAACTTTAGCCATGGGAAGATCCCTATTTAAAATTTAAGACCAACTTCTCGAGCCGAATCCGCTAATGCCTTAATCCGACCATGATATTTATAACCAGATCTATCGAAAGCAATTTCACGAATTCCAATATGTATAGCTTTTTCAGCAATTCTCTTTCCTACAAATTTTGCAGCCAAGATATTTCCACCACTCGATAGTTGACTACGTAAGTCCTTCTCTAATGTTGAAGCACTCACAATCGTACTACCATTTTTATCATCAATTAGTTGAGCATAAATATGCGAATTAGTGCGATGCACCGTCAATCGAATCATTCCAATTTGAGCAATTCGTTTACGCGTTTGTTTTGAGCGTCTAATTCTCTTTTCGTTTAGATTTTGCATTTTCAGTTTACTAAGTTATTTCTTTTTGGTTTCTTTAATGACAATAATCTCATCCGAATATCTTATTCCTTTACCTTTGTATGGCTCAGGTCTACGATAAGCACGAATTTCTGCTGCCGTCTGACCAACTTTCTGCTTGTCTATTCCCTTAATTAAGATTTCAGTTTGGCTTGGCGTTTCAATCTTTATGCCATTCGGTACTATATAATCAACTGGATGGGAAAAGCCTAGTGTCAAATTAAGCATACTTGCAGTTGCCTGAGCACGATAGCCCACACCAACAAGCAGAAGCTTCTTTTCAAATCCGCCAGATACCCCTTTTACCATGTTAGCAACCAACGCGCGAGTAGTTCCTGAAATTGCATTTGAAAATTTAGTTGCATCTTTTGCAATAATCTTAATTTGACTATCATCAAATTCGACTGAAACATTACTCTCCAGTCTTTGTTTCAAAGAGCCTAGAGGCCCTTTAATTATTACTTCTGACGGAGTAATACTAACTTCAACATTTTTGGGTACCAAAACAGGGTTATTACTTACTCGAGACATGCCATATTTTCCTTTATACTACCGTGCATAAAAGCTCACCACCAATTCCAATTTGATACGCATTACGAGCAGACATAACACCCTTAGAAGTCGAAACGATTGCAATTCCCATTTCATTTATGACCTTAGGTAATTCTGCCTTTGATTTATATCGCCTCAAACCGGGCTTACTAATACGCGTGATATTCTCAATAACAGCATCACCTAAATAATATTTAAGTGTAATAACAATCTCACTTTTCTTGCTATTTTCATATTGAAAAACATTATAATTTTCAATATATCCTTCATCCATTAAGACTTTAGTTATTGCAAGATTTATCTTCGAATTTGATATGCAAACCGTTTTTTTCTTAACTAGCTGCGCATTTCTAACTCGAGTTATCATATCCGCTATAGGGTCACTCATACTCATGCTGTTATTTACATACCTTATTATTTATCGCCAAATATAAATTAAAAATCTTATCTTCAAATTCCAAAATAATCACCAACTTGCCTTAATAATTCCGGGAATTTTTCCACTCATTGCAATATCTCTAAGCTTACTTCTACCTAATCCAAATTTAGAATACACGCCCCGTGATCTTCCAGTTAACGAACACCGGTTTCTAATACGCACAGGACTAGAATCTCTCGGCAATTTCTGTAAATTAAGCCTTGCTTCAAATCTCTCTTTATCATCTAGGCCTGTATTATTAATTTTTTCAAAAAGCACTCTTCGTCGCTCTTGATATTTAGCAACAATCTTTTGTCTCTTTAAATTTCTATTTATAAGTGCTAATTTTGCCATCTCATTCTCAATTTTTAAATGGAAAACTAAATGCCGCAAGCAAAGCTTTCGCTTCACTGTCGCTCTTAGCAGTAGTTGTTATGGAAATGTTCATACCTCTTAGAGCATCGATTTTATCATACTCAATCTCAGGAAATATAATTTGTTCTTTAATGCCCATATTATAATTACCTCTTCCATCAAAAGATTTTCCAGATATTCCCCTAAAATCACGTATCCTTGGAATAGCTATAGTAATTAGTCGATCAAGAAATTCATACATTTTTTTACGACGTAAAGTAACCATACAGCCAACAGGATAGTCTTCTCTGACTTTAAACGTTGCTATTGATTTCTTTGCTTTTGTAACAATTGGTTGTTGTCCAGAAATTTTCTTTAAATCAGCCAATGCGAATTCAATTACCTTTTTATCTGTTGTAGCTTCACCTAGGCCTATATTAAGTGTAATTTTGGTAATTTTAGGAACTTCCATTACGCTTTTATACTTAAACTGATCAATTAACTGTTTTGTAACAGTCTGTCTATAAAATTCTTGTAAACGAGTCATTGTATAGTTTTCGGTTTAGTTCTTATGCTGCGAATGAATCACATCACCAGAAGATTTAAATATTCTAATTTTTTCATTTTCATCATTAATTTTGAAACTTACGCGATCTTGTTTTTTCGTCGTTAAGTTATAAATAGCAATGTTTGAAATATGAATAGGCATTTCTTTATCAATAATCCCACCTGATGCACCAGTGGATGGATTGGGTTTCTGGTGTTTTTTTACCAAATTAATTCCCTGTACAATAGCACGATCATCACTAGTTATCTTAATAATCGCCCCTCTTTTCCCTTTATCTTTACCGGAAATTACAATTACATCATCACCTTTTCTCAATTTTTTCATAATCTTTATTGTCTATAATTACAAAACCTCAGGAGCTAATGAAACTATTTTCATAAAACGCGCATTCCTTAGTTCTCTAGTTACTGGACCAAAAATACGAGTGCCGATAGGCTCTAGTTTATTATTAAGCAAAACAGCTGCATTATCATCGAACTTCAATAAAGATCCATCTACACGCCTTACACCTTTGGCCGTTCTAACAATTACTGCATTATAAACCTCCCCCTTCTTGACTCGACCACGAGGGGCAGCATCTTTCACACTGACTTTTATAACATCACCTATTTCAGCATACTGTTTCTTTGAGCCTCCAAGAACCTTTATGCACATAATAGATTTTGCTCCCGTATTATCAGCAACTTTTAATATTGTTTGCATTTGAATCATATAGCTACTCTTTACTTCTTAATTAAGGAAATATGTAAAATAATAGTCGAAGTTAAAATCAATTATTCGCTATAGTCTTGTTCAATATACCGACTACCTTCCATGCTTTAGTTTTAGATATGGGTTTACATTCCTCAATAGTGACACTATCGCCAATTCCATACAGGCCATTCTCTTCAACATGCGCATGGTATTTTTTTGAACGTACAATATATTTTCCATAAAGAGGATGCTTTAATTTCCTTTCAACCAAAACAGTTACAGTCTTAGACATTTTATCACTTGTAACCTTGCCATTTAATGTTCGGTGAAGCTTCTCAATTGTCATGATTTTTCATTTTCTGTGTAATTACAGTTTTAACTCTTGCAATATCTTTTTTGATCAATTTTATTTTTGCATTATTTGTTAACTGTTGCGTTGCCAATTGCATCCGTAACACAAAATATGCTCTTAACAATGAATGCAACTCTGTATTCAAGTCGTGTATTTCTTTATCTCTTAATTCAATCGCTTTCATGATTAAATTTATCCGCCAATTTGTCTTATCATAAAAGTAGTCTTAATGGGCAGTTTAGCCGCAGCTAGCCTAAAAGCTTCTCTGGCCAAATCCTCATTTACACCATCCATCTCATATAACATTTTTCCAGGTTTTATTTCGGCAACGTAATATTCTGGGTTTCCCTTACCATTACCCATTCTAACTTCAGCAGGCTTAGTCGATATTGGCTTATCAGGAAAAATTCTAATCCAAATCCTTCCTCCTCTTTTTATATATCGAGTCATAGCACGACGGGCTGCTTCTATTTGTCTAGCAGTTATTCGCCCCCTCTCTATTGCTTTGAGACCAAATTCTCCAAAGCTCACTTTTGCTCCGCGCGTCGCCACACCAGTGTTTCTACCCTTCTGTTGCTTGCGAAATTTAGTTCTAGCTGGTTGAAGCATTCTTATCCCCAGAATTTAATTGTTTTTTTGAGACGCTATTAATCCCATTTTCATTATTTTCAATAATAGAAGCACCAGAATCTCTTCCATCGTCTAAATACTGTTTGCTATAAGTATGCGATAGCGGTCTTTTAAAATTCTTCTTCTTTTCGCTATCTAATGGAGAAGGACTGTTTGTGTGAACTTCACCTTTACCTAGGATTTCTCCCTTAAATATCCAAACTTTAATTCCAATAATTCCATATGTCGTATGCGCTTCTGATGTACCGTATTCCAGATCTGCCCTTAATGTATGCAGAGGAACCCGACCTTCGCGATACCATTCCGTACGAGCAATTTCAATTCCATTCAATCGCCCTGAACTCATAATTTTTATACCCTGTGCACCGAGTCTCATGGCATTTTGCATCGCTCGCTTCATGGCGCGACGAAACATAATTCTCTTTTCTAATTGTTGCGCTATATTATCAGCGATAAGCTGTGCATCAAGTTCAGGCTTTCTTATCTCTTCAATGTTGACATGAACTGGAATTCCCATTCTTTTTTGTAATTCCGCTCTTAGCAATTCAATATCTTCACCTTTTTTACCGATCACAATACCTGGACGAGATGTAAAAATTGTGATTCGTGCATTTTTGGATGGTCTTTCAATTAAAATCTTTCCTACTGATGCATTTCTAAGCTTCTTACTTAAATAGGCTCTTACTTTTATATCTTCATTGAGCATAGTAGAGAAATCTTTACTATTAGCATACCATTTCGATAACCAATTTTTTTGAACTGATAATCTAAATCCAATTGGATTAATTTTTTGTCCCATCAGTTAACACCTTTCTTAGTACGACTAATGCCTCTATCATCGCTTACTGTCAATTCGATATGACAAGTTGGTTTAGTGATTCTATTGCCACGCCCCTTTGCGCGAGCGCTAGTTCGCTTTAATAATGTTCCTCGATCCACCAAAATCTTAAAAACTTTTAATTCATCTATATCTGCACCATCATTATGTTCAGCATTTGCAATGGCAGACTCTAAAAGCTTTTTAATAATTACAGCACCTTTTTTGGAACTAAACTTTAAAATATTTACGGCTTTCTCTACCGGAAGCCCCCGTATTTGATCAGCTACCAATCGTCCTTTCTGGGCTGACAAACGAATACCTTTTAAACTTGCTGTTGTTTCCATCGTTGCCCTCGTTTACTTAGCTGTAGCCTTTTTATCGCCAGCATGTCCCTTAAATGTACGTGTTAACGAAAATTCTCCAAATTTATGACCTACCATATTTTCTGTAACGAAAATTGGAATATGCTGTCTTCCATTATGCACTGATACCGTAAGTCCAATAAAATCTGGCAAAATCGTAGAGCGTCGTGACCATGTTTTTATAGGGCGTTTATCATTGTTTTCTTGCGCTTTTCTAATTTTATTAATTAAGTGCGCATCAACATAAGGACCTTTTTTTACTGAACGAGGCATTTAATAATTATCCTTTTTTCGAATATCTGTGTCGAATTACCATAATCTCAGTTCTTTTATTTTTCCGGGTTCTATAACCTTTAGCCGGTGTTCCCCAAGGACTCACTGGATGTCTGCCAGCAGAAGTTCTACCCTCACCACCACCGTGTGGATGATCTATTGGATTCATTGCAACTCCCCTAACCGTAGGTCTAATTCCTCGCCATCTTATCGCACCAGCTTTACCAATAGATCGCAGATTATGTTCAGCATTTCCAACTTCACCAACAGTAGCAAAACAATTAACGTGAACCTTTCGTATCTCACCAGAACGCAATTTTAATTGTGCATAACTACCTTCTCTTGCTTGTAACTGCACCGACGTTCCAGCTGATCGAGCCAATTGCGCACCTTTGCCCGGTTGAAGCTCAACACAGTGTATAACAGTACCGAGCGGTATATTACGTAAAGGCAATGCATTTCCTGGCTTAATTTCTGCGTGATCGCCACTTACTATTTGATCACCAACATTTAATCCTTTGGGCAATATAATATACTTTCTCTCGCCGTCTTTATAACAAACCAAAGCAATAGCGGCTGTTCTATTAGGGTCATATTCTTTGCGCTCAACAATCGCCGAAATTCCAATTTTATTTCTTTTAAAATCTATTATTCTATAATGCTGCTTATGACCGCCACCACGATGTCTTGTTGTTATTCTTCCGTGATTGTTACGTCCAGCAGTTTTAGATTGTTTCTCAGTTAATCCTTTATAAGATCGACCTTTATAAAGTTCTTCATTAACAACTTTTATTACCGATCTACGACCAGGCGATGTTGGTCTTAATTTGACTAATGCCATATTACTTAATCTCTATATTTGCAAAATTAGTAAAATTCAAATCCTGATCACTCTTTATACTGACTACAGCTTTTTTCCAATCTTTTCTTTTCCCCATAAAACGACCGAACCTTTTATGCTTACCTTTTACATTTATTGTTGCCACTTTTTCTACTTCAATTTTTTGATCTTTCCACAACAATTCGACTGCGGCTTTAATTTCGTGCTTATTCGCATCGGTCATTACGCGAAATATTGTCTGGTTATGTTTCTCACCCAAAAAAGTAGATTTTTCTGAGACGTGAGGAGCTAGTATTATTTTTAGCAATCTTTCATTTTCTAAGTAATCATTCTTCATGAAAGTATCTCCTCAAATTTTCTTATTCCTTCGAGAGTAACAACAGTTTTCTCAAATTTTAATAAGCTAACCGGATCAACATAACTCGGTTCAGCAACCCAAACATTTGGAATATTCCTCGCCGAAAAAAACAAATTATCATCCAGCTCATGCGTAACAATGAGCGCATTACTTAATCCATTACTTTTAAGTTTCTCAACCATTTCTTTAGTTTTATGCGTCTCAACTATGAAATCATCAACAACTAACAATCTTTCATCTCGTACAAGTTGGGATAAAATAACACACATGCCAGCTTTATACATTTTCTTATTGATTTTTTTCTTAAAATTCTCATTTGGATTATTTGGAAATACTTTCCCACCTCCACGCCAAAGAGGACTTGAAGCCATTCCAGCCCGCGCTCTACCCGTTCCCTTTTGTCTCCAAGGCTTTTTAGTTGATTTCGCAATATCAGATCTTCCCTTTTGAGCTCTTGTGCCTAATCGAGCATTAGATAAATAAGAAGTCACTAACTGATGAACAAGTCCTTCATTATAATCTTTATTGAATAGAGCATCAGATACGACTATATTTGTCGATTGATTCTCTTTGCTGAGAAGCCTAAGTTCCATTATTTATATACCTTATCGCTACTTCTTATCATTCATTAACATCGATTCTAAACTACACTAACTTTCTTTATACTGGGCTTTATCAAGACACGCCCCCCCTTATGCCCAGGTATCGCTCCTTTAATCAATAATAAGCTTCTTGCGTTATCTATCTTCAATATCTCAAGATTTTGTATAGTCCTTCTCACATTACCCAAATGTCCAGACATACGTTTTCCAGGAAAAACACGCCCAGGATCTTGTGCCATTCCAATTGATCCTGGTTTGTTATGCGCTTTAGAGTTCCCGTGGCTCGCCCGATTGGAAGAAAAATGATGACGCTTTATTACACCTGCATATCCCTTACCTATGGTAATTCCCGTTACATCAACTTGCTGACCAACATTAAATATATCGCTGGTTATTAATTTACCTACCACAAAAGAACTCAATTCTTCTTCAGTAGCTATCTTAAACTCCCTCAAAACACAACCTATTTCGACACCAGCTTTCGCATAATGCCCTTGGACCGGTTTACTCGATCGATTGGACTTGTTTTCTCCGAAAGCCAGTTGAACAGCATTGTATCCATCATTTTTTTTATTTCGGATCTGAACCACGCGATTATTAGAAACATCAACGACCGTCACGGGTAAACTACTACCAGCCTCTGAAAAAATACGCGTCATTCCAATTTTTTGTCCAATCAATCCTAAACTCATTTCCTTGCCTTTTTTCAATTTTTAGTAGCGTATTGTCGACTTTCTAATCTTTAGAGATCTCATTAAGATTTAATAGCTTCTACAATTTAATTTCAACATCCACGCCTGCTGGAAGATCTAATTTCATCAAAGCATCAACGGTTTTATCCGTAGGATCAATAATGTCCATTAATCTTAAATGTGTTCTAATCTCAAATTGATCGCGCGAAGTTTTATTAACATGCGGGGAACGTAACACATCAAAACGCTCTATTCGAGTGGGTAACGGAACAGGTCCTTTAACTACTGCACCTGTTCTTTTTGCTGTTTCGACAATCTCCAATGCTGATTTATCAATAAGTCGATAATCGAAAGCTTTGAGCCGAATTCTTATTTTCTGATTTTGCATATACTAATTAGATACTCCAATTCGATCAATGTATTAAGCATTCGATGTCAAGTTAAAATTATTTGTTAACAACGAAATTACTCTGATATTACTCAATAATTTTTGCGACGACACCGGCGCCAACGGTTCTTCCGCCTTCTCTTATCGCAAAACGTAAGCCTTCTTCCATCGCAATCGGCGCAATCAAATTGACTGTTACCGATACATTATCTCCTGGCATCACCATCTCCGTACCAGCAGGTAACTCAATCGCACCTGTCACATCAGTCGTCCTAAAATAAAATTGTGGACGATAACCCGGAAAAAATGGTGTATGCCTACCGCCCTCTTCTTTACTCAACACATATATCTCTGCTGTAAACTTGGTATGCGGCGATATACTACCAGGCTTCGCCAACACCTGACCCCGCTCCACCTCTTCTCGCTTCGTACCGCGTAACAGTATGCCCACATTGTCACCAGCTTGACCTTGGTCCAGCAATTTCCTAAACATCTCGACACCCGTGCATACCGTCTTTAGCGTCGGCTTAATACCTACAATCTCAATCTCTTCCCCAACTTTGATTATGCCCCTTTCCACTCGACCAGTAACCACAGTCCCACGACCAGATATCGAAAAAACATCCTCTACCGGCATAATAAACGCACCATCAATTGCGCGCTCCGGTTGCGGTATGTAACTATCCAATGCATCAGCAAGCTTTAAGATCGCACCTTCACCTATATCACCAGAATCCCCTTCCAATGCCTTTAGCGCTGACCCTACAATAATCGGAGTATCATCTCCAGGAAATTCATATTTCGACAGTAACTCGCGAATTTCCATCTCTACCAATTCAATCAACTCAGCATCGTCGACCATGTCCGCTTTATTCATGAATACAATGATGTACGGAACACCTACTTGACGCGCCAACAATATATGCTCACGCGTTTGCGGCATCGGACCATCTGCTGCAGATACCACTAAAATCGCCCCATCCATCTGCGCAGCACCTGTAATCATATTCTTCACATAGTCCGCATGACCCGGACAATCCACATGCGCATAATGACGCTTCTCTGTCTCATATTCCACATGTGCCGTGTTAATCGTTATACCCCGTGCACGCTCTTCAGGCGCCGAATCAATTTGCGCATAACTCTTCGCTTCCCCACCAAATTTCTTCGTCAATATCGTCGTAATCGCCGCCGTCAGCGTCGTCTTACCATGATCCACATGACCTATCGTCCCTACATTTACGTGTGGCTTCGACCGCTCAAATTTACTCTTCGCCATGATGTCCTTTATACTTTTTTATTTATAAAACTATTTATTTCTTATTTATAATCGCATCCGCCACATTTTTTGGCGCTTCGGAATAATGCTTAAATTCCATAGTGTAAGTAGCTCTACCTTGCGTAGCAGATCTTAATACTGTTGAATAACCAAACATCTCTGCCAACGGCACTTCTGCTCGAACCACTTTCAACCCCGGGACATCTTCCATTCCCTGAATGATTCCGCGTCTAGATGACAAGTCACCAACAACATTTCCCATAAAATCCTCGGGGGTCTCAACCTCAACCGCCATCATAGGCTCTAATAAAACAGGACTTGCTTTTCGCATTCCATCTTTAAAAGCAATAGATGCAGCCATTTTAAATGCATTCTCATTAGAGTCGACATCATGATAAGATCCATCAAATAATGTTACCCTTACATCTACTACCGGATAACCGGCCAGCACCCCACTGGGAAGCGTCTCAAGCAATCCTTTTTCCACAGCGGGTATAAATTCCCTTGGAACCACACCACCCTTAATCTCATCAATGAATTCAAAACCTTTACCGGCTTCATTAGGCTCCATTTTGAGCCAAACGTGACCATACTGACCCCGTCCACCGGACTGTTTTACAAATTTTCCTTCTATTTCCACAGACTTTTTAATAGCTTCACGATAAGCAACTTGCGGAGCACCAACATTAGCCTCAACAGAAAATTCTCTCTTCATTCGATCAACTATAATCTCTAAATGCAACTCTCCCATACCAGAAATAATAGTTTGACCGGACTCTTCATCCGTTCTCACTCTAAACGACGGATCTTCTTGCGCGAGTCTATTAAGCGCTATCCCCATCTTCTCTTGATCCACTTTAGTTTTCGGCTCAACCGCAACATGAATAACTGGCTCCGGAAAATCCATACGCTCCAAAGTAATAACTTTTTGTGGATCACAAATGGTGTCACCAGTTATCACCTCTTTCAACCCTACCGCTGCCGCAATATCGCCCGCACGAACCTCTTTAATTTCTTCGCGCTGATTTGCATGCATTTGCAACAAACGTCCAATTCTTTCTTTTTTGCCTTTTATCGGGTTATAAACAGTATCTCCTGATGTAACCACGCCGGAATAAACTCTAAAAAATATTAGTTGCCCAACATAGGGATCAGTTGCAATTTTAAAAGCCAAAGCAGAAAAGGGCTCGCTATCATTTGCTATCCTCTTATCAGTCTCTCCATTTTCATTTTCACCTTGTATTGCCAGAATGTCTGTTGGAGAAGGCATATAATCAATGACTGCATCCAGCATTGCCTGAACCCCCTTATTCTTAAAGGCAGTCCCACAAAGCATAGGCACTATCTCATTATTGATAGTACGAATCCGCAATCCCTTCTTGATTTCAGCAATTTCTAGATCACCGCTTTCAAGATATTTATTCATAAGCTCTTCATCTGCTTCTGCCGCGGTTTCCAAAACCTTCTCTCGCCAAATCTTTGCGTCTTCTAGCAACCCGGACGGAATATCGCGCTCCTCAAATTTCATCCCGCGACTTTCATCATCCCAATAAATTGCTTTCATTTTTATTAAATCAACAACTCCCTCAAATTTATCTTCCGCCCCTATAGGTAACTGAATCGGAACAGGAGTCGCCTTCAATCGAGATTTAATCTGTTCGTGCACTCGCATAAAATTAGCGCCCGAACGATCCATTTTGTTAACAAACGCCAACCTTGGAACCATATATTTATTGGCTTGACGCCACACAGTTTCTGTTTGCGGCTGAACCCCTCCTACCGCACAAAAAACAGTACAAGCACCATCAAGAACCCTTAAAGAACGCTCCACCTCAATAGTGAAATCAACGTGCCCAGGAGTATCAATAATGTTTATTCGGTGCTCTGGATAATTACTTGCCATTCCTTTCCAGAAACAGGTTGTGGCAGCAGACGTGATTGTAATCCCTCTTTCTTGCTCTTGCTCCATCCAATCCATCGTGGCAGCGCCATCATGAACCTCTCCGAGTTTATGAGACACTCCAGTATAAAACAGTACTCGTTCCGTAGTAGTAGTTTTACCGGCATCTATATGCGCCATAATTCCAATATTTCTGTAACGCTCTATCGGTGTTTTTCTTGCCACGATCGTATACCCTACTGTTTATTACTTTAATAATTAGAACAAATTAGCCGGAAACTAAAATCTAAAATGAGAAAATGCTTTATTTGATTCCGCCATTCTATGAACTTCTTCACGCTTTTTTACCGCACCCCCACGCCCCTCTGCGGCTTCAGATAGCTCACCCGCCAGCCTAGCATCCATTGATTTCTCATTTCTTTTTCTGGCCGCATCTCGCAACCATCGCATTGCCAAAGCATTCCTTCTGACCGAACGCACCTCGACCGGAACTTGGTAGTTAGCGCCACCAACTCTACGGCTTTTAACTTCCACTATTGGCCTAACATTGGTCAAAGCTTGCGTAAATATAACCACAGGATCCGCTCCCATCTTTTTCTCTATCTGGCTTAGCGCTTTATAAATAATGCTCTCCGCCACAGATTTTTTCCCTCGAGTCATAAGCACATTTACAAACTTAGCTAATTCAACATTATGATACTTAGGATCAGGCAGTATCTCCCGCTTTGGCACTTCTCTACGTCTTGGCATTATATTTAATCAACCCTATACTTTTTTAACTCACCACTTATCTTGCACATCCGATTGTTTTTGACCCAACCGTCATTAAGCGCTTTTCGGCCTTTTAGATCCATATTTTGAGCGACCTTGCTTGCGATCTTTTACCCCTGCCGTATCTAGACTACCCCTAACTGTATGATACCTCACCCCAGGCAAATCTCTTACGCGCCCTCCTCTAATCAACACCACGGAATGCTCTTGAAGATTATGTCCTTCACCGCCAATGTAACTTGAAACCTCGAATCCATTCGTTAGTCTCACACGCGCAACTTTCCGCAAAGCGGAGTTAGGCTTTTTAGGTGTAGTTGTATACACCCTCGTACAAACCCCCCTCTTTTGTGGACTATTCCCTAGCGCAGGTACATTACTTTTAACCCGTTTAGCCTTACGTGGCTTTCTAACTAATTGACTAATTGTAGGCATTTCTATTTCTACATCCTAAAAAAGCTTAAGGAATTCATTTTATTCCTCAAGACACTTGCTTAACCTATCTGAATATGCAACACAACCATATCTTCAACTATGGGAGTTAATTGAAATCCACTCATCAAAACAACCAGAAAAACAGACACAACCAAAAAGAGTGCGGATTCTATGGGGTTTATTACTCTCTGTCAAGACAAGACAAAAAACACAAAAGATCTTCTCAGGAGATGCCAATAATTCCTTATCCTTTAGCATCTCAATCAAGCTTTGTATTGTAACACTTAATTCGCGCTTATTCTCTAAAATTCTGAAATTGGAGCGGAAAATCATGAACTATTTTCTTAACCAATTGTATCGCTTCCTGTAACAAATCCTTTTTACTCCCTGTCACACGGACAGTATCGCTTTGTATGCTCGCCTGAACTTTCAATTTACTATCTTTTATTGCTTTCACAATTTTTTTCGACAAATCTGAATCAAGGCCTGTTTTAACCACAATGATCTTTTTTACTTTGTTGCCGCCAATTTTTTCGACTGACTGCGCATCCAAACAACGCACATCGATACCTCTCTTAGTGAGCTTTGTCCTTAAAATATCAAGAATTTGCTCCAACTTAAACTCATCGTCTGCATACAATATTAACTGACTATCTACACACTCCACTCTTGCATCGGAACCCTTAAAATCAAAGCGAGTTCCTACTTCTTTATTGACTTGATCGACAGCATTTCTAACTTCTTGTTTATCTACTTCCGACACAATATCAAATGAGGGCATAGATTTTTACTTGAAATTCGATAACTTTTTTATTCATTTTCTCTTGGCCAGATTAGCCGCAATTCGCAACCTGAGTGCATTAAGTTTTATAAAACCAGCCGCATCTTCCTGATTATAAGCACCCGCATCATCTTCGAAGGTCGCTATATTAGGATCAAACAGCGAGTCATTTTTTGAGTCTCTGCCGACCACTATAACATTTCCCTTGTACAGCTTGAGCCTAACCCATCCATTGACACTTTTTTGTGTAGCATCAATCATAGATTGCATCATTCTGCGCTCCGGACTCCACCAATAGCCGTTATAGATCAATGCAGCATATCGTGGCATCAAATCGTCTTTCAAATGCGCAACCTCCCTATCTAGGGTCACAGACTCTATAGCACGATGCGCGCGCAACAAAATCGTCCCACCCGGCGTTTCATAACATCCTCTTGATTTCATCCCAACATAGCGATTCTCTACCAAATCCAGCCGTCCGATCCCATGCTTACCCCCCAACTGATTCAGTTGCTGCAATACGTTCGCCGGCGATAATGTACTCCCATTCAATGCAACAACATCACCTTGTTTAAATTCTATATCTAAATACTCTGGCTGGTCCGGCGCTTGTTCGGGCGATACACTCCAGCGCCACATCGATTCCTCTGGCTCGACCGCCGGATCCTCCAAAATTCTACCCTCATAAGAGATATGCAAAAGATTGGCATCCATGCTGTAAGGCGAGCCTATTTTTTTCTTCATTTCAACCGGAATGCCATTCTTTTCGGCATATTCCAGTAATTTTTCCCGTGATGTTAAATCCCATTCACGCCAGGGTGCAATTACATGTATATTCGGCTGCAATGCATAATAGCCCAATTCAAAGCGAACTTGATCGTTGCCTTTCCCTGTTGCACCATGCGAAACCGCATCAGCTCCCGTAGCACTCGCTATCTCAATCTGCCTTTTAGCGATCAGTGGCCGCGCTATGCTCGTACCCAATAAATACTCGCCTTCATAAACTGCATTAGCGCGAAACATTGGAAAAACGAAATCACGCACAAATTCTTCGCGCAAGTTGTCAATATAAATCTCTTTTACTCCAAGCTGTTTAGCCTTGACACGCGCCGGCTCGACCTCTTCTCCTTGTCCAATGTCTGCGGTAAAAGTCACCACCTCACATTGATAAGTATCTTGCAACCACTTCAGAATTACCGAAGTATCCAATCCTCCAGAAAAAGCCAAAACCACTTTATGAATTTTTTTCATGATCCATGTAGCTACATTTATTGTTTGATATAGAATTTATTATTTATTCGAGAATACTTAATTACTTAAATCACCTAATAGTAAGTATTCCATTAATGCTTTTTGTGTATGCAATCGATTTTCCGCCTCGTCCCACACTACAGATTGCGCCCCTTCCAATACTTCAGCGCTCACTTCCTCTCCGCGATGCGCCGGCAAACAATGCATAAATAACGCATTTTCTTTGGCTAAAGACATCATTTCTGTATCCACACAAAAATTCGCAAAGTCACTTTTTCTTTGCTCAGTCTCCGACTCAAAACCCATACTCGTCCACACATCAGTCGTTACCAAGTCGACACCTGCTACAGCTTCGTTGGGATCCTCAAATTCCTCATAATGCGATTGATCATTCAAGCCGATTTGCACCGGATCAATGGTGTAACCAGGAGGCGCCGATACGTGTACCTTAAAATCAAAAATCTCTGCGGCTTGTAACCAGGTATTACACATATTATTGGGATCGCCTATCCAAGCCACGGTTTTACCTTCAATGCTGCCGCGATGCTCTACATAGGTAAATATATCGCTTAGAATTTGGCACGGGTGATACTTATCCGTCAACCCATTAATCACAGGAACCCTCGAATGTTCGGCAAAACATTGAATGGTACTGTGTTCATAGGTACGTATCATGATGATATCGATCATTCGTGAAATGACGCGCGCCGAATCTTCTACCGGCTCACCGCGCCCGAGCTGCGTATCGCGGGTAGACAAATAAATCACAGCCCCACCTAATTGACTCATTCCAGCTTCAAAAGACAAACGCGTACGTGTCGACTGCTTATCAAAAATCATAGCTAAAGTTCGATCAATGAGCGGCCAATATTGACGATATTGCTTAAATTCTTGTTTTATCCAGCGAGTACGATTAAATAAATATTCATACTCTTCACGAGAAAAATCTTTGAACTGCAGGAAATGCTTTAATTGCATAACAAAACCAATAACCAACCAAATCCATCAAAACTTTTGAATCATGCTTAGTTATTTAGAAACTCCTTTATCAACGGGCAGAGTATATCAACGACCTGCTCCGCTTCACTTTGCTGCATCACAAATGCGGGTAGCAAACGTATCACTCTATCCGACGTTACATTAATCAATAACTTCCTCTCTAAAGCTCTTTTGACCAAATCGGTACAGGGAGTCGATAATTCAATACCAGTAATCAAACCTTGGCCTCGAACTTGTATTACACCTTTTTGGCCTGCCAATTGGCGATTAAATTGATCACGTAGAAAACTACCCAACTTCACCACGTGATCCAGCAAGCCTTCATCAGATATCACCGCCAACGTTTCAAGCGCAGCAGCACACGCCAATGGATTACCACCGAAGGTAGAAGCATGGTTACCCGGCTGAAAAACTTCTGCTGCAGCACCTTTTGCCAGACAAGCTCCAATAGGCACGCCACCACCCAATCCCTTAGCTAAGGTCACGACATCCGGAACGATATGACTATGCTGAAACGCAAACCATCTTCCACTACGCCCGATACCCGATTGTACTTCATCCAACATTAACAACCAATCGTTCCGAGTACATAATTCACGCAATCCTTGCAAATAATGGGTTTCGGGAATATTCACGCCGCCTTCACCCTGGAAAGGCTCGACCAACAACGCCACGACTTCTTTATTGTTGATCGCAACCTGCGCAACAGCTTCCAAATTATTGTAAGGGACGCGCACGAAACCTGTCATCAGCGGTTCAAATCCAGCTTGCACTTTACGATTGCCGCTTGCCGTTAAAGTTGCCATAGTACGGCCATGAAATGATCGTTCCATGACAATAATCGTCGGCAAAGAAATGCCTTTATTATGCCCATAGAGTCTTGCAAGTTTTATCGCCGCTTCATTCGCTTCTGCCCCGGAATTACAAAAAAACGCCTTGTCCATTCCAGATAAAGCTACTAGGCGATCAGCCAATCGCTCTTGTTTTTCGATACGAAAAAGATTAGAGGTATGAATTAATGTTGTAGCTTGCTGACAAATTGCTTTTGCCAACCGAGGATGACAATGTCCTAATCCACAAACCGCAACACCTGATAATGCATCTAAATAACGCTGTCCTTGATCATCCCAAAGCCACACCCCTTCTCCTCTAGTAAAGGTAACAGGGAGTCTCGCGTAGGTATTCATTAAATTATTCACTTGCAGCACTCACTTAAAAGACCCTGGATTAATTTAAATTAAAATAAACAACACTAACCAGCAACTCAAATCGAAACTTTCGGAAAAGCTAAAAAGCTATCATGGTCACTTATTTAATTTGGTTTTTCAAGTCATTTGTAAGAGAAAATTATTGTAACAGCACTGTTTTTCTATCGAAACATCAAAGATATCAGAGAATCAATCACAACATGATAGAATGTGCCCATTTATTTATTTCGTTACCTAATAGCTGCTAATAATCCCTAGCAGACTCTGTCGTTTTATAAAACACACATGAATCAGTTCGCCAAGGAAACGTTACCCGTTAGTCTGGAAGAAGAAATGCGGCGTTCCTATCTCGATTATGCAATGAGCGTAATCGTTGGACGCGCCCTACCTGATGTTCGAGATGGACTGAAGCCTGTACATCGGCGTGTGCTATACGCGATGCACGAACTTTCCAATGATTGGAACAGGCCTTATAAAAAATCTGCACGCATCGTTGGTGATGTTATTGGTAAGTATCACCCGCATGGTGATACCGCCGTCTATGACACCATTGTGCGGATGGCTCAGCATTTTTCGCTGCGCTATATGCTGATTGATGGTCAAGGTAACTTTGGCTCTGTGGATGGAGATAATGCTGCTGCAATGCGTTATACCGAAATCCGTATGTCGCGCATCGCTCACGAATTGCTAGTTGATCTTGATAAAGAAACGGTGGATTTCGGACCGAATTACGATGAATCCGAACATGAACCACTAATTCTTCCAACCAAAATTCCTAATCTGTTGATTAATGGCTCATCGGGCATTGCTGTTGGGATGGCAACCAATATACCCCCTCATAATCTGAATGAAGTCATTGACGCTTGCCTTGCATTACTCAACAACCCCAATATCAGTATTGACGAGCTCATTGAGTGCATACCGGCACCAGATTTTCCTACTGCTGGAATCATATATGGAATCAACGGGGTACGAGACGGTTATCGTACGGGACGCGGACGCGTGGTAATGCGCGCCCGCACGCATATTGAAGATTTGGAAAAAGGCAGTCGGCAAAGCATCATCATTGATGAACTACCGTATCAGGTCAATAAAGCCAATCTATTGATTCGTATCGGTGAGTTAGTGCGCGATAAAAAAATCGAAGGTATTTCAGATTTACGAGACGAATCAGACAAGTCTGGTATGCGTGTCGTGATAGAACTGAAACGCGGAGAAATGCCGGAAGTCATTCTGAACAACCTGCATAAAGAAACGCAAATGCAGGATACCTTTGGTATGAATATGGTTGCGCTGATCGATGGTCAGCCGCGTTTAATGAATCTTAAGCAAATCCTCGAAGCTTTTCTACGCCATCGACGCGAGGTAGTTACACGCCGCACAGCCTTTGAATTGAAAAAAGCGCGTGAGCGCGGCCACTTACTAGAAGGCTTAGCCGTTGCACTTTCTAATGTCGACGAAATCATTGCATTAATCAAAGCGGCACCAACACCAGCCGATGCAAAAGTAGCTCTAATGGCGAGAGTTTGGCGCTCGCAGCTAGTAGCAGAAATGTTATCAAGAGCCATTGCGGACTCTAGTGCGCTGCGCCCCGATGGATTAGATCCAGTTTTTGGACTGCAACAACAAGGTTATCGATTATCTGATGCGCAAGCACAAGCCATTCTTGAACTACGTTTACAACGTTTAACCGGATTGGAACAAGAAAAAATAGTTTCTGAATACAAGGAAATCATCGATAGAATCATCGACTTCCTTGATATTCTCGCAAATCCAGAACGCATTACCCTGATTATTACTGATGAGCTTAATGCGATAAAATTACAATTCGGTGACGCACGACGCAGTGAGATTATTTTTGATACACAAGATTTAAGTGTAGAAGACTTGATTGCACCCGCTGACGTAGTTGTTACCCTGTCGCATAGCGGCTATATCAAATCGCAATTGCTCGATGAGTATCAAGCACAAAAACGTGGCGGTCGCGGAAAATTGGCCACCAGCACCAAGGATGATGACTTCATCGATAAACTGTTCATTGCCAATACGCACGACTATATCCTCTGCTTCTCTAGCCTAGGACGCGTATATTGGATTAAAGTCTACGAAGTTCCACAGGGTGGTCGCCTATCACGCGGCAAGCCTATCATTAACTGGG
Organism: Nitrosomonas sp. PY1; assembly: GCF_022836435.1. Lineage (NCBI taxonomy): Bacteria > Pseudomonadati > Pseudomonadota > Betaproteobacteria > Nitrosomonadales > Nitrosomonadaceae > Nitrosomonas > Nitrosomonas sp. PY1. The sequence continues at coordinate 896,434 of NZ_BQXC01000001.1, read as the reverse complement.
TACAGCTAGAAGAAGGTGAAAAAATCAACGCGATACTACCCGTTAAGTCTTTTGATGAAACACGCTTTGTCTTTATGTCCACAGCTTTTGGCACTGTAAAGAAAACACCTTTATCAGAATTTTCTCGACCACGCAATAATGGCATTATCGCTATAGGATTAGATGAAGGAGATTATCTAATTGGCGTTGAGTTAACCGAAGGAAAGCACGACGTCATGTTATTTTCTGATAATGGTAAAGCGACCCGCTTTAATGAGAATGATGTTCGTCCGATGGGACGCACTGCTCGTGGCGTACGCGGCATGAAACTCGGTTCAGGACAAAAAGTAATATCGATGCTGGTTGCCGAAGATGAAGAGTTAACTGTATTAACAGCTACTGAAAATGGCTATGGCAAACGTACTCCGATCAGCGAATACACGCGCCATAATCGCGGTACGCAAGGCATGATCGCAATTATTACCAGCCCACGCAATGGTAAAGTTGTAACCGCCAAACTGGTCAGACCTGATGATGAAATCATGTTGATTACTTCCGGTGGCATCATGATTCGCACACGCGTCAAGGAAGTACGTGAAATGAGTCGTGCGACCCAAGGTGTTACACTCATCAATCTAGATTCTGGCGAAAAACTTGCAGGTCTGGAACGCGTAGTAGAAAATGAAGAAGATACGGATAATTGAAATTGCACTCATCAATTGGATAACAAGACCATAAATTATGATTTATAATTTCAGCGCCGGACCCGCCATTCTTCCTAAGGAAGTATTAGAGCAAGCACGTGATGAAATGCTGGATTGGCACGGTAGCGGTATGTCCGTCATGGAAATGAGTCATCGCGGTAAGGAATTTATGGCGATTGCCGAGCAAACCGAACATGATTTACGTGAATTAGCTCAAATACCCAGCAATTATAAGGTGTTGTTCTTACAAGGCGGTGCCTCTAGTCAATTTGCGATGGTTCCTATGAATCTGCTGCAAGGGAAAAAGAAATCTGACTATATTAATACCGGTCAATGGTCGAGCAAAGCAATTGAAGAAGCCAGCAAATATTGCACTGTGAATGTTGCCGCTTCATCTTCTGATCGCAATTTTACCTATATCCCTTCACAAGATCAGTGGCAACTGGACCCTGAAGCTGCATATATACATTACACGAGCAACGAAACTATCGGCGGGGTGGAATTCCATTGGACACCGCAAATCGACCCTAATCGCAATATTCCACTGGTCGTCGATATGTCCTCTGATATTTTGTCTCGTCCAGTAAATGTCAGTCAGTTCGGACTGATTTATGCGGGCGCACAAAAAAATTTAGGTCCCGCCGGTCTAACCATTGTGATTGTTTTAGAAGATTTATTAGGAAAATCTCTGGCGAATACCCCAACGCTTTTCGATTATCATATCCATGCAAAGAATGATTCTATGTATAACACACCGCCAACCTACGCCATGTATATTACTGGGTTGGTATTGCAGTGGCTGAAGCAAAAAGGAGGCTTGGAAGGAATTGAAGCTATCAATATTGCCAAAGCCAATTTGTTATATGATTTCCTGGATAATACCGAGTACTATCACTGTCCGGTGGCAAAATCAGATCGATCACGCATGAATGTTCCTTTCACGTTACACGACTCAGCTTCGGATGATGCGTTTCTCAAACAAGCAAAATTAAATGGATTGATTCAATTAAAAGGGCACCGCTCAGTTGGTGGCATGCGTGCATCGATATACAATGCTATGCCACTCGAAGGTGTAGAAAAATTGGTAGCATTCATGAAGGAGTTTGCCGATCACCATGCCTGAATTCCAGTCAAATATTTTTAAGATACAAACTGCGAATCACATTTCTCCCCTGGGCTTAAGTCGATTTCCTGTCAATTGTTATCAAATTGGTAATGACATCGCCCAACCAGATGCAATCCTGGTGCGTTCGTTTAACTTACTCAATGCAGAGATTCCCTTGAGTGTCAAAGCTATTGGACGCGCCGGTGCAGGCACTAACAATATTCCGGTACAAGCAATGAATGCGCGTGGTGTACCTGTATTTAATACACCTGGCGCAAACGCCAATGCTGTCAAAGAATTGGTATTGGCTAGCATGTTTTTAGCAGCACGTAATCTTGTCCCTGCATTAGAATTCATAAAAACCTTGCAAGGTGACGATGCAACACTCAATATGCGTGCTGAGGATGGAAAAAAACGCTATTCAGGTATTGAATTGCCAGGACGCACACTGGGCATAATCGGATTAGGTGAGATTGGCCGATTGGTCGCCAATGCATCCGTCAAGCTAGGCATGAAAGTCATCGGTTATGATCCCAAAATCACGGTCGATTCAGCCTGGAGTTTATCTGCAGAGGTTAAAAAGGCAAATAGCTTAGAGGACTTACTCCGACGCAGTGATTTTATCAGCGTACATGTTCCTTTATTGGATTCCACCTATCATTTGATCGATGAAAAGAGTATCCAATTGATGAAACAAGGAGTTATTACGCTGAACTTTTCTCGCAGTGCGATCGTAGATGAGGACGCCATTCTGAACGGTATATCAACAGGTAAAATTCGATATTATGTCTGCGATTTTCCGAGTAAAAAACTACAACATCACGAATCCGTCATTACCTTACCGCATCTTGGCGCATCCACTCTAGAAGCGGAAGAAAATTGCGCAGTGATGGTAGTCAATCAACTGATCGATTATTTGCAAAATGGCAACATCACCAATACCGTTAATTTTCCTGATACCCAGATGGAGCGTGAATGCCCTTACCGTGTCGCAGTCGCAAACGCCAATGTACCGAATATTCTGGGACAAATCTCCACCAGTATGGCGAAAGCTGGACTTAACATTCACAACATGATCAACAAATCTCGCGGAGAAATGGCATATACATTGGTTGATGTAGATAGCCCGATACCCGTAGAAGTTCTGAATGAAATCAACGCAATCAACGGAGTTCTAATGGCTCGCTACATTCCTGCGCCTGATTCCTGTTGATACAAAATATTATGTAACTTCAATTCTTTTTTATGCTTAAAATTCTTAAACCGCTGCGAGATCAAATTGATACGATCGATGCAGAATTACTCGGATTACTTAACCAGCGCGCTGAACTGGCACACAAGATTGGTGAAATCAAACGGGATAGTAACAACAATATCGCGTACCGCCCCGAACGTGAAGCTCAAATACTGACACATATTCAGCAACAGAACCCTGGTCCATTAAGCAACGCGCACATCCAGCAACTCTTCATTGAAATCATGTCGGCGTGTCGCGCTTTAGAAAAATCGATACGGGTCGCCTACCTCGGTCCAAGTGGAACTTTCTCAGAAGATGCTGTACTTAAACGATTTGGTAATGCAGTTACCTTGATAGCCTGTGATTCCATTGATGAAGTATTTCGCGCAGTCGAGCTTGATAGTGCGGATTATGGTGTCGTCCCGGTTGAAAACTCCACTGAAGGTGCGGTCGGTAGAACGATGGATTTACTGCTACAAACCCCCCAGCATATTTGCGGTGAGATTCAATTGCCTATACATCAATCGATAATGTCACGATCTGCTGATTTAGCGCAAATTAAAAGAATTTACTCACACCCACAGTCATTGGCACAATGCCAGCACTGGTTGAAATCAAATTTACCACAGCTCCCCACTTCGGCTTTCATACACGCCAACAGCAATGCGGAAGCAGCTCGTCTCGCGGCAAACGATAAGCTTTCCGCGGCAGTCGGCAGTAAAAGGGCCGCAGGCTTGTTCGGATTAACTATCTGCGCAGAAAATATTGAAGATGATCCCAAAAACACTACACGCTTCTTGATCATTGGCAATCAATGGGTTGATCCATCTGGTAAGGATAAGACTTCATTAGCATTGTCCACACATAACCAATCAGGTGCCATTTATCGAATATTGGAGCCACTCGCCCGATACAATGTTAGTATGAGTCGCTTGGAATCACGGCCATTGCCCACAGGTTTGTGGAGTTATGCATTTTTTATCGACTTAGAAGGACATCAACGCGACAACAATGTAGCGGCCGCGCTTTCCGAAATACGAGAAAAAGCATCTTTCCTGAAAGTACTAGGATCATATCCATCCTCTTAGTTTTGCATTACAAACCATATCTATTCTGCTTAATGCTTAACACTTATTAAATCAATTTCTTGTAGAAGTGCTTTTTATGAATCTTTGTGACTTCGTTCCAGAAAATATTCGGCTAATTCAACCTTACCAACCAGGCAAACCAATCTCCGAGCTAGCACGGGAAATTGGGTTGGAAGCAAGCACAATTATTAAGCTTGCTTCCAACGAGAATCCACTAGGCGTTAGCCCATTAGCGTTAGATGCCATGATTAGTGCCATGCAAAATGTCGCCTTGTATCCCGATGGCAGTGGTTTCGAGCTAAAAGCTGCTTTATCATCCCATTACGATATTAAGTCTGAGCAAATCATTCTCGGCAATGGCTCCAATGACGTATTAGATTTAGTTGCACGCATATTTCTTAAACCCGGGGCATCGGCAGTTTACTCTCAGCATGCTTTTGCAGTATACCCCTTGGTAATACAAATTACCGGCGCGCACGGCATTCAAGTCCCCGCACGAGACTATGGTCACGATCTGCCCGCCATGCTGGATGCAATCAAACCAGAGACGCGCATGGTATTTATCGCCAACCCCAATAACCCAACAGGCACAATATCTAATAACGATGATTTATATCGCTTCATTGGACGAGTATCACGAGACGTATTGATTATCCTCGATGAAGCTTATTATGAATATTTACCAGAAATCAACAGAGCCAACAGCATTCAATGGTTGAAAGAATTTCCGAATTTAATTGTAACGCGGACTTTTTCAAAAATTTATGGTTTAGCGGGTGCACGTGTCGGCTTTGCCATTGCTCACCCCGACGTCGCTGATTTGATGAATCGCGTAAGGCAACCATTCAACGTAAGCAGCGTTGGTTTAGCCGGCGCCTTAGCAGCGCTGAATGATAGTGAATTTGTTCAAAAATCCTACGCATTGAATCGCGCAGGAATGTTGCAACTCACAGACGGTTTTCGTAAGCTCAATATCGAATTTATACCTTCTGTTGGTAATTTCATTAGCTTTCGTATCGAAGGTAATGCTACCAATATACCCAAGGTGTATCAGAGTCTGTTGCACCAAGGCATCATTATCCGTCCACTCGGTATTTATGAAATGCCTCATCATTTAAGAGTGACAATCGGCTTAGCTTCAGAAAACGAACGCTTTTTACATGCACTCGAATACGCTTTAGGAGAGCTAGTATGATAATTGTAATGAAAAAAACGGCTACCGAAGAGCAGATCGATTCAGTAACCGAAAAAATCAAAGCTGCCGGACACGACACTAATATTTCGCGCGGTACTAATCGAATTGTAATTGGCGCCATTGGCGACGAAAGTAAGCTTACTCCGGAAATGTTTGACCCCATGCCTGGCGTAGAATTTTCGATGCACATCGTCAAGCAATACAAAATTGTCTCCAGAGAATCTCACACGACCAACTCCATCATCGATATACGAGGGATTCCAATCGGCGGCAAGCAAATTCAAGTAATTGCCGGTCCCTGTTCAGTTGAAACTCAAGCACAAATGGATTTGGCGGCGCAACAAGTCGTTGCATCAGGATGCCGCTTGATGCGTGGCGGCGCCTTTAAACCACGTACGAGTCCCTATACTTTTCAGGGCACCGGCGTCGATGGATTAAAAATATTCCGTACAGCAGCTGACAAATATCATTTACCGATTGTCACTGAACTAATGGATGTCCGCATGCTAGATACTTTTCTTGAGCAAGATGTTGATCTGATTCAAATCGGCACGCGTAATATGCAAAATTTTGATCTTCTGAAAGAAGTTGGGCGTATTAATAAGCCCGTCATTCTCAAACGTGGTTTATCTGCAACTATCGCTGAATGGTTAATGGCTGCAGAATATATTGCTGCGGGTGGGAATCATCAAATTATTTTTTGCGAACGTGGTATCCGCACCTTCGAAACAGCTTATCGCAATGTCTTGGACATCACATGCATACCCGTTCTAAAACGAGAAACTCATCTCCCGGTTATCATCGATCCATCACATGCGGGTGGAAAATCATGGATGGTTCCTGCACTAGCACGTGCAGCGATTGCGGCAGGCGCTGATGGTTTATTGATAGAAATGCACCCCAACCCTTGTGAGGCCTGGTGCGATTCGGATCAAGCCTTGAGCCCACAAGAACTCAATCAACTGATGGAATCGCTGAACGATATTGCGCGAGCTATTGGCCGCAGTATATAAATAGCACGCAGCATCCATCACGAAAATACTATGAAAAACCAAACCACCCCGCACATTAAGAAACTTGTCATCATCGGTGTAGGTTTGATCGGCGGATCATTTGCACTCGCATTGCGCCAAGCTGGCATGGTCCAACATATCACAGGTATCGGTCGCAATCCAGAAAACATGCAGCGTGCCTTGGAGCAGCGCGTGATCGACGAAATTTCCGATAATTACGCTACAGCGCTCATTGACGCAGACTTGCTGTTTCTCGCTATGCCGGTTGGACAAACCGAACTGATCATGGCACGGATTTCACCTCACTTGGAGCCAAACACGATCATCACGGATGCTGGAAGTACCAAACAAGATGTTATTATATCCGCTCTAAAGCATCTTACAATCCACAATATCGCCAATTTTATTCCAGGCCATCCTATTGCAGGTACAGAACAAAGCGGTGTAACTGCAGCACAAGTTAATTTATTTAAAGATAAACATGTTGTTCTAACGCCTCTTGAACAAACCAACCCAGAAGCACTCGAAATAGTCTGCCAATTATGGCAGGCATGCGGTGCAAAAATTTCAACCATGCATGCTGATGAACATGACCAAATACTGGCCATCACCAGTCATTTGCCACACGTATTGGCGTTCACTATGATGCATTATTTGCATCATAGTACCAATGACCCCAGCAATCTGCTTCGTTTTGCAGGTAGTGGGTTTCGAGACTTTACTCGTATCGCTGGTAGCTCCCCAGAAATGTGGCGTGACATTTGCTTGGCAAACCGCGACGAACTCCTTAAACAGATAAAAACTTACAATACAGAACTAAAAGCTGTGCAGGCATTACTAGAACAAAAAGACCAAACGGGTTTAGAACAAGTATTTCAACAAGCCCAAACAATTCGGCAAAATTGGTACAACTGAATCAAGCGGTTCAGTATCCAAAACATCCGATATAAAAACTGTTGCAACATCGTAACTGCTAATTTGATTGACCTAAGAATCAATCCACTATTCGATTAGGTTAGGTAGTATAAATAATTTTTGCAAAATATTCGCATACGTTTATTGCGAAATAAGAGTACTCGACGTTCCCCTCATTTCCTATTTAGCACCTACGAATTCCGTGAATTTTCTGAGTTTTGTATTCTAATGTTTGCAATCCTTTGCAATCTATTCTCGTCTTGATAATAAATCTTGATAACAAAATAAGGTAATTCATGACAAGCCAGGATAAAAATCCTAATTGAATAGAGTAAACATCCCAGTAGGAAATTTATAAGTTCCAGAAGCCAAAATATGTAACAATTATTAAGTGGTGAATATCACAGAATATTCCAAGCAAAGAATTATAAAATCAATACTTATAAAGCAAGTGGTTGATTCATAAACGCAAATTATTAAATCTAATATAAAGTCAAGTATTCTTTTATTTATATTAGGTTTTTTGATTATTTTATTTTTTTATTTCAGTGTAGGTGTATGATGGTTGCTAAACAGTTTACTTGTGTTATTTCTTTCAAGCTACAAAGCTTAATTCAGGGCTTTATAGTTGCGCTAACTCTTTTAGCGGTTCTACAAAGCTATTCTTCGATTGCTTCTGCAGCATCATCTGCGCATATCAAAGGAGCGTTTGGCCCACTACATAATTGGCCCATCATTCCTATTGCAATGATGCTGATGCCCGATGGTCGAGTATTTGCCTATGGAACAAATACAGCAGGTGCACAAGGCGCAACAATGTATTATGCAATTTGGGATCCTAATTTAGGGACCAATATCAATGCATTTACAGTTTTGCCAAATACAACCAACACTGATATTTTTTGTGCCGGTCATGCACTCATTCCAGCCACAGGTCAAGCTCTAATTGTCGGTGGAGATGCACTAGTAAATGGATTGCGCAATTACGCCAATAGCGACGTCAATATTTTTGATCCAGCAACTGACACATTAATACGTCAACCACAGCAGATGGCTTATAAACGTTGGTATGCAACGAGTGTTACCATGCCAAACGGGGAGCATGTTGTTCTTGGTGGACGGAATGATCGGTTTTTTGCCGGATCCACAACGAAACCTGCGACCACTGCTTCTTATTCACCTACTCCGGAAGTTCGTGCCATCGACGGAAGCTGGCGTTCACTTACAACCGCAACCGACGATTATGCTTATGGGGCCTTAGGTGCAGCTTCCTGGTACTATCCTCGTGCATGGGTAAATCCTCAAGGTAAAATATTCATTCTTTCTCATTGGGATGCCGCATACAAGCTGGATATAACCAATACCGGCACAGTAACGAAATATCAAACCACAAAACCCAAATCAGGTCGTTGGGAATTACCGAGCGTAATGTATGCCCCAGGTAAAATATTTTCTTTGCGTCGGAATCGCACGGCTATTACCGTAAATATCAATGGTAGCGGTGATCCGGTAGTCAGCCCTGCAGGCACACCGAGTGTTGAACGTTTGTACGGAAGCACTACAGTATTAGCGGATGGAAAAGTTTGGATTAATGGAGGATCCTCTTCAGGAAATAGCCTAACAGGTGCAACATTGACTACCGAGCTTTGGAATCCTGCAACCAATACATGGTCTATGGCAGCCAATGCCTCGACCTACAGGCTTTATCACTCTACATCTCTCTTGTTGCCGGATGGCACAATAATCACCGGAGGCGGTGGAGCACCTGGGCCTCTCAAACAATTAAATGGTGAAATTTACTATCCACCTTATTTGTTCAAAAAAGATGGCAGCGGTCAGCTTGCCTTTAGACCGGAAATTATCGATGCGCCAACAACGACTATAGGATGGAATCAAAATTTTTCTGTGGAATCAGACGAGGTCATTAGTCGTGTGACACTTTTACGAGTGGGCGCTGTAACGCATAATCTTGATGCCGAAGCCCGTTTCTTCAATCTTGCAGTACCCATAAAGAATAAAATTGTAACGCTTAAAACCCCTGCAAACGCTAATATTGCACCACCAGGATATTATATGTTGTTTGTTTGGAATTCGATTGGCGTGCCTTCAATTGCAAGAATCATTCACATTAGTTAGTAATAAAGCATTGACCATCGACCAAGGAGTTACAGCAGCACGATTCGGTAACTCCTTAGGTTGAAATCGAAAAACCAATTAGCAGTTTATTCTTAAGAGCTTTGAGTTCATCGCGATATTGTGCAGCTTGCTCAAATTCTAAATTTTTAGCCGCAGTATGCATCTTCTTCTCAATACGCTGAATCTCCTTGGAAAGCTGTGTTTCGCTCATGGTGTTATAGCGTGCTTGCTGTTGCGCAACCTTGAAATCTTGTTGTGCAGTTTCCGAGTTGTACACACCATCAATTAAATCTTTGATACGTTTACTGACAGAGCGCGGAGTAATTTGGTTGCGCTGATTGTGTTGAATTTGCTTTTTCCTTCGACGATTAGTTTCATCAATGGCTGTACGCATGGATCTCGTAATCGTATCTGCGTATAAAATAGCGGTGCCATTGATATGGCGCGCTGCACGACCGATAGTCTGAATTAAGGAGCGTTCAGAACGTAAAAACCCCTCCTTATCCGCATCCAGTATCGCCACAAGAGACACTTCAGGAATATCCAACCCCTCACGCAGTAAATTAATACCAATTAACACATCAAACTGACCCAAGCGTAAATCACGAATAATTTCGACGCGCTCGACCGTATCAATATCCGAGTGCAAGTAGCGTACTTTGATGCGGTGCTCAGAAAAATAATCGGTCAGATCTTCCGCCATACGCTTGGTCAATGTTGTAACCAACACACGCTCATTTTTATTCGTGCGCACAGTGATCTCAGACATCAAATCATCGACTTGGGTTGTAACGGGGCGAATATCAATGATGGGATCGACCAAACCAGTGGGACGCACTACCTGCTCAACCACTTGACCGCTGTGCAATGCTTCATAATTTGCAGGCGTTGCCGAAACAAATATAGTTTGCGGCATCCTACGCTCAAATTCCTCGAACTGAAGTGGTCGGTTGTCCAGCGCCGAAGGCAAGCGGAAACCATAATTCACCAGATTTTCCTTACGGGCTCGATCACCGCGATACATACCGCCGATTTGCGGTACTGTGACATGGCTTTCATCAATGATCATCAAGGCATTTGATGGCAAATAATCCAGCAAAGTTGGCGGTGGCTCGCCAGGTCTTTTACCAGATAGATGCCGAGAATAATTTTCAATGCCTTTACAAAACCCCAGTTCATTTAACATCTCCAAATCAAACCGCGTACGCTGCTCTAGACGTTGTGCCTCCACCAAACGCTGTTCTTGGTAAAAATGCTCTAATCGTTCACGGAGCTCAATTTTGATAGTTTCGATCGCTCGCAAAGTAGTCGATCGCGGCGTGACATAGTGACTGGATGGATAAACAGTATAGCGTAAGAGCTTTTGTAAAATGCGCCCCGTCAACGGATCGAATAATGCCAAGCTATCTACTTCATCATCGAATAATGTCACACGTACAGCAGCCTCAGAGTTTTCTGCCGGAAAAATATCGACCACATCACCTCGAACGCGAAACACACCGCGCTTAAACTCCAATTCATTACGGTCATACTGCATTTCAGTCAATCGCTTAATAATGTCACGCTGGACAATTTTTTCACCATTACGCAAATGTAAAATCATGCCATGATAGTCCACCGGATCGCCAATACCATAGATACATGATACTGTTGCAACAATGATCGCATCATCGCGTTCGAGTAAAGACTTGGTCGCCGACAATCGCATCTGTTCAATATGGTCATTGATACTAGAGTCTTTTTCGATAAACAAATCACGCGCAGGCACATAGGCTTCCGGTTGATAATAATCATAATAGGAGACAAAATACTCGATAGCATTTTCCGGAAAAAACTCACGCATTTCTGCGTAAAGTTGAGCGGCAAGGGTTTTATTGGGCGCCATCACGATAGCCGGTCGTCCTAACCGTGCAATCATATTAGCAATCGTATATGTTTTTCCTGAACCAGTAACGCCGAGTAATGTCTGGAAAGCAAGCCCGTCATGAATACCTTCGATGAGTTTCTCAATTGCCATCGGTTGATCCCCTGCCGGTTCAAATGCTTGATGAAGTTTATAGGGACTATTGGGGAAGGTAATGATCACAGGTATAATTCCATTAATAACTTTGTTTCAATAATATTTTAACACGCTGCTTTATTTACTATCGTACAAGGATTTTTTGTGGAACTTTCTCATCGCGTTCAAAGCATTAAGCCATCCCCTACCCTCGCAGTTACTGCACGTGCTGCGAAATTGAAAGCTGAAGGAAAAAACATCATTGGTTTAGGAGCAGGCGAACCTGATTTTGACACCCCACAGCACATTAAAGACGCCGCAATTGCTGCAATCAATAAGGGTCATACAAAATACACGCCTGTTGGCGGCACCCCAGGTTTAAAAAATGCGATTATAGGAAAATTCAAGCGCGAAAATGACTTTGATTTCGAAACCAAGCAAATTCTGGTTTCATGTGGTGGTAAACAAAGTTTTTTTAATCTCGTTTTGGCGACAATTGATCCTGGTGACGAGGTAATTATTCCTGCGCCTTATTGGGTTTCTTATCCTGATATTGTATTAATAGCTGAAGGCAAGCCAATATTTATTAATACAGGTATTGAGCAGAATTTTAAAATCTCTGCTCAACAACTGGAAGCAGCCATTACGCCAAAGACCAAGATGTTTGTGATCAATAGTCCAAGCAATCCATCAGGAGCGGTTTATTCTTTAGATGAACTAAAAGCGCTGGGGGCAGTACTGCGTAAACATCCGCACATTCTTATTGCAACTGATGACATGTACGAACATATTTTATTGTCAGATCAGAAATTTGTGAATATTGCCAATGCTTGCCCCGATCTATTGCCACAAACCATAGTGCTCAATGGGGTATCTAAAGCATATGCGATGACTGGTTGGCGGATCGGTTACTGTGGAGGATCCACGAAAATCATTACTGCGATGGAGAATATTCAATCCCAAAGTACTTCAAATCCCAGTTCGATATCTCAGGCAGCTGCAGAAGTTGCGCTTAATGGCGATCAATCCTGCATTAAACCAATGGTAACTGCGTTTAAAGAACGCAATCATTTTATTACAGAGCAACTCAACAAAATAAAAGGCATGAAATGCCTAGCTTCCAATGGTGCATTTTATGCTTTCGTGGATATTCGTTCCACAATGGAAGAACTCTATTCGAAAAAATTACTTGCCACTCAAAACGATATCGCATTTAGCGAGTACCTACTGGAACATGCTGGAGTAGCCGTGGTTCCCGGCTCTGCTTTCGGATGTGAGGGATATATGCGCTTGTCTTTTGCTACTTCAATGGAAAATTTGAAGCAGGCGATAAAACGTATGCAAGAACTATTGCGATAAGAGTTCTTTTGATTAAATATTTGCTAGTGGATAGCTGCTAGCATTGCTGCCTTTTTTGTTTTTCCAGCACGAGAAGGAATATTGCAAAGCCCACAAACATGATTGGAATGTATTTCCAGCGAATGCACAACAAACTTCCCGCGACAACTTACACAAGGTGCAATACATAAAACACCGCTATCGATAAAACGTATCAGCGTCCATGCGCGAGTAAGACTAAGCACTTTATCCAATTCATTTACTTTAATATGTTCCATGTACAAACGATAGCTCTTAATCAAAGCATCAATTCCGTCCACACCCGTATTAGTCACTACATAATTATATATATTGATAAAAAGTGAAGAATGCATGTTAGGTTGCCAACTCATAAACCAATCTTCAGAGTAAGGCAACATACCTTTCGGTGGTGACACGCCTCTAATTTCCTTATATAACTTCACCAAGCGTTCGCGACTCAAATTGGTATTCATTTCCAAAACTTGCAGCCTTGCTCCTAACGAAATTAATTCAGTAGCAAGTTGAATCTGCTTGGCTTCAGTTATAATGCTTTTATTACGCATAGCATCGCTCCCTATATCATCGCTTCTGCAGACTTACCTGCCATTAAAATAGAAGCATGCGATTTAGCTACAGATTGATCTCGGCTATCGGTAGATAACATTTCCGCAATTAAACGATCATCAAATCGGAAACGACACAGCAACATGTTTGATGCTGCCATTTTTATCAGTTGTGCAGAAGTTAATTGTTCCAATATATCAGCAACATCTTGGTTAATGCCTAACCGATACATCGCCGATACTCTGTCCTCACGCAGCATTTGTTTGGCTAGTAGCATATAGCTTAAATTAATGTCTCTGATTTCATCGAGAATTTGATTTGAGTCCATTTGCACAATCTCCGATTAGTAAAAAGTATTTAAATTTAAACTAGAAGTTATCTGCCTAGTGTAGAAGGTATTTTCAATGATGCAAGAATTGAAGTAAATGGAAATTATGCTTAAACAGTGTTAGGTAATCTACTCATTCCCATATAGGAAAATTACCTACAAAATTATCTAATTGGAACCTAAAAACAGATTTAAAATTTCTACCATAATATATAAAAGCATCCTCGCTAAATAGAAGATTTAGTCGTATTTCTTATTAATCATTTTCAATAAAATTTTCTATTCATGAGCCTAAATCGCATGTTCGAGAGGAATTACCAATATGCTTACTTACAATAAACATTTTATAAAAATTTAAAGTTCTAACCACAAAATCCGAAGTTATAAGTTATAAATGACTCGCTCCTACATCTTTATAACTAGTTAAGCAGGAAGAAATGAATAGTAAAACAGAACATAATCTTGCAAGGATACTGCATAAAAAAACCGACGACATAAAGGTTCTGATCGTCATGGATAAATACATCCCGGGCACTACTCTAAAAGATATATTTGACATTTGGAGATACAATATCATCGGAATTTGCACATCCAATCAGGAGGTTCTAGATAAAGTAAAGGAAAAAAAACCAGACCTTATTTTTACTGATATAGAACTAACTAATTGTAATGGGATTAATCTTGCACAACAATTGAGCTTTAAACATAAAGATTCTAATTTATCGATTTATTTCACTGCGTATGCAACTGATTTAATTGTACAACGCACCATTAATAGCGCAGCCAGTTTAGGCTATAGCGTTGATAAAAACAGCAAGAAAACTCATATAGATTTTGAGTCATGTTTTCGCCAGCATTATGGAATTAATCTAATGGCGGATCATATTAAACAATCTTTAGCAGAAAAACCTATTCGTATCTTATTAGTAGATGATCAGCAAGTAGTTCTTTGGGGTTTGAAGAAATTTTTTGAAAGCGAGAAACCAAGAATTGAGGTTGTAGGCTCAGCATCCAATGTTTCCGACGCCAAAAGGATTGCAGTCGAAATTAACCCAGATATCATCATATTAAATATCTATATAGATAATACAGATTGCATCAAGCTTATACCTGATTTAACAAATCAAGGAAATACACGGATAGTCATTTTTAGTGAAATGAACGATAAAGATGTAATAGATCGGGCGATATTAAGTGGGGCACGAGGTGTCATACATCGAAGAGAATCAATGGAAACAATACTCCGGGCAATTGAAAAGATCCACGATGGAGAATTATGGCTTGATCGTATAACGACTGGTCGAATATTTCTTCAAAACTCGCGTATGAGAGGAAAAAGATTTCAAGATTCAGAAGCAGAAAAAATAACTACACTTACGCGTAAAGAGTGCACAATTCTAAAAGCCTTTGCGAATGGAATGGGAGGAGAACAGAATAAGCAAATAGCTGCAAAACTGTGCATGAGTGAACATACGCTCCGTAATCATTTAACATCCATTTTTAGTAAATTAGGGATTAAAAATAGATTTAGTCTTTTTGCTTATGCAAAGCAACACATTGAACAGTTTGATTCATTCTGCCCAGTAAACGATGCGTATAATGACCGCAAGCTATAAAAACCCAGAACTGACATTTTGTTAGTCTAAGCTAGTACATCTGGTAATCCCCCCGAAAAATAGCAGGGTTCAAAAGTAGAATTTTCTATTAATTTATAAAGACAGGAGATTCTACGATGAAGAAGTCAAGATTTAGTGAAAGTTAGATCATGGCGATACTGAAGCAGGCTGAGGCAGGTGTACCGGTGCCTGAATTGTGCCGTGAACATGGCATAAGTAATGCGACGTTTTATAAATGCCGCAGCAAGTATGGTGGAATGGATGCAGCCATGATATCGGAAATGAAAATGATGGCTGAGGAAAACAAACAGTTAAAGCAAATGTATGCGGAAAACCAGATGCAGAATGAATTGTTGAAGGAGGTACTAGGAAAAAAGTGGTAAAGCCCTCACAGCGCAAAGTAATGGCACAGTGGGCAGTACAGGATAAGTCCGTTAGTTGTAGTAGTTCAGACGGCCTGTTGAAAAACAGCTGATTTTATGCTCAGGCTGGTTTATATAGAAAAAGTTCGGATATGTGCTTAAAGTAGGACTGATAGTTTTGTGCACTCAATATTTCTTTTCTGAAATACGGATATCTTCTTAGATACCAATAAATATCAAATAATTGCTTAATGATTCGCTTAATATTCTGGGCCATTGCAGTCATCAGAGCTTGAATCGATACTTTTTGTAGTCCCCGGTAACGGGCACGCCTTAGTCCATGGAATTGCTTGGCTTCAGCGAATAACCCTTCTATCGTCCACTTTCGCAGTATCATCTTGGAGATAAAGGCCTTGGTTTCCTGCCGTGCACGAACCTTATCGATTTCCTGCTGATGCGGACTCCGATAGACAAATCGAGCTCTGCTTTTGGCCGATTCCGGTAAGCAATCAGTTCGCCTGGGACACATGCGGCAGTGTCCGCCCATGATTCGGTATCGTTTGATCAGCCCGTTATCCAATTTTTCATACGGATAGAGAAAATATCCTTCTGGACATTGGTATCGATCAGTTTGACCGTGATACTTGAACGTAGTGGGCGTGAGTTTGCCGTTACCAAGGCGAGCATCGTGCAGGGGTATATAAGTGCGTATTTNNATCTAAGAAGATATCCGTATTTCAGAAAAGAAATATTGAGTGCACAAAACTATCAGTCCTACTTTAAGCACATATCCGAACTTTTTCTATATAAACCAGCCTGAGCATAAAATCAGCTGATTGATACGATCTCCGATAGCACCTTTTAAATAATTTCTGATCAACCTAAAATCCGATTTCAAATGACCAATGATGGGTTCAATCGCTGCACGTCTTCTGCATTGCTTTCGTTTCTTGTCCCTTTGATAACGAGTATCTTGTTTGAGTGCTTTCCCCGGCAAAATAATACTCGTGCCATTAACTTCTCGCTTGCCGCGATAGCCGCGATCACATACTGCTTGTTTGACGGCTTTGCCGCGAGATGCCTCAACATGACGCAGTATTTCCGGCAGCGTATGATTGTCATGCCGGTTTTGTTCGTGACTGACTACACCGACGATCAGATTGCCTTGCGCGGTGCTTGCTATCGATGCCTTGCTGCCATATTCGTATTGTTTGTGGTCTTTTCCTTTGGCCACGCAGTACACCTGCGGCTCGTGCAATGAATAGATCTTGTTTGTGTCTTTAGATTGCTGCCTTAAAATGCGCTCATACATCAGAAAATCTTGTTGGTAGCACTCAAATAAACAGTATTGCGGCAATTCTCGGCGCAGTTCCCGTATTAAGATGCCCGCAATCGTTCTAAGCCGCTTTAGCGCTCGCTTGGCCTTTGCTCTTTTGGTGACGTGACGGAAATGCCGAATAGCCAGACGCAATGATTTTACTTCTTTGACGAAAGTACGCCGCTGTTGAACACCATGCGCTTGGGCTATCTTGTTTAGTCGGTTGATGATTCTAATTGCCAGCTTGCTATCTGTCGGATAGGCGATGTTCTTTTCTTGCACTGTCGTGTCAATGTGAACCGTGTCTTCCAGCGCAGCTTCTCCATGCAAACCAACGCTCATCTGGAAAATACGCTCAACACCTTCAGCGCCAATGCGCTTACGAAAATGCACCAACTCCGTGCTGTGGCAGGGCAATCTTCGCTGAAACTCTTTCATCCCGCAAAAAGCCTGGTAATACGGATTGCGTTTCCACTGCAATACTACTGCTTCATCGCTCAAGTTCTCTAACTGCTTGAGTATCAACAATCCAACCAGCAGCCGAATCGGTTTACTGGGTGCGCCTAATCCTTCGCTGTAGTGTATTGAAAATGCTTCGTCAAACTCAAGCCAAGGTATTTCCAATGCAAGCTGTAGCAATGGATCAGAACGATCAAGCTGCAATAACAGGTCAGTCTCAAACAAAACTGGGTTGGTGCAAAGTTCTACTGAGTGTGAGCATCTGTAATCACCATTTCGACCAGAATTTAGCTGCAATTTTAGCATTTCTGGCCGATCGGATCACACACATCTCTGTATTTCTTCTCATTATCAAATAGTTGTACTTTCTTCAGGGACGACTATTTATGTAATGAGATGGGTTTTGACGTTCAAGAAGTGATTGCTGATCGTAGATATGGCCGGAGACCCACTTATAGTTCATTCAGGCAACGCAAAATACGCACTTATATACCCCTGCACGATGCTCGCCTTGGTAACGGCAAACTCACGCCCACTACGTTCAAGTATCACGGTCAAACTGATCGATACCAATGTCCAGAAGGATATTTTCTCTATCCGTATGAAAAATTGGATAACGGGCTGATCAAACGATACCGAATCATGGGCGGACACTGCCGCATGTGTCCCAGGCGAACTGATTGCTTACCGGAATCGGCCAAAAGCAGAGCTCGATTTGTCTATCGGAGTCCGCATCAGCAGGAAATCGATAAGGTTCGTGCACGGCAGGAAACCAAGGCCTTTATCTCCAAGATGATACTGCGAAAGTGGACGATAGAAGGGTTATTCGCTGAAGCCAAGCAATTCCATGGACTAAGGCGTGCCCGTTACCGGGGACTACAAAAAGTATCGATTCAAGCTCTGATGACTGCAATGGCCCAGAATATTAAGCGAATCATTAAGCAATTATTTGATATTTATTGGTATCTAAGAAGATATCCGTATTTCAGAAAAGAAATATTGAGTGCACAAAACTATCAGTCCTACTTTAAGCACATATCCGAACTTTTTCTATATAAACCAGCCTGAGCATAAAATCAGCTGTTTTTCAACAGGCCGTCTGAACTACTACATATAATCGAGGAGGTGACCGTGCAATAATGGAATGGACGCCCACTACCCTAAACGGCATCAAAGTGCCAAAGTAATGGTGCAATAAAGCCCACTAAACAAGAGAGGAGCGTCCGACATGAAGATTACAACGATAGGCATTGATTTGGCAAAAGAAGTATTTCAAATTCACGGTGTGGATGCGCAAGGCAGAGCTGTGTTACGCAAGCAGTTGCGCCGAAGTGAGATGGCGAAATTCTTTGCTAACCTTGAACCCTGTTTGATCGGCATGGAAGCTTGCGGCAGCGCACACCATTGGGCTAGGAAATTGGAATTCTACGGTCACACGGTGAAGCTTATGGCACCACAATTTGTCAAGCCATATGTCAAAACGAATAAAAATGATGTAGCAGATGCGCAAGCCATCTGCGAAGCAGTAGGCCGGCCGACGATGCGTTTTGTCACCAAAAAGACCGTTGAGCGACAATCGATTCTGTCGGTACATAGAGCAAGGCAAGGTTTTGTGAAAGCCCGGACGGCGCAGGGAAATCAAATACGTGGTTTACTTGCTGAATTTGGCATTGTTTTATCTCATAGAATTTGCACGATCACTCAGAAAATACCGGACATACTAGAAGATGGTGAAAACGGGCTGACACAGACCATGCGACAATTACTAGCACGCTTGACTGATCACCTGAAAGAACTAGATAGGCAAGTCAATGAACTGGAAATACAAATTCAGCGCTGGCACCAAGATAACGAAGCCAGCCGGAAGCTGGCAAAAATCCCTGGTCTTGGCCCCATTACCGCAAGCGCCATCGTAGCCACCTGAGGTAACGCACGAGAATTCAAGAACGGCAGGCAATTAGCGGCTTGGCTAGGTCTGGTTCCCAGACAACACTCAAGCGGAGGTAAGCAAGTCTTGCTCGGTATCAGCAAACGGGGTGATAGTTATTTGCGTACCTTGTTAATTCATGGTGCACGCGCCGTAATCCGGTATGCCGATAACAAGGAAATATCTGACAACTGGCTTGGAAAAATATTGACCAGGCGCAATAAAAATGTAGTGGCAGTCGCTTTGGCCAACAAAAATGCGCGTATTATTTGGGCACTCCTGACCAAAGGCACTTCCTTTAAGGCCAACTGCGTACCAGTGTAACTGGTATTGGAATTAATTTGATTAACAATCGATAAAACAGACTGGTATTTTAAATAGGGACAATTTTTCACAGATTGCTAGGGCAATCATGACATGATGGCGAATCTGGTAAGACCGTAAATAGCTTAACCTTAACGAGACCTGGCACTTCGAGTGCGCTGCAATGATCAGGGGCTATTTAGCGAATTCCATCAGGGATAGGAGAACCTTCTCCAACTATAATCCGAATGTATGGCNNGGACTCCTCCCTCCAGGAAGGGGTACGGTAGTATCTTTAACTAACCGAGGAGACCAAAATGAAACAAGTTGCTGTAATAGGAATTGATCTTGCCAAAAACGTTTTTCAAATACATGGCACTAATCCGTCAGGATTTACTGTCCTGAAGAAGAAGCTCTCTCGCAGACAGATGATTGAATTCTTCACACAACTTTCCCCATGTCTGATCGGCATGGAAGCTTGCTCGTCTGCCCATTATTGGGGCAGATGCCTATCGGATATGGGACATACAGTACGATTGATGCCACCTCAGTTTGTCAAGCCTTATGTCAAAACCAACAAGAATGATGCTCGTGATGCGGAGGCAATTTGCGAGGCAGTGACACGTCCGAATATGCGTTTTGTACCGATCAAAAGTGAGGAACAGCAAGCAGTGCTTGTGTTACACCGCGTACGTGCCGGCATCGTCAAACAACGCGTTGCACTCGGCAACCAGATTCGTGGCCTATTGGCTGAGTTCGGCATCACTATTCCGCGGAGCTTCAAGCAGCTCAATACACGGCTGATACAGATCATCAGTTCACAAGATAGCCAAATACCCAGGGATCTCAATGTAATGTTTTCCTCACTCTTTCAGGAGCTGACCAATCTCACTTGCCGGATCAAGGTATTCGATAAGCAGATCGAATCGCATCTTCGTAGCAGCAAGGAATGTCAGCGTATCCTGCAGATCGAAGGAGTAGGTCCGCTGACTGCTACGGCTGTAGTGGCATCGATTGGCGATATCCAGAACTTTAAGAGCGCCAGCCAGTTCGCAGCCTGGCTTGGGCTGGTTCCGCGACAAAATTCCAGCGGCGGCAAAACCCAGTTGCAGGGCATCAGCAAACGCGGCGATATCTATCTGCGTTGCCTGCTGGTGCATGGTGCTCGTGCAGCCCTGAGCTATGCTAAACGTATCGACAAGCTCAACAGTTGGCAACAGGCAATGCTGCAACGAAAGACTCTCAACAAAGTGGTGGTGGCGATGGCACACCGAACGGCAAGGCGTATCTGGGCGGTACTTACTAACGACTGCGCTTATGACCCGAGTTATCCACAGCGACTTGTCGCTCAGCACTATTGAGGGTGCAGCGTCAAGCCACCATGGATAACTCTAGACAACATTAGCATACGGTATTGGCTTGCCACCAATATTAGGGTAAATAGAGGTATGCTACAAACGTAATAGATTTCTTTGATTTGCAGTGTGATTTCGAGTGATGGTAAAGCGGGTACATCCGCAGCTGGGAAGCCTGATACATGGACAGTGGCTTATGATCACGAGTGGGCGATGAGGCCCCAGCAGCGAATTTCCATCAAGGTCAGGGATATAATAAACAGATCCCATTACAGGCCGGATATACGAGTGCAAGTGCTTCAGCTAAAACCTCATCAAAAAATCTCACACAAAACGGAGGAGTCCATATACGTCCATGTAAGGTCTCTACAAATTAATAATTTACTGTAACTGTAATAAAATCAGTATAGTTGCCTTTTGGAACATTTTGGGAGGACAAAATTGAACCATAAATATTGTAATTCCTTACAATCGTACCGAGCCCCAGCAAATAACCATCTGATATTTTAGAAGACCCCGAATTTCCATCGCCCCAAATAATTGTACGTCCTGCATTCGTATATAAATTATATTGCAGTGAATTCGTTCCATTTTGGAGTTGACGTGTTGAATGACTGCCGCTGTTACCAGAACTCAGCAAAATATCGTAACCAACCAGTAAGCTAACAATACCCAGCAATGAACAACTTACTTGAATACTCCCTGTCGAATTGGTAGGTGATGGAGTGGTATAAACATAGGTACCAAATGAAACCCCCGTTGAAGAAACTGTACAATCTTCGATAGCAAAAACTGGACTTGATGTAAAAATAAGAATATTTATACTTATTAAGCATATGAATAATTGTAAAACTGATACGCAAAAGCTTGAAGGTATTTTAGAGTTTATTCGCATCCTCAATTCATTTCCTTGCATACGAAAGTCCCTAGATGAGGCAGAGGTTCAGGCATTTCGATAAACGGAACTTCGAATTCGCATGATTGCTTATTAAGTAATTTCATTCTTATAAGATTTTTTTGTTTGAGACCGGTAACGTAAACATGACCATTCAGACCGACTGGAAAGATTTCATCTTGTCCTATAATTTGCACATTGCCTCCCGAAGAGGCTGGCTGTCCATCTTCCATGATGACACGTAAAGAAGCTCCGTTAGACTTCTTTACAGGAAACTCGAGAATATAACCGCTACGCAAATAAAGAATTGCAAATAACTCTAATTTATCTATACGGGTATCAAGTGGTAAATCCATTTGTTCGATACTGATCCGGTTTTTCTGATAAGGACGTAATCTTGGAATAAATGCAGTACCAGTACTATCTGTTCGTGCAACTGATTGGTTCTCGAAATAAACACCAACATTAGAAAAACCCGGCACTCGAACCACAGCAAAACTATCATTAATACTGCGTGACATGAAAACTCTGTTACCGAGGATAGCCAGCCCTCCATTTATAGAAGTTCTAAAGGCCTCTACTCCATTTGCATTTGCAGCCTCCATTGTTACAGTACCATAGTCATTCTGCAGATTCAAACTACCCTGAAAATAACCCTTATTTTGTTGCCCAGCTACTATGCGATACCCGATTCCAGTACCCGCCGGTAAATTTTGTTGTACCGAAGCTAGCAATGATTCATTGCCATTTAGGTGATTGAAATTCAAGCTTGCGGTGGTGCGACTACCAAGAACATGTGTCAATACTAATCCCACAGCGTACTCTTCATTGTTCTTGAAGTTTTTATATGTAGTCAAACTCAAGAACCAATTTTTGGCTAGACTACGATTGTAACTAGCATTGATCACTTCACTATCAGGAAAATTACGATTGTTAATGCGAAGATAACCTATGCCTATTGAACCAAAATTGACTGAATTCCAACCGATCCGAGCGGTGGTTTGTTCTACTGGAGTCTGAGTTCTTGAGTTAAATCCTAATTGATCAAATTCAGGTGTTGTTAATTGACTTCTAAATCCAAATCCCAAACGTTGGGTCTGGCGTTCAAAACCAATTCCTATAAGAGTTCCAATTCCATTGTTATTATTACTTACAACAACTGCGGCATCCACAAGCCCCATTCCTGAAGGCAAAAGCAATGCGCCGGAAAATCCCAAATTCTGGTGGTTCAGCATTATTTCGCTACGCATTTCTCCAGTAAGAAAATTGCTAAATCCATACCGATGTGTTCCAGAAAATACTAACTCACCATAGTTATTGCTCACTACACCAAAATCTTTGCGAATAAAACCCAACTCATAGGAGAAGTCATTCAATCCTTTACGAAGAATACTTGGAGCTGAGTAATAAGGTTGAGTGATTATTTGTTCACGTCCCAGCATATCTCTAACAATCAGCCTCATTTCTCCTGCGCCTGTTACTACAGGTAGTTCCCGCAACGAAAATGGCCCAGATAGTATGTCGCTTTGATACATTTTCGTATTATTGATGAATAATTCAGCTGTTGACGGTAATGCTGCTTGTCCGGACAGTGAAGGAAGAGGAAAACTGATGAATTCAGGCTGAGTTGCAAAATTTGTTCCCCATTGTATACCTCCGAATCGAACGGATCTTCCCCAAGTGCCGCTTCGGTTAATGCTGTCCCCCAGTCGCAAGCTAATTTTATGTTCGGGCATATCTTTGGTTAACGTGCTATCCAATCGAACAATTTTTGGATCTGAACTCAAGTTCGTAGATAGAACGCGAGTAGTGGCGTTCCCCCAACTTCCGAACACTCCAAATTCTAGTTGCGCGCCAGCCGATCTATTTCCTTGGGAGTGTTGGACGGATAAATCATAATTTATAAATCCCCCCAGAGGAGGCGTCTGCGCAATTTCAGTAATTTGATTTCGCACGTTAAGCATATTGGGTAAAAAATTCTGCGGTGGTATACTGATCTTTATCGTTTGGAGTCTTTTATCTATTTGAAAATTACCAATAATGGACAGTAAGTAGTAGTGTTCATTTTGATAAATTTCAGTTTGGGATTCCGGTTTGCGAAGATTCCACTTTATAAGATCTTTTTCCTTAACTAGAATTTCACCGTTCTCACGTATCAAAACAAGCACAGTTTGGTTAATATTTTGGTTATTTATCCATACTTCCAGCAACATTTCCTCAGTCTGAATATGGTTTTTTTGGATAACCATATCAGATTGTTTTGAGGCTGAAGTATTTTTCTGATTTTCAATTTTTTTCTTGGTCGAGCCAGGTCTAGCAAAAACTAAATTTGTTACGAGTATGGAACATAGCGAACAAATTAATCCGTTTTTAATAATCCACCAAAATGGCTTCATTATCTAACTGATTCGTGTTAGTTTGTGCCGTGATTTTTAATCTTGTTCCGAGCGGCCAAGATTTTTCTAAGGATAAGTACCAATGTCGTTTTTGTTTTGGAAGGATATAAAACATGCCTTTCTGATAAATAGCGCTGGATGAAAATTCTTTTTCGGATATTGTAAGGTTGGTTATTTGTATATGTGCGTTGCCACTATTAATTGCTTCGAGTCGGATTTTTTTAGGAGATACTAGAACGGCCCGCCATTCCACCAGTGGATGAGCATCATTATCATCTGGAGCTACAAAAATAGGAATTCCAAAGCGTAATATTATGTTGATTTCGCCTTCTCTCGCGGATGACTGGGGAACCTCTTGCAGGAATAATCGATAGGCAAGCTCTTGTATATTTTCAGGTTGACGCTGCAGCCCGAGTCTGACGATTTGAGAGCTACCAGGTGGGATCGTAAAGATGGGAGGAGTGGCTAATATTTCCCGAGTAGGAAGATAATAATCCTCTCCCATTGTTTGCTGCCAAGAAACAACATTCAATTGTATGATGCTTGGCTTGTCGGTTTTATTTTGAACCGTCATCACGGCGATAGGCTTTTCGGCCTGCAAACTTATTCGTATTGGACTTACTTGAAGTGAGCCGCCAAAACCGGTAAAGGATGAAAAAATACTTATCAAACCTAAACTGATTCTAATAAGGAAATTCAATTTGAAGAATCAGTAAGTAATGGTTACAGTTATCGTATCGGTATAAATACCGGCAGGAATCACTTGTTCTTTGAATATCCTGCCATAAACGTTATGTACCGTAGGCACTAAGCCAGCTGTAGCACTTAGTGTGTTTGTTCCGATGGTGTTGCCCCATATATTGGTACGTGCCGGATCTTGATAAAGAGAATAATTAAGGAGATCTGTACCAGAAGTCAATTTTCGGGTAGTAACAGTAGCGCCTGCACCAGTACCAGCATCAAGCCCTAAGTTATAGGAAGTTCCAACGGTACAGGTGACCGTTGCGATATTAGCGGCATCTAAATCATTCGTGTCTGAAGGATTATAATTTCCGAATACTAGGGGAGTTGCTACTACACCGCAGACAGTAAGGACAGTAGCCGTCACAGCAAAAGTGGTTGTAGTAGTGGCGGCTCTTACGTTTATCGTATGAAAGCTCAGCATAATGCCGAAAATTAATATTAGAATTAAGTTGAATTTCATCAATAACCCCCGACATATAGTTTTTAATGTCCCGAAAATACTGAGATTTTAAGTTACAGCTCAGTTTTAATGCGCCAGAAAAATCCAAATAAGGATACAGATCAAAGGAACTATGGATATAACTATACTATCGTCATCTTTATTAATAAATTAACACAACATATCGTTGATGTCTGTTATCCACAAAACAAATCGTACAGCTAAATCTGCTTTTCACCGTGCAAAGGTTTCTCGGATTATAGCTGGAGAAGATGCTCCTATCCCTGATGGAATTCGCTAAATAGCCCCTGATCATTGGGTAATTCTCCCATTATTAACCGAAGTTAAAAGTAGAGGTTAATGTTTTAATTGATCGAGTTTTTGTTTTGGTGTGATTCCTCCAATGGCCATGTTAGGCCGTTCATGGTTATAAATCCACAACCATTGGAGTTGCAAAGTTCTGAACATCTGCGAATAAACGACCCCGTGGCAAGACCACGGGGTCGTTTATTGCCTATCGTTGTAATCCTCATGTCGGACGCTCCTCTCTGTTTGGTGGGCTTCATTGCACCACTACTTTGACGCCTCGATGCCGTTTAGGGTAGGGGCGTCCATCCCATTATTTTTACGCCGCTATTTACACATCAGGATTTGTTATTCAACCTATCCTTCAGATTGGCGAACGGATTGAAAGTGGCACCTACGCTTGCTTGGCCCTCTCCTGCCCTACCCATCGCATCTTTCAACTTGGAATGTTCGTGTTCATGGCAATAGGTACATAACAATTCCCAATTGCTGCCATCGGGTGGATTATCTTCATGATTGCTGTTTTTATGATGCACTTCCAACAACTGGAGGTTTTTATGATCGAAAGTCCGTGCACACCGTCCACATACCCACGGAAATAGCTTCAGAGCTTGTTCGCGGTAGCCCTGCGCACGCTTTTCTGCCTGACGACGCGCTTCCAAAACAATTTTATTCAGCTTATCCTGATCTTTTGCCATCGCTGCCGATTCCTTTCATACCGTGTCTAATACTTTGCTCAACACCGAAAATGCGAAAAAGCTTTGTCAAAATTTAATGCCTGTTAATGTCTACCATACAGTTGATCGATTGCTTCGCGATACTTTTCCATCACCTTACGGCGTTTTAATTTTTGTGTCGGTGTTAATAATCCGTTCTCCACGGTCCATGGCTCATCAATCAGCACTACCCGACGTATCCATGCGTACCCAGGAAAACTACTGGTCTGTTGTGTGATTCTTTCCAAGAGTGCTTCCTCGATTTGACTTTTTTGCTCCTTCTGGCTGCTTGCATGATCAGAGCCGTATTGAGCCTTGATTTTTTCCAGCTCTTTTGCATTACATACGACCAAAGCGCTTAAGTAGGAACGCGCCTCCCCTATGACCATCACTTGCTCAAACAAAGAATCCCGCTTAATAGCGGATTCCATATCAGCGGGAGGAACCTTTTCACCTGTCGACAACACAATAATTTCTTTTAAACGACCGGTAATAAAAATATGACCTTGCTCGTCAATGCGCGCAATATCGCCGGAATTTAACCACCCATCTGAAGATATCGCTTGTTGGGTTGCTTCTGGATTATTCCAATAACCCAACATGACATTGGGACCCCGAATCAATAATGCGCCCTGTTCTCCCAGTTTAACCTCGACACCTGAAATCGCACAGCCGACGCTAGCAGGCAGGTTATCATCCGGGCGATTAATACTCACGACAGGACTGCTCTCCGTCATGCCATACCCCTGCAAAAGACATAAACCTAGACCTATAAAAGTACGCGAAACATCAGGCGACAATTCAGCGCCTCCGCTAACCACATAGAGCAATCGTCCACCGAGCTTACTCAATACCTTATCAGCCACCAATCTTTTTAAAATGGGCCACAATAAATGCTTCGGACTCCAAGCGCCTCTTCCTTGCTGATATTCAAAGCGGCTGTATCCCACATCGATTGCAAGATAGAATAACCAGCGTGCAAAAGCAGAGCCATCAGCAAGCTTTGCTCGAATACCAGCATTGATTCTTTCAAAGACACGTGGAACAGAAAACATCAAGGTAGGGCGTATTATCGACAAATCCTGCTGTAGTTCCGAGATAGAGCGGTTATAAGCCGTAGTCGCACCAGCCATCATCGCTAAGTAATAACTCCCAGTACGCTCAAAAGTGTGTGATAGCGGTAAAAATGAAAGCACCAGATCTTGCTGAGAGATCGTAGCGACTTGAAGGCCAGCATACGCATTGGTTAGAATATTATGGTGACTCAGCATCACTCCTTTAGGAAATCCGGATGTACCCGAGGTATACACAATCGTCGCTAAACTATTTCCATCTTCGTTGCAATGTTGTACATCGCTAGCCTGTTCAGGTAGCCAATCGCGTACTGATATGATCCGGTGATCTTTGACATCATCACCTTGGGAACTTAATTCAGTGAAATGCAATATCGCTATACGCTGCACTCCACTCATTTGTTGTTTTATTTCTGCGGGTAATGCAAGCAAATCGTTCCATTGACGCCAATTTTCAAGCAACAATACTTTAGCACCAGAGTGTTGCAAAATATAGGCGGCATTCTCAGCTCGATCATCCGTATATAAAGGCACTACCACCAAGCCCAATCCAAGCGCTGCTTGTTCGAACATCACCCATTCGGGGCAGTTTCTTGTCATGATCGCAACACGGTCGCCCGGCACTAACGATTCCTGCTTTAAAGCCACTTGCCAACGCGACACAAAGCGATTCATCTCGCTCCAGGTATAACCAGCCCATTGCTCAGCGTTGGTATTGAAATAACGATACGCAACATTCTCAGGCGAACGTTGAACGCGCTCTCTAAAAAGCCCATCCAGCGTTTTAGCCTGCTCGACTGAGATCACGTCGATCATACCCTGCGGTCTTATCTGCATCGCATCCCCCTAAATGAATAAGCTGCTAATCAAGCCTTCTCTTCGGCTTTGGTACTAAAATCTGCCGCAAAGTCGTCTACTTTGACTACTTTACTGCGCAACTCCTTCAAGCGGCGAAGCAAATTCGCTTCTGCATCCGTTATATAATTCAATTGCAACGCTTGTGCAATTTTTCCGTCACCTTTCGCAGTAATATATTTCGATTTGATGCCCTCGCGCATTTTCGCTTCTGCCGCTTCACTATCGATGGCACATTGAAGCGCCAGTTCCAAATCAGCTATTGGTTCATTATTTGCATCCGAACTGCTTTTAGGCACATACACTCCTGTCGTCAAGCGATCTCGTACGGCACCGGGTTTCATTAAAATCCTAGCGACTTGATGAGACAATTCATCACTTGGCAGTCGACAACGCTTGCCTACTGGGAATACCAAAGCTTTTAACATCCAAACGAAAACAATCGGTACCGGAAAGTTTGTTAGAAATTCATCAAATGCGCGTTGTATTTGATACAGCGCATCTTGCATCGACCAATGCAGCAACGGCAGGTCAGAATCAGGACAGCTATCATCTTCGAAGCGTTTTAACGTAGCGGAACACAAATACAACAAGCTCAAAATATCACCCAGTCGCGCCGATAATCTTTCTCTGCGTTTAAGTGAACCGCCTAGGCGCATCAAGGCAATGTCTGAAATACATGCAAAGCTAGCAGAAAAATGCGTCAGCTTTCGGTAATAAACCACTGTTTCTGGCGAGCAGTTTGATGGCGCGGTACTTTCCAGATAGCGACCGAACAAACCATAAATCAGGCTATTAGCGGTATTTCGCATAGTGAACTTAGCATGCCCAACCAACGCGGCATCAAAATCCATTAGTGCTCGCTGCAGATCGCTATCATAAGCCGCATGGACTTCTTTCAGTAGAAAAGGATGACAACGCATGGCTCCCTGACCAAAAATAATCATGCTGCGCGTCAATATATTGGCGCCTTCCACTGTAATACTCACCGGAACTTGTTGATAAGTCCGTCCGATATAGTTTCTGGGACCGATACAAATCCCTTTGCCGCCATGAATGTCCATCGCATCACTGACCGCTTGTCGTCCACGTTCAGTCAAATGATACTTAACAATGGCTGAAGCTACTGATGGTTTCTCGCCCAAATCGATCGAACTCACAGTCATCACGCGCGCCGCATCCATCATATAAGTATTACCGCCGATTCGCGCCAATGCCTCTTCCACGCCCTCAAAATACCCGATTGGTATTTTGAACTGAACGCGCACCCGGCTATAAGCACCGCTCGTTCTCGCTGCCAGTTTCGCAGCACCAACACCCGTTGCAGGTAATGAAATGGCACGCCCTGCTGCCAAGCAATTCATCAGCATGCGCCAACCTTGCCCGATCCTCTCTTGACCGCCAATCACCCAATCCATCGGAATAAACACATCTTTACCCGAATTGGGACCATTTTGAAACACCCCATTTAAAGGATAATGACGTCTTCCGATGTTCACTCCGGGCGTATTCGTCGGGATAAGAGCCAGCGTAATGCCGAGGCTCTCTTCACCTCCTAATAATCGATCCGGATCGTATAATTTAAATGCCAAGCCTAATATCGTTGCGACCGGACCTAATGTGATATAGCGTTTCTCCCAAGTCACTCGCATACCCAACACATTTGCCTGTCCATCGTAATCCTGACGACATACCACTGCGGAGTCTGGCATTGCGCCTGCATCAGAACCTGCATCAGGAGAAGTTAATGCAAAACACGGAATTTCTAGCCCCTTGGCTAAGCGAGGTAGGTAATATTCTTTTTGCTTGTCAGTACCATAATACAACAACAATTCCGCTGGACCAAGTGAATTGGGTACCATTACGGTCACCGCCGCCGTGCCACTACGCGACGCCAATTTCATCACAACTTCAGAGTGCGCCAATGCGGAAAAACCGTAACCGCCATATTCTTTGGGAATGACCAAACCAAAAAATCCCTGGCTGCGGATGAATTCCCAAACTTCAGGGGGTAAATCCTTTAATTCGTGCGTAATCTTCCATTCATTCAGTAACGCACATAATTGTTCTGTCGGCCCATTCAAAAAGGCTTCTTCTTCTGCTGTTAAGTGTGGTCTTGGATAAGCCAGCATTTTTTTCCAATCGGGTTTACCGCTGAATAATTCACCTTCCCACCATACCGTTCCTGCATCCAATGCTTCTTGCTCGGTTTGCGATATCTTCGGTAACATGCGGCGAAAAATTTTCAACACTGGACGCGATACCAAAGTTCGGCGCAATACCGGTATCATCAGAACAACGCTGATCAATGCAACAATAGTCAAAATTACATAGAAAAGAAACGCTAGCATAGTTACTCTCCATAATGATTCGAACAATCCGCGCGCAGCCACCACAAGCTATATACGCAAAAATTGAGTAAGATAAAATCTGGTTACACTACTATAAAACGCAAAACGTTTACCCTTCAAATGTACCTGATAATTGCTTAAAGCTCTATACTAGTCGTGTATTTTTACACCATAATCGTCACCTTGAATACCGCAGCAAATGCATAACTGATCTGCTCAGACCACGAAAAACAATTCAATTTCTATATGTTAGGAAATAAATTATGTCGAATGACACACTCACGCTTGCACAAGCACTCATCGCCCGCGCCTCACAGACACCATTCGACAAAGGATGCCAGGAAATTCTGATTGCACGCTTAAAAGTGCTCGGCTTTCATATTGAAACCATGCGTTTTGGCGAAGTAGATAATCTTTGGGCACGGCGTGGCAATACTGTACCGGTAGTATGTTTTGCTGGACATACCGATGTCGTACCAGCCGGTCCGCTAGAACAATGGGACAGCGATCCATTTGTTCCGACCATTCGCGACGATTGCTTATATGGTCGCGGTGCCGCCGATATGAAATCTTCACTGGCCGCATTCATCACTGCCATCGAATCCTTTCTCGATAAACATAGCGACCATCAAGGCTCGATCGCTTTACTCATTACATCCGACGAAGAAGGAATCGCGGTAAATGGTACCGTCAAGGTCGTTGAAACGCTGCAAGCACGCGGTGAATTATTAGATTACTGCATTGTCGGCGAACCAACCTGTATGGATAAACTTGGTGATACCATCAAAAACGGACGCCGTGGTTCTCTATCCGGAAGCTTGACGATCAAGGGCATTCAAGGCCACATTGCCTACCCACACCTGGCAAAAAACCCTATCCACCTCGCCGCACCTGCAATTGCGGAACTGGCAAATATCGAATGGGACCAAGGCAACGAATATTTTCCACCGACCACTTGGCATATTTCCAATATTCATGCCGGTACTGGTGCAACCAATGTAATCCCCGGGAGACTGGACATTTTATTCAATTTTCGTTTCTCAACCGCCAGCACGATTGAATCACTCAAAGACCGTATTCATAACACCCTTGATCGTCATCAATTAGATTACGATTTGATTTGGGAGTTATCTGGAAAACCCTTCCTAACGCCTAAAGGTGAACTAGCTACCGCAATCAGTGACGCCATTACGCAAATCACGGATATTCACCCAGAACTATCGACTTCCGGTGGCACATCGGATGGAAGATTTATCGCTGACATTTGCAAACAAGTGGTTGAATTCGGTCCGTGCAATGCCACCATCCATAAGATCAACGAGCACGTACATGTTTCTGATCTGGAAAGACTGGCGAATATTTATCAGCTCACATTGGAAAATTTGTTGATCCGTAATTAGCCGATCGAAAGTTAAATTCCTCTCAACAGCACCCTAGGGTAATCCACTCTTAAATGATGCAACAACCTCTCACAACAAAGTGATAGCGCAGTAGATCATACAAAATACAAAACCAGCCTGTTAGTATCGCTGCGTCGATTCACCAATGACAGTCTTTCCGAACCTTTAATGTACTAGATGACATCAACCGCGTAGAATTGAGAATAGAAGTGGGTATATCGCCTCCATCAGAGCGTGTTGCACACGTCCTAAATCAGATCATCAAATGCAAGGCCAGCCAAGGAAGCCGCTGTGTGATGAACCAGAAAATATCAACGGCACGCTTCGCTGGCAAGCTTCCATTAAATAACAACTATTACTGATAACCGAGCTGGTGATTCATATCGCCACCGGTGCGTGTGAAAAAATCTAATTCATCTCCGTATAACTCAGTTTGCCAACGGATGTCCAGTTCAATCTTTTTATTTGAAGAAAATCGCATATTGTTTCCACCCACCAAATGTCTTGTGAATCGAGTGAAGTCAAGCATTTCTGGCTCGAAAGGAATATGTGCAAAATTACACAAGATACGCCCCACTTCCTCTGGTTTAGTAGCTAAATCTTCATAGCGTATTTTTAAAAAACTCTCTGGGGGAATAAACTTGTCCAGCGCTGGGAGCGCACGTCGATAATAATTTAACCAGCCTTTAATACTTTCTGATTGAGTATATCCACTTGATCGTCTAGAAAAATAAACGCCTCGACCATCACGAGTTAGTAGCACGATCTTGATGTTAGCCGGCCATTTTTTAAATAACTCAATAGCTTCACGGTCATTTTTAGAAGAATCCACAATTATCGATTTTTTCCAACAATGTGCGATTTCACGATATAAATTCATCTTGTTATCTAATGCCTTACTAAGTGAAGGAGGTATCGGTATAAAATCACGTAGTAAACCTGGCAATAAATTTCGACTAGATAACCATGCCTTCCTAAAATTGATAGCTAACACTTTTGATCTTGTTTGCCACTCATAATCAATAGTATCAGATGAAATAGCATCCCATAAATTATAGGCATACGGATTTACAAGAAAATCAATATTAGTTGAATACTTAATTGCATCAAAAACTTCGTGCCATTGGCTACATATACGTAAATCCATGCCACAGCTACATTTATGATTTAAGCTAATTCCATTACCTAAGAAATTAAGTTCTCCCAAAGAAGCTGCCTGACTGTGTCCTCCTACAAACATATCCGTTAAAGTGGAACCACTTCGCGCTGCTGAACAAACATATAAAACACGAAAATTATCGCCCGAAGAATTTACAGTCTTATTTGAATCGATATTCACCATATAAATATTCCATTCGCTTATCAATACTTAAACATCCACAATAACGCTTAGTGCATTACTTTTAATGTATCCATTTATATTCAAAAAATAAGGCACGCTATAAATTCATTCTATGAACTTTATAATTAAATACACTATAAAAACATATATAGTGTTTTATTTTACAATAACTTAGAGAAATTTTTGGATTTAATGGAATTAGACCAATAAAGTGACTGCCCAAGCATTAACATCATCAAAAACTGAGTAGGAATAGAAAACAAATGAAAATTGCTATAAGGTAGAGTTATTACAAGCAATATTAAACTAATAGCTCCGGCTCTAAGTAATACACGATGAATAGATGGAATATATTCAGTTTTAGCTGCATCAGCAGATGCCTTGGCCCCAAACAAAAGAATCATAAGAAAAACCAAATGACCTAAAATACCTGTTTCCCATAGTAAAATCACAGAGGTAGTTTTGGCAATTTTATATTCATACAAGCTAGCTATTTTCCCTCTCTGTGCCTTGCTTGAGTGAACCGCACCGATACCATAACCAAATATGGTGTTATGCACCTCTCCATGAACAACATTATTATTCCACCAATTGACTAAAAGTGTCACTCGCCCTACGTGAGCGCTATCCTCACCCGGATTTGGAGTAATTGCGTTTACGATGGAATCATAAGCAGAATTTACCCGAGTAGCGCTAGTGTCGTAATGAATATCCTTATAGGCAGTTAAAATTCCCCCTACTAATAAAAGTACTCCGATCATAACAACTGCTGTCTCAATAGGCTTTTTAACAAGCTCTTTGCGATAATAAAGAGCAATGGGAACCGGCAATAACATTACCATCGCTTTAACTTCTGCCAGAATCATTGTTGCAATTCCAGCAATTACGACCCAAATCATCCAACCAAGCTTGAGATTTTGCTCTCGCCATAACGCGATACTTGTTAGTATCGCAATGATCAGCATCATGGCCATTGCCGCACTATCACCGCCACCCTCAATATTTCCCTGGAATGTTCCGATAACTGCATCCCAAGGTGACATTCGTGCGTCTTGCCTGGCCACAAAAAAATATTGATACAACGCCATAGGCAACTGCAGAACCGCGATAATTAATAATGCTCTCCATATCTTGACAAAAGTTTCTGGAGGAACCAAACCAAAAGCAAACACCAGCATCAATGACCACATAAAAAAATAATGACGGGAAGCATGCAGAATATCGGTAAACTGAGAGTGATTTATAATGCTCGACAAAACTGCCAAAAAGATAAAAGCCACAGGAAGAAACAAATTGATGGAAAACCTTCTGTACAAAACATTTATCTTGCTCTGTAAGATATTGAAAATCACAGGTAGATATAAAGATGCACTAATTAATACTGTTAGCCATTGTATTTGAGTAAATCTAATAAAGTAGGCACTCGGCCCGGTAATAAGAAATGCTGAGAAAAATATCATCCACACGATCCATGAGGTCGGCACAATTAAAACAAACAAAGCGCCATATACTCCGAGTAATGCAATTAATAGATATAAATTCCCATAAGCCGCAAATATCCCGCTTGTAATTGCTAAAAATAATGCAGCAACCAATACAAGCACAGTAGAGATATTTAATTCTATTCTATTAATTTGTGGAAAAACAAAAGCTAGAG
This sequence comes from Nitrosomonas sp. PY1, assembly GCF_022836435.1. Lineage (NCBI taxonomy): Bacteria > Pseudomonadati > Pseudomonadota > Betaproteobacteria > Nitrosomonadales > Nitrosomonadaceae > Nitrosomonas > Nitrosomonas sp. PY1. Next base: position 861,298 of record NZ_BQXC01000001.1, on the reverse strand, counting down.
GTTTCATGTTATCGATTTTTACATTTACGATTTATTGAATTAATTATTTTTAGCATGGAAATTAATCCAATCAGGGCTCATTGGGTTTATAAATACTTAAAAAATATGATAAAAATCGTCATTTCCAAATACATACTAAATACTAAGTTATGTTGATTTAAAAACACCGATAAGTGCTATCCTGTCTTTACCTGGCAATACAATGACAGCCTATGTGTTACCGCCATGTTACGTTCCAGGCGATAAATAAGTATCAGCGCGTTATATTTGTATTTGGTGCGCTACTACCAAAATAATCAATTCTGATGAATGCATTTCATCTGTTGCATTTTATATTTAATCTATGGGAGCCAGATCTAATACTATCGAACTATCATCCTTACTCAAATATTTACAACAGCTCTAACGAGCATCAGATTTAACCATTTATATCTCTCGAAATACTTTGATTATTAATGCTGGTAAAAATCTTCCGTCTTCTCTTTTGTGGATTGACTTAGTTCTTTAGTAATACACACAGTTTTCTACAATCAATTAGCCCGCACCAGTATCTATACCTAATTTTCAAAAATACTATCTTTGATTTCAAACAATAATACTAGGCTTTGGTATTACGGTAAGCATTATATGCTCCATAATAAAAGGAAAAATATTGAAAAAACCATAATATTTACTCTATTTCAACAAACAAATGAATCTATTTGGCTATAAATTTGGTACGACGAAACGTCTTACATCTAGCCTTATCATAGGTTGAATTTCTGTCTGTCGCCTCTCCGATATTTACAAGCATTCCGCCGCAAGCAACGGAGAATTAAATTCGAGAAATAAATGATAGCCTTATCATACACGATCACAATAACTCAAGCTCCTGTCTTTATCTACCCGTTCATTATTGCACACAGTCGCTTATCGTTAATTAAGTCAACCCAGTATCGACGCACGCCATATATCCAAAAACATGGCAAAAATACAAAGATCATCAAGATTCAGGTAAAATCGCCTTGTTAGGTTCGTGTGGCTAAACTAACGCTAGGTGACTGAAAAATAGATCAAGCCATAGAGAATATTTACAGGAAAGAGGAATTTTTAAATGAAGAATAAATACGGTATCGTATGCATAATTGGTCTTAGTATTGCTTTAATCGGCTGTGGTGGCGTTCCTACACCCGATGCAGCTAACTGCTCTGGAAGAGGCATGGAATCATCGCTGACAGCATTCAAAAACGACGAGACTGCACGTCAAGCCTTTATTGATAAATGTACCGAAATCAATGCTAAAAGCAATAACTAAAATCCCCTGATTTTAGTCAACCTAAAAATTCGAATACGCGTCGACTATAACGAAAAGACGCGTATCTATTTTAGGCTTAGCAATAAAATTCTTCCTGCAATATACTATTTCCAGGCAATATTCCGGCATAGATTTAAGGGATTCCATTAGATTAAAATAATATATTTCCCGATATCAAAAGATGTTCTAAGTAGCTACCCTGATACGCCTTTAAAAATTTATGGGGAATTAGGAATTATGATAACATCAAAATTTCGGGCGAGCATTGTAACATTTGCTTTTTCAAGTCTGTTGCTGACCAGTTCCACTTCGATTGCAGCAGAGGTTGAAGGCATCGACGACAATGATCACGCTGCCTTGGCGAAACATTATGAGGATCACGCCAAATCAGAACAAATTCTGCTAGAACACCATCAAGAAATCGTCGAAGAATATGCCAATCATTCCTACTATTTTGGCCCGGAAGGCTTGTCAGAACACTCTCATGCTAAGGCCAATGTGCGCGAACACGAAGCAGCAGTCGAAGCAGCTTTAGAAAAAGCAAAAATGCATAGAGAATTGGCTGAAACCGCATCCAATGAAGAAAAAACTGCTGACGCCCAAAAAGCCTTACAGTAATAAAATTTAGACTGCGGATAATAATTCAGTTGTATCCATTCAGTTTCACTGAATTATTATCTACCTTGGTTTCACAGGTACACCTTCCTGCAGCACCCCATCGGATCGTGCTTTAAGATAGCGATACATATTGCGCATACTGTACATCACCTCTTGATTGGCTTTCCAAGGTGGCATCAGCCCTTTTCCATTTGTTACAATATGAGCAAAGTCTTCCTCTGATAACGTTCTAATTTGTTGCGTTAAATCGGGTGCTATTTTACCTTGACCAAAATCGCCATGGCATGATCCACAGTTTTCTGAAAATACTTGCCACCCTTGGAATACAACTTCATCAACTTGATGATCGATATGAACTGCATCATTTGATGCATAACTAGCGGCTGAAATAGTCAATCCAACAACCCAAACCGCGTATCTGGATAATTTTGCTGCCTGCATTCCGATAATTTCACTAAACATGGTGTTTTATTCAATCAACCGAGTACCCATTGCATCAAGCATCATTTAACACATTCGGCACATTAAAATAGCCTATTGGAAATTTTCTCGATCCTATCAATAACAGAATTTTCACCGCATCTTCAATTAAATTGTCAAGATTGCGCTATTTTTTGAACTGCGTATCATCATATTTGTTTTTCTCCTATTTTCTTTTGAATCCCTATTATGTTGCCCTCAATAGAACAGCGTTTAGCGCATGAATTGTCGACCAATACGCACCAAATCCAAGCCGCAATTACTTTACTCGATGAAGGAGCTACCGTCCCTTTTATCGCGCGTTATCGCAAAGAATTAACGGACAATTTGGATGATACACAATTACGTTTATTGGAAGAACGTTTACGCTATCTACGTGAGTTAGAAAGTAGGCGAAAAACTATTTTGGCCAGTATTGAAGAACAAGGAAAACTCACGCCAGAATTACAAAGCAGCATTTTACTCGCAGAAGATAAAACACATTTGGAAGATTTATATTTACCCTATAAACCAAAACGTCGAACTAAAGCGCAAATCGCCATCGAAGCGGGATTGGATGTTTTAGCAGATAACCTCATGGCCAACCCAATGCTTAACCCCGAACAAACAGCGCAATCATTTATTAAACCAGCTTTTACCACACTCGACGGTAATAATCCGGGTGTATCCGATGTAAAAGCCGCTTTGGAAGGAGCGCGTCAGATTTTAATGGAACGCTTCTCTGAAGATGCCTCGCTACTACAATCCTTGCGCGAATATTTACTAGAACACGGTGTAGTAGAAACTAAAGTTATAGCCGGTCAAGAAGAAGCCGGTATTAAATTCAGCGATTATTTTGACTACATCGAAAACTTGGATAAAATTCCTTCGCACCGTGCGTTAGCCATTTTCCGTGGTCGTCGCGAAGAATTTTTAAAGATCACCTTACGGTTGGACTGTGAAGCAGAAAAACCCAAATGGGAGGCGCCATTTAATCCTTGTGAAGCACGCATCGCCAAACACGTTAGTGTAGAAAACAAAAATCGACCCGCCGATAAATGGTTACTAGAAACAGTGCGCTGGGCATGGCGCGTAAAGATATTATTGCATTTGGAAACCGAATTGATGACCGCTCTGCGTGAAAAATCAGAAGCAGAAGCCATTCAGATATTTGCACGAAATTTAAAAAACTTGCTATTAGCATCACCCGCTGGCCCTCGAGCCACAATTGGCTTAGATCCTGGATTGCGTACCGGTGTCAAAATAGCCGTCGTCGACAGCACCGGAAAAGTCTTGGAGCACGATACGATCTATCCCCACGCACCACGCAACGATTGGCAAAATGCTTTGCACAAGCTTGCCATACTTGCCAAAAAACACAATATTGCACTGATTTCTATCGGTAACGGCACCGCATCACGTGAAACCGATAAACTAGTACAAGATTTAATCAAACAATTTCCAGAGCTAAATTTAAGTAAAATCGTGGTATCAGAAGCAGGCGCATCCGTCTACTCCGCTTCTGAATTTGCTTCCAAAGAGCTGCCTGACTTGGATGTGTCGATTCGCGGAGCCGTCTCTATTGCACGTCGCTTGCAAGATCCCTTAGCAGAACTGGTCAAGATAGACCCGAAATCTATCGGTGTAGGTCAGTACCAACATGATGTCAGTCAAATTCAATTAGCGCGATCATTGGATGCCGTAGTAGAAGATTGTGTCAATGCAGTCGGCGTGGATGTCAATACCGCTTCTATCGCTTTATTGGCACGTGTTTCTGGTTTAAGCAACAGCGTGGCGCAAAGCATTGTCAATTACCGTGACCAGCAAGGCGCATTTACTTCTCGTGAGCAATTGAGATCTGTTCCTCGTTTGGGCGAAAAAACCTTTGAACAAGCCGCAGGTTTTTTGCGTATTATGAATGGCGATAACCCGCTAGATGCTTCTAGCGTTCACCCAGAATCCTACCCACTAGTCGAGAAAATTCTCAAAGATATCCAAAAAGACGTAACAACCATTATTGGAGATGTTGCTACGCTCAACAAACTCAATCCAGGTAAATATGTCGATCATCGATTTGGTGTGCCAACCATTACAGATATCTTAAAAGAATTAGAAAAGCCCGGTCGCGATCCTCGTCCGGAATTCACTACAGCTGTTTTTAAGGAAAATATACAAGACATCAAAGATTTGCGTCCCGATATGATTCTCGAGGGTATTGTTACCAACGTAGCAGCCTTTGGCGCATTCGTGGATATTGGTGTACATCAAGATGGCTTAGTACATATTTCCGCGCTCTCTAACACTTTTGTTAAAGATCCTCACAGCGTAGTAAAAGTGGGCCAAGTAATCAAAGTAAAAGTTATCGAAGTCGATGAAAAACGCAAGCGTATCTCACTTAGTATGCGCTTAGATGACAATTCCAGTAGTATCAAGCAACACACAACTCACAATGAACGCAGACTCGACAAAACCATATCGCGCAATAAACAACACTCCCTACCTTCCAAAAACCAAAATTCCACTAACACGCCGATACAAAGTGCAATGGCAAATGCATTTGCAAAGTTAAAGAAATAATTATCTATTCAACAAACAAATCACGACCCTCTATTTCTAGTGGCGGTCAAGCCACTTGGTACCGGAATCATGTTATCTCCAGAAATATAGCGGTAATATAATTTTTGGCGTCACTCCGAATACAGGCCTAATCAGTAACATAGAGATATTTTCAGATAGTTATTCCAGCATTTACCTACATCGCAAATTGTTATACTTTAGCGAATAACTCGATAAATCTAAAACTACCAATATCTTAAAGTGAATTATCTGAATGGGAAAAATCTTATTGCTAATCGTCATTGCCATCCTTGTTTTCTGGTTGATTAAGCTTCAAAAAAACAAACAAAATAATCCGAATGATTCTATTGAATCGGTTGAAGATATGGTCATATGCTCACATTGTGGCACTCACATTCCGAAAAATGAGGCGCTTAGCAATGAAAACAATCAATATTTTTGCTCTGCTAAACATCGTGAATTGCACATAAAGTCATAGCCTCATCAATACCATGAGCAACCATAAATCCCTCTTAAGATACCAAAATGCAGATCAAAGCGGAATAATTCATTCATCGCCCAACTCAGAAACATCGGAGCGTGATTGCACAGAGCAACACTGGCGATTTTTATATTACTTCAATGTTTATCGTTTATTGATTGGATGTTCATTGATTTTGATTTCATGGAAGTTTGATCAAACCAATTTGGGCGCATATCGTTATCTGTTGTTTGTTTATACTGCCGCCGCATACGCTATCTTTGGTTGCTTGTGTATGCTATTAACGCGATTACGTTTTTCCAATCTGGATAGACAACTCTCCTTCCAACTTGTTGGAGATATCCTTTTCTTTTCGATCATGCTTTATGCCAGCGGCGGGTTACAAAGCGGATTAGGCGGGCTAGTAATGATCTCATTGGCTATTGCAGGATTAATCAGCCAAGGTCGAATGGCGTTATTTTTCGCTTCGATTGCGACTATAAGCCTGCTGCTACAAGAAGTTTATGCTTCTATAACCATAGATTTCTATTCTGCACAGTATTCACAAGCTAGCTTACTCGGCATGGCTTATTTTGCGGTTGCCTGGTTAGCTCATCAGCTCGCAAAAAATACCGTACGTAGCGAAAAACTTGCGACTGAAAGAGGTATTGATTTGGCTAATATGTCACAAGTTAACCAACTGATCATACAAGAACTTCCTGAAGGAATTCTGGTTATAGATGAGGACGGCAATATTCGACAACGTAATGCTTTAGCCGAAACAATGTTGAATCTAGATTCAGCTAATAAACAAAACGATTCTCTCAAGGTATCTGAGCTTCTACCCGAATTCGTCGACCTACTGTCTGGTTGGCAAAAACAGAGTATGATCGAACATACGGAAATATTACGCATTAGCTGCACGAATGCCTTGGTTCACGTACGGTGGGTTCCCATACAGTCAAGCATGCGTAATGGTGCTGTTATTTTTCTTGAAGATATGGGCCGTATGGAAGCACAATTACAGCAATTGAAATTGGCTGCATTGGGTCGCTTGACTACGAATATTGCACATGAAATCCGTAACCCGCTTTCAGCCATCAATCATGCTGCCGAGTTATTACAAGAGGAGGGTGTTGAAAATAACATCGGTACACGGCTTGTTAACATCATTTGCGACAATACGCGGCGCTTGAATAAAATCGTTCAAGATATACTTCAACTTCACCAAGCACGTGTCTCGAATCCGAGCATTATCAATGTTCATCATTTTATAGAAAAATTTTTAGAACAATTCTGCTTAAGTGAAAAAACCGATAGAAATCGATTCAATTTCATCGAGGGTGACGATCGCCAGATTAGTTTTGATCAAGATCAACTTAACCAAGTATTATGGAATTTGTGTAGCAATGCACTGCGACATTCCACAAAACAAGAAAACAGTATTCAGATTAAATTGTCTACCGATACACAAAAAATTCATGTTATTTTGGATATTATCAATGATGGTCCCCCTCTAGATTTACAAAAAAGTAAGCAAGCTTTTGAACCTTTTTACACCACTGCGCCTGGAGGAACCGGCTTAGGACTATTTATTGCACGTGAACTATGTGAAACCAATCAAGCCACTTTAGAATTTGTTGAGAATCCTGACGGTACACAGTTTAGGATCAAATGCAAAAATATCATGACATCCTATGAATAATACCAACAATGCCTACCCACAACACAACAGTTCTTCAATAAAGATACTGATTGTTGATGATGAACCCGATATTATTGAGCTGCTCGAATTGACACTTGCTCGCATGGGTATGGATGTAGTAAGCGCACAATCAATCGATGCGGCAAAAACACAACTGAAATCACAGCATTTCCAATTGTGTCTAACCGATATGCGTTTACCGGATGGTGAAGGATTAGATTTAGTTAAGCACGTTACTCAATATTACACTGATCTCCCAATTGCTGTAATCACTGCCTATGGATCGACCGAAAATGCAGTGGCTGCACTTAAAGCTGGCGCATTTGATTATTTATCCAAACCGGTTGGATTAAAAGGTTTGCGCGATCTTGTCAAATCCGCATTAAGCATTCCAACACTCGAGCAACCACTTCCTGCTCAACGTATGCTGCTGGGCAATTCTCCCCCCATGCATCAACTACGAGCCACGATAGAAAAATTAGCACGGAGTCAAGCTGCCGTTTATATCAATGGCGAATCAGGGAGCGGAAAAGAACTAGCAGCACGAATGATTCACGAAAAAAGTACACGCCATACCCAATCTTTTATTGCTGTTAATTGTGGCGCAATTCCCGAGAATCTCATGGAAAGTGAATTTTTCGGTTATAGAAAAGGAGCATTTACCGGTGCTGACAAAGACCATGATGGTTTTTTTCTAATGGCACAAGGCGGTACTCTGTTTCTCGATGAAGTAGCTGATTTACCATTGGCAATGCAAGTAAAGCTACTGCGCGTAATACAAGAAAAACAAGTCAGACGGATTGGCGATACGCAAGAAAAAGGTATTGATGTACGCATCATTAGTGCCACGCACAAAAAGCTTTCGCAATGCGTTGAATCAGGTCAATTTCGTCAAGACTTATACTATCGATTGAATGTGATTGAACTTGATATGCCATCTCTTCGTGAAATGCGAGAAGATATTCCAATTATTGCCGAAAAAATTATTGCTAAACTTTGCAGAGAATCAGGTAGGCCTTCTTGCCGATTAAGAAATGAAGCCGTCGAATTGCTGATGCAGTATGATTATCCTGGGAATGTGCGTGAACTCGAGAATATCTTGGAACGCACGCTTGCACTCTGCACTGATACAGAAATTGGTCGCAACGAACTACAAATGCCTGAAAAGTTCAAGGCATCCATAAAAACAATTGAAACAAGTCAAATCGAAACAGCCTCCTCTCATTTATCGGATGAAGAAGGATTACCGCTGCAAGATTTCCTCGACAAGCTAGAAAAAGATTCCATTGAAAAAGCGCTGGAACAAAACCGCTATAACCGAACCAAAGCAGCAAAAGTACTCGGTATAACCGTCAGATCATTGCGCTATCGCATGGAAAGGCTAGGCCTAAACTCTTGATCTAACAAATACAATAATTCCAGTGTATCCACAACCTTCATTCTAAGCGTTCTCGGTTAATCGCAATTGATGACTCACCCATAAAGCTGCTGTAAACAATAACACGGCCCCTCCTTGGTGCGATGCCGCCAAAGGAATTGGTACTACATATAAAAGCGTAGATATCCCTAAACCGATTTGAATCACCAGCATAATCAAGAAAAAATTACAGGCCATGCGCGTCGTCCCAGATAAATTATATTTTTTTGACTTAAACCAGAATAATGGTACTAAAAAGGCCAAGATCCAAGCAATTAAACGGTGATTAAACTGCACCGCTGCCATATTGGCGAAGAAATTACGGTACCAGGGCTCAAGCATAAAAATTTCTGGGGGGATGAAATGTCCGTTCATTAGTGGAAATGTGTTGTAAGCAAAACCAGCACGGATTCCTGCAACAAAACCTCCTGACAAAATCATGATAAAAATTAGTCCGGTTAATCCGGCTGAAAACTTATAAAGCGATCGAATCTTCTCATCCGTAGAATTATTAGCTTTGGGTGACAAAATCCCTAGCGCAACCCAGAACATCGCTGCGAAAATAACAATGGCTAGCCCCAGATGGGCAGTCAAGCGATATTGACTCACATGTGGATCATTCACGAGGCCACTCATCACCATATACCATCCCATAAAACCTTGTAAGCCCCCCAAGATAAAAATCCCTGTTAGTTTTACTCCTAAAGGTCGATCAATACGCTTTTGAATCAAAAAACAAACAAACGGTATAAAAAATACCAACCCAATTAACCGACCCAATAAACGATGAAAGTATTCCCACCAGAAAATTCCTTTGAATTCATCGATACTCATCCCCTTGTTAATCTTTTGATACTGCGGTGTCGAGCGATATTTCTCTAATAATACTTCCCAATCGTTTTCAGTGATCGGAGGCATTGTTCCAACTATCGGTTGCCACTCAACAATAGAAAGTCCTGAGTCAGTTAATCGCGTTACACCACCCACTACAATCATAGCGAATACCAAAACACAACAAATTAATAACCATATTGCAACCGGCTTTTGCTTATTCATAGAATCTTCAATTTAGTAATAATTATTTGCTTCGCATTAAACGTTGTTTAGTACGTTCCCATTCTTTTTGTTTTTCGCTATCGCGCTTATCGTGCTGTTTCTTGCCTTTTGCTAATCCAATTTCTAATTTGATTCTCCCGGATTTGTAATGCATATCTAATGGAATTAGTGTATATCCTGCGCGCTCAACTTTACCGATTAGTTTTTTAATTTCTTCTGCATGAAGCAGGAGTTTTCGTGTTCGCACTGGATCTGGGTTGATATGTGTCGACACTGTCTTAAGTGGACTAATATGGCTGCCAATCAAATATAATTCACTGCCACGAACAATCACATACGCTTCTTTGAGTTGCACCCGACCATCACGGATGGATTTCACCTCCCATCCATTTAACACCATTCCTGCTTCATATTTTTCCTCGATAAAATAATCGTGAAAGGCTTTTTTGTTTTGTACTATACTCATATAGTGAACTTAACCGCTGGAATCAGCAGGTTTAATTTTATCAGTTTTTTAATATTGTTTTATTGGCAACAGCGATTTACTTTATGGCAGAAATAGAAAAATCAGTACTGGTTGAATACTCAGCAGACCAAATGTTTGCACTCGTTGACAATGTTGCAGATTACTCAAAATTTCTTCCCTGGTGCGGTGGAACTTCCGTCACAATTCAGGATGAAGTAACTGTACATGCCAAGGTTAAAATTAATTATCATCAGATACAACATAGCTTTACTACCGAAAACAAACGCTATCCCATCAACAAACCAGCAGCAAATAAAGCAATGAAAGATGCCTTGATCGAAATGAATTTACTTGATGGGCCCTTTGAACACCTGGAAGGATACTGGCATTTTATTTCATTGTGTGAAACAGCATGTAAAATAAATTTTCGTCTACGTTATACATTTTCCAATAAAATATTGGAAAAATTGGTTGGCCCGGTGTTTCATATGATTGCAAATAGTTTTGTAGAATCATTTATCAAACGCGCTGATGAAATTTATGGTAAAAGGTTGTAATCACATTAAAATTGAGATCGTCTATGCACTACCAGATACACAAATTCTAGAGCAAATCACAATTAGATCTGGCGACACGGCCGAACAGGCGATTCTAGAATCGGGCATTTTAGAGCGATTTCCCGAAATAACATTGACAAATAACAGAATCGGAATTTTCGGTAATTTTGTGAAACCAAATACCATTCTCCGACCGAATGATCGCCTAGAAATATACCGACCTTTAACGGTCGACCCTAAAAAAGCAAGATTACTACGTGCTCAAAAAGCTAAAAACAAAAGTAACTGTTCATCTCAGTAAAACAATCACCTCGTAATGACAAAACATACTTATAAATTAATGAGCTATAAAAAAATCATTCAGTCCCAACGTTAGCCAAAATATTGTTAAGCGCTTTATGAATGACTCATCATCAAAAGAATTAATCAGAATTGTATTGATAGGACGATACAGTATTATCCAATACGCTTTTGAAAAATTAATCCTTCAACAAAAAAACAAGATGGTTGTTGTCGGCAATTATATCGATTGTACCGAAGCACTGCCACACCTTGATAGCCTCGCACCTAATGTAATCATTATCAATCCCGCAATAGAAGAAGAAAAAAGCTTAGGAACTGTTTTTGATCTAATTATCAAAACTCATATCAAGGTACTGATTTTCAAAATGTTAAGTAACTCTGAGATTTATGACAAATTTATTCTTGCAGGCGCACGCGGCTTTCTAGAAAAGGAATTTACCTTAGATAACATCGTAAAAGCTATTGAGAAAGTGCATGAAGGACAATTATGGTTAAGTCAAACGACCATCATTCGATTACTCAATGAGCTGTCTTTGCAAAGCCTTAAAAAAAGTCATATTCAAAACAAAGATGAAATTCACAAGCTAACGCCTAAAGAAAAAAAGGTATTTTTTACTATGATTGAAAATGTTGAGCTACCAGGAAAAATCGTTGCATCTAAATTATCTATTACTGAAAGCACTTTACGAAACCACTTAACTTCGATCTATGAAAAACTCAATATACACAATAAATCAGAGCTATGGAATTACGTATACAAGCACAAACTTAAATAATACCTATCTTTGTATATAGTATCCCCAGTTATTCAATATCTATGGTATAAATAAGCTGTATATCACAGTTGGCTTGTCAGAATTATCGCTTAGCTTTTTCTGAAAAACTGACTCTGTTAATACATAATGATTGGTGCTTATTTGTTTTTTTTACAACAATATAGAAGGAGCTGTGACATTATGAGATTGATATCTATGTTTATTGGCGTATTTGCGCTTTTGGTAAGCACCCAACTTATCGCTTCTGATGCAGGACATACCTCCGAAGCAATGGAACATGCTGGGGAATCAAAAGCACATGGAGAAATGGGACATGCAAAAGAAGCGCTCCAACATGCTAAGGATAGTTTGGCTCACGCCAAAGATGCTAGCAAAGAACACGCCGAAGCACAAAAACACATGGATGAAGCAGTTAAGCACTTAGACGAAGCAATTAAACATGCCGAAATGGGGCATGGCGAGGAATCTGCGAAACACACTTCAGAAGCCATAAAACATATCCGCGAATCTGGTCATTAATTTGCTCTTGTACTCTTTGCAGTTTTTTTGTAAACAAAAAACCTGCAAAGAGTAGCAAATCTTTCTCTCATTTCGTTATTCAACATTCTCATTCGTTACATTCCAATCAAGCTCAATAATTTCTTCTTAAGATTCAGTAACTTTTGCATTAATCTTATCTTCTGTCTTGAAATTCTCGAAAAGAATTCATATTATTAGCAGTCATAGTTGACGAGTGCCAATAATTTTTACAAGTCATCTACCAGGCGCTTAAAATCTAAGATCAGATGCATCAATGGCTTGATATAAAGCTCTGTATTGTTTTTTAACCATAAAACAGGAGAAGAAATATGAAAATTCGCCCCTTACATGATCGTGTTGTAGTAAAACGTGTCGAAGACGAGCGTAAAACAGCTTCGGGCATTGTTATACCAGATAGTGCAGCTGAAAAACCAGATCAAGGAGAGATCATCGCAGTTGGTAAGGGAAAAGTAGGTGACGATGGGAAAGTTCGTTCTTTGGAAGTCAAAGTCGGCGATAAAGTACTATTTAGCAAATACGGTGGTCAATCGGTAAAAATTCAAGGCGAGGAACTTTTAGTCATGCGCGAAGAAGATATCATGGGTGTTATTGAAGGGTAAGCAATACATCTTGTTACATAAGATTAATATTCAATATCATATTTTTTTAAGTAATTAGGAGAAGTTTATGTCTGCAAAAGAAGTTAAGTTCGGTGATTCGGCGCGTCATAGAATGGTTGCCGGTGTTAATATACTGGCGGATGCTGTAAAAGTTACACTAGGACCTAAAGGACGCAATGTTGTTTTAGATCGTTCTTATGGCGCTCCAACCATTACCAAAGACGGTGTTTCAGTAGCGAAAGAAATCGAACTGAAAGATAAATTTGAAAACATGGGCGCGCAAATGCTCAAAGAAGTGGCTAGCAAAACTTCTGATGTTGCAGGAGATGGCACCACGACCGCCACCGTTTTAGCACAATCCATTGTAAAAGAAGGCATGAAATATGTCGCGGCCGGAATGAACCCAATGGATCTAAAACGCGGTATTGATAAAGCGGTTACCACGGCAGTCAGTGAACTTAAAAAACTCTCCAAACCCTGTGCAACAGCAAAAGAAATTGCACAAGTTGGTAGTATTTCTGCAAATTCTGATACTGAAATTGGAAAAATCATTGCTGATGCAATGGATAAGGTCGGCAAAGAAGGTGTAATCACAGTTGAAGACGGTTCAGGCTTACAAAACGAATTAGAAGTCGTAGAAGGCATGCAATTTGACCGTGGTTATTTATCCCCATACTTTATCAGCAGCGCAGAAAAACAAATTGCATTGCTCGATAGCCCATATATTCTATTACACGATAAAAAAATCTCTAATATTCGTGAATTATTACCAGTATTAGAGCAAGTTGCGAAGTCTGGAAAGCCTTTATTAATCATTGCTGAAGATGTCGATGGCGAAGCATTGGCAACCTTGGTAGTTAATAACATTCGTGGCATCCTCAAAACTTGTGCGGTTAAAGCACCTGGCTTCGGTGATCGCCGTAAGGCCATGTTGGAAGATATTGCAATCCTAACAGGCGGTACAGTAATTGCCGAAGAAGTTGGTTTAACTTTAGAAAAAATAACTTTAAATGATCTCGGACAAGCAAAACGTGTAGAAATAGGTAAAGAAAATACCACTATTATTGATGGCGCGGGTAATGCTAGTACCATTGAAGGTCGCGTAAAACAAATTCGCACACAAATCGATGAAGCCACAAGCGATTATGACAAAGAAAAACTGCAAGAACGTGTCGCAAAATTAGCAGGAGGTGTTGCTTTAATTAAAGTAGGTGCTGCTACCGAAGTTGAAATGAAGGAGAAAAAAGCGCGTGTGGAAGATGCATTACACGCAACACGTGCAGCTGTTGAGGAAGGTGTTATCCCTGGAGGCGGCGTAGCACTGTTACGTACTACTGCAGCCGTGAAAAAAACAAAGGGCGATAATCACGATCAAGAAGCTGGAATTAAAATCGTATTGCGTGCACTCGAAGAACCATTACGCCAAATCGTTACTAACTGCGGCGACGAGCCATCAGTCGTTGTCAACAAGGTTTCTGAGAATACGGGAAATTTTGGATACAACGCAGCAACTAGTGAATATGGCGACTTAGTAGCAATGGGCGTGTTAGATCCAACCAAAGTTACACGCTCTGCTTTACAAAACGCCGCTTCTGTTGCCGGTTTGATGTTGACCACAGATGCTATGGTTGCTGAATTACCGAAAGAAGACGCTCCTGCAGGTGCCGGTATGGGCGGAGGCATGGGTGGCATGGGTGGTATGGGCGGCATGGATATGTAAATTCCCTCAGGCTTGTCTTTCTATTTCCCAAGAAAACCCCCAATTATTTTACTGGGGGTTTTTTATTTAAAGCAGAACCTATGCACTAACAGAATAATTGTCTTTGCTATTTCTATCTTTTTATTTTTTGAATAAGAACACAATCATGATAAATTCAGACAATGGAAACATTTAAAGACTACTTACCTGCAGAAAACCTTCTCCAAGGTCGCGTTATTTTAATTACTGGTGCAGGACAAGGAATAGGACGAGAGGCTGCTCTCGCTTATGCTGCACATGGTGCAACTGTAATATTGCATGGACGAAAAGTGCAGAAATTAGAATCAGTTTTTGATGAAATTGCCCTTTTAGGTAAATCTGAAGCGCTTATTTACCCTTTAGATCTTGAGAAAGCGGAAGAAAAAGACTTTCAAATCACAGCACAATCAATTGCACAGCAAATCGGGCGCTTGGATGGAATTCTCTACAATGCTGCTTTCTTGCATGGCTTAACTCCGATGCAGAATCAAACGGTCGAACAATGGCGCACAGTGTTACAAATCAATCTTATATCTTCTTTCGCATTGACTAAAGCGTGCCTGCCTCTTCTTAAAGCTGCTCCAGATGCGAGTATTATTATGACCTCAGATTCGCATACGATCAAACCAACAGCTTATTGGGGACCGTTTCTTGTAGCTAAAACAGGCATTGAGGCCTTGGTAAAAAGCTTAGCTGACGAATGGGAACAAACGATACCACATCTACGCATTAACAGCATAATACCGGGAGCGATAAATTCTCCTCAGCGAGCAAAGACTCACCCTGGTGAAGTAAAACAAAACATGCGCCAGCCTAAAGATATCATGTCAACCTATCTATACTTGATGGGTTCAGATAGCTGTCATGTGAGCGGCAAAACGATATTTTGCTGATCTACATAAAAGGCTAGCTGCGATTAGTCGGAATAGTAGGTATAATTTGTCGGGTTCGTTCAAAGTATTCAGACAAGAACAATCGATTGCGAAGGTGGCGGAATTGGTAGACGCACCAGATTTAGGTTCTGGCGCCGCAAGGTGTGGGGGTTCGAGTCCCCCCTTTCGCACCAAATCAATTAATAAGAATACTCGCATTGTTCTATTTGTCGCTTAAAGCGACATTCGTTGTCAGATAATAGTTTTGATACATACTTGCACATATTAACAAATCAGGAATTTGGATGGAATCAAATATAGTAGAAAACCTCGGTGCACTGAAACGACGCATTGCTATTTCAATTGCTCCGGAGAAACTTCAAACTGAAACCGAAAACCGCTTAAGAAAAATTGCGAAAACTGCCAAGCTAGCTGGCTTTCGACCCGGTAAAGTTCCCTTAAAGATTATTACGCAAATGTATGGTGCTCAAGCGCATCAAGATGCACTTAACGACAGGATACACGATGAATTTATTGATGTGGTTAACCAACACAGCCTTAAAATCGTGGGACACCCACACTTCGAATCCAATTCAGCAAATAATAGCACTTCATCTATTGAATTTTTCGCCACTTTCGAAGTTTATCCAGAGATATCAATTGGCGATTTAAGTCAACATTCAATAGAACAACTTGAAACACAAATAACCGATGTGGATGTAGATAAAACCCTTGATGTGATACGTAAACGTCAAATACGCTATGAATCGATCAGCGATCGAGAAACTCAAGAGGGAGATCAAGTTAAAATAGATTTTCATGGATTACTAGACGGCAAAGATTTTGCTGGTGGCGAAGCACAGAATGTCCATTTAATCATTGGAGAAGGAAGATTTCTTAAAGACTTTGAAGCATCTCTGTTGGGTATGAAAACAGGGGAAGGAAAAACATTTGATGTAACTTTCCCAGAGAACTATCATAATAAAGATCTTGTCAATAAAACCGTTACATTTGAAGTAAAACTCGCCGCAATCAACAAACCAATACTACCCGACATAGATAGTGATTTTGCTAAATCTCTAGGTATCAATAATGGTGAAATAAACGAATTACGAAATGCGATAAAACGAGATTTAGAAAACGAGGCATCAAAACGAGTAAAATCAAAACTCAAAGAGCAAATTATGCAAACACTATTGGATGCATCACCAATTGAAGCACCCGATTTTTTAATTAAGCAAGAAACTGTAAGACTTATGCAAGGTGCTCAAGAAAATTTGCAAGGTAAAGGTATAAAGTCGACTGAAATACAATTAACCCCCGAACTCTTTAAGCAAAAAGCGGAGTATCGCGTTAAACTGGGACTAATTTTGGCAGAACTGGTAAAGCTTCATTCGCTTAAAGCGAAACCAGAGCAAGTTCGAAGTCTTATTGAAGATATTGCACAAAGCTATGAGAACCCAGAACAAGTGATTAAGTGGCATTATTCCTCAAAAGAACACCTACAAGAAGCAGAAGCATTAGTGTTAGAAGAAAATGTCGTCAAATGGGCGCTTGATAAAGTAAGACTCACCACTAAATCCATAACCTTCGATGAACTAATGGGATTGCCACAACATGAAACAAGTATTTGATCAAATGCCAAACTTAGAACCTCAAAATCTAGGGCTAATTCCTATGGTGATTGAAACCAGCGGAAGAGGTGAGAGAGCTTATGACATTTACTCACGTTTACTCAAAGAAAGGGTTGTTTTTCTAGTTGGCCCTGTTAATGAAACTACAGCAAATCTAATTGTTGCGCAATTTTTGTTTCTAGAATCTGAAAATTCAGAAAAAGATATCTATTTTTATATCAATTCACCAGGAGGAATGGTGTCTGCAGGGTTAGCCATTTATGACACTATGCAATATATCAAACCCGACATCAGTACCTTATGTATTGGACAAGCTGCAAGTATGGGAGCATTGTTACTGACTGCAGGACAAAAAGGGAAACGTTATTGCTTACCTAATTCGCGAGTAATGATTCATCAACCCTTAGGAGGATTCCAAGGACAGGCTTCGGATATTGAAATTCATGCGCGCGAAATATTGTATCTTAAAGCTAAGCTCAATGAGATTATGGCACTGCATACAAATCGATCGATATCAGATATCGAAAAAGATACTGATCGAGATAACTTTATGAGCGCTTCCGAATCTGTTAACTATGGTCTTGTTGATGCGGTACTGACACATAGGGATGAAAATAAAAACCAATTGAGTTAATGTTACAAATTAAAACTTAACAAGATTTTTGCATTTCAATTCGATTACTGTAGGATAAAGAATATGCCAGACAAAGCTAGCAGTGAAAAACTTCTATATTGTTCTTTTTGTGGCAAAAGTCAACATGAAGTAAGAAAACTTATCGCAGGACCTTCAGTATTTATTTGTGATGAATGCATTGACCTATGCAATGATATCATTCGAGAAGAAATACAAAATGACGAAGCTTCCAAGCTTGTTAAATCTGATTTACCTGTACCGCGAGAAATTTCTCAAATTCTTGATCAATACGTAATTGGCCAAGAATCAGCAAAAAAAATTCTATCTGTGGCTGTTTATAATCACTATAAACGCCTCAGACACACTAGTGATCTTAGCAAAAGCGATGAAGTCGAGTTATCAAAAAGCAACATTTTGCTTGTTGGTCCGACAGGATCAGGTAAAACTTTATTAGCGCAAACTTTAGCGCGACTTCTGGATGTCCCTTTTATCATGGCTGATGCTACCGCATTAACTGAAGCGGGCTATGTCGGTGAAGATGTAGAAAATATTATCCAAAAATTACTACAAAAATGTAATTATGATGCAGAAAAAGCACAAACAGGGATCGTGTATATTGATGAAATCGATAAAATTTCACGTAAATCGGATAATCCATCCATCACAAGAGATGTTTCAGGTGAAGGTGTACAACAAGCATTGCTAAAATTGATAGAAGGAACCATTGCAATGGTTCCTCCACAAGGAGGACGAAAACATCCTAATCAAGAATTTATTCAAGTGGACACTACAAATATTTTGTTTATTTGCGGCGGTGCCTTTGATGGATTAGATAAAGTTATTAGAGCACGGACTGAAAAAAGTGGTATTGGGTTTAGCGTAAATGTTAGAAGCCAGAAAGATGAGAATATTAACAAAGCATTAACGCAAGTTGAACCTGAGGATCTAGTCAAATTTGGATTAATTCCAGAATTTGTTGGACGATTGCCTGTTGTTGCGACATTAGAAGAATTAAATGAAGAAGCATTGATTCAGATCCTTACTGAACCAAAAAACGCACTTATTAAGCAGTATCAAAAAATGTTCAATATGGAAGGCGGTGTTGATCTTGAATTTCGTGACGCCGCTTTAAAATCCATTGCAAAAAAAGCATTGACGCGAAAAACCGGCGCAAGAGGATTACGATCAATCCTTGAAGAAATATTACTAGATATTATGTACGATCTTCCTTCATTAGAGAACGTCTCAAAAGTCGTCATTGACTATAATACCTCTAATAACGATATAAAACCGATACTTATTTATTCTGACCAACCTAAAGTTGCTAAACGATCAAAATAACCCTCTTATTCAATGATCCAAAATTGATTATTTGCTATATAACTTAGTTAAGATTCATAAATTGGTAAACTATAGAAGTTTTAGTAACTTAAAATTTTTCTACTCTTGAATTTGTTGGGAGTATGCATATCTAAATAGCAAATACAATCAACCTAACTTATCATTAAGTAATATTATGATTCCTTCAAACGATGACTCCGAACAATTAGTTCTACCAATGCTACCATTACGCGACGTAGTAGTTTTTCCGCATATGGTAATCCCCTTGTTTGTAGGCAGGCAAAAATCCATCAAGGCGCTTGAATATGCGATGGAATCTAATAAAAATATTTTATTAGTAGCACAGAGAGTAGCTTCTACTGACGATCCTGAGCCTGAAGATCTCTACCACGTATGCAGTGTAGCGAGCTTATTACAAATGCTAAAACTCCCAGACGGAACAGTTAAAGTATTAGTAGAAGGCAATTATCGCGCTAAGGTATTAGAACATATTGATACCGGTGATCATTTTTCCGCCAGCATTACGAAGATAACGTCTGAAGATAGTAATAACGCAGAAGCGGAGGGAATGCGGCGTGCCATTGTTACCCAGTTCGATCAATATGTGAAACTCAACAAAAAAATTCCTCACGAAATTATTGCTTCGCTCAATGAAATTGAAGATGCGGGACGATTAGCAGATACTATCGCTGCTTATTTGCCACTCAAGCTAGAGCAAAAACAAGAAATTTTAGAATTGTTCGATGTTTCCAAGCGCCTTGAACATATGCTCGGATTGTTGGAAACAGAACTAGACATCCTGCAAGTTGAAAAACGCATCCGTGGCCGAGTGAAGCGCCAAATGGAAAAAAGCCAACGCGACTACTATCTCAATGAACAAGTTAAAGCCATTCAGAAAGAATTAGGTGAAAGCGAAGATGGTGCCGACTTAGAAGAAATCGAGAGAAAAATTAAGCTCGCACAGATGCCCAAAGAAGCGCACACAAAAGCAGAATCCGAGTTAAAAAAACTTCGGCTGATGTCACCGATGTCTGCTGAAGCAACGGTGGTGCGTAATTACATCGACACATTATTGGCATTACCTTGGAAAAAGAAAAATAAAATCAATACAAATTTAAAAACAGCTGAGGCTGAGCTTGATAAAGATCACTATGGATTAGAAAAAATTAAAGAGCGGATTGTTGAATATCTAGCGGTACAACAGCGCGTTAATAAACTTAAGGCTCCTATTCTATGTTTAGTAGGTCCCCCAGGTGTCGGAAAAACATCACTCGGTCAATCCATTGCTCGCGCCACCAACAGAAAATTTGTACGAATGTCATTAGGCGGCTTACGTGATGAAGCTGAAATACGTGGTCATCGCAAAACTTACATCGGTTCTATGCCAGGTAAGATTTTGCATAACATGAGTAAAGTAGGAATAAAGAATCCACTATTTCTATTGGATGAAGTCGATAAAATGGGCATGGACTTTCGTGGCGACCCTGCTTCTGCTTTGTTAGAAGTGCTTGATCCTGAGCAAAATAGCACCTTTGTCGATCACTATATAGAAGTGGAGTATGATTTATCTGACGTCATGTTCGTCGCCACAGCAAATTCTTTAAATATACCCTCTGCACTGTTGGATCGCATGGAGGTTATTCAGCTATCTGGATATACTGAGGAAGAAAAACTTAATATTTCGAAACGATATTTGCTAACTAAGCAAATGCAAAATCATGGTCTGAAAGATACTGAATTATCAGTTTCAGATAATGCGCTACGCGATATTGCTCGATATTACACAAGAGAAGCTGGCGTTCGCTCAATGGAACGAGAAATTTCAAAAATCTGCCGTAAAGCTGTAAAAACTATATTAACCAAGAAAAACAGAATTAAAGTCGTGGTTACGTCGCGTAATCTTGATAAATTCTTAGGTGTTAGACGTTATAGCTACGGCATCGCTGAAGAAAAAAACCACGTAGGGCAAGTAACTGGGTTAGCATGGACCGAGGTTGGTGGAGAATTGCTAACAATTGAAACTGTTGCAATGCCAGGCAAAGGAAAAACAATCACTACCGGAAAGTTGGGTGAGGTAATGCAAGAATCTATCCAAGCAGCTCTTTCAGTAGTTAGGAATCGCTCTCACATGTTAGGCATAGCAGAAGATTTCTATCAGAAAAATGACATTCATATTCATCTTCCAGAAGGCGCGACCCCTAAAGATGGCCCAAGCGCAGGAATCGGTATTTGTGTTGCCATTGTATCTACTCTGACAAATATTGCAGTAAGAGCAGACGTTGCTATGACAGGTGAAATCACTTTGCGTGGAGAAGTATTGCCCATTGGCGGCTTAAAAGAAAAGCTACTTGCTGCACACCGAGGCGGGATCAAAACAGTAATTATTCCAGAGAAAAATATCAAAGATTTGGTAGAAATCCCTGCAAACATTAAAGAACAATTGGATATTCATTCGGTAAAATGGATAGATCAAGTGTTAGATCTTGCTTTGGAGCATAAGCCAGAAACCGCTTCGACGATTTCTATTACACAATCAGCACTATCGTCGACTGAAGAAACGCTTATAGAACCGATGATCATCAAACATTAATCTGTGTCAACTATATACGCGCTTTTATAATACCTTATAGTACTTGGGTGCGCGTATATAGTTTTATTCTAGTACAGTGTTCTTTTTACTACTTAATAGCTTAATAAGAAACAGCCGGTCCTTCAACCCATAAGCAGTCTGAGACCAAACACATTCCCCCTAATCGTTTCATAACTGGCCTTAAATTTCCGACTACTGATTGTGCCTGATCTTCCTTGCATGCAAGTACCACAACAACGTTTTCCTGCTCCATCAAAACGTCATTAGGATCACGGGCACCGCGAGAGCCATAGCCTCCTGCATTTTTAATTACCGTATATCCACGCACATCACTTTTTCCCAGCAATTCCATCAATTCCTCTAATTGTTCGATACCGATCACGATTTCGAGCCGTTTCATGGCAATTGTCTTATCCATATATTTTCCTTTCAAATTATATTTTAAATGGTTCGTTGTTGAATTTGTTGATAATTCTTAATAAAAATCTAGCAATCAATCTTTTACTGACAATATATAAGTCCATAAAAAATCATCTGAATTTGGCTCCTAACCAAGGAAGATATAAAGCATCTTCTTCTAAAAAAAGATCAATCACCTTCATCAGCATCTCCGATGATCTACTTTATTACCTTGGTAAGCCCCATAACTCCTATAAGATCTACGGCAATAGAAACAAAAGCAAAATCCTATATCGCATTGTAAATTACCGTGTGCTTATATTGTCAATTTTATTATCTAAAACCAACAAATTTGATATTTTTTTTAGCTTTATATCATTATATTTATTAGTATTGAATACTATGAAACCATTCTGCCATTTGCCAATAAATAGGCACACCAATAAAAATATTAAATGGAAAAGTCACACCCAATGAAGCGCCAATTGAAACAGCCGGATCTGCATCTGGTACAGCAATCCGCATAGCAGCCGGAGCAGCAATGTAAGAACAGCTTGCATACAACACAGCCAGTAGCATAGTACCGCCAGGCGACAATCCGAATATCCATCCTAAATAAGCACCAAACATTCCGGCTGTTATTGGAAACAAAATACCGAATGCAATGATAAATACTCCTTTCGCCATAACTGCCTTCAAGCGTGATGCTGCCAATAGCCCCATTTCTAACAAGAAGAACGCCAGCACCCCCATAAACAAATCCATAAACATTTTGTCAAGAGGCGATACTAAATTAACCATACCTGCGTAATAACCAATGATTACACCGACAATCAACAGATAGAGACTGGTACCTGTTAGGATTTCGTGCATCAATTTACCCCATTGAGTTTTTTCACCTCCAGCACCTGCACGTGCCAGAATCGTACCAGTTACCAAAGCAGGAATTTCCATTAATGCCATAATCAATACCATGTAGCCTTCTGATGTCTCACCTTTTGCTTGCAAAAATGCCACCCCCACAGCAAAAGTTACCGCACTAACCGACCCATAGTGCGCTGAAATCGCCCCCGCATCAGCTTGAGTAAATTTACCGACAAACCTCAGAATCGGATAGGCAGTCAATGGAATCAAAGCTGCCAAAACAACCATAGAGAGGGCGATAGGCAGCACTTCCATAATATCGTACTTCGCCATTGACACTCCCCCTTTGAAGCCAATGGCAATTAATAGAAACAAACTCAAGCTTTTATACAAAGCCTCTGGTATTTTAAGGTCAGACTTGATGACACCTGCCAGAACCCCAAATACAAAAAATAATACAACCGGTTGCAAAGTTGCCATGCAAAACTCCTATTTATTTTGATTATATTTAAATCAATTCTTTGTAAAGATACTTCACCCTATTCTCAAAACATCCTTTAAAGTAACGCAAATACAGAGATAAGACGCTTGTATCCGTTACTAAAAGTAAAAACTCCAAACTTACTCTTGCTTATTGATTGCGAAAACTTAAGGTTGGAACCTTAAGGGTAAAAACGTTAACACAAGAAATGTGAAGAAAGCGTGAAGGCAGATTACCTACTGGCGAGGCTCTATCAAGTAAAATGAATATGAAATGTTGTACCTTTTCCGGGCATGCTATCGATCTCAATGCGCCAGTGATAGTAATCGCAAATACGCTTAACGATTGCCAGCCCAATTCCCAATCCTTCCCCATCGGATGAGCCACGAAAAAACCGCTCATACAACATCGGCATATAGGCGGGGTCAATACCAATGCCAGAATCCGATAAAGAGAGTCGTTGATCATTGAAATCAACTCGAATAAAACCCTTATCTGTATATTGAACCGCATTACGCAGTAGATTCATTAATACCGTATACAATGCTTGACGATTTACAGTAATCGTTATAGAAGGAGAAATATTGACTTCAAAATCCAGATTTTTCCGTGATATCTCCATACAAATGGGATCAACTGCATCGTATACGCATTCAGCAAGCGCAACTGTTTCGACTTCTCCTAGCGATTGCTCACGTGCAAGAAATAGCAATGCTTGCAACTGTTCACCCATTCGGGTAGCCGCTGATTCAATCATTTTTATCCGGTAGTGCAATCGCTCCGATAAACTATCATCAACCAACAATAATTCGCAGCTGGTTAAAATAGTAGTAATAGGTGTTCTCAATTCATGGCTAATATTGGCAGTAAATTCGTGCTCACGTTGAAGCATGCGCTTAATGCGTGCTTGATAATCGTCCAACGCACGCGCTAGCTGCGCTACTTCTTCATCCATGTCTGGTTGTGTCAATAAATCGGCTCCCACAACCCCTGGTGCTAACGAATTTACTCTTTCCGCCAAATCAGTAACTTGCCGGACCAATACTTTAGCCAACAGATAGCCAACAATAAATGCGATAGCTATAACGATAAACCAAGAAAGTAAAATCGATAATCTTAATTTTTTTAAACGTTGCGTATGTAGCTCAATGCGATAAGCCACCAGAAATTTTGTTTCACCAATAATGCGCACAGAAACATGGAAATCTTTTGTGCCATGAAGAATACGATGAAAGCCGGGATTTAAACCTCGTAAATAAGCAGGGATCTGCAATTCGTCATCCATGTTGCTAATGACAAAACTTCTAACATGCAAACCTACTTGCGAATTAAAATCGGAGTGTTTCTGATAACTGCGTATTAGATGATCCATTTCCATTGCAATCACCTGCTCAATATGTGCTTCTTCGATATTGTCGGATAAAAAATAAAGAATGATACAAAGCGTCCCAACAATAAAGATGCTAAATGTAGCTAGCGCTACCGCAACGCGGTAACGTAGGCTTTGTTTAATCCCGTAACTGTTGTTCACGTAGTGTCAAGCAGTAACCCAAACCATGCACTGTTTCAATCGGGTCATAACCGCCTGCTTTGGTCAGGGCGCGCCTTAAAATATGCATGTGACTACGTAAAGTATCGCTCGTCTCTTGCGATTCTTCCCACGCTTCTTGTTCAAGTTCTTCGCGGCTAAATACTCTACCCGGCTCACTCATCATTAGTGCCAGTAAACGAATACATTTCGGTGGAAGTTTAACGTTTTTGTTTTCAAAGCGAATAGACACAGTTTTGGGGTCAAAAAACAACTCTCCGACTTCCAGAATCCGGTTAGCCACCTTACCGGCATGTCGCTTGTGCATTGCCAATAATCGCGCTTCCACTTCCTTCAAGGCAAATGGTTTGATCATATAATCGTCAGCTCCTTGTTCGAAGCCAATAAGCTTATCTTCCAAGGTATCGCGCGCTGTTAACATCAAAATTGGCGTATCAATTTGTGATTCTTGACGTAACTTCCGGCATAAAGTGATTCCGTTCATTCCTGGCAATCCTAAATCCAGCAGTATTGCATCAAACCGTTGCGTTACTGCCAGATGAAGCCCCGCCGTCCCATTTACAGCCGCATCAACGCTATGGCCACGCGACTCAAGAAAATCATACAAATTGGCTGCAATAGCTAAATCATCTTCGATAATCAAAATATGCATAAATAAAAGTCTATCACGCTATTCTTCTGTCATATGAAATTTACGACTGAACGAATGGACTGCATTCACCAGTTCTGCAGCATGCTCCGGTGGAGTAAATTGAGAGATTCCGTGTCCCAAATTGAATACATGGCCGCTTCCGTTTCCATAGCTTGAGAGAATCTTCTCCACTTCCCGTTTGATAACTTCTGGTGAAGAGAAAAGCACTGATGGATCCAGGTTTCCCTGCAACGCTACTTTATTCCCCACGCGCTTACGCGCCGAGCCAATGTCGATTGACCAATCCAAACCGACCGCATCGCACCCGATAGCAGCAATCGCTTCTAACCAAAGTCCACCACCTTTTGTGAACACAATACTAGGAATTCGCACACCATCCTTCTCACGCTTCAGTCCTGCAATGATGTGTTGCATATAGCGTAATGAAAACTCTTGGTAGGCCGAATGTGCGAGTGCTCCCCCCCAAGTATCAAAAATCATTACAGCTTGTGCACCGGAATCAATTTGCGCATTAAGGTACGCTGTTACGGTTTTAGCATTTACTTCCAAGATATGATGCAGCAATTCCGGGCGCTCATATAACATGGTTTTTATCTCTCGGAATTCAGTACCACCACGCCCTTCCACCATATAGCATGCCAATGTAAACGGGCTTCCAGAAAAACCAATCAGAGGCACTCTATTATTCAATGCTCGGCGTATTTCCGATACGGCATCCATGACATAGCGCAACTGCTTATTTATGTCCGGAGGACTTAATGCCCTAATTTCTTGCTCACTACGTAAAGGTCGCTCAAACATCGGACCTTCACCTTGCGCAAAATATAATCCTAGCCCCATGGCATCGGGAATCGTCAAGATATCCGAAAATAGTATCGCAGCATCCAGTGGAAATCGCTCTAATGGCTGCAAAGTTACTTCCGTAGCAAATGCAGGAGTTTTGCATAAAGTAAGAAAATCACCAGCACGTGCTCGCGTTTCATTATATTCCGGCAAATATCGACCAGCCTGCCGCATCATCCAGATAGGCGTATATTCAACCGGCTTTTTTAATAATGCGCGCAGAAATGTGTCATTCATCAGCATTTGTCATTAAGAATCCATAAAAAATCATCTGTAAGCGTGCACTATCTAAAAAGATAACACGCTGTTAAATTTTGTATTTTACCAGCGAACCCCGATTTCGTGTTTTACCATTGTTGTTACAGAAAGCAGAAAAGCATATTCAAAGCCGATTTCACAAAACAACAAAAATATAAATATATTATCATTTAGATACTTATATAAATATAATTGGATTTACAGATCGAAATCGCCCTCACGATTATTCAACCATCTTTAAAGCTTTAATGTAGTGATTCCCGTTAAGTTTCAGCGATATTAAACAATCGCTGATATTCCTTAATCGCGTATCGGTCAGTCATTCCGGCAATATAATCGGCAATTGCCTGATGCCCTTCCCGCTCGAATTTTTTCTGATATTTAGTAGGAAGCATTCTGATTTCATGACTAAACGCGGTAAATAGCTGTTCAATCGTATGCTGTGCGCGCTTATTCATACGCACGACTAGAAAGTGTCGATATAGTTGATTGAATAAAAATTTCTTTAATTCTTTTTGTTCTTTATCCACAGTCGGGCTAAAACCAATTAAAAGAGGTGCGGTGCGCACATCCTCAAGTGTAGCGATTCCTGCAGATTGAATGTTATACCGACTTTGCTGAATAAGATCATTGACTAAAGTGTTAACCATGCTGCGAACGGTTTCGTAGATCATACGACGTTCTGCCAGATTGGGATAACGATCCTTGACTTGATTGAGATGGCGAGAAAAAATCGCGACTTCTTTCAGTTGCTCCAAAGTAATCAATCCAGAGCGCAATCCATCATCAACATCATGATTATTATAGGCGATCTCATCTGAAAAATTAGCTAATTGCGCTTCCATAGATGGTCGCTCGCCTTTTAACAAACGCTCGCCGAGCATGCCTAATTTCTGCGCATTACTCTTGGAAGCACGTTTCAAGATACCTTCCCGAGTTTCATAGCAAAGATTTAAGCCATCAAAGGCAGCGTAACGCTCTTCGAGCACATCGACGACACGCAGCGATTGTAAGTTATGCTCAAAACCACCGTAGGCGCGCATACAGTCGTTTAATGCATCTTGTCCTGCATGCCCGAAAGGCGTATGACCAAGATCATGTGCAAGCGTAATAGCCTCGACCAAATCCTCATTCAATTCGAGATTTCTCGCAATAGAGCGCCCGATTTGCGCCACTTCAAGGCTATGCGTCAAACGAGTTCGAAATAAATCACCTTCATGATTAACAAAAACTTGTGTCTTATATTCCAACCGACGGAATGCCGCAGAATGAATGATTCGATCACGGTCTCGCTGAAACTCACTACGTCCCTCCGGGACAGATTCAGTAATGATGCGTCCTCTTGAGTTATGCACAGATACCGCATACTCAGGATTACTCATGGGACGTACAGGTCAATATGATCTCTTTGAGAACTGTAGATGATATATCCGCACGCATAACCGCCTCGCCAATCCGATTCAATAAAATGAAACGCGTTTTCCCAGATTCCACTTTTTTATCCAACGCCATTAATTCCAAATACTTTTCTGGTGGCATTTTGGGTGCAATAACTGGCAATTTCGCCTGCAAAAAAATCTCCCGGATACGCGCTACATCTGCATCGTTAATCAACTTCATCCGCAACGACAATTCAGCAGCCATCACAATACCAGCGGCCACTGCTTCACCATGAAACCAAACACCGTAGCCCATACCATTTTCGATCGCATGACCAAAGGTATGCCCTAAATTTAGCAGAGCACGAACACCTTTTTCCTTTTCATCTGCTGCAACAATCTCCGCTTTATTTTCACAGCTACGTTGAATCGCTTGATTCAAAATTTCCGGATCTCGCGCGATTAAGTGGCGCATATTACGCTCTAGCCAATCAAAAAACTCTGGATCGCGAATCAAACCGTATTTAATGACTTCCGCAAGTCCAGCATATAACTCCCTATCCGGCAAGGTATTCAAAGTAGCACTGTCAGTCAGCACCATACGCGGCTGATAAAAAGCACCAATCATATTTTTACCCAGCGTATGATTAATCCCGGTTTTCCCTCCCACAGACGAATCAACTTGTGCCAGTAATGAAGTGGGTATTTGAATAAAAGGTACCCCGCGCAAATAGGTTGATGCTGCAAAGCCGGCCAAATCGCCAATAACACCACCGCCAAGTGCTATCACAGTCGTATTACGCTCACAATGATTTTTAAGTAACGCATCAAAAATTACATTGAGAGTTTGCCAGTTTTTATGTACTTCGCCATCCGGCAAAATGATAGGAACAACAGTGATTTTCTTTTTTGCCAGTGCTGCTGTTAACGCACCTAAATATAAAGGCGCTACCGTTTCATTGGAAATAATTGCCACCCGCATTTGAGGAATATGCGACAACAATAAATCTACCTGATCGAGAATTCCATATCCAATATAAATGGGATAACTACGCTTTTCCGATACCGTAGCAAAATCGACTGTAATGGTCTGCATATTATTCTGGCAATGATTCCTGTTGATTTCTTGAAAATCCAGTGATATTAGTTTATGGATAAGTTTTTGTATAAGAAAACGCACTCCTTGCTTACCACTATCTATAATGATATGCGCTGTTTCCCGATAGTAAACATCACGTTGCGCATGCAAATCATTCAAGCGTTCCAAAAGATTTTTAGTTTGTAAAAGCGGTCGATTCTTATCATATCGGGTGCGACGGTATAAATCATTAACCGATGCGCGTAAATAAATAACCACACCATTTTTTCGTAAGGCTTTCCGGTTTTCTTGACTCAGTATTGCGCCTCCACCGGTCGCTAAAACCATATTGCGCTTTTTTACTAAATCAACCAACGCTTCAGATTCACGTTTCCGAAAACCTACTTCTCCTTCTATTTCAAATATGACCGGAATTTTCACCCCGGTACGGCTTTGAATTTCGTGATCGGAATCAACAAAATCTTTATTAAGCAAAACAGATAAAGCCTTACCGATGGTGGTTTTACCTGCCCCCATCATTCCGACCAATATAATATTGGTATCTTGCAGCTTTTCTTGTACGGCTCGAGCAATTTCTGCTTTATTAGATTTACTTAGATCCATAAGCGTCATTGTAGCGCAATTATGGCAAATTCCTTATTTACTCAGTATGTTTTGTCATAACCGTTTTAACCAGCACACCGCTTTATTCTTGGTGAATGCCAGTTTCTTTAGCAATGACAGTATTCCTGGATACGATCAGAAAAAATAATGGCACAAAAATAGTTGCCACACAGGTTGCCATGATCATGCCACCTAATACACCAGTCCCCATGGATTGCCGTGCTGCAGATCCGGCCCCAGTTGCGATGACAAGCGGCACTACACCAAGCATAAATGTCATGGAAGTCATAACAATCGGTCTAAAACGTAACCGCACTGACTGAATAGCCGCTTCATGCATGGCAACACCTTGCTGCACTTTTTGATTCGCAAACTCAACTAGCAAGATGGCATTTTTTGCGGCCAAAGCGATGAGCGTCACCATACCGATCTGAAAATAAATATCGTTATTCATTCCCAAGATGAGAATTGCCAATAATGCCCCTAGTATTGCAAAAGGCATCGCAAGAATAACAGCTAGCGGTAATGTCCATGTCTCAAATTGCGCGGCCAGAATGAGAAAAACCATAACGATTGCCAAGCTAACCGCCAATACCGCAACCGAACCTATCTTTTTTTCCTGAAAGGCGGTTCCTGTCCAAGCAATTTGATAACCTTCAGGCAATGTTTGTTGAGCAAGTTGTTCCACCAAGGCAATGGCATCTCCCGAACTGGTACCACTCGCTGTTGTGCCCATAACTTTTGCCGACAACAAGCCATTGTATCGCTCTAATTGTTCTGGACCTACAATATGTTTGACCTTACTCAAAGCGGATAAAGGAACCATTGCTCCCGACTCCGAGCGCACGTATACCTTACCGAGATCATCCGCCTTCATACGATATTTAGCTTCTGCTTGCAACTGCACTCGGTATGTTCTTCCTGATCGATTAAAATCATTGACATACAGGGTACCCATGGTGCTTTGTAAAGCAGCATAAATATCAGCAATGGGTATTCCTTGCGCGACAGCTTTAGCTTCATCCACTTCCAGGTAGTACTGCGGCACCGATACGCGTAGAAACGTATTCATTGAAGCCAAGCGTGGTTCTTGCTTTAAAGACTCCAGCAACTCATTGACCACCTCTGCCATTCGTACAACATCCGTATTAACACGGCTTTGCACATAAAACTCGAAGCCACCGGTACTTCCTAATCCTCGAATCGCTGGAGGATTGAAAGCAACGACCAAACCATCCGACTGCTGCATGCCGATGGCTGATAGCTGGCCAACCACATCGTTGGCGCTTACTGTTCGCTCTGACCAATCTTTCATGCGCACAAACACAGTGGAAACATTGGTTTTATTGCCACCACCCCCAATAAAATCCAATCCGTTTACTGAAAACTGATACTCAATAGCTGAATCTTTCGCCAAAGCTTCTGTAATCTTATCGGAGACTTTAATCGTTCGCGCCAAAGTCGCGCTGTCAGGCAGTATCACCACACCGATCACGTATCCTTGATCTTCAGATGGAATAAATCCGCTTGGAATACTGCGCACCAAGTAAGCCAAAATCAAAATCACTAATAAAAAAAGCATCAAACTACGCGCAGTGTAGCGAATACTCAAACCAACCATCCGGACATACCAACCACGAATCCGTTCAAATTGATGGTTAAAGCCATCGAAATACTTTGACAAATGCTCATTTGGCTTAAGTAACAACGCGCACAACACCGGTGTTAATGTCAATGCAACAATACCCGAAATCACACTGGCCACCGCGATTGTCACAGCAAACTGTTGATACAATTCACCGGCAACCCCACCCAAAAAAGCCACTGGAATAAATACCGCAACCAAGACTAAAGTCATTGCCACCACAGCGCTCGATATTTGTTGCATGGCTTTGATCGCTGCTTGAAAAGGTGAGAGTTTCTCTTCGGACATTAGGCGCTCGATATTTTCAAGCACAACAATCGCATCGTCGACCACAATACCGATCGATAGCACCATGGCAAACAACGTCAAGGTATTAATGGAGTACCCTAATAGCCACAAGCCTGCAAAGCTGCCAATCAGCGAAATAGGTATGGCAATCACCGGAATCAATGTTGCACGCCAAGTTTGCAAAAACAAAAAGACCACCAAAACAACCAGTAGCAACGCCTCCCCCAGAGTCTTCACTACTTCCCATATAGAAGCTTTAACAAACACACTTGCATCGTATGAAACGACATACTGCATTCCTTCTGGAAGGTATGATTGCAAGTCATTCATTCTAGCTTTTGCAGCAACTGCAGTATCCAATGCATTCGCGCCGGTACGTAAAAAAATACCGATTCCGAGACCTAACTCACCATTAATGTAAGTACGCGTTGCATAATCTTGCGCCCCCAGTTCGATACGTGCGACATCCTTCAAATACAACATGCCACTAGGGCCGCTAGCACGTAAAACAATTCGCTCGAATTGCTCAGGTTCAAGCAATCGACCCCGCGCAGTTACGGTATACACCAGTTGCTGATCAACCAAAGCAGGTTCTTGACCGATTTTTCCAATGGCTTGCTGGGTATTTTGTGCTCTGATTGCATCGGCAATATCACGTGCAGTAATGCCTAATTGCGCCATTCGGTCAGGCTGTAACCATATGCGCATCGAATAATCCTGCGCACCAAAAATCCGTGCTTCACCAACACCCGGAACACGCTTAATTTCATCCAGAATATTGGTCGTCATAAAGTTACTTAGAAACAATGGTGTATGTTCGGAATCTTGTGATGTGAATGCAAAAACCATTAACAAATCATTCGAACGCTTTTGAATTGTAATGCCTGTACGTCGCACTTCATCTGGCAAACGTGCCATTGCTGTATTGACTTCGTTGCTGACGCTAAAAACGGCGCGATCTATGTCAGTATCGATTTCAAAGGTAACCGTGATAGTTAATCGTCCGCTCGAATCCGCGCTAGAGCTGAAATACTGTAAGCCTTCTAAAGTATGCAATTTTTCTTCAATGGGCGCGGCTACAGTCTTGATTAATGTTTCAACATTTGCACCAGGATAAGTCGCCGTTACAACTACTGTTGGCGGTACAATTTTAGGGTATTGTTCAATCGGTAACTGCATCGCCGCAGCTAATCCAGCCAGAACGATAAAGATTGATAGCACCGATGCAAATATCGGTCGTTCAATAAAAAAGCGAGTCATGTTGTAATGGCTATAGCGTTTGTTATCACTAATAATCGTAAATTGAAATGAGCCTATGAGCGAGGTATAACCAATCTACCTGGCGCCAACCGCATTAAATTATCGACCGCAATACGGTCCCCAGAGTTTAATCCAGCTTCAATAAGCCAGTCTTCCCCGACCCAGCGCCCTACCTTTACCGATCTCGAAGATACCGTGAGATCGTCATTAATGACGTATACATACTTACCCAAATCCGATGTCAATACGGCCAGTTGAGGAATGCGATATACCGTATGCACTTTCCCCGCAGTAACACGAACGCGAACAAATTGCCCCGATAACACACGCTGCTCAGGATTTTCAAAAGTTGCTCGGATTTGCTGAGTCGCCAGCGCCATATCAATTTGACTCGCAGCGAAATTAATACGTCCGGGCAGCGGGTACTCTGCTCCATCTGGAAGAACCAAGGTAATATTGTGAACATTCTCATCATTGAGATAGTCACCAAATTGCATAATTTCGTTTTCCGAGAAACTAAAACGAACCCAAATGGGATTAAGCTGAGATATTGTTGTCAAAACGCTAGTATTGGCCGACACTAAAGTTCCCTCGGAAAACTGAGAACGCCCAGTTACTCCGCTGACGGGAGCTTTAACCAAAGTATAAGAATAATTCAATTGCGCTTGGCGCGCACGCGCTCTAGCTGATTGCAGTGCTGTTTCTATCACTGCCAATTCAGTTTTAACCAAATCATAGGCGCGACGACTAATAAATCCTTTTTCATATAACTGATGTTGCTGTTTTAAATCTTCGCGTGCAAGCGTTATTCGAGCCTGCTGTTCTTGTACTACTGCATTAGCTTCAGCCAATGCGTTTTTATAAGGCTCGGGGTCAATCAAATACAACTGCTCACCTGCTTTTACCGGCATTCCTTCGTCATATAAGCGCTTTAATAAAATCCCTCCTACCTGAGGACGAATTTCAACCTCCTTAGCACCTTCTGTCTGAGCAATGGTTTCAAGTGTAACTGGCAAATCTACTGGTTGCGCAACAATGAAACTAACGGGTACTGCGTTCGTAACGGTTGATACAGGTTGATTAGTATCTTTTCCACACGAAATTAGTAACAAACAAAACAATGTACTTAAATATCTGAGAAAAATGATTTTTTTTCTCCCGACAGAAGCATTCAACCGCACGGAAAAATCCACTTCCGATTTAATGGTCAATTTAATATACGTCACGCAATCTACCCTTCTAGTAATGGAAAAGACACAAAAACATATAAGGATTCTGTATAATATAGAGGAAAATAAACTGATAGATTATGTAAAAGCATTGCATAGATAATTAAAGATATTCTTCACAATTCTACTTGTCTGTGAATATAACATTAAGGATCGTTTCAGCAGACCTGCCATTCCAGAAAGTAACGTTGCATTGATAATCTAAATTGAGCAAGACCGTATCAAATGATACGATCTGGCCTTGTTTTAATATTACATTGATAAATAACAAAGGTACGTTGATATGCCTAACCCTATCCTCATTATCATACCGATTTTTTATTTGGCGTTAACTACGATCGACGCACAAGCGTCGTTGTTGTTGCCTGAAACAATCAAAGTTGATCGTGCGGCGCTAACATCCGAACCGCCTTGCGATCCTAAAATATCTCCTTCATGGCGTGAAGCACAAGTTATTGATGGTGTAAAAATTGAAGCATCTCCTGGATGCAGTCCTGATAACCCAGCTTGGATTGCAGCAGCCGTTAAAGGAACCAACAATATTTCCATGGATACTTTAATGAAAACCGGATTATCACCGGATGCTATCATTAAAATGGATGATTTGGATGGTGACGGTGACCACGATCGAATCATCATCAAGCTTGAAGTAATGGAACTAAACGGCAAATCACCCGATTTCCCAGGTATTCTTCCTACTTTCGATATTGCGCCCGGGGTACAGCCTGGTGCTTGGGTATTTGCACCCAAAACCAGTGGCATGTCTACCGAAAATTTTGAAAGTGTTAGAGCCAATCCGTTGCTGAGATTACCCGCGCCAGTTATACGAGTGGAACAAGGAGATATCGTACAAATTATTTTAGAAAACACGCATTATTTTCCCCATAGCATCCACTTGCATGGCGTAGATCACCCGTTTGCTCATAAAGATCACGGCGGCAATGATGGCGTGCCACAAACCAGTGAAACTGAATTAATGCCTGGCGAGCGCCGCATTTATGAGTTCCAAGCGCGCCAAACCGGCACCATGTTTTATCACTGCCACGTGCAAACCCATACGCACTTATCGATGGGCCTAGCAGGAATGATCATCGTGGAAGAAAACAGACCGAATAACTTGTTACAAACTCTCAATATCGGTGGCGGTCATGTGCGTTACCCATCTGTTGCAATCAGAGAAAATTTCGATCAAGAATATGATCTGCATTACCATGCGATGGATAAAGAATTGGGCGACATTATCAAGAAATACAATGATCCTCGCTTGATAGCACGTGATATGAATCGACGTTACGACATCACGGATTCGACTGAGGATTATTATACGATCAATGGCTTGTCGTTTCCCTATTCGTTAAGAGAATCCTTAATCATCGTCAAACCTGATCAAAAAATCAAACTGCGTTTACTCAATAGCGGTGGAGAAACAATCGCTATTCATACGCATGGACATCACGCCACGATCACACACTATGACGGCGTGGAACATAACCCGGTTGCACAAATCATGCGCGATGTTTTTGATATAGCACCCGCACAACGCTTGGATTTAACATTAAACACCACCAACGACGGAAAACACAGTTACGGCGAAGGGGATTGGTTGATTCACGATCACCGCGAAAAAGGCATAACTACTGATGGCATGGCTGAAGGGGGTAGTATGAGTTCCATCGTATATCCATCGTATCTTGGTGAAAATGGTTTACCTAAAACCAGTCATTTTGGTGTTGATCTCAGCTACAATTTCACGCAAGAATTTTGGCAAGGAAGAGTACCTATATGGCAAGATCTTGACGAAGCAGCCAGTTTAGGTTCTCCAGGCGGACAAGCGATTCGCATGGACATCACAACACAGAACAATTTATTGAATGCTTTGTACGGTTTAGTTGCAGGTCTTTTAATTTATTTCATCTTTGCGAAACGCGAATACTTCAAGCAATGTGTTATGACTGCCATTTCACGCATTAGAAGTGATAAGGGGAACAAACAATCATGATCAAAACCATAAAAATTGCTTGCTTACTAACGGTGCTAGCGCTTTGTGTTGACGTGGCAGCACAACAATCGAAGCCTGATGAACACGATCAACATAAGCATCATGAAATGCAAACGAAGGATGAAGCAGGTCATCATGAACACCACGATCATAGCGGTCACAGTATGAGTCAAGAAAGCGGATCGGCAGTCGATCACTTGCATGAACATGATCAAGACCATAGCGTTATAGACAAAACACACGATCATATGATTGACCATAGCCAACACTCAGATAAATCAACAGAGCACGGCGATATGCATCATCATCATCATATGGATCATGATCACATCATGGATCATGAGGGTACGATGATTATGGGACAAAATATTGATAAATTGCCTAGCAGCTGCAAAAGTATCTCGGAAGAAAAAGAAATTACTGTACGTGCCGGCAGAAAATATGCAGCAAAATTCCCCGGTACGATATTTGCATTTGATCAACAAGAATGGCGAGTCAAGCCTTGCTCAAAAGTGACATTTCATTTCATCAACGAGGATCATATCCGCCATCAGTTTATGGTGCACGGTTTACCCAAATACCTCTATAAGTACGGCATGTTTCATTTAGAAGTAACGGGACCTAAAACAGTGTCGGGCACCATCATTGTTCCTGGCTCGGATGATACCTTTTTAGCACACTGTGATATTTCTCATCACATGGAAAAAGGTATGAAAGCGCAATTAGTGGTTGGAAAAGGAGGAGAAAACATCCCTAGTATTCCAGGCTTAACACCTTATAATATAAATGATATCTATGAAGCAGAAAATTTGCCAAAGGTTTCAGACAAAGCA
The DNA here is from genome assembly GCF_022836435.1 of Nitrosomonas sp. PY1. Lineage (NCBI taxonomy): Bacteria > Pseudomonadati > Pseudomonadota > Betaproteobacteria > Nitrosomonadales > Nitrosomonadaceae > Nitrosomonas > Nitrosomonas sp. PY1. Next base: position 824,281 of record NZ_BQXC01000001.1, on the reverse strand, counting down.
GAACAAAGCGCGGTGGTTAGACAGATAACAACCGCATTCACTAAATCCGATACACAAAACTATCTCATGATCTTGATAGGCGCTTTAGTAGGATTGCTCGGCATACCACTCGTCAAGAAAATGATGTCAAATAAAAAGACCGAGAATTAGCATTATTTCTGATTAGAAAACCAGCTAAATGAGATTCGCAAGTATTTCGCGATATATTTAGCTGGTTATTGGCGCTCTTGATGCTTTGTGATTCTTATTGCGCTACTTGTTTAAAATTTATGTAGTAGCGAACATATGCATTAAATTATTAGCAAAGTGGTTTAGCTACATTTTCCTGTTTCAGAACCATCGTCTTTGGTTTCTGCACCGCTTTCATTCACACAAGTATTTTGACAAACACCTGATTTCTTACAAGCCTTTCCAGCAGGAAGACTTTTCTTATCAATACAAGCGCCTTCTACCAAATAGCAAACTTGGTTTGCGCCACAGGCAGATTTGCCATCTTTTTCAGTATCAGGACTGCATTTTGCAAAGGCCTGGCTCGTCATAAAAGTAAACGCGACGAGAAGTAAAGCAACATTTATTATTTTTTTAAACATATTTTCTCCATTTGTATTTCAATAATGTGCGAAAACCTATTTCGCCGTTTCAGCATAGCAGAAAAATATTTAAAACGAGCGTGAATATTTGAATCAATTAACCTAGACCAAAAAAATCACTCCAAGCGCCCATCGTTTCATATTAACGCTACCGCATATCTTTGTGGCGCTCCAAGTGTTCTTCGACATCCTTCTGACTGAAACCGATAGCACTAGCCACGCGATCTGCATGACTGACTTTGGATACTCCCGGAATCAAACGGTGAGTTGGCTCATTTAACGCAAACTCTACTTGCAAGTAGTCTCCAATTTGATCTTTCCGCAGCAATTCGCATAACTCGTGATTGTGCGTCACCAATAAAGTACTGGCACCGAGTTTGTGAAATCCTTTTAAAATATACTCAGAAATAGTCATTTTTTCTTCAAATGTAGTTCCTTCTGATAGCTCATCCAGCACCACCAAACTCAACGGAGTAGAATTAAAAAATATTTCTCGGGTGCGCGTCAATTCATGCGCAAAGCGCCCCATACCTGCACTTAATTGTCCTGGATCGGGAACTTGATAATACATATGTTCAGTGGGTACTAATTTTCCTTGTTTTGCCGGTATATAACAGCCTATTTGCCCCAATAATTGAATTTGTATAACCGTTTTGCAATAAGCCGTTTTACCGCCACTATTCGGACCGGTGATGATTAAGATTCGATTTTTGGCATCCAAGCGAATATCATTTGGCACATACTCTATTATCTCATTGACCAATAATGGATTTTTTGCATAGCTAACGATCAATTGGTGTGATTTCTCATCGAGAATTTCTGGCAAGGTCTTATCGACGGTTAATGTCTCGCCATAGCGATAAAAAGACAGCAATTCATCCAACATACCCAATACTTCAATCACTCTTGCTAGTTCGGCACTTTCGCGAAATTTTCTACGTAATGGGTAAATAACCGAATCACGGTCTGATACTCCCATAGCCAACAAAATAATCGGGAAAACCGGAATAGTCAGCCCAAAAATTGCATAACTGATAAAAGACCCTCGCAAATACGGCATCAGTATTTCCATAAACTGCAAAATACCATACGATGCAGCAAAAAAAAGCAAAGCGGGAATCACTTTAAACAACGTAGGGTGAAAACGTGTATAAAGATCAAAGGTCGATTTCTCTTTTTTGGTTTTAAATTTCCCATTGGAATAAAACACCGGACCTTTAATTAGGGCATAAATATCTGAATTACCAAACTCACGAACTGTATTCAATAAAGCATTTAAATACGTTGATTTGGGGGATGGGATTTGGGTTATTTTTTCCACCAGGTCAATCACGAACTCAGTACCGTTCCTATATTGATGATAACCATAACCGCCAAACTCAAGCTTATCGGACGAACTTGGCTCTTCGCTAGCGAAACCGCCAAAAAACTTACCATACAAAAGATATTTCAACGATTTCTCATATTTAGCCAAATCTGCCACGTAACGTATTAAAGCATCGCGCAATTGAGAATCAGATTCGATTTCCATTAATGCTGCTTGCTTTTGCTGTAGCACCAATGCATCAACAGGCGGATGAGCAATCGAGCGAAATAGTACCAATTGCCCTATTTCAGTTTGTGTTCTATCGATCACGTTAAACAGCTTTTCGGCTTCGATCGCTCCAAATGTCTTCGGATCAAGTACCGAGAAGTCGCTTTCGTCAGGACGAATATCTTCCATACCCGTAGGTTGGTCTTCGTCCGATTGAATGAATTTGTTACGCCAAAGATCAGTCATAAAATTAGATTATTACCCTACGAGTTAAATTAATTTCCTGCACAGCTATTTGTCGGGATTTCAGCTTAAAGATGTAAAATACGCAGTTTTAAATTGAAACACAACTGATGCGTTATTCTTTCTGAAACAATTGACATATCACATGAAACCTCATACTCAGAATTCACTTCGATGGATAACTATTATCGTTGTGATCAGTATTTTATTACTGGCTGGTTGGTATTACATACGCCCCAAACCGATATTGGTTGAATGGATAACTGTTTCTACAGGTGACGTAGAAGCAGTTATTGTGAATACTCGCGCAGGTACAGTCAAATCTTGTCGAAGATCTAATCTTGCTCCGGCTTCAGGTGGACAGATCGCGAAGATTTGGATAAGAGAAGGTGACCGTGTGCAAGCAGGACAAGTTTTATTGGAATTATGGAATCATGACTTGCGAGCGCAGCTGGATTTGGCACAACGACAGCTTGCAACAGCACAAGAACGCAGACAAGAAGCTTGCATTTTAGCTGATAATGCACAACGCGAATATATTCGAACGCAACAGCTACTCAGCAAAAACTTTGTTAGCCCCCAACGAGTGGACGATACTCGTGCAAACGCAAACTCCCGTCGTGCAAGCTGCGAAGCAGCCATATCCGATATCAAGCGAGCGGAAGCGCAAATTCGCGTGAGTCAAGCAACCATTGACCGCACCATCATTACCGCACCATTCTCTGGCGTTATAGGTCATATCAGCGGCGAACTGGGAGAATTCACTACGCCTTCTCCTCCTGGGATTCCCACTCCACCAACGATTGATCTTATCGATGATCAATGTTTATACGTTTCAGCGCCCATGGATGAAGTCGATGCTCCCAAAATTCAAGTCGACCAGGAAGTTCGTATTACGCTGGACGCCATGCAAGATAAAGTTTTTCCTGGAAAAGTTCGGCGTATCGCACCTTTTATCACTGAAATAGAAAAACAAGCGCGTACTGTCGATATTGAGGTTGACTTTCATTCTTCTCCTACAAAAGGACTTTTAGTGGGCTACAGCGCCGATGTAGAAGTGATACTCGCAAGGAAGAATAACGTGTTACGAATTCCGACACAAACACTCCGGCAAAATAACAAAGTCTGGCTAGTTGACGCCAATAATCGCCTCATTGAACAACCTATCGAAAAAGGTTTAAGTAATTGGAGTTTTACTGAAGTTACCAGCGGCTTAAAAGAAGGAGATCATATTCTGTTATCGTCTGACCAAGATGGTATTAAGAGTGGCGTACTTGTATCCACCTCCCCAAAAGCTCCTTAAGCATGATTCGTCTGATCAATATTACTCGTACATTTACAATGGGTGAACAAACCGTGCTGGCACTGAATCAAATCAATTTGGAAATTACTTCTGGTGAATATCTTTCTATCATGGGTCCTTCAGGTTCCGGAAAATCCACTTTACTCAATATCATTGGATTACTTGATCAACCCGATGCAGGCCAATACGAACTAGACAACAAAGCCGTAACCGATCTAACCGAAATCGAACAGGCACAAATTCGCCGAAGAAAAATTGGCTTTGTTTTTCAATCGTTTCACTTGATACCACGCTTGACCGCAGCGGAGAATATCGAGTTACCTCTAACACTGGAAGGAGTATCAATCGATGAAAGAAAAATACGCGTACACGATGCTTTGCAGGCTTTTGAACTGGAACAGCGCGCCAATCACCGACCGTCTGAACTTTCTGGTGGACAGCGCCAGCGCGTTGCAATCGCACGGGCAACTATCATGCAGCCAAGCATCATATTAGCCGATGAGCCAACCGGAAACTTGGACCATCAGATTGGTGCTGAAGTCATGCTACTGTTGGAAAGCCTTCAGCATCAAGGAACCACATTGATTATAGTAACGCACGACCGCGAATTAGGCTCTCGTGCAAATCGACAAATTGCCATGCGTGACGGCAAAATACTCACGGACCAAGCACGTGACACTCCTTGATACGTTACGCACTGCACTTAAGGCGGTCATCAGCTACCGTATCCGGTCAGTTTTAATCGTACTCGCCATGTCTTTAGGTGTAGCTGCCGTCATAATACTAACGGCTCTTGGAGATGGCGCTAGAAATTTTGTTATTAATCAATTTTCTTCTATCGGCACCAACTTACTAGTGGTTTTACCAGGCCGCGCGGAAACGGCAGGATCTTTTCCTGGAGCGATTCTTGGTCAAACTCCACGGGATTTGACGCTACACGATGCGCAATTACTAGGTAGGCTTCCACTGGTTAAACGCTATGCACCGTTGAGCATTGGTGCGGCTGAGCTTTCAACGGCAAACCGCCTACGAGAAGTAACCGTATTGGGTAGTAATGAAAATTTAATACCCATTCGTCATATGAAGCTGGCGCAAGGAAGCTTTATTACGCAGGGCTCTGAAAGAAGCGCACAAATTGTATTGGGTGCCAAAATTGCTGCAGATTTCTTCCCACACAATCCGGCAATAGGGCAACGCGTTCGTTTGGGTGACAGCCGTTTCTTGGTTTCAGGCATACTTGCATCACAAGGTGAATCAATGGGTTTCAATACAGATGAAATTGTGATTATCCCTGTCGATTATGCGCAAGCGCTATTTAATACCACATCGCTTTTTAGAATTCTGATAGAAGCTAATAACCACGGGGAAATAGCAGCTACTAAGCAAGCAATACTTGCCACATTAAAGCAAAGTCACGAGGGTGAAGATGACAGCACCGTCATCACACAAGACGCTGTACTGGCAACATTTGATCGTATCCTACATGCGCTAACGCTGGCGGTGGCCGGTATTGCTGCAATTAGCTTGATTGTTGCTGGAATTTTGGTCATGAATGTGATGCTGGTAGCCGTCAATCAACGTACTTCAGAAATTGGCTTATTAAAAGCCATTGGTGCCACTTCGACCGATATTCGACGATTATTCTTCACTGAAGCTGCTTGGTTATCATTAGTTGGCGCTTTATTAGGATTTTTATTCGGTCAATTGGGTAGTTTATTGATACGCATTTTGTATCCACAATTTCCCGCCTGGGCACCCACTTGGGCCTCCGCAGCCGCTATTAGCATTGCATTAATCACTGGAATCATTGCTACCACGCTGCCTGCGATCAAAGCTGCACGGTTAAACGCGGTAGCAGCATTGAGTAGAAAATGACCTGGCTCGATATTTTGCAATTTTCCTACCGCGCGTTGACCGCGCATCGTTTGCGCACACTTTTATCAGTATCTAGCATTGCGGTCGGCATCGTCGCAATCATTTTACTTACAGCCATTGGCGATGGTGTGCAGCGTTTTGTTCTGTCTGAATTTACCCAGTTTGGTACCAATATTATTAACATCAGTCCAGGAAAAATTAATACTCATGGTGGATCATTAGGCGCCATTGGAAGTGCCCGATTACTTACGATCGAAGACAGTATTGCGTTAAAGCAAAGCCGCTATGCGCAATATATCAATGCGAATGTTGTCGGTAATGCAGAAATTCGAGCACAAGGCCGTAGTAGACGCGTCACAGCCTACGGCCAAGGACCACATTTTGCGCAAGCCTTTAATATGCACGTTGCAATGGGGCAATTTCTGCCGAATGATGATCCACGTAATCCCCGTCCTTATGCGGTACTCGGCGCCAAAGTTCATCGTGAATTGTTTGGCAATACTAGTCCGCTTGGAGCAATGCTGCAGATTAGTGGGGCACGTTTTCGCATTATTGGCGTGATGGCATCGAAAGGCAATGTATTAGGTTTTGATTTGGATGACACGGTGTTTATCCCCACCGCTCGGGCATTGGAGGTATTTAACCGGCAGGGTGTAATGGAAATCAATTTTTCTTATTTTCCCGATGCACCAATGCAGGCAGTCATCGATGATATTCGTCATATCCTCGTTGCGCGTCATGGCCGAGAAGACTTTACCATTACACCACAAAAACAAATGCTCAGCACCCTGACAACCATTCTGAATATACTCAAATTTTCGATAGCAGCGTTAGGCGGCATCTCATTACTCGTAGGCGCCGTAGGAATGATTACTTTGATGTACATTACCGTATCAGAACGTGTTGCAGAAATTGGCTTATTAACCGCACTCGGTGCAACCCGCGCTCGTATTCGTATGTTGTTTTTATTAGAGTCGATTACACTCGCGACGATAGGAGGATTAGCCGGATTAAGCTCAGGCATTGCAATTGCTGGATTATTAAAATGGCTAGTGAGCGGTTTACCCGTTAATATTCCATGGGATTACGTACTTGGAGCATTATGTGTATCGACGCTTATCGGTCTTGTAGCTGGTATTGCGCCCGCAATATACGCAGCAAGATTAAACCCTGTCGATGCATTAAGAGCAGAGTAACGTTCAGTTCGCCTCAGGAAATAAGAAATATGATTGATTTGTTAATAGCCTATTTAGAGGATAAATCATTAAATCCAATTCTTTCAGTTAAAAATTGCTCAATGGGAGACGGCCTACCGATGTAATAACCCTGTGCATAATCGATATCCATTTGCTCAATGATCTTCAAAATTTCTTCGCTTTCAACAAATTCTGCAGTCACCTTCCTACCAAATCCTCGAGCTACGCTGCATAAGGCATTTACTAAAATAACATCATCGCTATTACTTGCTAGATTTTTAATAAACGACCCGTCAATCTTGACAGTATCGACCGGTAATTCTCTTAAATAAAAGAAAGAGGAAAAACCCACACCAAAATCATCCAATACAAAACCGCATCCCAATTCTTTCATTTCCTTCATTAAAGTACGCGCACCCGGAATATCTTCTAACGCAGCAGTTTCTGTGATCTCAAACATCAAATTTTCTGGATCTATATGATATTCAGACAATTGTTGTTTCAGAATCGGCATCAACTCAGGATCATTAAAAGCATGCGCAGATAAATTGATAGAAAAATTAGCAAAAACTCCGGCTTCATAAATCATCGCTGCCTGAGCAATCGCTTTGCGCAATACCATATGGTCAATGGCATGTATCAATCCAGTATTTTCTGCGGCAGGGATAAAATCACCCGGCGACCGTATCGTGCCATCTCTATCTTGCATGCGAATTAACACCTCATAATGTGTAATTTGCTTGGTTTTGATATGCATAATCGGCTGCAAATACAACATAAAGTTATCATGAGTTTGCGCATACTCAATCCGCTCTTTCCAGTCCACCAGTAATTGAATGCGATCAAGGATACGATCATCATCCGAAAATAAATACCATGCGTTTCGTCCGATAGACTTTGCCTGATACATTGCGAGATCAGCTGCCGCAAGCAGATCCTGAATATTTCCACCATGCTGAGGAAATAATGCAATACCAATGCTGGCCGAAATTTTATGGGTACGGCCATTAATGGTAAGTTGCGCCTGATTAAGCTGAGTTAAAACTTTCTTCGCGACCTCAATCGCGCCTTCCGCATTAATTTCCGGTAAGATAATGGCAAACTCGTCACCTCCTAATCGACCGGTAATGTCACCAGTTCGTGTTGTCTTAGCCAACATGGTAGCTACCATTTTCAACAAACTATCCCCTGCTTGATGACCACTGACATCATTAATGTATTTAAATCGATCCAAATCAAAAAACAACAATGCACCAGGATGGAGATATCGCTCGGAACGATGCAATACTTGCTCCAACTCTTCGCTGAAACGGCGTCGATTGAGCATATTGGTCAAAGGATCATGATCTGCCAGCCATGCCAAATGCCCTTCTACACGCTTATATTCGGTAACATCCAAGCCAACAGACAAAATGGAGGGATCTTCTTCGGAATTCCAAGAAAGGTGAGAATGAAGCCATGCCACATGACGCTTTGATCCATCTTTACAATAAGTTATTGCTTCATGGCGTAATTGCATTTTTTGTCCAGAATGAATCTCTGCAAAACGACTCATCGCATCTTCCGAGTCGTACTCTGGAATCAATGTACCCAAAAATGATTTACCTAACAATTCTGCTTCTGTGTAGCGAGTTAGCATTTCTCCATAACCATTCAGAGTAATGATTTTTCCTGCTGAATTTTGCGTCAAAACAATCGCCTGTGCCGTATTCAACAGATTTTTCACGAAATCTCTTTCTCGGCTAAGCTCATCTCTTTGTTCAATCAACATCTTTGTACGAGACGATATTTTCAATTCAAGCTTTTCCAATTGATGCGACAAAGTAATTGCAGCCTCGGACAAAGTATCGACTTCATCTCTAGAAGTTCGTATTAAAACAGACAGAGACTGACGGAAACTCTCAAACTGACCGCTTGCAAGTAAAGGCAAGGCAATTGCAACATCCTTTAAGCGTGAAAGTATTCGAGTCAATATTAAAAACAAAAGAAGCTGAGAAATGATCAACCCTAACAATCCGGTTAGTCCAATATTCCAAATTGAATTACGAATGTTTCTAACAGCCGCTGTAACATCGGTAATAACAACCAAGGATGCGCTATCGGCCTCAACAGCATTTAATGCAAATAGCTCCAATTGGTGATGCAAATTACGACCGCTGACTTGCACGCTCTCTTCCAAAACTCCAATCTGTGGATATATTTCAGATGCTTTATGAAGAATTTGGTAATTAAATTGATAATTTCCTTCCGGATTAGTCAGTACAGAAATATAAACACCCCAATTTTTAATAACTCGGAAATTTTCTTGGGAATTTAAGTTTTTTTGCTGTTTAATGAGTAAACCAATATCAGCGCCGAAAATACGTTTAAAAGATACCAATACATCAACCAGCGAAATCCCGAGTACTACAGTACCCACTTTACGTCCATCAACCAATAAAGGCGCTATAGTGAACTGTACGCAATTTTCTTGGCAAGACAGCGGATTTATCGGTTGCTCGAATTGGTTAACATGCACAACCCAATTCCGCAGCATTTCCGTTTCGATATCAGCATACTCGGCATTATCCCAACCAGCAACGAATTGATTTTTATCATTAAAAAAATAAACAAACTCGACATCATTATGAAACTGCAACAATGACCAGTGCTGATCGAAAGCCTTACTTATATGCTCGCTGTCATTCACTAATAATGCGTCTCTCATACCATTCAGAAAGGGAATTATCTCAGCAAGTCGATCTAAGTTTTGTGTAGTATTATCAATCAAATTATCGATCTCTCTCGAGAAACGCTTATGGTCAATCTGCCTCTGATCATCAAAGCTTTGCATCAACCCCCAATAACTGATCGCAGAAAACACCACAACAATTGCTAGCAATATCAGGCTACTACCAAATAAAAGCTTCCACCGCAAACTATAAAAGTTTTTCTGCTCCTTGACTGCCGTAAGCTGTGACTTGACGATTGGATGTTCCGAACTGTTATTCATCAGTAGTACGATTAGAAACGATAAGAACCTTGTATGGCAAAAAGATCCCATTCTTTATGTGTATTTTCCGGATACATGTTATCCAGCCGCGATAACCAACCCGTTCCATTCACATGATGATACTCGGCACGCAACATAAACTCGGGTGTAATATTCCAACGTATTCCAACAGTAATGTCTTTGGCGTAGCGTGAATGCTCAAGCCCGTGCCGACTATCTGGATTTTCCGAGACCCACTGCTTCCCGCTCTTATCGGATCGATCGGTAAACAAAGCATCGTAACGCACAAACCCTTCCCATTTGGGTGTAAAGCGATATTCACCCTGTACATAATAACTCTCACCATAGAAATTAATGCCATCGAGCACTGTATTATTAAAATTAGTATACGCAAAATGCCGAATAGCGTATTCAGACGTCAAGCTCCAACGCTCTGCATTGTATTGTGCCGAGAAATAAACCGGAGAAAATTGCAATGAACCGTTCGAAATGCTTTGCCCACCCAGTTTATCTCCGGCTCTTGAAACATAATCGGTATTGAGCCACACCCCACTGACCGCTAGAACTATTCGCCTGTCATTGGTTTCATAAATACCTCGTCCGATAATAGATGGTTCTTGGGTTAAGTGACCATTCATATGATCCCCTATCAAAACAGATGCTCGTGTATCTTTATCAGTAACGATAGGAAAGAGGAAACCAAATTGTGTTGAAAGTGTCCCCCATTGGGGATGTGAAATATCTCCATACAAATGCACACCATCACCCGATAACGCAAGATTTCGTGTGCGATCGAAATAAATTGATTGCGGCAGTAGAATACTCGGTCGAGTAAACGGTACATCGCGCGTATCGTTATAGAAACCAAATGGATTTTTTAATCGACCGACTCTGATACCGAATTGATTGGCTTCATGCGAATATAATCGATAATCCAAGAATCCAAAATCAAGTCGAGGCATACCGGAACTTCCTTCACCTGCACGACGCGATAATCCTTGTGCTGCAATCAATAATCTTGGTAAAGGCCGAAACGATGCATTAATACCTGCCTCCGTTAATCCAAAACTTCCCAACCCACCATCACTATTGCCAAAAACATTATTATGCGTCGTTACGATATACGATTGGCCAATAAAACCATGAATCTGTAAATCGCCTTCACGTGATTTTTTTTGATACCAATTCGCAGCATTATTGATCCATGCAGGTCTTTTTACTTCAGTTATAAATGAAGGCAGCGCAGAAGTCTGCAACCACTTGAGTGAAGTTTCTTGTGAATTGGTTATTGTTTTTTGTACCACTTGATTCTCAGCATAGGCGCAAAAAAATACGCTCTCAAACAGCAGTAGTAACATAAACTGCTTTACAATTCTGCCGGAAAATCCCGTCAAAAAGTTATTTAATTGTGAGCACGTTAACATTTTCATTAATATTGGCTCTCCATAGATAACCGATTGCACCAGGTGTACTGATTATTTTCTCCAGCATTTCTTCAATGGAATTAACCTTAATGGGCGCTTGACCTGTTCCGGAAAATACCAGTCTGTCCCAAGTGGATCTCAGTTGATACGGAAAAACATTCAGTTTTTCTTTAGAAAACATTTGATGCAATGGATCATCATCAGCTAACACAAAAACCCTTATTTTTGTCCCATCTGGCCATGTTTTCAAATGCATGCTAAAAATAGACCGGAGCGAATTGGTTGATATACTACTTTCACCAACGCTTTTATTAATAACGACGTGGTAATGATTTACAGCATAAGCCTGGGATACTGTAAATAAAAAAAAAGTCAATAGTACTCTGCAGGCAAGAAATCTATATGTCGACAAACAATAATGAATAAATGCAGTCCGTACAAAACAAGAAAATGAATGCAGACTCAAGAAATAAATTCCCCAAAAAACGTTTTTTGTGGAACTAGAATGACAGATTGTACTTGCCACATTCGGTTAGAACTTCCCATGATTCATAATTTTCCTTATACATTCTGCTTAATACCTCTTCAACTTTGATGCAGTAAGGACGCCGAATACCATGATAATTAACAGTCGGCCCAGCGCAATGAAAATTTAAACCATAAAACCTGAGTAAACGATTGAGCGCAGGCTCCATTGCAGAAATCCAGTACTTAATGTTATGTTTTACTGACAAACGCATCACACAAGCCATCAGTAACAAACTTAAGTGTGGTGTAGATCGTCGATCAGAAGCCCTCCGATCCTTATCGGAACGAATGACATTACCATTGGATTTACTATCATCACTCCTTCTTGATTCACCATCTCTGGATTTTCGCCGTTCTCCTTTGCGTCGATCAAATTGGCTCAAAATAACAGCACGAGAAATTTCCGCCATATCTGCACGATGGATATTTTTGAGATCGCAAAGCTTTGAATCCACATGTGTATTAACTTCTACCGGAAGTAATTTTTCTGAATCGTTTGGATCAGGCAATATGAGGCGTACCGCACCAATATATTGTCCTGTCGACTTAAAACGCAACAAAGCATGACAGGAATGATCATCGTATTCATCCTTTTCTAACTGATCGGGATAATCACTCGCATTCATATCCGGAAAACTATTTTGTACACACAAAACTTGATAGCGTATTCTATAAACAGCTTCAAGCAATTCGGGTGTATCAGCGACTACAATTTCAAAAAAACTCCGAAACCCACTATACGAATCATTCATAGATCGCCAAACTAAGTTTTATTACATGTTTGTAAATTCGAAATTATGAAATAATTTTCTTAACTGACCAGTCACGTATCAATTCAATATTCAGGCATAGGCATTAACAGTAAGTGTAGGTGAACTTTATTCAAAATCTTCTATCAAAGCATTTAATATACTGAGATACACGAATCGATGCAGTTACAAATCTAGTATAAGTGTAAATTGACTATTTCGTCATCATGTTTACTACTTATGCTATTTACTATTTAAGATCATTTATTGTAAATATTCAACCAATGTCGAGTGTTTATTTTGAAGAATTACAGCAGAACGCTAAATTTGTATAAAAGATGCAACAAATTCACAGATAAACCAATAAATTCCAGTGAGTTAAAAAACCTGAATACGGATGGCGATTCAATATTAAACTAGGATTTCCTCAGGTAACGGATGATTTAAAAAAGCCGTAGGGCTAACACTTAAACCATAGGCACCAGATTGCAGTACCACCACAAAATCTCCAACAACCGCCTTTGACAACATCATTTCCTCAGCCAATAAATCAAGCGGTGTACATAATGGACCGACTATCGATACCACTTCTTTATCGGTATCTTGCATTCTATTACCTATGATTACCGGAAAATTCTTTCGTATTACTTGCCCTAAATTACCTGAAGCGGCGAGATGATGGTGCATGCCACCATCCGTTATTAGGAATATCTTTCCGCGCGATACCTTGCGTTCCAAAATTCGGCACACATAAATTCCAGCTTCGGCAACCATATATCGTCCCAATTCAATCGCCACGAATGTTTCAGGTAATTGCTCTCTAAAAGTCCGAATCATTGGCTGCATATTTTCACCAATCACAGCCAAATCTAGCCGCTCCTCACCAGGAAAATAGGGCACACCAAAACCACCGCCAATATTAAGCAATCGCATCGGGATAGGCATATGTTGCGCCAAGCGTATTCCTAATTGCAGGGATTTAAGCTGCGCTTCGAGAATAGCCGCACTATTGAGATTTTGTGAACCACTAAAAATATGCAAGCCAACAAAATTTAATTTAAGAGATGCCAACAACTTCAGTAATTTAGGCGCTTGCTCTACGTCTATACCAAACGACTTTGCTCCTCCTCCCATTTTCATACCCGAGGATTTCAGTTCGAAATCAGGATTTATGCGAATCGCCACAGAAGGGGTAATACCTAAGTGTTCGCCAAGCTTAACAATCATCCTCAGTTCCTGTTCAGACTCAACGTTGATTGTTACACCGGCAGCTATAGCGCAGCGAAGCTCAGAAGATCGCTTACCAGGACCCGCAAAGCTGATTTTGTCAGGTGCAAGTATTGTATCCAGTGCAACTTTCATTTCACCTACAGACGCAATATCTATACCATCTACAATACGGGCTAAATGCTGCACGACAGCCGGCATGGGGTTCGCTTTCATTGCATAGTGCAATAATATGCCTTCGGGTAAATGTCGGCGCAGTAATGCAATTCGTTCGGTGATTCTTTGTCGATCATAGGCATAAAAAGGCGTGGAGCCAACTCGCTCAGCCAACCGTATCAATGACATACCACCGACTTGCAAACAATTGCCTTGAACCGCAAAGCCCTCCATGGGTGCATGCTCAGGAAGGGTTTTTTTCATGATTCATTCTGAGTAAATAGTCGCTGCATTTCTTTGGCCAATCTATTACGGTCTATCTTATTGTTTAGATTGCGTGGCAAATCAAATTGACAAACTTCAAGATGATGAGGACACATATAACTTGGTAACTTATTTTTACAAAATAGCATTATGGTTTCCACATCGAGCGTTGTATCAGATTGCGCTGTTATCAGCGCTACTATTGCTTGTCCTAGAATTGGATGGGGCACACCAAACACAGTCGCTTCACGTACATTCTCTATGCCGTACAAAACTTCTTCAATTTCCGTCGGACTGATACGGTAACCCGAACTTTTGATCATCGAATCACGACGCTCGATAAAGTACAAAAAACCATCTGCATCTATTTTTACTGTATCACCTGACCAAGCTACGGTCTCATTTATTGGCATACCATCCTGACTCGGCGTAATAGTCCTGAAAACCCTCGCTGTTTTTTCACGATCACCCCAGTATCCCAATGCAACGGTTGCACCTCGATGTACCAACTCACCCGGTTCTCCGGGCGCGCAATGCGTACCATCTTGACGCAACACAAAAACTTCGGCATTAGGTATCGCCTTACCGATTGATTTCGGTCGATAATCGATTTCTTCCGGTGCCAAATATGTGGAACGAAAAGCCTCAGTAAAACCATACATCGAGAAAATATGTGTCGCAGGTAACATCTTACGAAATCGCTGAATGACAGGAAATGGGATAGCCCCACCGGAACTGGTCATATAACGTAATGAATTAATTTCATGCCAATCCAATGCCGCGAGCTGAATCCACAATGATGGCACTGCAGCGAGGCCGGTAATCTGATGCATTGCCACATTCTCCAGAATGTCACGCGGAAGCCAATAATTCATCAAGATATTGGTTGCACCGACATAAAAAGCGGTTGTCAATTGGCTTAAACCATAATCAAAGCTAAGTGGCAGCACCGCCAAAATTCGATCGCCCGAATGGTTATGTAGATACGCCGAAACACTTTTTGCGCCGGCAACCAGATTACGATGGGAAAGGATAACGCCTTTGGGCTTCCCAGTGCTACCCGAAGTATAAATAATGGCAGCCATATCATTGTCAATGACCTTAGTTGCTTTCCGAATACCATCGACAGGCATCTCAAGCCATGGCATGATCCGAGAGCCATAGTTCATTTGACTCTCGCTATCAGCATCTACAACAATGGTTACGCGCAAATCATGTTGAATAGGTAATACAATTTGAAGCATCTCAAGGCGTTTAGCTGAAGTTATCAGTATTTTGGCACCACAATCTTGCAAAATATGGCTGACTTGCTCAGGTTTTAAAGCCGGATTCACGGGAACGAATACGCCACCCGCTAAAGTTGTTGCAAAAATAGCAATTACTGTTTCGAAACGCTTCTCAAGATAAATAGCGACACGATCACCGCGACGCAAATCCAATGCTTTGAAGCCAAGCGATACCCGTTCGACTTGGTGCAGCAAACCCGCATAGGTTAATGTTTCCTGTTGATACAATAGTGCATCAGCATCTGGTCGAGCTACAGCAGAATTACGAATTAAATCGTGAAACAAGTAAGTCATCGATAATCAATCACTTTATCAGTAAACAAATGCATACAAACGGTACATATTATATCCAGCTTTATGCACAAAAATTATTCATGGCATTGCGGTAAAATATATAAATGGAATCTTTGCTAAGGCAAACACGAAGTTAGCAGATTCGCGTAAACTGCGTAACCACTTCACAGTTACCAATCATTATCAATCACACATAAAATCATGACCGTTCGCACCCGTTTTGCCCCCAGCCCCACCGGCTATTTACACATTGGCGGTGCTCGTACAGCACTTTTTTCATGGGCCTATGCACGCAAATATGGCGGCAAATTTATCCTGCGTATTGAAGATACAGACCAGGAGCGCTCAACGAAGGAATCTACTCAAGCCATTCTCGATGGCATGTCATGGCTTGGGCTTGACTATGACGAAGGTCCTTTTTATCAGATGCAACGCTTGCAACGCTATCAAGAAGTGGCTGAGCAACTACTCAAAGATAATCAAGCGTACTACTGTTATGCCTCCAAGGAGGAATTGGATGAAATGCGCGAAAAACAACTGTCCGCTGGTTTAAAACCACGATATGATGGTCGCTGGCGTGATTCCAATAAAACCCCTCCTGCAGGCATAAAACCGGTACTGCGTTTAAAAAACCCACTCAGTGGTTTTGTTACATTCAACGATGAAATCAAAGGCCACATCAGCGTGGCTAATCATGAACTCGATGATTTGGTACTAATGAGAAGTGACGGTATTCCTACTTATAACTTCAGTGTAGTGCTGGACGACTTGGACATGAATATTACCCATGTCATCCGCGGCGATGATCACGTCAACAATACGCCACGGCAAATCAATATTCTTAAAGCACTCGACGCAACTTTACCCAAATATGCACACGTACCAATGATCTTAGGTTCAAATGGAGAGCGATTATCCAAACGGCATGGCGCCGTATCCGTCATGCAATATCGCGACGACGGCTATCTGCCGCAAGCATTGCTCAACTACTTGGCTAGACTCGGCTGGTCTCATGGTGACGAAGAAATATTCAGTCAAGAAGAACTGGTGGAATGGTTCGATTTATCAGCAATCAGTCGCTCACCGGCTAAATTCAACCCCGAGAAACTGTTTTGGATCAATCAACAATATCTCAAAAAAACGGATAATCAACAACTCGCGGAACTGGTTACGCCATATCTTGAAAAGCATAACTGCCAAGTTTTAACAGGCCCCAATCTCAACTCAATCATTGAATTACTCAAGGAAAGAGTCAATACGCTCGAAGAATTGGCCGACGCAGCGATTTATTTCTACCGACACTTAGAGCCATCTGATGAATTAAAAGCGCAATACTTGAATGCAGAAGCTTTATCATTACTGACTGAATTAAGAAATACATTCAAACAACTTGAATGGACGCGAGAATCGATTCATCAAGCTATCAAAAATACGGCAAAAACACATGATGTGAAACTTCCTAAAATCGCTATGCCGCTAAGGATCATGACAACCGGCGAAGTACATACCCCATCGATTGATGCTGTTCTTGAACTATTAGGTCGCGACGAAACACTTGCTCGCATAGCGGCTTGTTTGGACAAGGCTTCAAAATGAAGTTCCTTTACAAGCCTTCAGTGCGTCAGTATAATCCCTGTTCCTTCGATTAAGGGGGTATAGCTCAGCTGGGAGAGCGCTTGCATGGCATGCAAGAGGTCAGCGGTTCGATCCCGCTTATCTCCACCAGTTGTTACGGACATCAATAAATCAAGATATTGAAAGTCCCCATCGTCTAGAGGCCTAGGACATCGCCCTTTCACGGCGGTAACAGGGGTTCGAATCCCCTTGGGGACGCCAATAAGAACTTGAAATAAGATCAGTTATCCCAATCTTCATACCTGGCTGGTAAACGATTCAATTCTTCCCGATAAGATCTCCATTTCGGCATGAATTGGTCCATCAAAGCAATAAAACGGCTGTTATGCGTTGGTTCCAACAGATGAGTCATTTCGTGCACTACGACGTACTCTAAGCAAACCAGCGGTTTCATCGCCAATTCCGTATTGATCCGGATACTGCCGGAATGAAAGTTGCAACTACCCCACTTGGTTTTCATTCTTTGCACGTAAAACCTTTGCACAGATACACTCATACGCGGCTGCCACTTTTCGATCAACATCGGAATCGATTGTTTCAGATTATTGCGATACCAGGCTTCAAGAATACCCTGCCTTCTTTCTCGGTTCGTTCCAGGACGTACCGACAGAATCATTTTGCCGTGTTTCAATTCAACGGATGGTGGCACGTCTTCTTCATCAAGCTTAAGCAGATAGCGCTTTCCCCAGACATAATGGATTTCACGGTCGATATACTCCCGAGGCGCTTCGCGCTCCTGTAACCGTAACTTTGTTTGCTGTTTCTTGATCCATCCCAGCTTGGATATCACAAATACCCGGACGGTATCCGGTGCCATGCTGACCGGTGCCGACACTTTGACTCTGCCATCCGGTGGATGGACGCTTAAATGAACATTCTTGATGTTTTTATGGATAACTTCCACATCAAGATCACTCAGTCTCATGGTTGCAATGTCAGTAGACACTTTTTTGCTCCTTGTTGACCAGATCGGCGATCTTTTGCAGATATTCCTGATAATTAAGAGCACCCTGCTTGATGATTTCATCCAGAATCGTCAACATTTGTTCAAAGCACACCGAAGAGCAGGTGGTTTTTGATGATATGGCTGCGTACGTTGTTTTCGATGGTTTCCGACACCGCTTCTTGATTCGCTTTGATGCCGCTTGACATAGTACCGATGCCTCGGCGATGCTGCTTTTCACAATGACTCCCAGGATCGGCATATCGGCAAAAGAAGAATTCGCCATCGATTCCTCTACCGAGACAGGTATAACCAAACTGCTCGCAGAACAGGTTCACGATACGGCTTTGTTTCGCGCGTTCTGATTTATTAATAATTGACATGACTACTCAGCAGCAAGAATCTCGGTCTCGATGTAACGCTTACACTCTGCGGTGCTGGTAAAACACCGGAAACCAGCTTGACTGGCCAGCGCAATCGCTTCTTTTTCTTCATCCAACATCACAGCGATGGGATCGCTCAATCCTTCCTGGATGCCATCTGGCCATGCCAAATCAAAGACGGCTTTTTGTTGACCCGTTTCTTTGTCTGTGTAATCGTAAGAAATGATACCAAGAGGCAATCCCTGAGCTAGAACCCAGTTGTTCAGCTCTTCCAACGCAGATTCTTCTGCTGCACTGGTTATACCGCCCAGCACAATGCTTTCCGAATAACTCTTGACTTCACCTTCCAACCATTGGTAATCGTTATGCAGTAGCGATGCCATACGTTTATTCGGCCAACAGTATCTTCCGCTGTTCGAGAAAATCACGATAGTTCTCGATTCGCCATAGCGCTGTATCCATTGGTATCCATTGGTATCCATTGAGTAGGCGCACCAGGATGTTTTTCTTCTACTTCAGAAAAGTAAATCTGAGGCAAATGATCACTGATATTCAGGTTAGTATCCTTGGTTAAGAAACAGAAATTGGCAAGGGCATTGACTTCATTTTTTCGGTAGTTGCGTTTATACAATTGCGCTTTAGGGAAAATATGATGTACTTCCAACCGACTCATCCTACCCAGCAAATTGGCCCTTAACGGCAATCCTGTACCCCAGTCACACGCTTCACCCATGCGAGTCAGCATATATAAAACCGGATAGAAACGTGCACCCAGGCTCCATCCTGTGAAATGCCCCGATTCTATGCGCAATCCTCCATGCCAAAGCCGTAACTGTTCCAGCAGGGCGTCAAGGCTATTATTTTCATTGGATAACACTTCCAGGTCCTTATCGATAAAGGACTCTGTCGATCCCGAAAAACGCCCCCACATGCCTCCCTCTGCAAACCAGAACAATAGTTTATCCCGGTCGATTTCATTCAATGAGCCGCCATGCAGATCAAGGTAACGCACCATGACAGGGATTGCAAAACGACCGAATAACACTTGATCATGATCCAGCCCCAGTCGTCCGGCAATCAGGTTCAAACTGGTATCAATATATTTTGACGCACGCTTCAAACCAGCTTGAATTTGTTCTACATCTTTATCATGCAAGTACTGAAACTTGGCTTCACCCGTCAGCACCGTGTTAACTGAACGCAACAACCAATCCAGGTTAAAGTCATACCCAGCCTGATGCCATTCCTTGATTTTTTGTTTCATGCTATCTCGCGCTTCAGGCCAATCTGCGCAGATCTTAGCCAAAGCCAGATCACCTTTGGATAACTTTGTGCCGCCGCTATTTACCCGGTTAAAAATGTCGACTACGACATCCAATGTTTTATCTGATCCCGTCACTTCATCGATATGCAGTTCGATATCCAGTATGGCCAATAATCGGCTCATACGTGAAGTGTAATCACCAATATACGCTGCCAGTTCTGGCGAGCTGACAATTTTGGTGATAAATTCACCCATTCCACCATTTCCCTCTTGCATAATCGCTGTGACATCGATCCATAAAGGGTTGCCTTGCATTTTAATGGGTTGGTAAAAAGCGAAAATTTCGTTTTCGAGATTAAACTGCAATCCAGTAAAGGCTGCCGGATTTCCATCGAAAAACTTTGGTGCTTTTCCGCGTATCACGCCGTATAGAGAAGTAACACGCTGCTGCCCATCCAGCAAGAGCTTGACGATACCTCGCGCAAGTTCTCCATCACCCCGATAAGCTGCACCAGATGAGTCAGCTGCCCAAACCAACAAGCCGCCGACCGGGTGCCTGCGATAAAGCGAGTCAAATAAACCACGCACCTGTTCCTTGTTCCATACATAGCCGCGCTGAAACTCTGGCAATGCCATGTGACCGTTATCGATGTGATCAAGTATGGTCGAAATTTTCATATCGGCTCCTTTTCCGAAAGAATTTTCAACAGAACAGTCGATGCCAGCAGATTTTGCACCATGCATTGCTTGGTGTTCCAGTATTTGGCGAGTTTGGCATCGACTAGCAGCGCGATGATTTTCTTGTTGATGTCATAGCCGATAGTTGGCTTACCTTTTAGCGTCACCATATCCCTGAAACTCGCGCCTGGCGGAGTATTGATCGAGGCAAATGGCTGATCGGCATATTTATCGCTGACATATTTGACGAACAACATCACCAGTACATAATCCTTGTACTGGTTGGTATCCATTCCGCCACGAATTTATCACAACTTGACCAAAGGAAAGAGTAGCTTTCGGATTTTTTGATGGCCATACATTCTTAGTATTTGAAATGCGATAATTACAGTAATGTAGCATTGAATCATCTAAACGATTCTACCATCTACCAAGGAAATGAATACATGTCGCGGCACTATTCTTTCTTCCGGTAGGTCCTCAATGCTTTACTCGCCCGATACTTTCATGAGAGAAATTTGTTTCAAGATTTGGATTTCACCGCCATGAAGGAAGATAATCCAGCACCACCGTTTGAGGCATAGTTGTTATTGCTAGGTAGTCAGCGTAATGCCGTGGATACCGCGTTTCGGGAAATTTTTGAAATGAATTGTGAAAAGGGTTTTACAGCAATCATTGATGAAGCCAGGTTCCAATTTAATCACAATGATTTTACAGTCTTTGTAGAAAAATTATCTACTTTGCCCAATCATTACCAGCGAGCAATTAAGCGTATGTTTCTTTGAAAGCGTGCATTGATTACATCGCCCCGATGTCCTCAAAACCTCCACTACCGGCAGGTTTTAGAAAATCGACCGAATTACTATCTGTACTGATAAAAGCAACGTTTCCAGAACGCTGCCATGAATTATTCTCTTCAACGATATTGATAGCTGCTGAAGATTTATAAGCTGTCCCCACGCCAATGTTATCAAATGCTTTGGTATGAGAATCTAACGCAAAAGCATACAAGCCATTATTCCATGAAGTGTTATGGGTAAACTTAACGTTGACACCGGCGTTGCTCGTAAAGCCCCTAGTTCTATTGGAATAAGCAATATTATGGTCAACAACCGTATTCGCACTTGGATAAGTACCGCCAGCCTTAATGCCATTGCCATCCCCGTCACCCGCACCGTTTGAATGTGCGATGCTATATCCAACATAAGTATTGACAGACCGCCAAGTGTCGATGCCATCATCAGAATTGTGATGCACCAAGCAATTCTCAATACGGTTGTCTAATCCGGTGGAGATCGCAATACCGTCAGAGTTTCCCCCGTTGTCATACGTGGAATCATAAACGCCAACTCCAGAATTGTATGATGAAGTGGAATTACGAATAATATTTCTAGAACCTCCGGTACCATCCCCATGAGTCGAAACCTGAATGCCAGATAGTCCATTATGGTGCGCATACACACCATCTATTAAATTGTCCGATCCACCAACCCAAATTCCTTGAACAGGCATATTCTTGATCTCAATCCCACGCACATGTATAAAGTTACCATTAACGCCAATGTAGATGTTTGTACCTTTTGCATGTTGGCTTCCATCAAATACCGCTAGCTCTCCCGGATAACTTTCATATACAACAGGCGCCGTAGCTGTTCCAGTATTCATAATTCTTAGGTTTTTGTAGAGATTATAAGTACCGCCCCGCAAAAATATTACATCTCCAGCCTTTGCTTTCAGCGCAGCAATCCAAATATCACAAGGCTGGACTAGTATACAGAATGTACCTGTTCCGTTCGGCTTCACAAATAGCGTACCTTTTGTGATGTCCGTACTGATAATGGGCTTAGGCCCAATTGATTTGGTTTCCGCTACAGCCGCTGCATGGATAATCAACCCACTTACCAATCCCGCTAACAGCCATAAACATAAACTATACTTTCTCATTGATGAAATTCAGCGATCCAAAGCATCACAACACTTCCCAAAATACACCAATTATTTACACTGAAATTCGTTAGGTCTGAGCAATCAACTGCCGACTCATTAACACTGATGTCTGTAAATATTAATCCGCGATCAGTCTCCTGTATTAACAATCACCTTATTTCGCCCTCTTTGTTTCGCTTGGAACATTGCTTTTTCAGCAGCCTCACATAAACCAGCAACATCAGAAAAGTGTGTTAGGTCAGAAATACCACAACTAAAACTGACAAAAAATTCACTGTCTTGACTTAAATGCATCGAACGATTGAATACACAACGGATCTCATCAATTACTTTTGCTGCCGACACTGCATCGGTGTCATTTAAAATGACATAAAACTCATCACCGCCATATCGTCCGACGATATCAGTTTCACGTAAACGCTGCTTCAGTAGCCTCGCCAAACTTTTAACCACACGATCTCCAGCAGCATGACCATAAGCATCATTAATTTTCTTAAAAGAGTCGACATCAATCATTGCAAGTGACAAGGGGGTTTTTAATCGGTTAGATCGTGTTACTTCACGTGCCAATTCTTCTTTAATAGCCGTATGGTTTAATAAACCCGTCGGTCCATCGAGAATCATTAATGCATGTAACGATCGCATCCTGGAAACACGCGATGTAATAGCTGCGACCAATTGCATTGGGCTAATAGGTTTGATTAAGAAATCGCCGCCACGGAAATTAATGACATCAGATTGCGTGTTAAGGTCATTTTCGTTCACAAGATGCACAATCGGAATATTCTGAAAACCATCCATTTGTCGCACAACTTTAGCTAGTTCGATACCATTGCAACCCGGCAAATACAAATCCATCAAAATGAGATCCGGGTTGAAATTACTTAGAGATTCCAGTAGTTTCATCGGATCCAACAACGCTTTGATATGCATTTCAGCCTGTTCCAGTACCACTGAATAATAAGTCAACGAAATAGAACTATCTTCCACGATCATGATCCTAAAGGGCTCTTGAACCTGCGAGGCCGTTATCAAATCCAATTGATCGATCAATTCAGTTGAATTAATCGGCTTAGTGAAATAGGCTATACCCCCAGCTCTTACAGCTTCCAACCGATACTGCAAAGTATCGTGCACAGAAATAAATATCACTTTGACCAGTTGTTTCAATTCCCGCTGGATTTGTTTCATAAAATGGATACCGCCTATTTCATCTTCTGGAAACTCGACATCCATCAGAACAATCGCTCCGGCACAATCCTGAATTGCGGAACGAAACTTATCCAAGTGATTGAACACTTCTACTTCATAACCATAATAACGTAATTGTAGTGCCAGCTCTTGGGACGCCTCCACATCATCCTCGACAACAAAAATCACACAGGAATCTTGAGAATTCACCGTGACCGTTTGGTTACTCCATTCTCCGATATCTATAGTTTTTGTTGATTGATGCATGAGTCGCTTTAATTCGGCAAGCTGACGCTGAATTACTGCCGAGTGAGGCGAATCTGGGCGAAACTCGTTTTGTAGCGTATTCTTGATAAGCTGCTCAACTGCGCTACTATGAGCACTGATTTCAGAATGGCCAAATACTTTACTTTCACTGACTAAATTATGCAGTAATCGATGTAGATTCTGTACATTCTCTAAATTCCAGTCTTTTTCCAACGTATTCCACAGCACTTCGATCTCACTTACTTTTTCGGGTAACTGTTGAGCAAATGATGTTGCCAAAGTATGTATTTTTTCCTGAAATTCTGTGGTATTGATAATATTCATAATAACTATCCAATTGTTGAAATATAAGATCTTTTTATCTTTTTATATAAGCCACATGCAGTTGAAAACGCTAAAGTATTTTTGCAAGTTGTCCCTCAACCAAAACTGATCGAATGACGAAGGATGCAATGAATTCATTCCATGCTTGATAAAACCATAGAATTCCTTATGAACACATTATCTCTTAATTTAAAAACATTAACGATAAACCTGAATAGTATGAATACAAAATTTCATAAGTTCAACTCTATGCAAGAATAAGAAAACCTGTGCTTTTAAAGAAACTTTTCAGTGAAATGATTATTACCCCATCCGTACAATTCCTAAATATTTTTATGGAAACTAAATGAACAAAGTCATCTTGCACAAACTTTTGCTCGGAATTCTAGCACTCATTGTTATTATTGCGATATTACTGTTTCTACTGATCGCATTGTTGACTAATCCCGTACCTACTTCGGTCAGCGCTTTATCTATCGATCTACCAGTGGAATCAGTCCAAGTTCCGATGGAAGAAAACTCTCTTGTACGGGGTTGGCTTAGCTATGGAGAACCTGGCAAAGGCGTCATATTGCTCGCTCATTCCATGCGCAGCAATCGTGTTGAAATGCTGAGTCGAGCCAGATTCTTGCGAGATCGTGGCTATACTACTCTCATGATTGATCTGCATGCGCATGGCGAAACACCAGGAGAAAAAATCACCTTTGGTTCACGAGAATCTGAAAATGTATTAGCGGCGGCAAAATATTTGCGCAAAAAATTTCCACAGGAACGAATTGGCGCCCTCGGCGCTTCTTTAGGTGGCGCAGCAATTATTCTTGCTAAGCCTCATCTGTTATTTGATGCGGTCATTCTCGAATCAGTGCATGCCACTCTCGAAGAAGCTATCAATAATCGTTTAAAGCTACATCTTGGAGAATATGGAAGCTTGCTATCACCTATCGTGCTTTTCCAGTTTTCCTTTTTTCTCGACGTACCAATTACTGAACTGGACCCTATTTCGCAGATAACTCATTTAAATGCCCCGGTATTTTTTATTTCAGGCACGGACGATGCACATACAACTCCATCTGAAGTCGAACGCATGTACACAACAGCGATAGAACCAAAAGAATTATGGATTGTTCCCGGGGCAAAGCATTTCAACATGCATACTTATGCAGGGAAAATGTATGAAGAACGCATTACAGAATTTTTTGAATTTTATTTACAGAACCACTAAACGCATCCGTACGAGACATATTACTTTTTAGGCTATTTCTGGCAAAAATTTCTGATTGATAAAGTATACTGTGGTATTTATTGTGCATTAATGCTTTATCTAAAATGATTTGACATCTATGAATAACTATAAAAACATATTACTAGCTATTGAATTTTCCGAACACGATGAAGCTATAACCAAAAAAGCCAAAGATTTAGCTGAGCAATTAAAAGCACAATTGCATATTATTCACGTATTGGACAACATTCCGATGCCGGATACGCCCTACGGAACGGTTATTTCATTGGATGAAAGTACCCACGATGCATTGCTGGAAGCTGAAAAAAGCAAACTACGCCATATCGGTAATCATCTAGGTATTGCACCATCCCAGTGTTGGATGGTTTGGGGAAACCCTCAAGAAGAAATCATACAACTGGCAGTAAAATTACAGATCGATTTAATCGTCGTTGGATCGCATAGCCGACATGGATTAGCGGTATTAATGGGCTCTACTGCCAAAGATATTCTGTATCATGCACAATGCGATGTGCTGGCGATACATTTAAAAAGCACTTAGCGAATCTTTGAGGCCTAGTTACCTCCAGAACACCCACCAAGGCAATGCACCAACTTCCGGTAGCTCTCTCAGAAAGTGACTTTCTGGAAAGTTTATACGCATCACACGCTCTGCGTCATCGCGTAAATCTTGCATTTCCAATACTTCATAAGCTTTAATCATAATATACAACGCTTCTTCGGTGGCTGGGGTCGGGGGATATTCCTTAACCACATCTTGCGCCCGGTTCGCTGCAGCAATATAGGCTTTTCGTTTCATATAATAGCGCGCAGCATGAATGTCATTCATGGCAATCGAATTGATCAGGTAAGCCATACGCAGTCGAGAATCTGCTGCATACTTACTGTCAGGAAAACGGGTAATCAATTCTTTGAAGTTTTCAAATGACTCTTTCGACATTTTTGAGTCACGCTCACTCATATCCTGTTGGAAAGGACCCTTCATCAAAAAACCCATTAATCCCCAATTATCGTTAAAACTCGCTAGCCCTTTAATATAATAGGCATAGTCAACGTTAGCGTGGTGAGGGTGAAGTTTAATAAAGCGATCTGCTGCCGCGATTGCCGAAGCCGGCTCATCATTTTTATAGTGTGCGTAAGCGGTTTCCAGCTGCGCTTGTTGGGCAATACGTCCATAAGGATAGCGCGATTCCAAGGTCTCATATAACTTGACTGCACCGGAAAAATTTCCTTCTGTGAGCTTTTGATTTGCTTCACTATAGAATTTATTGGCCGACCAATCTTCCTGGCTTTCAGCTACTTCTCGACCTGTTAATAAGTTACAGGCGGACAACCACCATAACATCAAAATTAGCGCTACACTACGTAACATGACAAATTCCATAAAAAACAAAAACTCATCTGCTGATTATAACGTAAAGCAACCAAGCCAACCGGTAATTCAGCTTATCATACCAACCAGCTTCATTGGATTGCGACTAGATCAAGCGCTTGCGAAATTACTGCCAGACTACTCCCGTAGTCGATTACAAAGCTGGATCTCCGAGAACCGCGTTATTCTGAACGAACAAACGGTAAATGCAAAGCAAAAAGTATGGGGGGGTGAGTCGATTCAAATTTTCCCCAAAGACGAGCCGGACACGCAATCCAGCCATATGGCAGAAAATATTCGGTTGAACATCGTTTACGAAGATAACGCGCTCATTATCGTCAACAAACCTGCCGGTCTTGTCTGCCACCCCGGTAACGGTAATTGGCAAGGAACACTGCTAAATGCTTTGTTACACCATGCACCGCCATTATCGCAAGTACCCCGAGCAGGCATTGTTCACCGTTTGGATAAAGATACCAGCGGGCTCTTGGTTGTCGCAAAAACTATTGAGGCACAAATTCATTTGGTGCGACAATTACAACTGCGCACGATAAAGCGTGATTATCTGGCAATTGTTCTTGGAAATGTATCGCAAAACGGTATCGTAGACGCCCCAATTGGGCGACACCCTACGCAACGCACTAAAATGGCGATAACTTCAAAAGGCAAACCTGCACGAACTTTTTATCGCATTCACAAAAAGTATGATGATTGCACAGTATTGGAATGCAGTCTCGATACCGGTCGAACACACCAAATTCGTGTTCATATGCAATCGATTGGGCATCCTCTCATTGGTGATTCTGTGTATGGCAGAAAATTGATCAAGAAAGATTCCATTCTACAACGATTAAATACTAACTTTCCCAGACAAGCACTGCACGCACGAAAAATAACACTCTCTCATCCAGAAAATGGAGAAACCCTATGCTGGGAGGCACCTCTACCCGACGATTTGAATGCGCTATTGCAAGCATTTCAAGAACATTTCCAGGAGAAATAATGAGAAATGCACTTGTAAATGCACTTCTCATTATTTCAACAGTAATAGCGATCGTATTCGTTATATCAGAATGGAATCATCGCATCCAAAGAAAATATAATTTGATCTTTATTTCCACCAAAAGGCCGATATGCCGCATGCAATCCATCCGCTCTATCCCAACGAATGTTCGGACGAATATTTAGCTGTCTCAACCCTTTCCAATTCATATTTAAAGTTTTAGCTGCCTTCCAGTTCGCGCCAATGGTCACTGCATAATAATCAGCAGGGGTGCTTGCAGCCAATTGAGTAGATCCACCTAATGCATAGCTTTGACCCAAATGATTGGTGGCTGCCGCTACACGCCCAGGTGAAAACACACGAAAGCCATCACGATCTCTAAACCACTCAAAACGAGTACCGATAGCAAGATCTCTTGACAAGTCATAATACAAATGAGTGTTTACACCATACCAAGCAGCATCCTTATTTACGCCCGATTCATACAAGTTAGCTAGCAACACATTATCCGCAAAACCATGATCATGTTGCACAATTAAATGCGTTTTATCAGTAATCATGTGCCTAAAAACTATACTATACATACCCCAAAAGCTGCTGTTGCGTGTCGATGTGGTGCTACCGGTACCACTGATATTGAGCGAAGTTTTCGCATCATTACTAAACCAAGTGACGCCACCAATTCCTCCCCAATTTCCCAATTCACGATCAAAATTACCGTCCCATCCACCCGTTCCACTACCTCCTATTGCACCCGCGAAAGTCGTAAAATTAGCGTTAACTGTGTAATTGGCTAATACCCCCATATGCGTGAAAGGTTCGCCATATTGCATCGTATAGGCATGGGTGTAGAAGAAATTATTCGGTGCCGGAACTGATTCATAACCAATCGGTGTAAAGAAATGACCGACCTTAACATTTATACCATTTCCTACTGGTGCGTAAATTTCTGCATACGCTTGCGGAATAGCAATGCCATAGGTACGAAGTGACTTACAACAAATATCCAGATCCCAATGACCACGATCACCCAATGGTCTGCCATTATTGACATCAAATGCAGGGTTACCGTATGCTTGCGTAAAAATGGCGTCGGTACCAAACATAAAGCCCGTACGGAAACCAAAATCCCAACCTTTTCCTTCAGTTTTCACCGCGCGCTCAATAAAAATATTGAATTGATTCAACTGAACTCTATTTGCTTGATCCGCAAAGGTTACTGGGCCCATAAAGCCATCGGTTTGACTGGGATTAAAAGTAGCGCCACCATTCACCCATCCGCCAATACTAATACCACTATCCCTCAAAAACTTCATAAAATTGCTACTAGCGCTCGTAGGCTGGCTGCTCCGAGTACTCATGGTTGTACTGGCTTGTATAGCCGTCATACCAACAAGCAACAACCCTCCAATCATAATAGCCTGCACAAGCGCACTCCAGCGCCTATACATCGATTTATACTTCATTATCTCTCCCCTTATTATCATAGTAGACGCTTTCGACTGATTGCTCTTGTTGCGCAATATCTATCGACATATCGACTGAACTCTAACATCGAATATCTTTTTGGGTCAATGTAAATCACTAGCCGAAAACGTACAAAAACACAATAAGGAAAACTATTAAATTATTTTTGAAAATCGAAGTTACTCAGGAGGGACTAATTATATTGATAAATTAATGAAATATATTCTTCAGCTTCATCACCAGAAATCCCAATTATTTGTTGCAATAATCCAAATACCCAAAATAGCGTTAGTGATTGCATGCGCTAAGATGGGCGACCACAAGATGCCACTGCGCATATACAACAGATTATAAACAACACCGGCCAATAATCCGGCAAACCAAAGGTTGTGCGCAACCGCAAAAAGCGAAGCGGTTATCAAGAAAGCTTTGATACCTACTTGGCTTGGATTCACCGCAAGAAAATTCGGGCGATGTAACCAGCGCATTAAAAAAGACCGCCAGAACAATTCTTCCATCACAGGTACCACCAATACTGCGCCTATTAATCGGATCGCAACAAATGACCAGTCGATTTCACCATTTTCACGTGGGTCGAATCCGACTGACCCTCCCATCATCATCCAATCCGCAGTAAGATTTATCCAAACGATAAACACCGTGATACCCGCAGCAATAGCAACGATCCATGTACGCATCGTGCTTCCGGCAGGCCATTGCAGCTCACGATAAGTACTTCGAAACCACCACAGCAACGACGCAACAACGGTTATTTTTACAGCATATAATAAACGTACTTCATTGGCATCCCAGTCCAAGAGGACTAGCAATGCATCTTCCAATAACATAAAAAGCACATAAGCGCCAAATGGTGCGATCCGATGCCAACTATGCTGCTCGAACATCATGACTATCTTCAATGATAGTAAGAAAATAATGAAATCCTATCGGGTATCGCGTAAGAGTTCATCCGTTATAGCTCTTTATAACAAATTTCTATCACTTCCAATTCTTCAATACCCACTGGAGTATGTAGCTTCACTACGTCGCCTTCCCGTGCTTTCAGCAGCGCTTTAGCCAAGGGGGAAATCCAACTGATGCGACCACTCCCAGGATCAGCCTCATCCAAACCAACAATACTATACGTGTGTTCATCACCAACCGCATTACTAACAGTCACCGTGGCGCCAAAAAATACTTGGTCACAATTACCGCGCTTTGCAGGATCTACGACTTCTGCATTATCCAACCGCTTGGATAAAAACCGCAGGCGACGATCAATCTCACGCAAACGCTTTTTACCATAAATGTAGTCACCATTTTCAGAGCGATCACCATTCGAAGCCGCCCAAGCAATCGTTTTAACCAATTCAGGCCGCTCTAGCTTCCACAATTGATTAAATTCATCTAGCAACTGCTGATGACCCGATGGGGTAATATAGTTCTTTACACCTTGCGGTAACTTCGGCGCGTTATCGATCTCTTCATCGTCATCATTTTCTTTGGTAAAAGCTTTACTCATGGCAGGTAATACCCAAACATATATCTAGCGAAACAGCATTTATTTAAATTCATCGCGAATTTCTCGAAACTCCTTATCAATGCGCAGTTGTCTGAGAAAAAATATTAATAACCATAACACCAGTTATAATAAACGCTAAACCTATGATGGCAGGCACATCCAATTTCTGCCCAAGAAACAACCAACCTACTATTGCAATCAACACTATACCAACACCCGACCAAATCGCGTAAGCAATGCCAACCGGAATAGTTTTAAGCGTTAACGACAACAAATAAAAAGCCAATAAATAACCGATCACGACAACAACCGAAGGCCAGAAGCGCGTGAAGCCTTCTGAAGCTTTCAAGCACGAGGTGGCAATTACTTCACTGATAATCGCAATTGACAAAAAAATCCACTGTTGCATCGTTTGATTCCTGTAATGGTTCTAATGTGACTTACCAAGAGCATCGGTAATTTGACTGAAAGGCTTGTGTTGAAAGAAATTCCGAATATTATCCGCCAATTGATTGATCAATCGTTGCCTGGATTCCTGACTAGCCCAAGCGATATGTGGTGTGATAATTAAATTATTGGGTTGATGTCGCAAAATCAAGCTATCCTGATTCGGCGGCTCTCCTTGTATGACATCAATAGCCGCACCCGCAATACGCTTGGAAGATAAACACTGCAATAAATCAATTTCATTAATCAATTCACCTCGCGCTGTATTAATCAAGTATGCAGAAGCTTTCATCAGTGCAAATTCACGCTGACCAATCAGATATTGCGTATCCGGTGACAACGGACAATGCAATGTAATAAAATCCGATCGACCAATCACCTCATCAAATGCAACTCTGCCGAGACGTGGTGTTTTATCTTTGTGTTCCGCAATTAATACATTCATGCCAAATGCTTGCGCCACTTGCGCTACCGCTTTACCCAAGACACCATAGCCGACAATTCCAAGTGTTTTTCCAGATAGCTCTTGAATAGGAAAATCCATAGGACAAAAAAATTGACTTGATTGCCAACCACCGCGGCTTACCAATTCATGGTAATCAATAAAACGACGAACCAAGCTCAACATCAATAGAAAAACGTGTTGTACTACAGAAGGCGTGGCATAGTCACGTACATTGCAAACCGCTATTCCATGCTCGGCTGCAGCTACCAAATCCACATTATTATAACCAGTCGCCGCCACACAAATTAATTTCAAGCGTACCGCTGCTTCAATTGCTGGTCGCGCGAGAGAAGCTTTATTACTGACGACAATCTCTGCATCGCAAATTCTTTGTACAATTTCTTGATCGGAAGAGTCGTAATAATATTGCCACGGTGAAATAACTTGATTGAGAGCTGCACAATCCAAATCTTCACGACTTACTGAACCAAAATCAAGAAAGACCGCACGCATATTATTTTGCGATAGTAATGGAGGGAACGCCTACTCGCGGAATATCCGTTACCGTCATTTGAAACAACAAAAACAATAGTTGAAAAGCTTCACGGTTCCATCGAGCATATCGGCTTTGTGTATCCACCATGTAGTAACGATTATTCCAGCGAACGGAAATATCTGCATCGACCGGCAAAGTATTGGAAGCCCTCAATGCCATCGTTAAATCAGGATTCTCGTTGTTCAGTATTGGTGGCGTTCTAGGATCTTTGTCAACATAGTAACCAGGCGCCTGACCTAATGCTTTACCGAGAAACCCCAAAATCGAATGAAAGCTTCTAAGTCTGAAAATTCCTCTCATAGGCCAATCTCCACCATAGTATCCGGCACGAATGTCAAAGGCAATATCGTTGACATCCCAATCTTCAACAATTTGAGGTAATTCCTTCCGCTCTTGTTTGGATAATGTGCTGGGATCGTAGTTCGTAATCAAAATAGGACCCGGGGTATGCTTACTCAAAGTGTAGGTCTTTTTTTCGGCGTCATATTGTACGTCATACTCTTTTTGTAAAGAATGAAATCCCTCTGCCGTCACTGCATTCGCTGGAATAATCCAGTTATGTATCATTGGCAAAGGCTCGACATGCAATGCATTAGCATCTTGAATGGCAGAAAGATGCAACACTATGCGACGAAATATCTTAAAATTATCGGTATCTGAAGGTGTATTACGATAAATAGCGTACTGTGAATGCTGTTGCAGTAGTCGCACTTCTTGCGCCATCATACGCAACAACAAATCAACATCATAGCGCTGCCGCAACAATAAAGTCAGTTTGTTTTGTGCAAATGGTGTTAACAATCGCTTGGTGAAATCTTCTCCTTCAATGGGAACAATACTAATGGTTGGGCTCTCAGATAAGCTACCACCAAAAACCGGCATCAGTGTAGTACCTGCCAGCCCCCCTAAAGCGGGAGTAGCCCCAGCAGCGGCATTAAAAGTAAACGTCGCAGCAATATTGGATACACCGGTAAAGTGAATGGGTTGGCTATGATACGCTCGAACAATATTGATCAACAACTGCTGCGAGATCGTATCAGTTACCGCGTCGTCATACGCTAATACAGCGCGATTCAGCGCGATCGGAGACATACAACCAGATAACATCGTAATAATCAGAATCCATACAGACAAGTAAAAAAATTTTAAATGGTCTATCAAGCTAGGAATTCCTTATTAATTCGTACGTGATTTTTATTAGCGTTATTACATCATTCTGCGAATATATATTAACTGAACATACACAAAAGAGTACGATCTGATACTGCTAATCGTTAAGACCGAGCTTTGTTCACTTATATAGCAATCTCGAGCACCCAATCCTATGGCTTACAAAGTAATTGAGGGAGGAAGTAAGCCAGGAAGAAACAAAATGAAGAAATCAATGCACAATCAAAGGTATTTTGAGAGCCTAGTATGAACAAACAGTCTTTACTGATACCAAAAGCTACGTCACCTCATTTTCCTTCGCTTGCGTTTGTTTATCCCTATTTCTTAAATTTCTGCGCAAGAATAAACCCGACCACAAATACAAGTAAATAAATAATGATATCTAATGAAAAAACCATTAAATAAACCCCGTTTTAACGAATTATACTGATAGTAAATTTCCACTCTAACATAGGCTATCTAGAAATAGTAAGTTGGAAATTTACCAAAGATCTTATACAAAACCTTCTGGTTAATTTATCACTCGGGTAATTTCCGCTCACCGATGCGCTGCTCTTTACCTTCGAGTAGATTCATAATGTTGGATTGATGCCTCCATATCAGTATCAGCGACATTACTAAAACCGCAATACAATACTCTCGGGATTCTGAAAGACTAAAAATATAAATAGGTGCGAGCATAGCAGCCACCAATGCAGATAAGGAAGAAATGCGCCAAATTGCAGCTGTTAGTAACCAAGTAACAATTGCCATCAAGCCAACCCATACATTCAAACCTAACAGCACACCGACCGCTGTCGCCACTCCTTTACCGCCCCGGAAACGCAAAAATACTGGAAAAATGTGACCTAAAAAAACCATAACCGCGACTACGGCAATAACTTCCTGCCCCCCTCCCCACATAGGTGCATAATGCTCCGCTAAGGCAACCGCTAACCAGCCCTTCCCCGCATCCCCCAGCAGGGTCACGATTGCAGCAGATTTTTTTCCGCTACGCAGAACATTAGTCGCACCAGGATTTTTAGAACCGTACGTGCGGGGATCCGGCAACTTAAACAACCAACTGGATATTACTGCAAAGGAAACGGATCCCATTAGATAAGCAAGCAAACCAAATATCACCAGCATGTCATTAGCAGTCTTTGAGAAAAATAGAATAAAATCGGATCACTCATACAAGCCTTTACTCATAATGGATATTATTTTTTTACGCGATTTTAAGGTTAAAGCTCTTATTGGAATTTACCCATGGGAGCGCAAAGTACAGCAAACCATTCGATTGGACTTGGAAATCGCACTACCCAGCAGTCTCGCTTGTCAATCCGATCATATTGAAGATGCGCTGGATTATGCTTGTGTTGTTGAAAGAATCAACGTTCTTATCAAAGAAAAGCACTTTTCTTTACTGGAAGCACTTGCAGAAAATATCGCTCTTACTATTTTGCAAGACTTTCATTCACCTTGGGTTAAAGTCAGCGTTGCAAAACTGAGTATCATTCCAGGTGTACAAGAATTAGGTATTAGCATCGAACGTAAATTACCAGCATGATCACAGAACACCTCATTCAAGTGATTCCAGATTTAACAAAGATAATGTCTGCAGTAATACAGAGGCTTTTCAAAGGTTTAATGTGTATGGCCATGATCGTGATGGTGATCATCACCATGTGCATGCTGATGGGAAATCTCTTCTGCGGTGGCAGAACGGACATCCGTGATAGTGCATGAAAAATTCAGTGACATGCCAGCAAAAGGATGGTTAGCATCGACGATAACGGTATCGTCAGTTACATCCGTCACCTTGTAGACGAGCATATCCTCTGAATTCTCTGCCCCCCCTTCAAAATGCATTCCCACGGAAACATTCTCAGGAAAAGCGCTACGCGGCTCGACCCGAATAAGCTCGCTATCGTATTCACCAAAAGTATCATCAGGTTCCATTGCAATGGAACAATGATAGCCTATTTCCTTCCCATGCAAAGCTTCCTCAACTAAGGGAAAAATACCGCCATAACCACCATGCAAATAACTGATTGGTGCTTCTGTTTTTTCCAGAACATTCCCATCAGCATCCGACAACTCATAACTCAAAGAAACAATTGTATTTCTTTCAATACGCATACTGAAAATCCCTTTTTAATGATTAAATATTAATGAACTTACTGGCGCAAAGCTTTTACGATGTATCTCGCTTGGGCCGTATTGCTGCAACGCAGCCAAATGTTTCGAAGTTGGATAGCCTTTATGCCGATCAAAACCATAGTGTGGATAATCACTATGCAATCGTAGCATTTCAATATCACGCTCCGTTTTGGCCAAAATAGAAGCAGCAGAAATTTCAGGTATCAAGGAATCTCCTCGAACAATAGCTTGTACTGGATAAGGCACATCAGGGCATTGCTTTCCGTCGACCAACACCAATACTTGATCTGGAACGCAAGATAAACCTTCCACAGCACGTTTCATGGCTAATAAACTGGCTTGTAAAATATTCATTCGATCGATTTCATCAACTGAAGCTGACGCGACTGCCCATGCTTTCGCATATTGCTTAATTGTCGTCGCAAGCATTGATCGCTTCAGTGCACTAAGTTTTTTTGAATCATTCAATCCAGCAATGTGATAATTTTTGTCTAAAATTACACAGGCTGCATATACCGGACCGGCTAACGGTCCCCTTCCAGCTTCATCGACACCACAAATTATTTTGCAGGGGTCAGCATGTTGCATTTTCAAATTAACTATTTCAATAAGAATGTTATCGATAGATTACCAAAGATAGCAATCGATATTCAATGAATATCACACATTCTTAGCGGTACACATCAGCGTTGCTTCGGTAACTAATTGCCCATCCACTTCAGCACGTGCAGAATATTTCCACAATCCTTTGATTTGTCGCTCTATTACAACTTTCAAGATTAATTGATCACCAGCGGTTACCGGTTTTTTAAAACGCACACCGTCAATACCGACAAAATAATAAACAGTGTCGTCCCTATTGACTGTATTCTCAGTTTTCAAGGTTAGCACAGCCGCAGCTTGCGCCAGTGCTTCAACAATCAAAACACCTGGCATAACCGGATAGTGCGGAAAATGCCCTGAAAAAAACGGTTCGTTAATCGAAACATTTTTTAACGCCACAATATCTTTTCCAACTTCATAAGATAGTACCCGATCAATGAGTAAAATTGGATAACGGTGCGGCAAGTACCTTAAAATTTCATGAATATCCATGCTGTCCATTTGGTTTTCTATAATCCCATAATCGCTATCAAGGCTCTATCTATAATAAAACACACTATCACTGCATCGTCTCATCATCAAGGAATTTAATAATCTTATCTGTTATATCAATACGTTGGCTTCTATAAACTGAATCTTGGAGTTGTAATATCAAATCAAATTTTTCCGCTTCCGCGATCTTACTAATCACATTGTTGATACGATCTAAAATAATACTGTATTCCTCGTTTTGGCGTGCACTGAAATCTTCTCGTAATTGTTTTTGTGCACGTTGATATTTTCGACTCAGATTGGCTAAGTCTCTTTCCATATTTTGGCGCTCATTATGCGCAATCACAGCGCCGTTTTTTTCTAATTTGTCTTGTAATATCCTTGCCTCCGCCATCATTTTTTTAATTTCGTCATCGCGCGGAATAAATTCTTGTTCTATTCTTTTTTGGGCTTGCAACGCAAATGACGATTCCCGGAGGATTTTTTCAGTATTGACGACGCCAATTTTAATATTGTTGGCAAAAATGGCAAACCCTGCAACCATCATTGACAAAAAACCGAATACAGTGAAAAAAAGAAAAAACCGATTCTGTTGCAAATAATTCAATCGCCTCACCATCTTTGTTTTATTGAAATCAATAGCCTGATCGCCCTAAAATTGCTGGCCAAACATAAACTGGAATCGTTGTATATTATCTTCTGGTTTATCATTTAAAGGTTGCGCAAGGCTGACTTTCAGCGGTCCCATCGGAGAAACCCAAGTCACTGCGATACCAGCCGAATAACGCATGAGATTATTCAATTCACTAAAGTGATTGAATACCGTTCCACCATCTAAAAATAAACCTAAACGCAATGACCGGTCATCTTTCATAAAAGGTACTGGAAACATGAGTTCCACATTACCCACCACCCGTCTGCTTGCACCAATCGCAAAAAAACGAGAATTAGTGGTAACGCCTCCTCCCGCACTTAAGTTACTAACATCGTCACGAGGCCCCAGCGTATTCAAATCGTAACCTCGCACAGAAGTATTTCCACCTGCGAAAAAATTCTTGAAGAAAGGCATAGGTTTTCCAGTATAACCATCCCCATAACCCGCTTCACCATTCAACATCAGAGTAAAGAAATCATTAATAGGATAAAACCACTTTTGATGATAACTGACTTTATAATAATTCAAGTCTCCACCAGGTACACTAACCTCAGCAAATAAGCGATGAGTCGTTCCGGAAGTCGTCCAAATCGCACTGTCGCGGCGATCACGCGCCCAGCTTACAGTAAACGGGAAATTATTAGTGGAATTGCCAAACTCGTGAGTAAAGTCTGTATAACGTTTTGGACTTTTATTCGTAGTAGTAATATGCGTATTTTCCGCCGCCAAGCCAAACGATACAATATCGTTTTCCGCGATCGGTACCCCTAAACGAATACCGGCACCGGTTGTTTCGGTCTTAAATTCCGCAAACGACTTCAGCGGCCGGGTATCGATATCACGCTTGTAAACATCGAAACCCAAGCTCACGCCGTTGATTGTGAAATAAGGATTGGTAAACGAGGCCGAATAGGTTTGGTTAATCGCGGCCCTTTGTACCTCCAAATTAAAGAAATTACCGGTACCAAAAATGTTGTTCTGCGAAACACTGGCATTCAAAAGTATGCCTTGACGATCGGAATAACCCGCACCGAACATGATCGAACCTGTCGGTCGCTCTTCCACTTTCATATTGATATCTACTTGATCTGTCTTATTGGCAACAGCAGGTGTTTCTACATTAACGCTATTAAAGAAAAACAAGCGATCGACACGTTGTTTCGACAAATTAATGTTTTGCGTCGAATGCCACGCACCTTCCATTTGGCGGAATTCACGGCGGATAACCTCGTCACGCGTACGATCATTGCCCGTGATATTGATGCGACGAACGTATACACGCTTACCTGGGTCGATAAAAAAAGTAAAAGCCGCTTCACGCTTTTCATAATCCAATTCCGGATTGGCATTGATATTAGCGAAGGCGTAGCCGTCATCGCCATAACGATCGGTCAAAGATTTGATTGAATCCGTCAATTTTTTGCGCGCAAACACATCGCCAGTCTTAATCTGAATCAGCTCACGGATCTCTGCTTCTGGAATCAGTAATTCACCAGCCACCTTAATATCGGAAACTTTGTATTGCGCTCCTTCAGTTACATTGATGGTAATATAGATGTCACGCATATCTGGTGTGATCGATACTTGCGTGGATTCAACATTGAACTCCAAATAACCGCGATCCAAGTAATGAGAGCGCAGTGTTTCCAAATCCGCTGCTAATTTTTGTTTGGAATATTGATCGTTCTTGTTAAACCAGCTTAACAAATCAGGCTTACGCAATACCAATATGCCACGCAGTTCTTTATCGGTGAATTTTTCATTACCGACGAAACTGATTTTTTTGATGCGTGCCGTACGCCCTTCTTTGATATCGAAATTAATGCCTACACGATTACGCTCCAAGGGTGTGGTTGTCGTGGTAATCTTAACCGCATATTTACCACGGCTAATATACTGACGCTTCAATTCTTGCTCAGCTCTTTCCAGCAATGAGCGACTAAAGATTCGAGACTCTGAAATACCTGCCTGTTTTAGACCTTCAAGCAATTTATCTTTTTCAAATTCCTTAGCACCGTTAATGGCAATTTCTGCAATTGCAGGCCGCTCATTGACTTCAACCACCAAAATCCCATTTTCGGCTTTCAAACGCACATCTGTGAAAAAACCAGTGCCATAGAGAGATTTAATTGCCTCATTGGTTTTCTCTTCAGTTAAGACATCGCCAACCTTGATAGGTAGATAACTGAATACCGTACCCGCTTCAGTGCGCTGCAAACCATCAACACGAATATCTCTCACAATAAAGGAATAATCATCGCTAGCCCAACTCGAAATAACATAGAAAGAGGCTATGAATGCGAGGAAGACCCGGAATTTCATTATCTAACCAGTGATAAGCCGATTAATATCATTATATATAGCAAAAACCATCAGGGTCAGCAGTAAAGCTAGGCCTATTTTCTGACCTAATAACATCATCTTGTCTGACAAGGGCTTGCCTCTAATTATTTCGATGAGATAGTACATCAAATGCCCACCATCCAAAACAGGAATAGGCAGTAGATTAAGTACGGCAATACTGATGCTGATTAATGCTAAAAATGCCAAATACGAGGCAAGCCCCATTTGCGCCGACTGACCCGCGTAATCGGCTATCGATATTGGACCACTAATATTTTTCCAAGACACATCGCCTGTTACCATTTTTCCCAGCATGCGAAAAGTGAGCTGCGTAGTTTCCCAAGTTTTTTCGAATGCTTTAAGCAATGCTTGAATAGGTGGATAGCTTACCTTTACTAGAATTTTATCAAACTCAGCTCGATCAATACGTGGTGCAATTCCAATTTTGCCAATCTGCCTTCCTTTTTCTTGAGCGGCCTCTGGTGTAATTGAAAGTGTAATAATTTGCTCGCCACGTAAAATATCGAGTTCGAGTAACTGCCCCGGATTATTGCGAATTTGCTGCACCAATTCGGACCAGCTAAAAATCTCAACATCGTTAATGGCCAAAATTTCATCCCCAACAGACAAGCCTGCGTAATACCCAACACTATCAGGCACCACCTGATCAATAATCGGCGCCACAATTGGTTGGAAGCTAGTAAAACCAATAACACCTGAGAAATTTTCACTCAACTTATCAGGATCAACCTTACTAAAATCCATTTGGCGAGAATTGATTTCACCATTTTTATTAATCGTTTCAACATTAACTTTGTCGGATTGGTCAATTGCATAACGCAATAAGACCCAGCGGGCATCTTGCCAACTTTCAATCGGTTCATTATTGATACGCACGATTGTTTCACCCGCTTTAAACTGTGCGTGCGCGGCAGGCGTATTAGGTTCAACTGGCCCCAAGATGGGTTTCATATCGCTAACGCCTAATACAAACAACAACCAATAGAGAATAATTGCCAACAAAAAATTAGCAATTGGACCCGCAGCAACAATAGCAAACCGGCGTGCAACTGGCTGGCGATTAAATGATCGCGATAGCTCATGAGGTGCCACGCTCCCTTCGTTTTCATCTAGCATCTTGACATAGCCACCCAGTGGAATAGCTGCGACAACCCATTCTGTTTGATCTTTTCCTAATCGTTTACGGAAAAGCGGTTGACCAAAACCGATGCTAAACCTTAGTACTTTAACGCCATTCAAGCGCGCAATCAGATAATGACCGAACTCATGAAAAGTAATCAGCAACCCTAGCGCCACGACAAAAGAAAGAATCGTGTAACCTATCGACATATTAGATTAGATAACTATCCGGTAGATTGAAAAAGAAGAACCTATCATTTTGACCTCAAAAACAAATGGATTCGAGATACTATCACTAAATGGTGTAAATAAATCAAAGCGAAGAATAGTTTAGCCTTCTTTGAGGTTGGCTGTGGCTTTTTTGTAGCCATTCCTTTGCCACTTCGCGTGTCTCACGATCGGTTTCTAACACATCATCAAGTGTTATGATGGATTTGTGGGATGTGTTTTGCAACGCATACTCGATCATCGCGGGAATATCGGTAAACTTCATTTGTCTATTCAGAAATGACTCAACCGCTACTTCATTTGCTGCATTCAATATCGTAGGCATATTTTTGCCTGCTTTGAGTGCATCATAAGCAAGTCTCAAGCATACAAATCGATCGAAATTAGGTTCCTCAAAGTCAAGATGCGCCACCTTAAAGATATCTAAATCAGCCACACCACTACCGATTCTCTCTGGATAACCCATTGCATGCGCTATAGGTGTACGCATATCAGGATTACCTAGTTGCGCAATAATCGAACCATCAATATAAGCAACCATCGAGTGAATGACGCTTTGAGGGTGAATCACCACTTGGATTTTTTCCGCGGGCGCATTAAATAACCAGTGCGCCTCAATAACCTCCAATCCTTTATTCATCATAGTCGCTGAATCAACGGAAATTTTCTTTCCCATATCCCAATTAGGATGAGCACACGCTTGTTCCGGAGTAACATTCTCCAAAGCTGATAGCGGTGTGCGGCGGAAAGGCCCGCCTGAAGCGGTTAACAATATTTTACTGATGCCTGATCTCTGAAAATCACCATTAAAATCAACTGGTAATGATTGATAAATCGCATTATGCTCACTATCAATCGGTAATAGCACTGCATGATGCTGCTTCACTAGATCCATGAATATACGCCCTGCCATTACCAGAGTTTCTTTATTAGCAAGTAACACCAGTTTTCCAGCTTGTGCTGCCGCAAAGGTCGGACGAATCCCTGCAGCCCCCACAATGGCAGCCATTACGGCATCTACTTCCGGAAGAGCAGCAACTTTTTCCAAAGATTCCACGCCGGATAATATTTCCGTACTCAGTCCGGATGCTGCTATCTTTAATGCCAGTTGCTCCGCGCTTACAGCATCCAGCATAACTGCATAACGCGGTTTAAAGCGTTGGCATTGCGCCAGCATTTTTTCAACGTTGTTATGTGCGGTTAGTGCAATAACCTGAAAACGATCAGGATGGCGCGCTATAACGTCCAGCGTACTTTCTCCGATACTTCCCGTAGAACCTAGAATAGTGATTTGGCGAACCATAGTGTTCATAATTCAGATAAATAGAAAAGAATTGCCAAAGTAGCAAAAGGTAGTGTGGAAGTTAATGCATCGATACGGTCCAATATGCCGCCATGTCCAGGTAAAATATTGCCGCTATCTTTAACGCCGGCCTGGCGTTTCAATAACGATTCATATAAATCACCAATAATACCTAATGCAGTCATAACAACCAATAATGGCAATAAGATAAAAACAAGATTTTCTTTTCCTGCTCCCATAATAACCCATGCCAAACCATATAATAGTACAGCCGCGATTGCACCAGCAACGCCCTCCCAAGTTTTATTAGGGCTAATTTCAGGAGCCAGTTTGTGCTTACCTAAAGCACGCCCGGTAAAATAAGCTGCGGTATCTGAAACCCATATAACGCCCATCGTTCCCAGCAAAAGCGCCGGACTTATGATGCGTAATTGATACAATGCAAGGCAAGTTGGAAGCAATACAATCCAACCGATTAACATCCAAGTAGCAGGGGATTCGAAAGAAAAGCTTTTACGGAGATAAAAGGGCACCACGAGCACCCAAAACATGACTGAAATACCGTATAGAATCGCAAAGTCTAACGAATATGCATCTGCCTTTAAAGATTCACGCAAATAAATGAGTAGCTCACTACCCAATAATGCGGTTAATAGCATAAAAACAATAGTATTCCTAACCGAAAATTGCGCTAAATTACTCCACTCACGTGCCCCTATAATCGTTAATGCCAGTATCAAAGTAGCCCAAAAAATATCCTGAAAATAAAAAACTGCCAGTAAAAACAAGGGTAATATGACAATAACAGTCAATATACGCGCTTTCAACATGAAGATTTATCGACTATCCTTCTGAAGGCATTGCCACTTGCAATTGTTCACTGGTACGTCCAAAGCGGCGTTCACGTTTTTGGTAAGATTGAATGGCTCGATCTAGCTCATGCTCATTAAAATCGGGCCATAGCGTATCGGTAAAATACAGTTCCGTATACGCCAATTGCCACAACAAAAAATTACTAATGCGGCATTCCCCCCCGGTACGAATAAATAGATCAGGCTCAGGTGCATAACTGAGTGCAAGATATTGCGCTAAATTTTCTTCCTCAAAATTTAGCGACTTAAGCGATAGCTCATTTGATTGAATCATCATTTTTCGGAAAGCTTGCATGATATCCCAACGTCCACCGTAATTGGCCGCAACGGTAAAAACCAAGCGCGTGTTTTTTGCCGTTAGCTGTTCTCCTTTTTGGATCGCTTGTACAATCCCAGAATCAAATTTTG
The DNA here is from genome assembly GCF_022836435.1 of Nitrosomonas sp. PY1. Lineage (NCBI taxonomy): Bacteria > Pseudomonadati > Pseudomonadota > Betaproteobacteria > Nitrosomonadales > Nitrosomonadaceae > Nitrosomonas > Nitrosomonas sp. PY1. The sequence continues at coordinate 780,577 of NZ_BQXC01000001.1, read as the reverse complement.
ACACATCACCAATTACTTTAAAACAGATACCGTTTTCATGAAGCTTTGTCACTTCCTGCTCAAGTGCATTTGCGAAAAGTTGCATTAGGAGAGAAATTTCATCGGAAGGGCGACGCCAATTTTCGCTACTAAAAGCAAAAACGGTTAAATATGAAATATTACGTTCGATACAAGCCTTAATAACACCACGAACTGTTTCAACACCCTGTCTATGACCGGCAACACGCGGCATAAAGCGATTGCGCGCCCACCGTCCATTTCCATCCATAATAATTGCGATGTGCTGAGGAATCGAATCCGTGTTAGGAATTTCACGGGTTGAACTAGTGCGTTGTTGCATATTAAACAGCCATTAATTCGGCTTCTTTAACTTGCAATACCTTGTCAATTTCAGTGATATAATGATCGGTCAATTTTTGAATATCATCTTGCCCGCGACGTTCATCATCTTCCGAGATTTGTTTAGTTTTTAATAATTCCTTGAGATGAGCATTGGCATCGCGACGAATATTGCGTGCAGCAACGCGCACTGTTTCCGCTTCGTGCTTTACAACCTTGATCAGATCACGGCGACGTTCCTCCGTCAATGCCGGCATCGGAACACGAATTGTTTCTCCAACTAACATGGGATTAAGTCCAAGATCAGATTCACGAATTGCTTTTTCAATCGCATTGGCCATTTTTTTCTCCCAAGGCATTACACCTATCGTGCGTGCATCAATAAGATTAATGTTAGCTACTTGATTAATCGGTGTAGGAGAACCGTAGTAATCAACCGTAACATGATCTAAAAATCCGATATGCGCTCGTCCACTTCTGATTTTTCCCAGATCAACTTTGAGAGCTTCCAGGCTCTTCTGCATCTTCTGTTCCGCAGACTTCTTAACATCACCAATCATACTATTTCTATCCCTTTCTAACTGAGATCAAAGAGATAAGAACAAATATACAGTTATATATCAAACAGTTACTATTGTTCCCTCATCTTCACCAACGATGATACGCTTTAGTGCGCCAGCTTTAAAAATACTGAACACATTGAGTAGCATTTTTTGATCGCGACACAGTGTCAACGCAGTTGCATCCATTACTTGTAAGTTTTTGGCGATAGCTTCATCGAAAGATAGCTTATGGAACCGAGTAGCATCAGGATTCACTTTTGGATCACTGGTATAGATACCGTCAACTTTAGTTGCCTTTAACATGATATCCACATTCATTTCCATACCACGTAACGCAGCTGCCGTGTCAGTAGTAAAAAACGGATTACCTGTACCTGCAGCAAAAATAACAATCTTCTTATCGATCAAATACTGTATCGCGCGCGCACGCACATATGGCTCAACCACCTGATCAATACGTAATGCCGACTGTATTCGCGGCATCAACCCAATCACTTTCATCGCGTCCTGTAACGCTAAAGCATTCATCACAGTAGCTAACATACCCATATAATCCGCAGTAACACGTTCCAATGCATCATTTGCTGATTTCATTCCACGAAATATATTACCACCACCTACCACGACCGCAACCTCAACACCCAATTTACTGATTTCTTCTATTTCTAAAACAATCCGCCTCATTACGGCTTGATTAATACCATACTTATCTTCACCCATTAAGGCTTCGCCAGACAATTTCAACAATACCCGTTTATAAATAGCGACTGTCATCAATGATATAAATAATGTAAATAAGTGTATTATTTTACTTGGCCCATTTGCGCCTTGACTTCTTCAGCGAAATTTTCGGTTTTTTTCTCGATTCCTTCACCTACTACAAACATAGTAAAGCCATTCACCTTAGCTGCTTTTTTCGCCAGTAGTTTTTCGACGGTTTGTTCTGGATCTTTTACAAAAGGTTGTCCCAGCAAAGTAATCTCAGCCAGATATTTTGTAATTCGCCCTTCGACCATTTTTTCAATAATATTACTGGGCTTACCGCTTTCAGCGGCTTGAGCAGTAAATATCTGACGTTCATGTGCTAGAATTTCATCGGATACTTGTTCTTTAGAAACGCATATTGGCTTGCTTGCAGCAATATGCATTGCCAAATCTTTACCTAAAGTTTCATCGCCACCCGTATGGTCTACTAAAACACCGATTCTGGTTCCATGCAAATAAAAAGCAATACGCCCCTGTGTTTCATGTCGAGCCAATCGACGGATGCTGATATTCTCACCGAGTTTCATTACTAATGCTTTCCGCGCAGCCTCAACATTCTCATTCGAATCTGTCAATAACGCTTCTGTCAATGTTGCAACATCGGTAATATTTTTTGTGGCTACTAATTCAGCTAAGTTTTTAGCAAAGTGAATAAAATCTTCATTCCGAGCAACAAAATCTGTTTCGCAATTCACCTCAACCAGTGCGCCACATTTACCATCTGCCGAGACATAAGCACCGATAACTCCTTCAGCTGCAATACGCCCGGCAGCTTTACTTGCCTTAGAACCGCTTTTTATCCGCAATAAATCTTCGGCGGCCTTGATATCGCCATTGGTCTCCGTCAAAGCTTTCTTACATTCCATCATGCCAAGCCCGGTCATCTCCCGCAGTTCTTTTACCATGCTTGCGGTTACTTCTACCATATCCACTCCAAATACATATTAATGTAATTATTTAAAAATAAATAACTTAATTCGATCCAGCAGCATCTTCAGAAATCATTTCTACAATTTCCTGAATGGATTGATTGCGACCTTCTAAGATGGCGTCGGCCACTCCACGAGCATACAAACGGATTGCACGGCTCGAATCATCATTACCAGGAATAATATATTCCAATCCCTCTGGATTATGATTAGTATCCACTACGCCGATCACCGGAATATTCAATTTTCTAGCTTCTGTAATCGCACCCTTCTGATAGCCAACGTCAATTACAAACAAAGCATCCGGTAGAGATTTCATCTCTTTGATACCACCCAAACTGCTATTCAGCTTGTCCAGTTCCCTTTGAAGATCTAAAGCTTCTTTCTTGACGAGTTTATCAAAGGTGCCGTCTTGAGACATCGCTTCCATATCCTGAAGACGCTTGACAGACTGCTTAATGGTTTTGAAATTAGTCAACATGCCGCCAAGCCAGCGTTGATCTACATAGGGAGATCCACAACGAAGCGCTTCCTCGCGAATAATATCGCGAGCCTGCTTCTTGGTACCTACAAATAAAATAGTGCCTTTATTTACCGAAAGCTGACGCACATATTTCATCGCTTCCTGGTACATCACCATAGTGTTTTCTAAATTAATAATGTGAATTTTGTTACGATGGCCAAAAATATAAGGGGCCATTTTGGGATTCCAGAAGCGTGTTTGATGTCCAAAGTGAACACCTGCCTCTAGCATTTGCCGCATAGTTACAGACATAAATTCTCCTAGTGGATTGAGCCTCCACTCATTGCATATCCAGCATTGCTAAAATATCAGCAAATGAGTGTGTGTATTTAATTCAACTTCCCGATGTTCTCGATATTGAAGAAACAACACCACTACACTATCGTGTTAATCAATCAGAAATCAAATCATTCTCGGATTATAGCATTTTCGGATACTTACTCAAGCTAACTATGGTTATAACAAGCCTATAACATGGCAACTTGGAAAGCTTGCATTGCTTTTTCTGCGGTGCTCCTATACTTAAACAGATTAAACGACCGCTGCTAGCGTCGAGCTATGGGGATTCCCAAAGTTTACAACCAACATTGATTTCAATCTTGATGGCGACCGGTTCGAAGGCAGCGTTACCGATCCGACCGGAAAAGGCTCTATTTACAGGCTCTCCAGAGAATCTCTGAGCGGTGCTACACTTCCGTCGATGAGTATGTTTTTTCACTCGCCCCAATGGTCGGACGCTCCGTATTCACGGCGTTGCGCATGGCCTGACCAGGTGTGGAGCTCAAGGTTGGTGACAGCGATCAAAGTTGATTGGGCCTGATCTAATCAGAAATGCTATTCAATATTTTGCACCTGTTCTCGCATTTGTTCGATAATGACTTTGAACTCCATTGCAATCTTGGAAACCTCTAAATCAATCGATTTAGCACCCAACGTATTAGCCTCACGATTCAGTTCCTGCATCATAAAATCCAAGCGCTTTCCAACAGAACCGCCTTGCTCCAAAATATGTTCAACCTCATCCAAATGCGCCTGTAAGCGCGATAATTCTTCATCAATATCGATTTTCCCGGCAAACACAGCAATTTCCTGGCGAATGCGCTCATCTTCAAGGTTTTCAATAGCTTCTTTTAAGCGAGTGCGTAGCTTTTCTTCGAAATTTGCAATTAATGCCGGAATACGAGGTTGCACAGTAATCAGATGTTGACGAATTTGCTGAACGCGTTCTAGCAACATTGCTTTAAGCTTCTCACCTTCGCGCGTTCTGGCGATTTTTAGATCTTCCAAGGCAACTTGCATTAACTCCACGCTGAGGTGATTCAAATCATCTATAGATACATCGTTATTTCTCAGAATTCCGGGCCATTTGAGTATTTCTGCCACAGATAGAGATTGAGCCGTTGGATATAACTCCAGCACCAACTGATTAAGTTGCAGTAGGTTTTGCAGACTCTGTACATTCAGTTGATGTTGATGTTCCGCTTCAACTAAAGGTAAAAAATTCACACGACATTCAACCTTACCCCGTCGCAATTGTGTGGTAACCATCTCCCGCATAGCCGACTCCTGTTTACGCAAATCATCTGGTAAACGAAATTGCACATCGAGAAAACGATTATTAACCGATCGTATTTCTATGTTGAGGGAACCGTGGAATGTGTCTCTAGAAGCCGCGGCATAACCTGTCATACTAAGAATTGGTTTCATGGTTTTTCAGGATTTGAAGAAGACAAAGAAAATAAATCTTGCAGCAAAAAACCCAAACCACATGACGAAGGCGCCGGTTTCCGATCCAGTATACCCGATACGGTGAATGGGTTTTCCTTATCGGCAGAATCGAATACAACGTGACTGACCTCCATATACACTCTATCTCCCGCTGCATTTAACCGCCACAAATTAGGAATATCTTCATAGGGTTGATTAAAGCAATATGGCAAGCTATCGCCATGCATCGTCAAAACGGGTTTTTTAAAATGCACTGCTAAGTTTTTGATGTGTTCGCGAATTTTCTGATAGCCATTGCAACTTGTGCGTATCGCTTTAGAGCACGCAGGTTTATCGTCATTTTCATATTCATAAATGTCAGCGTGGAATGCTATCACGACAGCTTCGATCGATGCATTCGATTGTGCTGCTTGAAACAATTGATCGAGCCACGCTTCATTATATTGATCGCGAAGATCGGCGGCATGAAACGCATCTTCTTTATCGCTACGTTCAATTTGATTGCGCCCATTATTCGTACCTGGCAAGTGCAATGTCGCAAATAAAATATCGCCGAGTTTCCATCTCGCATTTTCAACAAAATTCGGCTGTCGGATAAGTCCGGCAATATCCTTACTCAATTGCAATTCGTCTTGATTAAAGAAAGTTTGACGCAAAAACTCAAGTCGCTCAAGCTCATCAAAGCGCGTTGAAAAATTCAATGTCAACCGATCACAATCGGTCCAGTCATTGTCCCCTGGCGTGTAAACGGTTCTGTGTGGATGCAACTGTGCAATTTGCCGGTAGCGGTCTTTAAGTAGTTCGTCGGTGCAACCTTCCCTAGCCGATTTAAAATCGCCTAAGTGTATGAGCAATGGAGGATCGAGCGATTTGATGGCTTTTGCAATAACCCCGTCTGGATGCTCCAAAGCGGCGTATTCAGCGTCACTATAAGGAATATCGCTAATCACCGCAAAATGTATAGGAGTTTTAGTAACCGCAGAAGAAATAGAACTACTATCATCCGCCAATATCAGTGAGGAACTTAAAACCAGCGAAACTAAGAAGCCAATTCGTTTAACCGATCTGTTAGGCATAGTTCCGGCTCATGCATTCGTATGGTTTTGAAAAATTAAGCCCGCATGTTCGCGTAGTTTGTGAAAATGGATCGCAGGCCAATTATCTTGTGCAACGCTTAATTCCGCACCAAAAGACGCGAGAAATGTCGGTGCATCCACCGCGTCATAGGCGATCCGATGTGAGTTGGCATCGATAAACCGTTGCAATTCTTTGGGATCATCCGCAGTGATCCAACGCGCCAATTGATATTTCGCTGGAGCAATACGGGCTGCTACTTGATATTCATGCTGCAAGCGGTGTGCGACCACCTCAAATTGCAATACCCCAACCGCTCCTAATAGCAACATATTACCCAAATGCGGTCGGAAAACTTGTATGGCACCTTCTTCGCCGAGCTGAGCCAGGCCGAGCTTCAACTGTTTACTTCGGAGTGGATCGGCAATTTCCACTGTCCGAAAGATTTCCGGTGCAAAGAATGGTAAACCAGTAAATTGCAATACTTCACCCTCAGTTAAAGTATCACCGAGCTGCAACGTACCGTGATTAGGGATGCCAATAATATCGCCTGGATACGCTTCTTCGAGAATATCGCGCCGTTGCGACAAAAAAGATACCACGGTGCTAGTACGGATGTCTTTACCGCTTCGTGCTATCCTGAGATTCATACCACGTTTAAAATGCCCGGAACATACGCGCACAAATGCAATGCGATCACGATGCGCCAAATTCATATTGGCTTGAATTTTAAATACCATTCCGGAAAATTTCTTTTCATCCGGTAATACTTCGCGTTGAATTGCACGACGCGACTCAGGTGGCGGCGCAAGCTCAACCAACGCATCGAGAATTTCACGCACACCAAAATTGTTGATGGCAGAACCGAAGAATACCGGCGTTTGCTCACCAGCCAAAAAATCTCCATGATCGAAAGCTGGTGAGGCACCCTTGATTAAATCAATTTCTTGCAGCGCAATTGGCAGTTCTGCGCCAAAACGCCGCTGTAAATTGGGATCATCGAAATGCGCAATGGTCTCCTCGTCTTTAGTAACACGGTCAGCCCCTGCCTGAAATACCCGCATACCGTCATTCCTCAGATCGCATACTCCCCGGAAGCTTTTACCCATACCGACCGGCCATGTAAAAGGAATGGTTGACATGCCGAGCGTGCGCTCGATTTCATCAAGTAAATCTAGCGGTTGCCGCACCTCGCGATCCATTTTATTGACGAATGTTACAATAGGCGTATTACGTGCACGGCAAACCTCCAGCAAGCGCAACGTTTGAGCCTCTACGCCATTGGCAGCATCAATAACCATTAAAGCAGCATCGACAGCAGTAAGAACGCGATAAGTATCTTCAGAAAAATCCTGATGTCCTGGTGTATCAAGCAAATTAATGACGCAGTCGCGATACTCCATTTGCATCACCGAACTGGCAACTGAGATACCCCGTTGTTTTTCAATCTCCATCCAGTCAGAAGTGGCGTGACGACTGGCCTTTCGTGCTTTAACACTACCAGCAATATGTATCGCGCCTGCGTACATCAGTAATTTTTCCGTCAGTGTCGTTTTACCCGCATCTGGATGTGAAATAATAGCAAACGTGCGACGTCTCGCAACTTCCTGGTGGATACTCATGGATTAAGACTACGATTCCTGTGGATAGAGAAAACAATGGGTAGTATGGGTAGCACTAAAGGTACTGGTAGCAGGATATGTCTCGCGACAAATTGGCATAACTTTAGGACAGCGCGGATGAAAATGACAGCCGGATGGCGGCGCGGATGGCGAAGGCAAATCACCTTTCAAACGAATCAACGGGCTTACACGATCTTGTTTGATTTTGGGTACAGACGACAATAAAGCCTGTGTATAGGGGTGTTTCGGTGTATCCATGATTTCATCGACCTGACCCCGCTCAACCACGCGCCCGAGATACATTACCGCCACTTCATCGGCTAAATATTCAACCACGGCAATATTATGCGTAATAAACAAAAATGCAATTCCTAAGTTATCTTGTAACGATTTCAATAAATTCAGTATTTGCGCTTGAACCGACACATCCAACGCACTGGTTGGTTCATCGCAGATGAGCAATTCGGGATTAACAGCCAAAGCGCGAGCAATCGCAATGCGTTGCCGCTGACCACCGGAAAATTCGTGTGGAAATCGCCATTTTACCTCAATTGACAAACCAACGCGCTGCAATAACATATCGATTTTCTGTTCATTGTGTCCGTCGGATAGCGGCGTAACACACAACGCATCCATACCTTCCAAAAGGATTTCACGGATGCGCATACGTGGATTCAGAGAAGAAAAAGGATCTTGAAAAATGATTTGGAATTGTGAGCGGATTTTTTGCAACTGACTGCGATTCAACGATATCAATTCCTGATTTTTAAACTGAATACTTCCGGCAGTAGGTTGAATCAACTGCAAAATGCTTTTACCAATGGTCGTTTTACCGCAGCCAGACTCCCCAACCAATGCCAAAGTCTTACCGGCAGAAATTTGTAGCGATACTCCATCGACCGCGCGCACGTAACCAACAATACGTTTAAACAAGCCCTTTCGAATTGGGAAATACACTTTGAGATCCGCCACCCGAAGCAATGGGGGAACAGGTGTAATAAGATCGATACCGGTATTGTTATCCGGCATATTCAAAACACTGGAATCGTTGATAGCGGCGCCACGCTCAGTGTGCTGATTCTTGCTGTCGTATAAATGACAGCGCACCAGATGACCGTCTGTAATTGAATGCCATTGCGGAATGTCTTTATGGCAAATCGCCATCGCCTGCTGGCAACGATCAGCAAAACGACATCCCACAAAAACCTGCGCCAAGGACGGAACAGTGCCTCGAATAACCGCTAGCGCGTGGTTACGTTTGTGCTTTTCCGGTAAGGATGCAAATAATTGCTGGGTATAAGGATGCGCAGGGTGATTAAAAAAATCTTCGCGACTAGCCATTTCAACGATTTCACCTGCATACATAACGCCTACTTGCTGAGCCATTTCAGCCACCACACCCAGATCATGCGTAATCAATAAAATAGCCATATGATTACGTTGCTGTATTCGACGCAATAAATCCAATACTTGCGCCTGAATTGTTACATCCAAAGCAGTGGTGGGTTCATCCGCGATTAACAATTCTGGCTCGCCTGCTAACGCAATGGCAATCATTGCACGCTGCTTCATGCCACCAGAAAATTGAAATGGATACTCGTGCATACGATGCTTTGCATCTGGAATGCCGACTTGCTCGAGTAATTCGACAATCCGTTGTTGTGCCTCTGAATGCGAGAGCTGGTTGTGTTGCATTAGTACTTCATGAATTTGCTCAGCAATCGTCATGACTGGATTTAAACTCAGCATCGGTTCCTGAAAAATCATACTGATGCGCTTACCACGGATATTACGCATAGCAAACTCGGGCAATTGTAATAAATCAATGTCCTTGATACGAATCTGCCCGGATATAATTTCACCAACATCGGGTAGCAAGCGCATGATAGAAAGCGCAGTCATTGATTTACCGCAACCGGACTCCCCCAGTAAAGCAAAAGTTTCACCGGATGCAATTTTTAAAGATAATCCATCGACAGCCCGAATCGGCTCATCGCTCGCATGCAATACGGTTTTTAACTGATTAATCTCGACCAACGTATTCATGTGCGATGGCTTGATTTGGTTTCTGTGATTACCGGCACGACATTCTTCCCGGCTTGATGTAAGCGATACTTTGAACTGCCGCCATGCCGCAGCGTACGAGCTCGCGGATCAAGCGCATGCTGCACCGCGTCGGCGAATAAATTGGCACTTAACACTAACGCCAGCATAAAAATGAATGCTGCCAATAATGCCCACCAAACCATCGGTTCACGCGCCATTTCCAGCCGCGCGGCATTGATCATCGTACCGAAACTGATCATCGAAGGATCAACGCCCACACCGACATACGATAATACAGCCTCCGCCAGAACCAGGCTGCTGAAATCCATAACAATTGCAATCAATACCAGATGCATCACGTTTGGCAAGATATGGCGAGTGATAATACGCCAATGTGAAATACCAAATGCATGTGCCGCTTGAATATATTCCAGTTCCCGCAATTTCATCGCTTCACCGCGCAACAAGCGGCATAACCCGGTCCAACTGGTAATTCCCAAAATGATACACAGAAAAAGCAAACGCAAATCTGCACGTGCCGCCGTGGTATCAAAAATATCCGGATGCGTTTCGATATATACTTGCATCATCAGCACCGCAGCCGCAATCAACAGCACACCGGGAATCGAATTCAACGTAGTATAAATATATTGAATGACATCATCGATCCAACCGCGAAAGTATCCCGCCATAATCCCTAGCAATAAAGCAAACGGCAACATGATGAGCGTCGTCAGCGTACCAATGACCAAGGCGACACGGATGCTTTTCAGCGATTGATACAAGACATCCTGACCGACTTTATCGGTTCCCAATACGTGATAGTAGCCGATCAAGGCCGAAACGCAGCCGACCAGCAACAACAAAACGAGCAGCGTGATGAGTATCGCATACCACGGAATTTCGGACGTGTACTGCCAGATCGAACCAAAACTTTGTTTGAATGAGCATGCATGCTGTTTGGATAATGCCGCAGTTAAGGCAATCAATAGCAAGCACCATACAGCAAAACCATAACCGGTGCCCTGTAGGGAACGTGCCCAAACATCCGCAGTATATTCGGTTTCAGGGTCCTGCAAGTGCGCACCTCCATACTGCAAGCGCGCGAAAGTACGCATCTGCTGGCCATCTGGCAATTCAAGGGTCTCTTTGGCATACAGATGCGTTGCCAAAGGAGCGGAATAGGTTTTTTCCACCTGCGTGCGCAATGGCGTCACCAGAACATCCAGCACACTCAATACATCTGCGCTATAAATGGGTCCAGGTTGCGAATTGGCTGGCTCTAAGGCAGGACGAAAATGAATCGTGTCGAGAAAACCGATCAATAAGAAAAACGACAGGATCGTGAGTGACGACATGCCACTCGCACTATGCCCGACACGCTTCCAGGAAGCCAATAAATGCGGGTGACGACGCACATAACCCATGCCGATCAAGATCATCAAAACAAACAGATAGATCAGCGCGTCCGTCCAGAGCAGCACAGGGTCGAATGGCATGGTTGATTAGTTAATAATTACAATAAATGAATGTGCGGAGCATCATTATCGTAATTATAGATGATAGGTCTTTAAAAATTAAGATATCTTCATAACATTATCACGAGGATATTCAAGTTCGAAACAAAATCTAATTAAGGGCGACAAAAAACTATTGGATCGCCTACTTTCACCCATATGGCACTTCCATCTGGTCCAACGGTACCATTTTGGACTGCATTATAAACAAGTGCTCGACGAGTATAATCGGTGTGATTCGGGTTATATTCCATAAAATAATGACCAGATCCATAAGGAAAATAACCTTCTACAACAATTCTAAGAATATTTACATCCTCCCAAACACTACAACGCTTTCCCACCGGTTTCGATGTATCGATTTTTGTATAATATGCCATTGCTATCTCCCTAATTAATACATAAAAACAAATCAAAAACCAAAACTAAATAAATTAAACAATATAAATTTTAATCATTATAATTTTTACACCCCCTTCCTAAAAATTAAACGTGGCTCTTAAAAAAAAAGTTCTATCCGGGATAAACCGAGAGCTTGTAGGTTCTGATTGAAAAAAATTTATATTTCTAAAATCAAATTTACTATCGAGTAGATTTCTGGCTTCTAGGTTAATAATTCCACGGCGATTATGAAGCCTATATCCGATACTGGCGTCCAGTAAAAAGAAAGTATCATTACTTTGCCTGAATATGGGTGGCATATTGAAACCAGAGGCTAACCTTCGATTGAGGTTCTGGTCTACAATAGTAAAAGCAAGCCTAGATAAGACGCCGGAGGGATGAAAGAAATCAATTTCAAGAGGAATCTTGAACGTTTGAACATGTGAAAGACCTGTAGTACCTACAGATTTTTTACTTCGAGAAAAATCTTCAAATTGGAATTCGCTCTTTACAGACCAATAATCATGCGGCAACCAATAAAGATAAGCACGATAAAGATTTTCCTCTTGCTTTTGGAGCTCTTCAATTTCTTGATTTTCTTTAGTTATAGGATCTAGCTTTCCACCCAGAATAGGAACTCCTATCTTTCGTTGAGATATTTCTATTCCACCATACAAATTTTCCAATATATGATAGTCGACTCCAATTCCAGAACGTTTTGTCCGCGTACCGTTGGGATCATCGAAAAACTGATTGAAACCAGCAATTTGCGTGGGCTCCAGGGTTTGCTGCGCAACCAAGTGGGTTTTGTTGGCTTCAAACCAGGCCAACCGTAGCCGTAAATTATCGGTAATGTTCCATTGCAGACCAAACTTTGGATTGATCTTGTCCGTATTTTTAGAATCTGGGCCAACCACATTAGTAAAAACATCATAACTTAATCCTAATGTTAAATTGACATTTCTAAGATAATTGACATAACTATATGAATATAGATTATATCGATCTGCGTTTCTGTGTTCTTTTTGTCTTTCTGGAGAAAGATATGAATTAATATTATGTGAGTCGAACTGATAAATACCTCCGCCTGTAACTGTATTTAGAAGTTCATGACGATATAAATGTTGCGCTTCTGTTACAAAACCAGACGATTTATTAGCCAATATATACTCAGTTCCTGCCGGATTCCTTAAGTCCTTTGCAGATCGATCAATATAAGTAGAGGACAGTAAAAAATCTTGATTACTATTTAACCTATAGCGGAGACCTACCCTTGCCATATCTTCTGATAAATTACGTCTATAGCTTTTGTCAAAAGGAATGGTATCTAGAACAATATCACCGTGCTCTGTTTCCCGTCGCCGCACCTCCGTCTGCACATTCAGTTTGGGCGTTAACGCATACTGGAAGAATCCGTTGTAAATATTATGATTTTGATTATTATTTTCTCTAAATCCATTGGTTTCGTAATGAAACTGCCCCAAACTCACCGAAGCCCTGTCGCGCTGCATCGTAGCCACCACTTCATTACCCAATGTACTGTTGCTACCTACGATCCCTGATGCAACTACCTGAAGTTTATTGCGCTCCATCAATGGCGTAAATTCATTAAACCCCACCGCTGAGGGTGTCGTGCCGGTAATGATATTCAAATCCGCCACTGCCAGATGTGGTTGTACCGGGTTGACGTTGATCGGTTGCAACAATTGCGCTTGCAGCAACTCACTGACGCGAGCGATCTCATGCCGAGGTATGTGAGCATACGTATCGGATAGAAAACGATGCGCGGAATAATTGGCTGGATCAATACTCAAAGACTTGGCTGTTTGCATCACACTGCGACGTTCGAATCCCAAGGTATCAAAGATACGCCCAAGGCTGGAACCTCGTGCAGCTTCATCACGGTCAAGTAGCAATTGAGAACGGTACACCGCGCGGTTATCATTCAACGCGATCGATTTTTGTATGTCATGTAACGCTTCGATCGGACGATTCTGGGTTTGCTTCTGAATCCCGTCATACAGCCAAGGCGTTGGGTCTTTTGGATCGCGTTCTTTGGCCAAATCAAATTGCGTACTAGCAAGCGGATAACGTTTTTCTTCGAAGTAAGCTTTACCGAGGTAACTACGGATCAGTGAATTGGCTGGGTCGAGGCTGGCAGCAATTTCAAGCTGTATACGACCCGCTTTGAGTTCACCTTCGCGAACCAATGCTAGTCCCAGCCCAAGTCGTGGCATGGGATCGGCTGAATCCAAAGCAATCGATTGGTTAAACGTATGCTTAGCAGTTTGTGTATCGAACTGCATTAGATGAGCGAAGCCCAATACCGCTTGTGTTTTGGCCAAGTTGGGATTGAGTTGTATCGCTTGCCGTGCAGAAACCAAAGCTTGATCCAATTTGTTCGATGACATTTGCAGTTCAGCCAAACGCGCCCAAGCAAGCGCATTACGTGTATCGATCTCGAGGCTTTTACGAATACTTGTCAATGCTTCTTCAATTTCAAAATGGGCTTGTTGGGCATACGAAAGTGCAATATACGCGACAGCCGAATGCGGATTGAAAGTAACCGCTTGATTCGCAAAATCACGTGCAGCTTCTTTATCATTTTGCGTTACCGCAATGATAGCCAATAATGCATACGCATCGCTGTTGCTGGGTTCTCGTCGCAATACTTGTGCAATGATAGACTTGGCTTCATCAGCCTGTCCAACAATCAATGCATCGCTGGCTTGTTGAACCAAAGCAGCAGTTCCGGGCGCATCCGCGTCTTCTCGTTGCCAATACGCTGCCAAGGCCGGATAGTAAAGCGCCCATTGCACGGCATCGGTAGGATGAATGTGGATGATTTTTTGTGGCGCTTGATACTGACTGGCAGTAGCTGCTTCACGATCATTTAAAACAACACTGCCGTAGTCATTCGCCACCGCAACCGTGCCTTCATATACCACCACTCGGTCACTTTCTTCAGTCGCTTCGACAAGAAACTCTGTGCCATGTATGCTTGCATTCACGAATGGCGTGGTCACATCGAAGGGTTTCGGAGTACGGGTAATAATGTGAATGACACCTTCAAACAATTGCATCAGAAAAGATTTCTTTTCTTCATTCGCTGGCAAGAAAGTCATGCTGCTTTTCTGATTCAAGTTTAAAAAGCCTTCATTAGCCAGATGCAATGTGGCACGACTGTGTGTGCGGGAACGAATCATGTCCCCCATACACACTACTGTATCTAAATTTGCCTTCTGCCAGATTTGCTGTCTTTGTTGTGCGCGACGTACTTCGATAGTGCCTTGAATCGATACGATTCGAGCCACCTCCGCTTTACATACGTTTGATGCATGCGCTTTCCCCATGAATACAACCGTACAGACAATCAAAGCGCTTATGTATAAAACGATATCGGCCAGCTTTCGTAGGATCCCATAAAACCTCAAGAATCCATCTATCAGCATGATACTTGTTACGCACATGCCGGTTTGATCCGATAGCATTTTAGAATTATCTTGAAATTGAAAAACATATCAGCCAAACAATCATAAATTGATTTATATAGTATTAATCTTCATCATAGCTTAGCTAATGTCAAAGATCTGTGAGAAAAATCACATCCTAAGGAAATACGTTACTGATGAAAACTATAGAGAGGGGGTTGCTGCGAGCTTATGATCGAATCCTTGGGAACTTAAGTTGAAATACATCGCACACTTTACTCATTGATAATCTGGTCATCTTCTCCGAGTTTTTGCCAAATGCATGTATTACCACTTTGAGAAGCAATCATTTTCAGTATCGATGCATGTTCAGCGCATTCGCTTTCCGTTGCCTTGATAATTTTTAGTAGATATTTCTCTGCAAAATCGGCGTGATTCTGGGCAGAATCTTTGTGCTCCAGATCCATCAGCAAACTTTCTTGTCCTCGCGTCATAGCCAAATAAACTTCAGCTAGCAATTCGGAATCTAACGATGCACCATGCAGCGTTCGTTTAGAGTTATCAATGCCATAGCGCTCACACAAAGCATCTAAATTATTGCGTTTCCCGGGATGAAATTCCTTTGCAAGTCTCAACGTATCAATAATTGAGGCACAGTACTGATCAAGCTGCAACATTTCCAACAACGCTAACTCATGGTTTAAGAAACCGACATCAAAAGGAGCGTTATGAATAATCAATTCGGCGTTATCAATAAAGCTCAAAAAATCCTTCGCAACTTCAGCAAATTTGGGTTTATCCAAAAGAAATTCCCTGGTTAATCCATGAATTTGCAAAGCAGCTTCATCGCTATCTCGCTCGGGATTCAAGTAATAGTGAATCCGGTTACCCGTCAAGTGTCGATTTATCAACTCAATTGCAGCGAGTTCCACAATGCGATGTCCTTGCCTTGGATCCAGGCCTGTTGTCTCAGTATCGAGCACAATCTGTCGCATGTGTGACCTAGACTTTATTGTTAGAGCTATTTTTCTGATTCAGAATCATTGCCACACCCAAATTTGCTAACTGATCGGCACGTTCATTATCTTCATGCCCGGCATGTCCGCGTACCCAATACCACTCGATTTCATGAAGCTGTGCTAGGTGATCAAGCATCCTCCATAGATCGTCATTCTTCACCGGTTTTTTTGCTGAAGTTTGCCAATTACGTAATTTCCAATCACCGATCCATTCACTGATACCTTTTTTGAGATACTGAGAATCCGTATGTAAATCAACCTGACAAGCGCGCTTCAAGGCTTCTAAGGCGCGCACCGCTGCCAATAACTCCATACGATTATTAGTAGTGTGTATCTCACCGCCATAAATCTCTTTTTCGTGCCCGTCATATTTCAACAATGCGCCCCAACCGCCTATTCCGGGATTTCCTTTACATGCGCCATCAGTAAATATCTCCACTTTGTTCCTATTAGCCATAGGTCATTCCATTCATGATACGAAGAATAAATTGATCTAATTTTTAGTTGAGTTTTTGAGTAACAGAAACAATACGTTTCTTGCTATCGATATTTTTCTTCCAACCAGGCTTAATCACTCGCATTCCGTGCATATGCTTAATTGCATGAAGAAAATATACACCTCCGCCGATAGGCCACCACCGGTCACCCGCTGCTTCCATGAAACGAAATCGCTGACGCCATTTTTCCTGCTCAAATGGAGGCGCATAACAACACAATTGCCCACCCATTGTTTCGAAGTCGAGTAGTTTCAACCAATCCTTGAGGCGTAATAAAGCAATAAAATTACCATTCCACGGATATTCTGCTCGATTCGCTTTTAAATAGCGAAATATGCCCCATAAGCTCAGCGGATTAAAACCGGATATGACAATGTGCCCCTCTGGAATCAAAATACGGTAAACCTCACGCAGAATTTGATGCGGATTATCACTAAATTCAAGGGTATGTGGCATAATAGCCAGATCAATCGAATTACTTTGAATGGGTAAGAAATCGGCGGTTGCAATCAAAGCAGGTTGAGTTTTTTCTAACCCCACCGAAAATTGCAAAGGCATTCTGTTTAAGCGTAAAAAACAAAATTGCGGCAAGCCTATTTGAATAGCGTTATAACCGAAGATATTGGCAACGACTTTATCAAAATAGCGGTATTCATGCTCGAGTAAATAAGCACCCAATGGTGACTCGAACCACTTCATATTATGCGACCCGCCCTGATTTCCAACCATATCTTATAATAACATCATTATTAACGAGATTAATAACCACTCAATATCCGTCAAATATTCAATTACCCCATAAAAAGCAAACGGTATGATTAATGTATATCCAGTTCGTGCATTTCAGGACAATTATATCTGGGTCCTACATGACGATGCTCATGCGATTGTTGTAGATCCCGGAATATCAGATCCAATTATTCATTATTTACAAGCCAATAAACTAAAGCTCGTCGCAATCCTCATTACACATCACCATGATGACCATACCGGAGGAATTAGCGACTTGATCAAACTATTTGACATTCCTGTTTACGGACCTCAATCCGAAAGCATTCCAGATGTTACAGATGTGGTATCTGAAAGTGAAGAAATACTGATCAAAACCCTCGGCCTCAAACTAAAAGTACTAAATATTCCCGGTCACACGCGTGAGCATATTGCTTATTATACCGACCATCCGTTCCAGGGTGTATTTTGTGGTGACACACTATTCGCGTGCGGATGCGGTAGGGTATTCGAAGGGACTCATGAACAAATGTATGCATCACTCAAGAAATTATCCCAATTACCTGATAATACTATGATTTATTGTACGCACGAATACACACTCAGCAATATTCGTTTTGCAAAATGCGTAGACCCTGAAAACCAGACGCTATTAAATTTTGAAATGTTATGTAGCCAATTGGTTAGCGAACAACGCCCAACCCTACCTACTACCATTGAACTTGAAAAAGCGATTAATCCTTTCTTACGATGTGATCAACCCGCAATCATCAATTGCGCTCAAAATCACTCGAAGCTACTAACAATTAATTCTAGCGAAGTTTTTTCTATCTTGCGGCAGTGGAAAGATAGCTTCCGTTAAAAAATAAAGCGCAAAAAATGAAAAAGCAATCCGTTCTAAATCAAACCTAAGTCAGCTTAATCCCAGATCAGATTGCTTAAAAGAGAAATCTATTTTATATATAAATAGATTATAAAAACCATTACTCGTTATTTTTCACCAGGCTTTGCAGCACGAAGAACTGGGTAGTGTTGAATAAACACCATATCTTGCGCGGCATGTTTTTTATGGCAGGCGGCACAAGCATCATCGTCTTGTATAGCGCCTTGTTTGGCTTCATATGATTCGAATCCAAAGAATGCCCAATTACCAGGTTTATCAGGATAACGTTTAGAATCTTTTACCATTGCGGCGATACCGTTAAACTCTCCGGGAAAATAGCCATTCCCACTCGCCGATTCTTTAGTTCCTACGCTAGTCAATTCTTTTACGATGACAGTGCCATCTCGAAATTCGCCCGTTTTTTTCCAGTGACCCCAACTGGTTGGATCAATATAAACATTATGAAACTCTGGAAATGCAGGTTTACCATCATTCATGTCATTTGGAGTAACGGGCGCTCCCACAAAAATCCACTCACGATAGTCTTTGGGTGTTAATAATACATTTTCTTTAGTAAAGTGGCCGAAATTGAGGCTTTTTTCATCACCAGAGGCTTTCACTGATGTAAGCAATGCAATGGATAACAATGCAAAGAACATACTCACTAATAATATTTTTTTAATCTGGAACATAATTCTTCCTTTAAAATAATCAAAGAAAAAGCAATAACCCTCACTGCTTCACTTTAATGGTAGCCAAGCTAACTTACCCCGTCAAGGAATTCATCTTGAGAATCACCTAGATAGCGGCCACTAATTCCGCATCGTTTCACGCAATACTTCAGCCCAACAATTCGGTGTTTCATACAAACGGATCCGCTCCAAACGAAGATGGTTACCGTAAGTATCCTGATAGACTTGATCAAGTACCTCAAATGCAATTTTTGCCAGATTTTCTGCAGTAGGTTGCGCATTTAAAACGACGGTTTTGTGATCTGGCATGGTTTTCAAAAACTCAAGCACTATGGTATCTTCTTCGTAAACCAAAAATGCATGATCCCAGTGATCAATGAGTACCGACTTAGCTATCCGCTTTACTTCAGAAAAATCCATCACCATACCTTGCTCAGGCGCACCTTCGTCAGTGATAATATTACCTGACAATGAAATTTCAATCACATAGCGATGACCGTGTAAATGTCGGCACTGACTATTATGAGTGGAAATACGATGCCCTGCATCAAATTCCAGCTTGCGCGTGATCAGCATAACAACATTAGTAAATAAGCAAATAAAAGGTGAAATTGTAACATTGCCAACCCCTTCTCAACGACTGAATACCGCCGACCATAGTCGGGATAGCGCTGGGCTAACCTATGTTTACCCGGTGATATCACGTCGTGCAGGCGGCGTATCGATTGGAATTAATTTGAATCCGAACAATGCTTGTAATTGGCGCTGCATTTATTGCCAAGTTCCCAATTTGACGCGTGGTACTGCACCTCATATTGATTTAAGCAAGCTTAGGAACGAGTTACATTGCTTTCTAAATGAACTAATTAATGGCGAATTCATGGTGAAAAATGTACCAGAAGAAGCCAGAGTAATTCGTGATATTGCTTTATCTGGAAATGGCGAACCAACCAGCGCTAAAGAATTTGAGCAAGTCATCGAATTGATCGGAGAAGTGTTAAAAGATTTTCCTATGCCCAAGAACCTTAAATTGGTGCTGATCACGAATGGCAGCCTAATCCATCGCAAACATGTGCAAGCTGGATTAAAGCGTATGGCAAAAATGAATGGAGAAATTTGGTTTAAATTTGACCGCGCTACCACTGAAGCAAGAAAGCTTGTCAATAATAGCGACATCAGTTTGAAGAGGATTCGCATGAATTTGCGTATCGCTTCGTCAATTTGCCCTACTTGGCTACAGACTTGTATGTTCCAAATTGATGGTGAAGCTCCCGCAAATTGTGAAATTGATGCCTATTTAAAATTCATCGAACAACTCACCAATGAAGAAATTTCCCTACAAGGGGTACTATTATATGGTTTGGCACGCCCATCATTACAATCAGAGGCTTCGCAATTATCTGTAGTTACTCAAGCATGGTTGATTGACTTTGCCGGAAAAATTAAAGCACTCGGCCTTAACGTAAAAATAACCCCTTAATCAATTTTCTATTTTTGTGTCTGATTTACAACAAAATAATAAATTGATCTTCATCAATATCTTTGTCTCAAATTACTGATATTGAATATATTTAGATTACAGTCAATTGAAAGACTCTGATTTAATTGACGGAATGATTTTTTAATATACGCTTTAAAATCAATTGTTATCGCATATAATAGCGGCCATTAAAGCCATCGCGCTATTTTTTCGTACCTTGCATATCAAACTTGTCTATTATCTAAACAGGAGCTTCACAATGAATTCACTGGGAATTTTTCCATCTCCGGCGAAACCCCATGCCAGACCAAAAGTGCGCTTGTTAAAAAACAGGCAACAATACTTTATAGTTACCTGCATCACGATAATGTCCTGGACTTATCAAGTTCAGGCACAATCCCCAACCACGACAAACAATCCTCCGGCTAGTGCACCAGCAGCAACACCTGCAGTTCCACCAGCACCAGCAACATTGCCCAGAGCTATTACTTCGGATGGCTTTGATAAATCAAAAGTGCCTCCAGTTACAACAATGTCACGACCGGGATTATTTATTCTTCCCCCAGGTGGTGCGGGGTATTACTCGCTATGGGATATGGTATCCGGAAACAAACGTGAAAAACCGCCGGTAGCACCTTATGCGCCATTCGCTCTATTGACAACGCCCGCTTATGAAATTGACTTCCGCTATCTAGACAAAACAGGCGCCGAAAAGGATATTTTTGATCCGATAAAACGTATACATTTCGCTGATGATTGGTTGTTGTCTTTTGGCGGTAACTTTTGGTATCGCTATACGCATGAAACCGATAGCCGGTTGAATTTAGAAGGCATCAATAATGACTTTCATTTATTACGTACACGTTTTCATGCAGATTTATGGTATCGCGACAGAGTGAGATTGTTTGCGGAATTAATAGATGCACGTGATTTTGGTTACAACTTACCTCCTTTGATCACGGATAGAAACTATACGGATATGCTGAATGTATTTACGGACATTAAATTAGCCAATGTCAAAGACGGTCCTGTGTATATCCGTGTTGGTCGACAAGAATTGTTATATGGCTCACAGCGCTTGATCTCCACTTTAGATTGGGTTAATACCCGTAGAACCTTTCAAGGCGTGAAAGCATTTTGGCGCTCTCCAAGTTGGGATGTCGATGCTTTTTGGACTCGGCCTATGATTATTGAAAAAAACGAAGTAGATAATTGGGATACCAAACAAAACTTCTTCGGTCTTTGGGGAACCAATAGAATTGCTCCAACACATGCGCTTGATCTCTATTTTTTAAGTCTAGAAAATGATCGTCATCTTACTGCTGCTAATGTATTACGAGGTAATATTCTACAAGGAGATTCACACGTTCATACATTGGGCGGTCGTTTAGTCGGAAACTTTGATAACTTCCTCTATGAATTGGAAGGCATGTATCAATTTGGTCGGCGTTCTCACCTAGATGTTTCCGCTTTCGCAGTTGCTACAGGCCTTGGTTACCGAGTACCGACGTTGATGAATGCACAAGGCTGGATACGCTATGACTTTGCCTCTGGAGACAGTAATCCTACCGACGATAGAAGTAATACTTTTAATCAGTTATTTCCATTTGGGCATTACTATCTCGGATATCTTGATCGTGTTGGCCGCCAAAACATTCATGATTTTAATGTCCAGTTTTCTACGCACCCAGTACCTTGGATTACTTTTATCACGCAATATCATCGATTCTACTTGGCAAATCAACGCGATTATTTATACAATGCCGCAGGAGCTGCAACTTTTAGAGATGTTACTGGGCAGTCCGGGAGTCATGTTGGTGATGAGATTGATTTCCGCTTTAATATACACGTCGATCGTCATCAAGATGTATTATTCGGCTATTCCAAATTATTCAGTGGTGGTTTCCTGAAAGACCAAGCACCAGGAATTTCCGCTGACCTTTTGTACGTGCAATATAACTTCCGTTTTTAGTAGGAACCTATGGCGAAGGTAGATCTCTCTTTGAGATACCTTCGCTATTTAAGGGTGGGTTTGCTTGCATTACTGCACATAGTCTTTTGCTGGTGAAACTTCCAGTTCCTCGCGATCCAACAAAGTTAATTGTTGATTTAGTAAATCAACATCATTCCAGCCTTTTTCATCTATTGATGGAATCCAGCGTGCACGCAAGTACCCATAACGATCAATTAGAAACTCCATATGATCATAATCGGAGCCGCGACCAATAATATCGGGATAATAAATAGTTCGACGTGATAATGCATAGCTAGTCACTATCTCGGATGATCCTTGCACGACAATATCAAATGGAAATTCATTCGATAAGAATTCCTTTGTAGCGTCATTCAGTTCATTGGATGGCACTGCTATAACAGTTACATTTTGATCCACCAGTTGATTATAGGTCGTTTTTAGCTGATTCATCCGAGCTTCAGATAGCGGCCATGAAAATATCACTAGTAACACCGTTTTATCATCGCGAAAATCTTGCAGTGTTCGGCTATTTCCATCTTGTGTTCCATAAAAAAATACGGGGGGTTGAATGAATGCTTTGCCTGGAATCACTGTGGGTGACAAAATTCTAGACTGATATCCCCGCGATAGAGCATGAATGAAATTCACCAAATCCCAACGATCTTCGTTTGATAACTTCTCCACATACCCTGGCATATCCGTATTTTCCATACCATAAGTAATCCAATGATAAAAATCACCCGGTGTATGCTCTATAGTATGCGGCTCCATCAATAAATCCGGTAGCTTAGTGGATAGTGTACGAGATTTAATTCCATTACCTTTTCCTTGTACGCCGTGACATTCGACACAATTTTCAGAAAACAGATTGGCGCCATTTGCAATAGAAACTGCACTAAATGACTCCCCCGGTTTACGGTATGTTTCAGGATAAGCGCGAATTGTAATTGCTTGCAAAGCAAGCATCGCGCCCGCCAAAATTAAAAATACTGTAATAGTTAATTGCTTTACTTTCCATTGATGAAGTCGTCCCCATAAAAACAATCCAAAAGCAACAAACACGATGACCAATCCTGTCCATGCTTGCAGCTCCACATTGGGCAGACTCCACGTTGCCACAATTGAAAATCGAAAGGGTAATGGCCATTCTTCAATATTGAGGTTTTTTACAGGCACAGAATTCGTTAGGAGCGTTGCTAACAATAAAAGTATCAATGCCAACAAAAATTCGATACCAACCCACTTCCTTAGGTTTTCTGTACTTGCCACGTTAACAGACATTTGATTATTTTGATTTAATGCTGGCAACCACTTTGAACGAACTCTCTCAGCGATTAAGAGAATTACACCTAGCAACAAAATTTTACTGCTCAGTAACCAACCATAAGGCGTTGCTACCAATGCAGCATAATATCCATCAAAAATATGATCGCTTACCACGATGCCTGTCAGAATAATCAATAGCATCACCGGAAAAATTACCGAGGAAAAATTATTCAAAACCGAAGATAATTCTGATTTTTCTGATAACTTAAGTGATATAAACTCCTTTTTCTCATATACTAACAGCAAGAAAGCAGGCAATGCGCCAAGCCATACACCTGCTAATACAACATGGATTGCATAAGGTAGCACCGTCGTAAATGTCGGTGCTTCCAATGCCACATGGCTTGCAAACGTACCGGCAATGAGCGGCAATGCTGCAACCATTGCGCAACTAGCATGCCGCCAAATACTTCTTGAAATTTTATGTGAATAAAGAACTAGAACTAGCAACAGAATGGAAAGCGCTACTCGCAAAATCCAAATTTGACCTGCATGGGTATCAATTACAATTGACGACCATTTATCGAGCTGCCATAAACTACCAGTGTTTCCGGTTATTTGTACAAGGGTACACGCCATTATTATGACTAACCCTACTGAAACACACGCAGCCATCCATGGAAAAAAGCGCTGCAACTTCTCTATCCATGGTCTTTCACTGATTGTACTTCTTCCTATGCTACTGTCAGCAATAATCAGAAAAACATAGCTTCCAAGAAGTACGAAATTTGCAGCAATTTGTAACCAACGCGCAAATGCAGCAACAATCTCTACCATACTTACTTACGGAGTTTTATTTTTGACATTAAAATCAAAACTGGATTCAATCACATGACCGTCAACAGACATCACACGATATTGTATTGTATATTTTCCGGTACCAATTTCCGGAATACTAAGTACTAGTGATTTTGGATCATCAGCGACAACCTCGGGATTATTTTCCGTCAAAGCTTTTTTGTTGGAATCCAGTAACACAACTGATGCATAAGCCCCTTCAATTTTTTCATTGAACCATAATTGTATTTGCTTAGGTGAAGCTGAAAGTGTAGCTCGGCGAGGCGGATCAGATTTTACTAATGCCGCATGCGCCATTACCGGATTCGAGTGCCACAATAGCAATAATATAGCCATTAATAAAAAGACTGTTTGACTAATAGTAAATGATTTCGATTGAATATTATTATTCTTCACAATAACCTCTATTTATTTTGTTTAATGATTATCTAGAATACTTCTAAAATACGATGAAGTATTTAAAGACAAGTTCAATATTAGATTGAGCTTGTCTTTAATAGATATTTACTGACTTATTACTGAAGCTATTTCTCTTTAAGCTGCTGCGGAATTATTCTTCTTTTTACGCATCAAGAAGAACGCTACCACGGCAATAACTAGCACAATAGGAGCAATAATGGCTGACTTCGGTGTAGGACGCCCTTCTCCGACAGAAAACGGAAAACGTGATATATAGTCTTGTGCCCCACCCGTTACAGTGACCAACCCCACAAACTTACCCTTCTCTGGAAAGGTGTGATCCACTGAAATCGATGCAGATGGATAGACTTTCGGTGGCAAATGAAACACCGTGATCTCATCCAAGTTTTCTTCCGATCCAGTATCTCGTATGATGCGAACCTCAGTAGTGAGCGGCCGTAATTCTTCTTGTATATAATCCAATGCAATTACGGTCTTGCCTACTTCCGGTATGTCTT
This sequence comes from Nitrosomonas sp. PY1, assembly GCF_022836435.1. Classification (NCBI taxonomy): domain Bacteria; kingdom Pseudomonadati; phylum Pseudomonadota; class Betaproteobacteria; order Nitrosomonadales; family Nitrosomonadaceae; genus Nitrosomonas; species Nitrosomonas sp. PY1. The sequence goes on along the minus strand of NZ_BQXC01000001.1, from coordinate 755,343 downwards.
CACAGAATTCTTCTTCCTGCGACAGTGGTTGGTATCCAGTAAAATGCATCCGGTATGGCCCTACCGTCAAAACACACATGTCCTCCGCAAGTGCCAAGCCACCATGCGCTTGTACTTGCCCTGTCATTGCTATTCCCGCTGTAAGTAATACTGCTAATAATGCTTGCTTTATTGTTGCGATTCTTCCTGACATTATTAATCTTCCTGTTGTTAATGTATTAGTTGCTTTGTTAATCTCAGTTCTCTTACTCTTACCTAATGCTGATGATTCTCTAATTTTTTTTTGATCCCCGGTTGGCCAACCAGCTTCTAAACCGTTTCGATTTGAAAAGTTTATACCCTAGCAGCGTCGTAAGCAATAACGCCACAATCGGTCCAATCGATGCCCTAAATACATTGGCATAATTGACCATTTCTACCCGTAAGTGGTATTCATAATTGAGCGGCGGAACCCCTTCGGCTGTGATTAGCACCAGATATTTCCCTTGATCGAAACTGCTTTGTGTACTAATGACGCCATCTTCGTATAATGCAGGTTGAATATGCTTTACCGTTTCACCTTCATTAACGCTGCTGCCTTTGACTATTTTGATCCCTATCGGCATATCCCGTAGCGATGGATCAACCAAATCTATTACCAATATGCTGTTGCCTATCTTTGGTATGTCGGTGCAGTAGTGTCCTTCTTCATCAATCTGCGGTTGATAGGTGCTTAAGTGAATCATATTCTCGCCAATTCGACGCATACAACTGTCTTCTTCTATCGCTACTTTACCATGTGCTTGTACTGTACTTGTATAAAATACCATGGCAAAAATAAATACAGAAATCCCTGTCCATATTTTCTGCCTAGTCACAACAGATCCTCCTGTGCTTAAGTACTTTATTTTTCTTATTTGCATCTAGTACTTTCGTTTATATTTTCTTTCTTCTATTTTTCTCTTACATCGATAAAAACGCCGGTACCCTATCTGTCTTTCGACAGCGGTGTACCGGCGCTTTGTGTTTAAACCTAAACCAATCTATCTTCGATTATAGTTTGGTAAACACTGGAATAACGGCTCCCGCAATACTGTTAATATAACGTGTACCACTGTCATCCCAAGTCATCAGCAATCCACCAAAACGGCTTTCAGGATCACCCAATAACGCCATCAAACGTTGTACTTCCCATAACGCATCTTTGGCTTCCATCTTAACTTCACGTGTTTCACCAGGTTGAATCGCTCTGTCATCATCCATCGATAAACCAGTCGCAACCAATTCTCTCGGATAGTCCGGATCTAAATGTGTTTGACCCAGTTTGTTAACAAAACGAACACCCGCTGTAGTGAACTCCCCAATACTAACCGGTGAGTCACCATTGTTGGTAATTTCCATCGTAACGCGCAACGCACGTCCAGGTACGTCATAGTTCGCATGCGTAACTTTAATCGCTACCGGATTCGGTGCAATCGGTAATGGCTCTACTTTAGATTCACCCGCTTGAATCGGTACCGTGTACGGATGAACCGTTTCTGTATAACGATATCCACCCCATACAATCGCACAGGTCAGAATCGCCATCGCAAGACCAAATTTCCTGTCCGTCGGTGATGTCAGCAATTCGTCTCCATACGCCAACAATACCCGACTACGTGGCAAGAACATCGGTTTCGCTACAAAGTAGCCAATCCAGAAGCAGCCAAGACCCAACCATACCAAGTGCCAGAATACACCATTGCTGAAATTGAAAGTTTCCAGATCAATGTTTTTACCCGTTAATGTGGTAATCGGATTGGTAAAGTCATCCCAGCTACCTGAAATGTTCATCCAAGATGCAGGACCTGCAATCGGACCCGCGTCTTTCACGTTTACCATCGCATGCATATGATGGCGTCCAGGTATCCGTGCTTTCAGTTTCACTTCAAATTCATAGTCGCGTCCAATTTCTAACGGACCTGATATGAAGGTCGGGTGACCATTTAACTTGGTGCTCAAGCGTACAAACACCGGACTCGGACTGCCCACGTTAAAAAACGCACGTCCAGGCTTACCTACCGCACGTGGCCAATCTTCTGCCAAGTGAAATTTACCAGTCATCGTAGCAATGTCGTTCACTTTCGTGACTTTCGGTTGCCATTTCATGTCATACCACTGAATACTACGCATCCGAAGAAACGGCTCTTGCGAACGTTCACCATGTGCCGATGCCGTTTTTACATCAGCGCCCAACGTCAGCGCTAATGATGCCGCACCTATCGCAGCTCCGTAAAGACCTAACACGCCTAGTTTAAAAATGCTTTTCATATTCATTATTTGATCCCCTGTGCAAAGCCTTTTTCACCAAAAGCAGTTACGTCATTCTTCATAGAAATACGTCCTCTTTCACCTTTAACATAGTAGAAAGCGGTGCAGTAAACTTTACCAAAATACCACCATACGCAGAACATCAACATCGATACGAATGCCGAGAAGAACGCAGCAATAACCGTCGTGTGACCACCAAACGTACGCAATGAACCTTGCTCAATTAAACGCACATATTCCGGTGTACCAGTACGTACATACAAGAAACCCGTGTAGTCAGCAACTGATAACAGTACGCCTTCTACTACCACTGGTAAGTGGGTCGGGCCAAATATCGGCCAGTTGCCTGGGTAGAAAAACAATCCCCAGAATCCACCACCTAATAACGCGGTTATCAACCAGTTACCTGTCAACAACATGATCGTATCCAACATCAATGCGCCAGGAATCATGGTCGATGGCAGTACAAAGTTGAGTGGATAGTGTGACCACCAGTAAAATCCCCAGTAACGGGTTAACCATTCACCTACCAACAGGCACACGATACACAGTGTCGCGCCAAAAGGCAGACGGTAGTTTACCCACAAATAGTACATCAATGCCGCACAATACATAACGCCCACAATCGGGGTTACTACCGGCCACCATTGACGATCTTTCCAATCAAGCCAAAAATCCCAGTCACCTGCCAACAGCATAAAGTGCATGTGGAATGTTCCTACCAACAGAATACACAGAATCGGAAAATACACCGCATCAATGTATCTCGACATCCTTACCGCTTCCGGTGGCATCTTGGCCGCCGCTATAATTTCGTCTGTTCTACTCACTAGACCCTCCCTATATTCATTTTATTTAAATTCATAGACCCAATTTCCTCGCGCCTATTTATTCTTTTCTTACGCTAGCCTCGTAGATTATTTCCCCTAGCCTACGAGACTAACGTACCCACTTCACCGAAAGTCCCTTCGTCGCCTAACGAAAAACTCCGATGTGCTCCTTATTTAAGGAACGATGCGGTTATTCAGAATTTCTCTGCTAGCATTGTTCCAGGTTACATCGGTCAGGTTTGAATAACGGGTAATGATTTGTGCTGCAATTCCACCCGAAAATAAACCAGCCCAACCCAGAATCACAAAGCCCCAGTGTAATGGCGCGCTAAACAATTCTTCCATGAACCAGAATGCATGTCCCCATTCGTTCAACCCTACGTTCGGCAGAATCATCAATGGACCAGCAATTGCCATCACCAACGGGAAGGATGTGCCACGGCTATACAGCGGCAGACGGGTCATCGCATACAAGTATGACGCTACACCACATACAATGTACATCGGGAACGAACCGTAAAATACCACTACGTGACTTGGCGTAAAGCTCGTGTCACGAATAATCACTTGGTGCCAAGATGCGTCTTGTTCCGTAAAGAAACTTCCGCCCCAGTAAACACCAAACAAATAAACACCCAACCACATCATCCAGTAAAAATAACGTTTGATCTCCAGCTTGGTGTCCAAATTGTCTAATTGCTCTTTCGTATCACGAGTCTTCAGAATCCAACCCCATGTCACTAACCCAAACAGCGGCATCAGTGTCATGTGTACTCGCCACAGACCCATCCATACCTTGTCAAACTCAGGTTCCATCGAATCCATTCCATGCGAATATGCAAATGTCCTTTGATACCATATCCAAAATATCGCTACCAATAACATCGTCAGCATGCCTAATTTGTAGTACTTTGAGTCATACCACAGCGACATGTCATAATCAGCACTCTTACTCGCACTACTCGTGCCATACGTCGTTGCCATATCCTACCTCCTTACCGCTCTTCGTTAATTAAATATACTGCTCTCTCTTTTTTTATTACTTACTACCTAATTCTTCACGAATTATTCTATCTTCTACTGCTCTTATACTTAAATTTTTAGCAACTAAATCAGAGTATATTTCCCCCCAACCCAGCTACACCCTCCAGGCTAGTCGACATACCCCCAACTCGTCAAGAACTATTTGTCATAAAATATGTCCTATAAACTTAACTTAATTACCACCCCCCCTAATTCCCCTTTATTTACAACTGATAAAAAGAAAGTCAAAGCGACTGATCTCTTTAATAAAATTTATTCAAATTTAAATGTAAAATATTTCATTTATACTCGTAAAAACGCCACTCTATTCCCCAGCCAGCGATCAATATGTTTTTCTGCAAGATCAGGGTAGTGATTTAGTAGTTCGTCAACCACCGATTGCGCTGCTATCAACAGATCGTAATCCTGCTCTAGATCAGCAAATCGTAACATTGGCACTCCGCTTTGGCGTGCACCAAGATACTCTCCCGGTCCTCTAAGATGTAAGTCTTGTCGCGCAATTTCAAAACCATCTGTAGTTTCAAAAATAATTTTAAGCCGCTGCCGAGCAATTTCCGACAGCGGCTGACGATACATTAGTATGCAAATACTCGTTTCCGATCCACGCCCCACTCTACCGCGCAGTTGATGTAATTGCGATAACCCCATACGTTCAGCATTTTCAATCACCATCAAAGAAGCATTGGGAATATCTATACCAACCTCAATCACTGTGGTTGCAATCAATAATTGAATGCAGCCTTGCTTAAAAGCATTCACCACCTCATTCTTTTCCTGGGATGATAAACGCCCATGCACCAAGCCTATTACCAGCTTAGGTAGTAGTTTACTTAAGCTGTTATATGTTTCCAACGCTGTTTGCAGTTGCAATGCCTCGGATTCTTCAATCAAAGGGCATACCCAATAAGCTTGCTTACCTTGCTGACAAACATATTGTATCCGTTCGATAATCTCGTCACGACGATTGTCTGCAATTAATTTAGTAATTAACGGTGCTCGACCGGGTGGCAATTGATCAATGATTGACACATCGAGATCCGCATAATAGCTCATTGAAAGTGTGCGCGGAATGGGAGTTGCCGTCATCATTAATTGATGAGGCACTACATTAGATTGCGTACCTTTAAGTTGTAGCGCCAAGCGCTGTTGTACACCAAAACGATGCTGCTCATCGATGATAACCAAACCAAGCTGACAAAACATTATGCGATCCTGAAATAATGTATGCGTGCCAACCACGAGTAACCCGGTTTTTTGTGCAATTTCATCTTGAGCTTTCTGTTTTTGCTTTTTATTCTGACTACCTGATAACCGAATCACATCGACTCCAAGTGGAGTCAGCCAAGCCGATAATTTTTCAAAATGCTGCTCAGCAAGAATCTCAGTTGGCGCCATAATCGCCACTTGATGATCACTCTCAATGGCTTGCAATGCCGCTACTGCTGCGACAATGGTCTTACCACTACCAACATCACCTTGCAGCATGCGATGCATAGGACATGCTACCGACAAATCTTGACTGATTTCTGCAATGACCTTATGCTGCGCTGATGTTAATGTGAACGGTAATCCCTCAATAAATCTCTGAATCAAATGATTTTTCTTTGATAATACAGGAGCAGAACTAGATCGCCGTTTACGATAGTGCATACGCATCGACAATTGATGCGCCAGTAATTCATCAAATTTGATACGGCGCCAGGCTGGATGTGAATGCGAATGTAACATTTCAAGTGAAACATCAGGCAACGGATAATGCAAAGTTGAAATGCTTTCCCACAAACCTACAAGGCCATGTTTCTCAATAATAGAATTAGGTAAAGTTTCGATCAGAATCCGCGATTGTTCGGCATCATGCAAAGCCTGTGCAATTAATTTACTTAGTGTCTTTTGACTTAAGCCTACTGTAGTAGCGTATATCGGTGTTAATGCACCCGCAAGCATCTCTCCCTGCTGCTCAATTACCCGGCACTTGGGATGCACCATTTCAATTCCCCAAAACCCATCGCGCACTTCCCCCAGCAATCTGACTCGCTTGCCCACCGCATAGGCTTTGATTTGACTAGTATAGAAATGCAAAAAACGCATCACTAAAGAACCACTACTGTCTTCAACTTGACATAACAATTGCCTTCTTGGGCACATAATCACTTCATTATGAATAACGGTTCCCTCAATCTGGGCAGTTTTTCCAGGCAACAAATCTCCTATTAGAAGTAAGTGCGTTTCATCTTCGTAGCGAATAGGTAAGTGCAAAATCAAGTCCAGTGTGTTTCTAATACCTAACCGAGATAGTTTCTCTCGAATACCGCTATTAATAGTCATTATCATTCTGGATAGTCAATACATTCCAGATGGACGGCATGAAGCAGAATACAAGTGGCTATCGCTCAGCCTTGAACGACCATAATTGCATCCATTTCAATTAGTGCGCCACGCGGAAGCGCTTTGACCCCCACTGCTGCTCGCGCTGGATAAGGTTGAGAAAAATAACTTGCCATAATTTCATTCACCAATGCAAAATTATCTAAATCTGTTAGAAAGATATTTAACTTGACGATATCACCCAGATCACCACCGCTGGCTGTTGCGACCGATTGCAAGTTATTAAAAACCTGGCGAATTTGTGCATCGATACCATCGATCATTTGCATCGTATCTGGATCTAATCCAATCTGTCCCGATAAATAAACGGTATCTCCACCGCTCCGAACTCGTATGGCTTGTGAATAAGTACCGATGGCTTGAGGTGCATTGGTGGTTTTAATTACTTGTTTAATCATGTTATTTCCTTATTGCTATTGTCCTTAATATTTCCAAGAAATTATCGTGACTGAATGAGATCTTTAATTATAAGTGCAACTTTAATGCGATCCGTAACCTGCATTTTTTTAAAGATTTCTGTTAAATGCGCTTTCACGGTGCGCTCAGTAATCGCTAACCGGTATGCGATATCTTTATTACTTTCTCCTTGGGCCACTAATAATGCTATTTCGTTTTCACGATGAGTCAAGCTTGCTATTGCATTTTGAATAAACTGTTTTGTACGTTTTTCTTCATGTGTTGTTTTAATTAGCTCATCCAAAATACGGTGTGTTAATGTGCGACGTATCCATAACTCTCCTTGTAAAATAGCGCTAATAACTTTGTTAAGTTGCTCGGTAGAAATTTTGCCTGGACAATATCCTTTGATTCCTGCTTTAAAAAAACCCCATTCAACCTCATCTGATAGATTCGGTCCGAAAAGCACGATTTTAGCTTGCTTACTGATAGCTAATAATTCTTGGATGGACTGATACCCCATAAATCCAGGTAATTCGCAATCAATTAAAATCAATTGAGGATTTAGCTGTTGTAGATTTTTCTTAAGTACTGAGAAAGTATTATACGAATTCAAAAAGGCTATTTTTGACAACGCAGATTTCCAACAGAATAAAGTTTCTTTATTGATACTAGCGAGGATGATCAAAATCAATTCTCAAGAAGCCAAATTATTAAGAAGAAAAACTTGATCCATCGCTTTCGTAAGAATTTTGCGTGACACCCAAATTTCACCCTGATCGATTGCATTGACAACTTTTATAAAATCAAGCGCGCTTAATTCATTCGTTATAAAACCTTGGGCTCCGCAAGATAAAGCTTTAAGAATACAATCTTCCGAGATGGAATCATTAACAACCAAAATCACCTGAGTGTTCGGTCGCTGGTAGTGCATAGCAACCAGTAAATCGTAGTACTCCTGAACGGTTGAGTTGGCATTGATTAGAACTGTTTTAGGATTTAGACGATCTATTTTTTCTAACGTGCTCTCGATAAAATCAACAGTAATTTCTTGTTCCTGTAGCAACGGTTCAGCTAAGTCGCAATCATTCGATTTACTTCTATCTAAGACTCTAATATCGCTGTTTCCTTCAAAATCTTGTATCGATATAGCTTGATTCTGACCAGTTTCAACAACCATTATAGTAATTGGTTGCATCTATCTCTCCTTCAAGCATTTAATATTTATAAACAATAATTCGGCATAATAACCCTGGTAATTCATCTTACTTTATCGCCATAGAAAATCTATCTTCAAAAATGATTATTTTACATGTGATTTTAATTCATTGATGACTTGAGCAGTATAGCGCTGTGTAAGCTAAAATTTACCGGGGTAAGACATCCAATTTGGTTTCTAAATATCCCCGCAAAAGCCTTCCGTACTGTGGAAACTTACCTTATAGTTGACTGAATCAATCGGGTATTGTATAGTCGACTAAAATGATCGGTTATTAGGGTCGAATCAGGTTAGCGAGAATTTCAATCAAGTATTAGTTTTAATTCATTTAAACAGGAGCGATTATTCTATGAGACTCACAACGAAAGGTAGGTTCGCAGTAACAGCATTACTTGATCTTGCTCTGCAACAAAGTAGTAACCCAGTAACTTTAGCAGACATTAGTCAACGGCAAAAAATTTCACTCTCCTACTTAGAACAATTATTTGCAAAACTTCGTCAATCCGAATTAGTCGATAGCGTAAGGGGTCCTGGAGGCGGTTATTGTTTGGCCAAAGATCTCGGTGAAGTCTCTATCGCAGATATTATCCTTGCAGTTGACGAACCGATTGATGCTACGCAATGTGGTGGGAAAGAAAATTGCCATAATGACAGTAAATGCATGACTCATGATTTATGGGCAAAACTCAATGAAATCATTTTTGATTATCTTGGCGCTGTCACCTTAAAGGAACTTGTTGATAATCAGAAAAATCTAAAATCAAGAGATATCGCTCCATTGATCGATATGCGTGAAACAACCGTAGCCTGAAAACAAATCATTCGCTGACTGCATATATGTCTATTACATTAACGGAAAATGCTGGAAAATATATCCAACAACAGCTTGCAAAAATGAAGCCAGGTACCATGTTGCGTATTGGTGTTAAAAAATCCGGATGTTCTGGAAATTCATATATCGTCGATTATACCGAAGACATTCAATCCAACGATCAAATATTTGAATCTCAGAATGTTAAAGTTGCGATTGCTTCAGATATTCTATCTTTTCTAGTTGGATCTGAAGTGGATCTCGTAAAAGATGGACTCAATAACACGCTTAAAATTAATAATCCGAATGCTGATAGCACGTGTGGTTGCGGCGATAGCTTTAGTGTCAAAGAAAAAGCAATTGAGCATAATTAGATCTTATGTTCAGTTTCAGTCAGTTATCTAAATGATAATAATTAAATAATTCAAAAAGCAAGGCAATAAAACAACATAAAAATAAATTTTCTTGCTTTGCATCGTACATTAAGAAAAAAGGAAGAAACCAAATGAGCGCAGTACTGCAAAGCTTGGTTAATCAGCCATACAAGCATGGCTTCGTAACAGATATTGAATCAGATGTCGCTCCTAAAGGGCTCAATGAAGACACGATTCGATTAATTTCAGCCAAAAAGAACGAACCTGAATGGCTCTTGTCATTCCGTCTGGATGCATATCGAAAATGGATAACCATGTCCGAACCCGATTGGCAAAATGTCCATTATTCTAAAATAGATTATCAGGATATCAGCTATTATTCAGCTCCCAAGCCAAAGAATAAGCTAGCAAGTATGGATGAAGTCGATCCTGAATTATTGCGTACTTTTGAGAAACTTGGCGTACCAATGCATGAACGCGCCGCGTTAGCAGGTGTAGCTGTCGATGTTATTTTTGATAGTGTGTCTGTAGCTACAACTTACAAGCAAAAGCTAGCCGAGGTCGGTATCATTTTCTGTTCTATTTCTGAAGCTGTGCACAATCACCCTGAATTAGTTAAAAAATACCTTGGATCAGTGGTTCCAGTTGGCGATAATTTTTTTGCCGCCTTAAATTCAGCAGTGTTTACCGATGGTTCTTTTTGCTTTATCCCTAAAGGCGTAAAATGCCCCATGGATTTATCCACTTACTTCCGCATCAATACCGAAGGATCTGGTCAATTTGAACGCACGCTGGTAATCGCTGAAGAAGGCGCATCAGTTTCTTATCTAGAGGGATGCACAGCCCCCCAATTTGACACCAATCAATTACATGCTGCCGTGGTTGAATTGATTGCATTAGATAACGCAGATATCAAATACTCAACCGTGCAAAACTGGTATGCCGGCGATGAAAATGGTATTGGTGGTATTTATAATTTCGTAACCAAACGTGGCTTAGCGAAAGGTGTTAACTCTCGCATCTCCTGGACCCAAGTAGAAACTGGTGCCGCAATCACTTGGAAATATCCTTCCTGTATTTTACGAGGCGATAACTCTGTAGGCGAATTCTATTCCGTTGCTGTGACAAACAATTTTCAGCAAGCAGACACTGGTACCAAAATGATTCATATTGGTAAAAATACTCGAAGTACCATCATTAGCAAAGGCATATCAGCAGGCCGCTCAAATAGCAGCTACCGTGGCCTAGTGCGCATTACACCGACAGCCAATGGCGCTCGGAATTACTCACAGTGTGATTCGATGCTCATCGGCGATCAATGTGGTGCACATACTTTTCCCTATATTCAAGTACAAAACAACACGGCAAAAGTAGAACACGAAGCTTCCACATCAAAGATTGGTGAAGATCAACTGTTCTACTTATCGCAACGTGGTATTGGTGCGGAAGAAGCAGTTTCGATGATCATCAACGGTTTTTGCAAGGAAGTGTTTCAGCAATTGCCGATGGAATTTGCGGTAGAAGCCACTAAGTTATTGAGTTTTAAATTAGAAGGGAGCGTCGGATGATCGACAAAAATAGCACAACATTACTTTCGGTCAAAAATTTGCATGCCAGCATTAACGCTACCGAGATTCTCAATGGTATTAATTTAACCGTTAAAAGCGGTGAAATCCATGCCATCATGGGATTAAATGGATCTGGAAAAAGCACGCTAGCAAAAGTACTCGCAGGCCATTCAGCCTATGAAGTTACAGCAGGAACTATAGAATTTGAGGGCAAAAATCTTTTAGCGTTACCTCCGGAAGAACGTGCTCGGGCAGGCTTGTTTTTAGGGTTTCAGTATCCCATAGAAATACCAGGTGTTGCGAATACACAATTTCTCCGGCTTGCTTACAATACGATACAGGGGCAACGTGGAAAAGATGAGCTCGATCCGCTTGAGTTTGATGATTTTGTACGTGAAAAAATGAAGTTGCTCGATATGAAACCAGATTTCCTTGACCGTAGCGTTAACGAAGGTTTCTCGGGTGGCGAAAAGAAGCGCAATGAGATTCTACAAATGGCATTGCTTGAACCCAAACTTAGCATTCTGGATGAAACCGATTCGGGTCTAGATATTGATGCACTGAGAATCGTCGCCAATGGCGTGAATCAAATTGCTCATAAAGATAACGCCATCATACTGGTAACACATTATCAACGCTTATTAGACTATATCGTTCCTGATTTTGTGCACGTTATGCAAGCCGGTCGCATTGTAATCACTGGCGATAAAAAACTAGCGATGGAGTTAGAAACTCGTGGTTACGACTGGATCAATGCCGATCAACGTTTGGCTACAGGAGTCAGCGCATGAGTAACAGCGTAAAAAGCAGTAATGACTATCTTCAATACTTACTTAAATCTTGGTCAGCAAAATCAGCTAGCGAACTGACCGGATTAAACCAATTACGTGCAAGCGCAATTGATTCTATTAGCACGAAAAGACTACCCAATAAAAACGATGAAGAATGGCGTTTCACCGATATCTCCCCATTGACACGCTTAACTTACCCACCCTCACAGCGGCAATCGGGATTACAGCTTAGCGATATCGAAAAGTTTTGTTTACAAAACGCAACCAATCGACTGGTCTTTATAGACCATCATTATTCTCCAGATCTGTCGAATATTGCCGGCTCCCAAATACAAATTCTCGGCAATTTGCATTCGCAGATGCCATCTCATGCATCGACGATTGAATCTCATCTTGGTCATTACGCGAAATTTGATCACGATATCTTTGCCGCTCTGAATACAGCTTTTCTTCATGATGGTGCATTGATTATCGTACCTGCAAAAACACACATTACAGAACCGATACATTTATTGTTCATTGCATCACAACAAGAGGTCAGTAGTTATCCACGTTCCCTAATTATCAGCGGCCCTGATAGTAAAGTAACATTTATCGAAGACTATGTATCGATCAATCAATCACCCTATATCACCAACGCGGTGACTGAAATTCACTTAGCGGCCCATGCACAAGTTAAACATGTTCGTGTTCAACGTGATAGCAAACAAGCGCACCATTTAGCAAACTGTGCGGTTTCGCTGGCAGATTCCAGTCAATATCAATCGATCTGCGTTTCGCTAGGAGCGCGAATCTCACGTTACAACTTGGAGGTACAATTAACTGGTGAAAATAGTAATTGCACAATCGATGGATTAACTTTGATTTCCGGTCAGCAATTATCCGATACCCATACCAGTATCGACCATGTAAAACCCAATTGCACTAGCCATCAACAACACAAGTGTATTGTTGATGACACAGCGCATGCGGTGTTTAATGGCAAAATTAAAGTACGACCACAAGCTCAGAAAACAAACTCATCCCAATCCAGTCGAAATTTATTACTGAGCAGTACCGCTAAAGTGGATACCAAACCACAGTTAGAAATTTTTGCAGATGATGTTAAATGCGCTCATGGTGCAACAGTGGGGCAATTGGATTCTGAAGAAATTTTTTATTTAGAGAGTCGCGGCTTGTCGAATGCTACTGCGCGTAATTTATTGACTTATGCATTCGCTGCTGATGTTATTAGCAGTATCCCAATTACTTCGCTTAAACAACAATTAGAGCAAATTGTTCTTAATCAAACACAAGGTGTTTCATGATGCGCTCACCTATCGCTACATTACGGTCTCAAATTTCATCCGCTCTTAATGTTGATAAGATTCGCGCTGATTTTCCTATCCTAAATACCAAGGTGGGTGACAAGCCTCTGATTTATCTGGATAATGCCGCATCCAGTCAAATGCCTCAAACGGTCATTAATTGCCTCGTAAAGTACCAAACTGAACAGCACGCAAATATTCACCGCGCCGTTCATTATTTGTCTGAAGTAGCCACTCGGGAATATCAACGGGCTCGCGGCGTGCTTCAGCAATTTATTCATGCACGAGAAGATCGGGAAGTGATATTTACCAGCGGTACGACGGATGCCATTAATCTGGTCATGCACGGATATGGCCGGAAATTCCTGCAAGCGGGTGATGAAATTATTTTAACCACACTGGAACACCACTCCAATATCGTACCTTGGCAAATGCTTGCCGAAGAAAAGGGTATTAAAATCCGTGTAGTGCCTATTAATGACCGGGGTGAATTGAAATTTGACGTTTACAAAGAATTGTTTAATAGCCGCACGAAATTTGTCGGTCTCATACACGTCTCCAATGCCCTTGGCACGATCAATCCCATTAAAGAAATGATTGATTTTGCTCATCAATACAACAATGTTCCTGTCTTGATTGATGGAGCGCAAGCTGCACCTCATATGGTTATTGACGTTCAAGAACTGGATTGCGATTTTTATACCTTCTCGGGCCATAAAATGTGTGCGCCTACGGGAATCGGTATTTTGTACGGCAAAGCCAGCCTATTGGAAAGTATGCAACCATTCAAAGGTGGTGGCGACATGATCACATCCGTTACTTTTGAAGAAACAATTTACAACGAAATTCCGCACAAATTTGAAGCCGGAACACCACCCATTGCTGCCGCTATCGGCTTTGGCGCTGCTATCGATTATTTAACATCAATTGGAATTGATTATATTGGTCATTATGAATCTGAGCTACTCCATTATGCTACCGAATTGATCAGCGCAATTCCCGGCGTGAAAATCATTGGTACGGCCAAACATAAAACCGCAGTACTTTCTTTTACCGTTGAGGGAATCCACCCACATGATATCGGTACAATTCTGAATCAAGAAGGTATCGCCGTTCGGACTGGCCATCACTGCGCTCAACCGGTAATGCAACATTTTAGTGTTCCCGCCACATCCCGTGCATCGTTTGCTTTTTATAATAAAAAAACTGAAATTGACGCTTTGGTTGATGGAATTAGAACCGTACAAAAGGTTTTTCAATGACACATACGAATTCTCTATACCAGGAAGTCATACTGGATCACAACAAAAAGCCTCGTAACTACGGCAAACTAGAACAACCCAGCCATCAAGCAACTGGGCATAATCCATTGTGTGGAGATCGTTTAGAGATCACTTTGCATATTCATGATAATCAAATTAACGCTATTGCATTCCAAGGTGAATCTTGCGCAATTTGCAAAGCCTCTGCTTCACTGATGACAACAGCCGTTAAAGATCAATCTCCTTCACATGCCGAGACACTTATTCATGAATTTCGTGAACTTGCCACCGGTAAGCTGGATAGCAATAAGCCCCATCAACTGGGTCGGTTGACTGTTTTTTCTGGTATCCGCGATCTACCCACCCGCGTGAAGTGTGCCATTTTGCCCTGGCACACCTTGCATGCTGCGTTAAATTCTATTGCAACTGTATCTACTGAAACGAATAAAAATTCTACTATCTCTGCAAATAGAAACTCCGCGTAAATTTCTAGTACTAATTTTTTCATCACATTGAGAATACAGCAAAACAAATTATTCAAATGCCTAAAATTGCCGACATTGAAGGAACACCTAATAAGAATGCATTGAAATTCATTCTTAAAGAACCACTCACATGGGGTATCGCACGCTCCTACGACAATGCTGAATCAGCAAAAGATGATCCCCTTGCCTCTGCCTTGTTTGACATTGATCATGTCACCAATGTATTTTATATTGATCAATGGATTACTGTAACTCAGGACGGCAATGCCAATTGGCAGGATTTGGCTAGAGAAATTGCCGATCCTATCCGCGCGGCACCTGCTGCTTCGGCACAATCCGCAGAAACTGTTGCTGCAGCCAACGGCGCATTGGCCAATTTAAGCCCGGAAGATCAATTACGCTTAGAAAAAATAAATGTTTTATTGAATGAAGAGGTACGCCCTTATTTACAACACGATGGTGGAGATCTTCATATTCTGGCACTTGAAGGAAATATCCTTCGCATCCACTACCAGGGTGCATGCGGAACTTGCCCAAGCTCAATATCAGGCACACTCAGGGGTATCGAAAATATGCTAAAAACCCTCGAACCCGATATACAAGTAGTTGCCGTTTGAAACTCAATAATCTTGTATATTAGATACGTTTTCTAAATTCGTTATTATGTGGGTCAATTTCGATCTTATCGCCGATTTCCACAAATGCTGGTACTTGAATTTCAAAATTTGTACCAAGAAGTCGCGCCGGCTTCATGATTTTCCCTGTTGTATCTCCCCTTACTGCCGGTTCAGTATACTCCACCTCACGAACAATGGTATTGGGTAGCTCGACAGAAATGGCTTTATCGCCATAAAAAGTAACTTGACAAACATCTTCCATGCCATCAACAAGATAATTAATCACATCCGCCATGTTTTCCGCTTCGACTTCAATCGGGTTGTAATCTACATCCATAAAAACGTAAAGTGGATCAGAAAAATAACTATAGGTACATTCTTTTTTATCCAACACAACCAAATCGAATTTCTCATCAGCTTTATAAACTGCTTCAGCGGTAGAGCTAGAAAATAAGT
This sequence comes from Nitrosomonas sp. PY1, assembly GCF_022836435.1. NCBI lineage: Bacteria > Pseudomonadati > Pseudomonadota > Betaproteobacteria > Nitrosomonadales > Nitrosomonadaceae > Nitrosomonas > Nitrosomonas sp. PY1. Next base: position 739,509 of record NZ_BQXC01000001.1, on the reverse strand, counting down.
TTTTCAATTTCATTTTGACTACTGATGCATTACGGCCAGATTTGGTAAATTCCGCCCTAAGTACCACCATAGGATCATTACCAACCATTACCACATTACCCGAGCGTAGTTCCATTGCAGTCTTCATAGTTTCAATTCCAAAGTAAAAAGATCTTTGACACTACCTCTATAACTGTGCAGTTATAGATTGAGCATCATGACAGAAAGCGCTAGATTATAGCCGATTCTCGACAAATTGCACCAGATTAGAGGCCAAATCATTCTGCTTTTCCAATTGCGCAAGCCACATTTTGTTATATTGCTCTATAGACTCAGCAAGCGAAAAAAACTTTAATAAAGTATTTCTAGTCATCAAACCCCGACCATTCCAGCAGTACCATATTTCACGCACGACATCTTTTATTTGCATTGGCATGCTCGCTGTATAGAGATCAAGAAATGCATCCAGTTTTTGCCAATGTATCAGTTCCTCCTGTTGATAAATATTCCAAACAAAAGGCCTAGCTACATACTGAGCGCGAACAAAAGAATCCTCACCGCGAACAAAATTGATATCGCAGCTCCAAAGCAGCCGATCATAGTCAGTCTGCTCCAGAAACGGGATGATTAGTACCATCACTTGCTGAAATTGCATTTTGGTTTCATTGCGAGGATACCCGAGCAAAGCGATAATATGTTGAGCAACATTACCTTGTGGAACGATCAGTAAGATGGGCATTGCCAGCTCGGATAGCAATATTATTAAATTCTCAACAGGTGCGCTATCGTAACAAAACAATGAAATTCGAATTGCATGATATCGATCAAACGGGTTTTCTAATTCTTGCAAAATGGTCTGTTTACTACAATTATCTTGCTGTAACTTATAGCCTTTCTCGCGAATCAAGCCACCAGTATCTGGCTCAAAACCTGGGAAAAAACACGTCTTGATCAATCCAGAACGAGGATGTGGAGAAGACACCGCATGGTAATTTCTAACCCAAGGTTCAGCACTTAAGTACTCTAAGTTAATCCAAACAACTTGAATATCTCGCAGAAACATTTTTTGCAGATAATCTTCAGGTAATTCACAGGCAAAAGCTTCGATGACAACCTCTGCCGGTTCAATCTGTTCGAACGCTTTAGTATCCTTTTGCCAATGCCAAACTTCGATGTTTTGGATCGTTTGATACTGCAATTCGGTATTGATAGTTGATTCTAAGCAAGAAAATCTATGTAAGTCATCCACCCACAATCGAATCAATTGTCCATATTCATGCGCAAGCTGTCGACTTAAGCGCCAACACACACCAATATCGCCAAAATTATCGATGACAGTGCAAAATATATCCCAACGGCGACGCATGTATGAAGTAGATAAGAATATTCACCACACTTTTGGAAAGCTATTTCTCAACAAGCGTTGCAAAAAGATCGTGCGCATTGGAATCCGTGATTCTAACGGTAACCCAATCTCCTAATTGACCAAAATTCTTTTCCTGAATGTATACCGCACCATCAATCTCTGGTGCATCTGCGCTGCTTCTCGCAATGATTTGCCCATCTACCACATCGTCAATCATCACGGTCATTGTTGTTCCTATTTTGTCAGCCAACCGTTTCCGGCTGATTGTTTCTTGTGCCTGCATAAACCGCTCGCGACGATCCTCTTTAACTTCATCTGGCACCGCATTTGGAAGCGCATTCGCAGCAGCACCCGCCACTGGAGAATACGCAAAACAACCAACGCGATCCAATTGCGCTTCTTGCAAAAACGCAAGCAATTCTTCAAAATCTTCTTCAGTTTCCCCCGGAAATCCTACGATAAATGTGCTACGTAATGTGATATCAGGGCATATCTCTCGCCAACGTTGAATTCGTGCCAAATTATTTTCTGCATTTGCGGGACGTTTCATACTCTTCAATATGCGTGAATTAGCGTGCTGAAATGGAACATCCAAATAAGGCAATATATTGCCTTGAGCCATTAACGGAATAACATCATCAACATGCGGATAAGGATAAACATAGTGCAATCGCACCCATACACCCAATGAACCCAATGCTTGCGCCAATTCTGTCAAGCGGGTTTTGATCGGCCTCCCTTGCCAGAAACCAGTGCGATATTTAATGTCTACCCCATAGGCACTGGTATCCTGAGAAATGATCAGTAACTCCTTAACGCCTGCATTCACCAAATGCTCAGCTTCTTGCATCACCTCATGAATTGGGCGGCTGATTAAATCACCTCGCATCGAAGGAATGATACAAAACGTACAGCGATGATTACATCCTTCGGATATCTTAATATAGGCGTAATGCTGCGGTGTTAGTCGTACACCTTGAGGGGGAATTAGACTGGTATAGGGATCATGCGGTTGCGGCAGGTGCGTGTGAATGGCTAACATGACTTCCGGCAAAGCTTGTGGTCCTGTTACTGCCAGTACTTGAGGATGTGCTTTCCTAACGATAGCACCATTCTCCTTCGCGCCTAAACATCCAGTGACAATCACTTTGCCATTCTCAGCCAGAGCCTCACCGATCGCATCTAATGATTCTTCCACGGCGCTATCTATAAAACCGCAAGTATTGACTACGACCAGATCAGCATCCTGATAAGACGGCGAAATTGCATATCCTTCCGCGCGTAATTGCGTTAAGATTTGCTCTGAATCAACGAGTGCTTTAGGACAACCCAGCGAAACGAAGCCAACTTTTTGTAACGTTGATTTTTTGGATGGCATGTAAGAAAGTGAAATAAAAATAGATTATGAACAAACATCGGATTAAGTGTGCGTCGCGCATCATTTTACACCTACTCGTACTTACCCCTCTATCGCTATTTGCTCAAATTAATTGTGATGCACTACCAAACACAGTCTCTCCACAAGAAAATCCATTCATTAATCAACAACATATTTTCTGTGGCGAATGGCATCGCGATCGCCCAAAAGGCTTCCATTCACGACCGGATGGCAAGAACCCTACCTCGATCGCATGGCTATCGATACAAAGCAAGCCTAATAAAGCTGGAATCTATACCGTTCGATGGTCACATGTTCGTAACCCCAAAAAAGAAAAATTTTCTTCAATGTTTCCAGATCAATGCACAAAACAGCAGGTTCTAAACTCGATTCGCTATGCGGCTCGACATACAGTTCGATGCCCTTCGAATTCTCCCAACTGGCTCCAATGCGGGCAGAATAAGCCATCTATTACCACTGAAAAAGAAAACCCACAGTTTTGTAACTACAATAATAACCTCTTTACAATTGGCGTTGCATTCGATGACAATAACAAAGTCAATACTGCGTTCCCTATTTTTGAATGAACAACGACAATACTTTTAGTTGGCAAGGTTATCAGCCTGAGGAGACATCGCATCGCCTGGTCGCTGCATATTTAGCTGTTGATATCCAAAGAAATATTGAGGAAACAAACAATCTTTTACAAAAAATTGATGCAATCAGCAAGCGAGAAATACCAAACTGGGAACGTATCGGCAATGCTTATTACTTACGTCTTTTTCCAGAATACGCCGAAATTGAAGAAGAATTTTCAGATGGAACAGACCAACCGGAAAGAATACCGCTATCCTTATTTAGAACCGCAGTTCAGTCATGGCAACGACACATCTCCTCCTCATGACATTTTTAACTCCCAACGTGCTACTTTAACAGGCGGTTAGAAAACATTTTTAGGAAGCAATCTAATATAGAAAATTGACTCCTAATCGACCACTGGTGGATTTTGTTTACCACCGGATGCTATGTTTCTTTTCTTCGATAAGCACTCTAATACAATGACCAGCGCCATTAAAAAACCAACACTCCAAGCCATCGTTGCAATTATCAGCCAAAGCTCCCGATAGGTACTAATGTCTGCCACTATGCGCAAGGCAGCAGAAACCGCCATGAGTATGGTAATCGTTACAATTTGTCGCATGTGTGAAGGATATTGTTTCACATGCAGAAGCGACACCCGTATCATGACATTAGCAGCAAGCGTACCAAGCGCACCTACCGTTACGGCATGAATCGCTGTCACAAAATAATCGCCGTCATTGAGTTTAACCCAACCAAGCAATATCAATCCAAACGCTAGCCAGCCATATCCAACCCCAAGACAAATCAGATCAAGCCTCTCCATACAGTGCCATAACTGCCAACGAAACAAACGAATACCGGCTAGCAGGCCACTCAGGATCAACAAAACACCCGATACCGAAAGTGAAATGGGTGCGCATAGAAATGCACCCGCAATGGCAACAATCAAAGCCGCTTCTATATTGGGTTGCACTCTAGCTTCAAGTTCTTTACCTTGACGATAGAATTCACCTGCAACAGCCGGCGCCAACATGCGCCCTCCCATGAACAGCATGAGCAAAGCAAACAATTGCACGCTTTCTCGCAACAAATAATGTTGCAGCACATACCAATCAAACCGATCGGCCACAGCAGTCACTATTGCCATTGCGCATATTAACCCAAGCAACGGAACCAACATCCTATTACGCCACTTTTTAGCAACCCATAGCTTCGGTAACAGATTCTGCGCCAAAAGAAAAATAAATATGCTATTACCAATTAGCGCCAATCCACTTGTTTCTGTGAACAAGCCTGCAATTCGCGCCAATAACCAGAAAAGCATTAATAACACAACACGCCACCTGGGCATCGGCCCAAGCAAATAACCCGCGATGAGTGCCAGGATAAAACCGAACAACATTTCAAATGCGTGCCCAGATGGCATCGCAAGTGTCGCCGGCCCATAACCATATCGCGCCAGCATTGCCATCGGTACCATTAGCGCTGCATATGCACAAGCCGCAGTAAAAAACCATTGATGCGAATAAGTTTTAGTTTCCGCCAGGAACCATTGAAAAAATATGTAGTTCATTGCTACGCAGTAAAAATTATTTCAAGGGGCAGTACTGAAAAATTACCTAAATTAACTACTGCGGCCGCTCTACAATCCATTGCACCAAAGCATCCATAACGCTACGTGATTTTTCCGCATGGCTATGATTAACGAAGAAAACGATTACATGACGACGGCCCATACGATCCAATACATAACCGGCCAATGCCCGCACATTATCTAAAGCGCCTGTTTTCAGATGCGCACGACCTTTGGCCGCAGTATCAGCAAAGCGATTCTTCAATGTTCCATCGGTAGCCGCTATAGGAAGGGATGACATGAATTCTGACATAACCGGACTCTGATATGCTGTTGTCAAGATTTTACCCATATGCCGCGCACTAATACGCTCCTTACGCGACAATCCGGAACCATTTTCTACCACCAATTCAGGAAAATTCAATCGCTTGTCATGCAGCCAGTTCTGCATGGCTAAATGAGATTTTTCTAAGGTTGCTGGCGAATTGTTCAACATATCCTTACCCGTACCTAATGCCAAGTACAACTGTCGAGCTGCAATATTGTTACTATACTTATTGATACCCCGAACAATTTCTGCCAAAGGTAGCGATGAATATGTATCCAACAATATTGCACCGTGCGGTGTTGATGCCTCGACCACATAACCGCTAAACTTACCGCCTTGTTCAGCCCATAATCGTTTGAACACGTCCTGAATATAGGTAACGCTATCTTGTAGACTCAACATAACAGACTGCTTTCCGCACTGAGTGGAAAACTTGCCACCGGCAATGATTGTAAAATGATTTTTGTTAGCTTCGTCGGGTAGTATATCCGTCGTCACAGCATTGCGCCAATCGCCACAAGAACCTTGAGTCAGTTGCAAATGACTTTGAATGCGTAAAGAACTCGATTCAGGATCAAGTACCACGCGCACGGTATTATTTTCGGATTGCGGAAAAAAATGTAATGTTGTCGCTCGATAATTCACCATAAGCGCTTCAGGAAGCGCATTGTAACTGCGGTAAGGTTTGCCATCAAAATCTCCTGGATCATGATGAGGAATCTCATAATGCGTGCGATCCAGGATCAGGTTTCCCTGTATATTTTGCAATCCAGCTTGCCTTAGCTGGTAAATCAATGACCAAAAATGACCGAGATCCAATCTGGGATCGCCATAGCCTTTGATTACCAAATCACCTTGCAAAATACCTTGGCTTAATTTGCCATGCGTAAAAATTCGCGTAGGCCAAGTATACGCAGGCCCCAGTAACTCCAATCCGGCATAAGTAGTGAGTAATTTCATCACCGAAGCCGGATTCATTGCCTGATCTGCATTGATAGTTAAAGTCGGCTTGACAGCTCCAATCTCTTGTACATACACACCAATAGCATGTTGCGGTACCCCGGACCGCAGCAACTTCTGCTTAACGCTTGATGGCAACTCATTGGTTGCCGAGAGCGCCGTAGGAAAACAATAAAAAAACAGAATCAGAAAAACATACCAACAATCTTTCCAACACCAATAGCTTATCATTTTACCCAAGCTACTTGGTCATTTTGCATAATGCAAAACCGTCGTCCCATCCCATACGATACTGATCATCCCTGTCATAGCGGTTTAAATCTTTAAACGCCCAACTGCTATTTTTAGCAGTTTCACATCCATCAATATAACCCTGCTGTGTGTTGAGCGGATATCCGCTCAAGTTATATTTAGGTCTTGCACTAGGAGGCAATGGACCAGCAGGACGTTCAGTTTGTAAAGGTGAGGGATCCTCAGGCTGTAAAGGCACATCTTGCTTTTGCGGCACACTACTACACGCCGACATTATAAGCAGCAAAATCAAAAAAGTTATAAACGATCGATCATTCATAGCAAGTACCTTTAATGGAGTAGAAAATTAACAACAACGCCATCACAAAATAGATTTCAGTAGCTTGCCCATCTCCGCAGGATTGCGCGTCACATGAATGCCAGATGATTCCAATACCTCTAGCTTTTCTTGCGCTGTCCCTTTGCCACCGGAAATAATCGCCCCAGCATGCCCCATTCGTTTCCCTGGTGGCGCTGTTACGCCGGCAATAAAACCTACTACAGGCTTACGCATATGGTCTTTTACCCAAAGCGCGCAGTCTTCTTCGTCACTACCACCTATTTCTCCAACCATCAATACGGCATCGGTTTCATCATCATCATTGAATAATTTTAATACATCCAAATGTTTCAATCCATTGACCGGATCGCCGCCAATACCGATACATGTGGATTGCCCCAAGCCGAGCGCCATCAATTGCGCAACTGCCTCATATGTCAATGTGCCTGAGCGCGAAACCACGCCAATACGTCCTTTCTTGTGAATGTAGCCTGGCATGATGCCAATTTTGATTTCATCCGGCGTAATAACACCGGGACAATTTGGTCCAACTAAGAGAGTTTTCTTACCCTGCATTTTATATCGCGTGCGTATCATATCTCGAACAGGAATTCCCTCAGTGATACAGATAACCAGATCAAGCTCAGCCTCCACTGCTTCGTCAATCGCTGCAGCCGCGAAAGGCGGTGGCACATAGATAACCGATACCGTAGCGCCAGTTTGTTGTTTAGCTTCTTTAACGGTGGCAAAAACAGGAATACCTTCAACATCCTCACCTGGTTTGCGCGGATTAACGCCTGCAACAAAACAGTACTTACCGTTAGCATACTCGCTACAAGCGCGCGTATGAAATTGTCCGGTTTTTCCGGTTATACCTTGTGTCATCACACGCGTATTTCGATTGACTAAAATAGACATTGTCAGCAACTCCTTTCAAAACTGATTTGTGTTCGCTCGGTTAGGTGTTAGCAGCCGCTACCACTTTCTCTGCAGCATCCGCCATGTCATTTGCGGAAATAATTGCTAAATGAGATTCCTTCAGAATTTTCTTGCCCAATTCCATATTCGTACCTTCCAATCGCACTATTAAAGGTACCGATAGTTCCACAATCCGAGCTGCATCCACCACACCTTGGGCGATGACATCACACTTCATGATGCCCCCAAAGATATTAACCAGAATCGCTTGTAATTTAGAATTTCTTAGCATCAGCTTAAATGCCTCGGTCACTTTCTCCGCCGTAGCACCACCGCCAACATCCAGAAAATTAGCTGGATTTCCTCCATATAACTTGATGATATCCATGGTTGCCATCGCCAAACCTGCGCCATTCACCAAGCACCCGATATTTCCATCGAGCGGAATATACGATAACTCATGCTTTGAAGCCTCAGTTTCTATTGGATCTTCTTCATCCAGATCACGCAGCTCAACAATCTCAGGATGACGAAACAACGCATTGTCGTCAAAATTCATTTTTGCATCTAACGCAATCAACCGCTTATCTCCAGTTAACACCAATGGGTTAACTTCTACCAACGACGCATCCTTTTCGTCAAAAATTTGATATAACGCACGCAGTAATTCATAAGCTTGTTGCATGGCATCACTCGGAATACCAATCTTTTGCGCCACATCGTACGCTTCATGCTCACGTAATCCAGCCACTGGATCTATCACCACTTTATGAATTTTCTCTGGTGTTTCGACAGCAACTTTCTCGATATCCATACCGCCTTCCGAGCTTGCCATTAAGCACACACGTTGCTGACGTCGATCCACAACCAATCCTATGTAGTATTCTTTTTCGATTTGTACGCCCTGCTCAACCAGCAATCGCCGCACAATCCGTCCTTCTGGTCCGGTTTGATGCGTCACTAATCGCATATTCAAAATTGCATTAGCATGCTGACGCACTTCTTCTAAGGAATGCGCCACTTTTACGCCCCCTCCCTTCCCTCTTCCTCCCGCATAGATTTGCGCCTTTACCACACACAATTGGTCACCCAACTGACGGGCAGCATTTACAGCTTCATCAACACTAAAACAAGCGATACCCTTTGGCGTTGCAATACCGTATTCTCGAAAAATCTCTTTAGCCTGATACTCATGAATTTTCATTAATGCCTCTCCATCTGTAAAATTATGGATGTGATCTATATTTTCCAACGTAGTATAACCTAAACCCCACTCATCAATTTTTTCTCGGCATCTATCTTGAAAAGATCCACAATATGACAATTTAAGAAGATAACTGCCCTTATTACATTGAACCTTACGTATACAGATTTACCCTATCAAAAATTGTTTTTTATTCAGTATTGATTCAGACTCTTTTAGATATGATCACAATCATCATGAAACAAAAAAAAGCGGGGGGGTATATGAATAATTTAAAAAAAACGTACTTGGCTATCGCCCTGTGTGGAATCTTTTCAGCTAATCTAGTAATTGCCGAAGGCGATGGTGGTGGCTTTGATGGTGGTGGATTCGATGGCGGTGGATTCGATGGCGGTGGGTTCGATGGCGGTGGGTTCGATGGCGGTGGGTTCGATGGTGGCGGCTTTGATGGTGGTGGATACGATGGCGGCTATGACGGTGGCCATTATGACAATGGTGGTGGATACGATCAAAGCGGTGATTACTACCAGGGTGGCGGCCAAGATGGTTATGATCAGGGCGATGCGTTCTATTCCAACGATATGGTAGATCAACCCGGTGAATTTGATTCAACCAGCGACCCGGGGCAAATGGATAACATCGGTCAGCCTGCCGATTTTAACCATGCCGACACTCCTACTACAGACAGCATGACTGACCCTGGTTCAGAATCCGCACAAAGCAAAGAAGTTGTTGCCGAACCAACCGATGCGAATTCGACAACCTCAGCAGGAGAAGCTACTACTATTGATGCAATCGATTCCGAAAATGCGCAAAACGCAGCCACAGGAACAGAAACTGATAATAATCAGGATAATACAACAGCACAGAATACGGATGGCACAACAGTCGATGCAACCACGCAGGACACCAATAGCGCTACGCATGATGGAAACTCCACTCAGAACACCAACATTGAAAATAACAATGTTGTCAATAACACAACGGATACCAACCACCATGACCACGATCATCATGGACATCACCATAACGATGGAGTTGTTGTAGGATTTGGTATGGGCTGGGGTGGTTGGGGGCCCGGATGGGGTTGGGGCTGGGGACCAGGCTGGGGTTGGGGGCCCGGATGGGGCTGGGGCTGGGGTTGGGGATCCGGATGGGGAATGTATAGTAGTTGGGGCTGGGGAGGAGGATTCTACAATAGCTATGCTTTTGGACCCTATCCGCGTTTCAGCAGAAGCTATCCATTAGGAGGATATCCGGTTGGAGTGGTCTCTGCACCTTTACTATCTTCACCACCAACCTATATCCAACAAAACCCAGCACAAGTAACGTCACCACGACCAGCTCCGGTGCAAAACAATAATAATTATTGGTATTTCTGTCGTAACCCGGAAGGTTACTACCCTACGGTTAAAGAGTGCCCAATGGGTTGGATCAGAGTACCTCCACAACCTTCTTCTTAATATTTTGAAATATTTTTCGAGAAGCATCTGCCTAACTCTTCATTAGCGACTGAATTGTTGGAATTATCGCATTATATCGATATCATTTCTTCGGATTAATTTACCGAAGTTCATGATAATTTTTATCAAAATCTATAAACAGAATAACTTATTGACATGTCTTATCAGTTAAACAATTAACGTAATATTCCACCATGACTATATATAGTGAGAAGCAATCTGACACAAACTACGCCAGAATCAATGAATTGGATTTATTCAGATTCCTTGCCGCACTTGCTGTGGTTTTCCATCATTTTTCACTGGATGGATTTGCTATTGATTCGATGACAATCATGCCTTATTCATCGCTCGCCTCCATATCCAAATACGGTTATCTTGGCGTTGAGCTTTTCTTTATCATGAGTGGGTTCGTAATACTGATGACCGCATCAAACGGAAGCCTAAAGAAATTTACAATTTCCAGATTGGTACGGCTTTATCCAGCTTTTTGGGTATGCTGCACCATCACATTTGTAATTACATTAGCAATTGGGGCGCCGGAATATTTTGCAACCTTGCGTCAATATCTCATTAACATGACGATGCTAAGTGAGTTCTTCGGTGTGCCTCCGATGGACGGAGTTTATTGGTCATTATTTGTTGAGCTTAGGTTTTATGCTTTGATTATTATTTTGTTAATATTTGGCAGAATTCATCAAATAGAATTTTTTATCGTTTTTTGGTTGATCGCTGTAATTACATTGGAATTTTTTCCCAATTACTGGTTACGATATTTTTTTATCACTGATTATGCGGTATTTTTTATTGCAGGAGCTGCGTTCTTCTTAATTTGGGCTAAAGGAATCACTTGGATAAGAAGCGCAGTAATCGCTATAACTTGGATCTACGCAGTTTACCTAACAACAGATGAAGTACACGAAGTTGAAGCTCGCATCAGAAATGATTTGAGTCCCTATGTCATTGCTTCAATCATCAGTACATTTTTTGCTGTGATGTTGTTGGTTTCATTCAAACGCACCGGTGTGCTTGGGCATTTAAATTGGGCATGGATTGGCGCACTCACTTACCCACTCTATCTCATCCACCAAAATATCGGCTTTATGATTTATAACACCACATATACCGCATTCAATCCACATGCATTATTTTGGGGATTAGTTATCGGAATATTAATGCTTGCCTATACGATCCACATTTATGTTGAAAAACCTCTTGCAAAAACCATGAGAAATCATCTAAATAAATTTACAAGTAATTCAGAAAAATTGATACAGCGAATCACAAGCAACCAAAAACATTAGCACACAAAAAGTATGTAACTTTCAATCCTACTTTCCCGATAATTTTTTCTTTAGGATTACATTGACTTGTGTTGGGTTGGCTTTTCCTTGCGCCGCTTTCATGACTTGACCGATGAGCGAATTAAAAGCCTTTTCTTTACCGTTACGATAGTCAGTGACTTGCTGCACATTAGCTAATAATACGTCATCCACTAATTTCTCAATTGCATCATCATCGGAAATTTGCTTCAGGCCCTTGGCTTCAATAATAGCATCGACATTCTTTCCGTACTCACCAAGCCATAGGCATTCAAAAATAGTCTTCGCCGCTTTTCCTGAGGTAGTGCCATCGCTGATACGAACAAGTAAGGCTGCGAGATCGTCAGGTTTAACCGGACAATCGGAAATTTCCATATCTTCTTTATTTAATCGTCCGCTAATTTCACCCATAATCCAGTTTGCACATAGCTTGGCTTGTGTCGGAAGCAATTTGACAGTGGCATCAAAATAATCCGCCATTTCTCGCGAAGCGGTTAATACCGATACATCATAAGCCGATAACCCGAACTCAGCCATATAACGATCTCGACGTGCTTGAGGTAATTCCGGCAATGTTTGCTTAATTTGTTCGATCCATTCAGCAGAAATTTCTAATGGCAACAAATCGGGATCTGGAAAATAACGATAATCATTGACGTCTTCTTTAGTACGCATAGTGCGAGTTTCGTCTTTATCGGCATCGTACAAGCGAGTTTCCTGCTGGATTGTACCCCCCTCCTCCAAAATTTCAATTTGTCGTTGCGCTTCAAAATCAATTGCTTTCTCTAAAAAACGGAATGAATTTAGATTCTTTATTTCGCAACGAGTACCCAATTTCTCAGTTCCTACAGGCCGTACGGATACATTTGCATCGCAACGAAACGAACCTTCTTGCATGTTGCCATCACAAATGCCAATCCAGCGCACCAACGTATGCAATGTTTTAGCGTAGGCAACAGCTTCAATACTGCTGCGCATGTCAGGTTCGGAAACAATCTCCAACAGAGGGGTTCCTGCCCGATTCAAATCAATTCCGGTCATACCATAAAAATCTTCATGCAACGATTTACCGGCATCTTCCTCCAAATGTGCACGGGTCAAGCGAATACTTTTCTCTGTGCCATTGACTTGCACCAAAATGCAGCCGCCTTGCACGGTTGGAAATGCCAACTGACTGATCTGATAGCCTTTCGGCAAATCAGGATAAAAATAATTCTTTCGTGCAAATTTAGAAGGCGAATTAATCTTCGCATTAACGGATAAACCAAATTTGATAGCCCGTTCAACAGCACCTTTATTCAATACAGGTAGAATCCCTGGTAAAGCCAAATCGATTTCACAGGCTTGTGTATTCGGTGCAGCGCCATAAGCGGTCGACGCTCCAGAAAAAATTTTAGATTGTGTTGAAAGTTGTGCATGCACTTCCAGGCCGATCACTATTTCCCACTGCATCATTAAGTATTCCAAAAATCTTAATAAAAATAATTGATTATACAGCCGATTTCAAATGCCAGTCTGTGATCCGCTGATACTGATGCGCAACATTTAACAACTGCGCTTCCTTAAAATAATTACCGATGATATGTAATCCGACAGGACGATTCTTATCACCGAAGCCAATCGGAATAGACATTGCTGGCATGCCGGTTAGATTTGCAGCACTGGTATAAATATCCGACAAATACATTTGAATCGGATCTGTACTCTTTTCGCCTAGATTAAAAGCAACTGTCGGCGTCGTCGGACCCATAATAACATCACATTGCTGATACGCTTCTGTAAAATCCTGGGCAATCAAGCGACGCAATTTTTGCGCTTTAATGTAGTATGCATCATAGTAACCTTGCGATAGCACATAAGTACCGATTAATATGCGACGCTTTACTTCAGGACCAAAGCCTTCCGCGCGCGACTTACGGTACATATCTGTCAAGCTACTATACGATTGCGCACGATACCCGTATCGCACACCATCAAAACGCGATAAATTACTCGAAGCTTCAGCCGGCGCAAGCACATAATAAACAGGGATTGACAACGAAGCATTAGGAAGTGCCACTTCTACTGTTTCCGCACCCAATTTGCGATATTCTGCCAATGCGCTATCTACTGCACTTTCCACATCGGGACTCATGCCTTTGGCAAAATATTCCTTCGGCAATCCAATTCGTAATCCCGACAAAGGTCTCTCTAAATCCGACGTATAATCTTCTTGCGGTCGTTGCAAGCTAGTCGAATCACGAGCATCAAAACCCACCATGACATTAAGCAATAACGCCAAATCGTCCACTGATTTTGCCATAGGTCCCGCTTGATCGAGACTAGAAGCAAATGCAATCATGCCATAACGCGACACTAATCCATAAGTCGGCTTGATACCCGAAATACCGCATAATGCTGCCGGTTGACGAATAGAACCTCCAGTGTCCGTTCCAGTTGCCGCGGGTGCAAGTCGAGCCGCAACCGCACATGCCGCTCCTCCCGAGCTGCCACCTGGTACTGCTTTAGTGTCCCATGGATTTTTCACAATGCCGTAATAGGATGTTTCATTGCTAGAGCCCATCGCAAACTCATCCATATTGGTCTTACCAATATTCACCGCACCGGCGAGATTAAACCGTTCAATTACACCAGCATCATAGGGTGAAACAAAATTTGACAACATTTTTGACCCGCATGTCGTCAACCAACCTTTTGCACAAAAGATATCTTTCTGCGCGATTGGAATCCCAGTCAGCGCTCCCCCCTTCCCTATCGCCAGCATTTTGTCGGCAGCGGCAGCTTGAGCTAAGCTTATTTCTTCATTGGTTGTAATAAACGCATTGTAATTTGGATTAAGCGTTTTAATTCGCTGCAAAAAAAATGAGGTCAATTCGACACTGGATAGTTTTTTCTCGGCAAGTTGTTTGGAAAGTTCTCTAAGGCTGGCGTTAAGCATGTTTGTTGTCTTTTTTATTCAATAACCTGAGGAACCAAATACAACCCTTCTTGCACCTGTGGTGCTATTGATTGAAAGAGTTCACGTTGATCAGTTTCAGTAACGATGTCCTCGCGCAACCGTTGCGAAACACTTTGAGAGTGCGACATTGGTTTAATATCGGATGTATCCACCGACTGCATCGTCTCTATCATACTGAATATATTTGATAATTGAGCCAATGTAGCCTCAGCTTGTTTTTCATCGATCTCGATATAAGCTAAATCTGCAACGTGTTTAATATCTTTTAACGATAAATTCATGAGAAAGGTAGCCTTATTTATTATCTTTAAGTGCGTATTAGGGTATCATGCCCGGCTTAGCCGTGATATTTTTTGATGATTTTATTTTATTTATTTGTACTCCTCTTAAATCATAATGACTAATAACGGATTTTGCCACTATGTTTAATTTCTTAAACAACAATATTCTTGGAAACTATTTCTCAACCGATATGGCGATTGACTTGGGCACGGCCAATACGCTCATTTATGTTACTGGCCAAGGTATTGTACTCGATGAACCCTCCGTAGTAGCCATTCGCGAAGAAAGCGGCGCAAATGGAAAAAGGATGATTCAACAGGTCGGTCTTGCAGCAAAACAGATGCTCGGTCGCACCCCCGGCAATATCACTGCGATCCGCCCCATGAAAGATGGCGTGATAGCGGATTTTACCGTAACGGAACAAATGCTAAAGATGTTCATCCGAAAAGTAAATCCACCGCGATTATTTTCTGCCAATCCTCGTATTGTCATCTGCGTCCCTTATGGTTCCACGCAAGTAGAACGCCGTGCTATACGTGAAGCAGCTTATGGAGCGGGCGCACGTAAAGTTGAATTGATTGAGGAACCGATGGCGGCCGCTTTAGGCGCTGATCTACCGGTAGAATCGCCCACTGGTTCTATGGTTGTGGATATCGGCGGAGGCACCACGGAGGTAGGCGTTATTTCACTAGGTGGAATTGTATATTCGAATTCAGTGCGAGTCGGAGGTGACAAATTCGATGAATCGATCATCAATTACATTCGACGTAATTATGGCATGTTAATCGGAGAAGTGACTGCTGAAATGATTAAAAAGGAAATAGGCTCAGCATTTCCTGGCTCTGAAGTACGAGAAATTGAAGTTAAAGGCCGCAATCTTGCTGAAGGCATTCCACGTAGCTTTACCATCTCCAGTAATGAAATTTTGGAAGCGCTGACCGAACCAATCAATAGCATTACCAGTGCAGTTAAAACTGCTTTAGAACATACGCCTCCGGAACTGGGGGCCGATATCGCTGAGAAAGGAATGGTAATGACGGGAGGTGGCGCACTGCTGCGAGATATTGATCGTTTATTAATGGAAGAAACCGGTTTGTCAGTTATCATTGCCGATGACCCTTTAAGATGCGTCGTACGTGGCTCTGGCATTGCTTTAGCGAATATGGATCGTTCAATCGGTATTTTTGCACGCGACTAGACAGTAACCAGTAACGAAAACTTCACAGGCCGTTGAAAAACATATTTAAAACAGCCAATGCGGGGCAAAAAGAGACAAACGGGCACAATCAATGCTCGATCAATACGCATTTTGAGTCTAATTCCAATATTTCGGTAGCAACGCAAATAGCTATTCAACAGCTTGTAAAGTCTCAGAAAACTCAAAACTGGAAATCATGAAGATAGCCCCCCCATTTTTTAGGCATGGCCCGGGGCCTTTTGCTAAGTTGATCTTATTCACATGCTTATCCTGCTTGCTGATTGTCGAAGATTTACGAGTCAAGAGATTTCATGAAATACGGCAAATCATCGGTACTGTTATCTTCCCTTTACAAAGAATCGCTTATACACCCACATTCATTTATGATGAAGTAAGAAACTTTATCGTGCATTTTAATTTGCTGGAAGAGAATGCAAAACTAAGACAGCAATTCTTAGAAAATCAAGAATATTTATTACGATTCCATGCACTAGAAGCTGAAAATGCTAAATTGCGTGAATTGCTTGGTGCTATTGAAAGAATCGAGAAAAGCACAGAAACAAAAACTGTTCTAGCAGAAATTTTATATACACCACGTGATCCTTTCAGTCATAAAATAACACTGAATAAAGGCATTTATCACAAAGTTCAACTGGGACAAGCGGTTATTGATGATAAAGGCGTCATCGGTCAGATAACGCGTATTTACCCCTTTTCCTCAGAAGTGACACTGCTCACTGATAAAAACCATTCTGTTCCTGTACAAGTATTGCGTAATTCATTACGATCAGTGATTTCAGGTACAGGGAAAAACAACGAATTGGAATTACGCTACTTATCGATTAATATTGATATTCAACCTGGAGACTTATTAGTCACTTCAGGAATTGGCGGAGTTTATCCACCGGGTATCCCCGTTGCAGTTGTAGAAAAAATTGAACATAATCCATCAGATGATTTTTCAAGAATTGTCAGCAATCCGGTTGCCGGCGTTGACCGCAATCGCCAAGTGCTAATCTTGTCAATGGTACAACCTCTTGTAAAAATTCCTGCTGAGGCAAAAAATTGAATCGCGACAGTACAAACGATAAAAGATTAAGCGCCGATGATTATTTAAAGCAGGATGTGTATGACATAGCCAGTAATGGATATATCGCACTAACATTGGCACTTGCATTGATCTTGAATTTTTTACCATTACCGAACTATATTTTATTACTTCGCCCTGATTTTGTCGTACTAACGATTCTTTATTGGTGTGTTCAGTATCCCCATAAAATGGGCATGAGCGTGGCTTTTATCATGGGATTGATGATGGATGTCGCTAATGTCAACATACTCGGTCAGCATGCACTGGCATATTGCATTGCAGTGTACCTCACATTGATTCTATGTAGACGCTTGCGCTTATTCAATACATGGAAGCAAGCGCCGCAAATCGGTTTTATTTTATTCGTAATGCAAACAACCATGATTTTAATTGCTGTTTTAGGGGGCTTCAGATTTCCGGGATGGGAATATTATTTTGCTACCTTATCTGGTTCATTTGCGTGGATTCCCGTTTCGCTACTATTAAGCGTTCCCTTAAAACAAAAAACCGATCCCAATGCGCTCTAATACATCAAAGTGGAATTACGCGATCAACCCATAGAATTACAAAAATTTCGCATCCGTTTGGCGATTAGCCTCATTTTTATTTTGGTGCTATTCTCCATACTATACGTACGATTCTATTATTTACAAATCACGCGACAAGATCATTATTCCACTTTAGCAGAAGTCAATCGTATATCGATTTTACCTTTGGTACCTAATCGCGGTCTGATTTTTGATCGTCACGGCAGAGTCCTAGCACAAAATTATTCAGCATATGCACTGGAAATCACTCCCAGTAAAGTCCCAGATATTGAATCTACACTAGATGAACTAGCTGCTTTCATTGAAATAACACCTACCGACCGCCAACGATTCATGAAGCTAATGAAGGAAAGTCGTCGTTTTAAAAGCCTGCCCATACGAAACCGTCTCAACGAAATCGAAATAGCGACTTTCGCAACCAATCGCTACCGCTTCCCAGGAGTAGAAATCAAATCAAGAGTTTTTCGCCAATACCCAGAAAAAGAACTGGTTTCGCATGTGATTGGCTATATCAGTCGCATCAACGATAAAGATCTCGATTTTCTAGAATTAAACAACGAGCTGAATAATTATCGTGGCTCGCAACATATCGGTAAAATTGGTATCGAGCAAAGTTATGAAAAACAATTGCACGGAATCACTGGATTCGAAGAAGTCGAAACAGATGCCGCCGGGCGATCCATTCGTGTGCTATCGCGTACTTTGCCAATATCTGGTGACAATCTCATCCTTTCGTTAGATTTTGGTTTACAGGAAGCAGTCGAAAAAGCTTTTGGTGATCGTCGTGGCGCGTTGGTTGCACTTGATCCGAACAATGGAGAAATTTTGGCATTTGTCAGCAAGCCAGGCTATGACAATAATCTTTTCATTGGAGGTATTGATCACGAAAATTGGAATATGCTCAATAACTCGATTGATCGCCCTCTCAACAACAGGGCACTACGCGGCGTCTATCCTCCCGGCTCAACTTTTAAACCATTTATGGCACTTGCCGGACTAGAGCTAGGAAAACGCACTCCCGAATACAGTATGGCTGATCCCGGGTTCTTTTCTTTACCGGGAGTAAAGCACCGTTTCCGTGATTGGAAAGCAGGAGGTCATGGAAGAGTCAATTTGCATAAATCACTCGTAGTTTCCTGCGATACCTTTTATTACAGCCTGGGTAATGATTTGGGAATTGATAATATGCACAACTTCATCAGTCAATTCGGATTAGGTAAAAAAACTGGTATCGATATTGAAAATGAAGTATCTGGATTACTCCCTTCGTCTGCCTGGAAAATGGCGCAGCACAAACAAAAGTGGTATGCCGGTGACACCATATCCGCCGCGATCGGGCAAGGTTACAATCTTACAACACCACTACAATTGGCTTTTGCCACGATGATGATTGCAAATGGCGGAAAAGCTTATGCGCCTCGATTTGTTAAACAAATACAAAGTAGTAAATCTGGTGAAATCACAAATATCCCAGAAAACTTACTGTACACCGCCAACTTCAAACCTAAAAATTTGGAAGTCATTAGAAATGCCTTAATTGATGTCACCCGGCCTGGCGGAACTGCAGCAAAAGCCGGTGCCAATGCTTTATATACTTTTGCTGGAAAAACAGGAACATCACAGGTTGTAAGAATTAAGCAAGGTGAACGCTATAATGAAAAACTCCTTGATGAGCGACATCGCGACCATGCTATGTTTATCGCCTATGCACCTGCAGAATCACCCAAAATCGCTTTAGCCGTATTAGTTGAAAATACCGGAACAGGAGGTTCAACGGCCGCACCTATCGCTAGACAAGTATTTGATTATTATTTGCTAGGAAACACCCCGGAAGCTGAAGATAGTTCTTTAGACGACAGTATCGACGAACATGATCGTCCCCATTAATAATGTGTCTTCTTCATTTATACGCTGTGTCATTTCATCATGAATAGTAAGAAGCTCACCCAGAATAAGATTGAT
Organism: Nitrosomonas sp. PY1; assembly: GCF_022836435.1. NCBI lineage: Bacteria > Pseudomonadati > Pseudomonadota > Betaproteobacteria > Nitrosomonadales > Nitrosomonadaceae > Nitrosomonas > Nitrosomonas sp. PY1. The sequence continues at coordinate 719,826 of NZ_BQXC01000001.1, read as the reverse complement.
ATCGGAAAGATTTGGTATTATTTTACGCGACATATTGATGGTTTCCTATTGACCTTCATTTTGGTGTTAATGGGTGTAGGCTTAATGGTCTTGTATAGCGCAAGTGGTGGAAATATCGGCAAAGTCAATAGTCAAGCGATTAATATTGCGATTGCTCTCATACTCATGTGGGTAATTGCCAATACTTCCATGCAACAAATAAAACGTATCGCTTTACCGATTTATTTGATCGGGCTTGCATTACTCATCGGCGTTGCATTATTTGGTGAAATCTATAACGGCGCACGACGCTGGTTAAACATTGGCATTACCCGAATTCAACCTTCAGAGCTGATGAAAATTGCGATTCCTCTGATGATGGCTTGGTATTTTGATAAGCATGAAATTACCTTACGTTTAAGGGACTATATCGGAGCAACGTTTCTACTGATTATTCCTGTACTGCTTATTTTAAAGCAACCTGACTTAGGAACAGCTTTGTTGATTGCTGCAAGTGGATTCTATGTATTATTCTTCGCAGGGCTATCTTGGCGCATTATTATTGGCTTAACTGCATTAGGAACTGCTTCTTTGCCGATACTTTGGGGAATGATGCACGACTATCAACGTCAGCGCGTGATGACACTACTCGATCCGACACAGGATCCGCTTGGGGCCGGTTATCATATCATTCAATCCTCTATCGCTATCGGCTCTGGCGGAATTGCGGGAAAAGGATGGCAGAATGGTACGCAAACACATTTAGATTTTCTACCAGAACAAAGTACAGATTTTATTTTTGCTGTTTTTTCCGAGGAATTCGGATTAATGGGTAACACCCTTCTGCTATTGTTGTACTTAATCATTATCGGGCGTTGCGTTGTGATCACTGCCAGTGCTTCCTCTCAATTCAATCGCCTGATTGCCGGTTCAATTACCTTAACTTTTTTTACTTATATTTTTGTCAATATGGGTATGGTCAGTGGCATTCTTCCCGTTGTTGGCGTGCCACTGCCATTAATCAGCTATGGAGGTACATCTATGGTAACTATGTTAATTGGATTTGGTATTCTAATGAGTATTCATACTCGTCCTAAATTCATTAGAACATGACCAATGGTTTTTGGGAGGGTGATAAAACATCATGAATCTTCCGTCCGTATATTACTGGATAGCCTTCATGGTAGCGTTGCTAACAGCGTGTAGTAACACTCCAAGCAATCATTTAATCAATCAAAAACCAAGTGGTTCGATAATAAATTCGAATATCACAAAAAAAGGAGGAGGATATTATTTAAACGATGGCCCAGACGACAATCCACCACCAAATTTGCATTTAGTTCCAGATGCAATACCTAAAACTGAACCTCTACGTACTGCAAATATGCGGCCCTATTTCGCATTAGGCAAGCATTTCCGGCCCATGACCGAATTGCAATACTATAAAGAACGTGGGGTAGCATCGTGGTATGGACGCCGCTATCACGGTAGCCGCACCGCATCGGGTGAGCCTTATGATATGTATGCCATGACGGCTGCTCATCCAACTTTACCAATACCTAGTTATGCACGCATCACCAGCGTTGAAAATGGTCGTTCCGTGATTGTACGTATCAATGATCGAGGACCTTTTTTAGGGAATCGTCTTATCGATCTCTCTTATACGGCTGCTTACAAACTAGGAGTACTCAGTAATGGTAGCGGCCAAGTTGAAGTTGAAACTATTTTACCGACGCAATATCATTTATCCGGCCAAGCAACCACATTCAAACCCTTAGTCACTCCACGCCAACAAAAAGAAATAGGTAATCTTACTATTGTACCGGGTAATACGGCCACCTCACCAGTTCTAAACAAAATATACGTGCAACTCGGTGCATTTGGTTCACAAGGAAATGCACACTACTTCATGGCACACGTAAAAGACAGGCTAGCCTGGTTTCAAGACCCAATACGGGTAATCGAACATGGTGGCTTACATAAAATACACGCCGGCCCTTATTCCGATTCATCCCATGCAGAACGTATTGCATCTTCAATCCGACAGGAACTTGCGATAAAGCCCATCCTGGTTTATGACTAATTGAAAAAAAAATCCCTATTGCAAGCAATAGGGATTAAAGGGCCTCGTCATAAAACCATTTATCGCGGCTTACCGAATCATGCGAATCACCTTCCTTAGCAAGCATTCCTACATTTTCACATTTCGATTCTTGCCCTGCGGTTTTCACCTCAGAACCACTGCGATAACTGACTCTACTATAATACTTACCTGATGTTTTGAAGATGAAAACAGAAATGAAATATACCCTTATATTCAACTAATCAATGTGAGTTTTCCCACAATTACCAATATGATCAATCTATTTATTTCAACATAAAAAACGGTCCTAACTTGACGACAGAGTCTTGTGTTATTGCATCGAACTAAAGTGTTATACTCGCTTGGCAAAGAGAGCTATTTGTGACTAAACAACCCAATTGATCAGAATCCTACGAAATTTTAGATACAATTCCGCTAATCTTTAAATTATTATAAATTCTATTTACACTAAGAAACCCAAGCGTAATGACTTATTTTAAGTGCATAGTATAAAAACACTAACTACAAATGCTAACATCACTTGCAACCGATCCGATCAATCATGTTCTCGACCATAAAATTCAAATTCGTGAACAATTAAAGTGTTATTCGGGTCGAATTGTCTGTGTACAAATACTTCCCATCATAGAATTTACGCTGTGTATTACTGAAGAAGGCAAATTTCGTTCCACAGGCAATTATCACAAAATCGATACCACCCTCTCTATCCCATCATGGAAACTACCTCAGTTATTGATACCAAACAATAATGCTTCAGAAATTATAAAAATCTCTGGTAATCATATTCTTGGCGGTGAAATCATTACTATTATCCAACAAGTTAACATTGAATATGTTTTGGCGCATGAACTCAGTAAGATAATTGGTGATATTCCTACGCATCGCATTATGCAATCCAACCATTTATTACATCAATGGCATCAAAATAACTGCAGGCGAATCACACAATCATTCTTTGAATTTTGTACTGAAGAGAAAAATTTGTTCATAAAATCAGCAGATTTTAATATTTTTTCTCAAGAAACCAATGAACTGAAGAATAGCACTGATCAAATGGAATCACGTATCAATCAACTATTACAAAGAGATTCTTAGCGTCTCTTTTATCTAATTTCATGCGCTTATTCCGACTTTTTAAAATACTCCGTGTTGCTTTCCAACATGGATTAGATGAATTTGCATTAGGTCACAACAAGCTTAAGCATTTGCAGCAACTCATTAGAAAGATTACTCCTTGGAGAAAACTACATCGACCACGCGGAGAACGATTACGGCTTTCTTTGGAAGCATTGGGACCTATTTTTGTTAAATTCGGTCAAATGCTCTCAACCAGACGCGATCTGCTACCGCAAGATATCGCCGATGAATTGGCAAAACTACAGGATCAAGTTCCGCCTTTTTCTTCAAATCTAGTAATCAAAATACTTGAGCATGAATATGGAAAAAAAGTTCATGAAGTTTTTTTCAAGTTTAACCTGACACCAACTGCCAGCGCATCTGTTGCTCAAGTGCACTTTGCAGAATTACACGACGGCACCGAAGTAGCGGTAAAAATATTACGTCCAAATTTGGCACCCATCATTAATCACGATATTGCCCTTATGGATACAGGGGCTTGGTTAGCTGAAGCGCTTTGGGCTGATGGAAAAAGGTTAAAACTGCGCCAAGTAGTTTCAGAATTCGCAAGACATTTGGATGTAGAATTAGATTTGATGCGCGAAGCGTCCAACTGCAGTCAATTACGGCGCAACTTTATGAATTCTCCGCTATTAATGGTACCTGAAGTTTACTGGGATTACTGTCGCAATAGTGTAATGGTAATGGAACGGATGAAAGGCATTCCAATCAGTCATGTTGATCAATTACAAAAGCAAGGCACTGATATTCCTCAACTCGCGCGCATGGGAGTAGAAATCTTCTTTACACAAGTATTTCGAGATGGCTATTTCCATGCAGATATGCACCCCGGAAATATTTTTGTCGGCCCTGATGGGCGGTACATCGCGGTAGATTTTGGTATTATGGGTACATTGAGCGATCAGGACAAAAATTATCTGGCGCAAAATTTCTTGGCTTTTTTCCGCCGTGATTACGGTCGAGTTGCACAAGCTCACATCGAAGCTGGTTGGGCACCAAAAAATACCCGTGTAGATGATTTTGAAGCGGCAATCCGTGCTGTATGCGAGCCTATTTTTGATAAACCACTGAAAGAAATTTCATTTGGTCGTGTACTGTTCCAGCTATTTCAGGCCTCGAGACAATTTAACGTTGAAATCCAACCACAATTGGTGTTATTGCAAAAGACATTATTGAATATCGAAGGACTTGGGCGCGATCTCGATCCCAATCTTGATCTCTGGAAAACTGCCAAACCGTTCTTGGAGCGTTGGATGGCAGAACAAATCGGATTTAGTGGTTTAACCAGTCGCATACAAAAAGAAGCACCCAACTGGGCAGTTATCTTTCCGGAATTTCCTCGACTAATACACCAAATTCTAACCGAAAATCGCAATCATACTTTGGAAAAGAAAATAGATAATTTGATAGCTGAAGAAAAACGAAAGAATCGTTTTCTGATTATTATTGCGATCATGCTCATCACGCTATTCGGGTGGTTCCTCACCCAATGAATAACACTCGTTATTATCCTAAATAACTCTTCCTACAACATACCTAAATTACCGAGAAGACTCAAACAAGCGACCGAATTTTATAGAATAATTTTGATTCCTAAACAATTCAGAAAATTCGTAAGCTGGCAAAGGTTGGCTAAAAAAATAACCTTGAATGAGCTCGCAACGATGACTCCTTAAGAAATCTAATTGTGCTTGTGTTTCAACGCCTTCTGCTACAATTTTTTTCCCGAGCGCATGCGCCATTGCTGCAATCGTTCCGGCTATAACTCCCCCTTTGGCATGTTTATCAATTTTACTGACAAATGATTGATCAATCTTTAATGTATCAAAAGGTAGTCGCTCCAAATAAGACATTGAGGAATATCCGGTACCAAAATCGTCAATAGAAAGCTGAACTCCCAATGCTTTCAATTTCTCCAATACTTCAGGGACTTGTTGCTCGTCATTCATTAGAACACTTTCAGTAATTTCCAACTCCAGACAGTGCGCAGGGATCGCATGATTTCTCAACACAGTTTTTACTTGTTGTAAAAAATTTTTATGGCGAAATTGCTTAACCGAAACATTAACAGCCACATAATCCAAGAGAATCCCTTCGTTTCGCCAGATACAATACTGTGCGCAAGCATCAGTCAATACGATTTGACCTATTTCTGCAATTAACCCAGAATCTTCAGCAATCCCGATAAAGTATCCTGGCAAAAGAAGGCCCTTTTCAGGATGTTGCCATCGTACTAGCGCCTCAACCCCATGAATGATATTGGTTTCAGGATCAATTTGCGGTTGATAGTGCAAAACAAATTGGCGCTCTGAGATGGCACGCCTAAGCTCCCTTTCAATCGTAGCCCTGTTAACAACTTCAGCATTCATGCTTTCCTCAAAGAAAACATATTGTTTTCCATTCTTTTCTTTGGCTCGATACATAGCGATATCCGAATTACGCATCAAATCAGTAACACCCTCGCCATCGTGTGGATATATAGCAATACCGATGCTTGCTGCAACAATATTTTCTTCACCATGAATTACAAAAGGTGTTGACAAAGTATTGATGGCTTGGGTAGCAATATTGCTAGCTTGATGTGTAGAATTTAACTGAGGAACAATAATTGCGAATTCATCTCCGCCCAACCTTGCAACCGTATCGGTTCCTCGGATACTGTCTTGCAATCTTTTTGCGGCATCGCATAATAATTGGTCTCCGGTAGAATGACCAAAACTATCGTTTACTTTTTTAAAGTGATCAAGATCGATATAAAGCACCGCCAATTTTTGATGTGCAAGCTCAGCCTGTGCTAGTTCTTTTTGTAACTGCTCAATAAAAAGCAATCGATTCGGTAATCCGGTCAAAGCATCAATGCGAGCTTGTTGTATCAGCATTAGTTCACGTTTTTTTGTGAACAAAGCAACAGCAACCCGATCTGCGTAATCTTGCACAAATTCTTTATTATTCATATCCTGCTCACTCTCTAATGGAATCAATAACATTAGATAACCTAATGTTTGATCTTTCCAAATAAGTGGCAATACAAATTGTTTCGCTGCAGCTGTATTTATTTTTTCAGCATCACCGAGGAAAGGAATCATTTCTCTTATAAACCAATTTCCTTTCGGTTTCTGTGCAGGAAGGTGCTTGATGCTACTTGGCAAACCCTGTCGCTGCAGAGTCAACAATTCCCCCTTATTATCAATACCATAAACATCCACACTATCCGTTGAACTGTCATTAATAATTGAAATATTGACGGTGCATCCATGCATTACTTTTTGTAAATGAACCAGTACAGCATGAACAATTTTATCAATACTTAGCGACGATAAAATCTCACGATCAATTTCTGAGAGTGCTGAAAGCGTCTGAAATTGATCTCCCAATTTTTCACTCATCGCATTGAAAGATTTTGATAATTCACCAAATTCATCGCTACTGGTTATAGGGATTTTTGTATTGAAATCGCGACTTTCCAGTCGATGTATACCATCAACCAATTTTTCGAGTGGAATCAGAACACGGCGAATTTGAACCATACTGATCAACAGAATCAAAAGTACCGTGAAAATCACACTACCCCAAAAAATTGTATTGAATTTCTTCAGCGAATCCAAAGCATCTATTTCAGGTTGTGTTGCAATCACCAGCCAACGAGGTGTTAGAAATTTAGCTTGCAGAAAAACCTCATGATAATTGGCAAAATATTTTATTCGATCTTCATTCCATAAAAAATTACCTTTGACGGAATGCGCTTCATCCTGGATTTTCTTTTTAGGCGGATAAATTTGCGACTGCGTGCAAAACATTTTGAGATAATCTTCGTTATACACACACAAATTTACATCCATAGCAAAAACATCTGCTTGTCCCCAAAGATATTCCGAATTAAGTTGTGCAATCACAATTCCCTTATCAGGAGACGAATAGTTTCGTGCATAAAGTATCAACACACGGGCTTCATCACCGTTAAATTGCGTCAACAATAGCGGTTGATTACTATATAAATGCTTTTTGGCAATATCACTCAATTGCGGTGATTTTGCTGCATTTCCGAATATGGAAGTCATGCTGCCATCTAGCTGTAATATCCCTAAACCACTAAATCTTTTACTCAGTTGTTCTTCTATATCGCTTGGCCATTCGTATTCAGAAGAGCGTTGTATTACATCGTAAAGCAGTTGATCTGCCAACAAGAGTTTTTCATAAATAGATTTCTTATAAACATCACTGGCTGCATCTAAGCGAATATTTGTTTGCTTAACCAAAAATTGAGTCGATTCCGAATAAGACAAATAAGCTAATAATAAAATCGGAATAAAGGCAGCCAGCAGAAAAAAACCCAACATTCTTCGGGCAACTTTACTACGCAGGAAGCTCTTGTCGAATTGCATGGTACAGAAAGGAGAAAGGATTAGTACTCGGATGCCAATCCGACATAGCGTCCATTATTAGCACGCACAATATCATCCCGACTTGCTTTAGCGGTTAATGGAGAAACACTTCTTCCATCTTTCCCCATGCTATATAGATCAAAATCCGAATTGATCGGAACTAAATTATGATCTTTACGTGCCTTACCTTTTGAGTTTTTATCGCTTGGATCCGATAGATTGAGGTATTGATACGGATTTTTCCAAGGATCTAAATAACCTTGTGCGCCAACCTCGACTAAAGTAGCGGGAAGCTTCCCAACACTCATTTGATAAATAACTAAGCTTTTTGCAATAGCGCTGATGTCTGTAATTGCCTGCACGGCCCTAGCACGATCTATATAGTCGCTATAAACAGGCACAGCAACGACAGCAAGAACACTGATGATTGCCATAACAATTAGCAATTCAATCAGCGTAAAAGCTCGCTGAAAATGAAAATTAACCTTCAATCTGCTCATAACCTCTTATAAGATGTAGGCACTCGGGGGAAATTATTATAACGACCAAAATTTGAAACGCTTGAAAGCATCTTGCATGGCAGGAGTGCGTATCGGGATCACACGTTATTTTATTGCGATCCGCCGTATTACGGCACAGAGGGCTATGGCGTCGAGTTCGGGTTAGATCAATACCACCAAATTGGCAGAGTTGGCTAAATCCATCAAAGGAAGCATGATTATTTCAGTAAACGACATCCCAGAAATGCATGAAGCATTCGATGGACTGACTATTAATACAGCGGAAGTTTTCTATACGGTTGGTGGTGGTGATAAAAGAGCAAAGCGCAGCGAATTGATTATCAGAAATTTTTAAAAATTAACCGTTAAATCAGTAAATCCCCAGTACCAAATAAAACGAAAAACAGTCCCAAATAGCGCGGCGCGTTACACATACTTGGGCCTCATGGCATCGTCAGGCTGGCACATGCTGCGATGAATTGAAGGTTTTAGGCGACTGGAAATCCAGGATCATGGTGGATCGCTACGCGAAGTATGCTACTGAGCATTTACGGATTGCAGCGGCTAGAGTCGAGGATGGACGTGGCGGGAATGTTGTGAATCTGTCACGTTTTTGTCACGTTCAAAAAGAAAAAAGGAGTTAGTGTTTAACTAACCCCTTATTCTATTTGGTAGGTCGTGGCAGATTCGAACTGCCGACCAACGGATTAAAAGTCCGCTGCTCTACCGACTGAGCTAACGACCCAAATCAAAGTGCGAGATTATACCTGATCTAACGAGCGATATGAAGTGGCGCCGCAAACTAGATATAAAACTTTAAATTAAAGAAACCAAATCGATTGTATAAAAGTAATCATCAATAATAAATATATTGGTGATTTTTTACAGCAAATAGCGTTCAAATCAGAATAAAAACGGCTACCAGTAAAATTTTTTGGTAGCCGTGATTAGGAAAACAATTATTCTTATAGTAAATTTAAACTAACTAATTACTGACCCATGGATCTTTCTGTTTATTTGTCAATACATCTTTCCAAACATCTGGAAGGTTTTGTACCCAGCCATTGTAAACAATAGGTATAGCCAAAACACCTTGGCCGCCAAATCCTGGCAAGCCGCTTATACTGTCATCCTTGGCAGTGCTGGCAGTGTCCACCAATGACACATAACCGGCTATTTTGGCATCGCTAATATCGCCATTACCGTCCGGATCGATATCCACTACTGTGAGCCTGTTACCAAATTTGGTCGTGACATAGGCATAGTATCCGCCATCCTTCTTAGCACCAAAATTTGCACCGTGGCAACCCGGATCACAAGGTAGTGATTTGACAATTTTGTCAGTCTTCGTATCGACAATGACGATCTGTCCACCTGTTGAGGCAATCACTACGGCTTTACCATCCGGAGAAACAGGCGACTGAATAGGCAGTATGCCATAAGCTTCCGGATCGCCATTTCCATCATTATCTTTAAAATCCCCACTTATCGGATCATAGTCAGCAATCAAATCGATGGTTTTAATCAAAGCACCCGTTTCCCCATTCAATACCGTCAATGTGTGATGCAGCAGATTGGCTGCATAGATTTTGCTAGAATCCGGCATCATGCCAATAGCAATCGGATGAGCACCCGGCGCATTATTTCCAGTTGGTGTACGAGCAAGTATGCCACCTTCAGATTTATAGATACCGATGTCGCTGGTATTGATGTTGGGAGTTACAATTTTTGAGCCATCGGCACTGATCCAATGACCGTGCGGATTGGCAGAAATATGCCCTTGCGCCTGCGTCGGCATCATTTTGGTCACATCCGTTGTTCCAGCTGGAATCACCGAAACGCCATTTTCTCCATTGATTGCAATCGTGATATCATCGTTGGTTGGTAATGTCATAACATGCGAAGGTGAATAACCTACCGTAATGTTTTTGATGAGTTCACCGGTTTCACGATTAATCATCGAAAATTTATTATCAAACCACTGCGTTTGATAAATCACGGACTGATCCCGATTTGACCACATGTTATGCGGATTATTGTTGTTGATTTGCGGTAACGCAACTTTCCGTTTGACTGTCCAAGTACTAGCGTCGACTACGGTAGATGTTCCTGGTTTATACTTACCAGCCGTTTTCTCGAATTGCGTATTGACCCATACTTCCCCTACACCGAATTTTTCTGGCGCCGATCCTAAAGAAAGTGTTTGCCTGTCTATATTAATCGTTGATAAGTTGACAGATCCTTTCGTAGTAAGCAACGGCAAATTAGGATACTTTACGTTCCACTGGCCGGATGAATAATCTTGCCAATTGTCAGGTGCAGTTGCGATGAAAAATGTCTTGAGTAGTCGCACCGCCAAATCGCTACTGGTAGGCAAGTTTTTAATGCCTGTGACCAAATCAATGGTGTAGTTGCTTCGAGAATCACCTAAATCAAGTCCACCAGTAGTGCTTGGATCATCCACGATAACTGCACCAAACATGTATGGATGCACTTTGCAGGTAAATACATACAACCCAGGCGTATCCAATGTAACGAACCCACCGCCACGATATGCGCTGGTTTGATCGAAAGGCATATGCTGCGCACCGGTCGGCCATAACAGCGAGCTGATGGTGTGCACACCATTGGTATCGGACATGATAAAGTTGACACTACTGCCCGGAGCAATCACTTCTAAGGATTTGGTTTTAATATCCGCACCTTTAAGAGGAGAACCTTCTGCACTCGGCTTACTAAGCTCAACAATTGAATCGCCACGCGCACTTCTAAACCAACTGGCCGGTTCATCGCTAATTTCAAAAGTAACTAAGCCAAGCTCGCTCTGTCTCGGCCCCAACAATATGCCGCCATAGGGCGATGCACCGACAACGCTAGCGCCATCTCCGCCCACTATAAAACTGCCATGCATGCCTGCTTCCATGTGCGCAATCAGATGACAGTGATATTGCCAATTTCCAGCACCCACACCAGTTCCAGCTTTAACGGTAAAGGAATGAGTATCCGAGCCTTCTGTCAGTAATTTGGTATCAATTACTTGATTTGCGTCGGTTTTAAGCCAGCGATGTGCATGCAAATGAAATGTATGTCCAGGACCTACTGAAAGAATATGAAAACGCACAATATCGTTTACAGCTGCACCCGGATGTGGATTGGCCCACAGTGGTTTTTGTGTGCCGTCACTTGCTATTTCAGTTCCCCAGAAAGTCGACCCCACCATGAATAAAACAAATTGCTTGGTGATATCGGATTGCATAACAGGAGTGACATTACCATTCGCTTCTATGAAGCGATCAACCGGACCATTTACCTTTTCAACTATCAACGCACCAAACAAACCCAGTAATTCCTTACCATCCATATTGCCATGGTATGCGTAAGTACCAACTTTTTTTGCTTGAATGCTATAGTTTTTGGATTGACCTGGCTTAACTTTAGCAGAGCTTTGCTGTAGGCCCGGAATCTTAAACCCTACGCTTGTTTTTGTATTGTTATTGAGTGTTACGCTGATTGTATCCCCTTCTCTCACAAATAACGTGGGCCCTGGGATCGCTGCTTCGTTGTCACCTAAAGCATAACCCAATTGACCGTTCGGTAATGCTTTAGCGGTCAGTGTCACATTATGAACAGCCGCGAATACCATGGATGAGGTCAATAATGTCGCCGCAATCACAATGCATATCATTAATCGCCTAACGGGCTCTTTTAAGTTGAAAATTTCTCTGCTATTCATATTGTTATCCTTATCACCTATGAGAATGTTTTCGCGTTTATTGAACATTGAATTCACCCCGCATACCCAGTAGTTTGTTAGAAAGATTCTTATCCTCATACTGAGCGCTGTGCTTAGCTTTTATGCTAAATACGTGCTTCTCGAGTGGGCCAATTGCTACTGTGTTGATACGATTATTGGTTCCTGGATCAGTCCATTGATAACCATTGAGTTTGAAAGTATGAAAATCCGTGCCTAAAGCGATTAAGTGGAATCGGACATCCGTATTTCCCTGCGCAGACAAGGTCGGATTAGGGCCGTGTTGCGATTGCTTTTTGGAGCTGCCATCGATTTCCATACCCCAGAAAGCGTCATCTCCCAAATACAACACATATTCTTTGGCATAGCTTGGAGCGCTAATAGGATTTACAATAATTGCTCCAAACAGACCTCTATGTTCTGACCCATTATGCGTTTCAAAGTTATGATCGTGGTATGCCCATGTACCAGCGGTTCCCACTGCAACATTCCACTCGTAATCATAAACAATATGGGTTTCTGCCAATCCAGCCCCGGACCCTTCGTCCTTCTCCATATTGATGACTTTGAGCGTACCATCGCTGGTAATCTTATAGTGAACGCCGTGCACATGTATACTGACCTGTTTACTGACTCCCGGTACCGGTGTTCCATTATCGGGAATTTCATTTTTAATCGATATGTTGACTGTATCGCCTTCGGTCAACTCTATGGTAGGTCCTGGAATGGTGGCATCACGACTGTACCGATCGGTAATATCCTTGTTATCACGTATATGTTTTTCCATCTTGTATGCCAGCAGCTTATTGCCAAACCCATCATCGCGCGTTTCTTCCGCTGATAATTGAATTTCATGATTCGCCGCAATACTTTTTCCAGAAATCAGAAATGACAAAACCAATCCCGCAAATAATGCGATAAACAATTGTTTTAATAGAGATTTATATGCCATATACAATGTGCAGAACAAAAACAATGACGCCATGACTGCGATGACCTGGTATGACGCATACGATATAACACCTGAATCTTCAGAGAAGCCAAAGCTTTTATGTCATTGATCTAATCTAATAAACATTTCTTACTTTCCCTCCTATTTTTGTAAAAAGTGTATCGAGCCAGTAAAAGTCAAGAGAATATTTTAGTTTTTTGACACAAGCATTATTTCTATGGCCTAAACTTCTCGGAAATTCGCTTTGGAATAAATAAACCGCAGCAAAAAATACGCTAGCTGTTTAATCTATTCAGTTAAGCGAAGAAACGATCTTATCAAAGCGATTATCAGGAAAATAGATGTGAATTATCCCGATAGTGATGCCAGTATTTCTTAGGAATTTGTCCCGAGAATGTCTCGCAGAACGGGTTATTTGTCAGGAATTTCTGGGTAATTTGTCCCGGATGCGCAGGGAATATTGAAGTAGTTATAATGTGGCGCTTTTAAGCATAACTCGACTTGCTTTTTGACACCGATTTTTCTATAAATTATAGATAATTGGTTTCTAATGGTTTTTTCTGATATATGGAGTTGTGTGCTCATTTCTTTAGCAGATAAGCCTTTGCAAGCAAGGTAAGCAATATTCCGCTCACTCTCACTTAGCTTCAGTCGATCCAGTTCGGTAGAATCAGCATGAACAGGTGCTTTTGGAGCTTGATGGTTATTAAACTGCGCTTGCCAAAGCAGATCCATAATTTCTCGATCAAACCATACTTTTCCCGCATGAATGCTATATATCGCTTTGAAGAACAGTCTGGCGGTATGATGTTTGTCGATAATGCCCGCCGCTCCCAATCGAAATGTTTGCAAATAAATTTGCTCACAGTGGTTATTCGATAAGATCAACACTTTACTTTGTGGACAGGTACTTAATAATTTAGCGATGTAATCAATACAATCACCATTATTTAATTGTAAATCAAACAAAATCACATTTGGTCGGTGCTGTAGCGTCAAACCTACTATATCTTCTATGCAATCTGTTTCGGCAATTAATCGTACTGAGGCATGATCCCTAAATAATGAACGAAAGCCAAGCCGTATCAGCTCAAAACTTTCTGCAACCAGTACACTAATTTCGTTAGAAAATTGCTTATTCATTATGACTCTAGGATCAATTAATAAAACCAGATACTAGGTTCAAATTATTATTATTTGAGCCATTTATTTTTAAAATAGCACCTTATCAATACCGCAGCAACAGAAAAAGCAAAGAATAAGCTAACGAGTAACGAAGTAACGAAGCAAATTACTGCCGCTTCATTAAATCTATCAGAGACAATCTTACCCAGCTCGCCTTACAAGCAAAAAGTGCTATTTATTCCATAAAATCAATAGTTATCAAGACCTTCAAAGGTAAGATATTACGATTCTTAAACACAGTTGATAGTGATTATAAAGATATTTATTTGTAAAAAGCTGCTTAATGAGAAACTCTGTTTCAAATAAAATGCCCCGTCGCCTGCAACAGAGCATTGATTGATCTCTTTAATAGATTGGTTTTAGAACAATTTTAGTTCTAAAAAGAAGGGTAGGTCGGCAGAAAAAATTCCCATCTTGCTTCAAAATGCTGTTGAATAACGTTATAGCTCATTCTTTAGAAATCCATACTAAAGCTTGTCCTGTTGACACGGTATTGCCTTGCCCTGCAAAAACCTTGACAACAGTTCCATTAATTGGTGATTCTATTGAAAATTCCATTTTCATCGATTCAATAATAGCGACAACGTCTCCTTGCTTAACCGAACTACCTTCCTGTACGAACAATTTCCACATCACACCGGTGATATGCGCGCAAATCTCTTGCACGCCTTCAGGCAAGCTCAATTCCGTTTGGAAAGAATCCGAATCGAGCATGTCTTCATCCATTGCAGCAGATCGTTCAGATATTTTCCAACTCTGGCGTTCAGCATCAAACGCAGCTTGTTGTTTCGCTTTGAACGCAGTAATTTCGGCCGCATGTTGTTGCAGATAAGCATGATAGTGTTTCAGATTGAATGTCGACTCTTCTATCCGCAATTGAAAACGTCCGGTCAAGAGGTCTTTACGTAGCGTCAGTAATTCATCTTCATTGACTGGATAAAAACGTATCTGGTCAAAAAAACGCAGTAACCAAGGCTTACCTTCTTTAAAATCCACGCTTTGATGATAGCGGTTCCATACTGGCACCGTACGCCCGACAAATTGGTATCCTCCAGGGCCTTCCATACCATAGATACATAGATATGCACCGCCAATTCCAACCGCATTTTCCGGCGTCCAAGTACGCGCCGGGTTATATTTTGTTGTCACCAAACGATGGCGTGGATCCAGAGGAGTCGCAACTGGCGCTCCAAGATAAACATCCCCTAGTCCCATTACCAGATAACTTGCTTGATATACAATCTGTTTTACCTCATCGACGCTATTCAAGCCATTCATGCGGCGGATAAATTCAATATTACTGGGACACCAGGGTGCATCATGGCGTACCAATTGCATGTATTTTTCAATAGCCAACCGCGTTGCACTATCGTCCCAAGATAATGGCAAATGCACGATACGGGATGGTATCTCCATCGTTTCAACCGCTGGCAATTGATTTTCAGTTTGCGCTAAAAAATCTAACAATTGCTCGCGAAGAAGAATACGTGGATCAAAATGAATCTGTAATGAACGAATACCCGGTGTCATATCAACGATACCGGATAACTTTTTTTGCTCGATTGCCTGTTGTAGTGCAATCATCAGTATATGGACACGAAAACGCAAGCTCAGGTCAAGAACGGCATCTCCATATTCGATCAATATATAACGATCACCTGATTGGCGATAAGTTACCGGAATTTGTATATCTTCCCCAGGAATACTATGCAGAATAGGGCTTCCCAGATTCGAAAGCGATGTGGAAGCAGGCGACTCCAGATTCGGTTGCAACAACTCGATGGATTGATCTTGTCGACTTTGTAGTGCAAGCGCTTGTTCCAATGTGAGGGGATGAAAACGAATCCGGTCACCGGGCCTGAGTTGCCCAATTTTCCACAACTCCGCATGAACGATCGTAACCGGACATACAAACCCCCCTAAACTCGGGCCATCCGGCCCCAGGATGATGGGCATGTCACCGGTAAAGTCGACCGCACCAATAGCATAGGCATTATCATGGATATTGGAAGGATGCAAACCAGCCTCGCCGCCATCGGCTCTAGCCCACTGGGGTTTTGGGCCAATCAATCGCACCCCAGTACGACTGGAGTTATGGTGTACTTTCCAATCAGTCGAGAAAAATTGTGTTATATCGTCTGCAGTAAAAAAATCTGACGCACCATGTGGGCCATACAACACGTAAATATCCCAATGATCACCATAACGTGGAATAAACTGCTGCGCTATGCGTTGAGGAATAAATGCCTGCAAAGATTCGAGCGCGCGAACATGCAGTACATCACCAAGCCGCAGTGCTCGCCCTGCATGCCCGCCAAATTGGCCTAGCGTAAATGTAGACTTACTGTCAAGATAATCGGGTACTTGAAAACCACCCTGAACAGCAAGGTAAGTGCGACTACCAGTTTGAGTAATTTTCCCAAATCGTAACTCTGATCCGGCTTTGACAGTATGCGATTGCCATAGCTCCAATGGTTTGCCATCGAGAAACATCTCCATCGTAGCGCCACAAACCGCAATGACACTATCACAATTAAAATGCAATGTCGGTCCGGCTACAATCATTTCAAGCCCGGCACATCTTTGTTCATTGTTGACCAATCGATTGGCAAGCTGGAAAGCTAAATGATCCATAGGCCCGGAAGGTGGCACACCAACATCCCAATATCCAAGACGTCCCGGATAATCTTGAATCGTCGTTTGCACACCGGGCTGTATCACGTCAACGGTATGTGGCTGATAATGAAATCCATTCAAAAATTGTGTAGAAAACTGTCCGCCCTGGAAAACGTGACTCTGCAAAATTTGCCGCAAATAATCCAAGTTGGTTTCAATACCCTGTAACGAGGTATTATCCAAAGCCGTCAGCAGTCGACCGATGGCTGCCGATCGTTCGGCAGCGTGTACAATCACTTTCGCCAACATCGGATCATAAAATGCCGAAACTTCGATACCGCGCTCTACCCAAGTTTCCACTCGTGCATTATCAGGAAAAATAGATTCCGTAAGTACACCTGTTGACGGCTGAAATGCTTTTGCGGGGTTTTCCGCATAGACACGGGCTTGAATCGCACAACCACGGGGTTGAATAGTAAACGAATCGAGCGAAGGCAAATCACCTGCGGCCTGCCGTACCATCCATTCGACCAGATCAACGCCGGTTACTTCTTCTGTTATACCATGCTCAACCTGCAAGCGCGTATTGACTTCGAGAAAATAAAACTGCTGATTCGCATCATCGAAAACATACTCGACCGTACCCGCAGACTGATAATGAACGGCTTTACCCAAACGCACCGCAGTATCTTGTAACGCTTGGCGCATGGCTTGCGTTAAATTCGGTGCAGGTGTTTCTTCAATCACTTTTTGATTACGACGCTGAATCGAGCAGTCGCGCTCCCCCAATGCAACGACTTGACCTTTGCCATCACCAAAAATTTGTACTTCGATGTGGCGCGCCCGTTCGACATATTTTTCCAGAAATAAGCCAGCATCCTTAAAATTGTTTTGCGCCAATGTCTTGACCGATTCGTAGGCACCGACCAATTCGCTCTGGCTCCAACACAGACGCATACCGATACCACCGCCACCCGCGGTACTTTTCAGCATCACGGGGTAGCCAATGTGGCTCGCTTGCTGACAAGCACTCTCAACACTCTCCAACAAATCGGAGCCAGGCAACAATGGCACTTGGTTCTCCAACGCCAAGGCACGTGCTGTATGTTTTAAGCCAAACGCCCGCATTTGTTGCGGTGTAGGCCCAATAAAACAAATACCTTGTTTGGCGCATGCTTCGGCAAAATCGGCATTTTCACTGAGAAAACCGTAGCCAGGATGAATCGCTTGAGCACCACTTTGTTTTGCGATATCCAAAACTTTATCCGTACTTAAATAGCTTTGCGATGCAACATCCTTGCCAATGCAAAAGGCTTCATCCGCAGCGCCGACATGCTGCGATAAGGCATCCGCTTCAGTATAGATTGCAACGCTCTTAATATGCATGCGGCGTAAAGTACGGATAATGCGACAAGCAATAGCACCGCGATTGGCAATCAGGATTTTATTGAACATAGTGATATCCTTTTCTGAAAGACAATTCTCTACAAAATGGAGCCGATACTCCAGCGCCGTTTATTGAGGAGAATCCCAGATTAATAAGCGGATCGGCGTCGGATTATAAGCATTACAAGGATTGTTAAGTTGCGGACAATTTGAAATCAATACCAGCACATCCATTTCAGCCTGCATTTCAACATACTTACCCGGTGCAGAAATCCCATCAACAAATTCCAGCTCCCCTTCTTCAGTAACAGGTACATTCATGAAAAAATTAATGTTACTGGGTATATCCCGCTTGCTCATACCTAAATGCTCACACACCGAGTCATGCGCTAACGCATGCAAGAAATTATCGCGACAGCTATGCATCGGAAATTTTTCCAACGCATAACGTACCATATTGCTCTCTGCCGCGCATGCCCCACCTAGTGTATCGTGTCGTCCGCAAGTATCTCCAATGATCGTCAGCATCACGTTCCCTAAATTGGAACAAAGCTTACTACCCGTCGTCAGATATAGATTATTTTGCATACGGATAGTACGGATAGCGCTATAACGCTCAACCGCATGATGCGCATTGAAAAATAACGTATCGACCGCTTGATTGCCTTCCAAATCAACGATACGGAAAATTTGACCACGCTTAACGATTTTGCTCCAGGGTTCCCCGGCTGCGCAGATTTCGTTAATCACCGCATGATCGGGGTTTAATTGGCTAATATGAAGATCAATAGTTTTCATGACTTACCCTCACAATAGAAGTTTTTAGCATTTTGTAATGCGCGGATATTCTCGGCGATTTGCAAGCATTGATTAGCAGCTTCGGCTGGCGTATTAAATAACTCCAAGTCAACAGCCCCTGGCTGATAGGGTTGTCTAGGGTCCAAAGGATGAGGAGCTGTAGACAATACCATCAGCGTATCCATTACAAAACTTAGCTCGACATAATCGCCTGCTTTGCTATGATTGCGATGGAATATCAATTCACCCGCTTTGTCGGCAGTAACTTTGCTAAAAAAATTGATGTTCGAGACGACATCGCGCATCCCCAAACCCCATTTTCCCAATTCGATCAACACTCCATCCAAACCGCTGCGAAACATTTGGTTACGATGTTCTTGATAACGAGCGGTGCCATATTTTTGCTGAATCAGATTACTATCGCTTAACCCGCATACCGTATCGTTCCAACCAGCCGTGTCGGCTGTGATACAGCAAAAAATACGCCCCATATCGGAATGACAAGCATGTCCCTGGGTCAGGCGAAACGTGTGCTGCGATTTAAGCGTATCCGCCATGTTGTAGCGTTCGAGTTTTTCCTCCTGATTGTAGAAGAGTACTGCAGCATTGGCGCCACCGTTCACATCTATCAACCGCAATGTTGTATCACG
The DNA here is from genome assembly GCF_022836435.1 of Nitrosomonas sp. PY1. Lineage (NCBI taxonomy): Bacteria > Pseudomonadati > Pseudomonadota > Betaproteobacteria > Nitrosomonadales > Nitrosomonadaceae > Nitrosomonas > Nitrosomonas sp. PY1. Next base: position 700,386 of record NZ_BQXC01000001.1, on the reverse strand, counting down.
ACGAATGACGCCTGACCAATGGCACCCGCCAGGCAAGGATTGCTTCCAAATCAATGCATTTTTCTGATTCATAATAAATTTCTCCATATGAAAGTTACTTAACATTCATCCATTTTTTACAAAGGATGTACAGAGTCGTAACAGTAAGAATACTGCCCAGAACCAGTGGTGTAGCCCATAACTGCCACCAAGGAGCGTCAACCGAAATAGCATACGGGCGCGGCCAGGCAATGTTGACGAGTTCAAATACCGACCAAAGGAATGCCAAGACATTGATGATCAACCCACATACTCCGAGTTTTAACTCACCGAGTTGAGGATTCCATCGACCTGTCAGGCGAGCAAACAATGCAAATCCCGTTGTGAATGAGAACATGGCATATAAACCGCCAGTACCAAAAGCAATAATAGTGGCAACGGCATCATCGTTGAGTCCAAAAATCAATCCGCAGCCTGCTAGCAGAGCGGTAAACAAAATCGCATTGCGCGGTGTTTTACTGGCAGTCACTTTGCTTAATATCGTTGGCATATTGCCTTCTCGTGCCATTGAATATACTATCCGCGAAGTATATTTGAGCATTGATGCACCGCAAGCCAGAAAAGCCGTCATTACAATCGTCAGAAAGGGCATTTCAAACCACGCTCCAATGCTACTAGCAATCAAAGGCGTAACCGGATCGGATGTATGACTGGAATGCCGCAATGTGTCATGCTCAAAAGCCAAAATCAGTGCTGCCGAATTAAACAAAACCACCGTACCAACTACCATTAAAGACATAAAAATTGCACGTGGTACCATGCGTTTAGGTTGATGCGTTTCTTCCGCAGTCGTGGAGCACGCGTCAAAACCGATGAAAGCCCAACCAGAAATCGCCAGTGCTGCAAAAAAAGCAGCCATTTCACTGGGGGCAGTTCCAGTGCCCATGTGCTGGAATAATTCCGCGAACGGATGCTGACGAAAGAAAAAAAACAACAAGAGCGCCACGCCGAATGAACCGACAACTTCTGCATAGACGCCCAGTTTAATCACCCAATTGAAAATACTGACAGGCGCCAAATTAAGCCATGTGCAAAGGAGCAAGAATAATGCCCCCCAAAACACCATCACTCCGCCGCCTTCGCTGGGTAACCCACTGAAAGTTGCAAGCCAGAAACCACCGGTATAAGCCGTTGTCGTGACCATGGCAATAGTGGAACAGGTATAAATCACACCTGCATAGTTTCCGGCGATAATGCCTCCGAGTTGCCGTGCCCATTTATAAGCACCGCCAGCGATCGGGAATTGCGACGACAATTCTGCATACACGGTGGCCACCAATAATTGCATCACCAAACAGACAGCCAATGCAGCAAACCAGCCACCACCGGCAACGGTAGTTTGCACACCAATAATCGCATACAGCCCGGCAACCGGCGAGACAACTGCAAAACCCAGCGTAAAGCTATGCCACACGCTCATGCTGCGGTTGAGTATATCTCCCGTTACATGAGCTTCTTGCAACGAAGCAATTGGTTTTGTAGAACCTGACATAACAAGTCTCCATACAGAAAGAAATTACCGAGATTGTAACGTACTCTGGCACATTACACCCTGACCTCCCGGGCTTTTCTCCCTCCGTGGAGTCTCGTTATCACGAGACCGGAAACTCTTGGACCAGTCGCTTGTTCATTACACATCTAAACAAACCGGAACCCTAGTTTCCCATTATGTTACTTTGACTCGCACCTAAATTCTCAATCGATTAACGAAGATTTATAAAAATGCAAATACTGGCTTGAATTCTAAATGGACTCTTTTAAAAAAGCAATGCTTTCAGTGCTTGTTTAAGAATGATTTGACTGTTTGCATGAATATGCCTACCAACAAAAACAACATCGTGCTTCTTGCCATGACGGCAACCTTACAGAAGTATTTTACTTTAGTAATTGATATTTATAACTAAATAAACATTACACTCTGGCATTCTATTTTACATCTATCATAAGTCTAATAACATTAATTTATTCAGTTTGTTATATCAAAGAAACGGAAAATCTCTAAAATAGAGTTACACTAGCACTTAGTTCTGTAATTCTCAGTCTTGACTGATGAAACATCATGCTCACTTCCTTTGGGCGGCCTCATTCAAGAAGAACAATTATTATCATCTTCATTCTACACAGTGTATGATCATGTGTAGATATTCATAAAATCACCGCGATTTGATATCCGATCTGTTCCTAAAATAAAAAAGCCGTGGATAGCACATCTAAAATTAAAATACTGATCCTTGATGATGATACCTTTATGCTCAAGCTTCTGTCACGAATGCTGGCGAAGTTGGGCTATGCTACTATCACCACCTGCGACAATGGCTCAGACGCTCTTCAGAAGGTAGATCACGCTGACACATGTCCAGATTTGATCTTGCTTGACCTGAATATGCCGGATATGGACGGCATTGAATTTGTGCGCTATCTGGTGGATCGGAAGTACCATGGCAAGCTGATTTTAGTGAGCGGCGAAGATGAACGCATGTTAAAAACCGCTGAGAAATTGGTTCATGCACATAAAATACCGATGCTCGGTTATTTGCACAAGCCAGTGAATCCTGATAAGTTATCAGAAATTTTACTGGGATGGGAGGCTGATGGATTGGCTCATCCATTGTCAGTCAACGACAAATCCTATAGCGCGGACGATATTAAATCGGCCATTGCTAATCAAGAATTGGTAAATTATTACCAGCCCAAAGTATCGGTAGCAACCGGGGAAGTAATTGGTGTTGAAACGCTGGTTCGCTGGCATCATCCGAAAGATGGTCTGATTATGCCGGATCGGTTTATCGACATCGCGGAAAAAAACCATTTGATCGATGACTTGACACGCTCGGTATTGACGCAAGCAATTGTCCAAGCAGGGGAATGGCACCGAAGCGGACAAACATTGCGCGTATCAATCAATGTCACCATGGATAATTTGGCTTCACTCGATTTTCAAGACATGGTGGTCAATCTCGTCCATGAGAACAATCTACCACCACAAAAAATCGTCATCGAAATTACCGAAAGCCAGGTTATGGGGCCGGATGCGCGAATTCCACTGGAAATTCTAACCCGCTTGCGCCTTAAACGATTTCATTTATCCATTGATGACTTCGGCACTGGACATTCATCCTTGGCGCAGCTACGCGATATTCCATTTAATGAGCTCAAAATTGATCAGAGCTTTGTGCATCGCGCCTACAGCGATGATACGCTACGCGTCATCTACGACGCCAGTTTAGCAATGGGAAAACAACTGGGCATGGATATCGTGGCGGAAGGAGTTGAAGATCGTAATGACTGGGAGCTTTTACGCCAAACGGAGTGCGATATGGCACAAGGAGATTTTATATCCAAACCGCTCTTACCCGACGACTTGCCGCACTGGATGGAGGAATGGCAAAGCAGGGTACGCACCGAGCTACGGGATGATTCTCCTGCATCTTAGTCAATTCACATTGGATAGAACACAGGAAACCAAATATATCTTTTACTATTAATTAAATCCAACCATCACTTAATGCGGTAAATCGCTTGCGCAAACGATTATTCAGTGCTTCTCGGGGAATTCTTTCCATCTTTTGCGTATAAAGTATCCAGGTAAGTTTTGACTTCAATCATCTGCGCGTCAAATCTCGGTAGCAGTGCCGCCAATTCTTCCACATCGTTATTCTTTCCGGCTTGTTCCAGTGCCGCACATAATTCACCTAATGCCAAAGCACCCACCGAACGCGAAGATGATTTCAACTTATGCGCCAGCGCGCCGACTGTGGCAAACTGACCAGATTGAAATGCTGCACGCAATTCTATCGCTATCTTTTCAGCACTGGCACGAAAATCCAGCAGCATTTCTTGAATCATCGCCGGATCGTTACCGACCAGTTCTTCCAATACATGCACGTTGATCGCCACTGTATTTGCTTTTGCTCCGCTCGTAGTTGCACGAGTAGCTGATTCTAATTCATCTTCCGACTTGTCAACAGACAGATACCGCTCTAACGCAAGACGCAAATCCTCAAGCTGCACCGGCTTACTCAAATAATTGTCCATACCAACACTAAGGCAGTGCTCCTTTTCACCTTTCAACGCGTTTGCAGTCAACGCGATAATTGGAATATGCTTCTGGTCTGATTCGGTAGAGCGAATCTCTTTTGTAAGCTCAAAGCCATCCATTTCCGGCATATGTAAATCGGTTAGTAGCAATGCATAATTACAGTTTTGTAATCGATTCAGCGCTTCTCGACCATCATTTGCAATATCTGCAGCATAACCGAGCAGATTGAGTTGCTGGCGAATGACTTTCTGATTGATATCGTTATCTTCTGCTACCAAGATAAGTTTTCCTTGTCGCAACGCCTCGTCACGCGACATTGGCACTGGTGTCGGCTTAAATGAATTGTCAAGCGACATAGTTTCCGTACTGGCTTCCATCTTGCCAGCCGCAATCGCCATCGCTCTTAGTAAAGATTGACGGTACATAACATCGCCATCCAACGTAACGATATCAATATCCTCAATGCGCGCTTGCCGGCGGCGACCACGCTTGATCACAACAAAGCGCGGCTCAGTGTTAAGTTGCAATGTATTCTGTGTTTTTTTAGAGCGCGCATTAAATGCAGCACGTAATTCCTTAATTAGGGATGCATGCTGTTCTGCATCAATAACAACAAGCCATAAACCTGGAGCAATATCCTGAATAAATTGATCGGCCTCATCAAGATCAAATACTTGTTTAATCTTTGCACCAGCACTCTTCAAGTAAGCGGCAAGGTCACCACTTAAGCTATCGTCGTCACCAAATATTAAGCAATTCATGCCATCCAGATCTAGCTCTTCGACCATCTGGCGGTTCCCATCGATAGTGGGCGATAATGGCTTGAAAGGCATTTGTATGGTAAAAGTCGAACCTTGTTGCGGCTCACTTCGCACCGTCATTTCTGCATCCATCAATTCCACCAAATAATGAGAAATCGCTAGGCCGAGCCCGGTTCCACCAAAACGCCGTGTAGTAGAAGGATCGCCCTGCGAAAAAGATTTGAACAATTTTCCTTGGGTCTCTTTATCCATACCGATGCCATTATCAGCAACCTGAAAAGTAATCAGTACCTGTTCAGAATTGGACTCGGCTAATAGAACGCGCACCGATACCTTACCTTGCTTTTTCTGTTTACTCGAAAATTTAATGGCATTATTGACGATATTCACTAATACCTGGCGAAGCCGCAGCGGATCACCAAGAACATTTTCCGGAATTTTAGGATCAATGAACAAGGTCAATTCCACCTTACTACTCAGTGCCAAATGCGCCAGCATACCGCAAGCATTTTCGATTACGCGAGTAAGTTGCATTGGGATTTTTTCGATTTCCAGCTTACCTGCTTCAATTTTTGAAATATCGAGAATGTCCTCAATAATTGCAAGTAGCGCATAAGCGGAATCACGTATCAGACTAGCCATTTCCATTTGATAGCCACTTAAACTGGTTTGCCTGAGTACGTCGATCATGCCAATCACACCATTCATCGGTGTGCGAATCTCATGACTCATTGCGGCAAGAAAAGAAGATTTAGCTCTGCTTGCTTGCTCCGCTTCGATCCGGGCTTGTTTTAGATCCTTCATAATACGCACATGCTCGCGAATATCACGCATCACTCCAGTAAAGTGCCGCTTCTCACCAACAAAATATTCACTGACCGCTAGATACAATTCAATGCGGTCACCATTCTTGCGCACACCTTCTACTTCCCGTCCCTTACCAATGCCGTGGGAATTGGATAAATAAGGTCGTCCGATATATTCCTGGCCATGTCCCGTGCGACAATAATTTTCCATATAACTAGCATGCTTACTACGATCTGGTTCCGGCACGATGATAGCGATGTTTTGCCCAATCATTTCATCATGGCTATAACCGAATAGTTTTCCCATCACCAAGTTAGCGGAAAGAATCGTACCTACTTCATCGGTAGTAACTACGCAATCCACCATATGCTCAACAACAGAACGCATTTCTTCTTCTTTGATAGCTAAAGCTGTGTTTGCGCGTTGCAAATCATGGGTACGCTCGGTAACCCTGCATTCCAATTCCTGATTAAGTTGCAGTAGCTTTTTTTCGGCTTTGCTGCGCTGCTGATCGCTGGCATTTAACCGTTCCATCATATTATTGAAAGTATTTGCGAGTTGCCTCATCTCGTCCCAACCTTCAATCGCAATACGTTGGTGTAAATTGCCTTCCGAGATTTCCAAAGCACTTTGATTCAAATGTTTCAGAGGATCCACAACACGCCGATTAAACAAAACAGCCCCCAATAGAGCGGCTATTAATGTCAAAACCAAGATTACCAAGCCAATAAAATGCAATTTGTACACTGAGGCAAATGCTTCATCGGCATCAATGTGCACTACGATGCCCCACTTCATAAGTGGCAAGTAGCGCCATGCGGCTACTACCTCTTTGCCACGATAATCTAACGTCAGTGCGGCGCCAGAATTACCATCCAAAGCACTCTGCACGGCCTTATCGGCGGAAAGTTCATTAAGAGGAATCCTGCGCTTTAAAGCCGCATCGGGATCGTATTTTAGCGGCGCCATTACCAATGCGAAGAAGTCATCCTCGCGACGCGCCACAAAGGTTTCGCCACTATCGCTAAGTCCTACGTTATTCGCGATCACTGCGAATACGCGTTCACTATAAATTTGTAACGCTAATACGCCTTTAATCTCGCCATTTATTATTACCGGCGTTGCAACGAATGCGGTAATTGCATTATGGGATGGTCCGTATCGTTCAAAATCAGAAATACTGCTTTTTAAATTTTTCAGTGCATAGCGAGCAACTTTGCCGAGTCCGGTATCACGATAGGGGCCTGTAAATAGATTAGTTGCAAAATCTGATTCATGGGCTTGCGTGTAAACGATATCGCCTTTAGTAGAAATCAGAAAGATATCGTAATATTTCGCTTCTTCAATAAAGCGTTTAAAATTTTCGCGATAACTGGCATCCAGTTGCTGATACTCATCCGATTCCACGCCACTTTGCTCATAGATTCTGGAAAATTTTATGAGAGCTTCGTGTGTTGTGCTGGAATCACGCACTAAGCTGGAATCAAGAAAGCGTTCCTTTAAGTAACTATCGATTTGCTCAATCTTTTTATCAGCGATCGCAGAAACATTTTGAATGGTGGAGTTTTTAATTTCTTTTTCGAAGGTATGCAGCAGGCTATTGCCAATAACCAATATTGGCAATAAGCAAACCAATGTAAACCAAACAGCAAAGCGCTGCGTAAGTGAAGTGAATTTCATCACAATTTCTCCTTGATCGACTTACGGTCGCCACCGACGCCGCCTGTGCAATAGCTTACCACAAGCACTTCTGGCAGAAGAATCACCCGGCCGATGCCGGCTGATTTTCAAGGAATCCGGAGCTTCACAGCATAAAGAAATGATGCACGCTATCAAGGGCGGAATCATGGATAATTCTCATATTTCTAGACTGCATAATGATTGCTTCCTTTTATTCTCTTTCATAAGCCAGTACGGGCGAAAGCCATTGTTCCGCGTGCTCCAATGTCCAGTTTTTGCGGCGCGCATAATCTTCTACTTGATCCTTGCCAATTTTTCCTACTGCAAAGAAACTGGATTGCGGATGCGAAAAATAAAATCCGGATACAGCAGCAGTGGGTACCATGGCAAATGACTCGGTGATGACGATGCCGGCGTTTTGAGTTGCATTCAGCACACTGAATAGCTCGCCTTTTTCGGTATGATCTGGGCAGGCTGGATAGCCTGGCGCTGGACGGATACCCAGATACTGCTCATCAATCAGTTGATCGTTGGTAAGATCCTCATCTTTGGCATAGCCCCAGAATTCCCGTCGCACACGTGCGTGCATATGTTCAGCAAAACCTTCGGCTAGACGATCTGCCAGTGCTTTCAGCACAATCGCACTGTAGTCGTCATTATTTGCTTCAAATGCCTGAATGCGCTCATCAATGCCAAACCCCGCACCCACAGCAAACATCCCGATATAATCCTGAATACCAGTATCTTTAGGTGCAATATAGTCAGCTAAACAACGGTTAGGCTTGCCGGAAGGTTTTTGATCTTGCTGTCGCAAACAGTGATAAGTCATGGCAAGCTTGCTGCGTGTTGAATCGGTATAGATTTCGATATCATCACCAACTGCATTGGCTGGGAATAAGCCGATTACTGCATTTGCGCTGAGCCATTTTTGTTCAATGATTTTTTTCAACATAGTTTGTGCATCGTGAAAAAGCTGGCGAGCAGTTTCACCAACAACTTCGTCTTCCAGTATATTGGGGTATCGTCCAACCAACTCCCAAGCCTGAAAAAAAGGCGTCCAGTCGACATACGGTACAATTTTTTCCAATGGGTAATTGTTTAGAGTGCGGATACCCAGTAGCTCAGGCGCATGAGGATGATAATTTTGCCAATCGATTTTGAATGCATTGGCACGTGCTTCGTTTAAAGTGAGTAACTTGGAAGCACCTTTTTTATTTTTATGCTGCGTACGGACTTTTTCATATTCCTCTCTGATTTCTCGCACATAATTTTCGTGTAAATCTTGTGATAATAAATTACTGCATACGCCCACTGCACGGCTAGCATCAGGCACCCATACCGTTGGTCCTTCATAATGCGGGGCAATTTTAACGGCGGTATGCACACGCGAAGTGGTAGCCCCTCCTATTAATAACGGAATGGTAAAACCTTCGCGTTGCATCTCTTTAGCGACATGCGCCATCTCTTCCAACGAAGGTGTAATCAAACCGGAAAGGCCGATGATGTCTGCATTCTCTCGTTGCGCCATATCAAGAATTTGCGCACTCGGAACCATGACACCCATATTAATGACTTCATAGTTATTGCATTGCAATACGACGGTCACGATATTTTTACCAATGTCGTGCACATCGCCTTTGACTGTTGCGATGACTATTTTACCTTTGGGTTTGTCGTCACCCAGCAATTTCTTTTCTGCTTCAATGAAAGGCAATAAGTGTGCGACGGCTTGTTTCATTACACGCGCCGATTTGACAACCTGCGGCAAAAACATTTTTCCTGCACCAAACAAGTCTCCAACGACACCCATGCCCTCCATCAGCGGACCTTCAATCACTTGGATCGGACGCCCACCCTGCTTATCGATTTCTATGCGTGCTGCTTCAGTGTCTTCGACGATGTAGGTTGAAATCCCTTTAACCAGCGCATGCGTCAAACGTTGTTGTAGCGGTTGATCGCGCCAGGATAAGTCTTCGATTTGCTCCTTTTTCATTCCTTTGAAATTTTCGGCAAACTCGACCAAGTGTTCAGTGGCATCTGGTTGGCGATTTAAAATGACATCTTCTACTTTTTGTAATAATTCGGATGGGATATCGGAATAAACACCCAATTGCCCGGCATTCACGATACCCATCGTCATACCGGCCTTGATCGCATGATACAAAAAAGCCGTATGAATCGCCTCGCGGATCGGTTCATTACCACGAAAAGAAAAGGATACGTTCGATACACCGCCGCTAATTTTGGCGTAAGGTAGGGATTGTTTAATCAAACGAGTGGCTTCGATAAAATCGACGCCATAATTATTATGCTCTTCGATACCTGTTGCGATTGCAAAAATATTCGGATCGAAAATAATGTCTTCCGGTGGAAAACCGATGCCAACCAATAAATTATAGCTGCGTGTACAAATTTCAATTTTGCGCTGTAAAGTATCGGCTTGACCCTGTTCATCAAAAGCCATGACGATAACTGCCGCACCATAACGGCGCGCCAGTTTAGCGTGATGGATAAACTCGGCTTCACCTTCTTTCATACTAATCGAATTAATAACCGGCTTACCTTGAATACATTTCAACCCCGCTTCTATCACCGACCATTTGCTTGAATCCAGCATGATCGGAACTTTGCAGATATCGGGCTCGGCAGCCAGCAGATTCAAGAAAGTCACCATGGCTTTTTGCGAATCCAACATGGCTTCATCCATGTTGATGTCGATAATCTGCGCGCCATTTTCTACTTGGTTACGTGCAACATTCAACGCTTCCGCATAATCATCGCCCAAAATCAATCTTGCAAACGCGCGTGATCCAGTCACGTTGGTTCGTTCTCCAACATTAACAAATAGCGATTCATCGCCAATATTCAGCGGCTCAAGGCCAGACAAGCGAAGTTTTTTAGGAATATCGGGTATTTTTCTGGGAGTAATATTGCTGACAGCCCCTGCAATGGCTTTAATATGTGCAGGCGTGGTGCCACAACAACCGCCTACGACGTTGACAAAACCTGATTCAGCAAAGCTGCGGATCTGGCTTGCAGTATACTCGGGAGATTCATCATAGCCGGTTTCTGAGAGCGGATTGGGTAATCCGGCGTTTGGATGCACGCTGGTATACACATTGGCCACTTTCGAGAGTTCTTCAACATAGGGCCGCATTAATTCAGCACCTAATGCGCAGTTAATCCCTACCGATAATGGGCGTGTGTGACTGACCGAATTCCAAAAAGCCTCCGGTGTTTGTCCTGAGAGAGTGCGCCCTGATGCATCCGTAATGGTTACAGAGATCATAACCGGCAAACGAATGTTATTTTCTTCAAAATATTGATCGATTGCGAACAATGCAGCTTTAGCATTCAACGAATCAAAAATAGTTTCAACTAATAAAATATCCACGCCGCCATCCACTAATCCGCGAATTGATTCGGTATAGTCCTTTGTCAGTTGATCATAAGTAATGCCGCGAAACCCAGGATCATTGACGTCCGGAGAAATCGACGCAGTCTTCGTAGTAGGACCAATGACACCGGCCACAAAGCGCGGTTTTTCCGGTGTTCTGCGTTCGAATTCCTGTGCTGCTTCACGGGCTAGCTTTGCTGCGGCGAGATTCAATTCATATACCAAATCTTGCATATGATAATCAGCCATTGACGCAGCATTCGAATTGAAAGTATTGGTTTCGATAATATCCGCGCCAGCTTCTAAATAACCTTCATGAATCGATCGAATGACTTGAGGCTGAGTTAGGGTCAACAAATCATTATTACCGCGCAGATCATGTGGAAAGTCAGCAAAACGCTTCCCACGATAATCCGCTTCGCTCAGTTTGAAAGTTTGGATCATCGTACCCATTGCACCATCTAGAACTAGGATGCGTTGTGGGAATAAATTTTCCAGTAATTGCGTGCGAGTATTGCTATTCATGAAGGTTATATAGATAAAAGAAGTAACAACCAAATTATAACGTACTGCTTATTATCTTATTCTAGAACGATTAGAGATAGAGTAAGTTCAACCGATAACCAAATGCATCCAGTTGACTGTTGTCAAAATCTAAACGAATTTCCAGATCATCGTTAGCTTCAATAAATTGCAAGACTTGGTTTTCATTGGACAAGTATTCACGAGGTGCAAATACACGATTGGCTGTTAATTGATCTTTGGCATCCAATAGAGACAATTGTAATAGTGGCAATGCTTGCGGGAAGGGTGCGTGATTGCGGATTACTACATATAATGTTGAAGTCGAAGGCTGCTTCGTCTCACTTTTTTGAAGATCCGATGTTTCAATACCTAGCTGCTCAATTTGTTGCGGATAAGGTACGAGGCATCCCAACAACATACAAGAACGTTCCAATATTGGTCTGCTTTCTGGAGCGATAATGGTCAATTCTGTACGGTAGTGATAAGTGATTTGCGCAAACAAAAGCATCAGTAGCATGATATTTGCGAAGCCTAGGAAAAATTGCAACCACTTTGAGACGGAATGCTCATGATCATCCAGTAAGCTGTCCGTTGATGACTCAGTCATTTCGCCGTGATCATTTAAATCAGCTAGGATTAAATTGGTTTGAGATGCAGTTTGCTGCACTGTCAAGCCAACCGTAACAGGAGCATCTGACTGAGTCAGTGGCATTTCTAAATTTATCGAAGAATGTGGTTGCGGTCGTGAAAGTGGCTGCGGTTGATGCTGTGGCAATGAATCTTGTTGTACGTGCGGTAAATGCTGAGCAGATCGCTCCGTTTGTGCCGCTTCTGATAAATCTGGCAAACTAGATTCTACTGCGGTTTCTAACGCAACATCCGATTTCAATGATATATCTTGTGAAGAAATGATGGCCGACTCACTGACTGTGATCAGCGTTGAGAAACCATTAAATATCTGTTGACAGCACCCGCACCGCACATCGCCATTATGCATTTGCAGTTGTGTAGCGTTAACTCGAAAGGCTACACCACAATCAGGACAGAAGGTTACCAAAGCCATGCTGCGTATCTCTCTTAATGAATGGCAAGGTAATTTTTCTTAAGAATTACCTTGAGTGCGATATCAAATACTGATGTATTAGCGATTATTCATCTTTTACGACCTACTAACAATACCCAATCTTCTTGCTGGCGAGCAAGTTTCATATCGAACCATGGCTGGTACGCTTGGATTACTTGGTCTGCTTGCTCGCACAAAATTCCAGATAATACAATATTGCCCCCTCGTTTGACCAAGGATATAAGTAGCGGAGCAAGAACCGTTAAAGGGTTCGTAAGAATATTAGCGATAACGATATCCACTGGCTCGCGAGATGAATGGGAGATGGAAAAAACAAATTGTGATGGATTGCATTGATTACGTATTGCATTATCATGACTGACCGTAATCGCTTGAGGATCAATATCGATACCCGTCACATGGCAGGCCCCTAGTTTTAGCGCTCCAATCGCTAAAATACCGGAACCGCAACCATAATCGATCAGTGTCTCTCCCGTTTTTAAGTTTTGTTCCAGCCAACATAGGCAAAGCTGCGTGGTTGGGTGACTACCCGATCCAAATGCCAATCCCGGATCTAGTAATAGATTGATAGCAGTAGGATCAGGTGGCGTATGCCAAGTAGGAACAATCCACATGCGGGATGAAATTTGAATAGGTGTAAATTGCGATTGTGTCAGTCGCACCCAGTCTTGTTCCTCGACTTGCTCGACCCGATAGCTGACAGGCTCACTCAAGCAATTCAATTGCACGAGATTTCCTACAATGCGGGCAATATCGGCATCGGCTTTCCCATCAAATAATGCTGATATTTCTGCATTTTGCCAAATCTCTTCGCTAGTATTTCCTGGTTCACCAAAAAGCGGTTGTTCGTCGCGGGAGTCGGCTGCGGCGTCATGAATATCCACCGATATGGCACCTTGTTCCATAAGCGCATCACTGAGTAGCTCCGCGTGATCCGCGTCGGTTCGGAATATCAGCGCGATCCAAGGCATGCTGGTTTCTTACGATAATACGTACAATGAATATACAGAGAAAATGAATTAATCTTTTTTATTGTGTAAGGCAAGCTTCTGCTCAAGGTAATGAATTGCAAGACCACCATGCAGAAAAGAAGAATCCGCCAATAAATCCAGGTGCAATGGAATATTGGTTTTAATACCTTCGATCACTGTTTCAGTCAAAGCGATACGCATTCTTGCAATAGCCTGTTCTCTCGTATCTCCGTAGGTAATGATTTTGCCAATCATTGAATCATAATGAGGAGGAACCAAGTAATTATGATAAACATGCGAATCGACCCGCACACCTGCTCCACCGGGGATATGATATTGTGTAATACGACCTGCTGAGGGTGTAAGCTTGTAAGGATCCTCTGCATTAATGCGGCATTCAATTGCATGGCCTTTGATGTTAATATCTTTTTGGTGAATGGTTAAAACTTCATGAGCGGCCACCCTAATTTGCGCTTGAACGAGATCAATACCAGTAATCCATTCTGTAACTGGATGCTCGACTTGTAGGCGAGTATTCATTTCAATGAAATAAAACTCATCATTCTCAAATAAGAATTCAAAAGTTCCAACACCTCGGTACTTAATTCGACGGCATGCGTCTGCACAGCGCTCGCCAATTTTGTTACGCATTTTTTCAGTGATTCCTGGTGCAGGCGCCTCTTCAAGTATTTTTTGGTGACGGCGTTGTAAAGAACAATCCCTTTCTCCCAAATGCACTGCATTACCATGCTCATCAATCAGTAATTGAAACTCAATATGACGCGGATTTTCAAGAAATTTCTCAGCATATACAACCGGATTACCAAAAGCGGCCTGAGCTTCATTACGTGTCATGACTACGGCATTTGATAGCGCCGCTTCGGTATGTACCACCCGCATACCGCGCCCACCGCCACCGCCCGAGGCTTTGATGATAACGGGGTAGCCGATTTGCTTAACAATCTTCTTGATTTCATCAAGATCTTCAGGTAACGCACCGTCTGAGCCCGGTACGCAAGGAACGCCAGCTTTTTTCATGGCATTTTTGGCGCTAACTTTATCGCCCATCAAACGAATCGTTTCAGGGCGTGGACCAATAAATACAAAGCCACTCTTTTCTACGCGTTCTGCAAAATCGGCATTTTCAGATAAAAATCCGTAGCCTGGATGAATAGCCTGAGCATCAGTTACTTCTGCCGCGCTGATAATAGCTGGAATGTTTAAGTAACTTTGCGCAGCAGGTGCGGGTCCAATGCACACCGATTCATCGGCCAGTTTCACATATTTTGCCTCGGCATCGGCTGTTGAATGCACAGCAACGGTTTTAATGCCCATCGTGCGGCAGGCACGTTGAATTCGCAAGGCAATTTCACCGCGATTGGCGATCAGGATTTTTTCAAACATAATATTTTTGATGGATTGAGATTAAACGGCTATTCAATCACAAATAGCGGTTCACCATATTCAACGGGTTGGCCATTTTCTGTCAGGATAGCTTTAATCACTCCATTTTTGTCGGCTTCTATTTCATTCAGTAATTTCATTGCTTCAATAATGCAGAGCGTGTCGCCCACCTTGACGGTTTGTCCTATTTCAACAAAAGGATTCGCTCCTGGTGATGCCGATCGATAAAATGTTCCCACCATAGGCGATTTAACCAAATGCCCCTTGGGCACTTGATGGCTATTATCATGAGCGCTGTTAGTACCTGTTGCGGTAGCCGCTCCCGTTGTTTGTGGCGTAGACGGCGGCGGTATCGGTTGCTGCATCATAGGAGGCATAAATGCATAATTCTGCGCCATAGCAGAACCTGATTTACTGATACGAACTTTCTCTTCACCTTCAGTAATTTCCAGTTCCGCAATGCTCGATTCCTCGACTAACTCAATGAGCTTCTTCAGCTTTCTTAAATCCATGTCAAATTTCCTGCGAGATTGTCACTAAAAAAGAATTAATATCGCACTATAAAATGCTTGTTGAAATAAAGAAACATTTAAAAATATCTATAAAACTTAATGGGATGTTAGTGATTTTGGTGTAAAACGTATTGTAGCGCCAGCTCATACCCTTTGGCACCTAAACCACTTATGACGCCAATTGCCAAATCCGAAAAATAAGAATACCGACGGAACGACTCACGAGAATATATATTCGATAGATGAACTTCGATAAATGGCACTTTCACCGCAGCCAAAGCATCACGCAAAGCAACGCTCGTATGTGTATACGCAGCGGGATTAATGATAATAAAATCAGTGCTATCAGTCATGGTAAGTTGCACTCTATCAATCAACGCAGACTCTGCATTGCTTTGAAAGAAGTCAATTTTAACGCCGTTATTTTCGGCTAATTTCTTCAAATTTCTGTTAATATCGTCAAGCGTGATGTTACCGTATATTCCTGGTTCACGTGCACCCAGCAAATTCAGATTCGGTCCGTGAAGAATTAAAACATTAGTTAATTTATATTCTTTTTCATTCATTGGTTAATTATGTACTGTTGCAGTCAAAATGTACATATTTTTGAAGAATTTCGCCGAACTTAATCTGATATTGTAATTTTTTTGCCAAACCGATTAGCATTTGCCGACAATATCATGAACTACTATAATGTCGCGCTTATTCTCATCTTGGCTGTTGTAGCTCAGTTGGTAGAGCAACTGATTCGTAATCAGTAGGTCGGAGGTTCGACTCCTCTCAACAGCACCAATAATCAGTAACTTAGAAACGTAACCGAACCTGTTTTACTTCGATTGTGCCAAATTCGTGACATTTAGCACACCATCCAAGATCCGGGCATGTTGAGCAAATTGCTCAGGTGCCAAGTGAGCATAACGCCTCACCATCTCAGCTGATTCCCATGCACCCATCTCCTGAATGACATTCAATGGTACGCCATTCTGAGTCAGCCAGCTTGCCCAGGTATGACGTAAATCATGCCAGCGGAAATCCTCAATATCGGCACGTTTTAACGCCTTATACCAAGCTTTTGTATTCACTTGCGTGATTGGCTTGCCTTTGTAACTAAATACTGATCTTGGATGCTTGCCAATCTGTCTAGTCAATACCGCTATTGCCGTCGCATTCAGGGTTACATGAATCGGTTTTCCTGCTTTGGCCTGATCGCCATGTATCCATGCCACATTGCGTTGCATATCCACTTGCGACCATTCCAGCTTTGTGACGTTTGACCGTCTCAAACCAGTAGCCAGTGAAAACGTCACCATATCCGCCAAATGCTGCGGCAATTCCTGAATCAAAATGCTGGCCTGTGTTGCACTCAAATAACGCACCCGGCGCTTTGCTTCACGATACAGCTTAATGACCGGGGGTTTATCGATCCATTCCCAGTCAAGAGCCGCACGGCGCAGGATTGAACAAATCAGAGCCAATAAACGGTTGGCAGTCGCCGGACTCGTTTCTTTTCGCTTTAATTCACCAATCCCCGCAATCACATCGCGCGTCAATTCGTCGAGATACTTGCCTCTAAAAAATTGTTGGAGCCAGTTTATTTTAGCCACGTCATCATGATGTGTCTTTTTATCCTGTGTTTCCATCAGCCATTTATAAGCGGCTTCATCCCAAGTGCGTTTTGGCTTATCCCCCAGTTTCACGACACGCCAAGATTCCGCTTTCAGCTTGTCGTGGAATTCCTGTGCTTGGGTTTTATCTTCAGTTGCAGCAGAGCATCTAACTCGCTCGCCGCTTGGTGTGGTGAAACTAATCCACCACGTCTTACCACGTTTACAGAGTGACATAATTGTTTCTCCTCATGTCCCACTTGCAACGCTTGCCGAGGTGTAGCATATAACGAGCGCAGGTAGGCAACAAGATCATCTTCAACAAATACCCAACACTTCCCTACCTTTGCACCAGGGATAATTCCCGCCTTTGCACGGCGGCGCACTTCTTCAGGGTGCATTTTAAGAAATTGGGCAGCTTCATTTAAGGTAAGAGTTTTCATTCACCCTCCGAAGCTTTGCGGTAATTTTTTGCAGCTTTTTCGACTTCTAAGCGTTTTTGATCTGCTTCATTGAAGTTTAGAATGGTGTTGTATTCTTTGCCACGTAAGCGCACCTTTTCAAGTAGATAGTCTCCCGCTGACAATCCAATAAATTCACCGCAGGAAAAAAGATGCTGATGCAGTGCCAGCAAATAGCGATCCAGACCTTCATCAAAATCAGTTATGCCATGCTTGGCCATAAAACAAGCCATTGAACTGATGCCTAGCGTCAGAATTCGTTTATCTTCTGGTAAACGTTCCGGTTTGAACAATCTGGAAAGCGTGTTGGAGTCGGTTTCCCAATCTATGGAAGAGATATATCCCCACAGCGGATGAATCGGCCAGCGTGAGCGGGTTTGGTCATCGGGATTTGGCAACGTAAGACGAAGCCATTCCGTTGAAGCATAACTCCATAGGCCGTTTAAATTGGCTAACACGGTATCAAGGCTTATCAAACCATGTTCTGCCAATACATCGCGCATCAACTGAAATTCAACACGCCAGACGGGTTCATCCTCTTGCCAACCATTTTCTTTCCATAGTGGAACAAGATCGGTTCTGCCACTGGTATGAATTTCTAATAGCTTGTTATACAACCGGCAGGAAATTTTGCCGCCCAGGCCAATCGACCAGCCGGTGAATTTTTCATTAACTGCATGGGCATCTATCTTCTTGCCGCGCGTTATCCATGCTTCACGCCCCCAGGACTCCATGTTCTCAGGAGAAACAAAGTCAGCACATAAATCGATACGGCTGACATGGGCAGAACTTTCCAATGTACCCAGTTCATTCAAAATTTGGCGCAAGTGTTTTTCAGCTTCAACAGGCGTAACGCTGGATAGATACCGGGAGGATACCTTGACATACGCCATTGGTGTTTTCTTGCCGGTTTTGGATAGACTGATGCGGAATGCCCCATCTTCCAGGACATACGGGAATATTGACGAGCCTTTATCCTTGACTTCAAAGATATGACCAGCAATGGCATATTGTGCTTGCGCTTGTTGATCTGCTTCTGGATGCTGTGCCAGTTGTTTAAGCTTGGCTAACCGTTCTTTGACTTCTGGAAACAGTTCACCTTGATAGGATAAATACAGGCTATCAACCCCAAACCTTAAAAGCTTGAAATACTCATTATTGCAGTTATAGGGTACTGTGTTACTAGGAGGCGTACCCTGTGAGGATGAATCAGGCTGATGCAATGCATCCGTCAAATCATTTTCCACCTCGCCTTCGCATCTCTCCTCCTCGCTGAAGCTCGTCGTCTTCTGCGTTGGCTCGGCGGCTTCGATTTTATTAGATGCTATAGCTCCAGGTGAAACATTTATTTCTTTCTTCATGATAAACCTCATATCCACGGCGATCATGCAAATATTGCTGCATCGCAACAGATACGAACTTTATGCATCAAGATGAGATGCATGAATGCAATAAAAATTATTTTTTAGTGCATTGACTAATAGCCGTATTTCTGCTTCTTACGGTACTCAATACGTTTCTTAATTATAGAATTTTCATCCTCAATGTAGCCTTGGTCGCCATTCAACCCCATTCCGTTATACAAATCCAGAATCTCTCGCGCTTTCATATCATTTAGCCATTCAAATCCATCCAGTACAGCAAATAACATATATAACGCTGGATAATCAATCCTGCATTTAATAGCGGGGCGGTCGATATATGCTGTAACTGAATTCAGAAAATTTGGGTCTTCACCTGTCTGGAGGCGTGCATAGGTATCGCGAAAGTAAGGATGGCCTGTCAAAATATTTCGATCTATCTGTATAGCTCTGCAGAAAGCTTTCTTATCACCTTTTAGTGCCAGTGGTACAAGTGTAGTCAATTTTTGACCGTGTACCATGAGCGCAATATGGTTGTAGAAATAGGCGTAAATATAAGCAAAGAATAACTGCATTGAGAGAAATATTGTTTTCTTTTCATCCTCTGACGATGCTTCCAATCCCTTTCGAGCAATTTGCTGATCTTCATTGGTCATATTGGAAATACTCTCAAACAAATGGAAAAGATCACCACCTAGCTTTTCATTCAAATACGAATCCACAAATTTGAGTTTCTCATTTTCTTTAATGGCTAAGAATTCATTATCAAATTGATTCAGTTGTTTGGCTGTATCTTCAGGAAACATAGATTTCATCAAACACGATAAGATTCTATTTTCTTCATCATAGGCCAGAACATACGAGTCACCAAGATTTGAATTTTGTCGAATAAGCTCAAATTCTTTGGGCATCTTAATCCAGCCGTTACGTTTATCCATGTAATCCATCAAAAGCTCTGCACACATAGGCACCAGTTGAGAAGCCAGTGTTATGGCAATGGATTTTTCTATACGAGGTTGCATATGAAGTTCAGAATCCCATTGATCAGTATAAAATTCCAGATTAAGAAACAGATAAATGTATCCCGTCATATCAAATATCCGGGTGCATCAGTTCCTAACGGATTGTCTCTGTACTTTATTGAGATTGCTGAAAAAGCGAAAAATCAATATAAAAAACGCCTTCGCGCTCCTTTCCTTCTCCTATTCCTTCGTCGTCGTTGTCGTTAAACGCGCGAGCGCTAAAAACTATTTCTAGTTTCTCATTCAGAGGAATGTCGACTTTTGCTTTAGTACTAGTGAAAATGGCTTGATAGAATTTAACTGATTGTCTTAAATGAATCGCCCCGAGTTTTGAGGAGGCTCTAAATCTTGAGAGAATGGAGCCATGAACAAATCAAATAAATTTTCCCCCGAAGTCAAAGAACGAGCAGTTCGTCTGGTGCAAGAGCATCGCAGTGAGTATTCTTCGCTGTGGGCAACGATAGAATCGATAGCGCCGAAGATTGGCTGCACACCGCCGACATTGCATGATTGGGTAAAGAAGCATGAGATCGACACAGGCCTGCGAGATGGCATCACCAGTGAAGAGCGTCAGCATATCAAAGCACTGGAACGTGAAGTCAAGGAATTACGTCGCGCCAATGAAATTCTGAAACTGGCCAGTGCTTTTTTCGCCCAGGCGGAGCTCGACCGCAAACTCAAATCCTGAGGTCATTCATCGATCGGCATCGCGACACCCACGGGGTCGAGCCGATCTGCAAGGTATTGCAGGTTGCCCCGTCAGGATATCGACGTCACGCTGTCGAGCTGCGTAATCCGGCATTGCGCTGTGCCCGAGCTATTCGCGATGATGAGCTGATGCCGCAGATACAACGAGTCTGGCAGGTCAACCTGCAGGTTTATGGTGCCAACAAGGTATGGCGGCAACTCAAGCGCGAAGGGATGCTGGTAGCTCGCTGCACAGTAGAACGGCTGATGAAACGGTTGGGGCTGGAAGGTGTGCGGCGCGGCAAGATTGTCCGCACGATAGTTCCTGACAGGGGGCTGCCATGCCCACTGGATCGCGTGAACCGGCAATTCAAGGCGGATCGCCCAAACCAGTTGTGGGTGTCGGATTTTACTTATGTTTCCACCTGGCAAGGTTGGCTATATGTCGCGTTCGTCATCGACGTGTTTGCCCGGTACATCGTGGGTTGGCGCGTCAGTTCCAGCATGCACACGGACTTCGTACTGGATGCACTGGAGCAGGCTTTATACGCTCGGCAACCGGAGCTAGGTGCCTTGACTCATCACAGCGACAGGGGTTCCCAGTATGTTTCTATCCGTTATACGGAGCGGCTTGTCGAGGCTGGAATAGAACCGTCAGTAGGAAGCCGTGGCGATAGTTACGACAACGCACTGGCCGAAACGATTAATGGGCTGTACAAGGCTGAATTGATTCACAAACGAGGGCCTTGGAAAAACAGGGAATCTGTTGAATTGGCGACGTTAAACTGGGTATTCTGGTTCAATCGCCAGCGTTTGCTGGGATCTATCGGCTATATACCGCCGGAAGAAGCTGAGGCACAATACTACCGGCAGTTAGCCAACTCGGATTCTGCCAGTGTTACTTAAACCAAATAGCCTCCACAGAATCCGGGGCGATTCATAAAGGCAACAAACCTTTATATTCTGCGGCTGATTACTAAGGTATGTATTTGTAGCCCCCCCCGTGTTACTTGGACGGGAGAACTAAATAGCGTATTTATTTTAAGATCGGGCATTTTTTCCTTGGAATCACACAAAAAATAAATGGTTACAAAGCATTGATCAAGTTATATGGTATTCCGCTCCAGATTATGAAACATTTTCTGTAGTATCTATTACGTTATACATAAGGAAGAGAAATGAGCGATACACAAACAGAAGAAAACATTTCCAAATCGCTCAATCCGCTAGTGTTTATTAGTCATGACACGCGCGATGGAGAGTTGGCAGAGGCCTTTAGCAATCTTCTAAAAAGCGTAAGTGCAGGCGTTCTAAAGACTTTCCGAACATCCGACAGAAAAGGGAACCAAGGGATTGAGTATGGCGTGGAGTGGTATCCAGAAATCATCAAAAATATACAAGGTGCATCTGATGTTGTTTGTCTGCTCACAAAAAGAAGCGTGGACAGGCCGTGGATATTGTTTGAGGCAGGTATGGCAAAGGGCAAGCTTGACACCCCAATCCTTGGCGTTGCGCTGGGAATTGAACTGAAAGACGCATCATCAGGGCCATTCGCACAATTTCAAAACTGCGGCGATGACGAAGATTCACTTACAAAACTTGTGTTCCAGCTTGTAAAAAGAATACCAAACTCGGAACCAGACAAAGATACGATCAAGTTTCAAGTGGGGAAATTTAAACAGTCAATTTCCGCCATACTGGAGAAGTTAGATACGTCCGCCAAGAAAGACGGTGGCACAAAGCCTTCTGCAGACACCAGGGATATTGAAAATTCATCTGCGAAGCTTTTTGAAGAAATCAAAATCATGTTTCAAGATCTTCCATCAAGAATAGAAAGAGCAGATCCAATCGATAGCAGAAAACGCCGGAGAAGAATTCATCCCGGCATGATTGAGGAAATGATTCACACGACCAAAGATGGAAAACTGGGTATTCGTATCGCGCTAAGTTTTTACAGAGAAAAAATGCCGTGGGTATACGATGAAGGGATACTGCTTCTAAATAAAATTGAGGGTAGCAAAACTCCCACGACAATAAAGCACCACATTCATGAGTTCGAGGAGTTGCTTATAGTGAGCACCAGACACCCGATAATGGAGGAGTTTTTTATGGAGGACAAAGAAGATTACTTCCTATTGATGGAGCTTCCCAAAGTAATTCTCCGTAGCTTGGAAAAAATTGCATTCGAACATGTATAACCTGCCGTTCGAGAGGGCTGCCGAAAAGCGCGGAGCCTCTCAACTCTACGTTAAGTTTCTTCTGGATCGACCTCAAGCTGCACAAATAACTAAAAGAACAACAGTATGCAAGTGAATGTATATTTTTCGGACTATTTTTGTGTTAAACCTCAAACATTAGATACACACGGCGCATTCAATGTTTCACTAATCAATGATCTGCCGATATTTGTTGATCCGTTCCTGCTATTCAATAGTGAGAAGCCTCAATATCAAGAGCTTCACCTAGAAATTATCAAATATGTGAGATTCCTACGAGAAATGTCAGTGGAAGGTGAAATTTCACCAGGTCTCTTGAGGTCATGGTATCGCTTCCCGGAAGTTAAGCAAACATGGCTAGGCTACAGCAAGGTTGGTAATGGAGGTTCAGGGCTTGGTCAGGTATTTAGTTCAGCCCTAAACGAGAACCTTCATTCGATATTCAAAGATTTCGGGGATGAGAAAATCACCAAAAGCAGTCATCTTGAAAAACTTTGTCTTATCAAAGATGGCGTGGGCAAAGACAACATAAGTGACTTCACAACCAATCTAATAAAAGGGTTCCTTTGTGATTACACGCAGGCTTTCGCCAAAGAACACATAGCCAGAAATAGAATCAAACGAGTTCCTGTAACCCACACGAAGTTCAACTATGAAACGCGAAGTTGGCAAACATCGTACTTCGATTTGCCATATATAGATGGCGACTTTGTCTTACTGACACCAAAAGACATCCTCACAAAAGATGAGGCATGGATAAACAAGCACGACCTTATTGGCGACTTCGATGAAGTTGCTTCATCACTACCGAACGAGGTGCTTCGCAGCCAAGTCAACGAGTATCTTGCTCGCCAAATACCAGATAACGCAAATCAAAAGGATATAAATCGCGCAGTTGCCGCAACACTCAGAAAATTCCCCGAACTAATCGACTATTACATTCGATTTAAGGAAGACAATGGCGCTAATGCAGTTAAATTAAGCGACGAAAAAATAAAAGAAACAGAGTCTGTTTTCATTAATCAAGTAGGTAGCCTAATATCGGCACTGCACTCTGCAAATGAGTTCTATGCAAAACGAGCGGGGACATATGAGGAAACCCTCAAACGAGTCCACTTCCTAAAGCAAGTAATAGAAAATAACGACGGTTACCGCGTATTTTATGTAAAAGGCCAGCCTGTCAAACGCGAATCCGATCTTCAACTTATGTTTCGCCTTACTTGGTATGCAGCCCAAGAAGACGTAAATAGTGAGGTGAACAATGGAAGAGGTCCAGTAGATTATAAAATATCACGTGGTTCAAAAGACAGCACCCTTGTTGAATTCAAACTCGCAAGCAATTCAAAGCTCAAGCAAAATCTAGAAAATCAAATTGCGGTCTACGAAGCTGCGAATCAGACCAAGCAGTCAATCAAGGTCATCATGTGCTTCTCAGAAATTGAGCTTGTAAAAACAGAAAGGATATTGAATGAGCTTAAACTGACCGGCCCCAAAGGCATTGTTGTGATTGATGCAAGCCGAGACAATAAGCCTTCAGCATCCAACGTCAAAACTGAAGATTAACATTTCCGTCGCGGAGAAACTTAACCCTACACTCGAGAGGGACTGGTCGATAAGCGCTCACTTCTCGGCCTGTAGTTATTGAACTCTCGGTGGCCACGGCCAATCTTTACGGTCGGTCAGCCCCCTCAATTTGAACGTTACATATATATGTGTACACATGAATATAATGTCAAACTGAAATCTTAATAAACCAATTACCAGCTTTATCCGGTTTGGTGAACCAAATGAGTTGCTAAATCATTGTGCCAAATTTGTGCCAAACCGCTCTAAGAACTCCACTGCTTGAGGTTGTGTGGCACTGTTTTTATATTTGGCAAGCATCGCAAGCAATTGATTTATATACAACTAAAATTTATAGTTACGTTTCGTAATCAGTAGGTCGGAGGTTCGACTCCTCTCAACAGCACCATAAAATCAATGAATTAAAAAATAACGACCCCATAAATGCCAATCAAGGGGCACTGGTGGGACACGTGATTAAAGCAATCTGTAACAAGTAACTTTCTTAGATTGCCCATTTCTTTCCTTGATAAATTTCAGCAAAAGAACCATGCCATTCCTTATTTTTATTTCAAATTGCCCCATAAATACCCCATTACAAATATATTAATTAGTCGTCCCTGAAGAAAGTACAACTATTTGATAATGAGAAGAAATACAGAGATGTGCGTGATCCGATCGACCAGAAATGCTAGAATTGCAGCTAAATTCTGGTCGAAATGGTGATTACAGATGCTCACACTCAGTAGAACTTTGCACCAACTCAGTTTGTTTGAGACTGACCTGTTATTGCAGCTTGATCGTTCTGATCCATTGCTACAGCTTGCATTGGAAATACCTTGGTTTGAGTTTGACGAAGCATTTTCAATACACTACAGCGAAGGATTAGGCGCACCCAGTAAACCGATTCGGCTGCTGGTTGGATTGTTGATACTCAAGCAGTTAGAGAACTTGAGCGATGAAGCAGTAGTATTGCAGTGGAAACGCAATCCGTATTACCAGGCTTTTTGCGGGATGAAAGAGTTTCAGCGAAGATTGCCCTGCCACAGCACGGAGTTGGTGCATTTTCGTAAGCGCATTGGCGCTGAAGGTGTTGAGCGTATTTTCCAGATGAGCGTTGGTTTGCATGGAGAAGCTGCGCTGGAAGACACGGTTCACATTGACACGACAGTGCAAGAAAAGAACATCGCCTATCCGACAGATAGCAAGCTGGCAATTAGAATCATCAACCGACTAAACAAGATAGCCCAAGCGCATGGTGTTCAACAGCGGCGTACTTTCGTCAAAGAAGTAAAATCATTGCGTCTGGCTATTCGGCATTTCCGTCACGTCACCAAAAGAGCAAAGGCCAAGCGAGCGCTAAAGCGGCTTAGAACGATTGCGGGCATCTTAATACGGGAACTGCGCCGAGAATTGCCGCAATACTGTTTATTTGAGTGCTACCAACAAGATTTTCTGATGTATGAGCGCATTTTAAGGCAGCAATCTAAAGACACAAACAAGATCTATTCATTGCACGAGCCGCAGGTGTACTGCGTGGCCAAAGGAAAAGACCACAAACAATACGAATATGGCAGCAAGGCATCGATAGCAAGCACCGCGCAAGGCAATCTGATCGTCGGTGTAGTCAGTCACGAACAAAACCGGCATGACAATCATACGCTGCCGGAAATACTGCGTCATGTTGAGGCATCTCGCGGCAAAGCCGTCAAACAAGCAGTATGTGATCGCGGCTATCGCGGCAAGCGAGAAGTTAATGGCACGAGTATTATTTTGCCGGGGAAAGCACTCAAACAAGATACTCGTTATCAAAGGGACAAGAAACGAAAGCAATGCAGAAGACGTGCAGCGATTGAACCCATCATTGGTCATTTGAAATCGGATTTTAGGTTGATCAGAAATTATTTAAAAGGTGCTATCGGAGATCGTATCAATCTATTGATGGCTGCTTGCGCATGGAATCTGAGACAATGGCTGCTGGCCATTCTTTGGCTGTTCTTCTCATGGCGAAAAACGCAAATTACCCCAATTTGTTAATGAAAACTTCAACCAGCGAAAGTTGTTTTCTACATGCAGCAAGGAAATCTGATCCACCCCAAAAAATAGCAATCGTCGAGGCTTTTTTCAGGGGCGACTAAGTAGAAACACACCCCACTTTTTTATGCTCTCCAATTAGTTGCATAAGTCAGAATTTCACGGAGTTTAATATTATCCTCAATTTCATCTCGATTGCGCCAGGCAGGTCGTAATTGCTGTTTTGCGGAGAGTTCTAATTGATTATATGTTTCAAAAAATGTGCGTTGTGTTGCATTGCCGTAGGTCATTAGTACTTGTGCGCGTACCGGTTTAGAAAATTCAATAGCTGCTATAAACGAATCTCCATACGATGATTTCAATTTCCCATCGATATCCGATTCATAAGCAATTTCCCTGAAAACGCCTAAGTCCGTATCAGCGCCATTACCAGGAAAATCAGATCCATCTCGACGCAAGCGAGCAACTTCACCCCAAGCGACGTCAAGTTTTCCGGTCTCGGCAAGCAATTGAGTCACAGCCTCACGTAAGACATTCAATGCAAGCGACTTGTCAGCCAAACCATGTGGTGTAATCAGCGGCTCTGAAGAATCAAATGGCTGCGAATAAAAAAGACTACCCAGTAACTGATCAGGGGTAAACACATACTCAGGTTTTACCCTGGTTGCTTTGGCGATCGTGGCTTCAACCCATTTTTCGAACCAGATACTGAAAAGTCTTGCACCGCGGCTTTCTGCCAGAAATTGTCGATCCCATCGATGCCATATTGCCGCAGCTTGATGCACGAGTGGATCGCTGCTGGTGAGTGCGATGGATAACAGATCATTCAGTAGTTGATCCGCTGCCAATGAATGGGTCGAATGCTTAGCAGCGATCAATTCTTCAAAGCTCATTGTTGATCGGGATGCCAGCATTCGTAAGCTTTGCAATTCACGATTATTGGTGACATCAGCAGTCATATTTTCCGGGTACTGATTCTTCTCAAGAATGGGCAAGGTCATATACCATGGCGCGCCATTACTATTTTGCAACCAACCGGAATCCGGGTTCACAGCCTTGGGCAAATCCTGGTAGTGATGCACGTCCTTCCAGATCAACCGGGAATCGTCGCCAGTCACGGGTTTTCGCCAAAAAGCTGTGTCGCCGGCCGCGCGCTGCGGAATGATACCGTTGTACGCCAGCAGAATATGCTTGTTCACATCAGCATAAATCACATTGAATAAAGGCAAATGACCGCCTGCCAGGATTTCCTGGAATCTTTCCAAATCGGTCGCACGCCCCATTTCCCACCATTGTTGATTCATCCCTGCCAATCGCTGCGTTGCCAGCAATGCCAGACGAATCGACAGCATTTCTCCTGCATGTTCGATCACAGGCCCCTGTACCGCGCGGCGAATAGTCAAGACTTCACTTTCCATACGACCATCGTCCCGGCGAATCAATATAGTTTCACTGCTTACCTCGAAAGCATTTACTTTACCGTCGAGCCAGTAGCCCTCATGCAAATGATCACCCGCCAACCTCAGCCGGTATACATCACAACCATCCATGGGATTCACCGTATGCGTCCAACCCAGATAATCGTTGAATGCTATTTGTAACACAGGAAATCCAACCAAAGCTGCACCATAGAGATTCACATCGGGCAGCAGAAGATGCGCTTCAAACAGTGTCTCCATGCCATGCCAGCTTAGATGAGGGTTGGCAAGCAGCATCGTATTGCCGCTGCTGGAATACTTGGCACCCAGTGCCCAACCGTTTGAACCTGCCAGTTGATGATTAAAATCCAAGCCCGGCAGCACGGCGCCGCATTCCGAAATGGCAGCGACAAAAATAGTCATTACTCGCGTGGTATGTGCAATGATGTCTTGCGGCGTTACGGGTAGAATGGCTTTTACTTGAGCAGAAATCGCTTCAGGGTGGCGGCGGGCAAAATCATTAATGCCAGCGGCAAATGCCGCCAAATTGTCTCTGAACCTAGTTTCCTGCTGCTGATACCACTGTTCAGCCAGTGCTGAAATACCAAACAGACGCACCGAGCGATCTGCGGCCAGATAGTCTTCACCAAAGTATTCGGCGCCGCGTCCCCGCGCCATCGCATACAGTTTGAGCAGCAAATCGGCGTGGCTGCGCATCTGTGCCCAGCCAAACGCATAAAAAGCATCGCTATCGTGAGCTGCAACAATGTGCGGAACACCCCAGGAATCCCACAAAATTTCGGGATTTCCGTGCTTGACCGGTAATGGCTCGGCTGTTTGGCACGCATTCAACACCAAAACAGACAACAGCGCACAACTGGCAAAAAAAGATTTCATCAATTTCATTCCGGGTTTAACGATGAACAACTCCATGTTCGCAACGTAATGCTTTTTTATCGACCTTGCCGACACTGGTTTTAACAATGCATTCCACCTGTTTGAGCTGGGTCAGCAACGCATGTTTGGAAATCACACCTTGCGAAACCAATGAACGAATTTGTTGCTGCACCGCAGATTCGTCAAACATTGCCGAATCCACCACCAGTAAAGCCAGCGGCCTTTCCCCCCAGCGTGAATCCGGTATTCCGATCACCGCAACTTCCCGGACACCAGCAACGGAAGCCAGGGCATTTTCCACTTCCAGCGACGATACCCATTCTCCTGCCACTTTAATCACATCCTTAAGCCGGTCAGTAATGTACAAGTAGCCATCCGCACTCATCGTACCGATATCCTGGGTATGTAAATACCCTCCTTGCCAAAGAGTAACGCTGGCTTCGGAATCATTCAGATAGCCTTGCGTCAACCACGGTGCGCGTACTGCAATCTCACCATTACTGCGGCCATCACGAACCTGAAGTTGCGTCGCTTCATTGATAATTTGTATATCTACCAATGGAATCGCACGACCGGCGCTGCAACGTTGAATCATCGAGGCATCTTCATGCATTGGAGAAATCGTATGGTCAGGTTCTTCGATTAATTGCGCCAGCGTCAGAATTGGCGCTGTCTCAGATAAACCATAACCGGAAAAACAATCAATTCCCATATCCAATGCTTGCCTGGCCAAGTCTCTCGATAGCGCCGAACCACCCACCACCACTTTCCAGCCGCGCAAATCGGCACCAACCGCTTGTGCCGTCACCAAGATCATTTTTAATATTGTCGGTACACAGTGCGAAAACGTTACGCGTTCTTGAATAATTAACCGCAACAACGATTCAGCCGTGTAGCGCCCCGGATAAACCTGCTTGACGCCCAATAACGTGGCGATGTAGGGAATCCCCCAAGCATGCACATGAAACATCGGTGTTAGCGGCATATATACATCGCCGGCATGAAACCGTTGTTCTCTCGCCGGCATCGCTAACGCCATACCTGCCGCAAGAGTATGCAGCATCAACTGTCTATGAGTATAAAAAACACCCTTGGGTAATCCGGTCGTACCGGTGGTATAAAAAACCGTAGCTCGCGTATTTTCGTCAAAATCGGAAAAAACAAAATGATCAGACCGATCCTTCAACCAGTTTTCGTATTCGTCATCCAAGCTCAGCGAAGTAAACGGTAGCGCATCACCGTCGCTCAGCACAATAATCTTACGTATTCCAGTCAATTGCGATCGAATACTTTCGATAACCGGTATGAAATCGGTATGCAGCAATAATAATATGGCCTGCGAATGATTTAAGGTGTAGATAATCTGTGCTGGCGTCAACCGACTGTTGACGGTCATCATGACAGCTCCGTACATCGGAATTGCAAAGTAGCACTCTAAATAGCGGTGACTATCATGATCCATCACCGCAATAACGTCGCCCTGTTTGATATTCGATGCAGCCATCGCGGCAGCAAATCGATTGATGCGCGCATAGGTCTGGCGATAATTCGAGCGATACCGGTCGTGATAGATGATTGGTCGATCTGCCGCGTTAACCAATGTCGTATGCCAGATCTGTTTGAGAAGCAATTGATAATTTGAAGTCATTTGTAGAAAAAACTCGATAAAAATATGTGTCGGTTAGAATACTTCTCCGGCGCGCGTTGAAGCGTTCATTTGTTCCGATATTTCCCGCAATACCACGCAACTGACGGGCACCAGCACCAAAGTAACCAACATTGAAAATAAAATACCAAACGCCAGAGTAACCGCCATTGGAAGGATTTTCTCCGCGTCTGAGCTTTGCACATTGATAAACGGCAACAGCCCAACAAAAGTGGTCGTGCTAGTCAGAAAAATTGCGCGGAATCGTGCCTTACAAGCCCGAATCACGGTTTGATAGCGGGTGAAATTCTCCCGTGCGGCCTTATTTATCTGGGCCACAAGTATTAGGCTATCGTTGATCACGATTCCTCCGACCGCAAACAAGGCCACATAAGACTCTAGCGATAAGGGTATGTTCAGTAACAGATGTCCCAATATCGCACCGATGAAACCGAAAGGAATTGCCAGCATGATCATCATCGGCTGCAAATAGGACCGCAACGGAATCGCCAGAAGCGCATAAATGCCCAGTAACGCGAACATGCCATAGCGCCATAGTTCCGACATGGTGGCTTCATGTTTCTGCCGAATTTGCCCGGACTCAATCTTTATTCCCGGGAACTGCGCTTCCAATTCAGGAATTACATGAGCACGCAAATCAGCAAGAATAGTTTCAACGCTGGCTTGCTCCTTATACACTTCTGCACTGATCAACTGAACCCGCTCTCGATTCTGTCGAATGATACTGGCAAAACCTGGCATCAATTCAGTTTCCGCCACCGCGTCGAATGGCACACTATTACCATTGGGTAACTGAATTGGTAAGCGATAAATATCATCCAGTGAGCGACGCTGTTGCGCAGGCAAGCGAATGATGACGCGAACCTCATCACGATCTAGAAAGAATCGCTGCACCTCCAAACCCAGAAAACCATTACGTACTTGCTCTCCCAGATCATGCACGGTCAACCCTTGTGCTACAGCTTCCGGCCTGAGCTTAAGATGTAGCTCGGGTTTACCCATCTGCATTGCACCAGTGACACTATGTACACCCGTGTATGCAGCTAATTTGGTCTTGAGTATTTCACTAACAACGCTTTGTTGCCCGATATCCTGAGCAATCAGTTGCAATTCGATGGCTTTAGCGGATTGTGCCGCAGTGATTCCCAGATTTCTTGGCCAAAAAGTCTGGAACGACAGCATAGCACCGGCTGGCAATTTACCCAAGCGTTCTTCCCATTGCTGTTTTATGCTGTCCATGCGCGAACGGATCCGCTCATCGATGGCGATTTCAATATCCACAAATGCGGCATTATCCTCGCTAACGGATATGATGTGCTGGAAGCTATCCTGCAACTTATCCACCGCACCCAATCCGAGTTCCGCATTCAGTTCTGCGCGAATATCGTTAGCAATTTGTTCCAGGCGCAACACATATGCATTGACTTCCTCGAACGGTGTACCCGGAACAAACTGCAGAATGGCGAACAAATAATAATCATTGACCGGCGCATCCATAACGCTCTGAATCCGACCGGATGAAACGAGCGCGACCGCCACCAGCAAAATCATCGCAAACATCGATAGTGTTATGTAACGAAAATACAGCAATCGTTTCAATACCGGTATGTACACACTATTGATAAACCATTGCAACGCTTCGTCGATCTTGGTTCTGGCTTGATCGAACAGCATTCCGATTTTGTTCTGTGTGGCTACCGGATGGTCATACGACGATAAATGTGCGGGCAGAATCAATAACGCCTCCAGCATCGAGAATGCCAATGTCAGAATCACCACGGCAGAAACGTTATACATCAAGTAACCACTAAGCCCTGGCAGGAGCAAGCCAGGCACAAAGGCAATCATAGTGGATAACACCATCATGACAATCAGCGGTGCTACTTCCAGCGTACCGCTAATGGCGCCATCTAATCCTGGGCTTCCCCGTTCCTGATGGGTATAAATATTCTCTCCAACGACAATGGCATCGTCGGCTAAAACCCCAATAATCAAAATCAATGCAGAAATCGAATAAGTATTCAAAGAGATGCCCAGAATCGGCATTAACCATAATGCACCGAACAACGACACCAGAATACCGCTGCTAACCCAAACCGCCAGGCGGAATCGCAGTGTAAACATTAGCACCAGAAAAACCAGGAAAAAACCCGAAATGGCATTTTCCTTCAGCATGCTCATATTCTCCACATAGTATTTCGACCAATCATCCCATGTTGAAATACCAACACCAACCGGAAGTTCGGGACGAAATGCATCGATCACTGAATTAACCGCTTCGACCGATGTCGAAATTCGATCCTTGGACATCACGAATATTTGCACGGCTGGCTTGCCATCGATCCTAGCCCGCATATCCTTGTCATTGACTGTCTCTCTAATCCGTGCGACATCACCCAGTAACAAACGCGCCCCATTGACATCCGATCGCAAGGTAATCGCTGCATAATCCGCCACAGTCATGGCTTGATGCTTGCTTCTCAACAGCAATTTGCTGTCCGCTTTTTTGAGTTCCCCAGCCGGTATATTTCGTGAGGCGGCTTGAATTGCCATCGCAATCTCATCAAAACTCAAATCGTAGCGACGCAACTCAGATTCTGTGACTTCAATCGAGATTTCATAGGGAATCTCGGGCCAGGATGTCAGTTTTCCTATATCCGGATGTCGGCTCAACATTGCTTGCAGTCGGTCACGCTGACGCATCAAGGTCAACAGATCGACATCTCCATGCACCATCACGGTCACTGCAGTAGTACCCGTTTTTAATTCCGTAATTCTCAGCTTCTCAGCATTTTTTGGGAAAACTGTGATGCGATCCATTCGAGCTTGCACGCTGGCCTGAAACCGCGCCGCATCGATTTTCGGATCGAACTCGACAATAACCTCGCATTGAGCTTGATGAGCGGTTGCATTGATTTGCCGGATACCTTCCAGATCATGCAGTGCAGTTTCAATCGGAATGCACAATGCACGCTCCACTTCTGCCTGGCTCGCGCCAGGATATTCGATCTCGATTTGCAATTGGTTTTGCGGTACTGGGGGAATAGTGTAACGTTTTGCAATTGTCAGTCCCAGAATTCCGCCTGCAATAATGAGTAGCATCAAGAAATTTGCCGCGATCGGATTCCTAGCAAACCAGACGATCAATCTCATGGGCTTTCCTTCAGTGTTACGGACATGCCCTCAACCGGATGCAGTAGACCAGCAACCATAACTCGCTCACCCGGCATCAAGCCTTCCTTCAGAACAACACGGTCATTTTCTTTTTTTATAATAATAACTTGACGAATATACAAACGATTGTTCTGATCAATAATTGCAACACGATCATCTTGCAATAATGCACTGGCTGGTAACACATAAACACCCTCCAACCAGCGACCTTCGATACTCGCCTCAACATACAAACCTACCGGCAACATCGCAGCCGCGCGATCCTGCTTATTTCCTGACAACCCAAACGGATCGTTAACCTGGGCCACAACCACCACCATACCCGTTTTCTCATCGATAGCACCCTCGCTGCGGACGATCCGCCCTCGCCAGGCTTGCATTTCTCCACGATAGTTTGCTGACAAAACTACTTCAGCACCTTCAGTTGCAGCGGAGCGCGATGGCCACTCCGGCACATTAATCCAAGACAATTCTTGTGTATTGAGTGGAAAACGCACTTCTGCCAAATCGCTACTGTAGATACTGCCTAATACGTCTCCAGTATTCAGATACTGCCCCATTCCTATAGATTTGTTGCGCACTCGACCATTAAAGGGTGCGCGTATTTCTGTCCGTTGTCGTAACAAGCGTGCATTTTTCAATTCTTCCTTCTCAGCGGCAAGTTTCGCTTTTTTTTCTTTTAACTGCGGAATTCTCAAATTCAAGGGACTAGGTTCGCCCTCCCCCAGTTGCCACCACTCTTGTCGCGCTTGTTCTGCTTCGGCTTCCTCACGAGTCAATTGATATTGCGCTTCCATGACTCGAGCCTGTGCCTGCGCCACACGTAAATCGTATTCAGCCGGATCGATAGAAACCAGCAAATCTCCTTTTTTAAAGTAACCGCCACTGACAAATGCCGGCGCCACATAGGTAATATTCCCCGAAACGCCCGTTATGACCTCGATTTCGGTTTGCGCTTTAACACGTCCTCGGGTTTGTACCGTCATCTGCAACCGCTGTGGTTGCACCACAATCGTTTGTACCGCTGGCGGTTCAAAAGTCTGTGGTTGCTGAATCGCCTGAGGCGGCATCCGAACAATAATTATGGCCGCAGCAATACCCGCCATTACCACCAGTAAAGCGATGAATAGTTGTTTACGTACTTTCATCAACGAACAAAATTCTGTACAAGTGGTAGGATGACTACATCAGATCGATCAAGCATTACCACCCAAAGCCAAGTAAAGATTGACACGATTACTCAGTAGCTGCCGGGTTATGGAAAGATGTGCCGTCTGTGCATTCAGCATGCTTCGGTAGCTGTCCAGCAGTGTTAGAATCTCAATGGTGCCGTTTCGATAGGAATAAGTAGCCAGCTTCTGACTAGATCCGGTATGTTCAACCGCTTTGCGCAGCGCAGCTTCCTGCTGCCGTAGCCATTCTTCGGCTGCCAGTGCCTGTTCCACCTCGCGAAAAGCATTCAATGCCGAATTTTTGTACTGGTTTAAAGCCTCTTCGACACGGGCCTTGTTGCGAAAAATTTCACCTTGAATACGCCAACCGGTAAATATGGGTTGCACCAATCCGGCAAGCATATTCCAGGACGCAGCTCTGGGATCGATCAATTCGGTCAGATCAGCACTACGGCTTCCACCCGTCGCCGTCAGTGTAATCCGTGGCAATCGTAATTTTTGTGCACTGACTGTTCGCAAATCAGCTGCTTGCAAGCGTTTAAATGCAGCTACCAGATCAGGCCTGCGTTCCAGCAGTTCTGATGGCAGTCCTGCCGGCATGGCTACCGGTAGCGACGGCAATTGTGCGATAGCCCTTACTTCATCCTTGGGGTAGCGACCCAACAAGGTTTCCAGCCTTTTGGAAATTTGCTGCATGCTATTACGCGTCTGCTTCAGTTGCGCCTCGGCATTTGCCAGATCGGTTAAGGCCAAGCGCAAATCCAGCCCACGAACGAGGCCGCGCTGAAATCGGCCACGCACTAAATCGACAATCACGCTTCGATCCTTGATCGACTGTTCAATGATAGCCGATTGCAATTTGGCTTCAATCAATTCGAAATAACTTTGCGTAACACGCGCCGCCAGTGACAAGCGAGTTCCACGGAAATCCGCCTGCACTGCAGTGGCTTCAGTTATAGCTGCCATATGTGAATCGCGAATTCTTCCCCATAAATCCACTTCCCAACTGACGCCGAATAAAACCTCGAAAACATTTAGCCTGGCTGAACCAAAACCAGCTTCGCGGATTCTCGCTTCCTCATAATCCGCCGAGAGAAAAAACTGCGGCCAGCGCGGAGAACCGTCAATGCGCGCTTGTGCAGCAGCAGCTTGAATTCTTGCTGACGCGGCTTTCAATTCATAATTATTTTCTAAGGCAATATCCACCAGATTTTTTAACGCGGCATCCTGAAATGTTTCCACCCAGTTCACTGCCACCGATTGCTCTACTGTGTACTCAGTCCACTGCTCTGGAATGTTTGCGCCAACATCGCCGACGCGACGTTCGGGCAACATGCTGCAAGCACTTATAGCAAGTAAAGACAGGAAAAAGAAAACCATACGGAATGGTTTTAAAGTGAAACAATTACCTGCTAGCGTGCGCATTTTCATGTTTCTAGATACGGTCATTTTCAGGATAAAAAGCTTTTGCCAGGATTTTCGCCAAATCCTGTCGGACTTCTTCGGCCTCTTCGACGATATTGCTCAGTCGGGCAAAATCATGAACCATACCTGAGTATACATGAACTTGTGTCACTACCCCGCTGTCTAGCAATCGCTCAGCATAAGCCATTCCTTCATCCAACAAAGGATCAAATTCGGCCAAAACAAGGTGAGCTGGCGCCAGCTTGGACAAATCGGGCGCTTCCAGTGGCGCAAATCGCCAATCGACCCGGTCGGCATCAGTGCGGAGATAAAAATTGAACATCCATTGCAAGGTTTTTGCTTCCAACAAATACCCGCTGGCAAGTCGACGATGGGATTCGGAATCTTGCCACGCACTCGTACAGGGATACAGCAGGAGCTGACAAACCGGTTGTTGCAGATTCTTGTCCCGTGCCATAATCGTGATTCCTGTTGCTAATGAGCCACCTACGCTATCGCCGCCAACAGCGATACGGCTCGTATCAAGGCCATAAGCTAACCCTTGCCGCAGAAGCCATTGATATCCATCGTGCGCATCATGCACTGCGCTGGGGAAGCGATTTTCGGGTGCCAGTCGATAAGCAATATGCAATACATAACAAGGTGTCAACGCAGCCAATGAGCGACACAGCGCATCATGCGAATCCAAACTACCAAGACAATAGCCGCCGCCATGAAAGTATAACAACACCGGTTGCGGATCTGTGGTTTCTGAAAATTCCAAAGGCTTGTATAACCGCGCGCCGATCTGGTATCCGTCGCGACCCTCAATGCTCAGTTCTTGCACGCTTGCCATTTCTGGACCAGGAACATCTAGTATCTGTGAGGCCGCTTCGTATTCCCGGCGCGCCAGATCCGGAGGCAGATCATGAATGGCCGATCGGCTACCATTGGCCATCGCTTCAGCCGCCAGGTCTAGAAATACTAAAAGCTCGTCATTCAAAGGCATGCGATCCCCTCAATCTTAATTCGATAGTAGAAAAAAACCGCAATCATCTGCTAGAACCGGAATGTCAAAGTACCGATTATGGTACGTTCCGTTCCGAGATAATATCTGTTGAAAAATGATGTGCTAACGTAGTGTTTATCAAAAATATTACTGGCATTGATATTGAATAACATAGGGCCTCTTTCATAGCGCAATGTGGCATCGAACAATGTGAACGATGGTGTGGTGCTGGTATTATCCTGATCGTTAAATGTGCTGCCGACATAACGAACCCCTCCTCCCAGCCCAAATCCTTTCAGCCACTCGTAACCCAAAGCACCGAAGGAATAATCGAGCCAACCAGACGCCATTGTAGTGGGAACCTGTATCGGTCTTTTTCCCTTGAAGTCCGTATCTTTTATATTATCTACATCCAGGTAAGTGAAGGAACTGATAACATTCAGGCCGCGCAGCAACTCACTTCGCCCTTCCAGTTCAACGCCACGTGACCTGACTTCCCCAGTTTGCATAAGATGCACCCCGGTAGGATCATTCACATCCCGCGTCAGTGCATTCGTTTTGGTCAGGTCAAAAAACGCTACCGTATAGAGAGATTTCCCTCCTGTCGGCTGAAACTTTATACCCGCTTCGTATTGCGAAGCTCGAGAAGGGTCAAACGGTTTGCTTTCAGCATCAACGCCGGGTTGCGGCATGAATGATTGCGAATAACTGAAGTAAGGCGCTATGCCGTTTGCAAACAGATAGGTTAAACCGGCTCGACCAGTAAATGCATTATTCTTGTTCCGGATTACCGATTCGTTCAATAAGTCGCTATCTTTAGTATGAAGCCTGTCATGCCGCCCGCTTAAAGTCAAAACCCAGTTATCGTATTTAAGCTGGTCCTGTATGTAGAAACCCAGTTGATCGATCCGTTGTTTAGAATGTTGCACCAACAAATCAGGTCTCAGAATCGGTTGCGCGCCATAAACCGGATCGTCAATATCAATCGGAGGCGGCACATAATCACTATTATAGCCCTCAAAATAGCGCATGAATGCATTGGTCTGATTCCAATCTACCCCAAGTAACATAGTATGATTGACAGGACCGGTGGCAATCTTTGCTTGCAAATGAGTATCAAGCACGGCTTGATTCAAACGCTCATTCGTGGCATAAGTACCGCGATCCATTAAAGTCGGCCGATCAGGATCGTTATACCCCAACGCAAACAAATCCTGAAAGCGGCCTTTCTGAGATGCGTAGCGAAAATTCTGCCGAACTGTCAGTATTTCATTAAAGTGATGTTCAAATTGATAACTGAATGTAGCCTGATTAGTGGAATAACGTGCAAACTTGGGATCGCTCTGCAGCACATTGGTAAACCGGCCATCCGGTGCGGTAATGTAAAATGGTGACGAACCACTCCGGTTGTTGAGCATATCGCCCATTAACGTGAGAGATGTCATGGCGTTCGGCCGGAAAGTGATGGACGGCGCAATATAAAACCGTTCATTATGTGCTCGATCACCTCCGGTATTCGGGTATCTGACTTGTGTATCACTGTCCAGTGCGGTAGTCACCAGTCGCATCATGATCGTTCCATCCTTACTTACCACTCCAAGGTCAGCGGCAAACCTTTCCCGTTCAAAATTACCATACTGAAATTCCACCTCACGAATCGGAGCAGCAGTCGGTCGCTTGGTAATCCTGTTTACAATACCACCCGCATCACCGCGTCCATACAATACCGATGCAGGACCTCGCAAAACATCTACCCGCTCTAAGCCAAAAGTATCCGTAATAAACTCAGCAAAAAACAAACCCTTAGCCGCATTGCTCAAACCATCACGGAAATTGGCGGTTGTCGTGGCATTGAATCCGCGCATAAACAAATACTCAAAACCACGCCCGTCGAATCCAAATTGATCGACGGTAACCCCAGGTACATAACGCAAGGCTTCAGTAAGATGCTGCACACTACGCATATCCATCTCATTACGCGTCACGACCGTGATTGACTGTGGTGTTTCGATAATCGGTGTACCAGTTTTGGTTGCAGTGGCGCTGCGCTTGGCAACATTCCCTATGACTTCTCCATTATCTTTGGCTTCGATTACAATGGTCGGCAGGACCGAATTAGCAGCCTTTTCCGTATCGGGATTGCCTCCTTCTTCGCGTGATTTCGCTTTACTATCTGTTGCCTTGGTTGAATTAGGCACTTCGGTCTGTTGCATTTGCGCAAAACTATGACTCGTGGCTGTGACACTCACACTGAAGAAGGCAAGAGAAAATACACACCGAATTGAATTGCCAAGTAATATTATTATTTTTTTGTACATGACGGAAAAATAAAAAGCTCTAGTTAAAAAATAAATCAACCCGAGTGTCCTCAGGCGATTAGCGGTGAAACAGTTCGTACAGTTACCGGGGACTTGATCTGATCCAATGAATCCACCAGAGCTCGTGTAATTTCACTGGCGCGAATTGCAGTAACGGACAATAGCGTATCACTCAGTCCATGGCTGGATTCACAAGCTCCTTGTAGAAAAATAGCCGGTTTGAATTGCGGAATGGCATCCAATCGGTAATTTCGATCCACCGATAAAGTCTTAAAAAAAGGCATAAGCGGTGACAACAATGCCTGAAAGTGATCACGGTGATATCCGGTTGCGAGTATTACGGCATCATAGGTTTCGGAGAACCCCTGATTATTGTTTAAATTGTGCAGTGCGAACTTAATTCCTTGCGGAAACGAATCAACTCGTTTTACTTCATGCCTGCGTAAAAAACGGTGTCGTTTCGCACCTACTACTCTCTGCTGATAAAACACATTGAATATCCGCTCGATTAACACCAAGTCCGGCGCGGCATAATTGGTATGCCAGAATTCCCCGAGAAGCCTGCTACGTTCCTGTTCCGTACTATTGAAAACAAAATCAGTAAAATCGGCATTGAAAATTTCATTAACAAACGGACTGTCATCGGAAGGTCTGATCGAACGGGCACGCATAATCAAATCAACTTCAGCGGCATCGAAACGGTCATGCAAATCCATGAAAATCTCCGCAGCACTTTGCCCTCCACCTACAACAGCGATTTTTTTGGCATTTGAGAATTCCTTAATCCTTCTCAAATAGTCGTTGGAATGAAAAATCCGGTTGTCATCCCTCAATGCCAAAAAACTATCCGGTATTCTCGGTTTGCCACCGATGCCCACGGCTAAACTACGCGTCAACCGCTCATGCAAATTATTATTCTGATCGCGAGACCTTACGCGCAAGTACATCACATCATTACCGATTCTTTCCGGCAGAACCTCAATTACCTCTTCTCCATAAGAGCTACTATCTTCGAAGTGCGAAGCAGCCCAAGCCAAATAATCATTAAACTCGTGTCTACTGGGGAAAAAAGTCTTTAAATTAATAAAATCCTGCAATCGATTTTTCTGGTGCAGATAATTGATAAATGTGAAATGACTGGCTGGATTGCGCAACGTAACCAGATCTTTGAGAAATGAAACCTGCATATGAGTACTGTTCAGCATCATATTGGCATGCCATGCAAATTCCGGCTGTTTTTCAATAAAAAATGAATCGATGTGATATCCGGCCTGCATCTTTTCTTTTAATGTAATGGCTAAGGCGATATTTGAAGGACCAAAACCAATACCTATCAAATCATAAACTTGCATGAAATAACCCTCAGGATAGCGATAAGGAATGTGTGGCAACCGAATTGCGCGGCACCCATAATTGATCAGAAAAGAACCGCTCCCGCAGCAACATATGCAAGGCAGCGCGTTTATGCGGAAAGTCGAATTCCTTGAGATTGGCATAACCGGCATAAGCAAGATTCCGCGCCATCTTGTGATTATCGACACGAGGCTCGATGACAATGCGTTGTGTACGGCATTCATCGAGAAACAAATAATGCGAGATAGATGGTAGCCAAGCCGTTACAAAAGGCTTGCCACGCATCTGTTGTTCTCCGATCAATACATGCCAGCCGCGATCAAA
The DNA here is from genome assembly GCF_022836435.1 of Nitrosomonas sp. PY1. Taxonomy (NCBI): domain Bacteria; kingdom Pseudomonadati; phylum Pseudomonadota; class Betaproteobacteria; order Nitrosomonadales; family Nitrosomonadaceae; genus Nitrosomonas; species Nitrosomonas sp. PY1. Next base: position 659,484 of record NZ_BQXC01000001.1, on the reverse strand, counting down.
GTCATGTGCATCGTAAAACGGCGCAATGCGATCCTCTTTGGCCCAATAAACTTCGAAATAGCCGAATGGATCATCATCTAGGCACGCAATCAGACTCAGCATATGGGGATCTGCATCGACCGCTTCGAGATAACTTCGATGCTTCTGTATACCTCCAGTTTCCTGCCAGAAAGCAGCAACCACAGGATCATTCATCCAGCGATTGAAACGCTGCAAGTCGATATTGATTTCCGGTCGACGGAAATTCAATGTGCATCCAAGCCATGGAATATATCGTCGATAGACTACCCCAGAAGGTTTTGGCGGGCGCAGCGGATGACGTCGCCCTGAACTGAATCCATATCGAATCGGATAAGGTGTTTCACTGACGCATTGATGCCAAAGCCTGGGTTGTTGCCAAAACATTTCTGCATAGGTCACCACTTGGTTGTTTTCGGTAGTAAACACCCCAGAGGCAAGCAATTCTGGAAACTGCGATTGTGCCACTGCCAGTGTTAGCTTGTTTTGAGATGGATAGCAAACCAGGGAGGCTTCAATGGCTGCCAGGCAGTCCCATATCGAGAATTGATTGCTGGCATTTATCGGCTCCAATTCGAGTCGTTCATCGACACTTCTCAATAACCATGCTGATGATTGCCCATATTCACGATGCTCAATACGCAATCTTTGGCCATCAAGCCTGATGACACAACACCCCCGATCTGGATATGACAGTAAACTCGCTTGAACAGATATTCTCTCGTCAATCAAAATCACGGACGAATCACTTAGCAGATTTGGTTTCATTTATATTCAATGCGATTTTATTTTAACAATATGCTTTCTAAAAATTGAAGACGAATGAGAATTATTAATATTTAAAAAATCAATTTTATTATCTTTAATTGCATGAAATAGAATTAATTAATTGACTTATATTTCAATGGAGATACTTAAGAAACTTTGGAAGTCACACTGTCACAACACAATTTGGCAGTAGACTTGTAAATAATTCTTATTGTCATTCGTCTCAAAAGTTGTATCAAAATGAATCGGGTGAAGTATGTTGAAATATCTTGTTAAACAGTCAAAGCCATTGCTACTTAGCGCGTCAATTGCCAGCATCTTGCATGGTATCGGCAGTGTAATGTTATTAGCGCAAATCAATTCCGCACTGACTTCGGAAAATATAGAGCATGGGCAAATGGCGTGGCTTTTTGCCGTTACCGCGCTCGGTGTAATGTTCACTTATGTCATCGCAGCTATTCTCTTCGAACGTCTCGGCCAACAGGCACATGCCGAGTTGCGTAGCTTTATAGCAAAACGAGTGATTACTGCGGATTATCGGCAATTGGAAGTTTTGGGTGCAGCACGAGTGCAATCCGCCCTATCCGATCACTGCAGTCGGGTTGCCGAATTTTTCGTTAGCTTTCCGGTCATTCTGACCAATGCTGTGATCGTAATTGGTTGTCTGGTTTATATGGCCTTATTATCCTGGCAAGTTTTTTTACTGGCGATCCTTATCATTGGCCTTGGTTGCATCGGTTATCACATTGCCCACTTGCGTGCAATCCGGCATCTCGATGCAGCAGCACAGGAACAAGATCAATTATTCGGTCACTTCCGTTCCTTGACTGATGGCGCAAAAGAATTGCGCCTTAATCACGATAAGCGGATTGTCTTTTTTGACGATGTCTTGCAACGCTCCATCGAAAAAGTGCGCAGGGAGCGTACCTTCGGTATGTCGGTTTTTGTCGCATCTGCCGGATGGGGCAACTTTCTGATTTATGCCTTCATCGGTCTGGTGCTATTCGTTTTGGTAGGTGATGTGCCTGACCGTACGCTGATCATGACCGGCTATGCCTTGATTTTCGTTTATATGGTGGGACCACTGGAAGCATTGCTATTAAATATTCCACGTGCCAATTTAGCACAGGTTTCTGCAGACCGGATTGAAGAAATTGCGCAAGCCATGGCTTCCACGGAACAACCGGTAACCGAAACAACGGTGCCACCGCTCCAATCGATGGTGCTCAAAGGTGTGCTGCATCGCTACTATCATGAACAAAAAGATGAAATGTTCACACTCGGTCCGATTGATTTATCGTTTCACCCAGGTGAAATTACTTTCCTGGTAGGCGGAAACGGCAGTGGAAAAACCACCCTAGCAAAGCTGCTCGTCGGTTTATATTCACCCGAAGCAGGTACGATTATGTTGAATCAGACTCCGATTACAGATCTTAATCGCGATTATTACCGTCAATGTTTCACCGCCATCTTCTCGGATTTTCACCTCTTTGACAGGATTCTGGAAACCGGATTAAACACGGAACTGGATCACAACGGAAACCAACTGCTTGCCAAGCTGCATCTGCAGAACAAGGTCAAGGTGCAGCACGGCGCTTTTACCACGCTATCATTATCGCAGGGTCAACGCAAGCGGCTTGCCTTAGTAGTAGCTTATCTCGAAAGACGCCCATTTTTGGTATTTGACGAATGGGCTGCCGATCAGGATCCTTTATTCAAGGATATTTTTTATCACGAGCTACTACCCGAATTACGCGCGATGGGTAAAACCGTACTGGTGATTTCGCACGACGATCGTTATTTTCATTTGGCTGATCGTTTATTGCGTATGGAAAATGGTCGTTTGACAATTGATCAAAATCACGGCCGTTCTAACCAATCTAGATCCACCTCAGTTCCGCTGTTTGCTCTCAATAGCTCTACTTGACATTATGAAAAAGCCTCTCACAACGGAATTGCTTGGTCATCCTCAGCAATCCACAAGAAACATCACAAAAACAAGAACAACACGCCTCATTTTGACTTCACTCCATCGCTGGGCAGGTCTTTTATTGGCCGTTTTTCTGTTTATTGCCGGATTTACCGGAGCTATTATTTCATGGGATCACGAACTGGATGAATGGCTAAATCCACAACTATTTGAGCGACAGAGCCAAGGTGAAACATTGCCTCCGCTCGCGCTAGCCGATCATTTAGAAAAAACCGATCCCCGCATCCTAATCACTTGGCTACCACTTTCCATTGAATTCGATCAGAATCTCGGGGTAGCAGTTATCGGTCGACCGGATCCACAAACCGGGAAAGCGATCGATATCGGAGTAAACCAAATCGCCCTTGATCCGGTTTCTGCAGAAATCAAGGGATCACGCATGTGGGGCGATATTGCGCTGACACGGGAAAATTTCGTACCGTTCCTATACAAGCTGCATTACAGTATGCATCTTCCTGATTTTTTTGATATCGAATTCGGCATCCTGTTCATGGGCATACTGGCCATTGTCTGGGCCATCGATTGTTTTGTGGCCTTGCTGCTGTCTTTTCCCAACTGGCAAGCATGGCGCAAATCATTTATTTTCCGTTGGCATCAGGGTGGATACAGGCTGAATTTCGATTTACACCGTTCCGGCGGGGTCTGGTTATGGGGCTTCTTGCTAATTTTAGCTGTCACGGCTGTATCAATGAACTTGAATCAGGAAGTGATGCGCCCTATTGTTTCGGTATTTTCCACACTCAGTCCAGATCCTTTTGCAATGAGATCACCCAATCCGCATGATGAGCCGATCGAACCTGGTATAAGCCGGCACGAAATCGTTAATTCGGCACAAGCTGAAGCGCATCGGCTAGGATGGAATACACCCCTGGGTGGAATGTTTTATGATCCGGAATATAGCATTTATGGTGTGACATTTCATGAGCCAAGCAAAGATCACGCGGATCGTGGACTCGGCAATCCCTGGTTATATTTTGACGGTCAGGATGGCCGCTTTCTGGGCAATAAAGTCCCAGGTAACGGCAGTGCTGGCGATATTTTTCTGGATGCGCAGTTTCCACTCCATTCCGGCCGTATCTTGGGGTTACCAGGACGCATCATGGTTTCGATACTGGGCTTATTGGTCGCAACTCTGTCGGTTACAGGTGTAATCATCTGGTATCGCAAACGCAGGGCGCGAATGCGCTAGCCTGAATCATCCAGGTTTTCCAAAGACTATTTGTTTTAAGTCAAACCACATCACACCATTTTTGATAACATACCTCAACTATCAAGTGCTCGCAGAAATTAAGGTGGTATATCAGTAAAAAGCTCACGTAGAGGAATCCCTAAATAATCGCTAATTCTCTGCTGTTCTACTGAAGTGGCTGCTTGCTGGCCGTTTACAATATCTTGAATTCTTTGTTGATCCAGATTTAAGACTGTTGCTAAAGATTGGGGTGTAGCTCCCTTTCCTACCAATGCCTTTCCTAAATTAATCGACCATCGCTCTTTTTCAACGTCCGTACCTCCAAAAATTGTACTGCTTACTAAAAACATTCGCTTATAAGCGAGATCAGCAAAAAGACCTGCAGCTATTCCCAATAGCGATAACATAAAAGGATTCAAAGTAGCATCAGCAGCTTCTGACAGCAAAGTCATCTGTCCGGCTTTTGCAAAAATAAATATGACGAGTGCACTCAAGGCTCCTACAAAAGGGCGTAGCAAATTCCACCGTAAAGAACGTACCATACCTAGTTCTTCAGAAGACAATCTCGTACTTTGATTGAAAAATGCCCAAGTCATCGTAATAGTACTGCCTAATATCCCCATAGCAATGGCTAATATTAAGGTAAGTACTTGTACTGGCATCACCAGCATCGCCGAAAATTTAAACTTGCGCATAAACTCAATTCGGGGTAAAAAATCTCTCAAGTCATTCGTCACTTGATTGGAACTGTCGGTAGAGCTAGTTATTTTCTTTGATTCAATTATTTTATATTTCTCATTTATATTCAAAAAATAAACATTCAAATTCGCTGTGGCTTCAACTAAGGATTGACAATCTTCATTTTTCTCAATTCCATTTATGCAAAATGTTTTATAGAGTGTTTTATGAGTATCTGAATCTAAATCAACATGATGTATTTCTGCAAATTTCGCAATCTCAAGCTCCCATTTTGAAACATTAGCAAGTGATTGAGATTTATATTTTTCCAATTCGTGACTAACCTCTATTAATTCGTTTATTCGATAAAGCTTAATATCGCTACTTTCAAGATCTTCTCGTAATTGAATGGAGCTAAGGCTTCCCACAACCAGCCAAGTAGCGCCTATGTATAGGAAAAGAAGCCATAACATACCTCCCAATGCATTTATATAACTACGGGAATCCGCAATTAAATCGGACGCAACTTTACAGATCTTCTTTTTCTCAGGTTCTTGAATAGCGCTTAATAAGTCATTTTTCTCCTCAGGAGTTAGCAAATTTTGCGCTATCGCCTCTTCTAAAATCTTTAATATCGCTGCTTCATTCTCAGCCGTCTCAAACTCTGTGCTTTTTGAATCCAGAAATTTAAATAGCTCTTGACGAGAAGCAAGTTGAGTCTTATGAGCTGCTTCTTTTAGTTTTTGAGTTGTGCCTTTCATATTTCCTTCTACTAATGTTCATTAATGATCGGGTTAGGTACTCCCCCAATCCTGATAAGCAAATTTTTTAACGATTTCAAGCATAAATTATTCATATTCAAGAATAATTCTTCTTACTTAAGAAGTATGTGAGAAAGCACACATGTTTTTATGAGAATCTCAAAACAAGCTTATGCATCTGAGACGAACTGAATCGCCGTATATTTTCAGGACATAAAATGATTTGAGAGGGGTGTTGTGGTTCAATAAAACCGGATATCTTGTTAAGAGAGTTATACTATTAACTAGCGAGGTGAAGGATGAAAGGATCAGGAAAGCGAAGACTCTATCCAGAGGAATTCAAAAAGGAAGCTGTATCACTGGTTACTGAGCGCGGTTACACTATTGTGCAAGCAGCCCAAGTAGTTGATACGAGTGAGAAGAATCTGCAGCGGTGGGTCAAGCAACAAGTGCAAGGAATAAGCGATGAACGTGCAGAACTAAATCGTCTCAGGCGAGAAGTAAAAACGCTGCGCATGGAGAAAGAAATTCTAAAAAAGGCCAGTGCCTTCTTTGCGCAAGAAATGAAGTGAAATATGGTTTCATTCAAGTGCGGAAAAATCATTATCCAGTGATTATGCTTTGTAGATTGATGGGGGTGAGTAGCAGCGCTTACTATGATTGGCGAAAAAAGGGTGCAAAACTTATAGATAGCCAAATCTGGAATCTGTGTCAGAGAATAAAGATGCACTTTATTCAATCCAGAGAAAGCATGGGTAGCCGACGCATGATGAAGCAATTACGCAAAGAAGGCTTTAAAGTAGGTCGATATCGAGTACGTTTTCTCATGAAGAAACTGGGATTGATAAGGGTATCCCGAATTTTGTGTAAACGGTGTTTGTATTAATGGATAGGCATACGCTCCTCGAACATAATGGCAAACCTGTTGAGAGCGGCTTTCCAGTTTAGCAGAGGCATGGTCCATTTGTAGCTGATGTTCATCAGTGCCAGATAAAACAATTTCAGCAATGCTTCATCGCTGGGGAATGCCCCCCTGTTTTTGGTAACCTTGCGCAATGACATGTTTATCGACTCAATGGCATTGGTGGTGTAGATGATCCTTCTGATTTCTGGCGGGTAGTCGAAGAACGGAATGATGCGCATCCAGTTGCGCTGCCAGGATTGCACGATGGATGGATAGTCTGTTCCCCATTTTGCCTCGAACTCAGCCAACCGGGTTTCGCCTTCCACAACCGTGGCAGCAGTGTAAATCAGGCGCAGATCGGCAGCGACTATCTTGCGTAGTTTCCAGCTGACGTAGTTCAGACTGTAGCGCATCATATGGACGATACAAAGCTGAACGGCTGTCTTGGGGTAAACTGCTTCGATGGCTTCAGGAAAGCCTTTTAGTCCATCAACGCAGGCAATAAAGATGTCCTGTACACCGCGATTCTTGAGTTCGGTCACTACCTGTAACCAGAACTTGGCACCCTCGGTCTGAGCGATCCAGATGCCGAGCAATTCCTTTTCGCCAGCCAGGTTGATGCCCAGAGCCAGATAAACCGCCTTCACCCGAACCGTGCCGGTATCCCTGGTTTTAACGTGAATGCAGTCCAGATAGATAATGGGGTACAGCGCATCCAGCGGTCGAGATTGCCATACCTTAACATCGTCAATGACCGCATAGGTGACTGACGAGTCAGCGTAGGAGAAACCTCGACTCCGTATATTTCTTCCAGATGTTCCTGAATCTCCCGCACCGTCATGCCGCGGGCATACAGTGACAAAATCTTGTCGTCGAAGCCCGTCCAGCGGGTTTGATGCTTGGGAATGATTTGTGGCTCAAAACTGCCGTGGCGGTCGCGGGGAATTTCTAGCGGCAATTCCCCAAATTCGCCCTTCAGCGTCTTCTTGCTCTTGCCGTTCCGGGTGTTGCCAGCAGGGTTGGCAACCGGCTCATTGCGGCCATGACCAAGGTGCTCTGCCATCTCGACTTCTAACGTCCGCTCAACCAGTTTCTTCGTGAGCTGTTTGAGCAGACCATGCTCTCCTATCAAATCCTCAGGTCTCTTGTAATCGGCCAGAAGCCTGTCAATCAATTCGTTACTTAGTCGCCCCTGAAAAAAGCCTCGACGATTGCTATTTTTTGGGGTGGATCAGATTTCCTTGCTGCATGTAGAAAACAACTTTCGCTGGTTGAAGTTTTCATTAACAAATTGGGGTAATTTGCGTTTTTCGCCATGAGAAGAACAGCCAAAGAATGGCCAGCAGCCATTGTCTCAGATTCCATGCGCAAGCAGCCATCAATAGATTGATACGATCTCCGATAGCACCTTTTAAATAATTTCTGATCAACCTAAAATCCGATTTCAAATGACCAATGATGGGTTCAATCGCTGCACGTCTTCTGCATTGCTTTCGTTTCTTGTCCCTTTGATAACGAGTATCTTGTTTGAGTGCTTTCCCCGGCAAAATAATACTCGTGCCATTAACTTCTCGCTTGCCGCGATAGCCGCGATCACATACTGCTTGTTTGACGGCTTTGCCGCGAGATGCCTCAACATGACGCAGTATTTCCGGCAGCGTATGATTGTCATGCCGGTTTTGTTCGTGACTGACTACACCGACGATCAGATTGCCTTGCGCGGTGCTTGCTATCGATGCCTTGCTGCCATATTCGTATTGTTTGTGGTCTTTTCCTTTGGCCACGCAGTACACCTGCGGCTCGTGCAATGAATAGATCTTGTTTGTGTCTTTAGATTGCTGCCTTAAAATGCGCTCATACATCAGAAAATCTTGTTGGTAGCACTCAAATAAACAGTATTGCGGCAATTCTCGGCGCAGTTCCCGTATTAAGATGCCCGCAATCGTTCTAAGCCGCTTTAGCGCTCGCTTGGCCTTTGCTCTTTTGGTGACGTGACGGAAATGCCGAATAGCCAGACGCAATGATTTTACTTCTTTGACGAAAGTACGCCGCTGTTGAACACCATGCGCTTGGGCTATCTTGTTTAGTCGGTTGATGATTCTAATTGCCAGCTTGCTATCTGTCGGATAGGCGATGTTCTTTTCTTGCACTGTCGTGTCAATGTGAACCGTGTCTTCCAGCGCAGCTTCTCCATGCAAACCAACGCTCATCTGGAAAATACGCTCAACACCTTCAGCGCCAATGCGCTTACGAAAATGCACCAACTCCGTGCTGTGGCAGGGCAATCTTCGCTGAAACTCTTTCATCCCGCAAAAAGCCTGGTAATACGGATTGCGTTTCCACTGCAATACTACTGCTTCATCGCTCAAGTTCTCTAACTGCTTGAGTATCAACAATCCAACCATCAGCCGAATCGGTTTACTGGGTGCGCCTAATCCTTCGCTGTAGTGTATTGAATATGCTTCGTCAAACTCAAGCCAAGGTATTTCCAATGCAAGCTGTAGCAATGGATCAGAACGATCAAGCTGCAATTCTAGCATTTCTGGTCGATCGGATCACACACATCTCTGTATTTCTTCTCATTATCAAATAGTTGTACTTTCTTCAGGGACGACTAATTAATCCCTGCCGGCTGCATCATTGTTTCATAAGGCGTTGTTATAATAGAACTTCCAAAATTTCCGGGGTTTGGGTTTAGAATCCCCGGTAGAGATTAATCTGTGTCACGGCTCTTTTCTCGAAGATGGTAAGTGTCGTTTGAAATCCATGCGTTGATGCAAGATACGAACAATCAAAATACTTGTATCCTGAGACATATAAAACACGATATGGGATTGATATTCATGCCGTCTTAAGTCTGGCGCAAGCTCAGCAGCACTGCGACCTAACTGAGGATTTTCAGCCAGGACTTCAAAGCAGTTATTTAATCCATCACGATAGAATCGAGCCTGTTCAATACCAAAAGATTGAATGGTGAAATCGGCAATTTCAGACAGGTCAGTAACCGCACGATTTGTTAAGTGGAATTTACCCACGTCTATTTTTAGAACGTTGCTCTGCTTCCTCCCAAATCTCGCTTATAGTTTTATTGCTTACGCCACTATCCAATCCTTCCTGAATAGCTTGTTTTAATGCCATATATTGAGCATTTTGTTCTTGATCACGACGAACAAGATCACGGATATATTCACTGTCATTGGTAAACTCACCGGCCGCAATTTGCGTTTTAATCCATTGATCCTGTTTATCCGTTAATGTAATAGTTTTTCGTATGGTTCCCATCTTGGTTCTCAAGTATTGAGTGAATTAATCATACTATTGGTGCTTTATTGCATGTTAGCATTATCTGATAATTGTTGGTTATTTTATGCAACCAATCTATCAATTATCTCAACGATATGTTCAGATTTATAAATAGCGGTGTAAAAATGTACCACTGAGGGATACTAAATTTTGCGGTAATCGCAGAGTAAAAGTGTACCGATTTTAGCCTGTAATCTGATGTGATGAATATCGAGAGGAAGGCGATAAGGATGTATACAGTGGAACACTATATAAAGGTCAGACGAACGGTGATGGTTGAAGGCAGAAGTGAGCGAGAAGTTGCGCGCTATTTTGGTATTCACCGGAAGACAGTCAAGAAGATGTGCCAATATTCAGTACCACCGGGTTATCAGCGCAAGAAAGAACCTATTTGGGGTACCGTAAGGATTCCTTCGTAAATGAGTAACATCTCGAATGTTCTTTGTGTCTGATTTCCATCATTTTTTGAAACACGGACATATCAGACAAACATATTACTATTGAATTTACAAGAAAAAGATAAGGGGCTGTAGTAGATCAGCTTAAATTTGAGTCCAATTTTTCAATATTTTTAGTTGATGTTTAGGTGTTCCATAGTTGAATCTATCTAAATTCACATTCTTTAAGAAAAGATGGAAATGACTCTTTGGGAATTCCATTGTATTTTCTTAAAACACGTTTGGCCTGATTCCAAAAATTCTCAATCCCATTAATGTGATTCTTGCCTTGCGCAAATAACGTGGAATGATTAATCCGTTCATGGTAGAAGTGGCTCACATCAAGCGCATTGTAACTGCGATAACAATCTGTATAAACTACGCTGTCAGGTGCTATTTTTCTGGTTATCAGCGGCATAAGTGTTTCTGATTTAGTGTCGCCTACAACTTTTGTGTATACCTTACCACCACGCTTCAATATGCCGAACACAGCCACCTTACCAGCAGCTCCACGGCCACGTTTACCTTTACGAACGCCACCGAAATAGCTCTCATCCAACTCCACTATACCATCAAAGATTTCGTGAGATTCCCGCTCCAGATGATAAGCAATAACTTCACGTATTTTACGATAAAACAACGCGGCGCTATTGGGTTGTATTCCGAGTATATTGGCTGCTGATCTTGCTGTAACTTCCAGCACAAAAAATTCCAGTAACCTTAACTGTATTTTCCTTAATAATCTACAATGACTTATCTTCATTTGATTAGCTTAACATCTAAGCTAATCTACTACAGCCCCTAAAACAATCAAAATACGCCAGGTTGGCATGGTTTTTCTTCACGTTCTTTCTCGTCGCAATTTCCTTAACTGGGTATGCACACGCGCAAGGAGTCATCGTCTATCAGCACTGCAGTTACGACGGATACTCCGTCACTCTTCCGGTTGGTTCTTATGACTTGGCGGAACTTCAACGCCGCGGTGTCAAAAACGACGATCTTTCCTCAATACGGGTGCCTGCGGCTTTTCGGGTGACGCTCTATGAACACGCAAGCTATGGGGGCAAGTCCCTGCAACTTACGTCAGATTCATCTTGCCTCGTGTCTGCCCAATTCAACGACCTTGTTTCATCCATCAAAGTCGAGCAGGTTGGCGGGTCGACCTGGACGCCACCGTCCGGCGATTTTAGTTTCTTCGACGAAGAGACAAAGGCCGGAGACACGCTTGCATCCGATGATACGCCACAGGGGTGGTTGAAAATGGCAACATCGGACTGGATGGGGCGGCTCCCGGATTCAACTGAACTTCGAGATATTTCGATTCCAGGAACGCACGATTCTGGCGCTCGCTTCGGTGGCGAGGCATGCGAAACGCAATACTGGACGATCGCGCAGCAGCTTGAGGCAGGCATTCGCTACCTCGATATCCGAAATCGAAGGACGAAAACGTCTTTCGCCATTCATCACGGCCTTTGCTATCAGAACATGATGTTTGGTGACGTGCTGAACCAAATACGGGACTTCCTGCGGGTTCACCCGGGGGAAACGATCTTGATGCGCGTCAAGGAAGAGTATACGCCCGAAGACGGCAGTAGTTCGTTTTCCGATATCTGGGACGGCTACATGCGGAATTACGGGTATTTGTTTGTGTGACTGATTTCGGTCGCTTGCCGACGCTAGGCGAAGCGCGCGGCAAGATCGTGGTGCTCTGCGATAGCAATACGCTCTTTACGGGGTATGGACAACTGATGTACGGCAATCCGGCCAACGAGATTTAGGATGCCTACGAAGTCTATTGGCTCACGAATGACAACCCGTTTGGTGAAGGCACGGTATCTCTCCCGCAGAAAAAACGCCCAATCGACCAATACATTGACAGTGCGGCGACGAGCGGCAGGCTGACGCTAAATCATCTCAGCGGTGCCCTCGGCATGGTTCCGCGTGATATCGCGCGTGCGACAAATGCCGCCGCCTACGAGAAGATTGGCTCCTATTCTGGAAAGAAGAAGGTCGGCGTTTTGATCATGGATTTCCCAGGAGAATGGGTGATTTACCGCACGATCAAGACCAATTTTGCGTCAAGCGTGGCCTGCTCGGCGCGCACCTACCGGACGGAGAGCGACGCATCGTGGGCGGAGTTTAGATTGCCGGGTTCCGCCGCTGGCACCGTGATCAAGATCACGGGCGGCGCGTACAACCATTATGTCTTCCCGAAATGCAATCGCGTGACCTGGACCGATCTGGCTTTTACATGTGGTAACGACGGCCAGTGGACTCACACGGGATCATGGGACGCCGACGCTTACTGTACAAGCAGCAATACAAGCCAGTCATATCTCGCGGTCGGGGATCGCTGACAGGTTAATTGGGGCGTCGATCTGGAGTCAGATCAGGTTGTCGAGTTTCGGTGTCAATAGGCGCGCAAAACTTACCGGGATTTTGGGTAAATTGTCCTGAGCGAAATTTGATCTGACAGACAATCCGACTAAGTGGAAAGCATAAAAAAGTGGGGGGTGTTTTTTTCAAATCAGGTCGCCATTTTCAAAATTGATGCAGGTCATATTTTTTGACCATCTATCTTCTGACTAATTAACAGGGAATCATACACATTTGATCGATGGCCGATTTTTATGACATTGACGATAAGATATCGATCAAAGATTTCATAGACAATTCGATAGGTACCTTGTCTGATTCGATACAATTCTTTTCCTGCTATTTTTATAGCTCCTTCAGATCTTGGGTTATCTGACAAACTCTCAATTTTATCCAGAATTCGCATGACATCTTGTTTTGGAATGCTGATAAAGTCTTTTGTTACAGAGCGCTTAAAAGTAATATTATATTTTTCCATGCTGCTTTAAATCATTCAGCAGTTCCTCATAGCTGATGTCAGGCTCATCTTTTCTTTTAGCGCAGGCTTCTAGGTCTTCTTGATCTTCATTCATAAGTTGTCTGAGTGCTTCATCCACCAATTCAGAAACAGATCGTGAAGAAGTCACCGATTTAATTTTTAATGCTTGATGAATAGAAGGATCAAAATAAATAGTCGATCGTTTTGATAAATTGCTCATACAAATATTCTCCAGTAATTTAAGAAACATTATAACGTTTTTATAATCTTAATGTCTCCATGTTATAACGTTATAGTGTCATTGTTTTCTATGAAGCTCTACTATTGATAAAATATGTTATCAATAGTAGAAAGCAGCGTACGTAATAGTGAATTTAGATCTGAATAAAAATTAACTTATCGATACATTGAGATTTAATTATAATTAAATTTATTAAAAAGGATTTACTATGAATACACGCGCTGTTACTGCACATATTCCGATTGAACTTGCAGAGGCATTAGACAAAATTGCAATGCGGATCGATCGACCTAAAGGTTGGATCATAAAACAGGCTTTAACTGTCTGGGTAGAACTCGAAGAAGAACGCCGCCGCTTAACATTGGAAGGTTTGGCAGATGTAGAGGCAAACCGAGTTGTTGAACACGCAACCTTGAAAACTTGGGTGGCTAATTTAGACAAGCCAGTCGATTCACTGTGATTAAATGGACCACAAGTGCCGAGCGGAATATTGTAAAGGTTTATGATTTTTTAGCGCGCTCCAATCCGAAAGCTGCCGTTCAAACTGTAAAACTGTTGATAGAAGGTATAGAGAAAATTGATGCCTTTCCACAATTGGGAATAAGACTAGAAGATTTTAAGCCCCGTGAAGTGAGGCACATAATAATTGGTGATTATGAAATACGTTATGAGTCGACTGACAAAGCTATTTTTGTTTTGCGGCTATGGCATTCGCGTGAGTACCGTTAATATTAAACCTATCCTATTCCGGTAGATCTAGATTAATTAGGAAATAGTATGAATGAATGGCGTATTACAGATGCAAAAAATAAATTCAGTGAAGTGTTCGATAATGCACTTACGGGAAAAATTCAAATTGTGCATCGCCGAGATGGTGACGTGGTTACTCTTTCGCGAAATGAATATGAACGGTTGGTAGGTCAAAAGAAAAGTTTCGAGCAACATATTCTTTATGCGCCACACGAAATCGATCAGTTAGATGAGACGCGTGATAAGAGCACCATGCGACCGGTCGGTCTATGAGGATATTATGTGATATGGCAAATCTTGTAACTACCAATAATCGCGCACTCACTGCAAAAGAATTTCAGGGTCTCGCAGATGTTCCACCTGAATTGGAATGGTTCGCCAACTTGGGAAATAAAGCTACACGTCGCGCTTATGAAAATGCTCTGAAAGATTTATGAATTTTACCGGCATTCAAAACCCTGAAGAATTCAGAGTTGTAACACGTGCTCATATTATCGCGTGGCGTGATGATTTATTAGATAGATCTTTGAGCAGTATGAGCATTCGCCATCGTCTATCTGCACTGTCGTCGTTATTTGAATATTTATGCGAGAAAAACACCGTCACGCATAATCCTGTCAAAGGAGTAAAGCGCCCAGCCGTCGAGAGTTATGAAGGCAAAACACCTGCAATCGGAGATCACCAGGCGCGTGAATTACTGGATGCACCCAACGACAACTCTCTCAAGAGCAAACGGGATCGTGCGATATTGGCTACCTTACTTTATCACGCATTGCGTCGTGATGAGCTGTGTCGATTGAAAGTCAAAGATTTTAAGCAGGAACGACGTGGTGTGCCGCATTTAAAAGTAACTGGCAAAGGAGGAAAAACGCGATATATACCGTTGCACCCTGCTGCAAATGGCTTAATTCATGATTATCTTGATGCGGCCGGGCATGGCCATGAAGAAAACGAAGCATTATTTCGATCTGTCAGTAATAACCGAGATAAATATTCGCAACAACCCATCACCCCGGACGGCATATATAAATTAGTACAGAGATATTCTATTAAGTTAGGTTTCAGGATTGGCGCACACTCACTGCGTGCAACTGCAGCTACCAATGCGCTCGATCATCAAGCGGATATTGCCAAAGTACAGGAATGGCTAGGACACGCCAATATTGCGACGACGAGGATTTATGATCATCGCAAAACAAGACCAGAGGATAGCCCAACATTTAAAGTTACTTATTGATTATGCAAGCTCTTAAGAGCAAATCAAGAAGAAGCTGAATCAGCAAGAATTGAAAGAATGGGCAGAAACTCTGTCCGATGGCCTCTCAAATGATTGAGTTTAAGCAGCTTGATATTTACTGGTTTGATTTGGAATCCTCTAAAGATTTTACGTTACCGTACGGAATAGCGTACGATAATGCGTTAGCGAAAGGAATTATTATGAACATACTTAAAGCTACCGAGGCTCGCACTAAGCTGTACACTCTTATTGATGAAGCTGCTGAAACACATCAGCCAATTTCATTACAGGCAAAAGAAATAATGCAGTATTGATCTCAGAGGAAGATTGGAGTGCAATAAATGAAACGCTGTATTTGCTTTTGATTCCAGGAATGCGAGCATCAATCAAGGAGGACATAGAGTCAAATTTATCTGAATGCGCTAGGGATTGGGATTGGTGAATTGGGAAATCTTTTTCACCAGACAAGCTCAAAAGAATGCAAATAAAATTAGTCAAGCCGGATTGAAGCCTAAAGTAATTGAATTATTAAAATTACTCGTAGAGAATTCATTCTAAACTCCTCTACCTTATGAGAAGCTTATGGGTGATTTATCAGGCGTATATTCAAGAAGAATCACTATTCAACACCGATTGATATATCAGATATATCCACAAGACAAGAAGATCAAAGTATTACGAATGTGGACACATTAAGAATGAAAAAAGTAAGCCTAATGATAGTATCGTTGGTCTATATAAATAGCGGTGTTAATAGGTGGTAAATTTGAGTGTTGATTGACAGATCATTTTTCCCAAGGATTAATGACGGGTAATCCAACTGCGACAAAAGGTGCAATATCCCGCGTCGCTATGGTGAATCCATGTACGACCGCGATTGCGGCAATTTGCCCGTCTGCTACAGAGATGATACGACCATTAGTCCTAGCTCGACCAACCATGGATGCATATGCTATCGCAGCTTGTTGATCGAATGGTAATATGCGCGCGTCAAAAAGCTTCTCCATCAGTTTCCTCAGTGCGGCATCAAGCCCTCCTTTTCTCTTTCCTTCCGGCATGATTTCAATACCAACTAGCAATTCGGAAAGACTTACTGCTGTCAGATACAGCGTCTCGGCTGTTTGCCGATCAAGCCAAGTTTGAACGGCGGGATTGCCGTTGGGTTTCATTGGCTCGGATATCACATTCGTATCCAGAACGATCATTCGAACACCGCAGGATCAGCCGGTGTCTGATCACGAATATCATTAAAATCGAGCCCCCCAAAGGATTGCCCAAAAGCAGCGAGTTCAGATCCGACTTTGATACGCGCCTCAGGACGCACTGCCTCTTCCAGAATTTCACGGATTTCAGCTTCGGTGCTACGTCCATTCTGAGCAGCACGCAGCTTAAGCGCACGATGCGTTTCTTCGGGCAAATTACGAACAGTAACAACAGACATTTGACTTCACTCCTTATTACGCGAAATCAATGATATCATATACAGACAGGTGACATCAATTTTGATGTATACTTACCCAAATGAGCTCTGTTGCAAAAAATCTGTATTGTGGTTTAGCATTGGCTTTTTAGATAGATATAAGCGATGAACGATTTCAAATAGCGGATTCTATAGGACAGTATCATGTCACTGTATCAGATGGTACTACAAATATCGAATATAAGCCGTCCTTGAATGAAATCATATTAGAGCCTTCACTTCCCTGATTCTTTCATCCTTTACCTCGTTAATTAGTCCTCCTGTTACCTTAACAAGATATCCGGCTTTATTGAACCACAACACTTAACTGCAGTTCATTTGATCGTTGCATTGGTACGCGTCCACTGAGCAACGGGTCGACCGTCCCGCCGCCACCATGACCCGGCCTGATCTTGCGGCCATCCGTCTGGCGAGTCTTCCCACGTTTCCTGCCGCCCGTACGCAGTCATATCGAGCAACTGCAGTGTGGGCAGCATGGCCTCAATTCCACGCCACTTCGTTTCGTATGTTTCAAACACTTCGTCATTAACCCGTAGATAGCAGCGGAGGTCACCGCCGGTTCTAGTTGCCAATACTTCTGAGGAATCGGCGGTTGAATACCAAGGTGCTGTCCAACCCATGAAGTCGCGGTAAGCGACGATCTCACTCCATGGGCCAGCGCTGAAAACGGCGTAGGTCACGTCTCGTTCGGCCAGATAAGCGCATACAGCGGCATTCATCGCTACTTGACTATGCGTGCAGCCCTCGCACTGCTTGTCGTGTGGCGCCCCCCGACTCCACATAAAGTGATACACGATCAACATGCGCCGACCCTGAAATACGTCGCGCAGTAAAACGGGGCCGTCCGGACCCACTACCGTGACCACTTCCATTCGGGTCATCGGTAGGCGTCGCCGAACTGCAGCTATTTCGTCGCCGGCGCGAGTGTGCATCTTCTCGCGAACCAGTAGCTCAGCTCGGGCTCGCTCCCACTCATCACGATCAACTATTTTTGGGATCACTAATTCTTTCATGACATACTCCCCTAAAATCGCACGCACTAACGCCAGGAATTAAATAACCCGACGAAGGTAGCGTGATTTTTTGCAAAAATGCGCAACCTGCAATAATGGGTAAGAAGTTAGGAAAGAACCAAATATTACATAGCAACTTTGATTTTATATTTATCCGCAATGATTAGAGTATTTTTTGAGACTTTCAAAATCCAATATAAGTTAAAGTTATAATTCTGGTATCTTCGTGACTAAGATCGTATTCTCTATGAAGCAGTATATGCTTCCATACCAGTACATTTATTTCTTCCAGAGTTACAAGCGCATATTACGCCGTAATTTGATTATCAGATTGTAATATCCTGACCGATAAAGATAATTGGATAAGAGATTTATGAACAATAGATATTACTATGTAACATTTGGTTCTTTCCTAGCTTCTTACCCACATTTGTAAGCTTAAATTTTACTATCATTCATATATGAGATAAAGGACATTATCACATATAGAAACATCATTACTCCAATAGATAGAGTGTAATGTTTGAGTACATTATAGTATGATCATAATGTATTCATTTTGACGTGATAATTCTATGGCACATAGAACGACTATTACTTTAGATGATGAGAGCTATGCATTTCTCAATAATATTGCTGGTGACAATCGCAGTGCATATATTAATGAGCTTCTAAAGCAGGAACGCAAAAATCATCTCAGGCAAGCTTTGCTAAGGGCAAACCAAGAAGAAGCTGAAGACTCTGACTATCAGCAAGAATTGAAGGAATGGGAAAAAACTCTGTCCGATGGTCTTTCAAATGACTGAGTTTAAGCAGCTTGATATTTACTGGGTTGATTTGGAACCCACCAAAGGTGCTGAAACGCAAAAACTCGGACCATGCGTGATCATTCAAAGTGATCTGGTGAATATCCAATCAAAAACTCTGATTGTGGCGCCTTTACTTCTAAATCATAAGCCTTGGCCATTTGCAGTAAACTTAATACCGAGTAATCATAATGGCCTAGATAAAGACCGACATATCAATCTCAAGCAACTGCGTGCGGTTGATATTTCTCGGATCGGTAAAAAACAAGGAAGACTAGAAAGCGAATATCTACCATCGATCAAAGAAGCTTTATTCATTATTTTTGATTTATAAAAATTCTTTCGTTTAGAAAACGTAGTTCTTTGAAAGAGAAAATCAAAGATGGTCGATAATGTGAAATCTTTATGCGATTGTAATCTCGGGAAATGGATCAATTTGTTAGGTGTTGGCGGTGTTGACGATCACTCTCGGGGCGTTAAGGTGATAGTCGTAGATCACTCTTTATCTTCACCAAAAACAGAGCCAAACCAATATGCGCGCGAGTCCCTAAACCACGAAGAAAATGCGTCGCAATCGAATGTGCGCAATTGCTTAATATCAATTCCATAGCGATGAGAAATAGCTAACAACTCACGCAAGGCTTCTTCATCTACAGCAACTCGTTTAAGGCTGATATACAGAACATCTCCTTGTCCAAAATATTTTTCGACACAAGTAAGCTTATCCAACCACTCAAAAAATGCTTCTTCATCGTTTCTCGAGAAAAAGCGAATCCTCCGTGCCTCAAGTTCGACGATAGTGGAATTTTTCATCGTCGCTTACCTCCTGGATAGATATTTATATAACCACCGCCTGGCGTTTGTACATCCCAATGAGGTCCACCGTGAGCATCACCTGATCTCGGAGGACCACTCGGAATCCAAACGTTGCCATTTGCATCTCGCCAACCGCTGCCACGCCCATTTGGGTTTCTAACCCAATCTTCTCCGCCCTTGGGATCGCAAAAACCTTCCTCTTTACCGGGTTTCCCAGGTGCCTTAGGGCCACTAGGATCATACGCATTCTCTGGAGGTTTGCTGTATATTAACCAACCAATGCCAACTCCAAGCGCCGTACCCACCCCTGCACCCACCACTGTACCGATTCCTGGAAAAATTATCGAACCAACTCCCGCGCCAACAGCAGTTGTAGGATTAAGCTCTAGTGGATCGCGATGGCTCATAGAATTTCCATTCACATACCCATAAACATTGACACCCCCCGCCAACCCAATCGGATCGGGGCTGATATATCTCCCTGTCTCAGGTTCATAGTATCGGAAGTAGTTGTAATAGAGACTAGTTTCTTTGTCAAAGTACTGTCCAGAGAATCTCGGGTTGTATTCGAACAGTTGGGCATTGCCGTCGGGGTCTTCGTCAGCTAGGTTGGCACCGAATGCGTGCACGTTGTCCCAGCGCCCCGGCGTATTGCTTTGGTTTACAATCACTCTCGGAGTGTTGAGGTGATCGGCATGAACATAGTGAACCTGGATTGCGCTGGTGGCGGTCGGTTTCTTGATCACGGCCACCGGAATGTCTCCCAGCCACACGGTTTCCTGTCTGACCAGCCAGTCATTGGTCGGCGTGGCAGTGATCCCTTGGCATTCTATTCATCAGTTATTTTATTATGTTGAGGTTTCGCAAGTTTGCATTTTAATCTAGAGCTCTCTCCCTTTAAACAAGGATATACGCGAGCTTCCAGTATCAATCCGCACCTCATTTTTTGAACAAGATATAATTGCTTCGACAAACTTAGATATGAGAAGATCCTTATCTGGATAATCTAGAGCTTCATAAAAATAGCTTTTATCTACTACGGTAAACATTGCTTCTTCCTCATAAATCCAAATTTTAATACATACACTTGGTATTTCTGCCACAATATATTTCTCGTGCTTTCCTGCAATATTTCTATTACGTAAAACTAGGCCATCTTTTTTCAGAATATTCTCTAACGTAGTTTCACATTTTTCTTGAAACAAGGTTAATGTTTTCATAAGCGCGAACCTCTCCATATATCAATGTGACCACTCTCGGTTTTAACAACATGTCCCGAAATTCTAAAAACGCGACGCCCTTCATTCTTTCCCCAACCAATGCGCAAATAACGATTATTATTTAACCAACCACTTTGTCTAAATGCTTTATTCGCCAAAGCACCACCCAACGCAGTAGCACCTACGACATTCCCAGCTACACTCGATATTGTGTATTCATTAGAACACTTGTTAATACCTCCATTTATATCAAGAATATTGCGGATATCCTGTAAGTCACCAAGCCCAAGAGTGATTGCTTTGTAGGCGCCATCCCCAAATCCCGCTACAGCATCGACTATTTCTTGCGATAGAGGATCACCGATAGACCACAAACCATAAGGATCAATAAAGCTTAACGGATTTTGTTCCACATATCCATAAACATTGACACCACCCGCCAACCCAATCGGATCAGGTGAAATGTATCTTCCGGTCTCAGGTTCATAGTATCGGAAATAGTTGTAATGCAGACCGGTTTCTTTGTCAAAGTACTGCCCTGGGAAGCGTGGGTTGTATTCGAACAGTTGGGCATTGCCGTCTGGGTCTTCGTCAGCCAGGTTGGCGCCGAACGCGTGTACATTGTCCCAGCGCCAGACGGTGGTGTTCGCGGTGTTGACGATCACTCTCGGAGTGTTGAGGTGATCGGCATGAACATAGTGAACCTGGATTGCGCTGGTAGCGGTGGGTTTCTTGATCACGGCGACTGGAATGTCCCCCAGCCACACGGTTTCCTGTCTAACCAGCCAGTCATTGGTCGGCGTGGTAGTAGCCGCATTGTCCGTGTATTCGCCGATCAGTTGTCCTGCTTCGTCATAAAAGAAGATCTGCTTGGGATTGATCGGACCATTCTTGCTGATGCGTTGATCGAGCGCGTTGGTTTTGTAGGTGTGCGTCTTGGCGCTCTTGACCGTGGTTGCGAGTTTTCCGGCGGCATTCCAAGTAAAGGTCGTCAAATCATCGCTCAGCGGATTGCCTGCGGCATCAAAGGTGTAGGTTTTGGTCATTGGCCCTGACACCGTTTGCAGGCGATTGCTGTTGGCGGCGGTCGTATATACGTAGGTTGCGCTGCCCGCTTCATATTGCGTGCGATTGCTATTGGCGTCATAGCTCCAGATTTTAAAGCTGGTGTTGTCCGATTGATTCGTCAACCGATCGTTCACATCGTAGTCGAAGCTGCGGTTGTAGATCGGGTTGGTGTCCGTGGTTTGTGTGATGCGGCTGGCCAGATCATAGGTGAGCGTGCGCGTATCGCCGCCAACCGGGTGGGTTTTAAGCCGTCCATCGGTGTCGAAAGTACGTGTATACGCTTGACCATTGCCCCACACCCAGCTTTTGGGTTCGCCAAACGGTTGGTACGCGATGTTACTCAAGAGCAGATTGCCATTGATGCGTAATTCATTTGCGCGACCATCGGCACCATAGGTGGTGGTGATTTGCGTGCCGGACGGATACGTCATCTGGCTCTGGCGACCAAAGCTGTCGTACTGATAGCTGAGCGTTTGCGTGTAATTGATCGTGCCGATCTTGGCGATCTGCGTCTTAGTGAGCAGGTTGCCATGTATGTCGTAGCCAAAGCTGGTTGAACCGGATTCGTCCGTCATGCCGGTCAGTCGTCCAATACCATTGGCGCCGGTATCGTAACTCCAAACGAGTTGGGTAGCCCCTGGCACGCCGGTAACCGTGGTATGCGTGCGTTTGGTCGGGCGATTGAGCGCATCCCAGGTATAGGTATGTTTGACGCCACGGGCATCGGTGATGGTTTTGACATTGCCGGCAGCATCAAAAGTGTAGGTCGTGGTGCCCCGGTCTTGCGATATTTCCTGCGTCACATCGCCAAAACCGTTGTACGCGTAGGTGGTGTTGATGTTCCTGGGATCGGATACCTGCGTGATTTGATCCAGTGCATTCAGTGTTTGTTGCGTTATGCCATTGGCCGGATCGGTCGATTGCTTTAGGCGGTTGCGCGTGTCGAATTGAAAGTGCGTCGCATGCGAAAGTGGATCGGCAATCTGCTTCAGGTTACCTTGCGCGTCGTACTGGTATTGGGTGGTTTGGGTTTGTGCGCCGATGGTTTTCCAAAGACGATTGAGCGCGTCATATTCGCGTTGCTGAGTTCTTTTTGGATGTTGATATCTGGTAAATTTTGAATGTTGATTGACAACCCTGGCTGGCATTGAAACCGCACACATGATCCGAAAGGGGCAGCTGAACCGACAAGGGTTGTCCGGATTTCAGCAGTTTGCTACTCTTGCAGGATAACTTTGCCTGAAGGGTGTGTTCGCTGCACCTCGTTTAAATATTTGCGACAGAATCCTTTTACGGACTGGCATGCCAGCCGACAATCTGTTTGCCTATGCTGTCCATTAACACATTCAGTTCAGTCTGTTTTTTTGAAGGACAAAACCTTCATGTCCGCGCATAGGCGTATTTTCAGTTTGAGAATTTCAAGCTCATCCAAAAAACTCCAGATGCTCTCTCTTATGCGTCGCTTGATTGGCGCGGTAAATACTTCTGAGCAGTTGCAGGGCATCACACTTCATGTCCTGCCCCAGGGTATACTTATACTCTTTCGGAAAATCTTTAGTACATTCAAAGAATCTTCAGAATGCGCTAATAAGTATCCCTATAAACCGGCAAGTCATAATACAGCGCCAAAATAAAATCGACCGCTACGCGGTAAAGTCAAATAGTTAAAAAGCCCGAACAGCCCGAACACTGAGCGTCTTGCCCTTATTGCCGTAGTATTGCACGCCAGAGTGGAAGTGCTGATACCACACGAGGGTAGCATCGTGCTCGGTAGAACTCCAATAGAGGTGATCGGCAAAACCACCCACAACGTCCCTCTGTTGAAACAGTAGATTCAATTCAGGCTTTGTAGGCAAACGCCAGCCGGAGCCATGATTTTCAGCATGTTCTTCTGCAGCATACCAATTAGCTTGGCGATTATCATCAAATGGCTGTGCTGCCAGACCGTGCTTACCCGTTTCATCAACCCAAAACACGATGCTGCCATCAGATAAACGGTCGCCTATATGGCGGACAGGTGCCGTAATAGTGCTAGTATTTGCATCGGTAGCAGTGGCTGCATCCAATTCAGTTTTCGTAGTCAGCTTATCAGCAAATACGCTCCCAGACAGCATTAATGCAGTAATAAATAACAGTATGGTTAGAATCGCGGCGGGTTGTTTATCTATATTTTGTTTCATAGTTTTCTCCTAATAATCACAGTTATACAAAATTGTGTCTTGTTCTTCCATGAATCAACAGGCAAGCTGATTTCAAGCTCTGATATCGGTTGCTTGCGAAGCACAAGGCGGCTGCGCTGCAAATGCGGCCTCGCGGTCGCTTCCGCTCAGGCGCTTTGCGCCTCGTCATTCAGTTACTTCCACATCAACTGTAATTTTCTGAAACTGCCACTGATGCAAGCGGGCCGGTAATTGAATCGAATCCGTTTCAACGCCGCAGATCTTTTACCCTATGGGATCTCCATACTTTCCCAGCTCCTTGGAATCTATCTTCATGAGCTTGATCGGGTTGTCTTTACGTTTGGAAGTGACACCGCCCATCAGTTAAATAAATTGCCACCACTCTTTTTGGACTGCTACTTGGTTTGTTTGTTCCAGAATGCCATCGGGTGCATCTGCATCGCTGATTCTGCGCAGTTCTCGCCAGATACTGACCGGTGGGTCACCGTCGGTTTGCAAGGCATAATGCTCTATGATTTCTCTCACTTTTGCAGTTCGCCCGGGCTGCGTGAATAGCAGCACATCTCAAAAAGAAATGAGCACAAAATATCAGTTGTGCATCACTTGAGAACCGTCTGCTATGATAAGCACAAAATCCGGTTCTGTCGCAAATTTTAGCGTGTGGTGTTAGTCTTGGTATTTTCCTTGTCGCCGCAACACCCATCATGCTCACTTTCAAAGGTTGCCACTACCCAGAAGCTGTCGTTCTCTATGCCGTTTACTTTTATGTCCGCTACAGCGTGTCGTACCGGGACCTGGAGGAGATCATGGCTGAGCGCGGTGTCACTCTTGACCACGCCACACTTAACCGCTGGGTCATCAAGTATTCCAGGGCACTTGCCCAGGTAGCGAAGAAAAGGAAGCGTCCCGGCAATCCGTCATGGCGGACTGATGAGACCTATATCGAGGTCAAGAGGCAATGGATTTACCTGTACCGTGCCATCGACAAGTACGGCGATACCTTGGATTTCATGCTATCCGAACGCCGCGACGAAGAAGCAGCCACCCATTTCTTTCTGCGCACGGTAGGCTCAAACGGGCTGCCAAAAAAGGTCGTTATCGACAAAAGCGGAGCCAATTATGCCGGTTTGTTGAAACTCAATCTCTTTCTTCTGTGGCTTGGCTGGCACTACCTGGTTGAGATCCGCCAAATCAAATACCTGAACAACATCGTCGAACAAGACCATAGATTTATCAAAAGAATTACTCGGCCTATGCTGGGTTTCAAGGTGTTCCATTCTGCCGAAGCAACCTTGGCCGGCATTGAAACCGCACACATGATCCGCAAGGGGCAGCTGAACCGACAAGGGTTGTCCGGATTTCAGCAGTTTGCTAGCCTTGCAGGATAACTTTGCCTGAAGGATGTGCTCGCTGCACCTCGTTTAAATATTTGCGACATAACCGCTTTGATAGCTTACTCTATACCGCCGATCTCGACAACTTCCTGACTCCAGTCAAATTGACAGACTTCACCAGGCTTAAACGCCAAAGGAACAAAGGCTTGCTTTAATGAAGGTGTGTTCTTGTAACTGGCCTTCCATTGTTTAACAAATCGCCGAACACTGTCATAAACACCTGTATAACCCTCATCAACCAAACCTTCATATAAGCGCACCGCTGTACGACGTTGCCTTTGGGGTAACAATGCTTCTGCTTCAAGCCATTTCGTTAATAACATCTTGAATTCACCCAGTTTGGGTGCAATTTGAATGCGACGCCGATATACCGGTTCAGCTTCTGTCTGTAAATGCTTCCTGACCGTGGGGAGTGATAATCCCAATGAACGCGCTATTGAACCGATACTTTCCTTACTAACAAAATGACGCCTTCTGACTTCGGCAATAATATCCATTGTTATCACTCCAGAATTCTCCGACTAAATGTCGGGTATTTAACAATCCTGGGTGGAAACTTTTCAACGCCGATTTACCCAAAATCCCGGTAAGTTTTGCACGGCGATTGACACATTTGACAAAATATCTTCGATAATGTATCAATCTCAGAACATTATTCCCAATTATATGTTCTGTTAGTATCACAAAAAATCGTCTTGAGAATAAAAAATATGCTCATCGGATATACGAGGGTATCAACACTCGATCAAAATCCGCAGCAGCAGATTGATACTCTTAATGAGGCCTGTTGAAAAAATCTTTACGAAAAAATATCCGGTGCCAACAAGGATCGTAAGCAACTGCAGGAAGCGCTCGATTATATGCGCGAAGGCGATACTCTTGTGGCTGGAAGTTGTCTCGGATCACGCGATCATTGACACAGGTGATTCATACCGTCAAAGACCTAGAATCAAAACGCTCGGTATCGGAAGATACGGCTTTCTATCGCCGTTTCCTGATCAGATAAAATGAACAACTCAGACCACAATAATGAAAACCCTATGTCACGTTACCCACCTTTATAGAACTTAACTCTATAAGGTAAAATTCCAGCGTCTCGGAAATTATCAATTTCAATTGATTGCAGCAAATCAGATGCCCTCTAACAAATAAATGATTTGAAAATATATAAGGGTGGTTTGAGCGGAATGACAAAATATAGAATTTCCATATATTTTTTCTTATGAAAGAGGATTTTTACACTACTCATACTCTGTTACGTTTACTTCGGTGGATGGGAATCGGGGCGATCATTGGTGGGGTAGGTTACATTACCTATATCTACCTCACCCTACCTGATGTCCGTTCCTTGAAGATAACGAACCCCGCCTCAACCGCGCTCATCGACTTGCGCTTTGCCGAAGGTCAAAAAGCAGGGAAAAACCCTCGTCGCCTGCAGCGCTGGGTTTCGCACGATCGAATATCTCGTCATCTCCAACATGCAGTATTGGCGGCGAAGAATGCGCCTTTTTTATATGAATGTATTGACTCCAACGAACCGCAGAAGCTGGTTAAAGCAAGCTGGAAAAAAAAGCCGATGATCGGTAGTCATGACCCCATCACACAACAGTTGGTCCAGAATCTTTATCTTTTGCCGGAGAAAGATTCCTTCTTCAATTTGCGCGAGTTCCTACTCACCCAACAACTCGAATCCGAGCTGAGCAAATGCCGCATTTTTGAGATCTACCTGAATGTGGTCGAATGGGGGGATGGGATTTGGGGCGTACAGGTCGCATCTCTGACGTATTTCAATATTCCCGCATCGGCATTAAACTCCGAACAATCGGCTCTGTTAGCCGCAACTCTCGCAAATTCCAGATTTGATAATCCTATCAATCAGTCAAAACGGTTGCTGCGTCGCAAGCAGTTTATCCTCGAACGCATGAGCGAGACCGAGCCGCCGACATCAACACCGACCGTGATATCTCCTGCAATCGCACCAGTACCAGCCTATTCTTCAAAATAATTCAGCACTCTGTCTTGAATTGTTGACACCGGTTGAAATTTGACCATAAAAGCCTAGTTGTACCGATTGAAAACAGATCAGGTAATTCACGTATCTTGCCTAAATTTTAGGCGGGAGAAATTAAGAGGTGATTACCATGATTGTCAATGATTCTGTCGCAAATATTTAAACGAGGTGCAGCGAACACACCCTTCAGGCAAAGTTATCCTGCAAGGCTAGCAAACTGCTGAAATCCGGACAACCCTTGTCGGTTCAGCTGCCCCTTTCGGATCATGTGTGCGGTTTCAATGCCAGCACAGGGTTGCCTCGGCAGAATGGAATGCCTTGAAACCCAGCATAGGCCGGGTAATTCTTTTGATAAATCTATGGTCTCGTTCGACGATGTTGTTCAGGTATTTGATTTGGCGAATCTCAACCAGGTGGTACCAGCCAAGCCACAAAAGAAGAAGGTTGAGGTTCAACAAACCGGCATAATTGGCTCCGCTTTTGTCGATAACGACCTTTTCTGGCAGACCGTTTGAGCCTACCGTGTGTAGAAAGAAATGGGGGGCTGCTTCTTCGTCGCGGCGTTCGGATAGCATGAAATCCAAGGTATCGCCGTACTTGTCGATGGCACGGTACAGGTACATTGCCTCTTGACCTTGATATACTTGATGACCCAGCGGTTAAGTGTGGCGTGGTCAAGAGTGACACCGCGCTCAGCCATGATCTCCTCCAGGTCCCGGTACGACACGCCGCAGCGGACATAAAACTAAATGGCATAAAGGACGATAGCTTTCGGGTAATGGCAACCTTTGAAAGTGAGCATGATCGGTGGCGGTGACAAGGAAAATACCAAGACTAACACCACACGCTAAAATTTGCGATAGAACCTTTTATTGCAAGTCCTTATAAAATCTGGGATTCTGTAAGATTGTGCGACCGCCGCGCAGTGCTGAAACTGGCTTTTCCGGGTGGATTCCAATATCACCGAAATACAGGACTTAGAACCGCTGAAACCCCATTACCGTTCAAGGTGTTAGGGAGGCTAGAAAGCAAGCAAATTGAAGTGGCGGAGAAGGCGGGATTCGAACCCGCGGTACGGTTTAAACCGTACACACGCTTTCCAGGCGTGCACCTTCAGCCACTCGGTCACTTCTCCAAACAAAATAAATATAATTAAAGGATTATTAAAACTTATAACACGTAGCGCGATAAATCTTCGCTTTGTGATAGATTTTTAAGCTTATCATCAACATACGCTGCATCGATAGTGACAGTTTGTTCACTATATTTGGTTGCATTGAATGAAACATCTTCCAAGAGTTTTTCCATTACGGTATGAAGACGCCTTGCGCCAATATTTTCCGTTTTGCTATTCACCGAATAAGCAATTTCAGCCAAGCGCTTAATGGCATCACTACCAAATTCCAAACAAACACCTTCAGTAGCCAATAAGGCCTCGTATTGGCGTGTCAAGCAAGCATCGGTATTCGTTAGGATTTGCTCAAAATCACTCACACTGAGACTGGTCAATTCAACCCGAATTGGGAAACGCCCCTGTAATTCCGGGATGAGATCGGAAGGCTTTGACATATGAAAAGCGCCACTAGCCACAAACAAGATATGATCCGTTTTGATCATGCCATATTTGGTTGATACAGTAGTTCCTTCCACCAAAGGTAGCAAATCTCGTTGTACCCCCTGACGAGAAACATCACCGCCGGTATGACCGGAACGACTGGCGATTTTATCGATTTCATCCAAAAATACAATGCCGTTCTGCTCGATATTTTGTATCGCATTGAGTTTCAATTCTTCATCGTTGACCATTTTCCCTGCTTCTTCTTCCAATAGCAGTTTTTTAGCTTCACGAATGGTCAGTTTGCGGGTTTTCTTTTTCTCCCCGGTCATATTATGGAACATCCCCTGAATTTGAGAAGTCAGATCTTCCATTCCTGGTGGTGCAAAGATTTCCATGCTGGTACGTGGCGATGCAATTTCAATTTCGATTTCTTTGTCGTCTAGCTCACCTTCACGCAATTTCTTGCGAAACTTCTGTCGGGTTGAACTATCACGGTCTTCCGTGGCAGATTGTTGAAGATCAAAATCCCGCGCAACAGGCAGTAATGCATCTAAAATTCGATCTTCTGCGCGATCTTCTGCAAGCGGTTGTTTCTTTCTTGTTTCTCTTTCACGCGCTTCTTTAATGGCCGTTTCCACTAAATCGCGGATAATCGAATCGACATCGCGACCGACATAACCGACTTCAGTAAACTTAGTAGCCTCGATTTTGATAAAAGGTGCATGAGCCAATTTTGCCAGACGCCGTGCGATTTCCGTTTTCCCTACCCCGGTCGGACCAATCATGAGAATATTCTTGGGCGTAATTTCCTGCCGCAATGGATCCGCAATTTGTTGTCTGCGCCATCTGTTTCTCAATGCAATCGCGACAGCACGCTTGGCTGCATCTTGACCGATAATATGTTTATCCAATTCATGGACAATTTCCTGGGGAGTCATTTGAGACATGGTTCTATGTTCTATAAAAATTCAATAAGAATAAATCGTTTGTTTTTCCACCCAATAAGTGGAGTAGAAAAATCTTTGCAATGTTTAGTCGATGGTTTCAATCACATGATCTTGGTTGGTGTATATGCAGATATCGCCAGCGATAGTCAATGCTTTTTCGACAATTTCTTTAGGAGGAAAGTCAGTGTTTTCTAATAGTGCCCGTGCAGCAGCCAGCGCATATGATCCACCACTACCAATGGCTGCAAGACCTTGCTCTGGCTCAATAACATCGCCTGCACCCGTGATAATCAATGTGGCCTCCGCATTGGCAACAACCAACATGGCTTCCAATCTACGCAGGATTCGATCTGTACGCCAATCTTTTGCCAATTCCACCGCTGAACGCATAATATGCCCTTGATGCGTTTCCAATTTATTTTCAAAACGCTCAAACAATGTAAATGCATCGGCTGTTCCTCCAGCAAATCCGGCTAAGATTTTTTCATGGTAGAGCCGGCGAACCTTTCGTGCGCTCGATTTTGCCACGACCGCACCCAGCGTTACTTGCCCATCCCCACCCAACGCAACTTGCCGACCGCGCCTGACCGATACGATTGTTGTCATGAAATATACTTATTGAAAGAAAGCGCCATTATAGCGTATAAAACATCGCGCTCTCTGACAGAAAGCGATACTGTTAGCTTCTTTTTTTCGCCCGTGGATGCGCTTTATCGTAAACTTTTGCCAAATGCTGATAATCCAAATGCGTATAGACTTGCGTCGATGTAATATGAGCATGCCCCAGCATTTCTTGTACAGCGCGCAAATCACCACTCGATTGCAATACATGAGATGCAAACGAATGCCGCAAAACATGCGGATGTATATTCTGATGTATGCCTTGTTTTATACCTCGATTTTTTAATCGATAACTGATAGTACGAGCACTCATCGCATCGCCACGGCGAGATACAAATAGTGCCAGGACATCCGGTTTAGCAATACTCGAACGCTGCTCAAGCCAACATCTGATAGCGCGAATTGCATAATCCCCAACCGGAACAATACGCATTTTTCCACCTTTCCCTAATACGCGCACAGTCCCTTCGGAAAAACGTATGTCCTCTTGCTTGAGATGCGTCAGCTCTGCCAGGCGCAAACCGGAAGAATAAAATAATTCAAATATAGCGCTATCACGCACACTTAAAATATTATCCAATGGAAATGCGAGTAGCTGTACGGCTTGATCTGGCGATAACACATTCGGCAATTTCTGTGCAGATTTTGGAACGTGCAAACCAACGCAGGGATTATGTTCACAATGCCGCTCACGGA
This sequence comes from Nitrosomonas sp. PY1, assembly GCF_022836435.1. NCBI lineage: Bacteria > Pseudomonadati > Pseudomonadota > Betaproteobacteria > Nitrosomonadales > Nitrosomonadaceae > Nitrosomonas > Nitrosomonas sp. PY1. The sequence goes on along the minus strand of NZ_BQXC01000001.1, from coordinate 628,544 downwards.
TCAGGTATTTATAAAAACAACGCCAAGCAGATAACATTCTAGCCAAGCTCCGGCCTGAAAAACCTTTACCATGGAGCCGCGCAATAACCAAACGAATATCTTGTGCCTGAACCTGTTCTAACTCATGCTTTTGTAAATGTTCAAATAACGCTCGAATATCTCTCGAATAACTCTCACCGGTGAGTGCTGATAAACGCCGCACATAAACCATATGATGAATAAAAGCACCGGCTAGTAGCTCACGTTTGCTGCTCATTCGATAAACTATCTAGTGTTAGAGCGCTACTATTGGTTTGATTCGCTGCAGAATAACGGATAACTGCGGCACAGATCAACTCGCTCAAATGTTTCAAATGCAATGTACCCATTTCTGGATAAAACCTTTCTGCATCAGGACTTCCCAAAACCAGCAAACCAATCAGCCGAGATGTATTGAGCGGAATCATCGCAAACGAATTCAAATGCTCTCCTCCTTCACCAAACCAATGCTTGATTTCGCCCACAATATGGTTACCGCAATACGGCTGCACCAAGCTTTGAGCAATAACGCGAACATCTTCGCTGGTCGGCGCAAACTCTATTCTAGATGAATCAGTATATGGCACGTCCCAAAAGCGCATCCCCACCAGCGGCACAGAAAAATCTTCTTTGAGGCTAAAATATAACGCGTTCAGTACCTCATTCATCGATGTCGTTGCAAGCAACGCAATCACTAATCGATGCATTTTTCCGCCAATTACATCATTTTCTTCACCAAAGCTGATCAACTCGCGCAACTTATCTTGTAAAACACGATTTCTATCCCTGAGTGAGATCACTTGACGCTCGTGCAATGAAATCACTTTATCATCTTGCGGATGAGGAATTTCAATATCCGCAAGCAAATCCGGAAATTCATTGAAAAATTCCAGGTGCTCCTTTAGATACTGCGCGATTTCTTCCGATTTCATCGTATTTCCTTAATGGATTGCAAATTGATTTCACCTTCAAATACCGTTACTGCGGGACCAGACATCCAAACTGGCGCATCGCCTTGTTGCCAATCGATGATTAGTTTGCCACCGCGTGTATTCACAGTCACCCGATGCTCCAGCAATCCCAAATTGATTCCCGCAACCACCGCGGCACAAGCTCCTGTGCCACAGGCCAATGTTTCGCCTGCACCACGTTCAAAAACGCGAAGCCGTATACAACTTCGATCAACAATTTGCATGTAACCCACATTGACTCTTTTCGGGAAAACGCGATGTGACTCAATCAAAGCGCCTTCTGTGTCAACCGGAGCCGTCTCTACGTCTTCAACAATTCTTACAGCATGCGGGTTCCCCATCGATAACACGCTTATTGTAACGAGATCGTCATTAATTTCAATCGGATAAGTTTTTTCAGTTTTCTCAGCCAAGAAAGGAATATCTTCCGGTCTAAAAATAGGCTTCCCCATATTAACAGTAACATTCCCGTTATCTTCAAGCTTCGGCGAAATAATTCCGCTTAGCGTTTCGATACGAATTTCACGCTGCTGCGTCAAGGATTGATCATGCACATAACGAACAAAGCAGCGTGCACCATTTCCGCATTGCTCGACCTCGCCTCCGTCAGCATTAAAAATACGATAGCGAAAATCGGCATCACCCTGTGCTCTTTCAACCAACAAAATTTGATCACAACCAATGCCAAAATGACGGTCCGCAAGAAAGCGAATTTGTGGTTGTGTAAGCTGTATGGTCTGATCGATGCCGTTAAGAACCACAAAATCATTACCTAGGCCATGCATTTTTGTAAATTTTAACTTCATAAATTGATGGTTAGTCTTTATTCAAATTTTATTTACATACGCGTCATCAGATAATCTATTTTTGCCAGCAACTTCCAATCCGTTAATGATTGCAAATATTCTCGCACATAGTTTTAGATTACTTCCGATGCAACACAGTACCATGTCCCTTCTAGCGAGGATTATAGCGTATGTATAAATGCGTCAACTTTAAGTTCTTTAGGGTCATACGTCATCATACAACAACAGGAGCCAATTATTTCTATTGAGTATCAACTACCTCCATCAAATAGATAATTTTCTTGGAAGAAATAATGTTTCCTACAGAAGCTAACGAGACATTATTTTACCTATTAACAATTCATTTCGAATTACCGAAAACAAAAAAGCCCACTGCCTATACAACTGGCAGTGGGCAAGTTCTAACAGCTTTCAATACTTATTTTACATTAACTTCAGGAACGATGCGGTTATTCAGAATTTCTCTGCTAGCATTGTTCCAGGTTACATCGGTCAGGTTTGAATAACGGGTAATAATTTGTGCTGCAATTCCACCCGAAAATAAACCAGCCCAACCCAGAATCACAAAGCCCCAGTGTAATGGCGCGCTAAACAATTCTTCCATGAACCAGAATGCATGTCCCCATTCGTTCAACCCTACGTTCGGCAGAATCATCAATGGACCAGCAATTGCCATCACCAACGGGAAGGATGTGCCACGGCTATACAGCGGCAGACGGGTCATCGCATACAAGTATGACGCTACACCACATACAATGTACATCGGGAACGAACCGTAAAATACCACTACGTGACTTGGCGTAAAGCTCGTGTCACGAATAATCACTTGGTGCCAAGATGCGTCTTGTTCCGTAAAGAAACTTCCGCCCCAGTAAACACCAAACAAATAAACACCCAACCACATCATCCAGTAAAAATAACGTTTGATCTCCAGCTTGGTGTCCAAATTGTCTAATTGCTCTTTCGTATCACGAGTCTTCAGAATCCAACCCCATGTCACCAACGCAAACAGCGGCATCAGCGTCATGTGCACCCGCCACAGACCCATCCATACCTGGTCAAACTCAGGTTCCATCGAATCCATTCCATGCGAATATGCAAATGTCCTTTGATACCATATCCAAAATATCGCTACTGATAACATCGTTATCAAGCCTAATTTGTAGTATTTTGAGTCATACCACAGCGACATGTCGTAATCAGCACTCTTACTCGCACTACTCGTGCCATATGTCGTTGCCATTTTCTCCTCCTATTAGGTTGTTAGTCGAAAATCACCCTTGGCATAGATTAATCAAAGTTAATTTTCTATTGCCCAGATAAAAATATAGACAGGCTTTCTACCAATAAAAGTTCCCTTTTTTTTATCCAACCCACCTCATTAAATTCAAATGAATGATCTTCATCTGTGCACGACACAAACTTAATAAGTTGATTATTAAAATTTTTGAATAATGATTATCCAATCGATTCAAGCTAAAAACCCACCGCAGTTTGTAACAAAAATTTAACCGTCATAAAACTGTAACATTTTTATTTTATAAGGTTGTTCTCGATCACCTTTATAAAATTTCTGGATTAAAAACTATGCGATTATTCAGGCCTCCTTTGGCAATATTGTCTGTAATCAGTTTATGCGTCGCTTCCAGCAGTCACGCATTGGATTTGTATGTTGACATGAAAACCAAACAAATCTTTGCTGAGCCTGGGCCTGGTAGAGTACATATGGGCACTTACGAAAAATCTGTAGCTGCCTCTAAAACAACGAAACCTGCAAGCCCACCAATCGAATTCACTGCCGCTCCTGAAAATCAAAAAGCTGACACCAACAATAAGAACAGCAGCGACCGCTTGGCAAGATTGCGGGAAAAAGCCGAAAAAGAGCAACTTAAAGGGCAAGTTTCAATGCTCGATGAGCGCGTCAAGGAAGTTGAAAAAATACATGGCAATTTTGATGATCGTGGCTTACATTGGTCAACCAAAGACGGAAACTTCGCGATATCACTCAATGGACGGATTCAACCCGCTTCGCAGTATAACTTCATCAACGATCCAGACCCTGCATTCGGCGCCAACACTTCGAATGAACTAAACAGCGGGATGAATATTCGCCGCGCCCGCTTAGGGGTTGAAGGCACCTTTATGAAAATTTGGGATTATAAATTCGAATATGATTTTAGCCGCGGCAATGGAACGGTAGGCTCTGGAATTACTGATGCATTTGTGCGCCTTAATCATACCAATGCACTTTCTTACAAGATTGGTCTTTTCAAGGAACCATTTAGCTTGGAAGAAGCTGCCAGCAACCGTTATCTGACCTTCATCGAACGGCATATGTCAGTGAATACATTTGTCGACAATCCAAATACATATAAAACCGGTATCGGTATCAATTATGCTGTAACGAGATGGCAAACGGGCATTGCGTTCCAAACAGAGCCTCTTGGCAGTTGGTCAGCAGCTTCTTCCTCAGTCAATGCCAATGGCAATCAGAATCGCAACAATGGTTCCGGAGATACCGGTTGGGAAGGTATCGGTCGTATCAGTGGTAGACCGTGGATGGAAGATGAAACTAAATTTCTTCATGTCGGTGTTTCCGCAGGACACACCGATGTCAACACAAAATACCGCGCTGACGGTACAATGGTCGGTGAAGGACAGATTGGCGGCGGCGGCGGTATGGCGTTTTTCACTTTTCCTGGAACCAACGTCGACCGTAGCAATATCCTCAATACCGGTAATTTAAGTTATGGCGGATTAAATGATCCAAACCGGCGACAAATTACCAGTTATGATCGCTACGGTGCAGAGGGCTGGTTTGTGTATGGCCCATTCTCAGCACAAGCGGAATATCTACGAACAAACATCAATGGCGTCGGTTATAACGGCGAACATTTGACTGGTTATTATGGCTTTATCAGCTACTTCCTGACTGATGGGGATTCCAAGTCTTATCATGTTAGAAACGGTGCCGCAAATCGTATCAAACCCAAAAAACCATTTCAGCTTAACGGCCCAGGTCTGGGTGCATGGGAAGTTGCGTTTGGTTACGATTATATCGATATGAATTCCGGTGTAATCAAAGGTGGTGAAGCCAATATGGTTCGATTCGGTCTAAATTGGTACCCTCATTCCAATGTCAAATTTCAGGCCAATATCATACAGATACTCAATATCAATACCGCAGGAACACCGACCACCAACACCAATGGATATTCAGGTGGAGCCGGAGCAAGAACGCATGGCTGGGATAATGGCAGTCTGAGTGCATTCTTGACACAATTGACGGTAGATTTTTAGCAGTAATATCATTGTTCAAAATGGTGAATGATAATTTTTTGATTACATTGAGGCGAGATTGTGCAACTTGCGCAGCGCCGAAAAACAAAAGATTCCGGATTAGCGTACAACATCAGTAGTTCCGAAATTACGGAGAAAAAATGATGCAAACATTAAGATCTAATTTATTAAAGAATTTATTTATTTTTAGTAGCTTATTCGGCTACATCAGCCTAGCTCACGCACAAGCCGTCATTAAAATCGATGGCTCCAGCACCGTGTATCCAATTACTAAGATAGCTGCAGATCAATTTGAGGCCTCAAAGCAAAATAGCGTTAAGGTAGCGATGAATGTTTCCGGAAGCGGTGATGGCTTGAGAAAACTATGTAATGGTGAAATCGATATCGCGAATTCCTCGCGTCTGATTTTAAAAAAAGAATTAGCTGAATGTAAGAAGGCAAAAGTACAATTTATCGAAATTCCAATTGCATTTGATGCTATCACGGTTATTATCAGTCCCCAAAACACCTGGAGCACTGCAATGACCGTCAGGGATTTAAAAAAGATGTGGGAGCCAGCCGCGCAAGGCAGAATTATGCGTTGGAATCACATCAATCCCGCTTGGCCGAATGACATGATCAACCTTTATGCAGTTGAAAGGGATTCTGGCACTTTCGATTATTTCACCAAAGCCATTGTAGGAAAACCTAAATTTAGCCGCAGCGATTTCAATAAGTCAAAAAATGATGATGCTTTGATAAAAGATATCGTCAATAATAAAAACGGAATGGGATTCTTGAGTTTTGCTTCTTACCTTGATTATCAAGCACAAATTAAAGCAGCAGCAATCGATAGCGAAAAAGGATATGACGCGGTTTTACCTTCTGTTGAAAGTGTCGAAGATGGGAGCTATCAGCCACTATCGCGTCCCATTTTTATCTATGTCAGCGCCAAAGCTGCCGGCAAACCGGAAGTACGAGAATTCATCACATTCTATTTGAAAAATGCTGTTCTGATTGCTAAAAAAGCGCGATTATTTCCATTACCACCGACAGCTTACGTCACAATGTTGGAGCATTTTAATAATAAAAGAGTGGGAACGGTATTTGATGGTGTATCGGCAGTTGGTTTGACCATTGACGATATGATCCGACGAGAAGAACGCTTAGAGTATGAGCATTTTTAATCGGTTGTTAAAGTGCAAAAATATTGGTCAAATCCAAGTACCGTGGAATGGTGTCAGTATTTATTGAACAGTTATGCTTATTGGACAAAGCATGATCTTTTGCAGCGAGATGGCACTCCTTTAACGCAAGCTAAGCAATTGTTTGATCATTCAAAGATCATTGTTTCTCATGGAACACAAACCGATCCGGTTTTGAATTTCGGCAATCATGCAGCACTGCGATTGTGGGAGATGGATTGGGAGCAATTCACCCGTACGCCGTCTCGCCAAACAGCGGAACCAATGAATCGAGAAGAACGCTCGCGTATGCTGGCACAAGCGAGAAGCCAAGGTTATATTTCAAATTATCGCGGCATACGAATCTCGAGTACGGGAAAGCGGTTCCTAATTAACCACGCTATCATTTGGACTGTACAGAACGCTAGCGGAGCGACCGTAGGACAAGCGGCCGCTTTTTCGGATTGGCATTTTCTGAATGATTAAGAAGCATGCACTGCTTTCCCCCAGGAATCCCGTAAAGTGACCGCACGATTAAACACCAGCTTGTTCGGCGTCATGTCATAGCGATCGGCGATGAAATAACCGTTACGCTCAAACTGGAAACGTTCCTCTGGTTTTGCATCAACCAATGCCTGTTCGACATATCCCGAAATAATTTTCTTGGAATCAGGATTTAATGTTTTTTTATAGTCCTTGTCGCCGCTATCTGGATAGGGATCATTAAATAAACGATCGTACAAACGAATTTCAGCTGGTTGCGCATGCTTGAGCGATAACCAATGAATATTGCCCTTCACTTTGCGGCTATCCGCACCTGCTGTACCACTTTTGGTATCGGGATCATAAAGGCAATGTATCGCCTCAATTTCACCTTGCGCATTTTTTTCGACACTGACACATTTAATAATGAATGCATAGCGTAATCTCACTTCAGCCCCCGGTGATAATCGAAAATAGCCTTTTATGGGTTCTTCCATAAAATCATCTTGCTCAATATAGAGTGTTTTAGAAAATGGCACCGTACGCTTACCCCATTCCGGTTGTTGTGGATGATTTGGGGCAAAGCAATCTTCTTCTTGATGTTCCGGATAATTATCGATAATCATCTTCAGCGGCTTGAGGATCGCAATACGCCGTGCAGCGGATTCATTTAAATCTTCACGCAAACAATCTTCCAGCACCGTCATATCAATCCAGGAATCCGCTTTACTGACGCCAATTCGCTCAGCAAATAATCGAATTGCCTGCGGCGTATAGCCGCGACGGCGAATGCCCGCCAAGGTACTCAACCGTGGATCATCCCAGCCATCGACCAATTTATCAGTCACTAACTGAATCAACTTACGCTTACTCATCACGGTATAAGTCAGATTAAGTCGAGCAAATTCGATTTGCTGCGGATGGCACGGTACCTTATCAACCAGTTGGTCTAACACCCAATCATACAGCGGTCGATGATCTTCAAATTCCAATGTGCATAACGAATGCGTGATATTTTCCAACGCGTCAGATATACAGTGCGTGTAATCATACATCGGATAAATACACCATTGATTCCCAGTACGTTGATGATGTATATGGCGAATGCGGTAAATGACTGGGTCACGCATATTAATATTAGGTGAAGTCATGTCAATTTTAGCGCGCAGCACATATTTTCCATCGGGAAATTCACCCGCTCTCATACGTCGAAATAGATCCAAGCTTTCTGCGGCCGGACGTTCTCGGTATGGGCTATTTTTACCCGGAGCGGTCAGTGTACCGCGATATTCACGAATCTCATCGGCCGTTAATTCCTCAACATACGCTTTGCTCTCGCTAATCAAATACTCGGCAAATTCATATAACCGATCGAAATAATCGGATGAATAATACAGATGCTTACCCCACTCAAAGCCCAGCCAGGTTACGTTATCGCAAATAGCATCGACATATTCCTGAGCTTCTTTTTCTGGATTGGTATCATCAAACCGTAAATGACATACGCCACCATAATCCTTAGCCATACCAAAATTTAGGCAAATACTTTTCGCGTGACCAATATGCAAATACCCATTAGGTTCTGGAGGAAAGCGAGTTTCTATGCGCCCCTTCCACTTATTGGAGCGATTATCGTCATCAATAATCGTGCGTATGAAATTTGAGGCAACCGCATTTGCTGCCTCTATCGATACATGCTTAGATTGGTCTTTCAAAATTATGCTCTCTTAAGATAGTGAATCGTGACAAACTAAATTTTTACTGTCGATCTTAGTAAGCGGTGTGAGACTGCCATCACCGCATTTTCCTATGATTATAGCGATGAATGAAAGCTTGACTCAAATTTGACTTTTGTAGCCTTCTAACATAGAATCCTGGCTCTTTTTGAATATGCAGGACAGGTTTTCGTGAAAACATTTTCAGCCAAGCCACACGAAGTCAACCATGATTGGTATGTTATCGATGCAACCGATAAAGTTTTGGGTCGACTCGCTTCTCTAATTGCGCACCGTTTACGTGGCAAACATAAACCCATTTATACGCCTCACGTAGATACCGGCGATTATATAATCGTCATTAATGCTGACAAACTACGTGTTACCGGCAATAAAATGGATGATAAAATCTATTATCGTCACACAGGTTATCCTGGCGGAATTTATGCGACATCTTTTAGAAAAATGCATGCAAAATTTCCTGCGCGCCCCCTCCAAAAGGCAGTTAAAGGAATGTTGCCGAAAGGTCCTTTGGGATTTGCGATGATTAAAAAACTTAAGATATATGCGGGTGATGAACATCCTCATGCTGCACAACAACCCAAACCGCTTGAAGTGAGAGCTTAAAATTATGGCTACCCAATATAATTATGGAACGGGGCGACGCAAAAGTGCTGTAGCACGTGTTTTTATCAAACCCGGAAAAGGCTCAATTGTTATCAACGATAAGCCACTGGATACTTTTTTCTCACGCGAAACCGGTCGCATGATTGTAAAGCAACCGCTGGAATTGACCAATCATGTGAGCACATTCGACATCATGGTAAATATCCGTGGTGGTGGTGAATCAGGTCAAGCAGGCGCAGTTCGGCACGGTATTACGCGCGCTCTGATAGACTATGATGAAACATTGAAGCCCACATTGAGTAAAGCAGGATTAGTAACTCGCGATGCCAGAGAAGTGGAAAGAAAGAAAGTGGGTTTACGTAAAGCACGTCGACGCAAGCAATTCTCCAAACGATAAGTTTAGATCCATTAGTAGAAAGCCGCCCTATTGTTATGGCGGCTTTTTTATTTGCTAGCTAATATAATATCGATATATCTGGAAAAAACGGAAGGGACTAATCATGATTAACGTAGGAATTGTTGGCGGCACAGGCTATACAGGCGTGGAATTGTTGCGTTTACTAGCGCAGCATCCAAAAGTAAAAATCAAAGCAATCACGTCACGCAGCGAAGCAGGAATGGATGTAGCCGACATGTTCACCAATCTTCGCGGACGCATTGATTTAAAATTCAGCGACCCTGCTGACGCTAAACTCAATAAATGTGATTTGGTATTTTTTGCCACGCCGAATGGTATCGCCATGCAACAAACGGAATCCTTGCTGCAAGCAGGCGTCAAGGTTATTGATCTAGCAGCTGATTTTCGTATCAAAGACGTTGCCGAGTGGGAAAAATGGTACGGCATGAAACACGCTTGTCCCCATTTGGTTGCTGAAGCGGTGTACGGCTTACCGGAAATCAATCGCGCACAAGTCAAAAATGCGCGCTTAATTGCTAATCCGGGTTGCTATCCGACAGCCGTTCAATTGGGATTTTTACCGCTCATAGAAGCCGGTGTAATTGACATTAAAAATCTCGTTGCAGATGTTAAATCAGGTGTATCGGGAGCAGGACGAAAGGCGGAAGTACACACGCTACTCGCAGAAGCGTCCGATAACTTTAAAGCTTATGGTGTTCCAGGCCACCGCCATCTACCGGAAATCAAGCAAGGGCTTTCAACGGTAGCCAAGAAATCTGTAGGCCTTACTTTTGTCCCTCATTTAGTCCCGATGATTCGTGGCATTCACGCAACGCTTTATGCAACATTGACTAAAAAAGTTAACCTACAAGAACTTTATGAAAAACGTTATGCTACAGAAGCTTTCGTAGACGTGTTACCCACAGGAAAACACCCTGAAACGCGCTCGGTCCGGGGATCCAATCTGTGCCGCATTGCTGTACATCAACCACAAAACGGTAATACGGCTGTCATACTCTCGGTAACTGATAATTTGGTAAAAGGCGCAGCCGGGCAAGCAATCCAGAACATGAATATTTTATTTGAATTGCCTGAAGCACTGGGTATTAATCAGATACCCTTGCTACCATGAGAGCTCCTATCATATTCTATATCGCAATGTTTTCAGTATTTTTGACGCAACCGTATTAACATAGATGAATAGAATCTTTCCCAAGAATACTCAAATTCTATCGCCACGTGTCATTGTACGCCCCTACCCTTCCTGGAAATATCGACTAGTCGTTATACTGGTTGTGTGTTTTGTATTACTTTCAGTTTCTTGGGTTATGTTTGAAGTCGGAAAACAATCGAGGAATACTTTGCTAGAGGAATTCACGGAGGAAAAAATCTATGGTGATTCGCCATACGATCCAGCAGTTTGCCGACAAACAAAACGGCAGCAGCTTTGCTCCGAAATGGGCGAATTGATTCATCAAGTTCAGATGCATAATACGGCTAATGCTAATCTGTTAAAACAAATCAAAGCATTGACTTATGAGAATGACCAACTGAAAGAAAAAATGTTATTCTTTGAGCATCTGATGTCGGGAAGCGCGAAAAACGGCGTCTCAATTTATCAATTTAGCCTCAAAGAAACAGAAATACCCGGTAATTTTCGCTACGCATTAACGCTGATTCAGGGAGGAGAAAGACCCAATGATTTTAAAGGGAAAGTGCGGCTGCTCGTGACTCTTTTACAGAACGATAAAACCAAAACGGTTCCATTAGTTAATCAAGAATCTAAATTGGACTTCCCAATTAGCTTCAAATTTCTCTATCGATTAGAAGACAGCTTCAAAGTACCCGATGACATGACTATAAAAAACTTACAGGTACAAGTTTATGAAAATAGCAACGGAAAAGTATTATTAACGCAAACCGCGCAACCGACCTTATAACGAGGAAGCCATGTTTGGCAATAAGAAAAACAAACCACATAATCATATTGACACCTTAATTGGAGCAAATACCAAAGTCATTGGGGATGTCCATTTTCGCGGCGGATTAAGAGTTGATGGGCATATTACAGGTGACATTACGGCCGCCGATAATGAACCTAGTACCTTGGTATTGAGTAGCGACGGGCGCATTGATGGCGCGATCAAAGTAACTCACATTATTATCAATGGTAAAGTTTTTGGCCCTGTATATGCACAAGGCTATCTTGAGTTGCAAGAGAAATCTCAAATATATGGTGATATCCATTACGGTACGATAGAAATTCACTTGGGTGCATTGGTTGAAGGAAAAATGGTTCATTTGCAAAATAATGATGCACAATTACCAGAAAAAACGATTCCTTTAATTTCTACAGAACCGGATAGCAAATAAAACGAAACTCAAGGAAAAAATCACCATCTAACTTTCCACAATGAATAAGACTTAAATTAACCAGAACATGAAAATTCTATGAATATTGAAAATCACACCCCACTTTCTTTCACAGACAATGCTGCTGTTAAAGTTAAGCAACTCATTGAAGAAGAAGGAAATCTGAATCTCAAACTCAGGGTTTTTGTTAATGGCGGAGGCTGCTCAGGTTTTCAGTATGGCTTTACCTTTGATGAGCTAATTAATGAAGACGATATGGTCATGGAGAATCATGGTGTTCAATTATTAGTCGATTCTATGAGCTATCAATACCTCATTGGCGCCGAAATCGATTACCAAGAAGACTTAAAAGGCTCTCAATTCATCATTAGAAATCCTGGCGCTACCAGTACTTGTGGCTGTGGATCGTCATTTTCTGTTTAAATCACGATCGTATTCATTAACGCACCGAAGAAGGCTGCGTTCCTTTTGCGCGATTGATCAAGCAATCAGAAACCGGATTATCTATCCTATATTATTTTGGTTCCTGGCGAATCCAATGTCCCGAGGGCCTTACCTCCCCTCCTTGCATGGAATATATGCGCATCAACTGAAGATTGCCCACCGTCAATTTGGCATGATAATTTTCTCCTCCATGATCCAGCAAGTATGAGAGTGGAACAGCGCTATCCGGCTCTTCTAACTTTATCAAATCAGTTCCATCTTCGTGGGTATGTTTCTCGTGCTCCCGGTGATCCAGCAGCACTTGATCCAAATTTTGAGTAGGATGCTCCTTCACTGTGAACCCTTTCTCACGCAACCGATCAACGAACGCTAATCCAAATTGATCGGTTGCGGGGTGAGTTAGCACAAGCTTTGTTTTTTCAGGTGCGAACAATACCGACATTTGCGTAACGGCGTCATTGGTCACAACAGCAATCACATCTTGCGAAATATCTGTAATGTGATATGCAGGCTGTCTAGGCTTTGCAGCACACCCCGCAATAATCGAAAATATAATCAGAATCAATAAATAAAAGGTTATGCGCTTCACCATTTGTCCCTCGTCGATCTATATCGTACTTGAAAGGTTGTCATTGTAAACTTGAAAATGTGGATCAAGAAGGATTTTGAGATCGGTAGCATACTAGGCGCATGCATCAAGCATCACATTATTAAGTTGCGAAAGCCATTTTTCATCAACTCTCAGTTTCGCATGCATCACTGTAACCTGTTTAGCATACTTGGAATAACTGTTGTGGCTCAAAGCACGCCAACAAGCCATTGCCGAGATTACCAAATATATCGAAATATTCTATAACAGACAGCGTAAGCAAGAAAAATTGGGCTATTTATCGCGTGTGCAATTTTCGCAGCAGTACTATGCAAATCTACTCGCTGCTTAAACACATGGACTCCATTTTTGATAGCACATCTCAGTTAGGCGGGTGGAAGCTTTGAATCGCTGAAAATAAGGTATTCATTGTCGTCAAATCGGAATTGAGCGACTTGGTGCATTCCTAAAGATTTATGGGCACGAATAGAGGCAATGTTGTCTTGACGAATAAACAACACAGCCTCACGGTTAGGTAGTTGATCGACGAGTGACGCGTACATTTTCACTAGCAAACCCTGGCCACGCTCGGTGGGAGCGACGCAAACAGGGCCATAAATATAAGCGCCAGTTTGTCCGGACCAAGTCTCTCGCATTGCAATGACTGCTGGAGACTGGGAGGGTGCATCCATAGCTGCACTAAATAGGACGCCTGCAAGATAGCTGCCGCGATATGCAACGACTATGGGCATGCCAGATTCAACCATGGAGTGAACCCAAGTGTTGGAGAAATGGCCGGTAAGCGAGCCACCTCGTTCCACTGAGTTGGCTTGTAATAAGGTGGTGATTGGCTCAACATCAGCAGAAGAGGCGATGGAAATTCTGTACATAGGGTTTGACCTATCCGCGGACGAGATGAAGGCAGCCGCCCAACGTAACGTACAAGACATTTTATCCGATAACCTGTCAGATAATGTCGTACAATCTTGTTTGTTGGCAATTATCATTATGATAATAATGATTTAGGGGCTGTAGTAGATTAGCTTAGATGTTAAGCTAATCAAATGAAGATAAGTCATTGTAGATTATTAAGGAAAATACAGTTAAGGTTACTGGAATTTTTTGTGCTGGAAGTTACAGCAAGATCAGCAGCCAATATACTCGGAATACAACCCAATAGCGCCGCGTTGTTTTATCGTAAAATACGTGAAGTTATTGCTTATCATCTGGAGCGGGAATCTCACGAAATCTTTGATGGTATAGTGGAGTTGGATGAGAGCTATTTCGGTGGCGTTCGTAAAGGTAAACGTGGCCGTGGAGCTGCTGGTAAGGTGGCTGTGTTCGGCATATTGAAGCGTGGTGGTAAGGTATACACAAAAGTTGTAGGCGACACTAAATCAGAAACACTTATGCCGCTGATAACCAGAAAAATAGCACCTGACAGCGTAGTTTATACAGATTGTTATCGCAGTTACAATGCGCTTGATGTGAGCCACTTCTACCATGAACGGATTAATCATTCCACGTTATTTGCGCAAGGCAAGAATCACATTAATGGGATTGAGAATTTTTGGAATCAGGCCAAACGTGTTTTAAGAAAATACAATGGAATTCCCAAAGAGTCATTTCCATCTTTTCTTAAAGAATGTGAATTTAGATTCAACTATGGAACACCTAAACATCAACTAAAAATATTGAAAAATTGGACTCAAATTTAAGCTGATCTACTACAGCCCCATGATTTATGTATGTTAATCAATAGTCAATGACTCAGAAAAGCACGAAAAAGACTTACATTTCATGGATTAAACACCATATTGCGTTTAATGACAAGTATGATCCGGCTGATAGGAGAGCGGTTGAAGTGGAAGGATTTTTGACTCATCTGGCCAATGAGCTTCATGTGTCCTACACTATCAGAATCAGGCGTTATCGATCCCCTGGATAATTTGTAAAGATCATTCGAAATGGTCTTGAGTGACCAATGATCTGATTTTGCAGCATTTCTATGAGAAAATTTTCTTCCGATGCGATCACGAGGCGGCTTGCGCATTTGCCAAGCCCAATCTATACCGGCGATCTGCCTGTCCATGCCCGACGGGAAGAAATCATGGAAGCGATCGATCATCATCAGGTCGTGATCATTTGCGGTGAAACAGGCTCGGGTAAAACCACACAACTTCCGAAGATTTGCCTGGAACTCAAACGTGGCGTAAAAGGATTGATCGGGCACACGCAACCGCGCCGAATTGCGGCGCGCACCGTAGCTGCGCGCATTGCCAGTGAATTAAACAGTCCGTTGGGCCAGGCAGTCGGCTATAAAATACGATTTACCGATAAGGTCAGTACTGATTCCTATATCAAGCTGATGACCGATGGCATTTTGCTCGCTGAAACACAAAGTGATCCGCTGCTACAAGCTTACGATACGTTAATTATTGACGAAGCGCACGAACGCAGCCTCAATATTGATTTTCTGCTCGGCTATCTCAGTCAGCTATTACCGAAACGGCCCGATTTAAAACTGATTGTCACTTCAGCGACGATTGATGCCGAACGTTTCTCAAAGCATTTTGATCATGCACCGGTGATAGAAGTCACTGGACGATTGTATCCCGTGGAAATTTGTTACCGCCCTTTGTCTGCGGATGATGAAGAAAGCAGCGATCTGCAATTAGCCATTTTATCGGCAATAGATGAGTTGATCGGCAGAGGTCCAGGGGATATTTTGATTTTTCTACCGGGTGAACGAGAAATCCGCGAAACTGCGGAAGCCTTACGCAAACATCATTATGATCACAGTCGCCCGGGCCTCGTCCGTATTGATATTCTACCGCTGTTCGCGCGCTTATCGGTTGCGGAGCAGGAAAAAGTCTTTCAACCGACAGGCAACACCCGCCGCATTGTGCTGGCTACCAATGTAGCCGAAACATCACTCACCGTTCCGGGGATTCATTATGTGATTGATACCGGCCTAGCACGCATCAATCGCTACAGTTATCGCAATAAAGTTGAGCAGTTACTGGTAGAAAAAATTTCACAAGCTTCCGCAAACCAGCGTGCGGGTCGCTGCGGTCGGGTTGCGCAAGGTGTTTGCATACGGCTTTATTCCGAAAACGACTTCCATGCGCGCAGTGAATATACGGATCCGGAAATTTTGCGCTCTTCTCTGGCCGCAGTAATTTTACGCATGAAATCGCTGAAAATCGGTGACGTAGAAAATTTCCCATTTCTTGAACCGCCATCGCCACGCATGATTGGTGATGGCTACCAACTGCTCGCAGAACTCGGTGCAGTCGATGAAAACAAAGGATTGACGGCAATTGGTTGGCGTTTAGCGAAGTTTCCGATGGATCCACGGATTGCGCGCATGATTCTTGCCGCTAAACAGGAAAATTGTTTACGTGAGATTTTGATTATCGCCTCAGCATTAAGTCTCCAAGATCCGCGCGATCGTCCTTTTGATCACCAAGCTGCGGCCGATCAAGCGCAACGCCGTTTTGTCGATGAGCGTTCGGATTTCATGTCGTATCTTAAATTATGGGATTTTTTTGATGAACAGGTTAAACACAAAAAATCCACTCGGAAACTGATTGCACAGTGCCATGATCTATTTTTATCCTACCGCCGCTTACGCGAATGGCGGGAAATTCACGGTCAATTGCAAGTACTGATCAGCGAAATGGGCTTAAAACCAAGCGCCATTACAGCGAGTTACGATGAAATTCATCGCGCCTTACTCGCGGGATTACTCGGCAATATTGGATTTAAAACCGAAAAAGAAGGTGAGTATCTCGGTGCGCGCGGGATTAAGTTTGCAATTTTTCCTGGCTCGACATTGAAAAAGGGTAAAACCAAATGGGTTGTCGCTGCGGAATTGATTGAAACCACTAAACTGTATGCACGTTGTGTGGCGCAAATCGATCCGAACTGGCTCGAAAGAATTGCGGGTAATCTATGTAAGCGCCATTACTTCGATCCACACTGGGAGAAAAAACAAGCCCAGGTCATGGCATACGAAAGGATGACATTGTATGGTCTGATGATCGTTCCAAAACGTCCGGTACATTATGGAACAATCAATCGCATAGAAGCCCGTGAAATCTTTATCCGCGCCGCCTTGGTAGCCGGAGAATATCTTACGCAGGCGGCATTCTTTATCCACAATCAAACGTTAGTACACGAAATCGAAGAACTGGAACATAAAGCGCGGCGACAGGATGTACTGGTCGATGAGCAACAGATTTTCGCTTTTTATGATGCAATCATTCCGCAACATATCGTGAATGGCGGCGCATTTGAGAAATGGCGCAAACAAGCTGAATCGGTGAATCCACAGATACTGTATCTACAACGTGAAATGCTTATGCGTCATGACGCCGACCGTATCACCGAAGTACAGTTCCCCGAGCACTTATTACTGCCAGATGGCAATCAACTGCCCCTCACATACCGTTTTGACCCTGGTCATGTTTTGGATGGCGTAACAGTCGTTGTTCCGCTACCGTTACTCAATCGTCTTGACGCAAAGCAATTAGATTATCTGGTTCCTGGGTTAATTCGCGAGAAAGTAACTTGGTATTTCAAGTCGTTACCTAAACCGATTCGACGTATGCTGGTACCTTTGCCAGAATCAGTGACAGCATTTCTGGAAAATTTGAATCATGCAGAATCACCCGCGTTACTACAAGATGCTATGAGTCAATTTATTTTGTGTAAAACCACCATCGCAATACCCTCCGAAACGTGGAAGACTGAAACCATACCGCTACATCTGTCGATGAACATACAAGTAGTCGACGACTCGAATAAAGAATTGATGATGAGCCGTAATTTGATCGAATTGCAACAGCAGTTTGGACAACAAGCACAAGCAACTTTCGCAGCCACAAATAAAAGTGAAAAACATCCCATCGAGCGCGACTCTATCGCGCAATGGGATTTTGCCGAGTTACCGATCACAATAACTTTTATTCGTCATGGCCAATCCTTTGAAGGCTACCCTACTCTGGTTGATTGCGGCGACAGCGTAGCGATTCGCATACTTGATACCGCATCAGCTGCGGATGATCTGATGCGCGCTGGCGTGAAACGCTTACTTTGTCTGGCATTGAAAGAACAAATCAAACAATTGGAAAAAAATATACCCGGACTCAAGCTGGCTGCAATGCAATTCTCCAACCGAATGAACCCTGGCGATTTGAAACAAGATCTATTCAATGCTATTCTGGACCGCGCTCTATTGGCGGATGATCCGCTGCCACGCAGTGAAAATGAATTCCATGCACAAAAACAACGAGCGAAACAACGCTTACCGGACGCCACCGCGCAGCTCACTCAATTACTGCAACAAATAGGCACAGAATACCAGCACGTCCATCTACAATTGGCCGAACAACGTAATCACGATGTACAACATGAACTGCACGAGCAATTGGAGCAATTAATTTTTACAGGATTCCTCGGCGCAATTCCATGGAAAAGATTGTTGCACCTTCCACGTTATTTGAAAGGAATCAAGTTACGCTTAGAGAAGTTTGCAAGCAATCCTGAGCGGGATATGCGGAATCGCCAAGAAGTTAGTGTTTTTTGGCAGAAATATTGCAAGTATTTGGCGGAAAAACCACCCTCTCTTATTAAAAATGAACATTTGGAAGAATTTCGTTGGCAAATCGAGGAACTGCGTATATCGCTATTTGCGCAAGAATTAAAAACGCCACAACCGATATCGTCCAAACGCTTAAAGAAGCTATGGGAAAACATACAAACATGATTAAATAACAATTTTATTCGATCAGAGCAGAAATATACCTTATGAGTAATTTTAAAGAATGAAGCGTTACAACGCCTCTCAAATCAATGCCAACTAAAAAGAAAACACCACTCAGATCCCCACGTCAAAAAACCGATCGATTCAAAGCGATCAGCGGGACACCCGAATCCAGGCAACCTAGAACGCAAATATCTAAAAACCCGGCACAAAATTTAGAAAAACCAGCCCAGACCACTGCAACCTTTAAGCTACAAAAATTATTAGCGCACAGAGGGTTAGGATCGCGACGTGAAATGGAAGAATTGATCGCTGCCGGAAAAGTCACGCTCAATGGCGAAGTTGCCGCACTAGGAGATCGCGCCGGACCTGCTGACGTGATTCGCATTGGCAAGCGCGTCATTCGAATGAATGCACCGGAAGAACTTCCGAGGGTGCTGCTCTATCACAAACCCGAAGGTGAAATTGTAAGTTACAAGGATCCTCAGGGACGTCCTTCAGTTTTCGACAAATTACCGCATTTGCGTTCTTCGAAATGGATCGCGATTGGCCGACTCGACTTCAATACCAGTGG
The DNA here is from genome assembly GCF_022836435.1 of Nitrosomonas sp. PY1. Lineage (NCBI taxonomy): Bacteria > Pseudomonadati > Pseudomonadota > Betaproteobacteria > Nitrosomonadales > Nitrosomonadaceae > Nitrosomonas > Nitrosomonas sp. PY1. Next base: position 609,314 of record NZ_BQXC01000001.1, on the reverse strand, counting down.
ATTGTTGATTTTTACTGACGATGGCACATTGGCTAACCGTTTGATGCATCCTCGTTTTGAAATGGAGCGTGAGTATGCCGTGCGGATACTCGGTGAACTGACCGATGCGCAAATGACGCAACTCACGACAGGCGTTGCCTTATCCGATGGAAATGCAGCGTTCACCTACTTGGCCGATCAGGGTGGCGAAGGCGCAAATCATTGGTATCGCGCCATTCTTAAAGAAGGCAAGAATCGCGAAGTACGCCGCATGTTTGAAGCAATCGGATTGACAGTCAGCCGTTTGATTCGCGTACGCTTTGGTCCATTGAATCTACCGCCGAGAATTAAGCGCGGTCAGTGGCTTGAATTGGATGAAAAGAAAACAAAACGCCTATTGGATTTAATCGGCAATCATCACGCATCACTGTCAAGCAGTTGATCGCGCTGCAATAGAAATACAAACTCGTTACCTGCGCTGGTTTCAAGCCAGTGGAATGGTATATTTGGATAAACCGTCTCTATCACCTCGCGATTATGGCCAACTTCAACGATGAGCAATCCTCGATCCGTCAAATGCCGCGCAGCATACTTGAGAATTTTTCGTGTCGCATCCAATCCATCAATACCACTAGACAAGGCATTCTGTGGTTCATATTGATATTCCCGAGGCAATTGAGACATGGATTGCGCATTCACATAGGGCGGATTACTAATGATTAAATCATATCGTTTATTTTCTAAAGACAAGAATAAATCGGATTCAATCAAGTGGATTCTTTTTTCTAAACCATAGTGAGAAACATTTTTATAAGCGACCTCCAGTGCCGGTTTAGAAATATCGACAGCATCGATTTGCGCGTTTTCAAAATACAGCGCCATTAAAATCGCCAGACAACCGGAACCGGTACACAAATCCAATCCACGTATGATTTGCTCCGGTTCGGTGATCCATGGAGCAAGCTGTGTTTGCAATAATTCAGCAATAAAAGAGCGTGGTACAATCACGCGTTCATCCACGTAGAAGCTATATTCACCTAACCAAGCTTCATTCGTGATATATGCTGCGGGGACTCGATCGTTGATACGTCGATCAATAACATTTAGAACTTGATCGCGCTCCCTATCCAATAAGTGTGCATCCAGAAATGGTTCTAGCTGATCCAGCGGCAATGATAGTGTTTTTAGAATCAGATAAGCAGCTTCGTCGAAAGCATTAGAAGAGCCGTGACCAAAGCATAAGCCAGCTTTATTAAACTGAGTGGTCGCAAACCGCAATAGATCACGGATAGTTTCAAATTGTGATGGTGTCTGGAAAGTCATTGTAGAATTCGTACTACTATTATTGGAAATCGAGACTTATCAATTGCGCTGCAATGTAGCACAGAATCAACGAACGATAACATCCGGTATCACTTTTTTCATCATTGAGATAATTTTTGGAAACTAAAAACGATTGCTTCTTTATGCATCATGCATTGGAACAAGCACAACGGGCAAGGAGTATCGACGAAGTTCCCGTCGGTGCAGTTGTGGTACAGAACCAGATCGTCATCGGTTATGGATTCAATCATCCGATCCAGAGCCATGACCCAACCGCACATGCCGAAATCATAGCGATTCGCGCAGCCGGAAACACGATAGGTAATTATCGATTATCCGAATGCACGTTGTACGTTACCTTGGAGCCGTGTACGATGTGCATTGGCGCCATTTTTCATGCACGCCTCAAGCGTTTGGTATATGCTGCAGCAGATCCTAAAACAGGTGCTTGTGGCAGTGTTATTAATTTACCCTTGGAATCCAGATTAAACCACCACTTACAAGTCACTGGAGGAATTCTGGCATCTGAAGCAAGCACATTGTTAAAGGATTTTTTTGTACAACGTCGGAGTACTTCCGAACGATGCCATCATGAGAATAGATATTAGTATCGCAAATCAACGACTCGATTTGTTTGATGTCAATGGAAAAATCATCAAACAATATCTTATTTCATCAGCCATAAAAGGCACAGGGCAACAGTACGGAAGTTTCTGTACACCTCTAGGGCGACACATTATCCGCGCCAAAATCGGCGACAAGCAACCGATCAATACTGTTTTTATCAAACGCCGACCAACCGGAGAAATTTACAGTACGGAATTGGCTGAGCAATTCCCTAAACGAGATTGGATTCTGACGCGTATTTTTTGGCTATCAGGTTGCGAGCCGGGTTTTAATCGTCTAGGAACAGTCGATACCATGCGCCGCTATATTTATATTCATGGTAGCCCGGATACCGCAGAAATGGGTAAGCCGGGTTCGATTGGATGTATCCGAATGAGAAATAATGATATATTGGAGTTGTTTGATCGAGTTGATACGGGCACTGTCGTAAATATCCTCGCATAGAGTAACTGTTTTTGCGGTAATTCGTATTGTCGATATTGTCATCAAGTTTTGTTTTAAAAAAAGTATAATATCCATCCGGCTAAACGAATATCGCATTTTGATAGATCAGGAGAGAATTGAAATGGTAAAGACCAATAACGACGCCTACAAAATGATGCGCATTCTTTTGTTATCGATGATTGCACTACTAATGCCACATTTACTTTGGGCTGATCAAATCGGTAGCGTGTCTACCAAATTTAAAATGTTGGGCGCCAACGACAAAATTGTAATCGAAGCTTTTGATGATCCAGATGTTCCCGGTGCGACTTGCTATCTGAGTCGTGCAAAAACAGGAGGAGTCAGTGGCATGGTGGGAGTAGCAGAAGACTCATCCGATGCATCGATATCGTGTCGCCAGATTGGTCCTATTACACTATCAGAAAAAATTAAGAATGGTGATTTAGATGGTGACGAAGTTTTTAAAAAACACACTTCATTATTGTTTAAAACCATGCAAGTTGTACGTTTCTATGATGCAAAAAGAAACGTACTGATTTATCTAACATACAGCGATAAGATTATTGATGGATCTCCCAAAAACAGCATTTCAATTATCCCGGTGAATACCTGGAATAGTAATTGATGCGCAGCTTGGTACAAAATCAGGATCAAAAGATGCGTCAACAACTATTTTAGAATTTTATAACTTGTTTATAATGGCGCTTCCTTTGTAAGTGTTTGCTAAGTAATTACTATATTTATGCAGTTATTTGCTTTTGGGATAAATCATAATACTGCGCCGCTTGACGTGCGCGAGCAAGTGAGCTTTCCTGAAAATACCATGGAGCATGCGCTGCATGATTTAGTTGGGCGTGATCCAGTTAAAGAAGCAGCAATTGTTTCGACCTGCAATCGCACTGAAATTTATTGCTGTACCGATAAACCTGAAGATGCCATGACATGGCTGGCAGATTTTCATCATTTGCCTACACGTCAACTTGATCCTTATCTGTACAAATTGTCACGTGAGCAAGCTGTCAAACATGCTTTTCGTGTTGCCAGCGGACTGGATTCAATGGTGTTAGGCGAACCGCAAATTCTCGGTCAGTTGAAAAACGCAGTGAAATCCGCTGAACACGCTGGAACGCTCGGGCTCATGCTACATAAATTGTTCCAACGTACTTTTTACGTCGCCAAAGAAGTGCGCACTTCCACCGAAATCGGCGCCAGCTCAGTTTCCATGGCAGCAGCAGCGGCCCGTTTAGCAGAGCGTATTTTTGGCGATATCGGTGAACAAAGTGTTTTGTTTATCGGTGCCGGAGAAATGATCGAACTATGCGCAAATCATTTTGGAGCTCGTAATCCACGTCATATTACCGTTGCCAACCGTACTGTAGAACGAGCGGAAATCCTCGCTGGCCGTTTTAGCAATGCAAAAGCCATTACTTTAAGCGATCTTCCAGAACAACTTGCACATCATGATATCGTTGTCACGTGTACTGCAAGCCCATTACCTATCCTAGGAAAAGGTATGGTTGAACGTGCGCTAAAAATTCGTAAACATCGCCCTCTATTTATAGTCGACTTGGCAGTTCCGCGCGACGTCGAATCGGAAGTTGCCGAACTCGACGACGTATTTTTGTACTATGTCGATGATTTAGCAGAGATTGTCAAAGAAGGACTTGATTCGCGCCAAAATGCAGTCGCGCAAGCTGAAACCATTATTGACTCTAACGTAGTGGATTTTATGCGTTGGATGGCAACTCGGGAAATGGTTCCCACCATTCGCGCACTACGCGATCAAGGGGAGCGCTACCGTCGGCATGAACTGGCTAAAGCGCACAAACTATTGGAAAAGGGCGAAGATCCAAAGAAAGTTATTGAATCATTAAGTAACAGCCTCGCAAATAAATTCTTGCATGTGCCCTCCAGCACACTCAATCACGCATCCACTGATGAACAAGATGAATTGGTCGACTTGGTCAATCGATTATATCAACTGCATCGCCCACAATGAATAAGAACATCACCGATAGGCTCACTCGATTGAGTGTCCGCCTGGAAGAATTAAATCATTTGCTTAGCAGTGAATCAGCCACAGCAGATCTGAATAATTATCGCAAACTGACACGCGAACACGCTGAAATCGTACCCATTGTAGAGCTCTATCGCGCATTTCAACAAACCGAGCACGATATGCAAACTGCAAAAGAAATGCATGCCGATTTAGAGATGCGTGATTTTGCTGAAGCAGAAATACAAGCAAGTAAAGAAAATTTAGCTCGCCTTGAAGTGGAGATTCAAAAGCAATTACTTCCCAAAGACCCGAATGATGATCGCAATATTTTTCTCGAAATACGCGCCGGTACGGGAGGAGACGAGTCAGCGCTGTTTGCTGCGAATTTATTTCGGATGTATTCGCGTTATGCCGAACGTCGCGGCTGGCAAGTCGAGATCATTTCGCAAAGCCTTTCGGATATAGGGGGATACAAAGAAATTATCGCAAAAATCAATGGCCAAGGTGCTTATTCACGGCTTAAATTTGAATCAGGCGGTCACCGCGTGCAACGTGTTCCCGTGACAGAGACGCAAGGTCGCGTTCACACTTCAACATGTACAGTTGCAGTCATGCCTGAAGCAGATGAAGTCAGCGAAGTAACTTTGAATCCAGCAGAATTACGCATCGATACCTTTCGCGCTTCAGGCGCGGGAGGACAGCACATTAATAAAACCGACTCGGCTGTGCGGGTAACACATTTACCGACAGGGATCGTAGTGGAATGCCAGGACGGTCGCTCGCAACACAAGAATAAAGCACAAGCTTTGAGTGTCTTGGCCGCCCGCATCCACGATAAGCAAATGCGCGAACAACATGCAGAACAAGCCGCTACCCGGAAATCTTTGGTAGGCACCGGAGAGCGATCAGAAAGAATTCGCACTTATAATTTTCCACAAGGACGCGTGACCGATCACCGCATCAATCTGACGTTGTACAAAATGGATCATATTATGGATGGTGATATCGATGAATTATGCTCCGCTTTAGTCGCTGAACACCAAGCTGAGCTATTGGCTGCTTCAGTACAAGAATAACCCATTCATCTCGCATGTAGTAACACAGCTATTTTGCTTACAACCGTTTGACCATGTCTGCTTTAACGATTGAGCAAGTTTTACTTCAAGCCTATCAGCATATCGACAAGATCGATGCGCATTTGCTGTTACAACATATTTTAGCGGTTAACCCTACTTTTCTGCTGACACATTCAGATCAAACCCTGACAACAGCACAAACAAACCGTTTCCTTCATTGCGTTTTGCAACGCTCGACAGGTATTCCAATTGCTTACTTGATCGGACAACGCGAATTTTATGATAATGTGTTTAAAGTATCCGATGCTGTATTGATTCCTCGCCCGGAAACCGAATTACTGGTAGATTTAGCACTAAACTTAATCCCAGCCGATCGTGCTTGCAGAATTCTTGATTTAGGAACTGGTAGCGGCGCGATTGCAATCACAATTGCAAAACACCGCACCTTATCTCAAGTCACTGCTGTTGATCTATCCGCTGATGCGATTTCCATCGCAGATTGGAATACTAAGAATCTACAGGTAAGCAATGTTCGCTTAGTCATAGGAAATTGGTTTTCTGAACTTTCTAATGAAAAATTTGATCTGATTGTAACGAATCCACCATATGTTGCCGAAAGTGACCCACATTTACAACAAGGAGACTTGCGATTTGAACCAAAGCTTGCATTATCTGCGGGTCACTCTGGAATGAATTGCATTAATCACATTATTCAAGCAGCACCTCAATATCTCGAAAAAAGTGGATGGTTGTTATTGGAGCATGGATACGATCAAGCAAATAAATGTAAGCAATTGTTGAAAAGAGGAAATTTTACTAAGATTTGTTCTTACCCTGACTTGGCTGGCATAATGCGAGTAAGCGGTGGACAATTCAGCGCATCCAGCTAAAATAGCCCGATGCAGTTGATTGATTGATCGACTACGCGGTTACTAAAACAAAATTTTTTGGAGAAATTAACACTATGAATGTTGAAGATTTAATTGAGCAGCAAATTAGCACGCATCCAGTCGTACTCTACATGAAAGGTACATTAGAACAGCCACAATGTGGTTTTTCTGCTAATGCAGTGAAAATTCTAAAAACTTGTGGTGTTGACAATATCTTTTCTGTGAATGTCTTAGATGACCCTGAAATCAGGCAAGGCATTAAAGACTTTTCCAATTGGCCTACAATACCCCAGTTATATATAAATGGCGAATTTATTGGCGGTTCAGACATCGTATCGGAAATGTATCAGTCCGGCGAATTGCAAAAATTATTTGAATAAAAACGATTGAATCAGCCTGGTGATTTGGTTCATTGATTTGACCAAGTAGCTAGATCATCAGGCAGTACTCGATATTTAAAGTCGGTTGATTTTTTCGATTGAGATTTTTAATGAATTGCTGTTGCTATTACCCAATAACGCAGGAATTTACCAATCGCCATAAATATTGCTGCACTCAGCCAATTAATCCGTAACCATCCAGCAGCAACACAGAGTATATCTCCAATGAGTGGAGCCCAAGATAGCAGTAGAATGGGCGCGCCATATTGATTGATCCATCGCAATCCGCGAGTATTTTTCCCAATTTTCTCATGCATTGCTTGTTCACTCGGTAAAAAACGGCCAATCAAATAGGAACTCATTCCTCCTAGTGTATTGCCAATGGTCGCTAAAACAAGCGCCTGCCAGTGTAGCTCTGGATATGCCAATAACACGCTAACCAATACCGCTTCAGAGCCCCCTGGAAGCAAGGTAGCTGCAAGGAAACTACTGGTAAAAAGCGCAATCAGGCTTGTTTGTTCATCCATTCGTGTGATCAAATTTTAAAACCGTGATATTAACGGGAATTATCGATACTGCGAAATTATGTAATAGTAATTTTTTACACAATGGTAAAATTACCGAAAACTCGGAGGAGATGAAATGGCTGAAATTCGGGCGTGGGCCAGTAAAGGTCCCAAGCAGAAACTAGAACCTTTTGTATTTAATCCAGGGGCATTAGGGGTAGATGAAGTTGAAATTACGGTCGAATATTGCGGCTTATGTCACTCTGATTTATCCATGATCAATAATGACTGGGGCCTATCGCAATATCCTGTTGTTCCAGGCCATGAAATAGTGGGACGAATTACCCTACTAGGATCGAATGTCAAAGGCCTACAGTTGGGTCAAAAGGTAGGAATTGGCTGGAACGCCGGTAGTTGCATGCACTGTCACGAATGTATCGAAGGAAATCATAATCTTTGTTTAAGCGCGCAACCAACGATTGTTAGCCATCACGGCGGATTCGCCGAACGAGTGAGGGCGCATTGGATATGGGTAATTCCTTTACCAGACACGTTGGATACTGCAACCGCAGGACCGCTATTATGTGGCGGAATTACGGTGTTCTCCCCTCTTCTAACATTTGGTATTAAACCCACGCATCATGTCGGCATTGTTGGAATCGGTGGATTAGGCCACATGGGCATCAAATTCTCAAAAGCTTGGGGCTGTGAGGTAACGGCTTTTACTTCCACCGCATCCAAAAAAAACGAAGCAAAAGCGCTAGGCGCGCATCACGTCGTCTCGACTCAAGATCACGATGCACTCACAAAGATAGCTTCTTCATTGGATCTATTGATTGTTACCGTGAACGTACCGATGGATTGGACGGGTTTATTGAATACACTTAGGCCCAATGGACGCTTACACGTTGTCGGGGCAGTTTTGGAGCCCATGGCTATTCCGGCAATCAATCTTATTTTCGGACAAAAAAGTGTTTCTGGCTCACCCACCGGAAGCCCAGCTGCGCTTTCCACTATGCTGGCATTCGCAGCCCGGCATCAAATCGCGCCTCAAGTGGAATTTTTTCTGTTGAGTCAAGTCAACGAAGCATTGGCACATTTACAAGCTGGCAAAGCGCGATACCGCATTGTATTACAAGCAGACTTCGCTTGATGTACGTTCATTCCCATTTGTGAAATCAATTCAGATGTACAAAAATTCCTCATGAAAAATGCCAACACGCTCTATCCTGTGATTCTCTCTGGTGGAAGCGGCAGTCGTTTATGGCCGCTCTCTCGTGCCAATTATCCCAAGCAACTATTACCGCTTGTCGATAAAAAAACAATGCTCCAGGTTACGCTTCACCGTTCCATGGCATTACCGTATGCTCAGGCACCGATTATCGTATGCAACAACGAACACCGTTTTTTAATTCGCGAGCAATGCGAAGTTATTGCAGTCAAACCGGAAGCCATTTATCTTGAATCAGTAGGTCGCAATACTGCCCCAGCAATCGCATTAGCTGCATTCCATCTTGCACAAACGAACAACGATGCAATCATGCTGGTATTGCCAGCAGATCATGTCATTGACGATCAAGAAAATTTTGCTCAAGCCGTCGAAACAGCAATAGCAGCAGCACAACATGGCTATCTGGTTACATTCGGTATATCGCCAAATTCTCCTGAAACAGGCTATGGTTACATCAAAATAGGCGATCATATAGAGCTAACTGAACCAACACAGCCATCGTTTTATCAAATCCAATCTTTTTGTGAAAAGCCACAATTCGAAGAAGCACAAACCTATTTACAGCAAGGTGGTTATTTGTGGAACAGTGGCATGTTTGTTTTTACTGCGGGTAATTACTTACTGCAATTGCAGCGGCACCGACCCGATATCTATACAACGGCTAAACAAGCGTGGCAACAACGCACCGCCGACTTGGATTTCGTTCGCCCAGACCGAGAAATTTTTGCCGCCTGCCCCGCCGAATCTATCGATTACGCAATTATGCAAAGCACCGATCACGCTGTCGTCATACCAGCAGAATTCGGATGGAGCGATGTTGGTTCATGGGATTCATTATGGCGCATATCGCCCAAGGATAAAAACGGCAATTTTTCCAGCGGCGATACGCTCATTTTGGATACACACCGCAGCTATATCCGTGCAGAGAATCGCTTAGTATCCGTCATTGGACTGGAAGATGTCATCGTGGTAGAAACTGCCGATGCAGTATTGGTCATGCACAAAAGCAAAACGGATCAACTTAAATCTGCAGTACAACACATTGGCTCCAATCACCGCAAAGAGCATTTGGATCATCTACGCATTCATCGCCCTTGGGGATGGTACGAGGGAATCGACAAAGGTGAACGCTTCCAGGTCAAGCGAATCATGGTAAAACCCGGTGAAAAGCTATCGCTGCAAATGCACTTCCATCGTGCCGAGCACTGGGTCGTAGTCAGTGGAACCGCGAAAGTCATTGTGGAAGATAAAGCGATGCTGTTTGCTGAAAATCAATCGACCTATATTCCTTTCGGAAAACCGCACCGTCTCGAAAATCCAGGAAAAATCCCGCTGCATCTGATCGAAGTACAATCCGGCGCCTATCTCGGAGAAGATGACATCGTCCGCCTCGAGGACTCCTACGGTCGAACCATTTGACGGAAATTCGTCAATGAGAAAACGCGCTTTACTGCCGGTTCATTGCCATAGTCAAGAATCAGACGGCTTTGATCGCAGAAACTGTCGCCAGTCCCAACATTGTCATCACTAACGAACCGATCACATGAACGCTGATTGCGCCAACAGCCCAAAGTATGCGTCCTTCTTGAATCAACGCGGTGACTTCAGCGGAGAAAGAGGAAAACGTAGTTAGCGCACCCAGAAATCCGGTAATTACAAACAAGCGCCACTCGGGCGCGAAATCAGGATGATGCGCAAATACGGCGAGTGCCACGCCTATCAAATAGCCGCCAATAAGATTCGCCACCAGTGTCCCGAGTGGAATGGTTGGAAAAAATGCATTGAGCGAAACTCCCAGTAGCCATCTCAAAACAGCGCCAAGAGATGCCCCCATACAAATTGCTAATATCGAATTAAAAATAAATTTACCCTTACGTTTTGGTTAGAAGTTTAAACATGATCAGAGACCTTTGCAAAAGCCCTTTGATGCATCTTCAGGTTACTGTTTTTATTGATATAAAATTTCAGGAAATGGAGTTTTGCAAAGGCCTCGATCATACAATAACCAGGTTTGATTGAGCGATAGTTAGAGTAGTTTTTGTAGCGATTTCAAATCACGGTTTAAACTTGATAATGGTAAATATTTAGGTCGAAATGATCAATTTTTCGTTCAAATTTATCTTAAAAATCATGATCCAGAGTAAGAACAAAGGCCTTCATTTCAGTTGCGGTTAAGCAAATTATCGGTAAATCACCTGGCAGTCCTGAAGCAGGAGTCAAACCAGTAATGTCCCATATTTTACTGAACCGGCGGTTACTTATCATATCCACATATGATTTTTCCGAGGCACCTGCTTCTTTTAAGCCATAACCGACCCATACTTCACCATCTCCAACGAATGCACTAACGTCAATAGGTTCACGAGAGAGCGTAATGGGCATGACAGGCTGGAGCGTGCCATCACCATTTGGCAGAATGACAGGATAGTTCTTAGGTGTAGTATTGTCATTGTTGGCATTTACCCATTCGTCACCATCAGTTAACCATATCATATCAGGTTGACTTTTACGCCGGAATCCCACAAAAATATCTCCAGTTTTGAAATGATCCTGCTCATTGATGATGACATTATGATCGAGAATGACTTTATCGAACTTTCCAAACTCACCCCTAACTGAAGTTTGTGAAATCAATACTTCGCAAGCGCAGAGAATTTAACGGTATCCGCTTGTGAAGATATCCCATAAACTAATAGCGTACTTGCAAGTAAGAATTTCCGCATGCAAAGTTTCATGACTACACCTCGAAAATTTATCATATGAATCTATCTAATTACGTATCTCGACCAGTAATGAAAGTACAAAGAACTCCTTCGCTGGACGGTCTTCATATCCAGGAATATTGTGAATCCCGATTCACCCGAATTCACTCAACCGTATCCTAATAATTATATTTCATAATCAACGCTCTGATGATCATTTTGATATCCTTGGTTGGAGAAAAGGGTATTTTCAAGCTATCGAATTGCATGGCGCACTGAAATGAAAAGCTTATGTGTCAGACTACCTGCTTTCTAGATTACTACAATATCCGCATGGGTCATATTCAAACCTATGTCAACTGTGGCAATCGGTATCGCGGCACTGCTACCGCTACCATCGGCATCGTATAGTAATGCACCAGTAGCTTTATTGTAAATAATGAAGTCATTCGCATCTAAAGCTTTTACACCGATTCTAAACTGGCTGGCAGCTAACGTACCGGTTACCATGAGTGATTTAAACACGGCATTTTCTAATTGGATGGTGTCATTGGTTACGTTATAGTCAGTAATTTTGTCAAGTTGGCCTTTTGTCGTGAATTTAAAAATATCATTCCCTGTCCCACCTGTTAGCCTATCGGCACCTAAGCCGCCATCTAGGGTATCATTGCCAGCACCACCATTGAGTTGATTCGCGGCGTCATTCCCAGTAATGGTATTTTTCAGGTTGTTACCAGTACCATCAATCGCAGCAACACCGATTAGGGTAAGATTTTCCACATTAGCGGACAACGTGTAAGTAACGTTACTACTGACAATGTCCGTTCCTTCGTTGATTTTCTCGGTAACAACGTCTTTCGCATTTTCAACAAAATAACTATCATTACCCAAACCACCAATCATGGTATCCGCACCAGACCATCCCCTTAGAGTGTCATTACCAGCTCTTCCATCCAAAACATTATTGAGTGCATTGCCTGTTAGATTGTCATTAAATGCGCTACCCGTCAGGTTTTCAATGCTGATTAGTGTATCCAAACCGGCACCGATTGTATTCTGCTGCGTATTAACCAGCAAGGAAACTGTAACCGATTTGGTAGCAGCGGCATAGCTAGCTGTATCGTTATTGGAAGGTGTGCCCGTTAACGTATTATTTCCTGCGGTACTCACCAGCAAGAGGCCATTGTTAACAAAAAATTGTGTATCGCCAGAGCTATTACTCACGAAAGCATCCAGATCGCCATCGCCATCGATATCTCCCAGAGCCGGCTGAGCCCTGTATCCTACATCGATCAAACCCAAAGCATTATCGGCAGGAGCAAATCTTGGATTATGCAGGGTACCTATATTCCTTTGAAATACCGTATTGCCATTCCAATTGCCTTGGAAAGCATCTAAATCACCATCGTTGTCAATATCGACAAAGGAAGCCCCATTGATACCAAAGAAACTTAAACCATTAGGAAGAGGAGCATTTCTGTCAAAGTGTGGCTCGCTGGCAGTCCCGATATTTTCAAAAAAAACTGTGGAGAGATACCCTCTATACCCATATCCAGCAAATAGATCAAAATCACCATCACCTTCTATGTCTACCAGAGTGAAATTAACATCATAACCCGTGATACCCAAACCAAACTGATCATATTCACCGACAAAGACTGGATTACTAGCCGTTCCCGTATTTTTATAAAAGAAATTTCCTAAAAGAGCATCCGAATCCCCATCGCCGTCGATATCTGCGAAAGCAGGATTATTTCCATAATAACTTCCTGCACTATATAAACCAAAAGGATCTGCTTCGGGAGAGGAAAAGACCGGATTGCTAGCAGTTCCTATATTTCTAAAAAACAGCACATTATCACTGCTGCCCACAAAAACATCTGGATCTCCATCGTCGTCTATATCCACAAAGGAAGGATCGGCGACACTGCCTACATTGCTTAAATTAAATGGATCGACAACAGGAACCGCAAAAATTGGATTGCCGGCGGTTCCCGTGTTTCTAAAAAACATTAGATCGCCCGATCTGTTACCTATAAAAGCATCCTGATCACCATCGTTGTCAATATCAACAAAGGTCGGTTCAGCGTCGTCGCCCACATCAATCAAGTCCAATGAATTGAAACTCGCAGCAGCAAATATTGGGGCACTTTTTGATCCTATATTTCTTTGAAAAACAGTATTGCCGCTCCCTTCCCCCAGAAGGGCATCTAGATCCCCATCGTTGTCAATATCGGCGAAGGTGGGACTGGCATAATAACCCAAACTAATCAAACCAAATGGATTGATTACAGGAGCAGCAAACACTGGATTGCTAACAGTTCCCGTGTTTCTAAAAAACAGCGTGTTACCACCAAAGTATCCAGTACCAATAAAAGCATCCAGATCTTTATCACCGTCGATATCTACAAAAGTAGGATCAGCCCCAAAACCAACATTGCTCAGGCCAAAAGGATTCGTGATCGCTGGAGCAAACTCGGGGTTACGACTTGTTCCTATGTTTCTAAAAAATAACGTGTCGCCGCCAAGGCTTATGGGTTGGTCAGATGGCACAAAATAAGTTCCTCCAGTACCCAAAAAAGCATCCAGATCCCCATCGCCATCGATATCTACAAAAGAAGTTGGACTGCCTACATCGCTCAAACCAAAAGGATTGATAGAATGAGTTGAAAAAATTGGATTATTGATTGTTCCAGTATTTCGGAAAAACGCTGTACTACCATCGGCCGTCCCTATAAAAATATCCAAATCCTTATCACCATCGATATCAATCAATGTGGGGCTACCACGCACGCCTCCCAAACCAAAAAGGCTAGCGGAAGCTAAGGTAAAAACAGGATCTGGCATAATCATTCTCCAAGAAATGCTAAGTATTTTTATGAATTGTTATATGATCAACCGCACGCCGCAAATGTTGATGTAATTTCTTTTCGATGGGCTGGTGGCGATAAGCGGGTACAACATACGATGACAATAATTCAATATGCGATTGTTCATTTTCCTGCCAACGTTCCGCGATCGCCAGTCCAATCATTTGACCATCGATGGATGCAGATACGCCAAATAATTCACCGCGCTGCCGCAAGCTTTGCCAGCGACCTTGTAAACTCGGATGGGTCATTGCTTCATAAGGCAAAAGATTCTCTGGGGTTAAATTGCAAATCTTCTGATATTTAACCGCAAGGTCTTCTGAATTCTCCGTTTCCGGAACACGTGGCAAGCCCGCTACCTGAAAAGAGCGGCTCAAGCTGGGTCGGCTAACAGTAGGCTTGGTGGTTATCAATCCTCCTGAGCCAGGAAATGAAATCAAACGCTCGATATCATCATCCTGAAAACCCAACATCCGTGGCTGACGAACATCCGGCAACACCACCACATCGAATAATTCTTCGACTACCCCCTCAATATGTAATGCGTGTATCGGGTTACCCGTGTTCAAATCAATAATGCTCAAGGCGCATTGAGCCGGCATATTCGTCTCTACAAGTCGCATTTCCAAAGGTAAGCCTGAAAAAGCTTTGGAACGTAGTTTTGATAATCCCACCAAGGCGTAGTTTTTCCAGAATGCCAAACCTCGCACGAAGCCTGGACAAAATGTCACAGGTATAAATTCGTCTTTATCCAAATAACCCAATTCACCGGTACCGGAATTGAGCAACCATAGCTTGCCCTGATACCAGCGCGGTGAATGTGGCATGGATAAACCCGTAGCTATTATTTCATTGCTCGGAATATGCATCACGATGCCGCCACTCGTGCGATAGTTACGCCAGCCCGCTGCTTCGTCTGTCGCGCTACATGCCGTAATATAGGTAGGCTCGCCTTCTCGCATGGCCAAGCCATTTAAATGACAACGATCTTCAGCCACAAGCTTGGATATAAAGGGTGGCTTCCAGACGGGAACAAAACTAAACCCAGCTTGCAACGTAGCCAAGCAACTGAAATCCGTATTGATAAATAATACTTGATGTTTTTTGTCGACGACGACATCGTGAATGTTCAAGTCACCCGTGGTGTAAGACCGATTGGGTACATATAGTCGATCACACGCTTGATACTGCTCGTCTTGTCCCAAGCGATTTTCCAGTTGCCAAATCTGGTAGCGCGTTGCCATATAGAGACTTTCATCGCTTGCATACAAGCCCATCGGCTTATCAAACAAACGCTCGTTAACCGCCAAATGCCCGTTCTCTTTTCGTCCGACTAGAAACAACCGGTTGGTTTGGTAGGTCGTAAAAGCAAAACTAATCTGTTCGCTATGCAACCATTGATAAAGACCTTCAGAACCATGCATGGTCACAGCAGGTTGGGCACTAGAAGTCTTTTGTTGGTTCAATAGCTTATCGTTCAAGATTTTAATATAAAAGTTTTAATTTTAGCGGTGCTATCGGCTTTTCTTTAAACGCTGATATTCATTTCTGGAATAATCTTTAGATTCCTCCGTTCTCTATATAGTAATGCTTATCTCAGTGAATTACTTAAAGATAATGTCCCAAAGTTTTCTTGTTTTAGAAGGAAAAGTATCCTAGCAATCGGGATAAATATCATTGCTGCAAGCCAATAGATCCCGACACTTTAGCGGGCGATTTTTCGAATCCTAAGGGGAGGGGAATTTTTACAACGATGCTTTACTTTCGATTCATCAAATCCAAAAATTGCAAATCACGCTAATTTACAATTTCCCAATCTGCAATTGCACCTGATTTAAGTTGAAAAAGCGGATGTGCTTCCGGTCTATCTAGTTTTGCCCAGGTTTGATATACCTCAGGAGAGCGAACTTCTAGCTTAGCAAGCAGGTGCTGCCATTCATAGTTCAATTGGCCAGTAGTCGCGTGAATTAGCTTGGTCGTGGTTGAAATTTGCTCAAATTTCGATGGATCGAAATGATAGCCACGCTGCACTGATTCTGCGTGAATATGGAAGAGGTATACATTGATAGCAGATCGCGGTGACTCGTGACTGTAAAAGCGATTGAGTTGTGGATGATATTTGTAGCCTTTCGTGAGACCACTAATAACCGCCTGAGCTAATAATGCTTCACGCCACAAAGCAACGAGGCCTTTAGCATCGAGATATCTTGGATGAATCGTCCATAAACGCATGAATTTCTAAGCTGCATGAATGAGCGATCGATAAATCTCTTGATAGGCCGTAGCGCTGGTCTGCCAGCTAAAATCTTTGGACATGGCATTTCTCTGCAATTTATACCAGGTTTTTTTATCTTGATAAGTGTTAATCGCGGATTGAATCGCTTTTAATAGGCCATCCGCAGTAATGGGATGAAACAGGAAACCACTGGCAGTGCCTTTGGTTAACGAGCTAGGCGTGTAGTTAACAACCGTATCTAACAAACCACCCGTTGCATGGACGATAGGCAGCGTGCCATAGCGTTGGCTATACATTTGATTCAAACCACAGGGCTCAAAGCGCGAGGGCATCAAAAAGCAATCCGCGCCAGCTTCGATTAAATGCGATAAAGCTTCGTCAAAACCAATTTGGACAGCAATTGCGCTTGGATACATTTTTGCCAAGGGTACGAGTTGTTTTTCCAGCTCTGCGTGACTACTACCGAGAATGACGAGCTGAGCAGGTAGCTTTACCAGTTCTGGAGCGATCTGAATCAGTAAGTCAGTACCTTTCTGGTAACTTAAACGACTGATAACACCCAAAAGGGGAATGTCGCTATCTATATCCAGCCCCATGCGCTGCTGCAGCTCCTTTTTATTCAATGCCTTACCCGATAGCTTCTCACCGTTATAAGGCTTTGCCAAATAGGCATCCGTTTCAGGATTCCATTTCTCGGTATCAATACCATTCACAATACCGGTTAGCTTGTCATTGCGCGATGCAAGCAAACCTTGCATCCCAAAACCCAGTGATTCACCCTGGATTTCTTGAGCATAATTCGGGCTGACTGTGGTGATATGCTCAGCATAGTAAATACCAGCCTTAAGAAAAGATAAGTTACCGTAATATTCGACACCCTCCACGTTAAAGCTGGATGGCGGCAATCCGAGTTGAATAACCGTTCCGGGCGCAAAAACGCCTTGAAAAGCCAGATTATGGATCGTCATCACAGTTGCAGCTTTACGGCCAGAATGAAAATGCAAATAAGCGGGTGTTAAACCGCTAGGCCAATCATTACAATGCGCGATGTCCGGTTGCCATTTAAGTGGGCTAGCGTCACTCGACAAAATTGCACCGATTTTTGATAATAAGCCAAAACGGAGTGAGTTATCCGGCCAGTCACGGTCCTGTGCATCCAAATAAGGACCACCTTCACGTACATACAATCCTGGGCAATCAATGACAAATACTGATAGGGATTCAGTCTTGCTCAAAGCAAGTTTTCCCGATAGTAGAGTAGCCACTGGAAAGTGCTGCAGATCATTGAATTCATGCACGACCTTCTTGTATTTAACACCTTTTAAAACGGATGAATAACCGGGTAGCAGTATTTTGATATCCGTTTGCAAGTGCTGTAGTGCCATTGGCAAAGCAGCACTGACGTCACCTAAGCCGCCCGTTTTACAAACAGGATAAATTTCCGATGTAATAAAAAGAACCCGTAACTTCTGTGTACGTATCATAAATACTACTGATTGGTTTTGAAAAAATTGATTAGGCCATTTGTGGAAGCATCATGCAATACGACTGGAATGTTTTGCTCAAGTTCAGACAGGATTTTTCCAGCCAGTTGTTTACCCAGTTCAACACCCCATTGATCAAAGGGATTGATATTCCAAATAACACTTTGCACAAATACTTTATGTTCATACAGCGCAATCAATGCACCTAATGTGCGAGGATCCAATTTTTTGAATAAAATCGAAGTGGTAAAGCGATTACCTGGAAAAATCTTGTGCGGTAACAACTGTGCAATGGCTTCTTTATCCATGCCTTGCGCTTCAAGCTCAGTACGCACTTCTTGTGTATTTTTCCCAGTCATCAACGCTTCTGTTTGAGCAAAGAAATTAGCCAACAGCATACGGTGATGAAGACCGATCAAATGATGGCTTTGACAAGGCGCGAGAAAATCGGCTGAAACGGCTTGAGTGCCTTGATGCAATAATTGGTAAAAAGCATGTTGTCCGTTAGTTCCTGGCTCTCCCCAGACAATCGCACCGGTAGCATAATCAACGACTTCTCCATCGCGTGTAACACGTTTACCATTACTTTCCATTTCTAACTGCTGCAAATACGCAGGAAAGCGGTGCATTGATTGGTCATAAGGCAGAATGGCATGTGCTGCAATACCAAGAAAATTGACTTGCCAGATCCCCACGAGTGCCAACATGACAGGTAGATTTTTATCGAATGGCGCGGTGGCGAAGTGTTGATCCATTTCATGCGCACCGGCTAATAATTCATAAAAATGATCCATCCCTACCGCTAAAGCTATCGGTAGACCTATGGCTGACCATAAAGAATAACGCCCACCTACCCAATCCCAAAATTCAAACATATTGTCAGGATTAATACCAAAATTCTCCACTGCGGATCGATTAGTCGATACCGCAACAAAATGCTTAGCAATGTCTTTTTCGCTACCGCCTTTTGATAAAAACCATTGCCTGGCTGAGCATGCATTGGTAATGGTTTCAAGCGTGGTAAACGTTTTTGAAGCAACAACAAATAATGTCGAGGCTGGGTCAAGGTGTTGCAACACATCGGCAAGCTGAGTACCGTCAATATTCGAAATGAAATGAGGCGTAATGCCTGGCAAACGATACGGCTTCAGCGCTTCCGTCACCATGACCGGCCCCAAGTCCGATCCGCCGATACCGATATTAACAATATCCGTGAAAGTTTTTCCAGAGTAACCAACCCGCTGGCCATTTTGTACCTCAGAAACCAACTTTTCCATTTGCTTTAAAACGCGTTCCACTTCCGGCATAACATTCGTGCCATCAATCTCAACCGGGCTTTGCCCACGTAAGGCAATATGCAGCGCAGCACGATGTTCTGTTGAGTTGATTTTGTCGCCTGAAAACATGCGGGTTATCCAATTGGAAAGCTGTTGCTGATTAGCCAAATTAATAAGCAGTCGAACTGTTTCATGATCAATTAATTGTTTGGAATAATCCAACAAAATACTGTCAAACTGTAGCGATAACTCATTAAAACGTTGCGGGTTCTTTTGAAATAAATCGCGCAAATGCAGCGGTGCCATTATTTTCTGCTGACTTTGCAATGCAAGCCAAGCGGGTGAGTGTGTTAGTGATGACATACCGTTAATGATATTTTCTAGTTATTAGTAAGAATCTATTCCTGTCAGAATACAGCATGAACTGACAAATTAATTTTCATGTAGCAAGATAATCATAAAGTATTACGCATGATTTCTTGCATAAATTGCGAGCGTAACCGTCAATTCCTGAATACTAGTCTGCCATTCCAATTCGAGTGTCACAGCTTGCATGATTTTTTCAAAACCACTTTCCGATTGCGATACAGAAAAATGCGGATACGCACGTAGATTGATGGGAGCAGAGGTTTTTAGCACAACATGACCGCCTAGCGTATCGTCATCTAGCATAATTTCTGTCAAATCGGATAATTCAATCCATTGACCGAAGCCACCTAGGATTTCTTGCCGGTACCGATATCGCCCGCCCATACCGTCACAACTCGGCATTGCAAGATTGATTTGAGTCTGGAATGTTTGTTTTGCCTTATCATCAAACCGATACAGCACATGGAGTTGATTATTCTTGAGTGTGAAATGTTTGCGAACTGTCACTGGACTGTTATGCGATACAAAATCTAAGTTCTTCAGCACAGGGCTTTTCGAATTATAAGCAACCGGATGACTACCCACAAAATCGACGAACAACCTCCTCGGATGATCGTCAGCTAGAATGTCTTGTGCGCTGATCTCATGTTTGAAACTGATTCGATCGTGCGCCGAAGCAATACCTTCGTTGCTTTGATGAGTTGCGTCACAATGGCCATCTTGAATTTTCCGATAATAATGCTCGGTCTGGCGGCGTAATGTATCGGCAAAGTTATGCTGCAACGCATAAGCATCAAGCTCACAGATACTCGCATATGAATCCAATTTGACCACTGCTTGTAGCAATGCATTGTGCAAATAAGCCTCTTGCGTGCCATCCAGATCAGTATCCTCCACATATGATTTAGGGCGAGATTTGCAGGCATCCAACATCGCCTCCAACGCCAGCATGGCGTTGTAAATGGCACGCCGCAAGTGCGGCAGATATAATCCGCCAAACATGCCATGCCAATAAGCATCATTAGCTTGCGCCTCATAAAGCTTTTGCCGCATTTCTAGCGTTTGCTGCTTTATAGGTAATTTTGCGAAACGCGCCGAAAGACTTAGCATCCGTTTATGCATCCAGTTCGATTCGGGATAACGGGAAAAGAAATTTTTCCAGATACCTCCACGTAAAAATGCTTTTCTTTGCTCATACCAGCCTTGCAATTTTGCTTGTTGCGTCAAATCCGCATAAGCATGCGCGGCTGTGGCCGGTAAAGTCCATTCATTCATTTCGATATAGGAAACAGTCGGAAGATAAACAATACCTCGCGTTCTTTCCGCGGCATGATATTCACTGAAATGTTGTGTGGTAATAATGTTGGAAGCTAAAACTTTTTGAATGAATTGTTCCAGCCATCCTTTCTCATATACCCAATGATAGGTTTCAGGCCAGATACCAAATTTTTCGATATCATCAAAATAAATAGCCGCACTTGGCGCATGCGTAGTAGTTTGATTCCCCAAAGATTCTAGATAAGCGACCGTTTCTTCGGCTGGCGCAAAAGGAATTTTATAGCGCAGCGCCTCGGAAATTGGAAACAGATCCAGCTTTTGCGAGCCTTCTTCGGTAGTGAAATATCCGTTGAGCTCTGTGAGTGTTTTTCCAGCGCAAACAAAATGGTAATCATCGACTGTTACATAGCGAATACCACAATCGGCTAATGCCGGAATGACCGTTGATTCCCAAACACGTTCCGTTAACCAAGCGCCTTGTGGCCGCTGACCGAGTTTCTGCGCTAATTTATCAGAAAAAGTTTGAATCTGTCCGATACGATCCCGATTAGGAATCACCGCTAACACCGGTTCGGTATCGCCTGCACCAAAAAGTTCTACTTGGTTGCGCGCCACCATCTGTTGTAACAGTGTCATGTCTTCCGGATAATTTGCTAAAAGATAATCCAACAACCAACCGGATAAGTGAATCGCAAAACGAAAATCTGGATAGCGATAAAGTACCTGCAAGAAAGGCTTGTAACACCGCAAATGAGCGTCTATTAAGACGCTGGGAAAATTGCCTACAGGTTGGTGCGCATGCACACCAAAAAGTAACGATACACGTTGTGACATTTAGTGATTCCCAGTTACTGTTCTAAAAATAAAATAACTACGCCGCCGATCAAAACTTTACTTACCGCAATAATCCTGAGCAGTATTTACGAGGATCGACGCATAGCTCCCGCGTCTTGGCTTTCATTATTACCTTTACTGATGGGATCAAGTAATTCGGGCGGAATTGGTGATTTGAGCAAACGATACAGATTCATAAGATTTTTTCTGAATAATTGATCAAAGCTGGCAACAGAATGTGCCGGATTATAATCACCAAACCACCAAAACCAATCAGAGCTTTCGCATGATGACAATTGACGAATAGCTAATTCTTTTTCTTCCTCCGTCAGTACATTGCTTTCCATGGTTTGATCGAAACAGCGTTTAGCCGCGCACAACAAATCCCAAGCGCTATTTTTTTCATAATCGCCAATCCAAGTAGAGAAGGTTCCGTATACCCAACTTCCGGCAGTCAATTTATTTAAAGTTGCCGCCCGCTCGATATTCTGGTTATCCGCAATATAATCACGATAGGTAGTGGTACGAATGAACGGATGTTGTGCCAGCATTTGATACACATCCTGCAGAAAATAATATCCATTATAAGGATAGGACTCCCAAGCATTTTCACCGTCAAGTATAACGCTGACAATAGGATCTCGATCGCCAATGTCATTGTGATAAATATGCTCTAATTCTTGTACAAAATTTTTTGCGGCGTCCGGTGCGAACCACTTGGAATACTCAAAGCCAATTAAGTCAGATAGTCGATCATCACGAAAAAAGCAAACCATAGATGATGCCTGCCCAGCAATCCGATAAGGCTGGTACAAATAATTATTTTTGCCTGGTAGCGGTGTATCTGGGCAAGAAGCTCTCAAGCTATTGATTAAAACGTTTTCCCCACTGGCACTCCACCGGCAATCTTGTTGCGCCATCATTTCAAGCAGAGCCGTCGACATCGCTCCTTCAGCAGGCCAGATACCGCAAGGCTCATGATCAAAATAACGTGCATGGCTTTGCAATGCGGAAGTCAAATGAAAATTCACACGATCCTGTCCGCCAGGATAACTCGAACAATCTGGCATCAAGATATCTGGTTGACTATCTTTTGCCGATGAAAAATCGATCATCAGCGGTGCCAAAGGATGATAATGCGGCGTTGTCGATAGTTCGATTTGCCCGGACTCCACCAACTTACGATAGCGTGGAATTAAATCACCGATCAAATCGCCAATCAAATTGAATAATTGCAAACGATCTTGATAACTGAATCCTTTGTTTTGTTCCAGTAGCTTTTGAACAAAAACATTATGTCGGCGCACACTTTCTCCCATCCACACGATATGGTACCAAACAAGGAGATCAGCAAAGTATTGCCCGGATATATACCCCAGTTCATTGTCATTGTACTTACTAAAAGCTTGACTGAACTCATACAAACGCCTGTAGCTCGGATACGGCTTTAGCATATTTTCATGATTGCTCAGAAAGCAGCTATCAAGGAGATAAATGCGTTCTTGAATGGAAATATCTTCAAGCCGAGGGTTCGATAACTGTTTTAGTAATGGGTTGCGCATTTTACCTGTGGAAAACTGTTGCGCAAAATCATCCAACTGATCCAGTAAAATCGGTACGAAATTAACTACGGCTTTTACTTGAGGATGCGTCTCAAGGTGGTATGCCATATCCGTATAATCTTTGATAGCATGCAAATAAACCCACGGCAATACAAATTCCTGTGTCGCGTGATCGCGATAATCCGGTTGATGCATATGCCACAAGAAAACGAGATTCAGTTTTTTCATTTAACGGATAAGTAATTGTTATTCATAGATAGGTCAAAAAAATTAGAATTTCTGCGAGTACTCATATAAGTTTTGCCCTAGCATTTCTGATGTAATTAACGTGACACCTCTTTCAGTAACACGGAATCGTTGCTGGTCTTCTTCAGGATTATAGCCAGCAACCAATCCTTCTGGAATGACACAACGTTTCTCAACTACTACTCTGCGTAAGCGCGCATTACGATGAACCACCACATCGGGTAATATGACGGAATCCTCAATGATACTGTAGCTGTTCACTTTAACATTTGAAAATAATAGCGACCGGCGCACTGTCGCACCACTGATGATGCAACCGCCGGATACGGAAGAATCTAGTGCTTGCCCGCGCCGATCATTATCATCAAACACAAATTTCGCTGGTGGCAATTGTTCTTGGTGCGTCCAGATAGGCCAGTCGACATCGTATAAATTCAACTGCGGCGTCACCAAAGTCAAATCCAAATTAGCCTCCCAGTAGGCATCTATCGTTCCGACATCGCGCCAATAAGGAATGCCTGAGGACATGTTGACGCAACTGTTGTAAAAACGGTGCGCGAAAACGCGGTAGCGTGGAACCATATAGGGAATCAAATCCTTACCGAAATCATGCGAAGATTCATGGACATGATGATCGCGAATCAATTGCTGATACAAAAACTCAGCATTAAAAATATAAATCCCCATGCTGACCAATGCTTTGTCCGGATGCCCAGGAATCGGTATAGGGTTGTCCGGCTTCTCAGCAAAACTGGTAATTTGCCAATGATCATTCACACCCATGACACCAAAAGCACCAGCTTCTTGCACCGGGACTTCGAGACAAGCCACAGTCATATCAGCTGACTGTTCGATATGTTCTTCTAACAGTTTGCTGTAATCCATTTTGTATACATGATCGCCCCCCAAAATCAACACGTATTTTGCATCGTGTCTTCTCAACGTATCCAGATTTTGAAATACCGCATCAGCAGTACCTTGATACCAGGTTTCATCAGCCGTTTGCTGCTGTGCTGGCAATAACTCGACAAATTCTTTAAATCTTCCATCGAGAAAGCTCCAACCGTGCTGAATGTGCCGAATCAAGCTTTGTGCTTTGTATTGTGTCACCACACCAATACGCCGAATGCCTGAATTGACGCAATTCGACAATGGAAAATCAATAATGCGGAACTTTCCGCCAAAAGGAACCGCTGGTTTTGAACGCCAATCGGTTAACTGATGCAGGCGGCTGCCACGTCCACCCGCCAAAACCAGAGCAAGCGTATCATTATGCGCTGCGTGACTATGATTGCGGCTACCGGAAGAGCTATTAGTACCAGGCTGATTAATCATATACAACGTCCTATCACATTTTATGGCTATCAAGCGCTGTCATTTTAAATAACAGGCTCCTTATATCCACGTATGGTATCGCATTATGGCAACTTCTAATATCAGTAACTGGATTTTGGTAATGATTTTTTTATCTCTATCAAATTAGCACATACGTGTGACATTTTTTTGATAGCTGCAATGAAATCCCATGAAAATTACAGGAAAAGAAAGTTAAGATTTTATACTGATCGTAGAGGCTACTATATTTCCTATAGAAACTAGCATTGGAAATACAACCTCAGTACACTTATCAACCATTAACTTATCATTGGGCAGAAACGCATATCCCGTTTGATTAGAATGGCTCATAAAAAGGATTAATTCAGAATGGAGATTTAATTGGAAACACATACAGTGAATGAATTCAGTGATGCCAATTGGTTTTCCTTGAAACGTTCGATAGGAGAAGGAAATGTCATTCCTATCATTGGCCCAGATGCATTGATGGTCGATTATGAGAATCAAACTTTACCTTTTTACCGATTAATCACCTCAGACTTACTAAGAATCTTCCAAATCGAGCCACAACCGGAAATCCTGCAACATACCTGGTCCTTGCATAAAGCGGTTTCCATTATCCTCGCAAACAAAGGGGGTCAAGGAATTGATCAGCGTATTCGACGCGAAGTTTCGCGTCTTGTGGCGCATTACAGCAATCTTGTGCAACCTGCTGAAAGTCTGCGGCTACTGGCTAACCTTCCTATATTTACTTTATTCATCAGCTTGACACCAGATAATCTGCTCGAGCAAGCCATGACAGATCCACATAACATAGAAACTACTCGCGTGAGCATATTCTCTCCTCGCGATGCCTCTGAGTCCCTGGCGGACTTATCCTTACTACGCCAAGGCGAGCGTGGCATATTTCAGATGTTAGGCTCATGTACCAATGTTGGCAGTGGCTTTGCCATGCATGAAGAAGATGCCTTGGAATATATGTTTCTTCTGCAATCCAGTGCTGCGCGTCGCTTTGCCAGCATACTGTCTGAATTACGTCGCCGCGATAAACTGTTTATCAATTGTAATTTTCCCGATTGGTTGGGTCGTGCCATATTTCGTCTAGTCAATGATAATCGTCTGTATGTTAAAGATACCTTGGAGTTTCTATGCCCCAACGCTGAGGATATGGGATTACACACATTTCTTACCCAATATAGCCCCAATACACTGGGGTTTGAAGGGCAACCCGAGAAGCTGGTCAAAAAATTGTCGCAAAGTTTCCAAGCGATTTCTTCATCGACGAAACCATCGGTCTTTCCTCGTCGGAAATCCACCGGACCAGGTCCCACCGTATTTATAAGCTATGCTAGTGAAAATGCAGACTCAGCTCGCCGCATTGCTGAAACACTACTCAATCTAGGTTTTAGCGACGTGTGGCTGGATAAGAAAAAACTCATCGGGGGCGATGACTGGTCTGACCGAATTTTTGAGGCCATCGAAAAAACTGATTTTTTTATACCGATTCTTTCCAAGGAAGCAGATAGGCGTCGCGAAGGTGTCTTTTGGGATGAATGGAAAACTGCACTGGAACAAGCTCGCAGCATTAAAGATGTTTTCATATTACCTGTCGGTATCGATACAGAGTTTCCTGAAAAAAAAGCCTATTCACGAATCTCCGATGGGGATACCGTTACCTTTTTCGACAAACATCTATTTCATGCGCCTCGTGGAATTTTGAGTCCTGAGGCTGACGAAGCATTTAGAGAACGCATCCGTCTCTTTTTGGAAGCCTCGCATGTCTGATTTACTTCAGATCGATGCAGAACACCCCTGGCCGTGGCTGAATGCGTTTCCCGAAGAGGCCGCGCCATTTTTTAACGGGCGCGATGAGGAAAGCGAATCTCTGTTGCATTATGTGCTGTCCGCGCCGGTCACGGTGCTATTCGGCAAGTCCGGTTTGGGTAAATCTTCTCTGCTGCAGGCAGGATTATTTCCACTCCTGCGCAAGGAACGATTGTTACCAGTGTATGTTCGCTTGAGTCATGAAGACATGGCTGCCACGGTATCCGTACAAATCGCTAAACATTTTTACGAGCAACTGAACATATTTTTACCGCAAGCATCCGATCCATTGATCAGTCTCAGTGCAGAACACTCCCTGTGGAGTCAGCTTCACCGTCTCGATTTTGATTTGCGCGATAAACTAGGGCGACGTTGGACACCGGTATTTGTGCTGGATCAATTCGAAGAAATCTTCACGCTCGGTGCTAAAGATTCCGAAAGACAAAAGCAACTGTTCTATGAACTTGGCGATCTGATCGAAAATCGCATTCCCAAAGCAATCGCTGAACGTTTGTATACCGATGATGCTCTGTATGATCAGCTCAATTTAGATGTGCAGCATTATCGTTTCCTGATTTCGCTGCGAGAAGATTATCTCCCCGATCTGGAAGAATGGACGGATTTGATTCCTCGGCTGGGGCCAAACCGTTATCGCTTGCTACCTATGTCAAGTTCGCAAGCAGAAAACGCCGTGATCAAAACCGGCGGCCAACTGGTTACGCAGGACGATGCGCGAAATATCGTCGGTTACTTGACCAGCAAGCAAGCTTCAACGGAATTAGGGCTAAAACGGCGGCATACACAAAACCAGGTAGAACCGGCTTTGCTCAGCCTGATGTGCTCCGGTTTAAATGCAGAACGACTTAATGTCAACAACAAACAATTATCAACCGGCGATTTAGCCAGGAAAGGCGATTTCATTGTGGAGCGCTTTTACTATCAAGCGTTCTATGACCTGCCTGAATCGATACGTGATTTTGTTGAACACAATCTGATTACCTTGGATGGCGTGCGCCAATCCTATCCGGAACGTTCGATAGAAGCTCAACAACTGGCAACAAAAGAACAAATACAGACGTTAATCGATAGGCGCTTGATCCGCCGGGAATCCCTAGAGGAAGGCGATCGCGTTGAGTTAGTGCATGATCTTCTGGCTCGAGTCGCGCTGCAACACCGGCAAGACCGTCAACAAAAACAGGAAACGCTGAGGCGACAACGATTACTTTGGCTCCGAGGAGTGGGAGCCTTTGTACTGATACTCACATTATCGATCTTTGCCGGATTCATGTATAACGCTTGGCAAAAAGCGCTTGAGGCGGAAGGAAAAGCGCAACAAGCGTTTCGGGATGCGACGGCGATGCGTTTAGGGATCGAAGGGAGCGCCATCACTTCTGGCTTGAAACCCGGTGGAACAATCCAGGGATTGCTTAAAGTGTTAGCGGGTCACAGAATCGCACGCTCTGCCTACACGGATGAAGTCTTGCAAAAAGAATATCGTAAATTTTATTCTCAGATTTTCATTCGGGAAAACCCCATACCTATTCGTAGTGTTGCCTTCAGCTCGGATGGCGCGCGTATCGTCTCGGGAGATTTCGATGGGACGCTGCGGTTATGGGATGCGGCCACCGGCCAATCCATCGGTGAACCATTCACCGGCCATACAAATGGGGTTTCAAGTGTTGCCTTCAGCCCGGATGGCACGCGTATCGTCTCGGGTAATGTTGATCGAACGCTACGGTTATGGGATGCGGCCACCGGCCAATCCATCGGTGAACCATTCATCGACCATGAGGGTGCAGTTTTGAGTGTTGCTTTCAGCCCGGATGGCACGCGTATCGTCTCGGGAGGCTCTGATGGAACGCTGCGGTTATGGGATGCGGCCACCGGCCAATCCATCGGTGAACCATTCACCGGCCATACAAATGGGGTTTCAAGTGTTGCCTTCAGCCCGGATGGCACGCGTATCGTCTCAGGTAGTTGGGATAAGACGCTGCGGTTATGGAATGCGGCAACCGACCAATCCACCGGTGCAACATTCACCGGCCATACAAATGGGGTTTCAAGTGTTGCTTTCAGCCCGGATGGCACGCGTATCGTCTCGGGTGGTCAGGATAAGACATTGCGGTTATGGGATGCAGCCACCGGACAATCCATCGGTGAACCGCTCACCGGCCATGAAGGTGTGGTTTCAAGTGTCGCCTTCAGCCCGAACGGCACATGTATCGTCTCGGGTGGTCAGGATAAGACATTGCGGTTATGGGATGCAGCCACCGGACAATCCATCGGTGAACCGCTCACCGGCCATACAGATGCGGTTTTGAGTGTTGCCTTCAGCCCGGACGGCACGCGTATCGTCTCGGGAGATTCTGATCGAACGCTGCGGTTATGGAATGCGGCAACCGACCAATCCACCGGTGCACCATTCACCGGTCATACAGATGCGGTTTTGAATGTTGCCTTCAGCCCGGATGGCACGCGTATCGTCTCGGGTAGTTGGGATGGGACGCTGCGGTTATGGAATGCGGCCACCAGACAATCTATCGGTGAATCATTCACCGGCCATAAAGATGAGGTTTCGCGTGTTGCCTTCAGCCCGGATGGCACGCGTATCGTTTTGGGTAGTTGGGATGGGACGCTGCGGTTATGGGATGCGGCCACCGGCCAATCCATCGGTAAACCATTCACCGGCCATACAAATGGGGTTTCAAGTGTTGTCTTCAGCCCGGATGGCACGCGTATCGTCTCGGGAGATTTCGATGGGACACTGCGGTTATGGGATGCAGCCACCGGACAATCCATCGGTGAACCGCTCACCGGCCATAAATATGAGGTTTCGCGTGTCGCCTTCAGCCCGGACGGCACGCGTATCGTCTCGGGTAGTCGGGATCGAACGCTGCGGTTATGGAATGCGGCCACCGGCCAATCCATCGGTGAGCCGCTCACCGGCCATGAAGGTCGGGTTTCGAGTGTTGCCTTCAGCCCGGACGGCACGCGTATCGTCTCAGGTAGTCAGGATCGGACGCTGCGGTTATGGGATGCGGCCACCGGCCAATCCATCGGTGAACCGCTCACCGGCCATGAAGGTGGGGTTTTCAGTATTACCTTCAGCCCGGACGGCACGCGTATCGTCTCAGGTAGTCAGGATAAGACACTGCGGTTATGGGATGCAGCCACCGGTAAATCCATCGGTGAACCGCTCACCGGCCATGAAGGTGGGGTTTTCAGTATTGCCTTCAGCCCGAACGGCACGCGTATCGTCTCAGGTAGTCAGGATAAGACACTGCGGTTATGGGAGGTATTTGAAGGTTGGGCGAATTCGTTGTGTAAAAAATTGGATCGCAATATGAGCCATGAAGAATGGCAAGATTGGGTTTCGGTGGATATTGCGTATAAGGAACAATGCACTGGTTTGCCGATCAAGCCGGATAAGCTAGAAAAAATGCACTGATTTTAGTCATGCATTTTCATCGCATAAAAGCTATTAATCCTTAGCGATGAATCAAAGTAATCGAATATTTTGGGGAATAGCGTCGATACAAATCCAATTTACGGCTGTATCTCAACAATTCCATTTAAACGCGCAATGCCACTGAGGATACGCCCCGATTTATTGCGTACTTGAACAACTTGATTTTCTGCCGCATCGTTTAAGGCACTTCCTTCCGAACTGACACTAAACCCGCGTCCTGTAACAATTAAACTCACTTTCTGTCCTCTTTGTATCACATAAGGTGCGCGCAACATATGCTGCCGAACAGGTTGACCGACAGTAAGATTGGTAGTGGCAATTTTGCCAATAACTTGGGCAGGATTCGTGAATATGCCATCTGGCATTTGAGTTAGGTTTACAGCTTGCGAAGTAATATCTTCGTAAGTTAAAGCGTGACCGGTCGAGACGGGTCGTGCGATATGTAATACATCAGACATTACATTAACTTCGGTTTGAACATAAATAGTCCAATGAATATCCTGATGGTTGCAACGAACCCCCACCGATGTTTTCCCCCATAAGCGACTACCAGGTGGAATAAAAGGTTGCAACTCTGGGCACTTCGGCAAAGTCAGGTATTTGTCGATTTTGTCGACATTCACTGTAACTTGCCCAGCTAGTGTTGCCGTATTGCGATAAACAAAGTCTTCAACTGCATTTCGAATGAGTAACAAGTCTTGATGCTGCTCTTCAGCACTATGATTGGATGCAAATACAGCGTTGTGCATGAGCATCGACAGGAATAGCAGCAGGTTTTTTATCTTCAGATTCATTGCGATTGGATCCATCATTAAATTCTGCCGTAACGGCAAATATTGCCGCTACGGAAGTCCATCATAAATGATTAATCAATCAGTTATCTGTCAAGATAACCATCTTTCCCTGCCTTTATCACTGATTGAGTAGCTACTCAAAGCTTTCACCATATCTGGCACAAAAAGTGCTTGTAAGCAGAACGAGAAAACATTTTGCTTGAACTTAAAAATGATTAATAAACTTGATAAAGAACTTAATTTTTACCACAAAGCTTTGGGGCTGCGAGTTGCAAGGCAAGAATTGCTCTCAAGTAATGTAGCAAATGCTGATACCCCCAACTTTAAAGCAAAGGATATTGATTTTGCGAGTGTACTCAATCAAAAAGTCGGATTAACCGCTACTTTTGGCAAGGTTGATTTAAATAGAACCTCTCCGCTGCATATGAATTCTAGTCCGGCAAACACTTTTGCAGACAACCTACTTTACAGAAACCCCTTACAACCAAGCGTAGATGGTAACACTGTCGATATGGACATGGAACGTACTCGATTCGCCGATAATGCAATCAAATATGATGCCAGCATATCATTTATCAATAATGAGTTCAAAAACATCATGCTAGCCATGCAGGAGAGATAAAAAATGTCATTATTCAATGTATTTGGTATTGCAAGTTCATCAATGTCGGCTCAGTCACAACGCTTGAATGTAGTCGCCAGTAATCTTTCAAACGCCGATAGCGTTACCAGTTCAACCGGTGAACCTTATCGTGGCCGTCAGGTGGTTTTTAGTACATTGCAAGCCAATTTAAACGGCGCAAGCGGTGTTAAAGTTGCCGGTGTCGTTCATGATGCATCTCCGATGAGGCAGATCTTCGAACCCAAGCACCCCATGGCTAATAAAGATGGCTATGTAACGATGCCTAATGTCAATGTCGTCGATGAAATGGTCAATATGATGTCAGCATCACGTTCATATCAAAACAGCGTCGATATGATGAACACCACAAAATCGTTATTGCAAAAAACACTCACGATCGGTCAATAAGGAGAAAAAAATGAGTTCAGCACAACCAATCAGTACACAAACGGTTTCTTCTTCTAATGCCGCGACCAATGTTACAAAAAAGAGCGCTGAAAACCCTCAAGATCGGTTCTTGAAACTACTCGTAACTCAAATGAAAAATCAAGATCCTCTTAAACCGCTGGATAACGCCGAAGTTACCAGTCAATTAGCACAAATTAGTACAGTTTCGGGAATCGATAAATTGAACAGCACACTTCAACTCCTTAATTCGGATGTTGCAGAAAGTTTATCGATGGAAGCCGCCCAAATGATTGGACATAGCGTTCTTGTACCAGGAACAACACTCACACTTGAGCAAGGTGCTGCGGCGGCTGGAGTCGAATTGGATCAAGCGGTTGATCAACTTAAAGTCACCATTATGGATAGTTCTGGTTTACCAATTCGTCATATGGACTTAGGAAACATGCCGGCCGGAGTCAATGCTATTCCTTGGGATGGAAAAACAGATAGCGGTATTCTAGCCGCAAATGGTGAGTACACTTTCTCGATAGTAGCAAGCCAGGGTGGTAACGATATTAAAGCCAACGCACTCTCTCTAGGGACAGTCAATAGCGTAACACCGAATGAAAAAGGCGCGCTGCTAGACATCGATAAGATTGGACTGGTCAGTTTATCTGATATTAAACAAGTATTCTAATTAGGAGATCAACATGAGTTTTGAACATGGCTTAAGCGGGCTAAATATTTCCTCCACAAATCTTGATGTGATTGGAAACAATATTGCAAATGCCAACACGGTAGGATTTAAAGAATCCCAAGCACAATTTACCGATATTTATGCAAACTCACTGGCCGGATCAGGAACATCACAAATAGGTATCGGTTCTAGGGTAGCTACTATAGCGCAAGGATTCAATCAAGGCGGAATCACACCGACCAGCAATCCATTAGATATCGCAATTAACGGTCAAGGATTTTTTCGTACGAATGATAGAGGCATAATCAGTTACAGCAGAAATGGACAATTTCATGTAGATGCCAATAGTTTCCTAACCAATGCAAGCGGCTCAAATGTAACAGGCTATATGGCCGATGATAACGGAAATATCATTGCAAGTCAGTTAACAAATCTTAAACTGAATGCTGCAGATGTTCCACCCAAAGCCACCGCGAATTATGATATTGGCTTCAATCTTAATTCAAATTCGGTTCCCCCTGTTGTCACAACTTTTAATGCCAATGATCCCAAAAGCTATACCAATACAACTTCTGGCGAGTTTTTTGACAGCCTAGGCAACTCCCATGTTCTCTCTTTCTATTTCCAGAAAACAGCAACCGCAGGTGCCTGGAATATCTTTGCAACAGTCGATGGGAAAGTTGATAATACCGGCACTCCTCAAGGTGTTACACTTGCCAGCACCACTTTAAACTTTGATACAACAGGTGCCCTAACAGCACCAGGTCCCACTGCTCCATTCGATGTAACAGTCGATTTAAACACGATCAGTCCGTCTCAAGGTGCCACTTCTCCGCTTACTTTCT
Organism: Nitrosomonas sp. PY1; assembly: GCF_022836435.1. Taxonomy (NCBI): domain Bacteria; kingdom Pseudomonadati; phylum Pseudomonadota; class Betaproteobacteria; order Nitrosomonadales; family Nitrosomonadaceae; genus Nitrosomonas; species Nitrosomonas sp. PY1. Next base: position 576,028 of record NZ_BQXC01000001.1, on the reverse strand, counting down.
CTCTGGATTTAACGAATTCCACCCAATTCGGATCGCCTTTTGGCGTCAATACCCATGCACAAGATGGATATACCTCCGGAAGGTTAGCTGGATTCAAAACTTCTCCTGACGGAATTATTCAAGGCGCATTTACCAATGGAAAAACCAAAACGTTGGGACAAATCGTTCTAGCAAACTTCGCTAATGCACAAGGACTTACACCCGTCGGAAATGGAAACTGGATAGAAACACCTCAATCCGGACAGCCGATAATAGGAGTCCCCCAAACCGGAACACTCGGCGTACTTGCTGGTTCTTCCGTGGAAGATGCCAATATTGACCTAACTTCTGAATTGGTAAAAATGATTACAGCTCAACGTATGTATCAAGCCAATGCCAAAACAATTGAAACTCAAGATGCCATTTTACAAACCTTGGTTAATCTTTAATGCAATTTTCGCAATTTCCAGTGAGATGATATGGACAGACTTATCTATACTTCAATGACAGGTGCAAATCACACATTGCATCAGCAAGCTACCGTCGCTCATAATCTTGCGAATGTATCGACAAATGGCTATCGTGCAGAAAAAAATGCGTTTCGTGCGGTACCCGTCTTTGGAGATGGCTCACCCACTCGAGCTTTTGTAGTGGATTCAACCACCTCCGCAGATTTCACACTTGGGTCAGTACAAACTACTGGACGCGATCTCGATGTTGCAATTCGCGGTTCTGGCTGGATTACCGTTCAGCTTGATAATGGCAAGGAAGCTTACACGCGAAACGGCAATTTACAAGTGAACTCTAATGGAATATTACTCACACAAAATGGATTTAAAGTAAAGAACAGTGATGGCGGCACCATTTCTGTTCCACCCGATACACGTATTACCGTTGGTGTGGATGGAACAGTGTCATCGGTACCCATTTTCCCACAGCCTAATACTGTCGCGCCTGTGGCTCGGATCAAATTAGTTGATCCACCAGAAGATCAATTGGTAAAAGGTACAGACGGTTTGTTCCGGCTTAAAAATGGAGACGATGCACCTGTAGATGCGAGAGTTAGGCTTGCAGATGGCACACTAGAAGACAGTAATGTCAATGTTGTACATGAAATGGTTAGCATGATAGCACTGGCCAGGCAATTTGATATGCAAATGAAAATGCTTGAAAGTGCTCAGAACAATGCTCGGCAGGCCAGTGAAATAATGGTTTTAAGAGCCTAATTATTAATAACAAACCAGAGATCAATTATCATGATACGTTCGTTATGGATTTCTAAAACAGGGTTGAATGCACAACAAACCAAGATGGATGTTATTGCCAATAATTTGGCAAACGTCAGCACCAACGGTTTTAAGCGCTCTCGCGCTGTTTTTGAGGATTTAATGTATCAAACGATACGGCAACCCGGCGCACAATCATCGCAGCAAACACAATTGCCAACGGGTCTACAATTAGGCACTGGTGTTAAACCTGTTGCTACTGAAAGCGTATTTATTCAGGGGGCACCACAACCCACCGATAATTCACGTGATATTTTTATCAATGGCGCTGGTTTTTTCCAAATTTTGCTTCCCGACGGAACAACTGCATACACTCGTGACGGTGCTTTTCAGTCAGATATTAACGGGCAAGTTGTAACATCAAGCGGCTATCCAGTTCAACCCGTCATTACCGTGCCTCCCAATGCGATTGATATAACAGTAGCTCGAGATGGCACAGTTTCTGCAACAATGCCTGGTAGTGTCGCACCCATTCAGGTCGGAAATATACAGCTTGCAAGTTTCATTAATCCTGCGGGATTGCAGAAAATAGGTGAAAACCTCTATTTAGAAACCGCTTCCAGCGGAACACCCAATCAAAATTCTCCCGGCACCAATGGCCTAGGAACAGTAATGCAACGTTATGTAGAAGCGTCTAATGTCAATGTGGTGGAAGAACTGGTCAACATGATCCAAACACAACGCGCATATGAAATGAACTCAAAATCCATTGAAACTTCGGATCAAATGTTGCAACGGCTAGCTCAAATATAACGTGATGATTAAGTAAGGCACTACTATGCCAACAACTATGGACAAAGAAAGCAAGAATCAGTGCCGCTGGATTTATGCATCGGTGTTTGCTTGCTTTATGACAGGTTGCAATACACTAATGACCCCATCCACTGTGACATATCAACCTTACACACTAAGGCCTCCGCAACAGAGCGCCTTAGCAGCGCAACCTAATGGCGCCATCGCTCAGTCCATAAATAGCACGATCAATGGTGTCCGCTACACACCTTTATTTGAGGACCGTCGGGCACGGGTAGTTGGGGACACCATTATGGTTAATCTTAGAGAAAAAACCAATGCGAGTAAAAGCTCCGAGAGTAATATCGACCGGTCTGGAAGCATTGATTTCTCGGTACCAAATTTTTTGGGTATTCCTCTTACACTTTTATCAAAAAATGCCACCATCAAAGCCAACAGCAATAATAAGTTTGATGGCGGCGGCGGAAGCTCAAGTAAAAATGACTTTAATGGCACAATTACAGTAACGGTCATTGAAGCATTACCTAATGGGAATCTGGTCGTCAGCGGTGAAAAACAAATAGGCATTAACCAAGGGCAAGAATTCATAAGGCTCTCGGGTGTTATAAATCCAATACACATTATCGGCAATACGATTTCTTCCACGCAAATAGCTGATGCGCGGATCGAATATAGAGGTACCGGATACGTCGATGAAGTGCAAACAATGGGATGGTTATCCCGATTCTTCTTATCCATTTCCCCTTTCTAAACAAATCCTGTGCACAAAATCCATTATCAAACGATATTATGAAAACACAACAGATCCTTACCCGACTGACACTTGTTTTTACTCTTCTTCTTTTACCTGGATTATGCATGGCTGACCGCGTGAAGGATTTAGCCTCCATCCAAGGTGTGCGTAGCAATCAACTCATAGGCTATGGACTTGTAGTAGGGCTTGATGGCAGCGGTGACATGACAACACAAACACCATTTACGGTGCAAAGCGTCATTTCTATGTTGGGTCAATTAGGTATAAATTTACCACCTGGCACCAATTTGCAATTACGTAATGTTGCTGCAGTCATGGTAACCGCAACATTACCTGCATTTACAAAACCTGGGCAACAAATTGATGTCACAGTATCTTCCATGGGCAATGCAAAAAGCTTGCGCGGGGGCACACTGTTAATGACGCCACTCAAAGGTATCGATAACCAAGTTTATGCGTTCGCTCAAGGAAATGTCTTAGTAGGCGGTGTCGGTGCAGCAGCCGGCGGCAGTAGTGTACAAGTTAATCATTTAAGTGTAGGCCGCGTAACAGGTGGAGCCTTGGTAGAACGTGAAATACTCACAACTGTCGGACAAGGCGATTACATTAATCTGGAGCTAAATTCGACGGACTTTACAACCGTTCATCGCATCGTGGATGCGATCAATCAACTATACCCTTCCACTGCAACGCCCATTGATGGCCGAATGGTTCAAGTTAGAGCACCTATTGACAATAGCCAGCGCATTGCATTTATCGCAAAAATTGAAAGCTTAGATATCAATCCTGCAAAACCTACTGCTAAAGTTATTGTTAACTCCAGAACAGGTTCTGTAGCAATGAATCAAACTGTCACTCTCGAACCCAGCGCTATTGCACATGGTAATTTATCAATCATCATAAATACAGAGCCCGTTATTAGTCAGCCGGGCCCGCTTGCTCAGCGTGGAGAAACTGTCGTTACGCAACGTTCGCAAGTAGAAATACGCACGGAAGAAGGAAATTTGATGTTACTACCAAATGGTGCCAATCTAGGCGAAGTTGTAAAAGCCTTGACAGCCATAGGCGCAACCACACAAGATTTACTTTCTATATTACAAGCGTTAAAGGCAGCTGGTTCTTTGCGTGCAGATCTGGAAATAATCTAATCTCATTTTTATAAGGACGAATAATCATGATTATTTCACCCGATATCTCAAGCAGGCTCGCGATTGATGCCAGGAGCATTGATGAATTGCAAGTGCTAGCCAAAAGAAATCCAGATAATGCTTTACAAAAAGTTGCACAACAATTTGAAGGGCTATTTATGCACATGCTTCTAAAAAGTATGCGCGAAGCTACGCCAAAAGATGGGTTATTTGATAGTCAGCAAACACAATTCTTTACCCAAATGTATGACCAGCAATTGGCGCAGCATATATCAAAAAGAGGCATCGGTATTGCAGATATGATGGTAAAACAACTATCACGGTCCCACGCATTAGGAGCTTCTATTTCTAATGAAGTTAACCCGACACTACCTACAACTGATCCGAATAAAAAGTTACCCATTATTCCGGGCATGCATCCCAATGATGAATCTCAACAGCTATGGCCTACATTAAAAAGCACTCCAAATATTAGCTCTATCGGCACACCTAATATCGCTAATACACGAACGGAATCCTCCTCTCTTTCAAAGCAATCGGAATTAACAAACAGTAAATTATCTAATCAAATCAGCAGTTTTATCGACAGACTCTTACCTCATGCAAAAGTTGCCACTCAATCAACGGGCATTCCTTCTCAATTTATCCTAGCGCAGGCTGCTTTAGAAAGCGGTTGGGGTAAACATGAAATTCGGCGTGCGGACAACAAGCCTAGTTACAACCTATTTGGTATTAAAGCTGGAGCAAACTGGAAAGGGGAAGTTATCGAGACAGTAACAACCGAGTACATCAATGGTGCTCCACAAAGAATTGTCGAAAAATTTCGTGCCTATAATTCATATGCAGAAGGGTTCAGTGATTATGCCAAGTTGCTATCGGACAATCCACGATATGCCAAAGTTGTAAAAAATACCGACGCCATTGCATTTGCAAATGGCTTGCAGCAAGCAGGTTATGCAACAGATCCACTTTATGCAGACAAATTAATTAAGATAATTAATAACGAAGCAATACAAAATCGAAAATTTATTTAATTACTTAAAATCTGCTTAATACTTCTTTCGTTGCGTCGATATAACGAATATGGCTCTCTAAAAATACGAACTTAGATAATATTATGGGAAATATTCTAAATATTGGTATCTCTGGCCTTCTAACTGCACAGAATCAATTGCAGACAACCAGCCATAACATAAGCAATGCCAATACGCCTGGCTTTAAGCGACAAGAGGTACTGCAAGGCACTAATGCTCCGCAATCATTTGGCACTGGATTTGTAGGAAAAGGGGTTCATACAACCACCATACAACGCATATATAGTCAATTTCTCGTGTCGCAATCTCTGCAGGTTCAAACACAAAGTCAATTGCTGGATACCAATTATGCGGAAATAAAGCAACTTGACAATATGCTGGCTGAAGCGACTTCTGGTTTATCACCAACATTACAGAAATTTTTTAATGCCATACAGGATGTCGCCACAAACCCTTCTTTAACATCCTCGCGCCAATCCATATTAAGTAGCTCAGAAGCTCTTGTTGCGCGCTTCCAAAGCTTGGATCAGCGAATGTTTCAAATTAAAAGTGGAGTAAATGAGCAAATAACCAGCAACATTGACGAAATAAATTCACTAGCAAAGCAAGTAGCTGAAGTTAACCAACAAATCATAGTAGCTGAAGGTTCTACTGCTGGACAACCTCCTAACGATATGCTTGACCAAAGAGATGAACTTATCAATCAAATCAGCAAACTGGTAAACACTGACACAGTAAGACAAGGTGATGGCAGTATGAATGTTTATATTGGCAATGGTCAAGCAATAGTTGTTGGTTCTAGAGCGATATCACTCAAAACAATACAATCTCCCGATAATCCGAGCAATTTAACATTAGGCATAGTTAGCGGTGGAAGTACTATTCAATTACCTGAAGAACAAATAAACGGAGGATCTTTAGGGGGCCTATTCGCATTTCGCAGTAATACCCTTGAAAATGCGCAGAGCTCATTAGGAAGAATCGCAATAACATTGGCACAAAATTTTAATGAGCAACACCACTTAGGCGTAGACCTTAATGGTGAAATGGGCGGTGACTTTTTTACAGTATCTTCACCGAAAATTATTTCTTCTTTGATAAATAGCGGAACATCAAGTATTTCTGCCTCGATCACTGATTTTGGAAATTTAACGACAAGCGATTACCAATTCTCTTATGACGGAACGAATTATACTTTGATGAGATTATCCGACAAAAGCTCTATCAGTAGCGCAACAATGCCTTCACCTGCCTCTCCATTAACTCTTGATGGAGTAACCGTTACCAATGCAAGCATTCTAGCCAACGAAAGATTTCTAATTCAGCCAACGATAAATGGTGCCAGAGATATTGCGGTTAACATTAAAGATACCGCTAAAATAGCTGCAGCAGGCCCTAATCGCACTGGTTCGGCTTTATCAAATACCGGCACAGGCCTCATCAGCGCTGGGAATGTAACGGCATTTCCTGCCGATCCCAATCTCCAACAACCGCTGACGATCACATTTCACACGCCTTATGATGGTCAATACAATGTAACCGGATTGGGTTCCGGGCTGCCAGCAATTAATCAAACTTACACTTCAGGAGCTGATATCACATTTAATGGATATACCTTTCAGATTAGTGGTGAACCTGCAAGTGGAGATATTTTCACAATAACACCTAATAGCAATGGCTTTGCAGACAATCGTAACATACTCCAATTAGGTACTTTACAAACAAAAAACACCATGGATGGCGGTTCTGCTACTTATCAATCCTCTTATGGGCAACTGGTTTCTCTAATAGGTAACAAAACGCGCGAACTAGAAGTAACAAGTAAGGCTCAGGCAAATTTATTAACACAAACTAAAAATTCAATGGAGTCGATTTCGGGTGTTAACTTGGACGAAGAGGCCGCTAATTTGATGCGATATCAACAAGTCTATCAAGCCTCGAGCAAAATTATTGAAATCAGTGAAAAACTGTTTAACTCAATTCTACAGCTTGGTTAATAAGGAGCAATAGAATGCGCATCAGTTCAAATACTATATATGAAACGGGAACGAATTTAATGCTTCAGCAACAAGACTCATTAATCAAAACTCAACAGCAACTCTCAACTGGAAGGCGAGTATTAACACCTTCTGATGATCCCATTTCTGCCACACAGGCATTAAATATCAGTCAATCTATATCACTTAACAAGCAATACTCGGTTAATCGTACAACCGCAGATTTATCATTGAAGCTTGAAGAAAACGTATTAAAAAAAGTGACATCATTGCTACAAGATGTGCATGAATCTGCAGTACGTGCAGGAACTGCCTCATTCAGTAATGCTGATCGAATAACTGTCGCAACGGAAATGCGCAGCCAACTGGAATCTCTTGTCGGATTAGCGAATGCAACTGATGAGAAAGGCCAATTCCTATTTTCAGGATATCAAGCGAACACAAAACCTTTTAGTCAAACCGGGTTGAATGTACAGTACCAGGGAGATCAAGGACAAAGGTTAAGTCAGGTGAGCTTTTCACGCCAATTGGCTGTGAGCGATCCAGGAACCGACATCTTTGAGCGAATCAAAAATGGTAATGGCGTCTTTGCCACTGCGGCTCACCCTCTAAACGCAGGAACAGGAGTTGTCGATGCAGGATCTGTAGTTAATCCAGGCAGCTTAACGGGTAATAGCTATGAAATAAGCTTTTCCATTGTGGCAGGAGTTACAACTTATGATGTTATCAATACAACGACATCAACAACCGTTTCATCTGGTAATTCTTATAGTAACAGCAGCAGTACAATTAATTTCGACGGAATCCAATTTAATATCAAAGGAGATCCTGTCAATGGTGATAAATTTACTGTATCCCCTAGCACTAACAAAAGCATATTCCAGACCGTTAGTAATTTAATTTCAGCACTAGAAAAACCCGCTGCCGGCCAACCTGACGGCACTCGTTTTGCAAACGTTTTAAGTTCTACACTACAAGATATCAGCAATAGCTTAGAAAATGTACTCACTAAACAATCAGCTATCGGATCAAGGCTTCAAGAGATTGATGCACTAGAAAGCGTAGGAAGCGATCAAGAGATTCAATTTGAGGGCTTATTGTCAAATCTACAAGATGTTGACTTTGCAAAATCGATATCAGATTTACAACGACAACAACTCTATCTTCAAGCCGCTCAACAATCATACGTAAAAATTTCTAGCTTATCGTTATTTAATTACATATAACTCCAAATAACTCTAACTCAAGCGTCGAATACTCTGATAACCAATGTCCCGACGAAACTGACAATCCTTGAAAGAAATCTTATCTACTAACTGATAACTATTTTGTTGCGCAATTTTGACTGTCTCGCCCAATGCCGTAACACATAGTACGCGCCCCCCAGCAGTAACAATCTCATCACTAGTACCATTCTTCCGAATAACAGTACCGGAATGAAAAACATGGAAATCGTTATTATCTTTTTGCGCAAGCATTGATTCCGTTAGCCCTTGAATAACATCGTTTCTCCTTGGATTCTCAGGATAACCATGCGCAGCAATCACAACCCCTAATGCAATTCGCGAATCCCATTCAATCAATGCATTATCCAAAGTTTCATTAACAGCATGCTCTATGATTGAAAAAAAATCACTCTTGAGTCGAAGCATAATTGGTTGTGTTTCGGGATCACCCAGTCGACAATTAAACTCCAAAACCTTTGGTTGTTCATTCTGAGAAATCATAAGCCCGGCATATAAAAAACCACGATATTGAATATTCTCTTGCCTCATTCCATCAATCGCGGGATGAATGATTTCTTGCATAATCTTTTCATGAAGCGTGGATGATACAAAAGGTGTAGGTGAATATGCACCCATTCCACCAGTATTAGGACCCTGATCTCCATCATAGAGCCGTTTGTGATCCTGACTATTCGCTAGCGGCAATACATATTGCCCATCCGTCATAACAATAAAGCTGACTTCTGTGCCCTGAAGAAATTCCTCTATGAGAATTTCATTTCCTGCATTTCCTAAGCTTTTGGCAACAAGAATAGCATCCACAGCACTATGTGCTTGCTCTTTCGTTTCTGCAACCACTACTCCTTTCCCAGAAGCTAAGCCATTTGCTTTAATAACAAGCGGTGCGGGATTTTCATCAATATAACGATGAGCACATAATGCATCGGTAAATCGCATATACCCTGCTGTTGGAATTTTATGTCGCAACATGAATTCCTTAGCAAAAATTTTTGATGTCTCAAGTTGCGCAGCCTGCCAAGTCGGTCCAAAAATTTTTAATCGCGCTTTTTCGAAGTCATTAACTATGCCATTAGCCAGCGGTGCCTCGGGACCAACGATAGTAATGGCTATAGATTCTTTTTGCGCAAATTCAACAAGCTCAGGAATTTCGGTTATTCCAACATTTTCAACACCTGGTTCTAGTGCTGTACCTGCATTGCCTGGCACCACAAATACTTTATCAACACGAGGAGATTGCTTTAATTTCCATGCAATCGCATGCTCCCTACCACCGCCACCAATAACCAATACTCTCATAATTATTAAAACAAATTAGTGCCTAAAATGACGAATATTTGTAAACACCATTGCAATACCTTGTTCATCGGCTGCCGCAATAACTTCGTTATCTCGAATACTGCCGCCTGGTTGAATCACAGCGATTGCACCAGCCTGTGCCACAACATCCAAGCCATCTCGGAAAGGGAAAAAAGCATCTGAAGCAACAACAGAGCCTGATAATAAAAGATTAGCTTGCTGAGCTTTAATAGATGCAATACGTGCACTATCTACACGACTCATCTGCCCAGCACCTATACCTACAGTTTGACCCTCACGACAAAACACAATGGCATTCGATTTGATAAATTTCGCCACGCGCCATGCAAACAATAAATCTGCAAGTTGCTGTGCGGTTGGCTTTACCTGTGTAACGACCTGTAAATCTGACTCGGTAACATTTTTTATATCTGGAGTCTGCACCAAAATGCCTCCACCAATTCGCTTCAAATCATACTGATGAAAATGATTCTCTAATGACACAATCAATACGCGAATGTTATTTTTTTGCCCCAAAACTTGTTGTGCTTCAGATGATATTTGTGGAGCAATGATGACTTCAACGAATTGCTTCAAAACGAATTCTGCCGTTTCTTTATCTAGCGGTCGATTGAATGCAATAATACCGCCAAAAGCAGAAACGGGATCTGTAGCAAAAGCACGTTGATAGGCTTGCAAAGTTGTTTCTGCAATAGCCACTCCACAAGGATTTGCATGCTTCACAATCACGCAAGCTGGTTGATGAAAAGTCTTGACACATTCCCATGCAGCGTCTGTATCTGCGATGTTGTTATAAGATAACTCCTTGCCTTGTAGTTGCTCATAATTCGCCAAGCTACCAGATACCGTTACCTCGTCACGATAAAAAGCTGCTTTCTGATGAGGATTTTCGCCATAGCGCAATTCCTGGACAAGATGAAAGTTTAAATTGAGAGAATCAGGAAAATTTTTGTCGATACCGGTAAGATAGTTACTGATAACACTATCATAAGAAGCCGTGTGAGAAAATGCCTTTTTCGCTAAACTCAAACGAGTTGCCTCACCAATCTTTCCATGGCACGCTTCCAGCTCTTCACAAACGGAAGAATAATCAAGTGGATCGGTAACAATAGCAACCTTTTGGTAATTTTTTGCAGCTGCCCTTATCATAGTTGGACCACCGATATCAATGTTTTCAATCGCCTCGCTCAAGCTGCAATCTGGTTTTGCAATAGTTTTCTTAAACGGATAAAGATTAACAACAACCAAATCGATATTGGGAATTCCTGATTCTTCAAGCGCTTGCTGATGTTCTACTAAATCGTTACGAGCCAATATTCCTGCGTGGATTTTCGGATGCAAAGTTTTAACACGACCATCCAGCATTTCAGGAAAGCCAGTATGATCACTAACCTCCGTTACGGCTAATCCTTTTTCTCGCAATAATTGAGCCGTTCCACCCGTAGATAGTATCTTAATACCATTCTGAATCAATCGTTGAGCGAAATCTACTATTCCTGTTTTATCGGAAACACTCAGGAGTGCATATTGAATAGTCATTTAATTTGATATTGTTTCATTTTTTGGCGTAATGTATTACGGTTTATTCCCAGCAATTCCGCTGCCTGAGTTTGATTACCCCTAGTATGTTGAATTGCTATTTCAATCAAAGGTCTCTCAACGCTATGAATAACCATACTATATAGTTCCCCCGGCTTCTCTCCGTCTAGATCACCCAGATAGGTACCGATAGCTTTGCGAATACACGTTGCAATTTCATTCTCCTTCACTGCGCTCATGAACTGATCCCTCTCCTTCTATATAACTCAATCTTTGGCCTTTCTCGGCTAATTCAGAAAAAAATAGATTTATTTCGAAGATTTGCTGTTCACTGGTTTGCAATTGATTCATTTTATGCCGGAAACCGGCAGAACCAACTAAGCCTTTGGTATACCAGGATATATGTTTGCGTGCGATACGCACGCCGGAGTATTCTCCGTAGAAATCATACAAGTCATGTAAATGGTTAATGAGAATTTGGTGTATTTCAGAGACTTTAGGTGATGGTAACTCAGCCTTATTTTGTAAATATTGATCTATCTCACGAAATATCCAAGGACGTCCTTGAGCCGCGCGCCCTATCATAATTGCATCGGCTTTAGTGTATGTAAGTACCCGATCTGCCTTTTCAGGCGTTGTGATATCGCCGTTCGCTATGACCGGGATTTTGACATCAGCTTTAACTGCTGCAATAGTGTCATATTCAGCATTGCCAGTATATGCGCAAGCACGAGTACGGCCATGAATGGCGAGAGCTTGTATTCCTGAATCTTCAGCAATATGCGCAATAATCAAAGCATTTTTATGTTGCTTATCCCAACCTGTACGTATTTTAAGTGTTACTGGAATATCAACTGCTTTAACAACAGTATCAAGAATTTTCCTAACAAGTAATTCATTTTGCAATAAAGCCGAACCCGCCATAACGTTACATATTTTCTTGGCAGGGCACCCCATATTGATATCAATGATCTCAGCTCCCCTTTCAACATTGTAACGAGCCGCATCTGCCAACATTTTGGGGTCAGAACCCGCAATCTGAACGGAAATTGGAGATACTTCACCTTCATGGTTAGCACGACGCTCCGTTTTTTTCGATCCCCACAACAACGAATTACTGGAAACCATTTCAGAAACCGCCATGCCAGCACCCATTTTCTTACATAATTGTCGAAAGGGTCGATCTGTAACACCAGCCATTGGTGCGACAATAAGCTTATTTTTAAAAATATATGAACCGATTTGCATTTAGATTGAATACGTTTCAGGGATAGAAAATATTCTAGGTAATCTACTTTATTAAAAAATAGTTATTAACGATTACATCATTCTTATTAAAACAAAACCATTCTAAAACAATGGTTGGCGTGAATTATAGCGCTTTGATCACCGACAGAGTAGCAACATCGAATAAACTACCCTCTTGCTCCAAAAATCATACGACGAGAAACAAGTCTTTTCAGAGGAGAAACGCAATCTAAGGTGCTTAAACCAAATCCGCAGGCTGATTTTAGTAATGCATGCTCGTTAGAAAAGAGTTTTATAAGCGTATCTGTAAAAATCATGCCTCCATAACTATCGATTTTTCTCTTTTCACTATATTTCGTTAACATAGTAGATGTACCTATTTTACTGACCGTATTGTGCATACTCGATACTTCTCTCGATAACTCATAGGCATCACGTAACCCCAAGTTAAATCCCTGCCCTGCAACTGGATGCAGTGTTTGAGCGGCATTACCTATCAAAACTATTCTTTGCGCTATAATCGAAGGGGCGTATTTTAGCATGAGTGGAAAAGCAGATCTCTCTCCTGCTGCAACAAACTGACCTAACCTATCGCCAAAATGATGGTGCAAACGCTTAAGAAACGCTACATCATCAAGCTCACAAATTTCTTTAGCAATTGAAGATGGCACTGTCCAAACCAAAGCAAAATCTTCCTTATTGGGTAATAATGCTATCGGTCCATCAGGAGTAAAGCGTTCATAAGCAACTCCAACTTGTTTTTTCTCGGCCTTGATATTAGCGATGACTGCCCATTGTTGATAATCTCGGGTTTTATACACGATACCCGGAATAAATTGCGTCAACTTACCGCCATCGGCTAGCACCAGCATTTGGGCATCGACTTTTACTTTCTTTCCTTGATAATCAAAATATACCGTACCTAAATGATCAGAGGTTTCCAATTGAGTTACGGTTGCTCCCGCAATATAATCAATATTGTCCGTAGTTCTTTCCGACAATTCTTGGTACATGGAACGATATAAATCGAAATAGCTGACTACATAACCCAATACTGGAACATTAGCATCCTCCGGTGTAATCAATGTTTGTCCGAAACTGCTCCTGTTAGAGATATGGATGGATGTAATGGGTGTTTTCTGAGTTAATCGATCCCAAACTCTCAGCCGACGTAATATCAATTGACTACCATACGACAATGCCAAGGGCCTGGGATCCCCAATCTCTTCTGGTATACCACGAGCTTCCAATAACAATACCGAAGCATCCGCGTTATGTAAGGCTATTGCTAATGCCATGCCCACAGGACCGCCGCCAATAATGACAATGTCGTAATGATCGTTAGTCATTTTAATTGATCGATAACTGATTAAAAATCGAGATAAAGATTAAACTTGAAAAATCTGTATTGTTTGAACTGGCATCAATATAGATTAACATGTTTGGTGTAAAGTAATTAACAAAAGGCAAAGTGATCGCACGAAAATCCAGTGGCATAATCCGTTTTTTTAATTTATTGCTATCAACATATGATTAATAATAAGGTAAAACTTTTAATACTTAAATTGGTGAGATATACATTGCCATTGCTTTTGGCAACACCTAGCTTTGCAATTGCACTAACTGACAGTGAGCTTGTAAATGCGGCCAATAAAGGTAATATTCGATTGGTAAAACAAATCCTAGACGAAAAGCAAATTCAGTCAGAAGAGCTCAATACAGCATTTGTAGCTGCGGTAAAAAAAGGGCATACAGAAATAGTTGAACGCTTTTTACAAGCAGGGGCAGATATTAGCAGCAAAAATGACGATGACTATACCCCGCTCATGCAAGCTGCACACGATGGCCGTGATGAAATTATAAAGCTTTTATTGAGAGCAGGAGCAGATGTAAATGCTGTCAATGATGAAAAGGACACTGCTTTAATCTTGGCTGCCGGCAAAAATCGAAAGCAGGCAGTAGAATTGCTATTGGCTGCACATGCCAGTGTCAATGCGAAACGAATTAATGGTATGACAGCATTATTATTAGCCGCACAAGAAGGACATCAACAGATTATTCAGATGTTGTTGGATGCGGGTGCGGAAAAAGACTATCAGTTGGAAAACGGCGCTACTGCATTGATGATTGCGGCACAACACGGTCATTTACGAGCGGTATATACCCTTATTGCAGCAAAAGCGAATTTAAACTTAAAAAGCAGCAATGGAATGACTGCACTAATGCTTGCCGAACGATACCGATTTAGTGAGATAGCAGAGATACTGAAAAAATCTGGCGCCATAAGATAAACCAATCTACGACAATATCAATAGAAGCATGCTCTATCAACAGCACATCTTATTCGATTCAAATCCACGATAGATGCTATAAATCGCCTTTTTATTACCCAGGAAAACAATTATGAAAACATTGTCTTATATTTTTTTTATTGCAGTTATTGGATTGATTATTGGTTGCGATAATAATTCCGTAGCCGATAAATCCGACACTCAAGGCAAAGCAACCGTTTCAGATGAAATCACGCGCTTAGGAGAAATCCCCTCTTCGCTTTCAGAAGGTTTATCGGATGAAGAAAAAAGTGAATTAAAGAAACAAATCTTCCCCCAAGAGCTAGATAATGATTCTGAAGCTGCTGAAAAAAAATTTAAGATGCTAGTAGAAAATGCAAAAGCAGGAAATGCGGAAGCACAAAACAATCTAGGTGTAATGTACTATACCGGTGAAGCCATTTCAAAAAGCCCTTCAGGAAAAATTCTCGACAATGACCCAGAGCTTGCGGCTGGATGGTTTTATCGTGCTGCAGAACAAGGATATGCCGATGCCCAATTCAATTTAGGATTGATGTATGTAAACGGTGAAGGCGTTGAAAAAGATATGAATCATGCAGTTGAATTATTTAAAAAAGCGGCAGAACAAGGCCATATAGATGCCCAAAATAATTTGGGCGCAATGTATTTTACTGGAGAAGGTGTCAACAGAGATGAAAAAGAAGCTATCAAATGGTTTGAGAAAGCTGCATCACAAGGGAATTCAGATGCTCAAGCCAATCTCGATGCAATCAAAGCAAACCAATGATACTCATTATTAAGTTTCGTTAATAGTGATTAGTTAATTCCAAGTACAGCGCCTTTTGCAACACCCTATCCCTTATCGCTACAGCTTTAGCGATAAGGGATATCACAAACCAAGAAACCTAAATTGACCGCAGTCTGGCTTACAATAAGTAATAACTCAATACGCATTATCTTTACGAACAACAGTCCAAACGGTTCGAATAATAATCCAGAAATCGAGCCAAATCGACCAATTCTTCAAGTAATATAAGTCATGTTCAATGCGAGCTTTCATTTTCTCTAATACCTCAGTTTCTCCACGCCAACCATTAACCTGGGCCCAGCCTGTGATTCCCGGTTTCGCTTTGTGGCGTAACATATAACCTTTAATTAGCTTTCGATACAATTCGTTATGTGCAACTGCATGGGGACGTGGACCGACAATACTCATGCGTCCTTGTAGTACATTGATAAATTGTGGCAATTCATCCAGCGAAGTACGGCGTAAAAAACCACCAATCTTTGTAAAACGCTGATCATCTTTCGTTGCCTGCGTCACATTAACGCCATCTTCAGCAACAGTCATCGAACGAAATTTATACACAATAATTTCTTCGCCATTTAAACCATAACGTCGTTGCCTGAAAATAATCGGACCAGGCGAAGTCAACTTCACTGCAATTGCAATACCCAGCATTAGCGGTAATAAAAGGATCAAAATAATTATCGATAAAATGAAGTCGCTGGTATTCTTCACTACCCCATCAACACCAACGAACGGTGATTCATTCATGGACACAACCGGAGCATCCCCAAAATAATCAAATCGAGCTTGCATTAAATCGAAAACATAAATATCGGGAAGGAAATATACAGAAGCTGTAGTGTCAGGAATTTCATCCATCAATTTCTGAATACGTGGCTGAGAAGACATTGGCAAACTGATGAATACCATCTCGATGTTATATTTGTGAATATAAGCAATCACATCGCTGAGACCACCTAAATGCCGACCAAAACAATTATCAGGCGTATCGATAATACGTGAGTGAACACGTCCATCGAAATAACCATGATAGCTGATCAATAAGAAAGGTATTTCTTCGATATGTTTAATGAATTCAAGGCTCGTTTCATTAGCGCCTATCACGATCGCTGAACGCAAATGATCCTTTGCATAAAGCCAGGAAATAATGCTACGCCCTATAATGTGGCTAATAATGAGTGTAATAGGCGTTACAACAAACCAAGTCAACAGTACTTGATGAGAAAATTGATCGTGAAATTTAGTTGCGTATCCCAGAAAGACAATAATGCCAACAATCATTATCCATCCGATCACAGTATCACGCATATAAGCAAGTAATCCACCTTTACGCCAATTTCGGTAGACCATGGTGCGTTCGTATATATAGGATGAAATAAAAAACGTGATAATTACCAATACAAGATAGTAACTCGTAAAATCCTCGTCATAGAACCAAGTTGTCAGTATCAACATGCCCCATATAATAAAAGGATCAAGCAGGTGCTTAAAAAAAGCTACTATCGGTAAATCGTTACTTGTCATCGTTTTCCATACACATACTGCAAATTAGCGGTAACGCCATTTGCATTAAAACCACCCACCACAGCATCAGTACTTAAATCAGAATGAAAAATAGAAGTACTTAATACCAAACTTGGATGGGGTAGGTAAACTGCTCTCAAGGCCACATTTCGAAATGTATTTTTAGTACCAGTAACCTCCGCATTGTCAAAAAGAGCTGTGAGTCGATCGAATTTCCTTTTTTCGTAAGATAAATCCCCTTCAAACCGAATTTTTTCGGTAATCTGCCAGTAGGGATGCACGCTGACACCGGTGTTTAAGCTGAAGTTCGCGGTTAAGTTACCCATGGCAGAAGTTATACGCCAACCGTTAACGCTGAACCCCAGTTTCTCTGTCATTTTCCAAGTATAAATACCACGTGCATTAAATCCACTAAAATTACGCTGTTTAAGGCTTTTGTTTAAGCGCTCAACCCACCCCCCTGTCACCAAAAAATGGGATTTCTCAGTAACGGCCCAACTCACTTTCCCCATGACCTCTTTTTGATCAAAATCGCTGCTTATTGGAATTCCGTCAGGACCGACACTAGGTGCTTGGGAAAAATCCCCTATGATGTACCGGAAAAGCACGCCAACGGTATTCCTACCATATGTAACATAATCGATTCCACCTTCAAAACGATTTTCAGTACGAGCAAGATTCCTCGCCCGTTGACTAGCAGCAAGATCGGTTTTACCTATATCCTGATCATAGCGGAGATATTCACCGTTAAAACGCCATCGCGGATGAATTGTCCATACACCATTGACAAATTGTGTTTGTTGAGTACGAAGAATTTTAGCGCCTGGCTGAAATAAAAATGGCATTAATGATTCGTTGTAAGTCACTCCCACATTACCTTCCAATCTTTTACCAACGACCCAATTCCAACTACCAGCAGCATTCTTAAAATCTTGACTCATGTCGCTGAATCTTTCAAATTTGTTATAAGCCCAGTTCAAATCACCAGTGAATCGCTGACGACCAAATTCTTTGTTAAGTAGAACTCCCCCTACAAATCGATTGGTAATATCAGATTTATGGCCTTTTAAAAGCTCATCTTTTACTTGGGATTCATCCAATTGATTTGGATTAGACCTTTTACGAATCCTCATTATATTGTCATCGACGACAAGTCCGTAAGTAAAATAAGGCTGGATGACTCTACCAAGTCCCAACGTCGATGGCTGCAGAAACTTAGCAAAATCCTCCGCAGCAACATTTGAACTGGCAAGCATTGATAAATAAATTATCGCGATAATGCGTATTCGAAATAGACATGAAATCACATCATAGAATCCATTACACATATATTCTGGAGTATATAAAAATAACGATTTGAAGCTTCATTTGCAACTTTCCCCCCTTTAAAACTCACTAGTACTTTCCAGCCGGCGCATCACTTCGTACGACACTTTCGCATTAATCATATTCTCATAAAATTATTGTAAACAATATTTTTTCTAGGCATTTTCACAAAAACCGCCTAAATTGTTTGTTATTTTTACCAATCAGAAAACTATTGCTCTTAACTAGCAAGAAAAATATTTCCTGATTTTTGTAATTGAGAAATCGCGAAACTAAACCACAGAACATCAATTTGAAGTCCATCACCGTATATTCTGCAGATTATATAAAAATTTGCATTTCTCAGAAAACAGATTATAATGATAATCATTCTCATTAATAATTCTAACTACTACTTATATTTTATATGAACAAAATACATACTTCTCAGCTCAACAGCATTGATTCTATTTTTTATTCAAAAGGTTCAACAGAAAACACCCAAAAAACTCTGGATAGCGAGTGGTTATTTAAAAATGGTGACATCGTGTTGATATCGCACAAAGGAGAACAGTATTCATTACGATGCACACGTAACGGAAAACTACTTTTGAACAAATAGTATGTGGATTTAAAGCGGTAATCAGGTATATTAATATTGTGAACGAATCGATGAGTAGCATAGTAATTTTGTTATTCTTTCGAAACGATGTTTTGATATTTAATATACCCATACCCGTGCCTTTACCTGTATAGGAGACAACCATGAAAGGTAACACAGAGATTATCCGTCACTTAAATCAGCAATTACTACACGAACTAACCGCTATTAATCAATACTTTCTACATGCCCGCATGTATAAAAACTGGGGATTTCATAGTCTTGGCAAGCATGAATTTGAAGAATCCTGCGAAGAAATGAAGCATGCTGATGAATTAATTGAGCGGATTCTTTTTTTGGAAGGCTTACCCAATTTACAAGATTTGGGCAAGCTAATGATCGGAGAAAGCGCACAAGAATGCGTCGCTTGTGATCTAAAACTTGAAATAATCGCTAGAGAGTCATTACTCAAAGCCATTGCAGCTTGTGAAGACGCAAGCGATTTTATTTCTCGTGAATTATTTAAGCATATACTTGAAGATACTGAAGAACACATCGACTGGTTAGAAACGCAGCTCGATGTTATACAGAAAGTCGGTATTCAAAATTGGTTACAAAGTCAGATGTAAGTTTTTCCAACGCTGCTGGAGTTCTCTTCCTTCTCCAGCAGCTTATTTAGCCAGCCAGCCTAATCCTCCCAGGTCAGCAAGCGATTTTTTCTTTATGAATAAAATTCAGGGGGTTCGATTATGAGAGCATTAAGAAATCCTGTGTTGACAATAAGCAATACGTTTCATTCGATTGCTTCTAATCGATCTTTTGCATTAATCGATAACTTTCTGAGACTCTTCCATAAGAATTTCAAACTTTTATCTTCGTATCGAAAATCAAATATTTCCAAAAACTCCCAACGCCATAAATCGACTCGAAGCTCATTGCAACAAAAATTCCAACCTAGGTTGATCAAAACGTTGTCAGCGGAAAAATACAATACGATCAAGCCGATTAACGTTCAGAATGAATGTGACTTATCAGGCCAATCCGTTCTGTGTATTGGAGGCCGTAAAAACCTTTATATGGAATATGAACGGCTTACCCAAAAAACAGGAGCGCAATTCATGTCCTTTCACGGCGCTCCAGATGATGTATCCATTGAACGATTACTGCAGCTTCTAGAAAAAACAGATATGATCGTTTGTCCGATTGACTGTATCAATCACCAGGTGTTTATTATTGTCAAATGCTATTGCCAGTTCTCTGAAAAACCTTGTGTTATATTAGATCGATCAACATTAACTGCCTTCCGACAAGGAATCCATGCATTAGCAAGTTGGGTAAGTGGATTTACTGGCTTGCCACAAAAAGCTATGGTTAATCTACCGAATAATTGATGATTTTATTTTTAGTCTGTAATGATTTCTTTTCGTAATACAAATACCTTCAAGTTATTATTTTTATATTTTTTAGCAGCTTATTCTTTTTCAACGCAAGCATCCGTCAGGGAATACTGGATTGCTGCTGAACAAGTAACTTGGAATTATGCGCCTTCAAGCAAAAATTTAATAAACTCGCACGATGATATGAATGTATGGGGAAAAACTTTAACTTACACCAAATATCGTTATATCGGGTATACCGATAGCAGTTACTCAAAGCCATCTTCCCAGCCTGAATGGATGGGAATTCTAGGCCCGCAACTTCGTGCTGCGGTCGGAGATACACTTAAGGTTCATTTTCTCAATAAAACAGACCGACCTCTTTCTATGCATCCGCACGGAATGAAATATACCAAAGACAATGAGGGCGCAGATGGCGGTCAAGGTAGCAGTATTCCGCCGGGAAAAAGTTTTACCTATACCTGGATTGTTGATGAAGATGCCGGACCCGGCCCAAGCGATCTGTCATCGGTAGTATGGTTGTATCACTCGCACGTAATGGGAGAAGAAGAAACCAATCTTGGTTTAATTGGCACCATCGTCGTAACACGTGCAGACAAAGTGCGTTCGAATACCGACCCAACCCCGAAGGATGTCGATCATGAATTCACCGCACTATTCATGATTTTCAATGAAGAAAATGATGAAGAAAGCGGTATGAAACATACCATAAATGGGCGTATCTTTGGTAATCTCTCTGGTTATGAAACGGTTATCGGCGAACGGATTCGCTGGCATTTGATGGCGCTTGGGAACGAAACAGACAACCATACTGTCCATTGGCATGGGCAAACTGTACTTAATCACGGTCGACGCACAGATGTCATCGAAGTACTACCGGCTAGCATGATTTCTGTCGATATGGTTCCTCGATCTGCGGGCAACTGGTTATTTCATTGTCATGTGGATGATCATATGATTGCGGGAATGTCTACGCGCTGGCTAGTAAATCCCACCAAAAATAATGAAACACATCGTTAGATTTTAACGCTATGATTCGAAGTTCCAGTTTTAATTCTTAAAGGAAAATTTTATGTCAAAAAAAATAATCAAACCAGCTTCAATTGTATTAGGCACCGCTTTTGTTTCTACTCTGACTATCAGCAGTCTGTCGGCCAATACCGAAATAAACAACGCTAATCCTTTCGCAATGAAAGAACTAGCGGGTGGCTATATGCAATTAGCGCAGGCCGATGCCGCTGACAAACCTAAGCACGACGATAAAAAACCGGCTCAGGAAGGTAAATGTGGTGAAGGCAAGTGTGGCAACAAAGATGAAATGAAAAAGAATATGGAAGGTAAGTGTGGCGACAAGAAATCCGAAAAAGAAGGTAAGTGCGGTGAAGGTAAATGCGGAAGCAATAAGAAATAATCCGCTCACTCAAAGCGTTGCACAATAATATGAACTATCCCGTTCATGGTGCAGGCTTAGGGCTACGGCGAGCGTTTATACGCTCGCTTTCGGATCATTCAACCGATAGCGTTAATTTCTGGGAAATTGCACCGGAAAACTGGATAGGTGTAGGCGGCTATTTTGGTAAAAAACTTCACGAACTGACTGAAAAGCATCCTTTCATCTGTCATGGTTTGTCGCTTTCGATTGGTGGCCCTACGCCGCTTGACCAAGCTTTTTTGCAGAAACTAAAAAAATTCCTGCGTGAACATAATATTCGCTATTACAGTGAACATTTGAGCTATTGCAGTGATGATGGCCACCTGTACGATTTGATGCCAATACCATTCACCGAACAGGCGGTTCGTTACGTTGCAAATCGAATCAAGCAAGTACAAGAGCAACTCGAACAACGTATCGCAATCGAGAATGTCTCGTACTACGTCGCACCGGGTCAAGAGATGGAGGAAATCGACTTTCTGAATGCAGTACTGCAAGAAGCCGATTGCAATCTGTTACTGGATGTCAACAATATTTATGTCAACAGTGTCAACCACGGTTATGACGCTCAAGCTTTTCTACATCGATTACCTGCCGAACGTATTGCTTATATCCATATCGCCGGACATTACAACGAGGCAGAAGATCTGATCATTGATACCCACGGTGCCGATGTAATAGCCCCGGTATGGCAATTATTGAATAATGCATATCAGCATTTTGGTGTCATTCCAACTTTATTGGAGCGGGATTTCAACATCCCCCCGCTGCCCGAATTACTGAAAGAAATTACTAACATTCAAGCCATACAAGCTCAGTGGCAAGAAAGAAATCGTGAATACCATAAGCGACAAGACTGATCTTAACGATTTTACCGCACTGCAATACGCTTTTGCAGCCTATATCCGCAATCCCCAAAAAAACGCTTGTCCTAAAGGTATAAATCCACAACGCATGGACGTATACAGCGACTTATTTTACCGTAATGTAGAAGACTTTATCGCAAATGCCTATCCGGTATTACGCAAAGTTCTTCCGGATAATCAATGGCACACCATAATACGTGATTATTTTTCTAGCCACTTAGCACATACGCCATTATTCCCTGAAATGCCGCGAGAATTTCTCAAATATCTACAACATGAGCGCCATGCCTCTACTGATGATCCTCCTTTCATGTTGGAATTGGCGCATTACGAATGGGTTGAACTCGCCATTTCGACATTGGATGTAGAAATCGAACAAACGACCTTTGATCCTAATGGTGATCTGTTAACAGGTACTCCTGTCATTTCTCCACTGGCTTGGATGCTCAGCTACCAATTCCCGGTTCATCAGATTAGCCCCACCTTTCAACCACAAATTCCTTGTAAAGAATTAATTCATTTGATCGTTTATCGTAACGCGGATTTTGTCGTACATTTTATGGAAGTGAATGCTGTCACTGCCCGTTTAATGCAACTACTCAACAATACTCATAAATCGTGTGAGTATTTGTTACAGCAAATTGCTGTTGAATTGAATCATCCGAATCCTGAGGTAGTAATTCAAGGTGGTTTAGAAATCATAAAAAAATTACAAGCGCATCAAATAATTCTTGGTACAAAGCATCTCCTCTAAGTAGTTTTTGTTACAAAACATTTAATTCACATAGAATCCAGAAGAGATTAAGTCACTTTTCTACGAAAATCAGATACTCCATAACACACCGCCTAGCTTAACGTTCTAACAACCATAGCAACAACCCGCACCATTTTGGATTTTAGCCATTTCCCAGAAATGTTAAGATGGGACAATGAAATGGAATGACTTAGAAAATTGGAGCGGTTACTGGGAACAGTTGCGCGCGGCATTTACATCACCAAAAATCGATCCTGATGTTCTGGATGCTTCTTTGCGCGCCGCACGCCAACAGGTACCGATACCGGTTTTGTGGCTACTCGGTAAAACCCAAGCTGGCAAAACTTCGATCATCAAGGCATTGACCGGTAGTGAGGCGGCTGAAATCGGTAACGGATTTCAGCCGTGCACGAGAACTTCGCAGTTTTACGATTTTCCTACACCAGCACCGATCGTACGGTTCCTAGATACGCGTGGACTCGGCGAGGTTTCTTATGATCCCAGCGAAGACATCCGCTACTGCGAAACACAAGCACATTTGTTAATTGCCGTGATGAAAGTCGCCGATCTCAGTCAAATCAGTGTTTTTGACGTACTACACACGATTCGTAAACACCACCCCGAGTGGCCAGTATTGATCGTACAAACTGGATTACATGATCTTTATCCCAACAGTTTCACGCATATCCTACCTTGGCCTTACGACGACGATCCACTGCCCGACAGCATTCCGCTGAATTTGCGCCGTGCATTGCAATCGCAGCGTAATAGCCTCAAACCATTACCCGGCTTCGCGCCGGTACAGTGGGTCGCAGTGGATTTGACTTTACCGGAAGACGGTTTTAGTCCCGTAGAATACGGCTTGGAGGAGTTGTGGCAAAAAATCGAAGCATTATCTCCCTTAGGTTTACAATATCATCTTAGTGGTGGCAAGGAAGTACGCGATATCTATGCGCGTGCCGCACATCAACACATTGTCGGTTATACCTTCACTGCTGCAGGCTTAGGCGCCCTGCCGGTAGTCGATCTGGTTAGCGTTTCGGCAGTTCAAGCAAAGATGCTGCATGGCTTGGCTAAGCTGTACGGACAGCATTGGGATCAAAGTACTATCAGTGAATTTCTAGGATTGATGGGGGTAGGCATCGCATCAAGTTATTTGACTCGATGGTTGACCCGAACGGCAGTAAAAATCATCCCAGTTTGGGGCCAAACAATCGGTACCCTATGGAGCGTCGCCTCAACTGGATCTTCCACGTATGCATTAGGTAAAGCAGCGATTTATTTCTTCGCGCAACGAAAAAATGGATTGAATATTGACCCCGATTCACTGCGTCGGCTGTATGCCGAGGAATTAAAGCGCGGTGCTTTGATTTTGAAACAACGCTCAAGTAAGTCGAATAAATCCGAATGAAATATTTTTCGTTACTCAACCCACTTAGGGTATTGGTATTTTTGTTATTGATATTACCAATACTAGCTTTACTTGGCTTCGGCGTCATATGGCTGTGGCAAAGTGATTATTTGGTAACTTGGTTGATTGTGCTTACAGTATGCGGTGTGTTGAGTTACGGCTTACAATCTTGGCTTGTACAGCGCGAAAGTAAGTTACTACAGGATGCCACCACAATCCCAAATCCAATCTGGCCCCCCAGCGCGGATACTGTATGGAAGCAAGTGGAAACATTGGCGGAAAATACACATCCTAAAGATTGGCCGCTGGAAAATGGCGCATGGACGTTGCAACTCGCACAGCAAGCCTTGCAAACAGTTGCGCATAATTATCACCCAGATGTTGAGAAACCCTTACTAGAACTGACCATTCCGCATACGCTATTGATTATTGAGCGTGCCAGCCGAGATTTACGCCGTGATGTTGCCGAAAAGATCCCTTTCAGTCATCGACTGACTCTCGGTGATTTATTTCGTATTCAACGCTGGAAAACTAAAGCAGAGCAACTGTTCAACATCTATCGCGCTGGCAATATCATTGTCAATCCTGTCAATGCATTACTCAGTGAAACATGGCGCCATTTACGTGAGCGCAGCTTCATGTTGGCAAAAGATGAGTTGCATCGCTGGTTTTTACGTACCTATGTGCGTAAAGTCGGTTACTACGCTATTGATCTTTATAGTGGACGCTTATCATTAGGTATCGAACAACCCGATGCGATCACTCCTGTTTCCGAAATCGATTTGACACAAGCAACGGATACCCTCACAAAACTGCGTGACGAACCTTTGCGCATTTTGGTCTTAGGTCGCTCAAATTCAGGAAAATCCAGCCTAATCAATGCGCTATTTGGAGACTCCATCACTGCGACAGATACATTGCCAGACACTACCGATCTTCTCAAACCGTTTGTTCTAACCCGCGAAGGTTTGTCACAAGCAATTATCCTGGATAGCCCAGGCTGCGATAGCTCCCTATTCAATCAAGAACAAATGCTAAAAGCCGCTGGTGAAGTAGATTTGATTCTGTGGATTACACCGGCCGATCGTCCTGATCGGCAAATTGAGCGCGATAGCCTCGATGCACTACGCGCATTCCAAACTGCGCGTACGCACCGCCATGCATCACCTTTATTGGTAGTAGTCAGCTTCATTGACCGCTTGCGACCCATCAATGAATGGCAGCCCCCCTATGATTTAAACGATACCGGCGATACTAAATCGCTCAACATTAATCGAGCCATACAAGCGGTTGCCAATGATCTGGCCGTGCCAATTGAGCATGTGATTCCGGTAAGCTTATCCACAGATAAAGTGTATAACGTGGATGACGCACTTTGGTCTGCAATCTTGAACACACAAAACGAAGCATTACGTATGCGTTTGATGCGTTGCTTGGACGCACGAAAAAATGCTGAGAACTGGAACATGCTACGACATCAAATGATAAGTACCGGGCGGTTTCTTAAAGAATTACCAGATCTCTTAATCGCTCAACACAAGAAATAATATCTTCCAATATTTTCAATTTTCCGATTATTTGCATGATTTTTAATTCAATACAATATGAAATCTATTTGTTTCTTATTCTTTTTGCCATTGCTGCTATGCATCGTACTTTTCACCCATTCCGTACACGCACAGTACTGGTGGAATGCGAGCCGAGAATCCACCGGATTGGCACCTGACCCCACCACCACACCAGAAGCAGTCATTCAGGTGTATGGTGCGCGTGCATACAGTTGGCGAGGATACTTTGGCATTCACACCTGGATTGCAGTAAAACCGACGCAAGCGAACACCTATACCGTATATGAAGTGATCGGTTGGCTACAACGCCAAAAACTGTCGGTGGTATCGATTCATCAAAATGCGCCAGATCGCAGGTGGTATGGAAATATGCCAGAAATTTTACTGGAGAAACGTGGTAGCGATGCCGAGACAATGATCGAAAAAATTGATCAAGCTGCGCGCGCTTATCCTTATTCTCATAGCTATACCATTTGGCCTGGTCCGAATTCCAATACATTCGTCGCATGGATTTCTCGAGCCGTTCCCGAGCTTCGATTAAATTTACCATCGACTGCAATCGGTAAAGATTATCTCGGATTACGGTTTTTCTCCCGCGCACCGAGTGGTAGCGGTTATCAATTCTCGGTATTTGGATTATTTGGCATATTGATCAGTCCAGTGGAAGGCTTTGAGTTGAATTTACTCGGACTGACTTTTGGTTTTAGTCTTGATCCCTTTACAATCAAATTACCTGTAATTGGCCATAGAAACTTTTCACCTTCTGCTCCTTCGCTTTCTACACTGAATCCATAAAAATACACCAGATTTAATTGATAACTATTCCTATTCATACTATAGTAACTAACAAACTGGTTATCAAATTAAACGATCAGATAGGCTATTTTAATCAAGCCATTTAAATTACTCATCATTTCGAATTCTTTTATGTTTAAACTCAATATGAATCGTTTTATCTTCGCTTTATTCTGCTTCTTTATATGGCCTGTAGCGTCTGCGCAAGCACAAGAGGTCGTTGTTTATTCTGCTCGCATCGAACAATTGATTAAACCGATGTTTGATGCATTCACCAAAGAAACTGGCATCAAAGTAAAATACACCACAGATAATGAAGGCGCTCTGCTCGCCAAACTTGAAGCGGAAGGCAAAAATACACCTGCAGATATGCTGATCACTTCCGATGCTGGAAATCTTTGGGCGGCTGCTCAAGCAGGATTACTGAAACCTATCAAATCCAGTGTTCTCACGCACAACATCCCTGCTCATCTACGTGACCCGCAAAATCAATGGTTCGGCCTATCGATTCGTGCCAGAACCATGGTTTACAACACGAAAAAAGTCAAACCAGAAGAGCTTTCCTCCTATGAAAGCTTAGCCGATCCCAAATGGAAAAATCGGTTATGCTTGCGCTCATCCAAAAAAGTTTATAACCAATCATTGGTAGCGATGATGATTGCAGAACATGGCGAAGCCAAAGCAGAGGAAATCGCCAAAGGCTGGGTCGCCAATCTGGCGACGGACCCACTTTCAGATGACACCAAAGCATTGGAATATGTCGCTGCAGGAAAATGCGATGTGACTTTAGTGAACACCTATTACTTCGGTCGATTAATGAAAAAAGAACCGAATCTACCGCTGGCAATTTTCTGGCCCAATCAGGATAAAAATGGTGTTCATGTGAATGTTTCAGGCGCAGGCATCACTCGTTACAGTCGCAATGAACAAGCTGCAATCAAGTTGCTGGAATTCTTATCCTCTGATAAAGCGCAAAATCTGTTTGCTGATGTAAACATGGAATATCCGGTAAATCCAGCCATTGATGCCGATCCATTTGTCCAAAGTTGGGGTGAGTTTAAACAGAATCCGATGAACCTGATAAAAGCGGGCGAGCTGCAAACAACCGCAGTAAAGCTCATGGATCGTGCCGGATATCAATAATGAACGATGAAACATGAAAGTATTCCATAACAACTGTAGCTGGTGATAGGATTCATGTTTCCTTGTTTTATCCCTTAACTTTTGCGGTGTAATGTCTGTCTGGCGTTTAATTCCCTTTCTAGCCGCAATACTAGTGTTAGCGCCTATTGGCGTGATAATTTCATCGCTACTTGCGCCGGCTGGAGATATTTGGCAGCATTTGATCGCAACATCGCTGCCGCTTTTATTACACAATACTTTTTGGCTCGCATGCGGCGTTATCGCTGGCACAGCAATATTAGGCACCAGTTTGGCTTGGATAACCGCGGTCTACGATTTTCCCGGACGTGGCTTTTTCTCTTGGGCGCTATTACTACCCATGGCTATGCCCGCATATGTTACTGCGTTTGTTGCGTTAGGTTTGTTCGATTTTACCGGTCCTATCCAAACCACATTACGTAACACGCTCGACAGTGATTTATCTTGGTTTCCTGAGATACGCAACCGCATGGGAGTTATCATTGTAATGTCCTTGGCTTTTTATCCTTATGTATACCTGCTTGCACGCAATGCATTTCTGACGCAAGGCAAACGTTCGCTGGAAGTCGCTCAATCGTTGGGTCTTAATCGAATACAAGGATTTTTCCGCGTTGCATTACCAATGGCGCGCCCCTGGATTGCCGGCGGATTGATGCTGGTACTTATGGAAACATTGGCAGACTTCGGTACAGTCGCTATTTTTAACTACAATACCTTTACCACCGCAATCTACAAAGCCTGGTTTAATATGTTTTCCCTGCAAGCAGCTTCACAACTGGCTTCGTTACTGATTATCGTCGTTTTTATCGTGATCGTGATCGAACAGCGCTTACGCCTGCGCATGCGTTACGCAGAAACAAAAGTAAGCGGTCGAGCGCAACGCATTCAACTAATCGGATGGCAGAATGTATTTGCTATAGGTTTCATAATATGCATTTTAACCTTGGCATTCGTATTGCCTGTCGCACAACTTGCACTCTGGTCCATTGAAGCTTTTTCACAAGATTTTGATAGTGCACGTTATCTAGGATTTCTGTCGCATTCAGTATTGCTATCCAGTTTAGCTGCCGTACTCATTTGCTCGGTAGTAACCTTGATGATTTATAGCGTGCGTCGTTACCCGGATATTGCCACACGCAACGCTGTTCGTATTGCGACCATTGGCTATGCACTCCCAGGTACTGTCCTAGCCATTGGTGTTTACGTACCCCTGACATGGCTAGATGGCAAATTATCGACAGGATTGGCACATTGGTTTCAGATAGAAATAGGACCGATCGTTCAAGGTACCATTGCTTTAATGCTGATCGCCTACTTGATACGCTTCATGGCTGTAAGTCACTACGCCATTGACAGCGCAATGCGGCGAATAACAACCAGTATTGATGAAGCGGCCATGAGCCTTGGGTTGAACGGATGGTCGATTATTGGCAGAGTGCATATACCTATACTCAAATCGGGCTTATTTACCGCAATGACTTTGGTATTTGTCGATGTCATGAAAGAAATGCCCATTACACTGATGACACGGCCTTTTGGCTGGGATACCCTGGCAGTACGTATCTATGAAATGACTTCCGAAGGACAATGGGAACAAGCTGCAATTCCTGCTTTGACACTGGTATTAGCAGGCTTGATACCAATCTTCCTATTCATGCGCCAAACTGAGTAATCAATGATAAGTCATCCATTTTTGCAACTCGACACGATTCAGCAAGCATATGGCAAGCGCATTGTCGTAGATACGCTGACACTGACACTCGAGCAAGGAACAATCGGCTGTTTATTAGGCCCGAGTGGATGTGGGAAAACCACCGTATTGCGGTGCATTGCTGGGTTTGAAAGAATCACGGCGGGTGAGATTCGGCTGGATGACATTTTATTGTGCAGCGCACTTCATTTTGTCCCCCCAGAACAAAGAAACATCGGTATGGTTTTCCAAGATTATGCTTTATTTCCTCATCTCAATGTCGCGGATAATATTCGCTTTGGTTTGAATCATTTAAGCAAAATCGAGAAACAACAGCGTGTACATGAATTACTCGACATCATGCACCTAGCGGACTCGATTAACAAATTTCCACATGAACTATCCGGTGGACAGCAACAACGTGTTGCCTTAGCGCGTGCTCTCGCTCCTAGACCGAAACTATTGTTACTGGACGAGCCCTTCTCAAATTTGGATGTCAATTTACGCGAGCGTCTCAGTATGGAAGTACGTGACATCCTTAAGCAACAACACATTACTGCTATCCTGGTCACTCACGATCAAGCCGAAGCATTTGCAATCGCCGACCAAATCGGCGTCATGTACCAAGGCGCTATTCAACAATGGGATACTGCAGACAATCTCTACCATCATCCTATCAATCGCTTCGTAGCGCATTTTATCGGGCAAGGTACTCTATTGCCCGGAATTATGCGGGATTCCGATCATGTAGAAACCGAGCTGGGTGTTTTATCTACGGTATTAACGTCACAAAAAACTAACACGAACAGTCACGATGTCGATGTTTTTTTACGCCCATCCGATATCGAATTCGATGAAAACAGCCGCGCATACGCAACAATAACTCACAAAATTTTCTTAGGCGCAGAAATCCTTTATACAATCCGCTTGGACAGCGGTATAACGCTACTTTTACTCTCTTCCAGCCATGTAAGTAGAACCATAGGAAACCGTACCGGAATTAAGTTGCGCCCCCATCACTCTGAAAGGGCTATTGCTTTCAGTCGCCCATAATTATCATCATTTTTAGATTTGACGCTTCACATTTGATCGTTTTTTCTATAGCATAGCAAGATAAGTTGTTTTTAAACCTTTCAATAAATTTTAATCCCAAACTTCAGTCAGCTAATTGATATCCCGATTTTTAACGATAGTATTGGGTTTATGCTTTTACAATCACTTATTTAACAGAGGACTATATGAGTCAGCATATTCATCATGTTACGGATGCTAATTTCGATACAGAAGTTTTACAATCAGCCACGCCTGTTTTAGTAGATTATTGGGCAGAATGGTGCGGTCCTTGTAAAATGATTGCACCGGTACTGGATGAGATCGCGAATGAATACGGAGACAAGCTAAAAGTAGTCAAGCTCAACATTGATGAAAACCAGTCTACGCCACCTAAATATGGCATTCGCGGCATCCCTACTTTGATGTTATTCAAAAATGGTAATATCGAAGCAACAAAAGTCGGCGCTTTATCCAAATCACAACTTACTGCATTTATTGACAGTCATATCTAAACCGATTAGTCTTACGCGCCTATGGATGTAGGTCAGGTAGGATTCTTTCTTAGCAGCGCTATCCACTTGAACGATTCCATCTGTAGCCTTTTCCTTCCCTATTTTCACCATTCATTTGATTATCCTTTACCACGAGTACCCTCATGCGCTTATCTGATTTAAAAAATCTTCATGTTACAGAGTTAGTCAAAATGGCCGTCGAATATGAAATTGATGGCGCCAATCGAATGCGCAAACAGGATTTGATTTTTGCCTTATTAAAAAATCAAGCTCGGAAAGGTGAAACCATTTATGGACACGGAACGCTAGAGATATTACAAGATGGCTTTGGCTTTTTACGATCCCCTGACACATCTTATTTAGCTGGTCCAGATGATATTTATATTTCACCCAGCCAAATTCGACGCTTCAATCTACATACAGGCGACTCGATTGATGGGGAAATTCGCCCACCTAAGGATGGCGAACGATACTTTGCATTAGTTAAAGTTGATAAAGTCAATAACGAGCCTCCAGAAAACTCTAAACAAAAAATCCTATTCGAGAATCTTACCCCCCTATTTCCCAATGAGCGCCTTATACTAGAACGCGATATTAGAGCCGAAGAAAACATAACCGGCCGCATCATTGATTTAATTGCACCTATCGGAAAAGGACAACGTGGTTTATTGGTTGCCAGCCCTAAGTCGGGTAAAACTGTGATGCTTCAGCACATTGCGCATTCTATTGAGGCAAATTATCCTGACGTTATTTTGATAGTTTTGCTTATTGATGAACGCCCCGAGGAAGTAACTGAAATGACTCGTTCAGTTCGAGGTGAGGTCATCTCCTCTACTTTTGACGAAGCCGCAACACGCCACGTACAAGTAGCCGATATGGTCATTGAAAAAGCCAAGCGTTTGGTTGAGCATAAAAAAGATGTCGTTATATTGCTTGATTCCATTACGCGGTTGGCACGCGCCTATAATACGGTGGTTCCTGCTTCAGGTAAGGTACTGACTGGTGGTGTCGATGCCAGCGCGTTACAGCGCCCGAAACGTTTTTTCGGTGCCGCAAGAAATATTGAGGAAGGCGGGTCTTTAACGATTATCGCAACTGCGTTGATTGATACCGGATCGCGTATGGACGACGTTATTTATGAGGAATTTAAGGGTACTGGCAATATGGAAATCCATTTGGATCGACGCATGGCAGAAAAACGTATTTATCCAGCCATTAATGTCAATCGCTCAGGAACGCGCCGCGAAGAACTCCTTATATCCTCCGATATTTTACAAAAAATTTGGGTTTTGCGTAAGTTGCTTCATCCAATGGATGATATGGATGCTATGGCTTTTTTACTTGATAAAGTCAAAGGAACTAAAAACAATTCTGACTTCTTTGACTCGATGAAACGAGTTTAAATTCACATTATTTCTTCTCTTGTGTTCGATCAAGAATATCGCTTGCGAAGCGAAAGTTCTTGGTGTCTTTCGCGTTACTACACTCAACAACCAGCTCTTGGCGAGAGCAATAACAATTGATCAATCCTTTTTCATTCAATTGACTGATCATATCATCAACACTCATATGAATGGGGGTAGTCAATTCAAGTAATTTTTTTGCTCCATTTTTTGTCAAAAAATAGGCTGTAAGTCCCCAGAAACGCCCCACAAATTTTGACACATACGGATTGATGTGCTGTATTCTATTTTTTCTATGGTTAATGAAAAAGATATCTGTATCTTCTGGAATATAGTGAGTAAATTTTTGTAATGTAGCCGCATCGCATTGAATCAATGCGTCGTCTTCAAGAATGAAAGTGATTTTATTGACTGAATTGGCCGCTTTCTCCCAAAGTGTATAATGGGAAAGGTATACTCCTATTTGTGCTAAAGAAAGAGGTTTTCCGGAACCAAGATCTTTATTATCGGGTGAAAGAACACCTCGCTTCACGAGATCTGCTGTATCAATGATCGCGCCATCAACCGCAGGAAACATTTTCAAATTAAAACTTACATTATCAAACTGATCTTCAATAAATTTTCTCTTATCGGTTCTACGAAGAAGATTAATGCAATGAGTTTCAAAATGAATGTATTCGCTCTGCCTGAATAATCTTTTTGTACGATCTTGCTGGAAAGAAAACAAAAAATAATCAATTGTTAGTAATGCAGCAGAAAAAAAAGATTGAAGCGAATCCTTTATATAAAAAAAAACCTTCCATAACATGGATCGGCTACTCCAATGTGAACGAAAAAATTTTCTTAGAAAGTTCGTAGTATGGTCGTTTTCCATAAGAAACCCAATCAAAAGCAATCAATTGACTCAAACAATATTTTTCAAGTCTATCAAAACCCAAGTTTCTCATCATTCAAAGAAAAGCCCATTTTGTTAAGCTATTCGATAATAAAAATAAATTTATCACTTCAGTCGATTTAATTTCCATCAAAAGAAAACAAACAAGGATACATACTAAATTATATAGCAGTATCCTTGTTTATACGGCAGAATATCTTAGTAAAAAACTTCTAAATAACTTTATTAGTTTGTATTACAAGATGAAAACGCACTTGGGCAGTTAGAACGTAACCCACCTGATGCGTCCGCTGTTTGAGCTTTATATCTCAAATGCTCAAGAATTTTATCTTTATATTGTGGAAGCCTTGTCCAAAAAATATAATTAACATCCAATTCATTCTTGGCAAAATTGTGCAGTTGAGCCATGGTCGGCACATACCCCGTGTTGTCATGGCGGGTATTGAGGTAATTGGCATGCTCAATTTGCACCATTAAAGGCAGTACACCATTATTCTTACGATAATAGCTATAAATCCCTGTTGGATGGTGCACACCTGGATCTTCTAGAAACACATCAGGACAACCTATTCCAGTATCGGATTGTCTAAATTTCCCAATCACCTCTGCCAATTGATCCCGTGGGTAGTTTAAATAATGAAATGTCACAGTGTTTGGAAATGCCACGCGGATTTTTTGATGAAGAATGGCCAAGTTATCAAACCAACCGCTTACTTGAGCATCCGACATTCTTGGTAACGCATTTCCAAGAGCCGTTTCATTCATTGTGATGCCTTCAAAATAAGGATGCGAATTATATCGTTTTCCCATTGCAGCAAATAACGCTGCCAAGCGATCCCTAACTTTTGCGTTCCATAGCTTTACGTTGCGCCCTTTGGGTGTACTTGAACCAGACTTCGCCCAATTAAATTGCCCCCCCTCATATTCAGGTGTTGTCATGTAAGCAGGAACAACATTTCCGTTGAGATCAAATGATTTTAACCCCAAATGAACAAAAAGTCGTTTTTTTCGACTGGATAGCTGCGCAAGAAGTTTATCAATCAATGCAAAATTATAAACACCTTTTGAGGGCTCTAGTTCTGGCCATGAAAAACGCGCTTGTATTCCGCGCAAGGCCGGCGTACTTTGCATTTCGTCATAAACCATATTCATGTATGAATCAATCGATTTTTGCTTAGGTGTAAGTATATAGTAGTGACCAGGATGCCATTTCATTGCACCAGCATTTACTGCTCCCAAGGGAATTAAACTCATGCCTATGACAAAGACCACCCCAAAAATTAAATTACAAGATCTTTTAATTTTAAGCAAAAATTTATCGTCTTGTGTATTATTCATTTCGTAGTTAAAACATTTTTTCATTAAAAATCCTTTCGTTATCTTCATTAAAATCAATTATGTCGGCTCGATCACCGTTGTCTGCCACTTTATGCTTAGCTTTGTGAGACTATGCACATTTACATTACGCAGCTAGTCACTGATAAAAGAACCGCTCTAATCGCATTGAATCGATCTTGTTATCCTCCAATTTTTCATTATTACGTTTTGAACAAATATTTCTTATTATTTGATTAACAATAAGAAACTCACAGAATCCTACTCAATCAAAACAAACCTCATGACTCAAGATTCGCTACGATTTTTAGGGGGCTTTAGGGGGTAATACAAAAATCACAAAACCCTAGCTTCAGAAGAAAACATCGAAATTATTTCGTGTGATTATTTCCCTCTTTTGAAAATATACGTGGGAAAAAATACCATGTCAATCATTGTTTCACAAATTATTTTACAAAATAGAGCGAACAAACAGACCATCTTTGCCTGTAGCAAAGGATTTATGCAGCTTTACATGAGTTTGATGAAATGATTACCGGGAATCAAAGGAGCGAGATTCGAAAAACATATGATGATTGCAAAAGCGACACACAGCGGAGCGTGACAACAACATCGAGTGCAAATTCCTGCTGATCGGCACCTTGTAAAGACTGAAAACAAAGATGCTTGCGCTCTCTACAAAAGAGCGCTCTCCCAGTCTTATACGCAAACTACGAAAAGAATATTAATTACAAAAATACTTTAATAAATCTAATAACGCATACTAGTCACCCCTTCAACAAAACCTACCCTTATCTTTTCTGGGATGGCTAAGTATGCTAAAGTGCGCGGATGTTTGCTCATCTAACTCAAATTAAGTACTTTTTTACAAGTCACAAGCTTATTTTTGGCTTATTTTTGAATAATTGCTATTTACGCTCAAATTCTCATGAGCAAGTAATTATCTAATCTAACAATTGATATCCGTTTTAAATACCAATAATCGCCAAACTTGTTTTTTTATCATTTATCAGAAACTTAATAATATCTATATCTATGTATCAATCACTTTTCAATAAAGAAAATACACTTGCAGTTATTGGGCTAGGTTATGTAGGATTACCCATCGCACTATCATTTGCCAAAAAAATCAAGGTAATAGGATTTGATATTCATGCAGATAGATTAGAAATGATGCGAAATAACATTGATCCTAGCAACGAATTGACTGAGGATGATTTCATTGACTGCGATATCGAATTCACAAACGATTTAAGTGTTTTAAAAAAAGCAAAATTTTTTATCGTAGCTGTACCCACTCCTGTTGATTCGCATAACGTTCCTGATTTAACAGCTATTTCAAGGGCTTCTGAAACAGTCGGAAAAGTTATTAAAAAAGGAGATTATGTAGTATATGAATCAACGGTATATCCCGGATGCACTGAAGAAGATTGCTTACCTGTTATAGAGAAATCATCTGGATTGAAGGCCGGTATCGATTTTAAATATGGATATTCCCCTGAAAGAATCAATCCCGGCGATAAGCTTCATACACTGGAAACCATCGTGAAAGTAGTATCTGGGAGCGATGCGGAGGCGCTTGATCAAATTGCGAAGGTTTACCATTTGGTAGTAAAAGCCGGCATACATCGAGCTGGCTCAGTGAAGGTAGCCGAAGCAGCAAAGATTATTGAAAATACACAACGCGATTTAAACATCGCACTTATGAACGAGCTATCGATCATTTTCGACAAAATGAATATTAATACTTTTGAAGTACTTGAAGCGGCCGGAACCAAATGGAATTTTCTGAAGTTTTTCCCTGGATTAGTTGGAGGTCATTGTATCGGTGTAGATCCCTATTATCTTACTTACAAATCACAACAGATTGGTTATAACAGTCGCGTCATTTTATCTGGTAGAACTATTAATGACGAAATGGCTAATCATGTTGCAAAAAAAACAGTTCAAGCCATCATTAAATCCGGTGTCAATATAGCGCAAGCTAAAGTACTGATTATGGGGTGTACATTCAAAGAAAACGTATCGGATATTCGTAACTCAAAAGTAGCCGATGTCTATAATGAGCTAGTCGCATATCAGGTACAGGTGGACGTATCCGATCCTCGCGCAAATGATGATGAAGTGAAACATGAATATGGCTTTGGTTTATGTGAAAAGATAGGAACAAGTTATGATGCAATCATCGCAGCAGTCAACCACAGTGAATACAAAGACTTAACTGAAGAATATTTTAAGTCATTGTTAAAGCCCAATGGTATTTTAATTGATATCAAAGGCCAATTCAGAAACAAAATTAAGAATCTTAAATACTGGAGCCTTTGATGACTTTATTTCATTCAAGTCCATTTGATCAGCATACTTTTCTTATCACCGGAGGAGCAGGTTTCATCGGTTCGCATATCGTTGAGTATCTGTTAAACAATAAAGCTAAAAAAGTTAGAGTATTAGATAATCTGAGCACGGGCCTACAAAAAAATATAGATCTCTTTAGTAATCATCCAGCTTTTGAATTCATTCGAGGCGACATACGAGATTTTGCTACTTGCAAGGAAGCCTGCGAAGGAATCGATTATGTATCTCACCAAGCCGCCCTGGGTTCAGTTCCTCGCTCAATAAAAGACCCTCTTACTACCAATGAAGTCAATATTACGGGCTTCGTTAACATGATAACTGCTGCAAAAGATGCTCGCATTAAAACATTTGTATACGCTTCATCGTCCTCTGTTTACGGCAGCGAACCCACGCTACCCAAAATTGAAAATCGCGTAGGAGAACCACTCTCACCTTATGCGGTAACAAAAAAAACAAATGAACAATACGCTTCTGTCTTTCATGAACTATATGGCATGCAAGTCATAGGTTTTAGATATTTTAATGTATTTGGACCAAGACAAGATCCCAATGGCCCCTATGCAGCTGTTATACCACTTTTCATCAAAGGAATTCTCGACAAAACACCTGTTTATATCAATGGCGATGGCGAACAAACTCGCGATTTCACGTTTGTGGATAATGCAGTCCAAGCCAATATTCGTGCTCTATTTTGCGAAAACCAGCAAGCTTTTGGTAAAGTAATCAATGTAGCTGTGGGTGAAAAATTTACCGTAAACTATATGTACGACGCAATCAGGAATATATTGCAATCCCAGCACGAGGCAATCCATCGTGCCCCACGTGCCGGAGATATCCGAAACTCCTTAGCAGATACATCATTAGCCCATTCCTTAATTGGATACGCTCCAACACACCACTTCATGGAAGGATTGAAAGAAACTGTGGATTTCTTTGTGAAGATTTACCGCTAACTTAAAACTCTTCTTAAGCTAGAAACTCTAACTAAACAAGCTTCTAGCCTGACATAACAATTATTTAGAAGATTCTTTTAAGTGGACCAAAGCTTCACTAACATGCTTAGTAGCCTCATCTGCATGATTTTGTTTAGCATGCGCAATGGCCTCGTTCAAATGTGTAACGGATTCGGCAACATGTTGTTTGCTAGCACCAGAAAGCCCACTTTCCGCAGCTTTTGCATGTTTTAGGCTTTCTTCTGCATGCGTTTGCAATTCTTTAGCATGACCTGCTTTTCCGTGTGTCTGTGCAGACTCTGCATGCTCTATAGCTTCTGCAACATGTGGATTAATATCCGCCGCAATTGACGAAAAACTAATAAAAAGTGCAGCGATCACAACGATCAAAGGTAATTTAATGCGTTTCATAAGCCTATCCCTTTATACTTAATTATTAAAAAAAGAATTCTCCATTCAACTTCCTAACTCATAATGAACAGTATAATTCTATGAAATAGACTGATACGATTAACAGTAGTTCAAATTAATCTTTAATAACCCATTCAATATCAACCATTATTCCAGCATGTGATTAAGACTCTGGTAATCAATCCACTGCTGCTTGAAAGTTTTCCCATTAATTTGGATAAATGGTTTTTCTGGCTCACCCAAATCAGACAAAATTGCTAGCGCACCAGAAAAGTCTTGCAAATGCGTGTAATCGTTGACTGTAATCAATGTTTGCAGATTCGCTGCTATCGCCGATTTTAATCCATTCTCGGAGTCTTCAATTGCAATACACTGCCGCGCATTCAATTTAAGCTGATCCAATACCCAGTGATAAATATCGGGAGCAGGCTTCTTCATCGATACAATATCTCCAGCACCAATCACATCAAACCAATCGATGGATTCTTCTCCAAGAGTAGATTTTAATAGCGAAGTAACATTTTCCAACGTAGTGGTTGTGGCAATGGCTAGCTTTATTTTTTTGTCACGTAGCTCATGAATCAACCGGGCCACTCCTGGCCGTAATGGAATGCTGCCTTTTTCCATAAACATTTCATAAAAACCCGTTTTGGTTTTATGTAAATGCACGATCCAATCCTTCAAATCATTTCTGCTCAATAATTCTGGAGAATATCTTTCTAAATAGTAGCGAATACGTTCTTTACCTCCCGTTATCTGTAACAATTCACCATAAAGCTCAATACTCCACTGCCAATTCAATCCATTTTCTTTGAATGCTTGATTAAAAGCGACGCGATGACCATCTTGTTCGGTATCTGCTAGAGTTCCATCGACGTCAAATAAAACAGCTTGTAAAGTGTTACCGGAATTCATATAACTTAGCCTCAATTAACAATATAATTTTATGATGCGCGATGACTGGCTCGCTGCAGGCGGTCCTCAATAGCTACCCAGTTGGGATGATCAGGCACCATCTCGACCAATAAATAATCAAATTCTGCCTGGTCGAACTGATGCAAAATCGCATATAACTCCCTACCATAAGATTCAGGATCATTGGGCATGGAGCAATGTTGTAGATATTCATTTTGCTGCAAAGGTAGTTGAATCGGAGACCAAGTGATAACCATCGTTTTTAACTGCTGATTCGTCATTTTTTGCGCATACTGCCACAACTGTTCCGTCGCACATAATTTGAGTGGTGTCGTTGGCGCATAGTGCGAAGACAAGGACCCTGGCACACGAATCGTGGATGAATCAGACCGATGCATCATACTAATCGATGCACCGAGTACTGATTCGAGCTCAGCCAAAGCAATTCCACCCGGCCTAAGCACTTTAGGGTTATCGCCCACAAAGCTGACTATCGTGCTTTCCAAACCGACCGCACACGATCCTCCATCTAAAATCATGCTAATTTCTGTGCCCAATTCTTTCTGCACGTGTGCTGCCGTGGTTGGACTGATTCGACCGAAACGATTAGCAGAGGGTGCAGCAAGCGCCCTACCCCGCCCCAGAGATCGAAGCAAAGCTAATGCAATGGGATGTCCAGGAACGCGTATCCCCACGGTATCTTGCCCACCCGTTACAATATCCGGTACACATCGACTACGTTTCAGAATCAAAGTCAATGGCCCAGGCCAGAATCGTGCTGCGAGCTTCAAAGCGGTGTCCGGTATTGCTTGCGCCCATTCTGACAGACACGAAAAATCAGCGATATGTACTATCAGAGGATGATTCATCGGTCTTTGTTTGATACGATAAATACTGCTAATCGCTTCGAGATTTGTCACGTCAGCACCAAGGCCATAAACTGTTTCTGTCGGAAAAGCGACCACTCCACCAGCATTCAAGATACTCATAGCACGAGAAATCTGTTCGCGCTGTTGCTCCGTGATAACAGCACTTTCAAAAGAAAAAGATACAGTCTTCATAGCATGAATAAAACTATGAGATCTTTAGCATTCGATCCAATGATAATTTAGCGAGCTTGGCCTCACTTTCCGGTACTTTGATTTGATTGACCACATTACCATTGACTAGATTTTCCAGTGTCCAAGCCAAATGCTGTGGATCGATACGTGCCATAGTTGAACACATACACACCATCGGTGACATAAATTGAATAATCTTTCCTTGCGACTTAAATTCCTCAGTAATTCTACTGACCAGATTCAACTCGGTACCAACTAACCAGCGCGTATCATTTGGCGCCTCAGCAATGGTTCTGATAATGTATTCCGTAGAGCCGACAAAATCGGATGCTTTACAAACCTCAAAGCTACATTCTGGGTGGGAAATAACGATGCCATCCGGATGCTGATTACGAAACCGGATAATGTGATGTGGTTGGAACATTTGATGAACCGAGCAATGGCCTTTCCACAGTAGAATTTTGGCTTTCTTAATTTGCTCAGGCGTAAGCCCTCCTAAAGGTTCATCAAAATTCCACACTACCATTTCATCCAAAGGGATACCCAATTGATGACCGCTCCAACGCCCTAAATGTTGGTCTGGAAAAAACAATACCTTTTCTCGCTGCTTAAAAGACCATTGCAGTACTTTACCAGCATTGCTGGAAGTACATACAATTCCACCGTGCTCGCCACAGAAAGCTTTTAGATCTGCTGCCGAATTGATGTAGGTTACCGGTGTGATTTTTTCATCGGGATCCAAGACATCCGCTAAATCACGCCAAGCTCTCTCTACATTCGATAAGCTCGCCATATCGGCCATCGAACAACCTGCAGACATATCAGGTAAAATAGCCACTTGCTGCGGGCTAGAAAGAATATCTGCGACTTCCGCCATAAAATGCACGCCGCAGAAAACTAGATAATCTGCATCGGTTTGTGCCGCTAAAAATGAAAGCTTTAAAGAGTCCCCCGTCAAATCGGCATGCCGGTAAACATCAGCACGTTGATAGTGATGCGCCAAAATAACCGCACGCTTTCCAAGCATTTTTTTGGCCTCAATAATACGCTGAGCACACGCTTCATCTTGTAGTAAATCATAGTGTTCAAAATCAATTGCTTCATGCTGCATAATATTTGTTTACTTCCTTCCGGTAATGACTGAAATGATGCACATTATCATACTAAGATACAGATTCAAATGCACTATTTGCAAGCCAACGTAAAAGAAAAGATGAATTCATCATAAAAAGTAAAAATATCCGGTTCTGATATAATTCATACCATACAGAACTTTGAATAGCCTTAAGTTGTTGTGTCGAATAAATTAATTTTACTGCAATCATCAAACCGGCCATTTTTCTTTATCTAGTATGATTAAATATTCCCATATTAGTTTTCCACTTGCGGTGTTTATTTTTCTTGCGCTGGTAGCATTATGGTTGGATCAGCTTTATCGGCCTTATGAATCCATCAACGGTAAAGGCATGTTTTATAATCCTGATTATATTATTGAAGGAGTATCTGGTATTCAAATGAACCATACGAAAGCCAATCGTAGAAATTTCTCGGCGGAAACCTTATCGCATTATCATGAAGAAAATGTCACGCGTATGCAGCAAGTCAGCTTCGTAAACTCTGGACAAGGCAAACCTGTGTTTCGCTTACAAGCAGATATTGCAGAGATCAGAGATAAAAACCAAAATATTTATCTAAGAGAAAACGTCACCGCTATTCGCGGTACTGAAAATGAAAAAGATCAAATTACTTTAACAACTGATTTCTTGTATCTTATTCCTGATGAAAGCATGGTCATCACAAATCACGCTGTAACAATTTCTAAACCAGGCTCCAGAATCAGTGCCATCGGAATGGAATTGGACAATCAAACAGGTATTCTGCAACTTCTATCCAATGTAAAAGCTATCAACTTCAAATCATCATCAAAATAATGAAATTATTTTTCACGGCGTGCGCTTTGTCATTTTTTATTATTACCAACGTATTGGCTGAAAAAGCTGATCGAAATAAACCGATACACCTTGAAGCGGATCGAGCGACAGTTGATGATGTCAATCGTAAAGAATCCACTCGCATCAGTACGTTTATTGGCAATGTCATTCTCACTCAAGGCACACTACGCATTAAGGCAGACAAATTGATCATGAAAGAAGACATCGATGGCTTTCGTCACGCCATCGCTACTGGGAATTTAGTTACCTTTCGCCAAAAACGCGATGGCTTGAATGAATATGTCGAAGGTTGGAGCGAGCGCGCGGAATACGATAGTAAAGCTGACAAAATTGAATTATTTCGCCGCGCTCGCTTGAAACGTGGCGAAGACGAAGTAAATGGCGATTACATTTCGTATGAAATGAGCAATGAATTTTTCAAAGTAATTGGAAATGATAATCGCAATATCGAATCAGCTCCCAACAAAAGAGTGCATATCACCATTCAACCCAAGAATAAATCAGAATAACTAACCTGCGTAGCATCGAAATAAGTGGCAATCTGGAATGAGTGAATTAAAAGCAAATCAACTGAGAAAAAGTTATAAATCACGCACCGTAGTTAAAGATGTGTCATTTTCGTTAAATAGCGGTGAAGTCGTTGGACTACTAGGCCCCAACGGTGCTGGCAAGACTACTTGCTTTTATATGGTAGTTGGACTTGTTGGCTTGGATGGAGGTGAAATAACATTGGATGATATTGACCTCAGCCGATTACCCATTCATCATCGCGCAAAACTTGGTTTAAGCTATTTACCCCAAGAGACTTCTATTTTTCGACGCTTAACCGTTGAAGAGAATATTTTAGGAGTATTAGAATTACAAAATTTCGGAGAGGACGAAAAACAATGCCATTTAGATAGCCTATTAAACGATTTACATATCTCACATTTGCGCAATAATTCCGCTATGAGTTTGTCCGGTGGCGAACGCCGACGTGTTGAAATTGCACGAGCTTTGGCATCGCAACCAAGGTTTATCTTACTAGATGAGCCGTTTGCAGGTGTTGATCCAATTGCCGTCATCGATATTCAAAAAGTTGTTGCATTTCTTAAGCAGCTCAACATTGGTGTTTTGATTACCGATCATAATGTTCGAGAAACTTTGGGAATTTGTGATCGGGCCTATATCATCAGCGAAGGACATGTACTGGCAAAAGGAAAACCTGAGGAGATCATTCATGACGAACGAGTCAGAGCAGTTTATTTGGGTGAACATTTTAAACTGTAACATAATGAATAAAAAATTAAATTTCTAACACAATGATCGTTTTCTTGGAATCATGAAACCAGCACTGCAACTAAAGCTTTCGCATCAACTTAAATTGACACCTCAACTGCAGCAATCGATACGATTGTTGCAGCTCTCTACTATTGAGTTAAGTCAAGAAATCGAGCGGATTGTGCAAGAAAATCCGTTGCTGGAGTTGTTGGATACTCATCGAATACCGGTCAATGATGATTGCTCAGAAATAGAGATTGAATCTAGCAATCATGAAACTAACAATGAAAGTAAAATTACTGAAACGCTCCCCTCAGAAGATTCGAATATAAACGACAAAGAATATGATAGCGGTCCGGAATGGCAACAGGAAGATTTCCCAACATACCAGGCTTTAGAGGACGATGACTACGATGGACCTCAAATTCCTGCAAAACCTATCACTTTACGAGAACATTTGCTTACTCAGGTCGCCTGCTCACAAAGAATTTCTGAATTCACCCGAGAAATTATCACTCTGTTGATTGACAGCTTGGATGAAGACGGCTATCTGACACA
Organism: Nitrosomonas sp. PY1; assembly: GCF_022836435.1. Classification (NCBI taxonomy): domain Bacteria; kingdom Pseudomonadati; phylum Pseudomonadota; class Betaproteobacteria; order Nitrosomonadales; family Nitrosomonadaceae; genus Nitrosomonas; species Nitrosomonas sp. PY1. Next base: position 531,457 of record NZ_BQXC01000001.1, on the reverse strand, counting down.
ATCTTTGGATGAATTGAATGCATTCTTACCACCCGAATTTGAAATCGACCCCAATGATTTAGAAGTTGCTTTGCAAGACTTACAAACACTCGATCCAGTTGGCGTAGGTGCACGCAATTTGCAAGAATGTCTGCTCATACAGTTGCAAGCCATGCCTGAAAAAACACCTTATCGAAACGAAGCTTTTAAAATTATTGCGGAGTACTTACAGATTTGGGCATCTCATGACTACAGTCAAATTAAAAAATTACTGGGATGCGATGATAAGGCACTACAAGCAATTCAGAAGTTAATCACACATCTAAATCCAAAGCCTGGCTCAGAATTTAACGCATCGATCGAACGATATGTTATACCTGACATTATTATAAAAAAGAAAAATAACACTTGGATTGCGGAGCTCAATATGGCTGCTTTACCGCGTCTAAATATTAATCGTCTGTATGCTAACATACTAAAACAAAATGCCACTAATAATCTATCAAGTCAACTGACTGAGGCTAAGTGGCTGATCAAGAATATCCAACAACGCTCACAAACAATTTTGCAAGTCGCCACTGCTATTGTCGCACGCCAACAACAATTTTTTGAACATGGAGAAGTAGCTATGCGACCACTCGTTCTCAGAGAGATCGCAGAAACATTAAATCTACACGAATCAACGGTCTCACGAGTAACAACACAGAAATTTATGCATACACCGCGTGGTATCTTTGAACTTAAATATTTTTTCGGTAGCCGCTTGGCAACAGATACTGGCGGTGCTTGCTCAGCTACAGCAATTCGCGCGCTGATTAAAGAATTAGTTAAGCAAGAAAACACTAAAAAACCTTTAAGCGATAGTAAAATTGCTGCGGTTTTAATGCAACAAGGAATCGTTGTCGCACGCAGAACCATCACCAAGTACCGGGAAATATTACAAATCCCTCCAGCTAATCTTCGCAAAACATTTTAAATAGAATAAAGGATTACTATGAATCTTAAGCTTATCGGCAATCACGTAGAAATTACTGAAGCATTGCGTGAATACGTTACTTCAAAAATCGGTAAAATAACACGGCATTTCGATCATGTTATTGATGTTAGCGTCATCTTGTCGGTAGAAAAGCTAGTACAAAAAGCAGAGGCAAACATTCATATTCGCGGTAAAGATATTTTTGTCGAAACAGAAAGTGAAAACATGTACGCATCGATTGACAGTTTGGTCGATAAATTAGATAGGCAAATACTTAAACATAAAGAAAAGAATCTTGAAAAACGCAATCATAGTGGATTAAAAGATCATGATTTTGAATCTTAAGCACATTAACTTTTTCATAAAGACTGTCACACAAATGCGTATTAACAATATTCCGTCAAAATAATTATTAAAAAAAACAAATTCTTAATGAATCTCATTTCTCAGCTACTTCCTCCAGCCAATGTCATTGTTGATTTAGATGTTGCCAGTAAAAAAAGGGTATTTGAACAAGCCGGATTATTATTCGAAAACACAAAACAAATTGCACGCAGTCAGGTTTTTGAAAGCTTATTTGCCCGCGAAAAACTCGGATCAACCGGTTTAGGGCAAGGCGTGGCAATTCCACACGGTCGTATCAAAGGATTGCGTGAAGCCGTAGCAGCATTAGTAACTTTAAAAGAACCGATTCCATTTGATGCCCCTGATGGTCAACCTGTCAATATCGCTTGTATTTTGCTCGTCCCAGAAAAAGCTACCGACCAGCATTTACAGATCCTTAGTGAATTGGCGCAAATGTTTAGTGACAAACAATTTCGCGATAATCTTTTACGCCACAAAGATGGTGCTGCAATTCACCAAATGATTGCTGATTGGAAACCAAATGTCACAAATTAGCATCGCGCAATTATTTGAAGACAAGAAGGAAAAGCTTAAACTCAGTTGGGTTTCAGGCTACGAGGGAAACAATAAATTACTCACAGACGATTCTGTCTTACATAATGACAAAGAAGCCATTGGTTACTTGAACTTCATTCAACCTGATTGGATTCAAGTATTAAATAGCGACGGAATCAATTATTTAAACCGGCTCGATCCCCATACGTTAGAAAAAAAAATCAACCAATTGATACAAAGTAATATGGTTTGTATCATTATTGCGGATAATGCTGAGGCACCCAAGTCCATTCTTGCACTATCCAATGACGCCAACATCCCTTTGCTCAGATCCCCATATCCCAGCTCTGAGATCATCTGGGTAATTCGTACCTATCTCAGCAGTGTACTCGCGCCTTCTTGTATTTTACATGGTGTACTGTTGGATGTATTAGGTATGGGTGTATTGATCACAGGTGAAAGCGGTGTTGGTAAAAGTGAGTTGGCGCTTGAACTTATTAGCCGCGGACACGGCTTGGTTGCAGACGACATTGTAGAGTTGCGCCGCATTGCGCCTGAAACTCTTGAAGGACGTTGCCCTCCGATGTTGAGAGATTATCTGGAAGTTCGTGGATTAGGGATATTGAATATCCGCACCATTTTTGGTGAAACCGCGGTTAGGCGCCGCAAAAACATGAAATTGATTGTTCACTTACAAAATGGCGTCTCTGGAGATCAAGTAGCACTAGAACGCTTACCATTGAGCAATCTCAATCAAAACATCATGAACGTCGATATTCGCAAAGTAATCATCCCTGTTGCAGCGGGTCGCAATTTAGCGGTTCTGGTAGAAGCTGCTGTACGAAATTATGTGCTACAACTACGTGGTATCGATAGCACCAAGGATTTCATCGAACGGCAAGAACGTGAAATGGATAATTCTACAGAGACGAAAAATTGAACACTAAGGCAGTTCCGCCGTATAATTATCCACGACATTCTGCAAAACTTGAATGTCATTGATCCAATCAAGCTCTTCCCATACCCGATCAAAAAACCCGTCACACACGCGCTTACCGACGCATCCGGAATGCCTTACGGGAATTCGCCTGTTAGCGCAATTATTAGCTCACCGGTGCCTTAGAAAGCACCAAAGGTACTTTGGCATGGCAATGTTGAAAGAGCGCTAGACCGAAGGTTAAGAAACAGCAAATGCAATGGACGCAAGACCTCCATTATCTGTTACAAACGAAAACGGCGGCTCTGAATAACGATTTACACCGTCATTTTGAACACTGGTATCCGGGGTTAAAGATCGGGAAAAATACGGAAAGACATACATCAACTTTGAAAATGGTGGCCTGATTTGAAAAAACACACCACATTTTTTATGCCCTCCTATTGAAGGATTGATTTTGTCGTAGCTCGCATCTTGGATTATTTAAAAATCAATCACTCTCTCACTCCACGTTGGGGAGTAAAAAGCTAGGAGCTGTGGTAGTTTATCTATTATTTAAGCTAATCCACTACAACCTCTCTCTAGTCTTCTACATTTTAATAGTAAGTCTTACAAACACATGACTTTAAAGAATCCTTTAAACACAACTAATCTTCCCTATTTATCAGGTTGTCGTTACAACAAAAGGTACCCGCTTCTGTCACGATATACTGCATAGGTATGTCGTGCGATTGTGGATGGATATTTTCCAATCGCTGCAATTCAAACGCAATGCCGATAGTCAAAGGCAGGAGATCATAAGCAGCGAGCGTGCAGTCAAAATAGCCACTGCCATAACCTAAACGATACCCGTACGCATCAAACCCCACCATAGGAATCAACAATGCATTGGGCAACACTTGTCGAGAATCTATGGGTACTGCGATCCCATACGATCCGGTTTTCATTGCCATACCCGGTGTCCATTCACAGAAACGCAAAGCTTCATTCCGCTGAATAACTTCTGGGAGTGCTAAGGTAGCACCTCCATTGAGTAAGTATTGTGCGATGGCGCGCGGATCATACTCACCACGGAATGGCCAATAAATTCCAACAATCATCTTTTGCAGCTGCGGAAACTCTTGTTTGAGAAAATCAGTAATACTCTGACTCCATTGCTGGTGCGCTTCCGGTCGAATTGTTTCGCGCGCGGCAATCAGTTGTTTACGTTTTTCTTTACGCCAAGTCGACCAATCGGTATTCATCACTTATATAAAAATAGCCAAGTTATTCGATGATGAAAAAGTACGCTGCAATAACTTTCTAACCGGAGTTGGAATGCCACGCTCCAGAGCCTCAGAAGGATATATCCAGATCGAATCGTCAGACAAAGCCATCTTTTCCGATCGGATCGTCAACAGTTTTGGATAAATACGCAATTTAAAGTGAGTAAACTGATGATTCAAAATAGGCAATTCATGCAATGTTTTGACTTGGATATGCCACTGATCTGAGCAATACGCCGAAACATCCACTCCTGCACTGATTTCAGGTAGGCACCATAACCCACCCCAGATACCAGAAGTTGGTCTTTTTTGCAGAAATAATTTTCGATCTCGCAACAAAAACAAAAAAATGACTTCCTTTTGTGGTAGTGATTTGCGCGGTTTTGGTGTAGGTAGTTGATCTATACGACGCTCAATTGCAGCAATGCAATAACGATTTAACGGGCAGACTTCGCACGTCGGCGCACCCCGACTACAAACCGTTGCACCTAAATCCATTAACGCTTGCGTATAGGCTTCAATCTGGCCATTCTGATAATCATGAGGCAAAGCCTCTTCCGCTTTCTCCCAAAGTATTTTTTGCACCTTGGATTCGCTTGGAAAACCATCAATACCAAAATAACGCGCAAACACACGTTTAACATTGCCGTCCAAAATCGCTTCGCGCTGTCCAAACGAAAAAACTGCAATTGCCGCAGCAGTGGAGCGCCCTATCCCAGGCAATTGCTCCAGTGAGCATCGGTCGACAGGAAAGCGACATTGGTAGTTTGATGCCACTATACGTGCCGATGCATGCAAATTCCGTGCGCGCGAATAATAACCAAGACCGCTCCACAGCGCCAAGACAGCCTCCAATGGCGCATCTGCCAAGCTAGCGACAGTAGGAAAAGCCTGCATAAAACGATGATAATAAGGAATAACCGTATTGACCTGGGTTTGCTGCAGCATAATCTCGGATACCCAGATTGCATATGGATCACGATTTTTTTGCCAAGGCAAATCGTGGCGTCCATATTTGCGATGCCAATCTATCAATAATGAAGCAATAGTTATCATCCGTTTTTATAGCAAAAAAACATCTTAATCAAAAACAACTTCCTTAAACCGAGCATTTGGCGTTAACACCTCCATTTTGACCAGTTCAGTCAAATCAATGTACTGCTTATCATCGCCACTCTGATCAATAATCAGGCATTCACGCTTTTCTGGCGAATTGACAATATCTAGCGCTTTACCTTCTACGATTTGCTGATTCTTGAGTACCACCCTTAAGTGATAACCATACATGCAAGCCACTTCAACGAAATCATGCAGCTCGCATGAAATTACCTCTGCATTCATCGAAACTCCTTTCCGATCTATCTGTAAAAACCGTACTATACAGGATTCTTTGCGATGTTCGATCAACGTTACAATTAATTGCATTTCCCGGGATAAGCATGGTAAATTTTTCATTTTGCTATCACGCATTAATAATAAAAAAATAGCAACATTCAACGACCTGTTAATCTCAGCATGACTGCGCTATAGTCAAAAGCTGATATTCTGTCATTCATTAGCACACAGAGGAAAACTCATGGCAAATTGGTTTAAAGACAACGCATTCTCTATTGGACGGACTCCATTGGTACGCCTGAATCGTATCACCGATGGCGCTCCCGCATTGATATTAGCGAAAATTGAAGGACGCAATCCGGCTTATTCAGTTAAATGCCGGATTGGTGCGGCAATGATTGATGATGCTGAGCATAAAGGGCTGCTCGGTAAAGGAAAGGAAATTGTTGAGCCAACCAGCGGTAATACCGGCATTGCGCTAGCTTTTGTTGCAGCAGCCCGGGGTATTCCTCTGACTCTGACAATGCCAGAAACTATGAGTCTAGAGCGGCGTAAATTGCTCGTAGCATTGGGTGCAAAACTTGCCTTGACCGAAGGAGCAAAAGGCATGAATGGTGCAATCGCCAAAGCACAGGAAATCGTTGATTCCGATCCAAACCGCTATGTCTTGCTACAACAATTCAAAAACCCTGCCAACCCAGCAATTCACGAAAAAACGACTGGCCCGGAAATTTGGGAGGATACCGATGGCGCAGTGGATATCTTCGTTGCGGGTGTCGGAACCGGTGGTACGATAACCGGCGTCTCACGGTATATCAAAAAAACTCGCGGCAAGAACATCATTTCGGTAGCCGTTGAACCATCGGCTAGTCCTGTGATTACACAAAAACGTGCCGGTGAAACACTGACACCAAGCTCGCATAAAATTCAGGGGATTGGCGCTGGCTTTGTACCGGATAACTTGGATTTGTCACTGATCGATGCCGTCGAACAAGTTACGAATGAAGAAGCCATTCAATACGCGCGCCGCTTGGCCAAAGAAGAAGGCATACTGGCTGGTATCTCCTGCGGTGCCGCCGTAGTAGCTGCCATACGCCAAGCCAAGCGTCCTGAAAATGCCGGAAAAACCATTGTAACCATACTGCCAGATTCTGCAGAGCGCTATTTAAGCAGCATCCTGTTTGAAGGCATGTTTGACGAGCAAGGCATGACACCGCTGTGAGCACAACCAAAAGAACACGCGACATTCTAGTGCGTAATACACACCTGAATGTAGATGAAATCGTTATTGAATTACGCAACATTCGTGTAACAAATTTGGAGAGTCGCAACCGCCACACCGCGCCACCACGCTTGCCGTCGCGTCGAATTCTAGCCAGCGTCACTGAAGGCTTGTGTGCTGCATTATTTCCTAATCGATTAGGATCTTCCGAGTTGGCTGATGAAGGAATCGATCATTATGTTGGACATACTCTGAACCGGACATTACGTGAATTGATGGTACAAATCCAGCACGAACTTCATTACAACTCCGGTTTGGAAATTCTCAGCAACGAAGACCGCAAGCAATCAGCGATCATCGCGCAAGCATTTGCCAAGCAGCTTCCACAAATACGCCGACTAGTAGAAAGTGACATCAAAGCAGCATATGAAGGCGATCCCGCCGCACGTAACATTGACGAAGTCTTAGTATGTTATCCGGGCATCATGGCAACCATGCACTACCGCCTCGGACATGTACTCTATCAGCTCGGTGTTCCGCTAATCGCTCGCATGATCTCAGAAATCGCACACTCAGAAACGGGTATTGAGATCCATCCAGGCGCACAAATCGGCAGTAGTTTTTTTATCGACCATGGCACTGGCGTTGTCATTGGAGAAACCGCCATCATCGGTAATAATGTGCGCCTCTATCAAGCTGTTACACTCGGTGCAAAACGCTTTCCGGTCGATGAAAGTGGCGCTTTGGTCAAAGGCAATTTACGTCATCCGATTGTGGAAGACGATGTGGTAATTTATGCCGGCGCAACGATTCTAGGAAGAATCACCATAGGACGTGGGTCCACCATTGGCGGCAATGTGTGGCTAACCCGTTCGGTTCCACCTGGAAGTAACGTTTCACAAGCACAGATGCGAAATGAAGTATTTGAAAATGGAGGCGGGATCTAAATGACAACAGAAAAAATCATGCTAACTTTAGCGGACGCCAAAAAAATCGCTCAGGCAGCCGAGCAAACGGCACTGGCGAACCAATGGCCGGTTGTCATTGCCATCTTGGACGATGGCGGGCACTTGCTCTACTTGCAGCGCTTAGACGACACTCAGTTTGGTAGCATACAAATCGCGATCGAGAAAGCACGCGCAGCGATTGCCCTTCGGCGCCCGACTAAAGTTCTGGAAGACAATATTAACCAAGGTCACCTGCGCTATTTGAATTTACCGGGAGCCCTACCGATCGAAGGCGGGCTTCCGATTGTCATCAACGGTCAATTTGTCGGCGCAATTGGCGTCAGCGGTGTGCGATCTAATCAGGATGCTCAGATCGCCCAAGCAGGAATTAATGCATTTATACAAAATTAGACAAGAAAATAATTCTTTTTTCTAGTGATTTTGCTCTTTACAAAAAACTCACCGACTATCGATTCAATTTTGAAGGTGTGCAGTAAATATCCGAGAGTCATGCTGCCAACTTTGGCAACAAGAATCAATATCAGTTACGCAAGGTTGAGCATTGACATTTATTAGTGTTGCTGTGAAACTAACGCTCTAGTGTTTTTTGGCATAGCCAGAGCTCTGGTATGAAAAATTCAAACGTATTTGTCGCAGAATTGATTATGATCGTAGCATTCCTTCTTAAGCTATGGAAGCTTCCGGATTAATGAATTCCCTTTATTAAAACCACATAACGAGCAATTACTCGCCAAAACAAAGGAAATATAAAATGAGATTATATTCATTCATAATTTTAGCATTATCACTTTCAGTCATGAATGTGTACGCAGATGAAACGATATCAGAAAAAGCTACCGCAACTGCTAATGATATTAAAAGAGGAGCCAATGAAACGGTAAACCGAATTGAAGAAGCTACTTGCACTGGAAGTGAAGCAGAATGTATAAGAAAAAGAATTGAAAATAGATTAGAAGAAACAAAAGATTCTATCCAAGATAAATCTTCAGAAACGATCAACAAAATAAACTAACTGGAAACGTATTGACAGCATACTCACCCGTCTCTGTAGCAAAATACAGTGATTGGTTAGGATAGCGCCCGTTAGTGACTTGTAAGATTCTTTGAATTGATTGAAAGCATGTGATGTTTGCAATAATCAGTTAGTACCTTTGACAGCTTCGTTAGCATATTTATATGACAACACTTTAAAGACTGTAAACTAAAAATCCGGAAAAACTGTCTTTTAGATGAATCAAAAACAGTTTCCGGATTGAAGAATGAAAGTTAGGAAAATTAACTTTCCGTAATCACACTAAGAGATCTGCTGAATACCCGCAAGTAACCATGTGGCATTTGGATCTTTAAGATCTTTCTGTACATGCCAAATTTCATCAAAAGATTCAGCCTCGCCATTAGGCAAATCTCTCAACTGACCTGTAAAACGCACACTTGCAATGGCTGTATCGCTCGTGGTTTCAACTTCGAGTAAATTAGCATCAATAAACATGACTTCGGTTTGTTGTTGCGCGCCATTTCTTTCATTAATTTGAGTAGTAATCTCAGCAACCATCTCTGGTGTTGCATAATCACGAATTTCATTGACATCGCCACGATCATTGGCAGCTTGCAACTTAATAAAAGAGTTTTTCGCATTGCGCAGGAATGGTTCCACCTTAAATCCCGCAGGAATATTAGGTTGCTGAGCCGTAGCAGCATTATCCATCGATGAAACAGTGTTTCCAGCAGCGCCAAAAGGCGGCGCACTGAATTGACCTTGCGTATCCGTATTCATTCCGGAATACTGCATACGCGCACCCTGTCCTGCCATCTTTGGTTTACGCAGCATGCGTATCACAAAAAATACTGCACCAATCAACAAAGCCAGAACCAACATATCCATCATGTTAATATCTTCAAAAGCGCCCCCCATAAAAAGTGCCGCCAAAAGCCCGCCCGCAGCCAAGCCAGCCAGCGCGCCACCCCATTTACTTCCAGTCGAAGGCGTCGCCCCAGGTGCAGCAGGAGATTGTTTAGAACTGCTTGGCGCTGCTTGTTGCTGGTTGATCGATTGTCGTTGAGAACCGATATTTTTACCGCCCCCCATACGTTTGGCTGCTTCTGCTTCGACAGCATCAAACGCAAATAGTCCAAAGCTGAAGATAGCCAATGTCAGGTAAGTGAACATCTTCTTCATAGTTGTCTCCTAAACAAGGTTATCGAAGTTGAATATATTATCGTGTTTATTAACACCACTACAATATTTTTATTCTGCTCGTTTCTGCTAACGCAATAAAATTAACCGTGCGATTGCATCATGCCTCATCCATACAATGGCATTCTGATCAAATTGTCGTCCAATATTTTGCGCAGCGTGAAACTCGAGACCAAAAACAAAAAAACTTTTTTCCGGTGGCCATGTTTGAGTGGGGTCAACATTCAAACTTTCAAGGAAGTGGTAGTGATTCTGGGCCAAAAAATTTCTTAGCAATTCATTTGCAAAGCAATTTGCATTCTCACTACTCAATTGGCTATACGAATTATAAGCTGTCACAATAGCCGCACAGGATGCCCCGAATTGAATCAGTAGCGACTTGATCCGTTCCGAATAACGATCAATGAAAACGACTACCTTCTCGCGCTCTATAGAAACCCAATACTGTGTTTGGTAATAGCTAGCAATCAATTTTTTATCGATTATCGAGTTTGAAGTATCAATCATAAGAAAAATTACCAAGGTGGTTGATATTTCATTTCACAAGAAACCACTGATAGTCGCACACTAGCCACTAATATTCTCAAAAATATCCTCCATTTTTCGTATCATATTGTTTTTCAGAATATTATTTCTATTTGCTCTTGTATCTACTCGTCATCCTCTGTCCACTATAACTTTTTGCGCAATCGAGCAACTTGGCAATCAGTTACAGCACTACAGAACAATCTCGACTTCTCTATTTGTTTTAGCTCTCTATGAGATATGCTGGACGAATTGACGGTAAAGCACTATGGGTATTTATCCCCATTTTGCAGAGCCTCCATAACGAAAATCCTCTTAAAAGTTTTTTTAACCTCCTCTGGTAGACTGCAAACCATCATGAAATGTGCATATTACCTTCACTAGAGATGTGTGAGCCTAGCTCGTGCCAATACAATTTCACGACCTGGTACTCTATTATTTTGAACAACCAGATTAGAATCAGACCGCAATACTTTCTCATTTCCAGAAATAAAACGAGTAGCGATAAATTTTTATCAATCTCTTGATCTCTTTCCCGAGTTGTTGCAAACGAATTCCTTATCTATGAAAATACTTTTTGTATCCACTGACTAATATCGTGCAGCTCCTGATTGCACACACTGTGCATCATGGAATAATCGTGCCATTCAGGCGTATACCCTACCGCCCTTATCATTTCTTTTGATCTTATAGCATAAGATAATGGTATTACATTGTCGTCAATTCCATGCGCCATAAAAATCGGAATTGTGAGATTTTTCCGATTTATCTCTGCTACAAGCGATTCGGAAAGCGATAAATAGCATGATAACGCTAAAATTCCCGCAAGTGGTTTTGTGTATCTTAGACCTACTTGCAGAGCCATTACGCCACCTTGAGAAAATCCCGCCACTACTATTCGCTCAGTTGCTATTCCATTCTCAATTTCTCTCTCAATCAAAGCTTCAATCGCTCTCTGGGAGCGACGAATTCCTAATTCGTCTTCACTAGCATTAAAATTCGAGCCTTTAATGTCATACCATGCTCGCATAACATAGCCATTATTAATAGTAATCGGTCGTTCTGGCGCATGAGGAAATACAAATCGTATAGATTTATTCAATGGAAGATTCAATTGATCAACTATAGGCAGGAAATCATTACCATCCGCACCCAAACCATGCAACCATATAATTACATATTCCGGCAATTCACCTGTTTCAATTTCAATTGCTGGTAACAATTCATGAACCCCTGATCAAATATTCACTTGAAAACTCAATCGGCAAATAGAAAGCGCCGGTACCCTATCTGTCTTTCGACAGCGGTGTACCGGCGCTTTGTGTTTAAACCTAAACCAATCTATCTTCGATTATAGTTTGGTAAACACTGGAATAACGGCTCCCGCAATACTGTTAATATAACGTGTACCACTGTCATCCCAAGTCATCAGCAATCCACCAAAACGGCTTTCAGGATCACCCAATAACGCCATCAAACGTTGTACTTCCCATAACGCATCTTTGGCTTCCATCTTAACTTCACGTGTTTCACCAGGTTGAATCGCTCTGTCATCATCCATCGATAAACCAGTCGCAACCAATTCTCTCGGATAGTCCGGATCTAAATGTGTTTGACCCAGTTTGTTAACAAAACGAACACCCGCTGTAGTGAACTCCCCAATACTAACCGGTGAGTCACCATTGTTGGTAATTTCCATCGTAACGCGCAACGCACGTCCAGGTACGTCATAGTTCGCATGCGTAACTTTAATCGCTACCGGATTCGGTGCAATCGGTAATGGCTCTACTTTAGATTCACCCGCTTGAATCGGTACCGTGTACGGATGAACCGTTTCTGTATAACGATATCCACCCCATACAATCGCACAGGTCAGAATCGCCATCGCAAGACCAAATTTCCTGTCCGTCGGTGATGTCAGCAATTCGTCTCCATACGCCAACAATACCCGACTACGTGGCAAGAACATCGGTTTCGCTACAAAGTAGCCAATCCAGAAGCAGCCAAGACCCAACCATACCAAGTGCCAGAATACACCATTGCTGAAATTGAAAGTTTCCAGATCAATGTTTTTACCCGTTAATGTGGTAATCGGATTGGTAAAGTCATCCCAGCTACCTGAAATGTTCATCCAAGATGCAGGACCTGCAATCGGACCCGCGTCTTTCACGTTTACCATCGCATGCATATGATGGCGTCCAGGTATCCGTGCTTTCAGTTTCACTTCAAATTCATAGTCGCGTCCAATTTCTAACGGACCTGATATGAAGGTCGGGTGACCATTTAACTTGGTGCTCAAGCGTACAAACACCGGACTCGGACTGCCCACGTTAAAAAACGCACGTCCAGGCTTACCTACCGCACGTGGCCAATCTTCTGCCAAGTGAAATTTACCAGTCATCGTAGCAATGTCGTTCACTTTCGTGACTTTCGGTTGCCATTTCATGTCATACCACTGAATACTACGCATCCGAAGAAACGGCTCTTGCGAACGTTCACCATGTGCCGATGCCGTTTTTACATCAGCGCCCAACGTCAGCGCTAATGATGCCGCACCTATCGCAGCTCCGTAAAGACCTAACACGCCTAGTTTAAAAATGCTTTTCATATTCATTATTTGATCCCCTGTGCAAAGCCTTTTTCACCAAAAGCAGTTACGTCATTCTTCATAGAAATACGTCCTCTTTCACCTTTAACATAGTAGAAAGCGGTGCAGTAAACTTTACCAAAATACCACCATACGCAGAACATCAACATCGATACGAATGCCGAGAAGAACGCAGCAATAACCGTCGTGTGACCACCAAACGTACGCAATGAACCTTGCTCAATTAAACGCACATATTCCGGTGTACCAGTACGTACATACAAGAAACCCGTGTAGTCAGCAACTGATAACAGTACGCCTTCTACTACCACTGGTAAGTGGGTCGGGCCAAATATCGGCCAGTTGCCTGGGTAGAAAAACAATCCCCAGAATCCACCACCTAATAACGCGGTTATCAACCAGTTACCTGTCAACAACATGATCGTATCCAACATCAATGCGCCAGGAATCATGGTCGATGGCAGTACAAAGTTGAGTGGATAGTGTGACCACCAGTAAAATCCCCAGTAACGGGTTAACCATTCACCTACCAACAGGCACACGATACACAGTGTCGCGCCAAAAGGCAGACGGTAGTTTACCCACAAATAGTACATCAATGCCGCACAATACATAACGCCCACAATCGGGGTTACTACCGGCCACCATTGACGATCTTTCCAATCAAGCCAAAAATCCCAGTCACCTGCCAACAGCATAAAGTGCATGTGGAATGTTCCTACCAACAGAATACACAGAATCGGAAAATACACCGCATCAATGTATCTCGACATCCTTACCGCTTCCGGTGGCATCTTGGCCGCCGCTATAATTTCGTCTGTTCTACTCACTAGACCCTCCCTATATTCATTTTATTTAAATTCATAGACCCAATTTCCTCGCGCCTATTTATTCTTTTCTTACGCTAGCCTCGTAGATTATTTCCCCTAGCCTACGAGACTAACGTACCCACTTCACCGAAAGTCCCTTCGTCGCCTAACGAAAAACTCCGATGTGCTCCTTATTTAAGGAACGATGCGGTTATTCAGAATTTCTCTGCTAGCATTGTTCCAGGTTACATCGGTCAGGTTTGAATAACGGGTAATGATTTGTGCTGCAATTCCACCCGAAAATAAACCAGCCCAACCCAGAATCACAAAGCCCCAGTGTAATGGCGCGCTAAACAATTCTTCCATGAACCAGAATGCATGTCCCCATTCGTTCAACCCTACGTTCGGCAGAATCATCAATGGACCAGCAATTGCCATCACCAACGGGAAGGATGTGCCACGGCTATACAGCGGCAGACGGGTCATCGCATACAAGTATGACGCTACACCACATACAATGTACATCGGGAACGAACCGTAAAATACCACTACGTGACTTGGCGTAAAGCTCGTGTCACGAATAATCACTTGGTGCCAAGATGCGTCTTGTTCCGTAAAGAAACTTCCGCCCCAGTAAACACCAAACAAATAAACACCCAACCACATCATCCAGTAAAAATAACGTTTGATCTCCAGCTTGGTGTCCAAATTGTCTAATTGCTCTTTCGTATCACGAGTCTTCAGAATCCAACCCCATGTCACTAACCCAAACAGCGGCATCAGTGTCATGTGTACTCGCCACAGACCCATCCATACCTTGTCAAACTCAGGTTCCATCGAATCCATTCCATGCGAATATGCAAATGTCCTTTGATACCATATCCAAAATATCGCTACCAATAACATCGTCAGCATGCCTAATTTGTAGTACTTTGAGTCATACCACAGCGACATGTCATAATCAGCACTCTTACTCGCACTACTCGTGCCATACGTCGTTGCCATATCCTACCTCCTTACCGCTCTTCGTTAATTAAATATACTGCTCTCTCTTTTTTTATTACTTACTACCTAATTCTTCACGAATTATTCTATCTTCTACTGCTCTTATACTTAAATTTTTAGCAACTAAATCAGAGTATATTTCCCCCCAACCCAGCTACACCCTCCAGGCTAGTCGACATACCCCCAACTCGTCAAGAACTATTTGTCATAAAACTATAACCAAATATTCTTATTTCTAAAAATATTCGATATCTAGATATGTTATTCCTTTTTATTCTTTTGGAAAAGCCCATATTTTAATAAAAACTATTTTTGTGGCTTTAAACATTTCAGTTACAAGAGAAGAAACCATAGCGCCAATACTACTTATGCTGTGGTTACGTATTTTTGAATAATATTGATCAAATTTTCTGACGAAAAAGGCTTGGTCAAATAATCGCTGGAACCCGCTATCCTTCCTTTCGCCTTATCAAATAAGCCATCTTTACTAGATAACATAATTACTGGAATCGATTGATAGACAGGATTCTTTTTAATCAACATACAAGCCTGATAACCATTTAAACGAGGCATCACAATATCTATAAAAATAATATCAGGCTGATTATCAACAATCTTGTACATTGCCTCGAATCCATCCTCAGCCGTAATAACTTCACACCCTGAAGGTTTTAGGAAAATTTCTGCACTCTTTCTAATAGTACTGCTATCATCAATAATCATCACTTTAATCTCTTTTAAAGCTTTATTGATCTCACTCACAAACAAAAACTCCTTGTAAAGTTAAACTCCTAATGATAGAAACAGATACATTGATTACTCTACAAAAAAGCAAATTAATACGCCCTACAAAAGTAATTGATATTACTTTACTAAATTAACAGCCTGATTCTAATTACTTTCCCAGCTATTATCTTAATCAATTCCGGACACAACAAGGCGCGATAAAAATCTGAGATATCCTGATCACTTAAAACAAATGTCAATATAATTTGAAGCGTATCATTCTGGCAAGCCTAATTAACTGCTTCTTATTTCTTCCAAAAAGCCGGCGTCAATATAACGAGCAGCGTAAAGAATTCCAGTCTCCCTAGTAGCATTGCAAAACTACAAATCAAAATTTGCAAATCTGTTAAAGACGCATAATTACCAGCTGGACCGATACTACCAAGCCCAGGACCCAAATTGTTTAAACACGCCGCCGCTGCAGAAAATGCAGTCATAAAATCCAAACCACTAAAAGTAAGTACAAGCACCATGGTCACGTAACTAGCAGCATAAACAAATAAAAACACTAGCACCGACAAAATAATCCGATTCGACACTATATTTCTACCTACTTTTAAAGGCGTTATTGATTGAGGATGCATGATGGAAATCATTTCTCGATAAACCAATTTATACAAAATGCGCGCACGTACCATTTTTATTCCGCCACCGGTAGAACCAGACGAAGTGGCAATTCCCGATAACAACAACATCCATAAAGGTATCAGAATAGGCCACGCACTATAATCAGTGTTACTATAACCAGTGGTGGTAGCCACGGAAATCACATTGAAAGCCGCATAGCGCAAGGCCGTCAACATATCAGGATAAGTATTTGACAACCAAAGATATAATGCAGATCCTAAGCAACTTAGTAGCACAATAGAAATATACAAGAAAGCTTCAGAGTCATAGCGATAAGGCTTCAAACTTTTAGTACGCAAAACCAAAAAGTGCGCTGCAAAATTAATGCCAGCAAACAACATAAAGATCATTGCAATAGCTTCGATTAAAGGCGAATTCCAATATGCAAAACTAGCATCATGCGAAGAAAACCCCCCCAAACCCATTGTTGTAAAAGCATGCATAATCGCATCAAAGCCATTCATACCGGCCCAATAATAAGCAATCATACAAATTAACGTTAGGCTAGTATAAATTGCCCACAAACCCTTTGCCGTTTCAGCAATGCGCGGTGTTAGTTTATTTTCTTTCATAGGTCCGGGAATTTCAGCATTCAACAACTGCCTACCACCAACGCCTAATAATGGCAGTATTGCCACTGCCAATACGATTAAACCCATACCGCCCAACCACACTATTTCGCCGCGCCATAAGTTGATTGAGGTCGGTAGCGCATCCAATCCAGATAATACCGTTCCTCCTGTTGCCGTCAATCCAGAAACCGCTTCATAATAAGCTTTGCTAATACTTAGGTTTGGTAATAATAAAATAAACGGAATCATTGCAAATGCGGGTAATACTGACCAAACCAAGACCACCAGAAGAAAGCCATCTCTGGTTTGTAGTTCTTCGCGTTTATAATTAGAGGTACTCAACCACAATAGAAGCCCGCCGCCAACAGTGATCAGTACCGATTTGCCAAATAGGGTCTGGGCACCGTCATCCATCCATATAGACCAAAACAACGGAACCAACATTGCAAATCCAAAAACCAGAACCATCTTACCTAAAACATTAACAACGCGATAAAGACGATTCATGTTGCGTATTTATTATAAAAAAGCTACGTTAACCTGGAATAATTTTTCAATCTCACGAATCATTTTCCGATTGATCACAAACAAAATAACGTGATCATCGGACTGAATCACAGTATCATGATGTGCAATAATAACCTGAGCATCTCTTATCAAATCATCACTCACTGTATCAATATCGGTAACAAGGCGTTCTCGCCACGTTCCTTCGTACTTCGGTAATCCCCTAACAATAGCACCGATCATAGCTCCCCTAGGAAGCTTAATGTCTTCAATTTTTCTACCAACCACTTTTGATGATTTTTCATCGCCATGAGCCACCAATTCCAGAGCTTCTGCCGCACCTCGCCTTAAACTATGTACCGCAGCAACATCGCCACGCCTTACATAAGCCAGTAAAGAGCCAATGGTAACTTGAGCAGGAGAAATAGCGATATCAATACCACTACCCTGCATTAAATCCACATAAGTTCCCCTAGTAATCAAGGCGATAACTCTATGGGCACCTAAACGTTTTGCCAGTAACGCAGACATGATGTTATTTTCATCATCGTTCGTCAATGAACAAAACATGTCCATTTCAGCAATATTCTCACTTTCCAATAACAATTCATCCGTTGCATCGCCGTTTAACACCAAAGCATTATTGAGCTCTGATGCAAGCATCTCGCATGCTTTAGGATTATGTTCAATAATGCGAATTTGATAATCATTTTCTAGCGTACGACTGAGGCGCCTACCGATTCTCCCTCCCCCTGCAATCATCACATGCTTCACAGGTCTATCCATATTGCGCAATTCCCGAAAAACTTTTCGAATATCGTCAGTTGCGGCAATAAAAAAGACCTCGTCACCTTCTTGAATAGTAGTACTTCCTTCAGGAATAATAGGGCGATCTTTGCGGAAAATTGCTACGACACGAATTACCACATTTGGAATATGCTTACGCAACTCTTGCAATTGCTGCCCGATTAACGCCCCACCCTGCAATGCTCGTACAGCCACCATACTGACCTTTCCCATAGCGAAGTCCAGAACCTGCAGGGCTTCTGGAAATTCGATTAATTTCTCTATATATTCAGTAAGTATTTGCTCAGGAGAGATAGCATAATCAACAGAAAAAATTTCATCAGAAAAAATCTCCGGATTCTTTAAATATTCAGTTGAACGAATGCGAGCAATTTTGGTTGGTGTATTAAATAGACTGGCAGCCAGTTTACACGCCACCAAATTCGTTTCATCGTGCTCTGTCACCGCTAAAATCATATCGGCATCCATAGCTCCTGCATCGACCAAAACGGATGGATACGAAGCATTTCCCACAACAGTACGCAAATCCAGCCTATCTTGCAAAATTGATAACCGTTCATGATCAATGTCGACCATAGTGATGTCATTGGCCTCATTCACCAAACTTTCGGCAACCGACGACCCAACTCGGCCTGCTCCTAGAATAATGATCTTCAATTTAGAATCTATCCAGCGTTAAGTTCTTTCGCGCCATTTTGTATCTATCGACTTTTATGTACCCAATCACGCCATTGTATAAATAGTCCGGCATCCAAAGCCGCAATCACTGAACGACGCCAAGGTGAGCCTGCCCAATAATCTTCATGATCAAATCCACACATGCTCCCTCCCGCCTCTTCAAGTATCAAGGATCCGGCGGCATAATCCCAAGGCTTTTGTCCACCATGCAGATATAAATCAAAATAACCTGCCGCGATATAGCACCACTCTAATGTACTAGCACCGTAGTTGCGCTGCGAAGCATAGGGTGGATAGGTCGCAACGGTTGCCGCTAGTTTTCGATCCAAGCGCTTCAAATCGATATTGGCCATAGCATTGGATAAACTTGGAACATGCTTGTTAATAGGTAACGGTATACCATTCAAAAAAGCGCCACCACCTTTTTGCGCATAAAACATTTCCTGTGTGGCCGGATTATAAACCACTCCCAAAATACTCTTCCCTTGCACTAAATAGGCAACGGAAATAGCGAAATAGGGCAATCCATTGAAAAAATTTGAAGTCCCATCAATCGGATCCACACTCCACAAACCTTCATTACCATGCATCCACTGCAATTCTTGCTCTTCTCGTGACATTTCTTCGCCAAGCAAAGGCGCCGGATGAATTTTCCGCAATTCATCGAACAAAACAGTTTGTGCAACCACATCGGCTTCGGTAAAAAAACTACCATCAGCTTTATACTGTCGACTGACCTTTAAATAGCGCGGCATAATCACTTGTTGCCCGACTTCCTTAACCAGCGCAACAACCTTTTCTAACACATTTACTCCGTACGCCACTTAATCGAACAACCAATACTGGAAATCTGATCTTCCGGGCCGCGACCCGTTTTGGCAATTTGCACCATTGCTTCAAACAAATCGCGCTGCACATCCGGCGGTGCCGCTTCCTTGCGCGATGCATCTAATCGTCCGTGGTATTGCAATGCTAAATCACTGTTAAAACCGAAAAAGTCGGGCGTGCATACCGCGCCATATTGTTTGGCGACTTCTTGTGTTTCATCCCAAACATATGGAAAAGGATAGCTGAATTTTTCCGCGATCAGCTTCATGTTTGGAAATGAATCTTCTGGATAACTCTCAGAGTCGTTCGACATAATTGCAATGGTATTGATACCATGCGGTTTCAATTCATTGACATCACGAATGATACGATCTTGCACAGCTTTTACATAAGGGCAATGATTGCAAATAAACATTAACAGCAATCCATTCTTCCCTTTACAAGAAGCCAAGTTGTAGCGCTTTCCATCAACTCCCAATAAATCAAAATCAATCGCCTTCCAACCGAATTCACAAACTGGCGTTTCTAAACTAGCCATACTTTCTCCCTTGCCTCCATTGGCTTTTGTATAAATCTTCTAAAATTGCTCGCAAAGTACTTTGTGCAAGCAACGTTAAAGACTGAGCATGCTATATTAACATGACTCACTTTAGCGAAATTATCTTGTCATTGACCAGGAACTCACGTATCTATGCACGCACGCTTTTATCATCCAGCCGAGATTACTGTTGGACAGTGCATTGCGCTCTCTCATGAAAACAAACACCATGCGATGCGCACCTTACGATTAAAGAAAGGCGATTCGATAACTTTATTTAATGGCCGTGGTGGTGAATTTTCAGCGCATATTCAAGTTATTGACAATTCGGATGTTAAAGTACTTGTTGAAAATTTTTTAAGACAGGAACGCGAGTCTCCTGTAGTTATTGAGCTTGCTCAAGCAATATGCACTAACGAAAAAATGGATTGGATCATTCAAAAAGCTGTAGAACTAGGTGTTAATCGTATCCAACCTATTTCTACCGAGCGCAGTATCGTACAACTCTCCAATGAACGCGCTAGCAAACGACTGATACATTGGGAAAAGATCATTATTTCAGCTTGCGAACAAAGCGGAAGAAATCACTTACCACAAATATTCCCTTTGATTTCTCTATCCAAATGGCTTAACCAAAAACAATTAATCCACACTGATCGAGAAACGCGATTGATGCTATCACCCACCTCAAAGCAATATTTAAAAAATATTGCTAGACCAGTGAATCATGACAGTATTACACTTATGGTCGGTCCTGAAGGTGGTTTCTCGCAGACGGAAGAACTATCCATCCTGCATAGCGAGTATACTTCTATTCGCTTAGGAAGCCGAATACTTCGCACAGAGACAGCAGGATTAGCTATTATTGCTGCGATACAAACATTATGGGGTGATTTTTGATTAACTGAAATAATTCTATCCAAGTTCTTCGAATTAATTTGAATACTCCAACCATTCCCAGCTTTGTTTCCTGGTTCCGTTCCGTTGCTCCCTATGTCAATACTTTCCGAGGAAAAGTATTTATCATCGGATTTAACGGAGAAATGATCACCGACACAAAGTTCGTACACTTTATTCACGATATTAATCTACTTGCCAGTCTTGGCGTACGCTTAGTTTTAGTACATGGTGCACGTCCGCAAATTCAATTACGCCTCGATGAATCGCAATTGGAAACGCAAACTGTCATGGATATTCGTGTAACCGATTCTGCCGCATTACAATGCGTCAAAGAATCAACTGGACGAATTCACCATGAAATTGCCGCATTGCTATCGATGGGATTACCCAATTCACCCATGGCAAATGCAGCTATTCGGGTATCGAGTGGTAATTTTGTTATTGCGTGCCCCTATGGTGTTATTGAAGGCGTTGATTTATTGCATACCGGAAAGGTACGAAAAATTAATGTACAAGCCATTAACGCAAGTCTAGAACAAGGTAATGTAGTGCTCATTTCCCCACTTGGATATTCACCGACTGGAGAAATTTTTAATTTGACAATGGAAAATGTAGCTACAGAGACAGCCATTGCACTACATGCTGAGAAGCTAATTTTTCTTTGGGATACGCTTACAAAAGAAACAAGCGATCCAGATAATTTATCCATATTACCTCGTGAATTAACGGTCAAAGAAAGCAAAGCTTTTCTTGAGGATAAATCGTCACCTACTATATTTTCAGAAGAAGCCCGGCTTTTTCTCCAATGCGCCATTAAAGCCTGTGAGTCTTCCGTTGACCGCATACATTTAATTAGTCGCCATATTGATGGCGCGATCTTGCAAGAGCTTTTCACACATCACGGCATTGGCACAATGATTTCTAGAGAAACTCTACAATCGCTCCGTGAAGCAAGGATTGAAGATGTCGGTGGGATTTTACAATTAATCGAGCCGCTTGAGACTGAAGGCATTTTGGTCAGACGCGGACGAGAATTACTTGAAGTCGAGATCGAACGATTCAGTGTTTTTGAGCATGATAGTGTAATTCTAGGATGCGCTGCGTTGTATCCTTTTCTTGAAGAAAAAGCGGGCGAGCTTGCATGTTTAGCCATTCATCCCGATTATCGCGATTTTGGGCACGGAACCCGGCTACTTAAATATATTGAAGCAAAAGCCCTTTCCCAAGGTATAAAAACACTTTTTGTACTTACAACACGAACCACACACTGGTTTATTGAACACGGCTTCACTGAAGTTACACTGACTGAGTTGCCCAAACCAAAACAAAGCTTATATAACTATCAGCGACGCTCAAAGATGTTCCGCAAGCAACTGTAATATCTTTTCAGCTAACTTAGCAATAGCTTTTTATAGTACTTTGCTAAACTACTTACTGTAAAAAAATTTATGGAGTAAAGCATGACTCGAATGGTTAAATGCATCAAGCTTCAACTAGAAGCAGAAGGCCTAGACTATCAAACATATCCCGGTGAATTAGGCAAACGAATTTATGAGAACGTGTCCAAAGAAGCCTGGAATCAGTGGATTCAACACCAAACTATGTTGGTCAATGAAAATCGATTGAATCTTTCAGATATCAAAGCCAGGAAGTACTTAGCCGAACAAATGGAAGCACACTTTTTTGGCAGCGGCGCAGAACAACCAGCCGGCTATATCGCCCCACAAACAAAAGATTAAACCTTATGCCTGGTAACTTTATTTCTTGCAACTCATAGATCAATTTAACTTGCCATTATCTCGATAAAAAAATAACCCACTATAAAATTTATCACCATCCTATTTGTTCTTTCACGTAATATCTATCTTAAATAAGACACTTATCAAAAAAGATTAGAAAAGTTTTATTGCGTTTTATAAAAAAATAAGTATAATTAATAATTATTCTCATTAACATTATTAATAAGCTTATCGGGGTTATTCTTAACTGCTTTTATAGCGGAGCGCTAGATATTATGTATGTATGTATTTGCAAAGGAGTAACTGAAAATAAATTACGTGAAGCAATTCATCAGGGTGCTGATCGCATGCGGGACTTGAAAAGCACGCTGGGCGTTACAGAACAATGTGGTCGATGCGCATGTCATGCTAAGCAAGTATTGGATGAAGCCTTATCTGAGAAATCGCAATTGCTGCATAACATGCAACCTCATTCAATTTGCGCCTGCGATACATACGTTTAGTTAAATTTGACACATGTTTCCTTACTTGTGTTAAATTTAGCGCGTATCTTCACGCTGTTTGTGGGTTTGCTGCTCATACATAAGTAAAGTACTTTTCTATTTTAATGGTTTTTTTCTAATACCACTTTCATCAAACTTGAAGAAATATTCAAGATATTTACCAAAACAAGACTTCATTCTCCTCGTCCATCAATAAGATATCGTTTTTTGAATTTATTTTCCATAAGATTCGCACTGTTGAATGATGCTCGTATTTAATATTTGAGCCTAGAAAGTGGGTAGAAGTAAAAAATAAAATCATCATGACTATGCTAAGCTCTACCCATAACGTTTCGTTTCGTTACATTTTATTTTTTCTAAGTTTAGCAATAGCGGTAGTAGCATATCCTTTACGTGCGGATACACCCGATGCACAAAAAAACCTGACGCGTACATACCAGATATCGGCAGGCTATTTAAGCGATGCTTTAAATCAATTTTCTCGACAAGCCAATATCAAGCTCGATATTGATTCGGCAATCTTGGAAGGTAAGGTAACATATGGATTGGAGGGTAATTTCGATATCAAATCCGCGCTAGATCAGCTACTAACGGACTCTGGTTTACAAGCTATTCAAAGTGCCGATGA
Organism: Nitrosomonas sp. PY1; assembly: GCF_022836435.1. Lineage (NCBI taxonomy): Bacteria > Pseudomonadati > Pseudomonadota > Betaproteobacteria > Nitrosomonadales > Nitrosomonadaceae > Nitrosomonas > Nitrosomonas sp. PY1. The sequence continues at coordinate 507,621 of NZ_BQXC01000001.1, read as the reverse complement.
TAGTCTTCGCTATACTATTCGAATTAAATCCGATGCTCCGGTCGAACCAGCCGTTACTACTCTACCTTCTATTGTAGTTACTGCAAATAACACCAATCGCTATGCAATCGCCAGCACCAGTTCGGCCACAAAAACCAATACATTGCTGCGTGACACACCGCAAGCCATTTCGGTAGTTACCAAAGATTTAATCAAAGATCAATCCATGCTCAGCTTGAGCGATGTAGCTCGGTATGTTCCAGGAGTAGGTGTATCACAAGGCGAAGGTAATCGAGATGCACTGGTTTTTCGTGGTAATCGGTCTACTGGAGATTTTTTTATCGATGGTATTCGTGACGATGCTGAGTATTATCGTGATCTCTACAATACTGATCGCGTCGAAGTATTAAAAGGTGCCAATGGCATGATTTTTGGTCGTGGAGGATCCGGTGGAGTTGTCAATCGTATAATAAAGGAAGCCAACTGGAGTCCAAGTAGAGAATTCTCATTCCAAGGTGGATCATACGATCATATGCGTATGACTACCGATGTCGGTTATGTCGTTAATGATAAGGCTGCATTACGTCTAAATGCAGTATACGAAGACACAGGAAGTTTTCGGGATGGTGTACATTTGGAACGATACGGTATTTCACCGACTGTTACATTCAAGCCAACAAATCGCACTAAAGTTGTCGCCGGCATGGAAAGGTTTCACGATGATCGCGTTGCTGATCGCGGCATTACATCGGTTATCGGTCGTGTTGGGGAAATTACCGGCCCCGTGGATGTCCGCAGGTCGCAATTTTTTGGCGATCCTAGACGTAGTCGCGCCGATATTGATGCCTTGTCATTCAATTCCTTCATCGAACACAAATTTGAGTCTGGAATCACACTACAAAACCGAACCAATTACACAACATACGACAAATTTTATCAAAATGTATTTGCAAGCGGTGGTCTTAACTCATCCTCATTTGTTCCCATAAGCGCTTACAATAACGCGACAACGCGCGATAATGTATTTAATCAAACCAACTTTCTCTATTCACTGAACACCGGCCCCATTTCGCATACCTTAATGGCCGGCGTGGAAGTTGGTCGACAAGAAACACACAATCGACGTGAAACCGGGTTGTTCAACAGCAGAGATAATTCATCAACTAGCATATTGGTACCTTTAAGTAATTCGGTGACTCATGTGCCGATTTTTTTCCGTAACCGAAATTCCGGCGGTGACGTAGATGCATTCAACCGCAGCGTTTTGAATGTCACATCTCTTTACATCCAAGATCAAATAGAAATTATCCCGCAATTACAGGTTATCGCAGGTGTGCGCTACGATTCGTTCGATATCAATTTTCAGCAAAAGAATGGTCTGCATGATCACTTAAAAAGTAAGGATAATCTGATAGCTCCTAGATTCGGGGTTATTTTAAAACCCTTCGATCCGATCTCATTCTACGCCAGCTACAGCCAAGCCTACGTACCTCGAGCCGGAGATCAATTGACTTCACTCAATGTCACAGTAGAAACATTAAAACCCGAAAAATTCACCACATTAGAAGCTGGTGTCAAATGGGATATCCGACCTGACTTGGCACTGACCGGAGCCGTTTACCAACTAGATCGCAACAACGTCATCACTTCAATCGTCGGAGGTCAAAGTTTTCTATCTAAAGGCCAACGCACTCATGGCGTTGAAGTCACTTTGACGGGTCAACTCACACCCAAGCTTAGTGTTATGAGTGGTTACGCCTATCAAACCGGGAAACTCACTAGCGATGTTTATGGGGTAGCCGAGAAAGGCGCTTCTGTCGCCGAACTTCCACACCATGCTTTTTCCGCCTGGAGTCGCTACGATTTCACGCCGAGAATTGGCGCAGCATTTGGCGTTATCTATCGCGGCGATATGTATGCTTCCCTGACAAACAGAGTGAAATTACCTGACTTTACGCGAGTCGATGCCGCATTGTTTGCGCAATTGTCAAAAAGCTTCCGCGCACAATTAAATATCGAAAACTTACTCGATACTAAATACTTTGTTTCAGCACAAAACGATTTCAATATTTCTCCAGGCGCTCCTATTCTAGTGAGAGCGTCATTGATTGCAAATTTCCAGTAAATAATTTACATCTCAATAGGAAATTGATCGCGCACCAATCATTTCTACTCAGTTTTTAACTTTATCTCTGTCTCGTATATAATGCAATACTGATTGGCATGATTAATTGCCAAAACCGATTTCCGAATTGAGTGCCGAAATTCATTTGATAATCGTACTCAGTAGTTCGCCAACAACAATGATCCTGCGATCACTCGACTGAAATTATAAAAACACAACCCAATGAATGTTTTTTATGAAGAAGCCGGCACTTTCAAAGTAGGCGCCGTATTGCTCGACAATAATTCTTCGCTACAAGTTGAAGCAATTCATGGCAAGCGCTCTAAAATTAAAGCAAATTCAGTGTTATTGCAGTTTGAAACACCCTCCTTGTCGGAGTTTATGCACAATGCACAAAAATTAGCCGATGAACTGGATGAGAGTTTTCTCTGGGAGTGCAGTAAGCAAGACGCCGAATTTTCCAATACCGACCTAGCCACAGAATACTTTGGCCATACACCGACAGCACTTGAATCGGCTGCAACACTGCTATTACTTCAAAGTGCGCCTATGTATTTTTATAAAAAAGGCCCAGGACGCTATAAGGCAGCTCCTCCTGAAGCCCTGAAAGCTGCCTTGGCCAGTAAAGAAAAGAAACGACAACAAGCAGAACAGCAAGCGTATTACGAAAAACAACTCAGGTGCTTTACATTACCAGAAGAGTTTCAACAAAAAATTACCAGCTTGTTGTACAAGCCTGACAAAAACTCGATCGAATGGAAAGCCCTTGAAGTCGTGAGCTTAGAAACAAAACTGACAATACTTGAGCTACTGAACAAATGCGGTGCGATTCCATCCACACACGATTATCACTTTAATCAATTTATTTTTGAACATTATCCAGACGGCACTGATTTTAAGAATCTGCATTTTCAGGATGTTACCAATGATTTCAATCACTTACCTATTTCAGATGTTACTGCATTTAGTATTGATGATGCGACAACAACAGAAATTGATGATGCTTTTTCTATTACCCAACTGCCTTTTGGAAGTCTCCGCATAGGTATTCATATAGCCGCACCAGCACTTGGAATAGAACCTGAGTCTCCGTTGGATAGATTGGCTGCAACACGTCTATCGACAGTTTATTTGCCAGGTAACAAAATCACTATGTTACCCGATAGCACCATCCATCATTTCACGCTCTGCGAAAATCGACTACGCCCAGTAGTGTCGCTTTACCTTAATGTATCGGATGACTTTAGCATCGTGAGCTGTGAAAGCAAGCTAGAGAGAATAAAAGTCACCGCAAATTTACGCAGCAACCTACTAGAAACACAATTTAACGAAACAGCCTTAAATAAAGGGGAAATTCTTCACCCATTTAGCACGGAATTAATTTTATTATGGAAATTTGCCTGCAAAATGGAAACTTCGCGTGGCAAAGCCAATGAAAATAATGACAAGATCGATTATAGCTTTGAAATACAAAATGATCGTGTCTCTATCAGCGAGCGCCGGAGAGGCTCTCCCATTGATAAAGTAGTATCTGAGCTGATGATTTATATTAACACCGAATGGGGTAAGCTACTCAGTGATGCGGGTATTACGGGCATTTTTCGCAGCCAAAACAACAGCAAAGTAAGAATGAGTACATCTCCTGCGCCACATCAAGGATTGGGTGTTTCACAATACGCTTGGAGCAGTTCTCCTATGAGGCGCTATGTCGATTTAATCAATCAGAGGCAAATTATCTCTCTATTGCGTAACGAAACACCCTTCTACAATAAAGAAAATACCAATCTTAGTGTGACAATTAATGATTTCGAAACAAGCTATGGAATTTATAATGAATTTCAACGAACTATGGAACGATATTGGTGCTTGCGTTGGTTGCTACAAGAAAACATGGAAACCATCAATGCACAGATCATTAAAGAAAATTTGGTAAAATTTGACCATCTTCCATTCATTACTCGGATAGCTTCATTACCCGAAATTATGCCTGGCTCTTATGTCAAACTTAAATTATCTAAGATCGATTTACTTGAACGAAGCCTTCATGCTGAATTTGTTCAGAAAATTAATATTTGAATTGTTCATGAGATAACACGCTCATCATCTATTACAATCACTTTCTTCCTAAGCACTGATTTTTATTTATCACATACATTAAATGAAATCTGTACTAACCGTTAGCTCTGAATACTTCAGAAACAGTCGCATATTGACTGCCATGACTATTTCTTTGTTTTTACATCTGATAGCTCTGGTTGGGTTGACTTTTCAATTCCCAAAACCACTACATAATAAAATCAGTACATCATTAGAAGTCGTACTAGTCAATAAGCAAACACCGACCAAACCCACCAAAACACAGCTTCTTGCGCAAGATAATCTGGATGGCGGTGGCAATACTGATAAAAATCGGCAAGCGAAAACACCATTCCCTATACTTCCCAAAAACAAGCCATTGAGCAAAGAAGCCGCCGCACAGAAAAAAGTGGAGCAACTTGAGGAAGAAACCAAAAAATTGATGGCAGCAGTAAGTACCAAACCAGAAATTAAACCAATCGAGTCACCCAAAGATAAACCGGATAACACTTCAGATCCAGTGAGTGCAATTGATGCCCATGAATTATTATCGCGCAGCCTGGATATTGCCCGATTAAAAGCGCAAGTTGACCAAGATTACGATGAATATCAAAAACGACCGAAACGAAAATTTGTCGGTGCACGCACTAAAGAATATCGATTTGCACGCTATGTCGAAGACTGGCGTATCAAAGTTGAACGGATAGGCAATTTAAATTACCCAGAAGAAGCAAGGAAGGGAAAATTATATGGAAACTTACAGCTTACCGTCAGCATTCGAGCAGATGGAAGCTTAGAAAGTATTGAAATTAATCGCTCTTCCGGCAAAAAGATTCTTGATAATGCTGCCATTAACATCGTCAAATTATCTGGACAAAACGGTTTCGCTCCGTTCCCTCCCAATATTAGTCAAGATACCGACATCTTACATATTACCCGCACATGGGTATTTGCTCCATCCGATACATTAATCAGCCGATAATGACGCTCGATCAGTACGCAGTGATTGGCAATCCCATCTCACACAGCCGATCCCCTCGAATACATACTATTTTTGCGCAACAAACCAATCAATCGATGGCGTATTCAGCAATTCTTGCACCACTGGATCAATTTAAAATTACAGTAATGCAACTCATTCAACAAAACGGTCGCGGCGCGAATGTGACTGTTCCTTTCAAACTGGAAGCCTATCAAATCGCCACTCGATTAACCGAACGCGCATCTCTCGCACAAGCAGTAAATACTTTAAAGTTCGAAAACGATGAAATTCTTGGAGATAACACCGATGGCATAGGATTAATACATGACATTACTCGCAATCTGGCAGTAAACCTAGCCAAAAAGCGCATATTGTTAATCGGTGCTGGCGGGGCTTCACGCGGCGTAATCATGCCGCTATTGCAACAGAAACCTATCCGATTAGTTGTTGCCAATCGTACTTTCGAAAAAGCTAAAACATTACAACAACAATTTGAATGTTACGGAGATATTACTGCTTGTAATTTTGACAATCTATCCAATCAGGTATTCGATATTGTTATCAATGCCACTTCAGCCGACTTGCAAAATACATTCCCTGATATACCTGCGTGTATCTTTGCCGAAGATAGCTTAGCTTATGACATGATGTATCGCGCTGAACCAACCACTTTCTTGAGATTTGCCCAACGATGCGGTGTTAGTCGACTGGCAGATGGAATCGGCATGCTGGTTGAGCAAGCTGCGGAATCCTTTTATGTATGGCGCAATGTATATCCAGAAACACGGTCGATAATTGCAATGCTGAAATCGCAAGCCCACATAAACGAATCTGCTCATAAAAACCAAATTAAATAATTCCAAATAAAAGAATGTTCACGTAATCAAAGCTTTCCTGTAGAATTCATAGTTCAAATTTCATTCTAATGCTCAATTGAATTGATTATTTGAAGCAAAATGTAACAACCCATCAATAATATGACGTAGCCGCAGCCTTTCTTGGATTCGCGTTCTACCTTCAATAACTCAAGTGATTAATCATCTAAAAAAGGAAGTAATTTTATGGCAACAACAAACATACCAGGATACACCTATGGTAGTGCCGATCTAAAAAAATCCCCCCTGTCGATAGACGATTTTGCAAAGCTCAAGCAAGCATCCTTATTTGGTGATGACGACGTTCGGTATTTGAAAATGTCGCATGACATCCTAAAAGATCAAACCGAACAAATCCTGGATGTATGGTACGGCTTTGTAGGTTCCACGCCTTTTTTACTGCACTACTTTACCAATGCAGCTGACGGCACACCGAATATGGATTATCTAGGCGGAGTAAGAAAACGCTTTGGGCAATGGATTTTAGATACCGCCAAAGGTGAATACGATCAAAATTGGTTAAATTATCAATACGAAATTGGCTTGCGTCACCATAGTGCAAAGAAAAACAAAACCGATAATGTAAAATCGGTGCCCATCATTCACGTGCATTATATTTTTGCACTATTAATTCCAATTACCACAACATTACGCCCATTTCTTGAAAAGGGTGGACATTCCCGTGATGATGTTGATCGCATGCAAGACGCCTGGAGAAAATCTGTTTTGATGCAAGTCATATTATGGTCTCAGCCTTACATCAAAGACGGTGAGTTCTAGAGCAAAGCCCTAAACCATTCACGGTAAATAAAAACACCCATTCATCTGAATCTGATGAATGGGTGTTTAATTTTTTAAGGAATCTTCAGACTGATAGCTTTTTTCTGCGGTTTACTAAAAACCGATGAAACAAGCAGTCCATGCATAAACCCATACAGTAATAATCTATGATCTATGCACTCAGAACATCGAATCTACTTAAACTTAGAATATTCCGTAAATAACCGCACCGATAACAATAAAAGCAGCGGTTGAAATAAAGAACAGTCTCAATACTTGTGCATCTGTTTCTCTTCTGTTGATACCACTTTCGTTTTGCATCCTTTTCTCCTTAATATTTTACAAACTACAAACAACCTCGCTTCTAAAATTTAGAAACGTTTTTCCTACCTTTACATGATCATACCATCGACCATGAACTTCTCACTTGTTTATTACATCCAACCTTAATTGATGTAATAAACAAGTGAGTATAGTCAGTTCACAATGATTTTATATCATACACTCGATACGTCAATCATATTGACTTTTGAATTCTAACTCACATTTATCAACAATGAAAGTATTGAAATAATATCCAGTCACCTTTATGCGCTGTTATAACGTTAAAGAGCTTACATAGCCAGTCAATTCAAGATAGCCTTGTCCAACCGAGCGATTATCTTTGATCAGTTTTACAGCACCTTCCCAGTAAACTGCACCAGTGGATTGCCTAGCATCCAGTTCTTGATCATCCATAAGCGGTATCAATTGCCACTCGATTTCACCTGTACGAACACGCATAGAAACAGGATATATCGCTTCGGTATGCGGTGATTTCCACATACGGATAGGTATAAATTCAATTTCATCGGCAGTAAAAAAACGCATCTCTCCGGAAATCTCTCGAAGTGCAGCATAAGCCCATATTCGATCACCCTTTTTACCGCGAATTTGAAACATCATCAACGCAGAACCATCATTCAGATTTGCGCCTACCCAGTCCCACCCATCCGCATCTGAATCAAGATAAGCTGTTGACCACTCATGATCCAACCAAGCCACTCCGCTCACACGAATCGGTTGGTGATTTCTGAATACTGTACCGGTCGCGCTTAAGTGAGGTTCACTATAGTAATAGCTTGCCTGCTCCGGTTTGGGCCCTTTGCGAGAAAAACCCTGATCGCCTTGCAGCATTGGTTTTTGTGTTGGCCGTAACGATAATTGCAGACCAAAATCTTCCACTCGCATATCCACTTGATAAACTCCATTCTCTTCACGAACCAGAGACCAATCATCCAACTTTACATCCGTATTTCCTTGTTTTGAATAGGCCAAATCAAAACCTTCGCGTGCAGTTTTTTCCCGATGCATTAATCGGCCTACGACAGGATCCGATAGTGCCAAATGTGCAATAATCACATCTTTCGCAGCAAATCGACTCGGATTTTCCGAATTCAAGTCTGTCGCATAGCGAAAAAAAGTCACCTGAAAACCCAATTTCTTTTTATCGTCCGTTTCGAGCCATCCAGTGATATACCACCACTCGAGACGAAAACCCGGATGCGCTCCATAATCGTCCGGAAAAACTAATGAATGCTCAGATAAGACCGGCAATAAGCGCGAAGACTGTACCGAATCATTGACGGTTATTACACTGATCACTAGCAGTAACAAATTGATCAGAATAACAAACCGCTTCTCATTCTTTTTGTGCAATTGCTTCATCACCAATCCTCCCGAACAGCCTGTATTACTTGCTTTGAAACCGCACGTCGCCCTGCCAATAATGCCGTGCCTGTTGCAGTAATCAGCATAACGATTGCGATTAATAGCAACCAACCCCAGGGTAAGTGCATTTGCATTGTCCAATGGAATGATTGCGGGTTAATGATAAAAATCAGAATCAAACTGATTCCCCAGCCGAGCAAAAACCCAAACATAATACCCAAGCTTGTCAACAAACCACCTTCAGTGGCCAACATGAATAGAATTTGGCGTCGCATCACACCAATATGCCGTAGCATGCCGAATTCTTTTGCGCGTGCCAGCATTTGCGCAGAAAAGCTTGCAGCTACACCAAATAGCCCAATAATGACTGCAACCAACTCAAGCAAATAGGTAACCGCAAAACTACGATCAAAGATTTCTAGGCTAATCGCTCGCAAATCGCTCGACCGAGAAATCTCCAGTTCCTTACCAAAAGGTAATTGCCTTAATTGCTCAATGCCTTGTTGCATTGATACATTCGCTTGCAACCACAACGCAACCGTATTCACGATGAAATCACCCGTAACGGTACGATAATCATCCAATTGCATTTGTATCGCACCGAATTGACGCCCGTAATCACGCCAAACAGCCACTACCATAAACTCATGTATACCCGCACCAATCGGTAGCATTATTCTCTCCCCAACCCGATAGCCATATAAATCCACCATGGCTTCCGATACCCAAACAGGTAAAACATTTTCCGGTAATGAATCCAGCGCTATAACCGCATGTGTTTCATCATCAATAATAGGCAATGTATTTCGCGGGTCCATTCGATCAATCGAACGCGCAAATAATGTCACTTCCGGTCTATTAACATCGAATAATACTTGTTGTGTGCGAAAAAAATCCACTCGAGAAAAAGCGGGCAACGCAGAAATCATTTGCTGCGTGTCTAAATCAAAACTACCAAGATCTCCAACAGCAGCAGTGCGCACATAAAGATCAGCAGGCAATACACGATCTAGCCACTGATCAACAGATTCACGGAAGCTTGTTACCATAATAGCCATCGCAACCATCAAGCTGAAACTTGCCAATATACCCCCAAGCGCAATCGACGCATGATTGGATGCATTCTCCAACCTCGCCAAGGATAGAAACCCAACGACACCTATGCGGACACGCCTTCTAAAAGCAGCCGTAGCAGCAAAAAGCCAAGTGATTAAATACGGCATTAAAGCGATGCTGCCAATTAACAGCAACGCAATGGCCAAATAGCCAAAAACCGGTAATCCATTTAAAGCTGGTAATTGCGTGAAGATAACAGCGAAACACAGCCCTATCATGGCAAACAGAGGAAAAGATGTTTTTTTTATGGCTGCATCTTCGCTACCCAATTTCAATGCCAATGCAGGTTTTGCGCGCGCAGCCTCCAATGCAGGCACAATACTTCCCAATAATGTCACACCCAGTCCAACTATAAAATAGATCAAAGCGGTCCAAATTTCAAAATTAATATCAGGTTTAACACCCGGAAAGAATCCACTACCTAATCCCCCTCCAAAGAATTCAATCACACTGACGGCAATCCCATACCCCAATACCACTCCTACAATCGAGCCGAGTATTCCCAGTACCAGTCCTTCTATCATCACTTGCCAAAGTATTTGGTGACGGGTAAAACCCAATACTCGCAGCAACGCAAATTGCTGGCGGCGGCGTATTATCGAGAGCGCTTGTGTCGAAAACACTAAAAAGCTTCCGGTGAATAAAGCCACCAACGCCAGCATATTCAAGTTGACACGATAAGCACGCGACATATTGGCCACCCGTGCTTCTTGATTTTCCAATTCAACAACCGTATAAGATGTTCCTAGATACTGCTCCAACTTATTTTTAAATACAGAATGACTTACGCCGTCTTTTAATTTCAATTCAACACGCGACAACTTACCCAAGTGCTGTAAACGCCATTGCGCTGCACCGATATCCATCACAGCAATACTTTGTCCACTTCTGGCACGCACTAAACCACCTGCAACACGCAATGATACAGACTGTATTCCAACCTGGAATGACAGCGTATCGCCTTGTTTCACTTCCAACCAAGACATTGCCGCTGGTGATAAAAAGATCGCGTCATCCGCCAATCGATCCATTGCCTTGCCTTCTTCGGGAACCCCTAACAAATCGGGAGCAATTTGTGCTGCACGAAACATATCGATCCCGATGACTTTCAACTTGTAATCGCCACGAGCTTGTCGCTTACCAGGCATTGCAATATCCAACTCCAGCACTGGATTGGCTACTGCCACGCCATCATAAGCCGCCAACTGAGGATAAAGCGCCTCATCCATTAAAGTAGTCTTGGCACGCACCAATAAGTCCGACTGTCCAGACAGATTCTTACTAGCAGCAGAAAATTCGTTAAATGCAGCACTATTGAGCAAATGAATCGAAAAACCCATTGCAACACCAATCGCAATCGCCAGCAAAGCAACCAATGCTTGACCGATATGCGACCGCCATTCACCCGCAAGTAGCCAACGGTTTAACATCATTGTGTTTCCAGTTTTCATAAGCTCACAGGATGTAAGCCATCTTTACGCAAATTCATTACACGATCCGTGGTTGCTGCAGCCATATGCGAATGTGTCACGATAATCGCACTTGCATTATTCGCTTTAATTTCAGCGCGTATTAATTGCAAAATCTCCTGCGCGGTATCGGGATCGAGATTTCCTGTAGGTTCGTCAGCCAATATCAACTTAGGGCGATGAACCAAAGCTCGTGCAATAGCCACACGTTGTAATTCACCGCCAGAAAGTTGACGCGGAAAATCCTGCCCCCGTCCCTGCAAGCCAACTTGATCGAGCATTTGTTCTGCACTCTGTAACGATCGTCCATTGAGAAGCAGCGGCAAAGCAACATTTTGCAGCAGTGTCAAATGCGGCAAAATATGAAAAGCCTGAAAAATAAACCCGAACCGCTCACGGCGCAATTGCGTTGCCGCATCATCACTCAATGAAGAAATAGCGATACCATCAATAAGTACTTCTCCGGAATCCGGTATGTCTAAACCCGCAATTAGATTCAGCAATGTCGACTTCCCTACACCGGACTCACCCATGATAGCCACATACTCGCCCGCTTTAAGCATGCAGGTCAGATTATCCAATACCTTTCGTCCTTGCGGGTAAGCCTTGCTAATATTGCGTAACTCAAGAATATTTAAAGACATTGCGGTGTCGCTTCGCTCTATATGAAAAAGAAACGATCAGAAATTCTGCACAACAAAGCAGTGCAAGATTTTTCAGATCACGTTATGCTTAACTGTAACACGTTAAAATAACCGATAGTGCTGCTAAAAATTTGAAATACTTTGCGGTTAAAAATTGCTAGAGACCTTACCCATCGTTGTAAAAATTTAATTTTTGGAAGCACGATCCTAAAAAAGGAGAAAAATCATGCCACGCGCCAGCGCACGTCACATTTTGGTAAAAACCGAAGAACAATGCCAATCACTTAAAACGGAAATAGAAAATGGCGCTAGTTTTGGAGAGCTTGCCAAGCAGCACTCGCAGTGTCCATCCGGACAACAAGGAGGAGATCTCGGTGAATTCGGTCGCGGACAGATGGTAAAAGAATTCGATGCAGTTGTATTCAGTGCGCCAGTTGGGAAAGTACAAGGACCGGTGAAAACACAATTTGGATATCACTTATTGGAAGTAACGAAACGCAGTGACTAACAAACGGAACAAGGTCTTGCTTAAGAAACCAGAGCTTATTGATCGCACTTAGCACGCTTGGTGTGATCAAAACTGTTTTGCGCACCTAAAAAATTCGAGACACTCCGAGTTCTGCATCGTCAATTACTTCTTTCTAGCCACGAGCACGCCATCACGGGTAGGGTTAATAAAAGCATCAAATGCCGCATCATTAAAAATCATTTGATTATGCTTGATGATGGCCTTTGTCGATCCGCTTATGGCACTAGAATCATTTTGTGCAGTTACATGCCCGCTCCACAAAACATTATCAGCAATATACAAGCCACCCGGACGTATTCTGTCTTTAGCCATTTGCCAAATTTCCGGATAAGCTTCCTTATCCACATCGTTATAGCAAATATCAAACATACCTTCGGTTGATAAAAAAACATCTTGCGCCATTCCAACTTGGAAATTAAGGCGCTGCCACAAACCGGTGCTTGCTAAATATTTCTCCGCCGCGACTCGATTGTTTGGATTACTATCGCTGCAAGTCACCTGCCCCTCAGCACCTACCGCTTTGGCAAACCAATAAGCCGAATAACCATAACCACTGCCGAATTCAAAAACACGCTTTGCTTGGATCATTTCAGCCTGCATTGCTAAAAAAACCCCAACTAAACGATTCACAATCGGAAAATTCTGCTGTTTTGCAAACGCTTCCATTTCAAGTAAGACAGGATCATCCGTAAGTGACGCCAAAGTACGCATATAACTTTCAATATCAGGGCGCACGATATGAGAAGCAATATCTATTTGATTTTTCTCTTTTTTCATACAATCCTCCTTATTTCAGCTCTATATTAATCCTTTGTTTTTCTGGCTATCAAAACACATTCTTCCCCAGATTGCTTGTCTAGTATAAATACAATACGTGCAAGCAATTGGAACCAAAACCCTCGAAAAATATCACGATAGCTAATCGACTGTGACAGTTTCGTAACAGAATTTGGAACTGCAGAACTGTTTTGGCCGATACCAAAAGCAGTAATCGGTACTGTCCATGATTTTTGACACTGAAATCCAGATTTTTGCATTAATCGCATCAAAGTTCTCGAATTAAACAAATGAAGATGCCTTGGCGGCTCCAATCCTCGCCAATCCGCACGGAATTTCCGATGACCATAACTATCCGTATTGGGCGTAAGCAATATGATCAAACCATCATGCTTTAACAATCTCAGACAAGATATTAATAAGGCAGCCGGATCATGTACATGCTCAATGACATGACTCATCAGAATCACGTCATATTGCTCAGAAATATTTAAACTTTCGAGCGGCCCCAAATGAACAGATATTCCTAGGTTACGGGTTACGAATTCGTAGGCAGCCGGATCGATTTCTTGACCGGTCACTTTCCATCCCAGATTACGCAGTCTATTTAATCGCTTACCATTTCCACACCCAATTTCCAGCAGATTGCCCTGTACTACCTCATCAAGATACATGTGTTTGTATCGTTGGCGCTCCTTATATAGGCCCAATAAGCTGAGTCGATGCAATACTGTGCGTAATATCTTTAACCAACCGGTTAGGCGCGTATCATTTGCATCATGTGTATAATAATTTTGATAAGCCTTGCCTATATCGTCCACATGTGGTCTTGGGTCGAGCCAAATATGACCGCAATTTATTGCGGTACACTTCTTAAAATCCCATTTACCAGGCGCGCCAAACAGATGATCAACACAATCACGGTAAATGATCGCTCCGCTTTCTCCGCATAAATAACAGACAATATTGGTTTCGGTGGCAATAGGATACATATCGTTTTGCATACCCATGCAGCGGCTCAAAAACTATCCGATGAATCTCTTTGCGTTGCGTATATCAAGAAATGAAATCATTGCTTTCTCCAATGCATGATTATTGCGGTCATCATCAATAAAAATAAGAGCACTTTACTAAAAACCAGGAGGGTCTCGGCAAGACCTGCTACTAACATATAGCTTATCAAACCAACACCCAATATCGTGAAGTTATTTTTTTCAAAGGTACGATACCAACTCCAGAATAAAAAGATTAAGGCCGATATACCCAACAACCCCAGATGCATACCGATCTCAATCCAATCATTATGATAATGCGCAGTCCCTTGAAATTTCGGCAAATCTTGGTAGCGACCCTCTTTATAGCTTTTAATGGTCTTCTCAAAGTATCCTGCCGCCACACCCGTTCCATGCCCTAATAAGGGTTTCTCAGCGATACCGTGCAACCCCACATCCCACATTGCTATGCGGTAGCCAAGACTGGAATCATAATGACCTTGCTGCATCCATTCAAAATCTTTTTTGATTTGTATCCAACGCTCCTGAAATACTTTACTACTCGAGGCAAAAATGCCGACAACAACCAATAACGACAACAAGATTGCCACCAACCTCAAGCGCTGCGTCCTGTAATAACAAAAAAACATAACCACCGTTGCTACTACAGCAGCACAGAGAAAAACCCTGCTATTCTGATGAAATTGGAGCAACAATATGGCGAGCGCCAGAACCCACAGTGAAGCTTGCACAAGAAGGGATCGATTCATGTACGAAATACCTATCAAGGTCACAAAACCTACCCCAAGTATCGCCGAAAAGCTCAAATATGACATCGACAATAGCGGTACACCTTGTATACCCAAAGCAATCGACTGATACGTTCCCAAAATCAGAACAGCCGCATAGCCGAACAGCAACCCCGCCAACGCCCAAAATAATCGTTCCCGATTCAGAAGCGAATAGTATGGAACAAAAATCAACAACTTGAAATATTTCAACCACTTCATGCGATTATCTTCAAATTGTTCGCCCCATGACAAGCCTAATACCAACAATAAGCATAATAGCAAAAGTGCTTGGACCAGCGGCTCTTGGATAGTCTGATGAAAACGAAGCAAGCCACCGTCAACTATCCAAGCAACCACCAATAAAGGAAAAAATATTAGACCAAGTGCGCTATTCCAAAGCCCTAGACCAACCAAAACCAATGTTGATCGAATCAATATTTCTTGCCAGTTAGAATGAATGTACATAAGACTCATTGAGTTTTTGTATAAAAAGGCCTTATGCGGGAAGAAATTCAATCGCATCAGGGTGAATAGCTATAGATTCCATAACGCTTTTATAGTAAAAATTACTAAAGGCGCACTGATGTATTCGACCAGATCGATTTGAGTCATAACGGTTTGTAAAATACATCATACTGACAAATTTGGATAAAACAATGCAATCAAGTTGTTCTGAACTGAAATATACAGCAAAGAAGAAACGGACGTGACGGAATCGCTTTCTATTTGAAATTGATAGCAGCAACTCTCAATATGCCATACGACAATACTTTGATTTGAATTGAAAAGCCTTACCTCAAATTCGGCCGTCACGTGGTTTTGTAGTTGCAACTCATCCTAGCAAGTACAGTCATCCGTGCTAGATCTGGTACAACGTCATTTCAAAGCGAAAAATATCAAACAATTATGGATTGTGAATGTGACTTGCATTCCCTCTGTCCAGGATAATTTTGAAAGAAAATTAATGGAGTAAAATCAAATCGCGAGAAACCACAGTTTCTCACATAGACTGGAATGCTCTGGACTCAATAAAAAAGTGTCCGCTAGAAATGGAAGAAGTAACACAAAAGACTACACAACCTTACAATGAATTAATTCAGCATCCCCTAATTCAATTAACCCACTCTCGCAGCTTAAGTTTATTGAGACGAACGAATCCTCTCAACAGTATTTGCCATACCCATGGAACCCCTTCAAGTATCCAAACTGCGGAAATACGCTTATCGGCACGCGATTTACCTCTCAGCATTAAACGAAAAAGGCTAAATAAATTAACAGGAGCGCTGTGTACTTGCAAACACGATAGCTGCGGTGGTGGCAATGGCGTCAACCAATAAATACTTCCTCCGCGCTGCATAACCACATTCAAGTTATCAACCAATTCGGGCGACAAATCCAGAAATAAGTGTTGATTAGAAATCAACAAAACATTTTCTCTCGCATCGGGATAACGAAGAAAATAGCGTGCGCGATTACGCGCAACCAGTGCTTGAAAGTCCTCTCCACGACCAAATGAAGCGCCGCTTTTATGATAAATATAACAATCTGCATGGATACCTAAGCGCCAACCTTGTTCGATCAAACGGCGCCCCAGATCAATATCTTCGTAATATCCACGACCAAATTGCTGATCGAATCCCCCCATCGAGATAAAAAGCTCACGCCGAACCAAGAAACCGTAGCCTTGAAAACGGTGAGTCATAATATAACCGCCCGATTGGCGCTGATACCGACTAGGATGATAGCGGAAAAAAGAATCGTGTATTGGGCTAACAACCGCAAGCTTTTCATCTTGTTGTAGCGCGCTGCATAGCGTCGGCAGAAAATTTTCTCGTAATTCGGTATCTGAATTAAGTACCAACACCAAATCGGCATCGGAGCGTGCAACTGCTTCGTTGACCGACTGACCATACCCTAGATTTTTCACAGCATGGTGCACATGTACTTGCGCGTAGGTCAATCTATCCAGCATCTCCCGCGTTTCCATATTGGAGGCATCGTCTTGAATCCATACTTTATGAATGGATTGACCCAGATGCGCGATCACCGAATCAATGCAGCGTTTTACTATATCGGGAGAGTTATAAACAGGAATAACAACATCGACAGACAATAAACTTGCCTTATCCATAACCAATTACATCAACTTCTTTCAAAAACTACGCAAGTCTCACCCCAATTTCTGGTTGACACTTGCTTTACTTTCAACCCAGCTTGCTGCATGAGTGCGAGCGCTTCATTACGTTCATTTTCAGTGCCTAGCTCTACAATAATCGATTTCAATGCAGGATTCTTCAAAGTGATTGCCGCACCTTTCAAAATAGCAATCTCCAATCCATCTACATCAATTTTGATGTAATTCGGACAAGGAAACTTCCATCGACCACACAAATCATCCAGCGTTACACCAAATATACCTTGCGTATATGCCGTAGGCACCTTCATATTTTCTAGATCTTCAGCGCCAAACTGCGATCGATTACCACCCGGAATAAACTTTGGAACGAATAATTTTGAGAATTTACTTTGTCCAGAGACAGACACACAATAGGATAAAATATTCTTATCCAAGCCATTGGAAAATATATTCTTATTAAGTGCATAATAGTTATTGCTCTGCGGTTCGAAAGCATAAACCCGAATCTTGTCACCATATTTCTTTGCCGGATACAAAGAATACTGTCCAATGTTCGCACCAATATCAAAATAACAAGAATCGGGTTCAAAATTATCTAACCAATCCAATGTATCGGGTTCTTTAATCGAATAGGTTCTTGCGCGATTCAAAGTACGCAAGTGATCTACCGAGATCAAAATAGACTGATCTCTGACTGGAATCTTTATAAAACCTCCATTGAGCTTATACGCAACCACAACCAATTCATTAATGATCTCTTTAATTGACACGATATTTTTATTTTAGGTAACCTATGTTGACATACGGAAACCTTTGCAAAGATCTCTACTGATCAACCCCATAAAAGTAGGACAACATCATTTCGTTGACGTTTCAAGCAGCTTCACAAAGCGCGAAAGAACATTGCCATCTGGAACATCGAGCATCTCTTTCAAAAAACGTTGCCGATTCTCTTCTACATAAAATGAATCTAGTCCTCGCGTCAAAAAACCATTGATCCTTTCATACACATCATCGCGACACTTCAGCTCAGTCTCCGGCATGTAGTAGGCTACCGCAGATCGTCCTGCAATCAGATAGTCCGCCGCTAATACTGGTTTTTTGGCACGGACAGATTCGAAAACCACGGATGTCGCCAAATCGATAACCACATCCGACCAATTCATCAAATGCACAGAATGTGTATTATCATCAGCAATCCGAACATTGCGTAATTTACGAATGGTATTATTTGTAGTCAATGACTGCTTCCAGCCACTACGCGTATGCGGTTTGATAATCAGTTCTACTTCCGGAAATTCTGCAATCATCTGCACCACTTCTTCCACTTCTTCCCAGAAGGTTGTGAAATTAGCTTTCCTCAAAAATATAACAACCTTAAGTCGACTGTTTGAACGCACCAATGGTGATGGCGGCATTAGGCCGGAAAGAACGCTTAACCATTCCTCACAGTACCTCGGCGAACCAAGTACAGCAATCTTATTTTCAGATAGAAAAGGGCGAAAACGTATCGCGCACAATTCATTAGGCACTACCAGTTTGTCAAAAATCGCTGCAGTAGAAAACAAAGCGTCCGGTCCTACCTGCCTTTCGCCTCTCCGGATTAATTGACTTGCATGCGGGCTATCGCCATGGGGTAATGAAACAACGCTAAATCCTTTGTCTTTCGCCATTGCAACAACAACCTCTACCCACTCTACGCAAATCACTGAATTTCTTTCAATCCAGTCAAAAGCGACTACACCTTGATTACTCCCGGCAAAACAGCGCTCCAGCAAAAAATTCGCTGTATATCGCCATAACGGTTCACGTTTCTTTTCATCAAAGCGCTCTGCCAATGCGGCAACCAAATTTCCAATAATTTTTACGCGTCGGACGTTCCGCGTCAGCAATAACATTTGCAAACGCCATTTAATGTAATGCAACCATGAAAACAGCTCTCGCATATGCGCCACACGGACGCCTTTTAGTTGACTCAAAAATTGCACACGAAAATCGCGCCGAAATTTTGCAGAACCAATTAACACCACATCACATTGATGACCAGACTGAATCCATTTGTAAATAACCGGTGTAATATGATCAATGTCATTGTAGTGACGGAGAAAAAAAAGAGCTTTCATGGCTGCATAGAAGTGACTATCAATTTATTTAAATTAAAATATGCCAGACCCAAGAAAGAAGAAAAGTTTTTTCCCGGGTCACTCTGGCTTGCCCCAATAAAAACATCCAATAAGAGTTCAAACCGCGTTATTTTACCTTTGCGAATGTGGAAACACCAGCAAACCATCACCTTTTGCTTTAACTGCTTTAACTCCAGCAAAACACTAAGCATTGGAAGACCATACTATTACCGAATTACTGATCTCCCGGAACAATTCTTCGCAAAACAATTTCGAAGCGAAGCGACATAAAACAAAGGCAAACAGATTTTCAACAGCCTACCAAAAACTTAAGCCAATCACTGATCTGATAGACTATTACCCGATGACTCCTAAAACCATTCTTTAGAATCTGATAAGAAAAAGGTTTATGAATAATCGCCTTGTTTCAAAATTATTTCCATTTCTTCTTATAAAACAGGAATTTTTACACTCAAAACATGACTATACACCTGTTCTTTATGCGCATAGCAGTTTAAGTTTTGCTGATAACTTGGTATAGTATTTTGTCTGTCCCAAAAAAGTTATTTGAACAACTCAGGTAGCAGCATGATGCCATGCATATTTCTGAACAATAATTGATTTTGTAATAAAGGATTAAGCAAATGCAAATTCACGTATATGATACCTACGTTAAAGCCAAAGACGGCCACACTATGCATTTTGATGTTTTTACGTCCATAAAGGATGATAAAAAAGCTGTTGAATATGCAAAACAATGGCTTACTTCAATCGGTGAAAATGAAGCAGTCGTCACTAGTAAAGAATGCAGTTTCTGCCACAGTCAGGGCGCACCTGACCATGTAGTTGATGAAATCAATAAAAGCGGATTTTATATTTATAAAATGGAAGGATGCCAATAAAAACGAAACAGTATCAATTTTAACTGTCTGGCATATTGCTGATGGGCATTGGGCAATTGCTTGACATCCTGATAATTTTTAAGGTTTCTTCAAAAAATGAAATTAAAGTATACAAAATTACTACTATTTAGCATGTTTCTACTTCCTCTGTTTAGTAATGTTGCACATGCTACGGAACCGAAAATGATTGGTGAGCATGGTGATTGGGTAGCTTACACTTTTATGGAGAATGGCAATAAAATTTGCTATATGGTTAGCCAACCTAAGAAAACTTCTGGAAATTATTCGAAAAGAGGAGATGTGTTTGCATTAATTACACATCGTCCATCAGAAAAAAGCAAAAATGTGTTTAGTTATGTATCGGGCTATACCTATAAAACAGGTAGTGAGGCCTCAGCTACTGCAAATAATCTGACTTTCCAGCTTTTTACTCAGGATGACTCAGCATGGGCGCGCGATCAAGCGACTGACGATAAAATCGTAGATGCGATCAAACGAGGTAACTCCTTAGTTGTGAAAGGTGTTTCTTCTCGTGGCACTAGCACCGCTGATACCTTTGGTTTGAGCGGTTCTTCAGCGGCTTATAAAGCGATATCCTCAGAATGTGGCATCAAATAAAATATCATGCCGATAATTAGTGCAATTCTGTTTATGCCTATAAACATAAACTTTAAACATCACAATGAATGAACGATAAAATAAAGATTTACCAGAAACCTACTTGCAGTAAGTGTAGAGCTACGCTGTCCATTCTGGCAGAGAGCGGAGAAGAATTTGATTCGGTGAATTATTATGAGACACCTTTGACGATTGGCGAACTAAAAGAGCTAATTGCTAAATTGCGTGTAACCGCACGAGATATTTTGCGTAAAGACGAATCATCTGCCAGTCAATTAGCAAACGCTTCCGATGAAGAACTCATGCAAGCGATGATTGATAATCCAGATTTAATGCAGCGCCCTATCGTAGTACGCGGTGATCAAGCTAAAATATGCCGTCCACCTGAAAATGTTTTCGATTTATTGAATAAAAGATAATAATTCTCAATTTAAAAAGCCACTCAAGATAAAAGTTCTTGCATGGCTTTTTTGAGTGCTCATTTATAAATATAAAATCTACACAATCTATTTATTTGTTTGCTTCGTCGCTATTTTCCACCTCTTCTGCGACAACATTGGTTTGAGCAGAACTTGATACCGATTCTTTTAGGGCTTGCGTACGAGTCGATAACTTTTCGCGAATACGTGCGGATTTTCCTGATCGATCTCTAAGATAGTACAGTTTAGCGCGACGCACTTCACCACGGCGCTTAATTTCAATGCTCGCAATTAATGGTGAGTATGCCTGGAAAGTTCTCTCTACGCCTTCACCGCTTGAAATTTTGCGAACAATAAAAGACGAATTCAATCCTCGGTTACGTTTTGCAATGACTACGCCTTCATAAGCCTGCACGCGCTTGCGGTCTCCTTCCACAACGTTAACGTTAACGACAACCGTATCCCCTGGCGAAAAATCAGGTATGTCTTTGTTAAGCCGTTTAATTTCTTCAGCTTCTAATTGATCAATAAGATTCATGATTTGTTTTGCTCCATTTTTCAGATTGCCGAT
Organism: Nitrosomonas sp. PY1; assembly: GCF_022836435.1. Taxonomy (NCBI): domain Bacteria; kingdom Pseudomonadati; phylum Pseudomonadota; class Betaproteobacteria; order Nitrosomonadales; family Nitrosomonadaceae; genus Nitrosomonas; species Nitrosomonas sp. PY1. The sequence continues at coordinate 486,006 of NZ_BQXC01000001.1, read as the reverse complement.
TTTACCTTGTTTTGTGTAATTGTTTATATTCTTCTAGAAGTTTTTGTTCCTCGACTGTCATGCCATGCGAAATTTTTGTTTCAAGTAAATCTGGCCGCCTAGACCAAGTTCTTCCGAGTGATTGCTGCAAACGCCAACGTTGGATATGCGCATGATTCCCTGAGATTAGTACTTCAGGAACGTGCTCTCCTCTATATATTTCCGGTCGAGTATAGTGAGGATAATCCAATAGTCCATTAACAAAAGAATCTTGGTTTGCTGATTCAGAATCTCCTAATACACCAGGAATTTGTCTAACAATTGCATCAATAAGTACCATTGCAGCAATTTCCCCTCCCGAAAGCACATAATCACCAATCGAGATTTCTCTATCCACTTGCCGTACAATGAAACGCTCATCAACGCCTTCGTATCTTCCACACACAAAAATCAATCCACTACCGAGACTCAATTCTTTAACCATTGCATGCGTGAGCTTTTTTCCTTGCGGTGACAAGTAAACAACTTCCGGATGTATAATTCCAAGTTCATGTTGTCTCGATTTGGCTTGCATAATGGCCTCTTCCAGAGGTTCAGCCATCATCACCATTCCAGGTCCGCCACCGTAGGGACTATCATCGATAGTACGGTGACTATTATTGCTAAAGTCGCGTGGATTCCATGTTATCAATTCAAAAATACGATTCTTCCAAGCCCTCCCTGTTATGCCATACTGAGTAACAGCATTAAGCATTTCCGGAAATAATGTCAAAACATCGCACGCAAAAGGCTTCATCTATTTCACTAAAAATCCGACTCCCAATCAACAATTACCCTTGATTTCTCCAGATCTACTTGAATAATGGTCTGTTTGATGAAAGGAATGAGAACCTCTTTAGAATTCCCCATGGAGTCATTTTGTACGCGCAATACATCATTTGCACCGGTTTCAAACAACCCAATAATTTTACCCAAATAATGGGATTTTAAATTGATGACACGCTTACCAACCAAGTCCGACCAGTAGTAACTACCTTGCTCATCTGGCAAAACAGGCAAATAGCTACGTGGCACCGCAACTTGTAATCCTTTTAATTGAAAGGCTTGCTCACGGTCAGAATATTCTGCTAACCGGACATTTAAATTATCACCGTTAACATGACCCGTCACGAGTTCCGTTTTATGCCAATTTGCAGATTCTTCTGCACCCAACCACCATGATGAATACTGCAGCAATCCATCAATACACTCCGTGTATGGGTGAACCTTAATCCACCCACGAGTCCCGAAGGGCCCTAAGATGTGCCCCATCACAATCATACGCGAGATATTTTCTTATTCGCGATAGCAACTCAGCAATAACAAAACTAACTATTTGCAGCTTTCTGAGTATTAACCGTAAATTGTTTAACCAGGCGATTTGCAGTTGGCGATAGCTGGGCGCCTTGAGATTGCCAGTACGAAATACGATCCAATTGAACGCGCAAAGGCTCCTCCCCTCCAACAGCTCTAGGATTATAAAATCCAACGCGCTCAATAAATCTTCCATCACGAGGATAACGCGAATCCGCAACAACCATATTGAAGAATGGGCGTTTTTTGGCACCACCCCTTGCTAATCTAATAATAACCATTTTTATCTGTAAGCCCCTGACTGCAGGTATAAAAAGAAGAACCGCTAATTTTACAGTAATTTTGGTTCATCTGACAAGAAACAAAATGCATTGAGAATGCTACCATTAGGCTTGCGGTTTGCTTTTCCTTTACAAGTTAAGTAAAAATGATTAAGCATAAATCACGAAAAAATACATTGCATTCCAGGGTATATTTTATATAAAGAGAAATTAATATTTTGCCATCCCGTTCTTCATCTACTAATTTTAAGAAAATTATCGCTCACGAGGCAAATCAGTGTGTGTCTTGTGGCTTATGTTTGCCAGCCTGCCCAACCTATCGACTGCTGAAATCCGAAGCCGATTCTCCACGTGGTCGTATCGCACTTATGCAAGGTGCAGTAACGGGAAAAATTTCTATGAATGCACGATTTATCGAACACATGGATCGTTGTTTGACGTGCCGAGCCTGTGAAGCCATTTGTCCAAATCATGTCTCGTATGGTCGATTAATCGATCAAACTCGGGCTTTATTGCTAGAGCAACCGCAACCAATCAAGAAAACAAGCCAATCCAGATTAAAACACCTTTTACAAAAAACATTGCTTACGCAACCGAATCGATTAGAAAAACTGCGTCGCTTGTACTATCTTATACAAACAAGCGGTTTTTGGAAGTGGATTCATTCGTTTGATCAACTGAAGGCAAATCCATTGATAAAATTACTTGCCAGCCTTCCAATTACGAAGTTTCCATATGCAAGCACAAGCGAAACGAAGGCATCATTTTTTATTAACCATACATGGAAAGAAACTTATTCGGCCAATAAAAACAAACGCGGAGAAGTCGCTTTGTTTCTCGGTTGTGTAGCCAGATTAACTGATACTGCAACCTTAAATGCGAGCATTTACGTATTAAATCGTTTAGGGTATACCGTCCATGTGCCTCAAAAGCAAACTTGCTGCGGTGCCTTGTATCAACATAGCGGTCATGTAAAAGAAGTATCATTATTAAATAAGCAAAACAAAATCGCATTTGAGTCACACCATGTCGATGCAATTATTACCACAGCCTCAGGTTGTGGCGCGCAATTAGCAGAACACGGTTTATTCGATGAAAATCATTCGATCATGGATATTAGTCAATTTCTAACTACTGCGTCTGGATGGGAACAGGTTGATATTGCGCCGTTATCCGATAAAATTGTCGTTCATGATCCCTGTACGTTACGTAACGTATTACAAGGACAATCTTACCCTTATGCGCTCATGTCGCGCATTCCTAATGCTCAGGTGATTGCTTTGGAGAATAATGATCAATGTTGCGGTGCAGCTGGAACTTATTTTTTAGATCAATCCGATATAGCCAATGCTTTGCTTACACATAAGTTACATGATTTGGTAACACATGATGCAAAATATTTGGTAACTTCAAATGTCGGCTGTTCAATGCACATTACTCAGGGATTGTGGGGTAAAAATATTCCGGTAGAAGTATTGCACCCAGTAACGCTACTCGCCCGGCAAATGGGGCTGACAAACTGACTGAGGGTAGCGCTCACCGACAAGCTTTTGCTACACCGATAAGATATCTTTGTTGAAAAATTTTAACGCTCGTGGTACATGTCCATTATAATAAATCCATTATCTCGTCTATCTAACACTGTGATTATGATCAATTTTGACAAACTCATTATCGGTTTTGATTCTGCTTTACGTACGCTGCTGGTACCAGCACAAACGATTCGCAAAACACCAGGAAGCGATAGCTTCGAAAATGAGCTAACCAATACCGAAAAAGAACTATCAACCGCACTTATGCGTGTGAATCATGTTGGTGAAGTATGTGCACAAGCCTTGTATCAAGGTCAAAGCCTAACGGCACGCAATGAAGAAGTACAGAAAACGTTGATGAAAGCTGCGCGTGAAGAAACTGAGCATCTAGCTTGGACTGAACAACGAATCAATGAATTGGGCGGTCGAAAAAGCTTCTTAAATCCGCTCTGGTATGGTGGATCCTTTGCAATCGGATGCGTCGCTGGGTTATTAGGTGACAAGTGGAATTTAGGGTTTCTTGCAGAAACCGAGCGCCAAGTTGAGGAACATTTATCGGGTCATTTACAAAGACTGCCAGTGAATGATGAAAAGAGCCGCGCGATCGTGATGCAAATGAAAATTGACGAGGCTAGTCATGCAACTATGGCATTGTCACACGGCGGCGCCGAACTGCCCATACCTATAAAAGCAGCTATGAAATTTAGCTCTAAAATAATGACTCAGACAGCTTACTGGGTCTAAGTGACGATTGAGTCATTATTTAGTCTAATTCTCAAGAAGTGATTTAAAATATTGGACAAGTTTTATGGAAAACATTAACTTAACAAATCATTTCTTAATGGCAATGCCAACTATGAAAGATTCGGTTTTTTCGAAAACCCTAACATATATTTGTGAACATAATGATTATGGTGCGTTAGGAATTGTAATTAACCGCCCAACCGATTTGAATCTAATGAGCTTATTTAAACAATTGGGTATTCCACAATTGGACGAACCTGTTAACGAATTGACGCCGATACTTTTTGGTGGGCCAGTACAAATGGATTGCGGTTTCGTATTGCATCATCCAATTGGCAAATGGCAATCTACTTTGGTAGTAAACAAAGAAATTGGCTTAACTACTTCTTTAGATATCATGAAAGCAATAGCCAGCGATCAAGGTCCTGAAAAAACATTGGTCGCATTAGGCTATGCCGGATGGTCTCCAGGGCAAATTGAATCCGAATTAAGCCAAAATACATGGTTGACAGTACCAGCTTCACAGGAAATCATATTCAATCTAGCTTCTGAAGAGAAATTTACTGCAGCTATGCAATCATTAGGAATTCGAGATGCAAATCTTTCTCATGAAGTCGGGCATGCATAATCGATAAAAACAAAACCTAATGATCGAAGAATCATTCGGTTATGCTTTGTCGGTTAAAATGAAAAATGAGTTTACAGCAATTACCCGAAGGTACTATTTTAGCTTTTGATTTTGGTAAAAAACGTATTGGTGTAGCAGTTGGCAATACCCTTACAACATTGGCGCAGCCTCTAAAAACCATACACCACGAAACTAATGTACAACGTTTTTTGGCTATCGAGAAAATGATTCAAACATGGCAACCGGTATTATTAGTGGTTGGACTACCCACGCATATCGATGGCACTCCCCATGAAATGACTAACTTAAGTCGACGTTTTGCACAGCGCCTTCATGGACGCTTCAACATTCCGACGGTTCTCGTGGATGAGCGATATACTAGCCAAACTGCCGCAATTGCACTGCGTGAAGCAGTCACAACAATAAAAAAACAAAAAGCAATTTTAGATCAAGTGGCTGCACAACAAATATTACAATCATTTTTTGATGAAAATAAACATGCAATTACCTGATGCTGAAGAACTTTTTGAAAGTTTAGCAAAAAAAATATACTCTACGGGAATCCAAGGTATTGCGTTAGTAGGCATACATACAGGCGGTGTGTGGTTGGCACAACGTTTGCATGAAGAATTGAACATACAGCATCCGCTGGGCATGTTAGATGTATCTTTTTATCGGGATGATTTTGATAAAAGAGGGTTACACGCGCAAGTAAAGCCTTCCGAAATACCATTCGATGTGGAAAAATCGAACATCCTTCTGATTGACGATGTGCTTTATACCGGACGCACTATCCGTGCCGCGATTAACGAATTATTCGATTATGGCCGTCCTGGCTGTATCAGTCTTGTCGCATTAGTCGACCGGGGTGGAAGGCAGTTACCGATTACCCCACAATATGTGGGTACCGAATTAAAAATACCCGACAATCAAATGTTGGAGTTGCAACGCGATGAGAATGATAAGCTCAGTTTAAAAATATACGATAAAGCTTCTAACCATGAATAGCAGGAACCCCCAGCTCAATGAAAATGGTACGTTACGACATTTATTAACTACAGAGGGCTTGCCAGTTTCTGTTCTGTTACATATTTTAGATACGGCGGAATCATTCGTCGGAGTTACCGAACGAGATGTAAAAAAAATACCTTTATTACGCGGAAAATCGATTTTTAATCTTTTTTTTGAACCAAGTACACGCACGCGCACAACTTTTGAGATTGCCGCCAAGCGATTATCTGCCGACGTTATTAATCTCAATATTGCAGTTTCCTCGGAATCCAAAGGAGAGACGCTACTTGATACCGTCAATAATCTATCGGCTATGAATGCAGATATGTTTGTCGTGCGGCACGCTCAGAGTGGCGCAGCTCATTTGATTGCAAAGCACGTACGATCAGATATTCGCGTAATCAATGCCGGCGATGGTAGCCATGCGCATCCAACACAAGCTTTGTTAGACATGTTCACTATCCGTCGCTATAAGCGAGAGTTTCGCAATTTGCGCGTGGCCATTATCGGTGATATTTTGCACTCAAGGGTAGCGCGCTCGCAAATCCATGCTTTAACAACACTTGGTGTTCCGGAAGTACGCGTAATTGCACCTAAAACCCTCTTACCAAAAATGGTTGAGCGCCTCGGTGTACACGTTTACCATACGATGGAAAGGGGATTGAAAGATATTGATGTATTGATGATGCTAAGGCTGCAAAACGAGCGCATGACAGGTGCTAACTTACCAAGTTTTGAAGAATATTTTAAATATTATGGATTAACACCTGAAAAATTATCATTAGCTCGGCAGGATGCCATTGTGATGCACCCCGGACCAATGAATCGAGGTGTAGAGATAGATTCTGCAGTCGCTGACGGAAAACAGTCGGTAATTTTGCCACAAGTTACTTTTGGTATCGCTGTTCGTATGGCAGTAATGTCAATTCTTGCCGGTAATCAGGCATAAAACCGTAATGAGAATTCATATCAAAAACGGTCGAATGATAGATCCAAAACAAGGCATTGATACCATTCAAGACATTTTTATTGCCAAGGGAAAAATTATCGCAACTGGAACAGCGCCCAGTGAATTTCAGGCGAATCGAATCATTGATGCGCAATCGCTAGTGGTATGTCCTGGGTTAGTTGATTTATCAGTTAGATTACGTGAACCAGGACTGGAATATAAGGCCACGTTAGAATCTGAAATGGCTGCAGCCGTCGCTGGTGGAATCACCAGCTTCGCATGTCCACCCGATACCGATCCACCATTGGATGAGCCGGGCTTAGTTGAAATGCTCAAACACCGCGCGCGCAATCTCAACCAAGCTCATGTATATCCGGTGGGTGCTTTAACGCAAGGACTCAAAGGTGAGCGATTGACCGAAATGGCCGAATTATTTGATGCTGGTTGTGTAGTTTTTGGTCAACCGAATAGTTTGTTATCCAATTTACGTATCCTCATGCAAGCCATGCGTTATGCATCCACTTTTGATTTTTCTGTATGGCTGCGCCCACAAGAAATCAGCTTAACGCATCACGGTGTAGCACATGACGGAGAGGTGGCAACACGATTAGGCTTACCTACGATTCCTGTATGCTCAGAAACCATCGCTATCTCGAATATCATATTATTAATGAAAGAAACTGGCGTTAAAGTGCACTTATGCCGCATTTCAAGCATCGAGAGCCTGTCAATGATTCGTGATGCAAAACAACGAGGTTTGCCGATAACTTGTGACGTCTCCATTAATCACCTGCACTTATCGGATATGGATATTGGCTTCTTTGATTCAAATTGTCATTTGATGCCTCCTTTGCGTAGTTTTAGCGATCGCGATGCGCTACGACATGGCTTATTAGATGGAACCATTGACGCTGTTTGTTCAGACCATGCTCCCGTAGACGAAGATGCAAAATTGTTACCCTTCGGTCAAGCCGAAATAGGAGCAACAGGTGTAGAACTGTTATTGTCGCTCGTCCTAAAATGGGGATTAGAAATGCGCTTACCGCTCCTAAAAACATTAAGCAAAATTACTCATGATTCGGCACAAATACTAGGCATCAATGCAGGAAATTTATCTACCGGTAACGCTGCTGATATCTGTATTTTTGATCCCAATGACTATTGGAAAGTGACATCAAGTTCCATACTAAGTCAGGGAAAGAATACACCCTTCTTAGGTATGGAGCTGCCCGGAAAAACCAGGTATACCTTGGTAAATGGTCATATTGTTTATGAAAAACAGAATTAACTTTTATTTTTGGATACGCTAACATCATGTCAAATCCGCTACTTGATTTTTCGGGCTTACCTCGCTTTGCCGATTTCCGAGCCGAACAGGTTACAACGGCTATCGATATATTATTAAAAGAAAACCGTGCGTTGCTTGAACAAGCTCGAAGTAGCCAACAACCTGCCACTTGGCAAAATTTTGTTCAACCAATGGTAGATGCAAACGAGCGTCTTTCTCGCGCTTGGGGGCAAGTGTCGCATCTCAATGCGGTCATGAATAGCCCGCAATTACGGGAAGTTTATAACCAAAATTTACCATTGATCACACAATTCTATGCCGAGCTATCTCAGGATTTAGTACTATTCGAGAAATTCAAGCAATTACGGAAAAGCAGGGAATTTGAGACATTATCGACCGCACGAAAAAGAATCATTGATAATGAATTACGCGATTTTCGCTTGGGTGGAGCGGAACTGGCTGCAGATAAAAAGCAGCGCTTCCTAGAAATTCAAGAGGCGTTGTCGAAGTTATCTTCAAATTTCAGCGACAATTTATTAGATGCAACCAACGCCTTTGCCTTATATGTAGAGAATGAAGAAACTGTAAAAGGCATTCCAAATGATGTGCTGCAAACGGCCCAGGAACAGGCAAAAGCTGATGCTAAAGCAGGCTGGAAATTTACCTTACATATGCCTTCATACCTTCCGGTCATGCAATATGCAAATAATCGTGATTTACGTGAAAAGATGTATCGTGCTTATGTTACACGCGCTAGTGAATTAGCGCGCATAACAGAGGCTGATCTCGATAACATGCCAATCATCAATAACATCTTGAAATTACGTCAAGAAGCAGCAGAGCTGTTAGGGTATGACAATTATGCTGAAGTCTCTTTAGCAACCAAAATGGCCACTTCGCCGCAACAGGTTTTAGATTTTTTGAAGGAGCTGGCTGACAAAGCAAAACCCCATGCTGATAAGGACTTACAAGAATTACGAGAATTTGCCAAAAAACAACTTCATTTACCCAATCTAGAAGCTTGGGATTTAGCTTATGTAAGTGAAAAACTGCGTGAAGCACGCTACGCATTCTCCGATCAAGAGGTGAAACAATACTTTCCTGAAAACAAAGTACTTACGGGTATGTTCAAGCTGGTGGAGAGTCTTTATGGTATTCGTATCACGCAAGCTCCCGCCACGAGTAACGTTCAGTGCTGGCATCCAGATGTAAAGTTTTTTAACATCCATGACGCAAGCGGTCAACTGATCGGGCAATTTTATCTCGACTTATATGCACGTCCCAGTAAACGTGGTGGGGCCTGGATGGATGATGCGATTACCCGGCGACATGTCGAGGATAAATCAGGTGGTGGATCGTCTATACAAATCCCCGTTGTTTATCTGACATGCAATTTCTCTGCACCAGTAACCATCAATCATCGCTCGCGTCCGGCTTTATTTACACATGATGAAGTAATCGTATTGTTTCATGAATTTGGTCATGGATTACATCACTTATTAACACAAGTGGAAGACTTAAGTGTATCCGGAATCAATGGCGTGGAATGGGATGCCGTTGAATTACCCAGCCAGTTTATGGAAAATTTCTGTTGGGAATGGAATGTAGTTAGTGGCATGACGCAACATGTCGATAGTGGAGAATCATTGCCACGCTCGTTATTCGATAAAATGCTTACAGCAAAAAATTTTCAAAGTGGTATGCAAATGCTACGACAAATTGAGTTTGCATTATTTGATATGCACATTCATTATGACTTTAAACTAGACGCTGGAAAAACCGTATTACAATTACTGGATGAAGTACGACGAGATGTTGCAGTAATAATTCCTCCAGATTTTAATCGCTTCCCCAACAGTTTCGCACATATTTTTTCAGGTGGTTATGCTGCGGGATACTATAGCTACAAATGGGCTGAAGTATTATCAGCTGACGTATATAGCCTGTTTGAGGAGACAGCTATCGATGGTGTCGTCAATACCGAAACAGGAGCAAAGTTCGCAAAAGAAATTCTTGCAGTTGGGGGAAGTCGTTCAGCATTAGAATCTTTTATTGCATTTCGTGGGCGCGAGCCGGAATTAGATGCATTGCTCCGTCACAATGGCATTGCTGTGTCTTGATAAATGCTTGTTATCATCGTTTATGTAACAGAAATTATTGAACCAATCGCACAAATATGGCAAGATCGCTCGGAATTTTAACCAAAATCAAGAAATCAAATATGACTATCCACACACATTTCAGAGCAGTGATTCTGATCACCGCAAGTCTTCTTCTAATTGGATGCGCTTCAACAAAAACGCCACCAGCAGACCCGGGAGATCCTTATGAATCTATGAATCGTGCTATTTTTAATTTTAATGAAAAATTTGACAAGCACGTTTTTGAACCGGCTGCGCGAGGTTACCGGTGGATAGTGCCTGACCCCATCGAAATGTTGGCAAGCAATTTCTTCTCTAACTTGAATGATGTGGTTGTGTTAACGAATTCAATCCTGCAACTCAATTATCAAAGTGCTGCGGCAACAGGTGCTCGGATTTTTGTGAATACTACTTTTGGCCTGTTCGGATTAATCGATATAGCCAGTGATATTACTGCAGCAAGCGATGTTAATCTAAATAAACGAAATGAAGACTTTGGTCAAACACTTGGTCATTATGGTGTTGGACATGGCCCTTATTTGGTATTGCCATTTTTAGGACCAAGCTCGTTACGTGATGGCTTCGGATTAGCAGTTGATACTCTTCTTTTCGATCCAGTCACTCAAGGCGTTACCAATGTATTTTTGCATCACGTCGACTATATTAATAAGGCTTCCGTACGTATGCCAATTGCTGCAGCACGCACTATCGGTATACGTGCACAAATGCTAGACACAAAGAAAACTATCGATGAAGCTGCTTTAGATCCCTATGAATTTATGCGGGATGCCTATATGCAACGAAGAGAAAGCTTAGTTAACAATAAAGATGTTGTCGATGAAATGCATTGGAATCGTTTTCAATAATCTTTCTATGATTTGTCTTGATCTGTGAACAATACTCCTGTAGTCATTGTAGGAAGTGGGTTAGCCGGGTACGCTACAGCTCGGGAGCTGCGTAAACTAAATGCAACTATCCCCATAACTATGCTGGCGGCAGATCGTTGCGGTTTCTATTCTAAACCTATGTTATCGAATGCATTGTCAACAGGTAAGGATCCGGCATCATTACTGAACGGGAATGCTGAACAAATGCGTTCGCAACTCAAGATTGATATCCGTCCTAATCACAGGGTAGTGTCGATTGATACTACTCGAAATGTTATTCAATTAACTAACGAAGAAGAGGTTTCTTATAGTCAATTAGTATTGGCAATTGGTGCTGATCAAATTCGTCTGCCAATGCAAGGTAACGCGGTTGGAAAAATTTATACCGTCAATAATCTGGATGAATATCAAGTTTTCCATACCGCTTTATCAGGAAAGAAATGTGTATGCATCATTGGTGCCGGATTGATTGGTTGCGAATTTGCAAATGATTTAGTTACTGCTGGTTATCGTGTTCATGTCATCGATATCAGTTTAGAGCCACTCGGTAGGTTACTGCCCCCCAAAGCAGGCGCCTTCTTTCGGCACAAATTAGAAGCAGCTGGTGTAATATTTCATTTAGATACTTGCGTTCTTTCCGTAGATCAAATTGAACAGACAATTCGAGTAACATTAGAAAATGGAGAAGAAATTGAATCAGATTTAGTATTATCTGCCATTGGGTTGAAAGCACAGACACAGCTAGCCGAAGCAGCCGGACTTCCTGTTAATCGTGGTATTGTCGTGAATCGTTTATTACAAACAAAAATAGACAATATCTATGCCTTAGGTGATTGCGCAGAAGTTGCAGGTAAATTCTTACCGTTTGTTATGCCGATCACACACGCAGCAAGAGCATTGTCGGCGACATTATCAGGAAATCCGACACCTGTTTGTTATCCTGCCATGCCGATACACGTAAAAACGCCATCTTGTGCAACAGTTATTTGGCCGCCTGATCCTGATAGATCTGGTGAATGGCATATTGAAGTCAGCGAGAATGGCGTTAGAGCGCTCTTTATTAGCGAGATGGACGAATTGTTGGGATTTGCATTACTCGGAACTGCTACAACTGAGAAAAGCGCGCTTACACCTCGCTTACCTGCGGTATTGAGTTAGCTTCGTTAAGTTAAATTTTTCGGCGAGTACGCTCTACCAATCTTCTAGTATGAAATTTCTTTTTGATCTTTTCCCAATCATTTTATTTTTTGTAGCATTTAAACTTTACGATATTTTTGTTGCAACCGCTGTAGCAATTGTTGCCTCAATCTTACAAATAATTTGGGTTTGGTTACGACACCACCAAATTGATAAAATGATGTGGATCAATCTAATGATTATCATTGTTTTTGGTGGTGCTACATTGGCATTCCAAGACGAAACATTTATTAAGTGGAAACCGACCATATTATATTGGTTTTTCGCGATTGCTTTGTTGGTTTCCGATATCGTATTTAAAAAGAATTTGATTCAGGCAACGATGGAAAAACAAATGACATTACCACTTCCGATTTGGGCGAAATTGAACACGAGTTGGGTCATTTTTTTCATTACAATGGGTTTGATAAACCTGTATGTAGCATTCAATTTTCCTATTGATACATGGGTAACATTTAAATTGTTTGGATCTACCGGGCTTATGCTAGTTTTTATAGCCGGTCAAGTTTTGATGCTAAGTAAACATTTAAAAGAAAACTCAACTGAATTAACGATTGGATCTCAGGAAGTTTATAGCTCTGAAAAAAATATCAGTGAAAAAGGTGAAAAATAGTAATGTTATATGCAATCAGTGGGGAAGATGTTCCAAACAGCCTAGAAAAGAGAATGGCTGTTCGTTCAGAACACCTGGGAAGACTGAAATTACTGCAGGAAGAAGGACGATTAATTTTGGCAGGACCACATCCAGCCATAGATAGTATAGACCCTGGACCAGCCGGATTTTCAGGTAGTTTGATCGTAGCAGAGTTTGAATCTTTACAAGCAGCAAAGACATGGGCGGAAGCAGATCCTTACATTAATGCGGGTGTTTATGCAAAAGTTACTGTAAAACCGTTCAAAAAGGTATTTCCTGCATGAAATCGAATACCCTTCATGAACCTTTGGTGTCTTTAATGTAATAGTATCTCAAATCCATACCATAAAGATTCACGTTCAATCAGTTAAAGCGTATACTTTTGCACGTGAATATATTCAAATGAATATAAATTTATCTCAATCTCAAAAAAAGGAAATTCCATGCGCGTGACGAAATTTTCGCAAATAGTTCTTGGTAGTATTCTGTGCTGTGTTGTGATATCGGTACAAGCTCAATCAGTAGCTAAAGTCAATGGTGTTGTAATTCCGCAATCTCGTCTTGATTTGATGGTGAAAGCAGCCGTTGCTCAAGGACAAACCGATGGCCCTGAGATGCGTAAAGCACTGCGCGAGAATTTGATCGCCGAAGAAATCATTGCTCAAGAGGCACTCAAAAAAAAGCTGGATAAAGATCCTGAGGTGGTTGCACAAATGGAGATCGCACGTCAAGCGGTTTTAGTTAGAGCCTTTCAAGCAGATTATATTAAGCATAATAACGTAAGCGACGAAACGCTGCGCAAAGAGTACGACATGCTTAAAGTGCAGATGGGCGATAAAGAGTATCGCGCAAGACATATTCTGGTTGAAAATGAAAACACGGCAAAAGAGGTCATTGCAAGTCTAAAAAAAGGCGGCAATTTTGCGAAAATCGCTGAAGAAAAATCGCTAGACGAAGGCAGTAAAGGTAACGGCGGCGAGCTTAACTGGAGCCCACCGGCAGCTTATGTCAGACCTTTCTCCGAAGCGTTGGTAAGATTATCGAAAGGTGGTTTAACCGATCAGCCAGTGCAAACCTCCTTTGGCTGGCATGTCATTCAACTGATGGACACACGCCCAATGACAGTCCCACCCTTTGAAGAGGTTAAACAAAATATACAACAACGTGTGCTACAGCGTGAATTCGGAACAGTTGTACAAGATTTACGCAGCAAAGCCAAGGTAGAATAAGTTTTGGTTTCATCACGAGTGGATAAGAACGATAATCGACTTCGCAATTAGTTTTATATTGCAGCAGTTCTTTCTACTCGTGGCGCAAGTGCGCTCAACAATTCATAGCTGATTGTATTGGAACGATTGGCTACCTCATCTACCGATACCCCGCTTCCCCAAAGAATCACCGGACTATTAATCCCGACATCTGGAATATGCGTTAAATCCACTGTTAACATATCCATTGAAACTCGCCCTAGCAGTCGGCTCGGTTGATCATTGACTAATACAGGCGTTCCTGTAGGTGCATGGCGTGGATAACCATCAGCGTAACCGCATGCAACAATACCGATCCGCATAGCACGTGAAGCATGGAAAGAGCCGCCATAGCCCACCCTATCACCCGCTCTTAAATCATGAATTGCGATGATTTTACTCGATAAAGTCATCGCTGATTGGAGTTTAAGATCATTCGCTGTTTGATCGGCAAATGGTGATGCGCCATATAGCAAAATACCAGGACGAACCCAGTCACCATGCGTTTCTGGATAACGAATAATTGCAGCAGAATTCGCTAACGAAACTGGATAGTCGTATTGCTGTGTAATTGTTTTAAAACAATTAATTTGCGCGGCAACACTTTCTTTTTGTCCGGAATCGTCAGCACATGCAAAATGCGTCATCAGTGTCACATTGTTGGCATAGTTATTTTCCTGCAGCTTTTTAATCCCCAGTAAGTATTGCTCGGGCCTTAATCCCAAGCGATTCATTCCTGTATTAATTTTCATGAATAGACCGAGGTTATGAAACTTTGAAGCTAACAGCATGTTGATTTGTTCTTCGTGATGAATAACCGCATTCAACTGAAATTGATGAAATAACTGCAATTCTCTCGTCGAAAAGAAACCTTCCAATAACAAAATAGGTTGTTTAAAGCCAGCTTCTCGTAGTGCTATAGCTGCGTCCAATTCTAATAATGCGAACCCATCGGCAGCCCTTAACGCCTGGGCGGCAGGAAGCAATCCATGTCCATAGGCATCCGCTTTAATGACAGCCATGATGCGCGAATTTGGAGCATAGTTACGCACTATGGATAAATTATGCGTTAAAGCGGGCAAATGAATCGAAGCTCGAATAGGGCGCGACATTAAATTTTGTGAAGAAAGTAAGTTGGAGTAGGTGTATTATTCGCGATCAATCATAAACTAAATTATTCTATTCAAAATAACCTTGATTATTTATTTTCCATTGCAAAATAGGAATGCCTACATATCTGCCGTTGAATACTACTGGATAAAATAACAAAAACACCCGTAGTCATTGATAATTCATTTTAAAAATAATAGGAACTCACTTGGAACGCGGTTTTTACACAATTATGGCGGCGCAATTTTTTTCGTCATTGGCGGATAATGCGCTTTTAGTCATAGCCATCGCATTATTGATCGATTTACATGCACCGGCTTATTTAACTCCCATTTTGAAGTTTGTTTTTGTGTTGTTCTATGTAGTCTTGGCTCCCTTCGTTGGCTCGTTCGCTGATTCCATGCCAAAAGGCCGCGTCATGTTTATTAGCAATACCATCAAAATCACGGGATGCGGTTTGTTATTCATAGCCGCGCATCAATATTCCGCACTGGCAGCCTATGCCGTTGTCGGATTAGGCGCTGCAGCATATTCACCGGCCAAGTATGGCATTCTTACAGAATTATTACCAGCCGAGAAGCTCGTGATTGCAAACGGTTGGATCGAAGGGCTAACAGTTGCTTCTATCGTTCTTGGAACTGTATTAGGAGGTATTTTAATTACGCCCAGCATTGCCAATATTCTGCTAAGTTTTGATTTTCCACTGATCGATACCGGTATTGATAATTTTCTTGAAAGCAGTATTTTGATCGTGGCTGTTATTTATGCCATCGCAGCGACTTTTAATTTGTATATTCCTAATACTGGCGTCGATCATATCATTCCCAATAAAAATCCTTTGTTTCTAGTGAAAGAATTTGGCCATTGTTTAAAATTGCTATGGTCCGATAAATTGGGGCAAATTTCTTTGGCGGTAACGACGCTATTCTGGGGTGCTGGAGCAACCTTGCAGTTTATCGTGTTGAAGTGGGCAGAAATCGCGCTCAATTATCCCTTGAACCAAGCGGCGCAATTACAAGGGGTTGTAGCATTGGGAATCGCAGTAGGAGCCGTGCTCGCGGCTCGTTGGGTTTCGTTGCGGCAATCGGTTAAAGTCATACCACTCGGAATTGCCATGGGTATTGTAGTAATGGCCATGATCTTGGTGAAGAATTTGTGGATTGCCATTGTCCTATTAGTGATTATCGGTGGATTAGCCGGCTTCTTTGTAGTGCCGATGAACGCATTGTTGCAACACCGCGGACATATTTTGATGGGAGCCGGGCACTCGATTGCGGTACAAAACTTTAATGAGAATTTAAGCATCCTTGCCATGTTATCTTGTTATGCCTTACTAGTATGGCTGGATATACACATTTATGCAGTGATTGTTGCTTTTGGATTATTTGTATCGATTACCATGGCGTTGATTCGAAAATGGCATTTACTGAATCAAAGCAAACAAGATTCATTGCACCTGATTGGTGAGAAAAAGATTCATTGAAACCTTCAATACCAAACCAATCACTGAGTGAAACGTTTTCATACAGCCAATCCTCATTGGAAAACCAACTCAGATCCAATAGGATTTCCAGGAATCCAATCTATTCCCAGAAAACTGACCACCCCTAACGATTGAAAATTGACCAGGGAGGAATAGAGCGCAGGATACTACGCATCTGTGGATAAGTGGACCGAACTGAGTTGGTTATTGGCGATGTAAAAATGACCACCGCTCTGTTAAACCGAATTACCCATCATTGTGACATCATCGAAACAGGAAATGATTCTTATCGATTCAAGCATCGTAAAAAGTGTATAAAAACCAATTAACCAAATATACCAGGTGGAAACTTTTCAACGCCGATACCTGGAAAGTTTTCAATGCCGATTGACAATCCATAGTTTTCTTAGCGCTTATTTACAAATATGAAGACTCTAACGTTGATTCAATCTTTCGTGGAGTAGACCTTATAGTAGCGGTCACATGGATCGATTCGATCATAAAAAGAAAATAAGAGGTAAAGTGTGAATAAAGATTCGATTAGAACGATCTACACGATCGGCCACTCTACTCATACGACCGATGAATTCATTGCAATGTTAGATTCTTTTGGTGTCCAAATGATAGTAGACATTCGTCGCTTTCCAAGCTCGCGAAAGTACCCAAATTTTGATCGGAGTGATCTTGAAACATCGTTAAAGATAGCAAACATAGGTTATCGGCATATCGAAGCACTTGGCGGACGTCGCCGAGTGCAGCCAAATTCGATAAACGACCGCTGGCGGAATGTGTCGTTTCGCGGTTACGCGGATTATATGGCAACACAGGAATTTGAAAAGGGAGTCAAACAACTTGAGGAGATCGGCTCGGAGAAAGTAACCGCATTCATGTGTGCTGAGGCAGTTTGGTGGCGATGTCATCGATCAATGGTTTCAGATTATCTGAAGGCGAAAGGTTGGAAAGTAATGCACATTATGAGGACCGGAAAGGCAGAGGAGCATCCATATACGTCACCTGCGCGTATTGAGAATAAGCGGGTTTACTATTCAAATGAAAATTTTCTTAGCTTTCACGAGGAGTAAAAAATGACAAAAGAATTTAAGATTGGCGATCACGTAAGTTGGAATTCCGAAGCGGGAATTGTTTCTGGAGTAATCATAAAAGTGCATACTTCTGATTTTGATTATAAAGGCTACACGCACCGTGCCTCGACGGACCGCCCGCAATACGAGATTAAAAGCGACAAATCCGATCATATTGCTGCTCACTTGGGCAAAGCGCTGACGAAATTGAATTAGACGCCACTCCTATGAGCATTGTGCATAATGTAATACTGGGTTATCGACGTTAGTTACTATGGGATAGTCTAAATTATTTAGTACCAAGAGGTAGCTGGACTCCAATATTTACCCCATGAATACCATTAGTTACATTTACGCCGCTGGTAAATTTTAATTTCGTTCTATTATTGGTATGTGTGTAGTTTATTGCTCCACCGCTTCCTGTTGTATTAAGTATTGCACTGACACCATGTCCGCTTGAGCCAGTAAAGCCTCCACCCACCGAATTTATCTGAGGCATCGTCCGCTCACTCGTCCGATCACTTGAAATATTAGTATCAAATGTTATGCTTCTATTCGAATTTTTGTGCGTATAATTTAATATCCCGTCCGATTTCGATAGACCAATTGCCGCATTGGCACGATGTCCTTCTGCACTTGAAAAGCTACCACCTAGTGATTTGATTTGAGAACCTATTTCGTCATTCTTAATATTGGTATCAAATGTTAAAGCCTTACTCTGCCCAAACTCAATTGGAAGACGTATAGTCTCTGCCTTTAAGGTATTAAAAGTCAGCAACAAAGCTAAACCTAAAATTTTCATAAACATATTTATATTTTAACCTTACACCTAAACCTAAACCTAGCCTGTAGATTCTCGATTTTAGTATAGGTACGCTATATCAAAGCTACAAACAAAGACAACAAATAACGGCAATAAAGAAAAGTAGGATGTTGAATTGTTGCATCTTTACTAAATGCAAACACTTTAAAAGTTATTTAATAGCTTCTAACCGATGCAATACTTAGTAGGCTTTCGTTTATCAAAAACAATGAAAAAACGAAATGGATACTAGATAGAACTAAAATCTAATTGTTTTTTCGGGCACACCTTTCAAAGCTTTATATTTTGATATAAAAACACAACTATGGTTCCACGATCAGGACTCGAACCTACGACCTACGAATTAACAGGTGTTATCCAATTTACAAACACCAACCTCGCCTGTGTTCGCCAATAATCGACAGATTTGTCTTTAGGGAATTACCCAGAGAAATAAGAATAAAAAAGGTTTGGATTAGATTAAAAAGGCCAACCCTGAAACCAGGGTCGACCTCAGAATTTTGATTAACTCAGCCTAAAGTTCTTCGAATGTAGTATCTTTTATCTCTAAAAATGCTGCTAATTGCTGCTACAACGAAGTAACCAACAAAAACCAATATTCCCGCGTGCATTCCTTCAAACAAAATCAAACCAATTGAAGCTAATACACTCAGCAAAACAAAAATAAATAATACCGTTGGACTGCTAGCTTTTTTTGTACTCATTTCATCCTCCAGAAAACTATTGAAAAATATTTGTACTTGTTAGACACAAGCCTAACAAAAAGTTCACAATAAGTTCACAAGTAGTTCACAAATAATTTACTGATGATTTAAATGAGGCCTTATTCAAAATGTAATGCAAATAACGTTTTCTCAAGCACCCTAAACGTTAGCTGTCAATTTAAAAATGACGGCACTGTTTAAGAAGAATTACAGTCAAATATGGTTATGGAGGATCAAGCAGTTTGCTGTTAAAACTCAGATTATCGTTAATGCTATACTGTCAAGCTACTGGCAACGTTTCAATCGATAATAGAATCGATCTGACCGATAGTAATAAATGTGAAGAAGCCGTTCCAGCATCGCCTGAAATATAGTCCTTGCTATCTCCTCGATTCAGGATGTCATTTCCACTATCACCCGATAGAATATCATTGCTATCGCCATAGCGATTGTCAATCGGCATTGAAAACTGTCCAGGTATCGGCGTTGAAAAGTTTCCACCTGGTATAGTTGGTTAATCGGTTTTTATACACTTTTTACGATGCTTGAATCGATAAGAATCATTTTCTGTTTCGATGATGTCACAATGATGGGTAATTCGGTCTAACAGAGCGGTGGTCATTTTTGCATCACCAAAAACCTGCACCCATTCACTGAATTTTAAGTTGGTAGTTATGATGAGTGAGGTACGCTCATACAATTGGCTGATTAAATGGAACAGCAAGGCGCCTCCGGATTCAGGGAAAGGCAGGTATCCCAGTTCATCCAGGATGACGGCGTCAAATTGGATGAGTCTTTTGGCCAGATTTCCGGTTTTATTCAGTTGTTTTTCTTGTTCCAGAAGATTAACCAGATCAACGGCGTTGAAGAATCTTATACGTTTTCCATGATGGATAGCTGCAATACCCAGTGCAGTGGCCAAATGGGTTTTACCTGTTCCCGTGACACCGACCAGAATGAGGTTATGTGCATCATTCATAAAACCAGCCGTTGCGAGCTGCTCTATTTGCTGGCGTGAGAGCAGTGTTTCATTCCAGTCGAATTTCACCAAATCCCGATGAATTGGAAACTTTGCGACTTTCAACTGGTATTTCAGGCTGCGCATTTGACGATCTACAATTTCGGCGTTGATCAGCTGGCTCAGCATGATTTCGGGAGATTGCATTTGCTTGCGTTGCGATACTTCCGCTCTTAACTCAGACCATGCCTCTGCCATACCATACAAGTGCAATGCTTTGAGCTGGGTTAGTAGATCAGTGGACATAGTGGCTTCCCAGCAGTCGATCATAACGCTGACAATCCGCTTGAGGCTCAGTGATTAACTGTAAATTATCGCTGGCATTCAATGTTTTGGGGCGAATAGGCTCAATCAAGCGTCTGACTGCATTCTGTAGTACGTTTGCATTGACAACGCCTGATTCCAATACCAACTCACAGGCTGTCTCGAGCGCATCCAATCCAGCTTCACGGGTGAGTAACAACAGATCAACAAAGGCACGTTCATTTTTATCCTGTTGCCGCAGGATCGAACGCACGCGCCGAATCGCCTCCGGCAGTTCCCAATTCTGGAATGTCACGCCATGACGTATGGCGTCCGGTTTCTTTTCCAGTACAGGCAGATAATGCCAGGGATTGCAGATGAGTTGATCGCGCAAGAAACTGCGTTGATGCGTTGCAATCGTCTTACCCGCCGCCACAATGTCGAGATGATTGGCAGTCACTCTGACTGAAAACACTTGTCCTGACCATTGTGCGGGAACGCTGTATTGATTTCTATCTACACATACCAGACAGGTTCTGGAAACTTTCAACAGGTGTTCAATGTAGCCGGCGAAGGGTGTGGTTATTTGCCTCAAAAATGGTTGTTCTTGCTGAAAACACTCTGAGGTAATGGAATGGACGCCCACTACCCTAAACGGCATCGAAGTGCCAAAGTAGTGGTGCAATAAAACCCACTAACCCAGAGAGGAGCGTCCGATATGAAGATTACAACGATAGGCATTGATTTGGCAAAAGAAGTATTTCAAGTTCACGGTGTAGATATGTATAGTAAAGCGGTGCTTCGCAAGCAACTGCGCCGCAGCGAGATGGTAAGGTTCTTCGCCAATCTTGAGCCCTGCCTGATTGGCATAGAAGCTTGTGGTAGTTCACACCATTGGGCGAGGAAGCTGGGTGAATTTGGGCACACCGTCAGGCTCATGTCGCCCCAATTCGTCAAACCCTACGTCAAAACCAACAAGCATGACATGGCGGATGCAGAAGCGATCTGTGAAGTGGTGAGTCGACCCAACATGCGTTTTGTCTCGATCAAAAACGTTGAGCAACAAGCAATTCTGTCGGTGCATCGTGCCAGACAGGGTTTTGTGAAAGCTAGAACTGCGCAGGCAAATCAGATACGGGGTCTACTCTCTGAGTTTGGTATCGTCATCCCACAGGGTACCAATCGATTGGCAAACGCATACCTGACATTCTGGAAGATGCTGAAAATGGATTGCCAGGAACCATGCGCCGATTGCTGGAAAGACTGAATGACCACCTTAAAGAACTGGATCGCCAAGTGGACGAATTAGAGTTACAAATCAAGCTTTGGCACAAGGAGAGTGAGGCCAGCCAAAGATTGGAAGCCATTCCTGGTGTTGGCCCGATTACAGCGAGCGCCATTGTGGCAACCGTAGGAAATGCAATGGAGTTTAAGGACAGCAGACAATTAGCGGCATGGCTAGGGTTGGTGCCCAAGCAGCATGCAAGCGGAGGCAAACAGTTATTGCTCGGTATCAGCAAACGCGGAGATACGTATCTTCGCACCCTGCTGATCCACGGAGCAAGAGCAGTCATCCGCATTGCCGAGAAAAAGGCCGAGCCCGGAAGCTGGCTGTGCAAGCTGATAGCGCGGCGCAATAAGAACGTTGCTGCTGTTGCCTTGGCAAACAAAAATGCCCGCATTATCTGGGTATTGCTTACCAAAAAAGCTACATTTCACCCCGATCACACTATGGTAGCAACTGCCGCAGCTCACTGATCGCGACGGTTGAATAGAGGCGTATTGGTTGTTGCATTAAAAACGAGTTTAAAGAGAAAGATTACCACCGATTGCACAGGCAATCATAACATGATGGCGAGACTGGTTAGACCGTGAGTGGCTAAACCTGAACAGCACATAGTGCATCAAGCACGTTGAGGTGATAAGGCGCTACTCAGCGAATTCCATCAGGGGCAGAGGCAATGCGCCTCATACAGAGTCCGGATGTATGGCAGCAATCTTTACTTTCTCAAATCATTGAATGAAAGCTTGGCAAAAAGTGGGCGTGTTTTGAATCTCCGGTGATACACCAGTTCGGTTTTGAGTATCCCTCAGAAGCTTCCTCCCATCGGGGCATTGTCATAGCAGTCACCCTTGCGGCTCATGGAGGCGGTTATGCCAAATTGTTGCAATAGCTTCTGGTAATCGTGCGCACAGTATTGGCTACCTTGATCTAAATGTTTACTTGCAGCTGCACGAAATTATGCTTGCATAACCAGGCTCTTTGTCATTCTCTCATTCATCGCATAGCCCACTAACTCGCCATTAAATAGATCTTTTATTCCAGCCAGATACAACCAACCTTCATCGGTAGGAATGTAAGTCATGTCACTGACCCATACTTTACCGGGCGCTCTAACAGTAAATTCCCGTTCTAAAATATTGGGGACAATTGGCAGATTATGCTTAGAATTAGTCGTCACCTTGAATTCAAGCACCCGGCACATGAGCGTAACCGGATAGCTTTGTCGCAGCGATTCGATCAGATCGTATCTCACCGCGACCCCTTGGCGAAATACGTCGCACACTTTTTTATAACATCACGTTCCAGCTTCACTTCCGCTAATTCCCGTTTCACTCTGGATAGCTCTAGTTCAACTTCAGTCAGCGCCTTCTGACGCTTGCCTACCGCAGCGAGTTCTCCCCGTCAGCATAAACCCAGTTCTTTAGCGTCCCCTTGGGTAATGACAGTCGCTTTGCCGCTTCAACCAACGTCAATCCACTTGCTTTGAAAAACTTTACTGATTCCTTACGAAACTCCTAACTATACTGTGTACGCGGTAATTCCATTCTTATCCTCCATTTCATCCCCTCATTTTATGAAACTTCGGACTTCATGAAAATCAGCATACATCAAAACATCCGGCTGGCGCAGTCACCTTTAGTTGACAGTATTTTCTAATTTCTATTTTATCAATCGTGCAGCTAAATTCGATCGATACCAACACGCAAGTAAAGTCACAACAAAGACTCCATCGTTGCTTTAGCAAAGCATAAATCCTTCCATGCTTTAGCCTTATCCGGAAGCGCTCGCAGCAAGTATGCCGGGTGATAAGTCACAATCAAGGGTATTCCTGAGTATTCATGAACCTTTCCACGCATGCTGGATAAGCTATCATTCCGATTGAGCAGATTCCCTGCGGAAACTTTACCCAATGCGACAATCAGTTTCGGAGCAATTAATTGAATTTGTCGGTTTAGAAAAGGCTCACACGCGCTGGCTTCGGTGTCTGAAGGATTGCGATTATTGGGTGGTCGGCATTTAACAATATTTGCGATATAAACATTGCTGCCGCGTTTCAATCCAATCGCGGTGAGCATTTGATCGAGAAGCTTGCCAGCTTGCCCTACAAAAGGCTCGCCAATTTCATCTTCTCGCGCGCCAGGACCTTCACCCACAAAAAGCCAATCCGCTTGCTCGTCCCCAACGCCAAACACCGTGTTTTTTCGTGTTTCACAAAGCGCGCAAGCGGTGCAGTTTGAAACGGTAAGTTTGAGTTGATCCCAATTCATCGAATGTACTGGATGATCGCACGTGACTTCTGACGCAGAAGCGGGAAGATCCTTCATCGTAGCCGATGTTGTCTCACGAGATTCGGAAGTCAATGATTCCGGTGTAGAATCAGTTCTTTTCTTCCATATCGGCGTTAGGCCGAGTTCTTGCAAAATCTTCTTGCGTCGATTATTCATAATTCCAGCTTCATAACCAGCGCATCTTCACGGCCCCACATAGCGGGGTAGTACCCCTTACGAATGGCAACGTGTATGAATCCCATTCTTTTATATAAATTGACCGCACCTTGATTAGACTCCCTAACATCCAGCCAGATCGACTTAGCGCCTTCTAAACGTGCATAGCCTGCAAAATACTCAATCAGCATTTTACCCAAGCCTTTTTTTTGCCAACTGGCGCTCACACCCAATGTCAATATATGTGCCTCTTCAGGGCTCATCATGGTAATTCCGTAACCCAATACGGTGTTTCCTTCCACGACAGTTCTACAAACATATCCAGATTTGATAGAGTCTGAGAAATTACCAGGCGACCATGGAAAAAGGAAGATTTCCCGCTCAATTGAAATCACTTGCTGTACGTCTTCGAGATACATTTCTCGAATCTCAATTACGGGCTCTATCGACATACTTATCGTTCGTTTTCTTTCAACGCAACTTTATTACGAATATAACTCGGTACTGCCGCAGATGGATGGATACCCTTGCCACACTTCAGAATTGGCAACGCCAATTGCACAATTTCTTTCGCGCGCGGAAATAGGCCACCGCGAGTTTCTTGAATGTGATTCAAATACCGCTCACTCAATTCGTTACTAAAAACGTCAAAACCACTACCACAGCCCACCCAATCATTTCCTATCAGATTCGGTGCATTTCTCGGCGCACACAAAGTTGGAGCATTCACAGTTTGCCAATCCTGATCTGCTATTTTTTCATATGCCGCATAGTAAATCTCCCCCATACGAGCATCCAGAGCCACAACCACCCTAGTGCTTTCAGTTTGTGCGGCCAGCGCCTTAAGCGTGCTAACGCCAACAACAGGTATATTCAGGGCAAATGCAAGACCTTGTGCAACACCGCAAGCAATGCGCAGCCCCGTAAACGATCCGGGACCTTCACCAAAAGCGATGCCGTTCAATTGTTGTAAAGATATTCCCGACTCCAGCAACAAATCACTGACCATCGATAATATCAATTCGGAATGCTGATTGCCGGCATGCTGTTCTGCGTGCCGAATATCGCCACCTGTCAACAGCGCTACCGAACAAAATTCCGTTGAAGTCTCAAAAGCCAGAATATTCAAGATAATTTTTAGGTAAGTATCTGTGGAATCATTATGTAGTAGCCTATACTATTTAGGCGCTTTATTGTTATAGAGACGCACATTAGTAGCGGTTTGATCGCTGGAATCGGTAGGCAGTTTTAAACACATACCTGTCTTGTACAATGATAGGAAGTTGATGGATTAAATCTGAGTAATTACTCAAGTCTTAGCGCGACTTTGTTCGCGATTTTTCTTAATCAAGTCATAGGCGACTTGTATCTCTTTGGATTGTTCTGTAGCAATTGCGATCATCTCTTCCGGAACGCCCTGACCAATCAACTTATCTGGATGGTATTGGCTCATTAACTTGCGATAGGCGCGTTTAATTTCTTCGTCGGAGCTATTTTGATCAACACCCAACGCTTTGTAAGCATCATCAAGCGCATGCGTGGATGTCGCTTGACCATCAGAAAAATGCGCACGATTCATCACCATATTAATAAGTTGATCGAGCGTTTGCGCATCGTAGCCAAGGCGCGCAGCAATCGTTTCCAGCAAACTATGTTCGTCAGCATTCAGGTCGCCATCCGATAACCCCATGATGACAAGATAAATCAACAATACCTGTTTCAAATTATCAGCGTTACCACAAACAGCCAAAAACTCATTCAGTTGCGGGTGAATGTCATAATCAACTGTAGCGCCTTGTTTAAATAATGCGATTGCTTTAAGCCGGTGTTGTGAATTCATACCCAGCTTCCGCATGAACTGTTCAACATGCGACACTTCTGACTCCGAAACACGCCCATCGGATTTGGCAAGCGCGCCCATCATGATAAAAGCTGTTTCGAGAAAAACCGATCGCCGGCGCACGGCCGTAAAAGGGTTCATGCCGGACGCACCCAGCCTGACCGAGCGATCTATCAGGCTACCAATAAAATAACCGATGAAGATACCAAAAAAGCCAAGAACAAAATAACCGGAAATAGCACCCAATATCCTAAACACTGGAATTCGCAGCAAAATAAAAAGTAAAAAAGAGGATTAAATGTTATTGATGGGCATACAATCTGTAACTAATAAGCCATATTGCTATATTTAAATCGTATCAAGCAACTTTATTTGCTAACCTAATTGCACTTGGCTCTCCCATTGCTCAGGGGTAAATGTTTTGATCGAAAGCGCATGAATCTCCTGATTCATCCGTTCACCTAACGATTTATAAACCAACTGATGTTGTTGCACCATATTTTTTCCTTGAAACTGTCCGCTAACGATATAAGCCTGGAAATGACGTCCATCTTCACCTTCAACCATCACATATTCGCAAGGCAATGCTGTTTCAATGTAAGTTTTTACCTGTTCCGCGGTAATCATATTCTCTCCTTATTGTTTCTTTAAAAGTATTAATCGTTATTTCTCTTCACACTCAATGACGTAACTTGTATCCTATTTTTAATAATCGAATGGCGATTAGCGAGATCCCTAATAAGCATATTGCCACAATCACGAGACTAATATAAGGTGAAATATCCGACACACCGAAATAACCATAACGAAATCCATCAATCATATAAAAAAAAGGATTCAAATGAGATAGATATTGCCATTCTATTGGCAGAGCATGGATGGTATAAAAAACACCGGATAGAAAGCTGAGCGGCAAGATAATGAAATTTTGAAAAGCGGCTAGCTGATCAAATTTATCCGCCCAAATACCAGCGATCAAGCCCAGCGCCCCCAAAATAGCACTACCTAACACCACAAAGAGTATTGCCCATAGCGGCAAATGTAATGGAATATCGAAAAACACCAAAGTAATCAAGTAAACACCAAGCCCAACCAGTAATCCACGGACAATCGATGCCAACACATACGCATAAAATATTTGTTGATACGTCAGTGGCGATAGCAAGATAAACACAATATTGCCACTGATTCTTGACTGAATCATACTGGATGAAGCATTGGCAAAAGCATTTTGAATAACGGCCATCATCACTAAGCCAGGAATTAGGAAAATGGTGTAAGGAATACCTGGATAAACTTCTTTATGGGCATCCAGCACATGTAAGAATATGAGCAAATATAATAACGTTGAAACCATAGGCGCCAGAATGGTCTGAAACCCGACTTTCCAAAAACGCAGCAATTCCTTATGGAATAAAGTCAAGAAAGCCGTCATTGCAGAGCGCTCCGATCGCTTTTCATCAACGATACAAAGACATCTTCAAGATCCGGTTGCCGCAAACGAAATTCTTGAACTTCAATTTTGGCAGTGCGTAGCGAAGCCAAAACCCATTCGATCTGTTGATAGCTTTCCAGCCGCAATTCGATCGTTCCATCTGGACAATTAACTTGCAGATGTCTCAATTCCTGCGGTAAAGCATTCGGTTGTAATCGTAGTTGCACGATGTGGCTATGCGGAATTTTTTTGATCAAATTTTGTGTCGTGTCCAGCGCGATAATTTTTCCTTGTTTCAGCATCGCAACCCGATTGCAAAGTGTTTCGGCCTCTTCCAGATAATGCGTTGTCAGCACAATGGTATGACCATCGCGATTCAACTGCTTGATAAACTCCCATAACGTTTGACGCAATTCAACATCCACGCCCGCAGTCGGTTCATCCAAGATAATCACGGGCGGTTTATGCACTAACGCTTGCGCAACCAGTACTCGACGCTTCATCCCACCTGATAAGCTACGCATATTGGCGTCTGCTTTGTCTGCCAGATCCAATCGCGCGAGAATTTCATCGACCCAGCGCGTATTGTGTTTAATACCATAATAACCGGATTGAATCAGCAATATTTCCCGTACGGTAAAAAATGGATCAAACACCAGCTCCTGCGGCACCACTCCCAAATTAAGCCGTGCGTTTTGATAGTGCGTTACCACATTGTAACCCATGACATGAACAGAACCGCTCGCAGCCAATGTCAAGCCAGCAATGATGCTAATCAACGTAGTTTTTCCGGCGCCATTCGGACCGAGTAGCGCAAAAAACTCACCTGACTGAATCTCCAAGCTAACATCCTGTAGTACCGGGAGCTGGTCGTAGTTTTTGTAGATTGCCTTTATTTCAAGTGCGTGCAACATTTCTGATGAGCCCATCCAGTAAGGGCATAGTCATTTTCTACAATAACCGATCACTAACAACTTACGCGTATAAGGTAATATTTCATGTTTCCAAAGAAACACTTTCTGTTGGAATCAGATCCGTGACACCGTAGAGTTGAATCAGGCTGACCACATTAGGCGGCATATTGATAAATTTGATTTGACAATTAGCTCGATGTGATGCGCGCAACCATTCCAGAAACATACTCAGAATGGTGGAATCGACCTCAGTAACTTGACTTAAATCAACCGTACAATTCGTCCCGTTGAGTAAGGGAAATCCCTGCTTCGTTAACGCTGCAATATTATCAACCGTTGCAGCGCCTTGTACTATGATCTTTTGATTTTCTAAATAAACCATACAACCAGTTGGTGCGACGCTCTAATGGTCATTATTTATTTTCCAAAGATTTATTTTTGTCCGAAAGTGTTTTGATCAAACCATCAATACCGTTTTTGCGTACCTGACTATTAAATGAACCGCGATAATTGGTTACCAAGCTAACACCTGCAACGGTTACATCGTACACTTTCCAGCCGTTTGGTTTTTTCTCCATACTGTAATCGATGGGCACCGGTTGTTTGCCATTCTTTTGAATGACAACACTCCGAACCGTAGCCTCATTACGATCACCTAAATCAGACAAAGGATTGACTTTAATCGTTTCGTTATAATACGTAGTCAATGCGTTATAGTAAGTCCGCACCAATAAAGTTCTAAACTCATCCACCAGTACCTTCTGTTGTTTCGGAGTTGCAGCTTGCCAATGTTGTGCCATTGCCAACTGTGTCATACGAACAAAATTAAAATGTGGTAGGATCTTGGTCTCAATGAGATTGAGCAGTTTTTCTTTATTACCACTTTTCAAATCTTCATCTTTCTGCATAATCCCTACGACTTCCTGAACCGTTTTTTCAACCAGCTTATCAGGCGGAAGATTGGGATTACTCGACCATGCAGGAAACGCTGCAAAACCTATAACAACCATTAATAGAATTACTAAAAAATTTTTCCCCATTTGTACTCTCATTTTTTAATCATAATCATTCATTCTTATCTGATAATAATAGAAACATGCTGCTTTAGCAAAAACTCCCTTTAAAAAATTAAAACGCCCGGATGATATTGGGAAATAACATGATCGTCATGCCTGTCAGTATTTGCAAGAAAATAAAAGGAATTACCCCACGGTAAATATCCAAAGTAGTTACTGAGGATGGCGCTACGCCACGTAAATAAAACAGCGAGAAGCCGAATGGGGGCGTCAAAAAAGATGTTTGTAAATTTAAAGCTACCAAAATACCAAACCAAAGTGGATCAATACCCGATTTAATCAAAATTGGCGCAATCATCGGAATAAAAATATAAGCAATTTCAACAAAATCAATAAAAAACCCCAATAAAAAAATAACCGCCATCATAAGCAATACGAAGCCCCATTGCCCCCCAGGAATATATTGCATTAACTGTTCAACCGCTTTATCGCCGCCGGTATAGGTAAATACCATAGAAAAAAAAGTGGCTCCTATCAGTATGGTAAACACCATAGCACTGATCTTAGTAGTCTCCATCGCAATTTGATGCAACATAGCAAAACGCAGTCGCCTACTGCAGCCAGCCAGCACCACTGCGCCAACCGCACCCATTGCAGCAGACTCGGTCGGTGTAGCAATACCGCCAATTATGGTGCCCAATACAATAACAATTAGCGCTAACGCTGGTACGATTGCTTTTATGGCTGCCCAGTATTGCGATGATATCGCTGTATTCGAACGCAACATGGGGGGTGCAATATCTTTTGCGATCGCTCCCATGGTCAAACAATAAATCACATAAAACAAAACCAGCAACAACCCCGGTAATAACGCCGCACGGTAGAAATCTCCAACCGGCTGTTGCAAAACATCCCCCATGATAATCAAAATGATCGATGGTGGAATAATTTGTCCCAATGTACCAGATGCGCAAATAACACCGCAAGCCAGTTTTTTATCGTAATGATATTTAAGCATGACTGGCAACGCAATGAGCCCCATCGTTACAACAGAAGCGCCAACCACGCCGGTAGATGCTGCCAATAAAGCACCGACGATAACCGTCGATACTGCCAATCCACCACGTATCTGACCAAACAACAACCCCATCGACTCCAGCATTTTTTCTGCAATACCGGACTTCTCCAGCACCAACCCCATAAAAATAAATAGGGGTATCGCCATCAATGTAACATTAGTCATGATGGATTCGATACGATACGCAACCAGCATGAATAACTGCAAGCCTTCGAAGTACAAGCCAAATATCAGCGCCACACCAGCAAATGTAAAAGCGACAGGAAAGCCTAAAACTAGCATCATCAAGCACGTTAGAAACATCACCAGCGCTATCATTTTTTCTTATCAGGGAATTCCGAAAATTTTTCTATATCGCCCTCTGCTAACAAGATGCGAATATTTTTGAAAATAACCGCAAGAGATTGCAGCATTACAAGAAAATAGCCTATCGGTAACAATGCCTTAAAAGCAAACCGATGAGGCAATCCGCCGGGATCCATTGAAACTTCGCCAAGTTGATAGGAATAAATTACCGGATCGTAGGCGCTCCATACAATCAAAGAACACATTGGGATAACAAAAAATACCGTACCCAAAATATCAACAATGGCTTTTCTTCCGGGAGACATTTTTGTGTAAAAAACATCAACCCGAACATTCGCATCCTCTCGCATGGTATAGGCGGCACCAAGCAGAAAAACCGCGGCAAACAAGTGCCATTCCAATTCCTGCATGGCGATGGAACCCGAGTCGAAGACATAGCGGTCAATTACATCGATGCACACCACCGCAATCATCAATAAGCACAGGCATCCTGCTAACCAACCCGCAGCACCAGAAACCTTTCCGATCATCTGCTCAAATCGGTGTAACACCTTCATTCTCAGGGAGTTAATAGTCGCTCAATCGCCCGCAATCGTCATTCGGTCAATTAAAATAGAACCGCTTTGTTTTGAACCGCGCACAATGACATCATTGCCGATCGCTAAAATTCCGCGATAGATATCTTTCAAATTACCTGCGATGGTGATTTCCTCAACCGGATAAGCTATACGGCCATTTTCGACCCAAAAACCTGATGCGCCTCTGGAGTAATCTCCTGTTACACCATTGACACCATGCCCTAATAATTCTGTTACTAGCAAACCGGTATGCATTTTCTTTAGCAACTCCGGAACTTCAAGTGTGTTCGCACTTTGGATGATTAAATTATGCGCGCCGCCAGCATTGCCGGTGGTGCTCATCTTTAATTTTCGTGCCGAATAACTACCGAGAAAATAACCTTGTACGATACCATTCTCAACTATTTTCCGCTCCATCGTTGCCACGCCGTCTTCATCAAATGGACCACTGCCAAGGCCTTTTGCTAAATAAGGTAAATCTAAAATCTGAATATCTGGCGCAAAAACTTGCTCACCGATACTATCGAGTAAAAAAGAAGATTTACGGTACAAGCTACCACCGCTAATTGCGGATGCAAAGTGTCCAATCAAACTTGAAGCAATCGGCGCCTCAAATATTACCGGCACCTCACAAGTAGTAATTTTCCTGGCACCCAGACGGGCTGCGCTACGTAACCCCGTTTTCCGTCCTATTTCCCGGACCGATTCCAAATCAACAGCATCTCTCGCAACGCTATACCAGTAATCACGTTGTTTACTTTCATTGTGCTCAGCAATCAATGCACAACTCACACTATGGCGAGATACCGGATATCCTCCCATAAAATCCAAGCTATTAGCATAAATGAATTGCGACTCATTGGTTGATACCGTCGTGCCTTCCGAGTTAGTAATCTTCGAGTCGGCCGAAAAACCAGATTGCTCACATTCTTTAGCTAATTCAATTGCTTGCTCAACCGATAATTGCCAAGGAAAATACAACTCCAACTGAGGATAATCGCGCGCTAAGCGGTCTTTTTCCGCAAGTCCGGCGCAGTTGTCTTCGGCCGTGTAACGCGCAATAGATAAAGCCGCTGCTACCGTGTCACGGATAGCTTGTGGAGAAAAATCCGAGGTACTGGCGTTACCACGTTTTTGCCCCAAATAAACAGTTACTGACAAACCTTTGTCGCGATTATATTCGATTGTTTCGACTGCGCTCTGACGAACCGTAACTGTTTGACCGAAACCATCTGAAACATTGGTTTCACAAGCGGTAGCGCCACCCTGCTTAGCCTGCGCCAAGATATCGCGAGCAATTTGCTGCAATGTGGTGAATGGATAGGAAAATCGACTTCCAGAAACGGTAAGATCACTCATAAATGGGTTCTTGGTTAAAAAATAAACCGAAAAAAATAAATCCTTGGAACAGTATCAAACGAAAAGCGCTATGATAGCAGCTTCTGAGTACCACATTATACAGCCCGGCAAACGTGCATAAAATTTCACGAGAACAACACATTGATCACCATGAAACCAATGATCAATATACAACCCCTAGTAAAACAAAGCTGAAAAAAGACATGCACGCTTTGCAAGAAATCGGTGAACGATTGGTTGAATTGGATGCAAAGAAACTGGCTGAATTTGATTTACCTGAAAATCTTGCGGATGCCATCCGTTTCGCGCAAACGATTGACAAGCATGGCGCACGTCGCAGGCAGCTACAATATATCGGTAAACTGATGCGTCAAGTCGATGTATCACCCATTCAGGAAAAATTAACCACATGGCATCAAACCTCCTTACAACAAATTGCACGGTTACACCATTTGGAACGTTGGCGCGAACGGTTGTTAAACGACGATACCGCATTTACCGAGTTTGCACAAAAACATCCCAATGCGGACTTGCAGCAATTACGTGTTTTGATACGCAACACACACAAAGAAAAAAACGCGAATAAACCGCCTAAAAGTTATCGCCTGCTCTTTCAAGTTTTACAGCTAACGATTGAAAAGAATTAAAATCATATGTATCTATTATATTTTTTATTCGACGATTATGTTTGCTAAAAACACATTCCCAAAAATCACTCACCACATTGACCGCAGTCCCATACACTTATCTTTCTGGCAGATCTTGCTTCTTTTAAGCTTTGTAATACCTATCAACGTTTCTGCGCAAAACGGACCGCAACCGCGCTTGCCCGCGATTGAATTAACGACCCATATCCATGTGATTCGAGCGGAAATTGCTCGTACCACGCAAGAACAAACGCTTGGATTAATGTACCGTCAGTCCATGGATAACCATGAAGGCATGCTATTTATTTATGATCAATTGGGAATCCGCTGTTTCTGGATGCGCAATACATTAATCCCCCTCACGATTGCATTCATTGCCGATGATGGCACGATAGTCAATACAAAAGATATGCAGCCGGAAACGGAAAATACGCATTGTTCAAGCCGCCCCGTCCGCTTTGCGTTAGAAATGAATCAAGGCTGGTTTATGGAACGAGGCATTAAAGTTGGCTCCAAAATACAAGGATTGCCTAGCTATCCTTAAATACCTCAATCATACCGCTGAGTTATTATTCCTCTACTAAAAAACGCCTGCAAACACCCAAAAGCAATCACTCCTGCTTAGACGTTGAAACGGAAATGCATGACATCGCCATCTTTGACGATATATTCCTTTCCTTCCAAACGCATTTTCCCGGCTTCCTTGGCGCCGTGTTCGCCATGATATGTAATAAAATCGTCGTAATTAATCACCTCGGCACGGATAAAACCTTTCTCGAAATCCGTGTGAATGACGCCAGCGGCTTGAGGCGCTGTGTCGCCTTTGTGAATGGTCCAGGCCCTTACTTCCTTCACACCCGCAGTAAAGTAGGTTTGCAATCCTAATAACTCATATCCGGCACGCACTAAGCGGTTCAGCCCTGGTTCCGCTAAACCAAGATCAGCAAGAAATACCTTTTTATCTTCATCCGACAATTCTGCAATTTCAGACTCCAGAGTAGCGCAAATAGGCACCACTGGGGCATTTTCAGCGGCCGCAAACTCTTTTACGCGCTCTAGCAGTGGATTATCTTTTAAACCATGATCATCTACATTGGCCACATAAATAGCAGGTTTCGCAGTCAACAAACAAAGCGGTTGTAATAACTGCTTTTGATCCTTATCCAGCGCCAGTGTTCTAGCGGGATTACCTTGATCGAGATGCGCTTGTACCATTTCTAGCAAAGTACACAACCTAATGGCATCTTTATTACCCGATTTGGCCACTTTAGATTCACGCAACAATGTTTTCTCAACAGTAGCCAAATCGGCAAGCGAAAGCTCGGTTTGAATCACTTCAATATCAGAAAGAGGATCGACTTTACCAGCGACATGCACAACATTCTCATTGACGAAACAACGCACCATATTGACGATGCCATCGGTTTCTCGGATATTGGCAAGAAATTTATTGCCCAGTCCTTCACCTTTGGATGCCCCGGCAACCAAGCCCGCAATATCGACAAACTCAACAATAGCCGGTTGTATTTTTTGCGGTTTGACAATATCCGATAATTTTTGCAGGCGCATATCAGGGACTTCAACGATCCCAACATTGGGATCAATAGTGCAAAAAGGATAATTCTCCGCAGCGATGCCCGCCTTTGTCAACGCATTGAAAAGGGTGGACTTGCCGACATTAGGTAGTCCTACGATGCCGCATTTGAGGCTCATGATTTATGTTCCAGTATATTGTATGTGTTTTGGAATTCTTATGTTTTAGTGTGTAGCTTTAGCATGGCAGCTTGACAGTCACTTTGCACAATCAGTGGCCAAGTTTCTAAGCCTTTCTCGACCGCTTGCTCGATTAATTGCGCTTCTTCTTTTCCCGGTGGATGGAGTACATAACCGGTCACAGCGCTACGTTCTCCAGGGTGGCCAATACCAATACGTAAACGCCAAAAATCCTGCGTTCCCAGTTTTGCGGCAATATCTTTGAGGCCATTATGACCGCCCAGGCCGCCCCCTTTTTTTAACTTGATCTCGCCGGGAAGCAAATCTAACTCATCATGGATAATCATTATTTCATCCGGATGAATTTTGTAAAATTGACTTAATGCGACCACGGCTCTACCACTGGCATTCATATAAGTTTGCGGCTGCAATAACCAACATTCTTGGTTATTCTGTTGAATGCGCACACATGTTCCATGAAACCGGGCTTCGGATTTCAGCGTTATTCCAAGCACTTCTGCCAGTCGATCAATCCAATGAAACCCTGCGTTATGGCGTGTTCCAGCATATTCTTTACCAGGATTACCCAAACCAACAATCAGTTTCATACAAAACAGCACACACAAAATATTGCTATAAAATCAAATAAAAAACTGCCGGCATTCGTTTAAATGGCGGCAGTTTTCTCAATAAGACCAACGTTAATGTATTTTATTCAGCTTTTTTCTCAGCAGCAGTAGTTGCTGCAGCATCGGCAGCATCTTCTTCAGAAAGCACTGACCGCGGAATCACGATGGTAGCTACGGGAGAATTATCTCCTTTCGCCAAGGCAACAATTTCAACGTCTTTCGGCAATACCAGGTCGCTGAGATGCAACGAGTGC
The DNA here is from genome assembly GCF_022836435.1 of Nitrosomonas sp. PY1. Taxonomy (NCBI): domain Bacteria; kingdom Pseudomonadati; phylum Pseudomonadota; class Betaproteobacteria; order Nitrosomonadales; family Nitrosomonadaceae; genus Nitrosomonas; species Nitrosomonas sp. PY1. The sequence goes on along the minus strand of NZ_BQXC01000001.1, from coordinate 450,174 downwards.
CCGGCTGTCATTTCAGCCAAATCAACCGAAATATATTCGGGCAGATCTTTTGGCAGGCAACTAACATCCACCTCCGTCAAAATATGCGAAACGATACCACCAGAAACTTTTACTCCCGGAGAAATCTCAGCATTGACAAAGTGCAGTGGTACTTTCATATGTATTTTCTTGTTTTTATCAACGCGCTGAAAATCGATATGTAATATTTGTTGCTTGAATGGATGCCATTGCGTATCGCGCAATAATACTTGCTCCGATTTCCCAGAAATATTCAGGGATAAAATCGATGCATGAAATGCTTCCATTTTTAGTTTATAGAATAAATCGTTATGATCCATCTCTATCGATTCTGCTGCTTGATCTCCACCATACACAACTGCAGGCACTTTGCCAGATCTACGCAGGCGGCGGCTCGCACCTTTTCCCTGCAATAAGCGCTTTTCAGCACTAACTTCTATTTTCATAATGCTTCACTCCTAAAAAATGACTTGTTCGCGACCAAAGCAAGTCCGGTTAAAAAACAAAACACGCAAATTTTTTTATTCCATAAATAACGAACTCAGTGAACTCTCATTGCTAATGCGTAGCATCGTTTCCGCCAGTAGATTAGCAATACTGAGTTGACAAATACGACTACAGGCAAGCGCATCTTCACGCAGTGGAATGGTGTCCGTTACAACCAATTTATCCAGTACCGAGTTTTCAATACGCTGTATCGCGCTTCCTGACAATACGGCGTGTGTCGAGTAAGCCAATACTGATTTCGCGCCATACTGTTTTAAAGCCAGCGCTGCTTCACATAACGTATTGGCGGTATCAACCAAGTCGTCAATAATAACGCACGTGCGATCTTTAACCTCACCGATGATATTCATAACTTTCGCTTCGTTCGGTTTTGGGCGTCTTTTATCAATAATCGCCAGATCGCATTCTAAGCGTTTCGCCATATGCCTAGCACGAACCACACCACCCACGTCAGGTGACACTACGACTAAATTCTGGTAGTTATGTTTCCAGACATCCCCTAGCAGAATAGGCATGCCATAGATATTATCAACAGGAATATCAAAAAAACCCTGAATTTGATCGGAATGCAAATCCATTGTTAATAGCCGATCTATGCGTACAGTAGTCAGCATGTTAGCGACTACCTTGGCAGTAATCGGAACCCTGACCGAGCGCGGTCTTCTGTCTTGGCGAGCATAACCAAAATACGGTATCGCGGCAGTTATCCGACCTGCTGATGCACGTCTGAGCGCATCCACCATAACTAATATTTCCATTAAGCTATCATTGGTCGGAGCACAAGTGGACTGCAATACGAAAACATCTTTTCCTCGAACATTTTCGAGGATTTCGACCATTACTTCGCCATCACTAAAACGCCCAACATTTGCCCGTCCTAAGTGGATATTGAGATGTTTGACGACATCCTGAGCCAACTTCGGATGTGCTGTGCCGGTAAAAACCATTAAGCTATCGTAAGACATAACATCAATTTTCTTTGAAGGAAGCCATTTAACGCGGCGTTAATTTCATTTTTGTCTAAATTCAGAGTGTTTGAAATTACCTTTCACAACCACTCGCTCATTCTAATTTTAAAAGGGTAAATTTATATCTATGGTTAGATCAATGAAGTTGGCTGGGGAGGTAGGGATCGAACCTACGAATGCCGGAATCAAAATCCGGTGCCTTACCGCTTGGCGACTCCCCAAATTTTACCCCATTGAATTGTACATGGGATGACACTCTAATCCTTTTGCTAAAAATCCTGTCATATCTTCAGGAATTTGTTCAAAAGCAGCTTGCGCAGCCGTTGGCGTTGAGAATTCTGCAAAAACGCAAGAACCTGAGCCGCTCATGGCTGCTATTGTAGTATTTTCTAGTTGCTTTAGCCACTGCAAACATTTCGCTACTTCAGGGTAATTCTGACAAACAACGGACTCCAGATCATTATGTCCTTGATAGATAGAAAAGGGCGGTATTTTGATAGGTATCGTGTTGCGTGTCAATTCCTTGTTTGCAAAAATTTCTGCTGTAGAAATCTGCACCGATGGAATAAGCACTAAATACCAAGCAGGCAACAAAGTCAGCGCGGTCAATTCTTCGCCCACGCCTTCGGCAAAAGCATTCTGTCCAAAAATAAAAATTGGAACATCAGCACCCAACTGTAGCCCCAATTCAAGCAATTGTTTTTGGTTAAGATGCAGTGACCATAGTTGATTAAGCGCCAAGAGCGTTGTTGCAGCATCCGAACTACCGCCTCCCAGCCCTCCTCCCATCGGAATCTTTTTTTCCAAATAAATATCCGCTCCCAGCTTGCTTCCAGCAGTTTTTTGCAAAAGCCTTGCTGCGCGGACGCATAAATCCTTTTCTTCAGGCACACCGACCAACGGGTTGTGCAGTTTGATTACACCATCCTCGCGTACTTTGAAAGTAATTTCATCAGAAAAATCAAGAAATCTAAAAACTGTTTGCAAAAGATGATAACCATCGCTTCTGCGTCCAACGACATGGAGAAACAGATTCAGTTTTGCGGGGGCGGGAAAGGTATGCATGCGTTAAACAAAAATATACAAAACTTCAAGAGTTTTTACTCTGCTTTCCACTCATCAACAATCAATTTAATGCGCAGGGAGCCATAGGTTAGCTCCATTCGTCTAGGAAGTTCAGATTGGCCTGCTTGTGCAGCCGTATAGCTACTGTAATGAATTTCCCAACCATCCTGGCGAATTACAACCACTTGGTCTTTCTCGTTAAAATCTTTCTCTGCTCTTGCTAATGGAGAATGCCTTCCTTGAATCCAATATTGCAAGTTACTCAGCGGCAAACGCCATCCTAAAACCTCCTGCGTCAAACCTTCCACATCTTCCGCATAAAAAGCTTCCAATTTGGAAGTAATCAAACGTACACCTTGCGGGTTTCTGGAAATCTCAGCGACCACTTGACCCAAAGGGGTAAATAAAATAATTTCATCATTTACAGGCCAATGTTTCCAACGAAAACTACCGGACGAACTTTGATTCCGATCTTGAACAGCTATCCTTCCTAAAATATTAAAGTGATCTGTATCAACCGTTTGTTCTTTTGCGGCAGCTTCAATAACAACTGTTTTTACTGGCTTAATAACTGTCGATTGCTGAGGCTTAGTGGCACATCCAGCCAGAATCATCACAAAAAAATATATTAGGATTCGATAATGCATTTTCGCTAAATTCAGTACACCATGAACAGCACAATCATATCCATGAAAAACTATTCATTAGCTGTTACGCCTTTATCCGCTGGAGAATGTCTTTCAGGCAACACGATATTGACTTCCAGTGTTTCTTGATTTTCGTCCTGCTCAAAATTTACAGAAATAGCATTCTGTTCCACATTGACATATTTACGAATAACTTCCAGCAATTCTTGTTGTAATTGGGGCAAATAAGAAGGCTGATTGCGATAACTGCGCTCATGTGCCACAAGAATTTGCAACCGCTCCTTCGCGAGTGGCGCTGTTTTGGGTTTGGATAACCGAAAGTAATCCAGTAAGCTCATTTTTTACCTCCAAACAACTTGCTGAAGAAGCCTTTCTTTGATTCAGTAAATCGATGCGGACGATCTTCTCCTAAGTATCGTGCGACAATGTCTGCATAAGCTTGGCCCGCTTCACTTTTTTCATCTAAAATAACCGGTACGCCAGCATTAGAGGCCGTTAAAACAGATTTTGATTCAGGAATAATTCCTAACAATTGCAACGACAATATTTCCTGTACATCGTCTAAGCTCAACATTTCGCCGTTTTTAACACGATCAGGATCATAACGTGTCAATAATAAGTATTCTTTGATTGGGTCTTCACCCCGCTCGGCGCGGCGCGATTTACTAGATAAAATACCTAGCATGCGATCTGAATCTCGGACAGAGGAAATTTCCGGGTTTGTCACAACAAAGGCATCGTCTGCAAAATACAATGCCAAATTGGCGCCTTTTTCGATACCTGCAGGTGAGTCACAAACAATGTATTCAAAATCCTTGGAGAGCTCATCCAGCACCTTACCTACCCCTTCTTGCGTCAACGCTTCTTTATCACGTGTTTGAGAGGCAGGAAGAATATACAACAGGTTACAGTTCTTATCGCGTATCAACGCTTGATTCAGGCTAGCTTCACCATTAATTACATTAATGAAATCATAAACTACGCGACGCTCACATCCTAAAATCAAATCTAGGTTACGTAAACCCACATCAAAATCGATTACAGCGGTTTTGTGACCTTTTTTTGCTAACCCCATAGCGATTGCTGCGCTGGTTGTCGTTTTTCCGACGCCACCTTTGCCTGATGTCACAACGATAATTCTTGCCAATTGAGTCTCCTTTGCTAGATAAAGTCTTAAACAATCTCTGTAATGATCAAAGCATGATTTTGTAAATAAATTTGTACTGGATTCCGGTAAGTTTGCTTATTTAAGTCCTCGCTCGTTTTGTAGTCTCCAGCGATAGAAATAAGCTCTGCCTGCATATCGAAACAAAAAATCCTAGCAGCTGTGTTGCCATGCACTCCCGCTAGTGCACGCCCTCTTAAGGTATTATAAACATGAATATTTCCTTCAGCCATAATTTCCGCTCCGGCACTTACTTGAGACATGACTATCAAATCGCCAGATGCATAAATACGTTGGCCTGAACGCACGGGCTGAGTGACCAAGGTTGCAGCCACATATACGGGTCTGGGTGGAATAGCATTGATCGTTTCTTGCTTGATTGTATGCGTAACTTGTGAATCGTCTTTTTGTGCAGCATCCGATTCACTCTTTTCATCAGTGATAATCAAATTAGTCAATTCCCTGACAGTATCGATGGGAATAAAAAGCTCTCTGGCCTGTTGATTTTGCTGCTCACTTCCCCCTCGAATTCCAACTGGAAAAAAGCCTACGCGACGTAATAATTTCGCAATTTGAACAAAATCGATTTCTTTATTGTGCTTATTTATCTCGCTTAAATCGATAATAAGTGACGAATCTTTAAAAAACTCAGGGGCCAATTTAACTTTCTTTTCGAGAGCTTCCTCGATACTGACAATGTCATTATCGAATAAAATCAGAATGGGTGCAAAGAACGTACTGCTTTTGAATTCAAGAACTGGCAAGTTATTGGGCATGTTAAAAAATAAAGAATTATTTCACTAACTCAGATCGATTATATTCGGAACATGAGGATGCTATACCAATTTTATAATGGGCGCATCATTATTACGCAAACGCTAGAATGGTACGACAATGTCTTTTTACTAGAAACCTCTGTTGAAAAACCCTAGGCGTATAGCAACACAGAATACTTTTTAAATGCAGCAATTCGCAGAAAAAGCCGTTTCGATTAAGGATTCATAGGATCCTTACTTTTGGTAAGACGCTCAATCGTTTCGAGTAAAACTTCGTTATCCGGTTCTTTTTCTAATGCCGAACGCCATATATCTCTAGCATTTTCTTTTGCTCCCTGTACCCACAACACTTCCCCCAAGTGCGCCGCGATTTCTGGGTCTGGGCGTGCGGCAAATGCCAGATTTAAGTAATTCAGTCCTTCCGACAGATTACCCATACGATAATAAACCCATCCTAAGCTATCCATAATAAAAGGATCATCTGGAGCAAGTTCCACGGCCCTCTTAATCAACTTCAACGCTTCCGGCAAATGAACACGCCGCTCAGCAAAACTATAACCCAAAGCATTATAAGCATGCGCATTATCCGGTTTGATTTGTATGAGCTTCCGCAAATCTTTCTCAAGCACACTAAACTTTCCCAGTTTATCCGCTATCAAGGCACGGTCATATAACAATTCGGGATAATCAGGAAATTTCTTCAAACCATTACTAAGCACCTCATAGATTTCATTATAAGATTTCGATTTTCTTAGTATTTGCGCTTCTGCCAAAATTAAATGGGCGGCTTGTTGATCATTGGTTGCAGGTAAATTTCTTAAATACTTACGCGCATCACTAATATTACCTTTTGATGCCCATAAATCAGCATAACGAATTTGCGCAGGCAAATAACGCGAACCACCTTTTACCATTTGATAGGATTCCATGGCTTTATCATTGTGTTTTAATTCTTCATATACCTGCGCCATGTGAAAATGCACAGCATCCGGATCTTTATAACCCAACTCCAACGCTTTGTTCAGGCTTTTTTCAGTCATATCGAAATCGCCCATTTCGGTAGCCAACAATCCAATCGCCAACATAACTTCAGGATCGGCTGTATTTTTACTGATCAGCAGTTGCAGTTGTTCATAGGCTAATTCATTACGACCATCAGAAATCAATGTGCGAGCGTAGGCAATCCTGACTTCATTGGCGTTGGGATATTTTGATAAATATCCCAGATAAAATTGATAAGCATTTTCAGGGCTATCGACTCGATGCAATATCCTACCCTTATGAACCGCAGCAATTTCCCAGTTCGGGCGTAGCTTCAACGCTTCTTCCATTTCATCTAGAGCTTCTTGACGTTGATTAGCAAGCCATGCGGCCTGAGAAACCGCAAAATGCGCTTCTGGCAAATCTTTATAAGGAAGCGCAAGTTGCTGCAATAATTGATAAATTGCAATTTTATTTGGATTACGCGCAAATATCTGATTTAGCTGCAAGAAAGCATTTGCGATACCACTTTTTTCTTTTTCCGACTGCAAAAGTTTTTCAAGGTGTGGGCGAGCAGCGTCTAGATTTCCCAAATTAACCATCAGGGCCGCCATAGTTTGACGAGCATCAATCGATTCAGGATCAAGTTCGACCCATAAAGAAGTCGCCTGTACAGCTGCTGTTGGATCGCCTGTATGTAACGCAATTTCACTGGCGCGCTTAGCAAGACGCAAATCTCGGGTTGATTTTGCCAACTTAAGATAACGATTTAGCGCAATATCTAAATTACCGCGCTGCAATGCAGTTTCACCCACTAAAAAATCAAACAAAATGTTTGCAGTCAATTCTTGATTGGGTAAATTTTTTTGGTTAATTTCTTCCTGCTCAGCAACTTCCTTAGTTTCTTCTATCTCCCCCTCTTTAGTCGCCGAAGTATGAGCACAGGCATAAAGTAATCCAAACAAGAAAAACAAGAGTAAATTTTTAAATTTCATGGAAGATCGAGTTACTGTACAAGTTAGAAAAATATCCTACATATCGCATATGCTTTAGAATCTATTCATCAATTACCAATAAACAAATATATTTAAGCATCAGAATATCCTATTTCTATATTGACAATAAAGTAAATAAATTGTTATTAGGCTATGTATAAACCCATTTAATAAAAATTGAGAACAAGTAAGAATACAACCGGATAAAATTACTATATGAGCTTTACCGGCAATAACACATTAAAATCATAAAAGCTCAAGAGTATAAATAATAGAAAAATGCAGAGTATAGTAACTTAATGGGCTTATGCTGATTACCTTTTTTGATTCTAATAACGCGCACAGATAAGTAGGTCTAATTGACGGAATTTTATCGCATAAAATTAATCATTGCTGCTATATTGGGCGCAGTCACTGTTTTAGGTTTCGCACCATTTTACCTTTTCCCCATTCCAGTTGTAACGCTTGCACTACTGTTGAAATTCTGTCGCAACAACCAATCGGCGTGGCAAACAAGCTTACTAGGCTTCAGCTTCGGCATGGGATTATTCTCGGCAGGGGTCACTTGGCTTTATGTCAGTTTGCATGATTTTGGTGCAATGCCGACACATATTGCAATTGTTGTATTAATGATACTATGCGCTTATATGTCATTATTTCCGGCATTGAGTCTGTATATCCTAACTCGTCTTCGAATCTCATCCGCTTTATTATGGTCATGCGTTGCTGCCGCACTATGGATACTATTTGAATGGTTGCGTGGCACATTATTCACGGGCTTTCCATGGTTGGCGGTAGGATATTCACAAGCACCCTCAAGTCCTTTGGTAGGTTTTGCACCGATTATTGGCGTATATGGAATTTCCTTTTTATTAGTATTAAGCTCTGCACTGCTTTTTCTTTGCATTGAAAATAGGCTAAAAGCACTGCGCTATGGGTCTCTGCTCGTTTTGATTTGGTTGAGTAGTTATATTTTGCAAATGATTGACTGGACCAGCCCTCAAGGAGAACCAATCACAGTTAGCCTGCTACAAGGAAATATCTCGCAAGACTTAAAGTGGCGAGATGACCATATTGAAAACACCATGGAAATTTATAAAAAACTGATTCTGGAAAGCCCAAGCCAGTTAATCGTCACGCCGGAAATCTCCATTCCACTTTTTAGCAACGTCGTACCTGCAAGATATGTAGCACAATTAGCGGAACATGCGCGCAACAACAATGGCGATGTATTAATTGGCTTAGCTGAACACGGAACCAATCAAGGGGAATACTACAATACCATGTTCAGCTTTGGTTCTGCGCCTGAACAAAGTTATCGCAAATACCATCTGGTACCTTTCGGTGAATATATTCCCTTAAAAGCAGTTTTTGGATGGATCGTCCATATATTACAAATTCCATTATCTGATTTTTCGCGCGGCAGCCTCGACCAAAAACCAATGTATCTAGCAGGGCAAAGAATCGCCATTAATATTTGTTATGAAGACGCATTTGGTGAAGAAATCATCAAGCAACTCCCTGATGCAACCTTACTTGTCAACGTCAGCAATGACGCATGGTTCGGCCGCTCAATCGGACCACAACAACATTTACAAATTTCGCAAATGCGTGCATTGGAAACCGGACGATATATGCTTCGCGCAACGAACACCGGCGTTACCGCGATCATTGATGAGCGTGGACAAGTGTTGCAAAGCATAGAGATTTTCACCACCGCAGCGCTGCATAGCGCTGTGCAAGGCTTCACCGGAACCACACCGTATGTGCGTCGCGGTAATTATCCAATATTACTATTGGCTGGATTACTATGCATTGTCGCGCTTGTCTTGCTGCGAGCAAAATCAAAAGATCCACAGAAAAACCTGTAGAATTCGCACTATATTTATTGGCTATCTTTGACCGGATTCAATCGACGCATGGCAATCACACAACCTACAATACAATCATTTCAAGATATTATTTTCACTTTGCAGCATTTCTGGGCCAAACAAGGTTGTGCGATACTGCAACCCTATGACATGGAAGTCGGCGCAGGAACCAGTCACACAGCGACCTTTTTACGTGCACTCGGCCCAGAACCCTGGAAAGTCGCCTATGTGCAACCTTCTCGTCGCCCCAAAGACGGCCGCTATGGCGACAACCCTAACCGCTTACAGCATTACTATCAATTCCAAGTAGTGCTGAAACCGGCACCAAGAAACATTCTAGACCTCTATTTTGCCTCGCTTCGCGAACTGGGATTAGACCTCACACAAAATGATGTTCGCTTGGTGGAAGATGATTGGGAGAACCCTACCTTAGGTGCTTGGGGCTTGGGTTGGGAAGCTTGGCTAAATGGCATGGAAATTACACAATTCACCTATTTTCAACAAGTTGGAGGAATTGATTGCAAACCTGCAACCGGTGAAATTACCTATGGTTTAGAGCGTCTGGCGATGTATCTACAAAATGTGGAAAGCGTCTTTGATCTGACTTGGACTCAAGACCTAACATATCATGATGTGTATCATCAAAACGAAGTGGAGCAATCGACGTACAATTTCGAACAAAGCGATACTGAGTTTCTATTTTTAGCCTTTGGTAAGCACGAAACACAAGCTGACCATTTAATTGCGCAGCAATTAGCCTTGCCAGCTTATGAACAAGTGCTAAAAGCGGCGCATACGTTCAATTTACTGGATGCACGTGGCGCCATTTCGGTCACGGAGCGTGCAGCTTACATCGGTCGTATTCGTAATTTGTCTCGGCAAGTTGCCAAGGCCTATTACGATAGTCGCAAGAACTTAAACTTTCCTATGGCGCCGCGCGAATGGGTTGCGCAAATGCCGGATGTCGCGGAACCTGCATCATGACCAAAAACCTACTCGTTGAATTGTTGATCGAGGAACTGCCGCCCAAGTCGCTGAAACAGCTTGGCAACAGCTTTGCGGAATTATTCGCTACCAACTTGAAAGCGCAAGATCTTTTGGCAACAGATGCGCAGGTTACCGCATATGCTTCACCACGGCGTCTGGCGGTGCATATTACCAATGTTGCTGCGCAGGCATCTGATAGAGCGGTTACGCAAAAATTAATGCCGGTCGCAGTTGGTCTGGATGCACAAGGTCTTGCAACAGCGCCACTACTTAAAAAATTGGCGGGGTTGGGAGCAGATGCGTCGGCCGTACCTCGACTCAAACGTGCCATGGAAGGTAAAACGGAAACCCTGTTTTGGGATAACACCATCAAAGGAACTTCATTGGCCGCCGGTTTGCAAAAAGCATTTCAGGAGGCCATTGGTCAATTGCCGATTCCCAAAGTAATGACTTATCAGTTAGAGGATGGCTGGCAAAGTGTTGATTTTGTCCGTCCTGCGCATGCGTTGATTGCGCTGCATGGCGCAGATGTCATTTCGGTCAACATTTTAGGTCTACAATCCGGACGGGAAACGCAAGGACACCGATTTGAAGCCACAATGCAGCCAATCGTTATCAAGGAAGCCGATAGCTATGCGCAGCAATTGGCAGCAGAGGGCGCTGTCATTGCCAGTTTTGCCGAGCGACAAGATGAGATTGTTCGTCAAATGACCGCCGCCGCACAGCATGAAAATCTTACTCCCATAGAAGATGCCGCGTTATTGGATGAAGTGACGGCCTTGGTTGAACATCCTAATGTGCTGGTTGGCACATTCGATCCAGTATTTTTGCAAGTTCCCCAGGAATGTTTGATCCTCACCATGAAAACAAACCAGAAATACTTTCCGCTACTGGATGCGCAAGGAAAACTAGCCAATAAATTCCTGCTGGTTGCCAATATCAAACCGGCCGATCCAAGTCTGATCATCGCAGGAAATGAACGTGTAGTGCATTCACGCTTGGCCGATGCGCAATTTTTCTTTGACCAGGACCGCAAAAGAACATTGGAATCGCGTATACCAGAACTCAACAAAGTGGTTTATCACAACAAGTTGGGTACGCAGGGTTGGCGCATGCACTATGTTCGCATCATTGCAACCGAGATCGGCGCGCAATTGGGTGGAGATACTTTGCGAGATCAGGTTTTTGAAGCTGCTACATTAGCCAAGGTGGATCTACTAACCGACATGGTAGGTGAATTTCCAGAACTGCAAGGCATCATGGGACGTTATTATGCACAACATGAAGGTTTGAGCGACGATATCGCCTTTGCCATCGAGGACCATTACAAGCCGCGCTTTGCAGGCGATACATTGCCACGAAATCAAGCCGGTGTTTGTGTCGCGCTGGCGGACAAACTGGAAACATTGGTAAATATGTTCGGCATCGGTGAAATTCCAACTGGTGACAAAGATCCATTTGCACTGCGTCGTCATGCACTTGGAGTTATAAGAATTTTAATCGAGAAAGACTTACCGCTTCAGTTAAATCAATTGATCGATCTGGTAAAAAATGAAATTTATGGTCCGCTGGAGCTCAGTGCAAGCGCGCCGGATTTACACGATTTACAAGTTTTCATTTATGATCGACTCGCTGGTAATTTACGTGAGCAAGGCTACACTCCCCAGGAAGTCGATGCCGTGCTCAGTCTGAATCCACAACAACTAAGTGATATCCCTAATCGCCTTGCCGCCGTGCGCGCTTTTACGAAATTGCCGGAAGCAGTCAGTTTAGCGGCTGTGAACAAACGGGTAGGCAATATCCTTAAGAAAACAGAAGGTGACATCAGTATCGAGGTAGATGCCAGTTTATTACAGGAACCGGCGGAACAAGCGCTACATCAGGCATTAACCAGTCTCTCTTCCAAAACCAAAGAGGCTTTTGACGCCGGAGATTACACCACTTCGCTGCAAATTCTCGCCGCACTGAAATCGCCGGTCGATACCTTTTTTGATCATATAATGGTGAACGTTGAAGATAAATCATTGCGCAATAATCGGCTTGCCCTGCTAAAGCAGCTGCATCAAATCATGAATCAGATCGCCGATCTCTCTAAACTCGCAACATAAATATGAAGCTGATTATTTTGGATCAGGCAGGCGTGATCAATGAATGTAGCAATACTTCCATCAAAACACCAGATGAATGGATTCCCATTCCAGGCAGCCTGAAAGCGATTGCTCGTTTAACACATGCCGGCTATCGCACCGTAATTGCAACCAATCAATCGGGTATTGGCCGTGGATTGATGGACATGGCAACCTATAATGCAATCAATCAAAAAATGCATCAATCCGTTATCCAGAGCGGTGGTCGTATCGATGCAATTTTTTTCTGTCCACATGCCAGTATCGATCAATGCTCATGCCGTAAGCCAGCAGCAGGTTTGTTTGCAGAGATCATGCAACGCTACGGTGTGAATTTAAAAAATGTACCGGCAATCGGCGATTCCATGCGCGATTTACAAGCTGCTATCACTGCCGGCGCTATGCCAATACTCGTATTGACCGGAAAGGGGCAAGAAACTTACGACCATGAGAACATTCCTGCCAATACAAAAGTCTTTGTCAGCCTAGAAGCTGCTGTCGAGGCCCTAGTAGAGAAAAAATAGCTATGGCGGCCTTGCGATCAACCTTATATATGTTACTGCAAATCATTATTACGCCACCCTTCGCATTGGCTACACTATTATGCTTTCCATTATCACCCATGCAACGCTATCGCGTCACTTCGAGTTGGACGAAAACCATGTTGTTTCTGCTGCGGTATGTATGCGGATTGCATTATCAGATTCTAGGTGCTGAAAATATCCCTAAATCTCCAAGCATTGTATTGTCTAAACATCAGTCGGCTTGGGAGACGCTAGCATTTCAGGAGATTTTTCCACCGCAGGTATGGGTACTAAAAAAGGAATTATTATTGATCCCTTTTTTTGGTTGGGGACTTGCCATGACTAGCCCGATTGCTATCGACCGAAAATCTGGTAAAAAAGCATTGGAACAAATTGTTGAACAAGGCAAAGATCGGCTACAACAAGGATTCTGGGTTGTCATATTTCCAGAAGGCACACGTATTGCACCAGGAAAGCGAGGAAAATACAAGATCGGCGGTGCTTGGCTGGCGACTCATACCGATGTGAAAGTAGTTCCCGTTGCACACAATGCCGGCGAATTCTGGGGCAGAAATTCATTCGTTAAGCGGGCCGGAAAGATCATTGTCAGCATTGGCAAGCCAATCGACCCAACCGATATGGAAGCAAGTGATTTGAATGCGCAGATCGAAAACTGGATCGAAGCAGAAGTGCAACGCATCAGCACACGTAATAAGTAAAAATAGCCCTCTCTACACTTTCTGCTCCGCATGAATCCTTCAGACCATGCAGGCCATGAAAATCACCTGGCAAATTTCTAGTATTTTCTCAGGTTAATTCTATTAATGCGAATGGTCGTGATGGTGCGAATGTTCGTCATGGCCGTGATGATGCGAATGATCGGCTTCTGTCGTACGAACTAGATTTTCATATTCTGCCGCGCTCATACCATGCAACTTCACAACAAATGCCGCCATTGACCACATTGACTGATCATCATGACTCAATCCCCAAGCCGGCATACCGGTCATTTTTAACCCATTCTTAATAACCCAAAAGTATTTTCTGATAGTATCCGATCTGATGGCTTGCTCCGTTACAGGCGCTTGCTCATGAAAAACTGGCGGTTGCGGATATAATCCCATGGAAACTTCCGTGACCTCAAGGCCTGGCGCCAAATGACATTCAGTACACATCTCATGATAATGCTTGAATCCATTCGAAAGTACATTACGATCATCCAGTTGGGGTACGGTTAGATTTTTAGCATGAACTTCAATCAAGCTCTCACGAATCCAATCGATTGTTTTTTCAGTGATGCTCCAGTGTTTTTCAGTGGCAGAAATATTATGCGCGCCACTAATTATGGCAATAGCCATCACCAAAAAAAAACCGAGCAATAGGTATAGGAATAATTTCATGAGTTATGTGCCGGAAAGATTCAAATTCTTATTGAAAATACTGATTTGTTATTTATTTTAGGAAACACCCATAAAGGATAGTACCTGTAACTCTAAGGATCATCAACCTTAAATCAGCCAAATAGCATTTCTGCCACAAAAAAACCTGAAACCTCAGGGAGGCAAAGCGAAATCTCCGGATTAATAATTTGTTGAATTAATTTCCTGTTTCGTAGCTTTTTAATGCGAATTGAAGAGGTTCCGTATTCACCAATTGCATACGAACATTATTAATCATGATTGTAGGTCCAAGCATCACAGTTGGGATTAATACTTCCCCGCTTTGCGGCAAATACGTTGCCACATTCTCAGGTCTGGATGATAGTAATTGCATGCTACCTGAATCTAATTCAAATAATAGCTCCGGATCACTGTCAATCAGTCGTAATTTAACTTCCAAGATGTTACTTCCATCACCGATATCAACAGCAAAGCTAGCAACACTCTCGTGAAAAACGCCCGTTGGCTTCTTGACAGCAATCTCAATTATTTGCACTAAATTAGCAATCGGTATCTGTGACTCATTAGTCGCAAAATAAGGAAGATTACTACTCGTTCTCGGTAATTGTGCAATCGCATCAAACACACTCATACCGTCAAAAATAACTCGTCCAAAAACTGTAAAACCACTATTCTGAGTATCTAAATTATTCGGATCCCCTGAATTGTCAGCTAAATTGACAAACCATTGGCTGGTAGCACTATCTGGCTGGCGATCAATTTTAGCCATCGCGACTGTACCGCGAGTATTGGAAATTTTGAATTCGTTATTAATGGGCGGTAGCGTTGCTACAGTCGCCAAAGATTTTCCTGCGGCACTATCCACAATTTTAAAACCACCGCCTTGTATGACAAAACCCGGTATGCTGCGATGGAATATCCCGTTCGTATAAGAGCCATTATGGATATAATTCAAAAAATTCGCAGTGGTAAGCGGCGTATGCGATTCAAATAACTCAATGCAGAACTGACCGATATTGGAAGTAAAACAAGCAACAGAATTGGCATATGAAGTAGTTGCCAATAATATGAGCCAACATACGATCTGTATCGCCTTGTAACTGAGGTTTGTTAGATATTTAGCCATAATCATCAGCTCCTCTCAAGTTATTTTACTTAGGCTGCAGCACGTGAAGCTTTTTTACGTTCGTGCTCCAGTAAATGGCGCTTCCGGATACGAATGGTCTTAGGGGTAATTTCAACCAGTTCGTCGTCTGCGATGAATTCGATTGCAGATTCCAAAGTTAGTTGAATCGGCGGCGTTAACACGACGGCCTCATCGGTTCCTGATGCGCGAATATTTGTCAGTTGCTTACCTTTAATCGGATTGACCACCAAGTCGTTGTCACGCGTATGAATGCCAATTACCATACCTTCGTACAAGCGATCGCCTGGATTGACAAACATACGGCCGCGCTCTTGTAACTTCCAAAGGGCATAAGCAACGGCTTCACCATGTTCAGAAGAAATCAGCACGCCATTCTTACGTTGCGGGATTTCTGAACGCATCGGTGCAAATTCATCAAACACATGACTCATTAAACCGGTACCGCGCGTCATCGTCATAAAATCAGACTGAAAGCCAATCAGGCCGCGCGCTGGAATACGATAATCCAACCGCACTCTTCCCTTGGCGTCCGATACCATGTCTTGCAAATCACCTCGGCGTTCTCCCAATGCCTCCATAATACCGCCTTGATGCGCTTCATCGATATCCACCGTCAGCAACTCAAATGGCTCGCATTTCACGCCATCGATTTCACGAATCACAACGTTGGGGCGCGAAACAGCCAGTTCATAGCCTTCGCGGCGCATATTCTCCAGCAAGATGGTAAGATGTAATTCGCCGCGCCCGGAAATCAAGAAAGAGTCCGTTTCATTCATTTCCTCCATGCGCATCGCAACATTCGTCAATAATTCTTTTTCCAAGCGTTCCCGTAATTGGCGACTGGTCACGAATTTACCTTCCTGACCGGCAAAAGGCGATGTATTGACTTGAAACGTCATGGTTAATGTAGGTTCATCCACTGCCATGACAGGTAATGCTTCGGGCTGGTCGAGATCCGCCAAAGTAGTGCCAATACTTAGTTCTTCGATTCCGTTAATCAGTACGATATCCCCTGCCAAGGCTTCTTTCACCTGAATCCGTTCCAATCCTTGGAAACCCAACACTTGATTCACCTTGGCTTTTTTCGGCGGCTTACCATCCATCAGAATCATCACTTCCTGCGCTGGCCTCAGCTTACCTCGGTGAATACGTCCAATACCGATACGCCCGACGAAGCTGGAATAGTCCAGCGCGCTGATTTGTAACTGTAAGGGCTCTTCTGGATTACCGGTAGGTGCTGGAACATGCTTCAAAATGGTATCAAATAATGGTCGCATGTCTTTGTTAGGTTTTTCTTGCTCCAATGTTGCGAAACCATTGAGTGCCGAAGCGTATACCACCGGAAAATCCAGTTGTTCATCACTCGCACCGAGTTTATCGAACAAGTCAAATGTTTGATCAACGACCCAACTGGCACGTGCACCGGGACGATCCACTTTATTAATTACGACAATTGGACGAAGACCCAATGCCAATGCTTTCTTAGTCACAAACCGTGTTTGTGGCATCGGCCCCTCCACCGCATCGACCAACAATAATACGCCATCAACCATCGACAAAACTCGCTCCACTTCACCACCAAAATCAGCGTGCCCGGGTGTATCGACGATGTTGATATGAATTCCATTGTAATCAATGGCGCAATTTTTAGCTAAAATAGTAATGCCCCGTTCACGTTCGATATCATTAGAATCCATCACGCGCTCAGAAATTTGTTGATGTGCGGCAAAGGTACCGGCTTGATGCAAAAGCTTGTCAACCATAGTGGTTTTACCATGATCAACGTGTGCGATGATAGCAATATTACGAATCGGGCGAGACATAAAAAAATCCTCAAAAATAAGCTGTTAGTTCCTGTAAAGGGGGCAAATTATAACAGTGGGGGGTAAATAAAACTAATATTAGTTGTGGCCTTTGTGAATTACGTTACTTTGGATAAAAATCCCAATAAAAGCATGATCAGAAGGTCACACTAAAAACCTGAATCGTTTTAGACTCGCATTGCCCTCCAGAAGTTGCGTATTTCAAGAATGGTTGATTATGTTGCAAAATAAGGCCTATACAATCGGCATACCAGAATGCAACGGAAATCTTCCTTTATCTATTGCGACCATTCTCCTGATTTTTATGTTTTCAGTGAGCGTCGGATCGAAACTTCCTTAACCAATGCATAAATGACAGGAAAAATAACCAGTGTCAATATTGCTGCCGAAATCATACCGCCCACCATCGGAGTCGCAATGCTCCGAGTCAGTTCGGAACCCGTGCCGCTACTCAACATAATGGGCAGCATACCAAGAATACTGCTGACAATAGTCATCATGACAGGGCGTATCCGCGTTACAGCTCCCTCAGTCACTGCAGCGTAGAGATCTTCAACAGTAACTTCCTCACCTGTGGCTTGGCGCTTTTCATACATTTTAGTCAATGCCTGATCAAGAAATTCCAACATTACCATGCCAGATCCGGCCGCAATCCCGACCAAACCTATGAAACCCACCGCTACTGCAATGCTAATATTGTAGTCAAACCAATACATCAACCAAATACCACCCACCAGTGAAAAGGGAACAGACAACATAACGATCAGGGTTTCAGTCAGTCGATTGAAGTTCATGTAGATCAGTACAAATACAATGAGAAGCGTAACCGGCACCACCACTTTCAGTTTTTCGGTCGCACGTTCCATATATTCAAATTGCCCACTCCAAGTTGCATAATAGCCAGGCGGGAACTCTACTTGCTCAAGCACAGCTTTCTGCGCATCAGCAATATAACCACCAATATCACGACCGCGAATATCAACAAAAATATAAGCAGCTAACAATGCATTTTCCGTTCGAATACTTGGTGGTCCTTGAACTAGCTTGATTTGTGCCAATTGACCCAACGGGATCATGGCTCCATTCATGGCTGGAACCAGTACCTGAGTGGCAATAGCTTGCGGATCGCTACGCAGTTCACGCGGGTAACGCACGGTAACTCCATAACGCTCGCGCCCCTCCACTGTAGTGGTAATCATTTCACCTCCAAGCGCTATCGAAATAACTTCCAAGAGATCACCTACTACCAATCCGTAGCGCGCTAATGCAACACGATCCGGTTCAATATCAAGGTAATAACCGCCTGTAGTCCGCTCTGCATATGCGCTGGTGGTACCAGGAACCGTTCTTATGGCCGTCTCGATCTCCTTGCCCAATTTTTCTATTTCGCCGAGATCGTTGCCGAAAACTTTAATACCAATAGGTGTACGTATACCTGTTGCCAACATGTCGGTGCGGTTTTTGATTGGCATTGTCCACGCATTGGACACCCCAGGAATTTGCAACGCTTGATCGAGTTTAGCAATGAGTTTGTCGATCGTCATATCTGGGCGCCATTCACTTTCCGGTTTTAAGTTGATAATGGTTTCTGTCATTTCCAGCGGCGCCGGATCAGTAGCAGTATTAGCGCGCCCCGCTTTACCAAAAACCGATGCAACTTCCGGGAAACTTTTGATAATTTTGTTCTGCGTCTGCAATATCTCTGCAGCCTTGGTGATCGATATGGCCGGTAGCGTCACCGGCATATAAAGCAGTGTACCTTCATTCAGCGGCGGCATGAATTCGGTTCCGAGCTTAAGTGCCGGATATATAGTCAGTCCTAACACTGCAATAGTGACAAAAAGTATGATTTTTTTCCATCTAATCACCCAGATAATAATGGGATGATACAAACGAATCAGTAATTTACCCAACGGGTTATCCTGTTCACGCGGAATACGTCCACGCAGCAATAACAACATGAGTGCCGGAACCAAGGTGATAGAAAGCAAGGCACCACCCGCCATAGCGAACGTCTTAGTGAACGCAAGGGGTTGAAACATACGTCCTTCCTGTGCCTCGAGTGCAAATATCGGTAGGAATGACACAGTGATGATCAGCAAACTGAAGAACAATGTTGGACCGACTTCCTGGCATGCTGCAATAATGGCATCCATACGTGCTGCCGCAGGAGCCTGCGGAGCAAGGCGCGATAGATGTTTATGCGCATTCTCGACCATAACGACGGCGGCATCGGTCATTTCAGCAATAGCCAAAGCAATGCCCGCCAAACTCATGATATTAGAATTAATCCCCAAATGAAACATGACAATAAATGCGATGAGTACGCCGATTGGCAACATAATGATCGCTATCAGGGCACTGCGTACATGCATGAGAAATGCCGCGCATACCAATGCCACGATAATTACCTGTTCAATCAATACTTCATTTAGGTTCGCAATCGCACGCTCAATCAGTTCAGAGCGATTATAAACCGGCTGGATTTCAACTCCTCCCGGCAAGCCTGATCTGAGTTGATCAATTTTTGCTTCTATATTGTGAATGATATCAAGCGCATTCTCGCCATAACGCGCAACTGCGATGCCGGAAACGGCTTCGCCTTCTCCGTTGAATTCAGTAACCCCGCGTCGCTCATTCGGCACCAATTCAATGCGAGCCACATCACGTAGCAACACTGGCATACCTTCATGCGCCTTCACCACCAAATTCTCCAGATCGCTGGTACCACGCAGATAACCTTTCCCGCGCACCATATATTCGGTTTCGGTGAGTTCGATCACCCGACCGCCAACATCGCGATTACTTTGAGCGACCACGTTGATTACCGTCCTGAGAGAAATGCCATAGGCTTGCAAGCGCCGCGGATCGACCGTGATCTGATAAGTTTTCTGGAATCCGCCAACACTAGCTACTTCGGAAACCCCTTCGGCCGCTGCCAATTGATAACGCAAAAACCAATCCTGAATACTGCGTAATTCATCCAATGTTCGGTTTTTAGCCGTAACAATATATTGATAAACCCACCCAACTCCGGTGGCATCCGGACCGAGTACTGGTTTAACGTTTTCCGGTAATTTGTTCGCTGCAAAGCTCAAGTATTCCAGAACCCGTGAGCGAGCCCAGTAAATATCCGTTCCATCTTCAAAAATGACATAGATAAACGATACGCCGAAAGCCGATAATCCTCGCACCACTTTCGATTTAGGTACGCTCAGCATAGCCGTGGTCAACGGATACGTTACCTGATCTTCAACTACTTGCGGTGCCTGCCCAGGATATTCGGTATAAACGATGACTTGAACATCGGAGAGATCGGGAATTGCGTCAATCGGGGTTTTTAATGCCGCATATACCCCCCAAGCAACGATTGAAAATGTTGCCAACGAAACCAAAAAAACATGCCGAACTGACCACTCAATTATTTTACTAACCATGTCAGTGTCCCCTATGTCGGTCGACTACAGAGTTTGCCCGAGAAGGATCTACATGCGTAATGACATATTCACCTGCCGATTCCTCCGTAATCTCAAACGCCAACTTTTGTCCAAGCGCCAAAGAACGAAGCAATGTTGGATCGGTCATTCGGAAATCCATAGTCATAGATGGCCAATTTAGACTGGCGATTGGCTCATGCGTAAGCGTAATCACCCCATTCGCAACATCAATAGCTTCAATAGTCCCTTTACCACGATGAGTCGTAGAATCGGACCTTTTAGAGGATATCTCGGAATTTTCCCGATTATCTTCGTCGATCCCTATTTTTGGGCTATGTGCACCATGACCAAAATTGCCTATTGCCGCTTTCAGGTTGCTTTCCGCGTCGATAAGAAAGTTTGCCTTGATCACCACAGCTTCATCAACCTGAACTCCACCCAGTACTTCTACAAAACCGTCGGCGTGCATACCCAACTTCACCGTACGCGGTTCATACCGACCTTCTCCAAGATCGACCAACACAATTCGACGTGTGCCCGTATCAAGCACTGACGAATCGGGAATTGTTAATACCTTATTATCCGTATGAAATGAAGCAAACTCTACGCGGGCATACATATCCGGTTTGAGCAAACCATCGGGATTATCAAGTACGATGCGTGCAATGGCCGTACGCGTTTCCGGTGTCACCTGAGGGTAGATAAAAGCAACTTCCCCGGTAAATATCTTTTCCGGATAAGCATCGACTCTAATGGTTACTTTTTGTCTAGGATGGATCATACCTAGATCTTGCTCAAAGACATCCGCTAACACCCACACACGTGAAAGATCGGCAATTTTATAAAGCACTTCTCCGGGTACAAAGCGCTTTCCTTCAATGGAAGGTTTTTCCAGAACCACTCCATTGGTTAAAGACCGCAGTGCGACATGTTCTTTGGCAACGCCTTCACGTTGAAGACGTTGCAATTCAATTTCAGAGATATCCCAATTTCTCAATCGGTGTAGAGCGCTACTGGCCAGTCGCTTCATAGCGGCCTTGACATCTGTTTCGCTTTCCACAACGGCTTGCAGCCCCTTCCCAGCAATAAGATACTCTTGCTGTGCAGTAACCAGATCAGGGCTGTAAACATCCATCAATATCTCACCCTTCTTAACTGCTTGTCCGGTAGTATTGACGTATAGTCGATGAATCCATCCTTCGAATTTAGTGACGAGTGTGTATAACTTGCGTTCATCCGCTTGTATCGTCGCAACGGCTCTGATAGTGCGAACAAGTTGGCGCATCGATGCTGTTTCGGTTCGTACCCCTAGTTTTTGTATTTTTTCTGTACTGATTTTTATTAAAGACTCATTCGTTGATTCTTCGCCCTCATAGACAGGCAAATAATCCATACCCATCGGATCTTTCTTGGGAATGGGGGAGGCATCCGATCCCATCGGATTACGGTAATAAAGAATCTTTTTTTTGCCGCCATCAGGTTGATGAGAAGTAACTGTAGTCTCTGTCCAGGATTGTGTCTGACCCCACCAGAAACCTACAGCAATCGCAGCTATCAGCATCATGCTAAGAGCAATTGATTTTGCAAGGATTTTCATAAAGACTCCACAATCAATATCAGTTAGTGTTGCTTCTTACCTATCAGCAAATCGATTTCCGCAAGCGCCTTATTGTAAGTAGCTATCGCGGTAATAAGATTGGTTTCATAATCGAATACGGTCATTTGATTATCGAGTAAGGTTAAAAAATCAATGCGGTTTACTTGATAAGCAACCAGTGCCGATTCAACCGTCAGCCTTGCTTGTGGCAATATGGCATTTTGATAGAGCTTGACTGACTTCAAGCTCTGTTCGGCAATAGCCACTTGTTGTCGCAACTTTGCTGCGATTTCATTACTTTGCGATTGATACAAATTAATGGCTTGATCACGTAAAGCTTGGGCTTCTATGATGCGTGGCTCAATCTTGTTACCGCGCCACACAGGTAAATTAACGGCTACTGTCATGCTGACCATGTCGTCACGCCTCATACCATCGAGCGCGTGGTCACGTTGTCCATATGAGAGACGTACATCGAAATCTGGATAATAAGCCTTGCGAGCTAATTCGGTAGATTTCTCATTACGTGCGATTAGACTCTGTAACGCCAATAGTTGCGGACGCTGGGATATCGCTTCTTGTTGCAGCGATTCTAGAATCAAAGGTATCTCACGAATGCTCAATGATGTTGGAATCGGAATCTCACTCTTGGTATTGCGCCCTAAAGTACGAATCAGCTCCGCTTCGAATATGGGTTGTTCGCGTGCCAAACCTAGCAATCTATCGAGCATTCTCGATACCTGCGTCTGTGCTTTCAGTACGTCGGCTTGATTACCCTGTCCTACTTGATAACGCCCTTCAGCAATGCGCAGAAAATGTTCAAGCACTTGTTTATTTTTTTCAACCAGTTTGATCGTTTCTAGTGTTAACCCAAGATCAAAATAGGCTATTTTGAGATCGTGCATGACACGATTGACCGTTTCATGGTAGCCCTGCTCAATAGCTTCGGCATCCTTACTCGCAATCCCTTTACGCAAGCTGCGCTTTCCGGGAAAAGGCAATCGTTGAGACAATCCAATCATCTTCATTGTCATGTCTTCACGATTAAACGGAGATGATGCTAGAGGTACATTGATTACGCCTGCTTCAAGCATTGGATCGTCCAGTGCCTCTGCTGGAGCTATGCGGTGCTGAGCTGCTTCGCGCTCTTGTAGCGCTGCGTGAATTTCCGGATTATTTCCGAGTGCTTCCACTATCAAGCTTGGTAGAAGGGTTTCATTACGAAAGCTATCTGCGTGCGCAAGCACGCCGGCACTGATCTTATTGGAATTGGATTCAGTTTTTTTCCCCTGCGTGGTCGCTGACATCATAATCGCCATCAGTGCAACCACGATCATACCGATGCGATTCATTGCGACCCCCTAATTGAATTCTGTAATTGAAAAATGTAAAGAGCAAATTTAATGGACATGCCAACCTCCTAACAGATAAGGTCTTCTTTTCTGTTGCAAATGAGAAATACAAACTTCGGTATACAATCACGCTTAACCTATCTGCTTCCAAAAGAAAGCACAGAAGGCAGCGTAGACGAGAAAATATTTCCTGAACTACGGGCGATTTTTTACAGGAGGAAGTACAAAGGAGGGCGTTGTAGTTGTTCTGGTATAAACGAAACAAAACTGTAATTCAATACAAATACAGCGGGAATTTTGTTATTTGGCGTTGATACTGGGTAATTCAATGCAATCGGTGTGCTGTTATACGCGTCACACGAGGTATCATCGCAGGCGACACTCGCGAGCACGTGATCTATCGGATTTTCAATTGCTTGCTTATGACAAGCAGCATGATGATCGTCGCTAATTATCGCTAGTTTTTTATCATGACGATCGTTTAAACGCTCTTCCTCAGCGCACACCAACAGCACAGCTGCTGCAGTACCTTGCACTGGCAGCCATAACATAAAAAAAAGCAATAACCAGTTACATGCATTGAATCTCATCTTTTTTACTATTTAAGAATTTCTTGTTTAAAAAAGATTTTAAGTCTACGATTTAAATACTACTTAGTCTCTGCGGCCATTTTCCGGTGAGAATCAGCCAAATTCTTATTTTCTTTTGCAGCCTGTTCGTACACACGAATCAAAGCCTTACACATTGACTCCATATCTAATCCAGCTCTACCATAGTATTCGCTATGGGCTTCATATTCAGCCAGCATTTTCTTATGCTCGTCGACTTTTGACTGCATTTCTTTTGCAGTATCTTCATAGCGTTCCGCGAGTAAATTATGATCAGCAGATGTTTTTGCATTTTTTACTGCTTGTGTCATATCCGTTTGATGTGGTGCAGCATGCGCATATGCAGTCATCAACCCAACAGTTAACACTATCAAACTAAACCACATCTTCATATCAGTACCCCTTCAAATTTATAAGCTAGAAAATTAGACTGATAATCTCTGCATTCGATCACAGTATCTATTTTTCTTCTTTCTTGTCGATTTATCTGGATTTTTCAATCAGAGCACAGTCAAAGAAATAGATCAAGGAAATTCTCACTCATATCAACAAATAATAAATGAGGATTATCTTATTCTCATCGTTATAGCTTCATTGTCCGCAGCCGCAGTGACTATCCGCTTACACTGACCGAAAAGAATGTCACGAAGACTGCTGTTAAATCAACTCAAGCGATATGGAAAAAAGGAAAAGAATGTTTGGTACGGCTACTTTCTAAAACTCGACCGCAAGCGGTCGAGTTCTTTATAACGATAATACAACGCCAGTTATTTCTCCTTGCGGGCTTTTTCAATCAAGGCATTTAACGTTTTTATCGTGTCTTCAGGAGTGGGACTCATGCCACCGCTGGTTAGATATTTACCATTTACAACTATCGCAGGCACTCCGGTCAGTTGATACTGGCGAGACATTTGTGTCGATTTGGCAACTTGATTTTGTACAGCAAAGGAACGGTAAGTGTCTTCGAATTTTTTCCGATCGATACCCTCTTTTTCAATCCAACTAAATAGAACGGCTTCATCGCTTAAGTCAATCTTTTCACGATGAATCGCATGGTAGATTTTGTCGTGCAAAGGATCAAGCAACCCCATTGCTTCTATTGTATAAAATAATTTGGCGCCAGTTGCCCAATTGGGTCTAAAAATCGCTGGAACGTAGCGAAAGTCGACATCTGGAGGAATATTTTGCGCCCAAGCTTTGACATGAGGGTGCAAGCTATCACAGTGCGGGCAGCCGTACCAGAAAAATTCCAACACTTCAATCTTGCTGTCGTCCCGTGTGGTTTGTATATTTTTTAGAACAGTGTAATTCTTACCTTCTACCAATTCAGCATATGCATTGGTAAAACTCGCCAAACTAAAACAGAATAAGAAAAAAAGAGGCATAAAAAAAGTGCGATGATTCATTCTAACTCCTTAAAAATGTTTAACCCACTCGCAGATAACGAATGATGTATTTTCATTAAAACGAACTTCACTTAACAAACTGTTAATTCGGAACGATATCACAGGTACTTATTGTGTCTTGATAAATTGTGCCGTAATACCATTTTCCTTTAACGAAGCATTTGCTTGATCGGCGTCTTCTTTTTTGGTGAAAGGACCTACCCGTACCCTATACCATGTTCCCTTTCCCGATAAATCAATCGGCTGTATTGATGCGAGCATGCCAAGAAGCGCGAGCCTTGCTTTCAGGTTTTCCGCATCATTAATCAATCTGAATGACCCAGCTTGCAGGATAAATTTTTCTTTTGTAGCAACAGCAGCAACAGCGGTATTATTTCTGACCGCGGAAGGTACTGTTTGCGGTGGCTGTATCAATTCTTTGGAATAAACGCTGGAAGGAGCAATAACCTGCAATGCAGGTTTTTCAGCAGGTTTGGCAGTATTATTTTCTTGCGGTTTAGTACTTGGCGCAGGCGACTGCACTGCACGCTGCGTGGAAGAATGATCAACTTCTGGCTCATCAATACCGGGTAGTATCTTATAAAAATCAAAGCGCGGCTTTTCCTCGATCACAGTGATCGGTGTTTCTGGCATCACTTTTTCCACTGCTGCCGACTTTTCAGAAGAGAGTTGTATATCTTTCTTCACTGCGGCAGCGGGGTTTTTATCTTCTGATAAATAAGGACTAGGGGCATAGCTAAGATATAGCCATATACCGATTGCACTCATAATACCAAGCGCATATCCAACAAAGCCGCCGAAAAAAGCCGATCCTCCTTTTTCAGATGAAGACTTTGAAGATTTCTGTGATTTATAATCTCGACTCATGAAGACCTCTTATGCAAACCTGCTACATTTTATCAGGTGAACTCACTCCCAGTAATTTGAGTCCATTGCGTAGTACCTGCCGCACAGACGCAATGAGTGCAAGTCGAGCATACATCAATGACTTGTCATCAACCAAGAATCGTGTTGAATTATAGTAACCGTGAAATTCGCTGGCTAATTCCCTCAGGTAAAAAGTGATCAAGTGCGGGGAAAATTCCTTAGCAGCAGTCTCTATGGTACCTGGAAAATCAATGAGCTTTTGCAATAAACTAAGTTCTGCTGGACTGGATAATGTGTGTGTGTCGATATCCGAAAGTATAGCAATATCTCCATTCCATTGTGCTAATACGCTACAAATTCGTGCATGAGCATACTGTACATAATACACAGGATTTTCATTACTCTGTGATTTAGCGAGATCTAAGTCAAAATCTAAATGCTGATCGCTTTTGCGCATTGCATAAAAAAAGCGCGCGGCATCGTTACCAACTTCATGGCGTAATTCCCGTAGGGTAACAAACTCCCCTGAGCGCGTCGACATTGGCATTTTCTTTCCATCCCGATACAATACGGCAAACTGCACCAAAGCAATTTCCAGTTTCCCAGGATCCATCCCCAGAGCTTGCAAAGCGCCTTTAACTCGAGCAATGTAACCGTGATGATCAGCTCCCCAAATATTGATAACCAGATCAAAGCCACGCTCAAATTTACTCAAATGGTAAGCAATATCCGATGCAAAATAGGTAAATAGTCCATTCTCTCGCTGCACTACACGGTCTTTTTCGTCGCCAAAATTGGTGGATCGGAACCACTTGGCGCCGTCTTTTAAGTACAAGTAATTTCCTTCCTCAAGTAATTTAACCGTGCGGTTAACCAGTCCAGAATCATAGAGTGACTGTTCTGAAAACCATTGATCGAATTCAATACCAAACTCCAGTAAATCACTGCGGCAATCATTCAGTTGTTCTGCTAAAACGAATTGGTGAATCAAAGTGTAGTCTTGCTGGAGAATTTTTTTTGCATTTGCAATTAATTGATCTAATTCAGCATCGGTCGTGATAGCGATTTCCAATGCACTCAGCGGAAAGTTTTCAAAAATACGTTCGGGTTGTCGCACAAAGCGCCGTGCAAACTGTTCTTGCAGTTGTTGCGCCATTGTTTTGACATAGTCGCCTTGATAGGCATTTTGCGGAAATGGGATCGATACTTGATGTATCGTCAGATAGCGTAGCCAAGTCGACACAGTCAAGATGTCCATTTGCCGACCAGCATCATTGACATAGAATTCACGAAACACATCAAAACCAGCAGTAGTGAGTAAATTGGCGAGACTAGCGCCAATCGCAGCTCCTCTTCCATGACCCACATGCAAAGGCCCGGTTGGATTGGCGGAAACAAACTCTACTTGAATTTTTCTTCCTTGACCCAAAAGGCTAGCGCCATAATGCGCTCCACTTTGCAAAATATGCTGCAAATACTGCTGTTTCGCTGCATTCTTGATAAATAAATTGATAAATCCAGCGCCCGCAATTTCCACTTTCTCTATAATTGCTGATGCGGGTAGCCGCTCAATCAGTAATTGCGCAATTTCTTGTGGTTTTTTGCGCAATGGTTTGGCCAAATGCATTGCGAGATTGCACGAATAATCACCATGAGAACTTTGTTTCGTTCGAGTCAGTTCAATATTCGGAGGTTCTCCTGGAATCTCCAGGCTTTGTAAAGCTGCATGAAACAGATTGATAAAATGAGCCTTGAAATTTAGTGAGTCAGGTAAAGTCATTGTGTCTGGCGTTTTACTAAAAATGAGCGAATGATTGTAAAGCTACTTTGGACCAACTATGTAGCAATTCTTTGACGATGTGTTTCAAATAAGCAGATACCGACGCTAACTGAAATATTCAAACTTTCGATTTGACCCAACATTGGTATGCGTACCATAAAGTCGCAATTTTCACGTGTTAGACGCCGCAAGCCTTTTCCTTCCGAACCAAATACCCAAGCCACTGGTTCAGTAATTTTAAAGTGCCCCAAATCATGCTCCGCATCGCCGGCTGTACCGATAACCCAGATATCGCGTTGCTTCAACTCTTTTAGAGTACGCGATAGATTAGTAACTGTAATAAATGGTACCGTGTCAGCGGCGCCACTCGATACCTTGTAGACAGTCGAATTTAGTCCGACAGCTCTGTCTTTCGGCGCAATCACCGCATGGATTGAAAAAGCATCCGCGATACGTAAGCAAGCGCCCAGGTTATGCGGATCTTGAATACCGTCCAGTATTAATAACCGTGCCGGCTCGGTCAATGTATCCAATAGATCATCTATATCAGTAATGCGTTGCGCTGCATCAATGACAGCTACTACGCCCTGATGGCGATCATTACCAGCTAGATTGTTAAGTTTTGTTGCAGCGCAATGGATAATGTGCAGTTTTTGATTTTCTGCGAACTGGATGAGGCTACGCGCACGTTGGTCGTGTCGAGCTGCATCCATAAAGATTTCTTTAATCGAAGCTGGAGATTGCTTAAGCCGGCTGGTGATGGCATGAAAGCCAAAAATAATACGATTACCGGACATTGTTTGTTATCAACCAAAGTAACACTTTCATCACAGTTAAAAGTATAAAATCGCACGTATTGTAATGTAATTTACTTATTGCAAGGTTATTTTTTGCTTTTGGCAGAAACTTTAGTTTTGGACTTATATGGTTTCTGATCTATTTCGGCCAGGATAAAGTCAATTTTGCTAGTTTCAAGGTCCACTCGGACGAGTTTTACGCTTAATCGGTCACCCAAGCGATACTGTTTTCCGCTTCGCTCTCCACGAAGTAAATGTTTGGCTGCATCGTAGTGAAAATAATCGCTCGGCAGCTCAGAAATATGTACCAACCCCTCTATGTATATTTTATCCAGGGCGATAAACAAGCCAAAGGAAGTAACACTGCTGATTACGCCGTCAAAAATTGTGCCAATTTTATCTTGCATATAAAAACACTTGAGCCAGGATTCCACGTCACGCGTGGCATCGTCTGCGCGTCGTTCGGTTACCGAACAATGCAATCCTAATTCACGCCAATCTCCTGGCTGATAAATTTCTCCACCAAGCACGGCCTTGATAGCACGGTGGATCAACAAATCGGGATAACGTCGAATTGGTGAAGTGAAGTGGGTATAAGTTTCATATGCGAGACCAAAATGTCCCGTCATATCAGGACTATAGATTGCTTGTTTTAACGAACGCAGCATAACGGTTTGTAGTAACTGCACATCCGGTCTATCTTGTATTTTGGAGAGTGTCTGCGCGTAGTCCTTAGCACAGGGATCGTCCCCGCCGCCGAGTGGGATGCCAAATTCCTTGAGAAAATCACGCAACGCTACAATTTTTTCTGGTACCGGGTCTTCGTGAATGCGATAGAGTGCAGGGTGATTATGTTTTTGCAAAAAAGCTGCTGCACATACATTTGCTGCCAACATACATTCTTCAATCAGACGATGAGCGTCATTGCGCTGTGTAGGTAGGATTTTTTCAATTTTGCCTTGGTCGTTAAATAAAATCTGCGTTTCAGTTGTTTCGAAATCGATTGCACCCCGCTTCTTCCGCGCCTTGAGTAAACATTTGAATAATTTGTGCAGCAACTGCAAGTGAGGCAACAGCACGATATGCTCTTCCTTAACAGCAGTGGATTTTTTTGTTGTCAGTATTTCAGCAACTTCGGTATATGTTAGTCGTGCTTGCGAGCACATCACTGCCGGATAAAAAAGATAATCGAGAATCTCTCCATTCGGTTGAATTTGCATCTCACACACCATGCACAATCTTTTTTGCTGCGGATTCAGAGAGCAAAGCCCATTCGATAATATTTCCGGTAGCATCGGAATAACACGCCGCGGAAAATAAACGGAATTACCTCGTTTGAATGCTTCTTGGTCGATAACATCACCGCTTTTGACGTAATGGCTGACATCTGCGATAGCAACATAGAGACGATATCCTTTGCCATCTTTCTCGCAAAATACTGCATCGTCAAAATCGCGCGCTGTTTCACCATCGATAGTTACTAAAGGTAGATGACATAAATCTTTTCGTCCAACTGATTCACGCTTTAGTACATTTTTAGGAAACTTGCGAGAAAGTTTCTCGATCTCGGCGGAAAATTCATGGGGTAAATCATGCTTACGCAAGGCAATTTCAATTTCCATCCCTGATGCAGTGTAATCCCCCAAAACTTCAACGATTTTGCCAATTGGTTGAGATTGTTTGCTAGGCTGACGTATGATCTCTACTATTACCACCTGACCGGCCTTTGCTTTCAAGGAATGTTCCTTAGCAATCAAAATGTCTTGATTGATGCGTTTGTTTTCAGCAACCACGAACAAAACACCGTGCTCAATGTACAAGCGACCTACCACTTGTGTATTGGAATGCTCTAGCACTTCTACGATGGCGGCTTCTCTACGTCCGCGTCGATCCAATCCAACTTCGCGCACCAGCACATGATCGCCGTGTAAGGCTTTATGCATTTCCTTGGCACTTAAATAGAGATCGCCGCTGCTATCATCGGGAATCAGAAAACCAAAACCATCGGCATGCCCTTGGATTTTACCCTTTGTCAGGTTGAGTTTTTCCATTACGCAAATATCGCCTTTGCGATTCCGGAAAATCTGCCCCTCGCGAATCATGGCGCTGAGACGGCGAGAGAAAAAACCTTGTTCCTTCTTCCTGATCGATAGCAGTTTTTGTAAAGACTGCTCGGCAACCGGGACACCCTGTTGTTGTAGTATTTGCAAAATATATTCGCGACTCGGCAAGGGTTGCTCATAACGATCTTTTTCGCGCTGAAAATATGGATCTAGTTGGCGTATTTTTTGTTTCTTGTTGTTTGACAAAACAATGGTTTCCTATAGAATTGCCGCTTTGGTAGTCTGTCAAACTATCCATTGCCCAGATGGCGGAATTGGTAGACGCGCATGGTTCAGGTCCATGTGCCTTCGGGTGTGGAGGTTCGAGTCCTCTTCTGGGCACCACAAGAATTTAGTAAGAGTTTGAATCATAATCAGATAATTTCCACATCAAGTACTTCCGTATCAAAGACTATATCGAAAAAAGAACTACTGGATTCTCTTGATTTATTGATAATTAAAATTTAGACAGAAATAAATCAAAATTTTAATACATTCCTGATCTTATATCAGATATACCTCATTTTTGCATCCATTGCTTAATTCATAAGCAAAACCTATACATAATTTTATGTCAGCGCAGCTTATTTTTTCCAGTAACGGTAGTGCAATGATCCGGAGCTGCCCCATACGAG
This sequence comes from Nitrosomonas sp. PY1, assembly GCF_022836435.1. Taxonomy (NCBI): domain Bacteria; kingdom Pseudomonadati; phylum Pseudomonadota; class Betaproteobacteria; order Nitrosomonadales; family Nitrosomonadaceae; genus Nitrosomonas; species Nitrosomonas sp. PY1. Next base: position 418,593 of record NZ_BQXC01000001.1, on the reverse strand, counting down.
TTGATCGATTTTGTGTTGAACCTATTTTCATGATTCAAGGCATGAATGCTTCGGAGTGATTCGATATTCACCTGGGGCAAATCCTGCTATCACCAATCCGTGCGTATTTGAGGAAATTATATGTAAAAAATCAAATCGCAGATAAACTACAATTATTCTTCATAGATCGAGATTCTTTCAGTTCGATGAAAAAGTTACCTGTCAAAACGATATATTCACTACAGATTTTATGATTCCTTTATCGAGGCGCACTAAAGAAGCGATTAAAACTGGCTTGGCTATGGTGATTGTGTTTGCGATCGCCTTTCATTACGAGTGGGAAAAACCATATTGGGGCGGTTTAGCAGTAATAATGCTCAGCATGACTGCTACGATAGGACAGTCATTGAATAAAGGTATCATGCGTATCACAGGTACCGTACTGGGAGCTATCTTCGGATTAATCTATTTTGGTCTTTTTTCACAGGACCGTTGGTTGCTTTTGGTGTGTTATTCCTTGCATCTTGGTTTTTGCGCTTATATGATGGCCGGCAAAAAAAATCCATATTTTTGGCACATTACGAGCTTTGTTGCTCTGACAGTTCTCGTTAATTCAGGCGGCTCATCAAAAGAAGCTTTCGAGATTGCCATGGCGCGACTCGAGGAAAATGCAACAGGAATCCTGGTCTATACATTGATAGTCGTGTTTCTTTGGCCACGAGACAGCTTGGATGACCTGAAAGAATCCAGTCGAAAATTGCTGGCAATTCAGAGCAGGCTTTATCGCACGTATTGTAATTTAATGACGGGTAATATTAGCGAGAAAATACAGCCGCTGAAAATAGAAGAATCTGTTTTATTAGCTAAGGTCCGAGAAACGCTTAAAGAGGGGATAATAGATAGCAATCAAGTTTTCGCGCAACAGTATCAGTGGCAACATTTTTTTCATTTGTCGGAATCCTTGAAAGAAGCCCGTGAGGAGTGGCATCAGAATTTTTCTAGAGTTAAATCGCTTGATCTATCCGAACTGATTCCTAACCTTGGGCTCTTTTTATCGAGGCTGGATTTGCAATTTAAACAGATCGAATGTCTGTTGAACAACGAGGTGCCGGACCAGCTACCATCTTCGCTCAATTTGACTATCGACAAAGACAAAATCCAAGGTTTATCTTCCTTTCAGTATACAACGATAATACTGATCAAAACAGAACTAGAGCGCCTGCAAACGCTTAGTCAATCGTTATTCGATTGTGCTCTTGGATTTAGCGAAAACGATTCACCAGTTCTGTTCCCTACTCAAAAAGCTTCACCTATTCCGCCGACTATCGACCCAGATCGTTTGATGGGTGCTATACGAATGGTAACACTTCTATGGACATGCTTTTTCATCTGGATCTATATCGATCCACCAGGACACGCCAGTTTTTTGTATCTTGCTATAACTTTTGGCCAGGCGTCCTTGATGTCAGGAGGCAATACGAAAGGAATGCTATTGCCATTTACTATTGGTACTGTCGTAACGGGGGTTGTATATGTCTTTGTTATGCCTGCTTTGTCTGGTTTTTTGGAGTTGGGCACACTTATCTTTATTGTAACCTTTACTTCTCATTATCTGTTTCCACAACCACAGCAGACTATGTCGCGATTGGGCTCTATGCTCCCATTTATTTCTCTCGTGAATCTCGAGAATCAGCAGACCTACGATTTTGCTGCATTTGCTAACGGTGCAATGATGCTACTGCTGGGAGTTATTATTAATATCGCTATAGAATATTTTTTTACTTCATCTCGGCCTGAAAAAGCGTTTCTGCGCTCGCTTGCACGATTTCATCGATATTGCGGCATTTTGCTATCGGATTTAGCCGATGACAAAAAATCTTCAAAAAAATCCGAACAGCGATGGAAGGCTGACCACTACTACCATAACCTATTGATTCTTCCTGAGAAACTAGTGAAATATGGACAGCATATTGACTACCAAGTATTTCCCCATAACAAGTATGAACAAGTAGATGAACTAGTGATGAATTTGCAAGATATCGTGTATCGAATCAAGACACTGATGGATACAAAAAGATACTCACAAGATAAACTCCCCGCCTGTCACCTGAATAATGATTTGCAAGACTTGTGCTTAAAACTGGGCGAGCAATTCCACCATTGGTTTAATAATCCAACTGTTATCACATTCGAAAAAAATCTTCAGGTGAATTTAGCTGAAAAATTGGATAGTATAGAAACCCAGTTTAGGGAAGCAGCAATCCTAACCAATCAAGTAGAATACAGTGGCGACAATAATAGTGAGTATTTTTACCAGCTTCTTGGAATCTACCGAGGTTTAGTCGAGGCCATTATCGGACATGCACTTCTCGCAGAAAAGCTTGACTTTGAGCAATGGCAAGAAGCCCGGTTTTAAACTAGTTGATTGCATTAAAAATGCAAGAAGATTGCCTGAAAATATAGTGTAAGATTCAAAAAAATAATTAAAATTTGACTAAATCAACTATGTTGATTGCTATGAGAGAAGGTGAAGTAAGCAGATGAAATATCTTCCGCACGAATTTGCCATTGGTGGGGTTTATCTACCACCGTTGCTGATTGCAAGTATTCTTGGTGTACTAGCTACTATGCTGACAGTGGCGTTTCTCAATCGACAAAGATTGTCGCGATTCTTCTATAATCCACCACTTGTTTTTGTTGCGCTGGCTATTGCCTATACCGGATTGATCGGAACATTATTTATTCCGGTATAAACGAAAAGGCAAAAACAGTGCAACGATATACATCGAAATACAGTATCAATATAGATTAGTTACAAAATGTCCACCACCTATTCATTAAAGAAACTAATATTCACAGGCACCGTTCTTTTGCTCGCTATTGGTGTGCTTGCAGTCAAATATTGGCATTATATTGTCAACCCCTGGACTCGAGATGGACAGGTGCATGCTCAAGTTATTCAGATTACACCAAGGGTTACAGGACCTATCGTCGAACTTCCTGTTGTCGATAATCAGTTTGTCAAAGCTGGACAGCTTCTCTTCCAAATAGATCCGAGCACTTTCACTGCTGCGTTAAAATTTGCACATGCAGAGCTTGATAAAATTCAAGATGAAATTGAAGCCTTAAAAGAACAAGTAAAGGTTTCACTAGCTGTACAGGGACAACGGAATAAGATAGTTAAACAAAAATCACTCGAAATTAAAGAAGCTGAAGCGCGGTTAACACAAACCGAGCTACAGTTTAAGCGAGCAAAAAAATTGACGGGAAAACTTGCCATGTCCCAAAGAGAGCTGGAGGCTGCTCAAGCCGACTACATCGTGGCACAAGCTGAGCTCGATAAAGCAAAGGTTCAATTATTGGAGGCACAGATTGCAGTTCAGCAGGCCAATGCAGATTTGGCAAAAGATCGAGCTAATCTTGGTGTTGACGGAGAAATGAATCCAAGATTACGCTCAGCACGCGCAAAATTGAGAGAAGCGGAATTAGACTTAAATTTTACCCAAGTTAGAGCTCCCGTTGACGGTTATGTAACCAATCTAAACCTCAGACTTGGTAGTCAGGCCGTCGCCGATAAAGCAGCTATGGCGCTGATTGATGTCAATAGCTTCTGGGTTCATGGTTTTTTTCGAGAAAATTATATTGCCCCTATTCAGCCAGGTGACAAAGCTGTTGTAACGCTTATGACTTATCCGGATGCCCCCATAATAGGGGAAGTTGAGAGTCTCGCTTGGGGTATTGCTCAGGATGACGGCAGCGTCGGGGACAAGCTGCTACCGAATATCAGTCCGACTTTTGAGTGGATTCGGCTGGCTCAACGAATACCCGTACGTATTCGTCTTCTTGATGTTCCAGATACGATCAAGCTGCGAGTGGGAACAACCGCATCGGTGATGGTAATGACCGGAACCAAAGAAAGCGGCAGTATCGGTTCAATCGAAGCTATTCCTCGTGCACTTCAATAAAATTTTTTAGTTGATGATATTTAGCCGAATGTAAACCTGGAGTTCCATTCTTTAAGAAATAATGGAAACGATCCTTTGGAAATTACACTATATTTTCTTAAAATACGTTTGGCTTGATTTCACATATTTTGCGATAAAACAGCATTGCACTATTAATTGAATCCCTAGCATATTCGCTACGAATTTCGCTGTAGCTTCTGCATAAAAAATTCCGGTAATCTTTTCTTAGAAAATCTACAATGACTTATCTTCGTTTCATTAGCTTTTAACAGTTGAGCTAATCTCAGCTACTACAACAGCTCTTAGCTTCATGTGGCGAATATCACAGATAGTTTATTGAGGGCACTGCGACAATGTTTGTGCAAATATAAGAAATAGCTTGATTAGAAAATTGCCGTTCGTTTTCGTGTAGTTTTTCTGCTATTCGCTTTGATGCAATACCCACATCACAAACAAATAGGAGAACATCTAATGACCTTTCCAACTCCCAATCATGACGAATCATTAATTGCTTCTGAAATTCCATTCATTGGCAACTTTCATAAGACACTGCCACATAATGAATATGGAGAAGTTGATGCTTCTGCTTACCGAGAGTTCAAGAATACTTGCTTGCAAATAGAAGCAGGTGCGCCAAAAAACTTTGAGAGTGTACCCAGAGGTTCTTTGTCACCAATTTTTCATCCGGACAGTGACAAGACTGCCATTTTAACAGGTGCAAAATTCACAAATCCACTGTCTGGCGCAGCAACTGAAACACATGGCCCAGATCCTAAAAATCTGGAAATGCTACCCGCACCGGGTATCCTATCCGACAGCATGGCTGCCGAAATGATCGAATTATACTGGATGGCATTACTTCGTGATCTACCACTGGCTTCTTTAGCAAAAGATTCGATGGCTCAGATTGCAGTAGCAGAGATAAAAGATGCATTTGATACGGCTTTAACCAATGACAAAACAACGGGTCGACTGAGAATAGGCTTAGATCTGCCACAAGCTAATGGCGCCCTCGATATTAGACAAGAAACCATATTTCGTTGCGGGTTACATGACGAAGAGTACGGTCCACTAGTCAGTCAGTTTTTTATGCGCAATATCCCTTACGGTGTACAAACTATCGACCCGAGACAAGTTCCCTATATTCGAGAAAAGGATTTTTTAACGAACCATGATGACTGGTTACGAGCGCAGAATACAGGTAAAGATAAATTTGGACGAGATTATGGCACGTGCAATTATTATGGAGACCAACTGGCGGGGCGAGAAACTTATTATCCTAATCCTAGAGTCGCTCGTTATATTTCGACCATGCGTGATCTTGCTCGCTTTGTTAACCGCGATGCATTGCATCAAGCTTACTTTAATGCAGCCTTGTTTCTAGACTCCATTGGCGCACCGTTGAATAATGGCAATCCCTATAAAGGCAATTTGTTTTCACGCGAAGGTGGCTTTGCAACTCTGGGAGGTCCCGATCTACTGACGCTGGTTTCAGAAGTCGCAAGCCGTGCATTAAAAGTCGTTTGGCGTCAAAAATGGTTTGTTCATCGCCGCGCTCGACCAGAAGTCTATGGCGGACTTATGCAAATGCAATTCAACAGATTCGGTTCCGATCAGCGTAATTACGGTCTACCTGCTTGGGTCGCCGAAACCGAAGCGGCAACTAGAATCAAGATGCATAATTGTGTACAAAATAATAATGGCGATGAAACCCTATTTCTACCAATTGCGTTCTCCGCTGGTTCGCCTAGCCATCCTGCTTATGGTGCAGGTCACGCCACTGTCGCGGGTGCATGCGTTACCGTGCTCAAAGCTTGGTTCGATGAAGATGCAAAATTAAACGATCTACTTAAAGCCGCACAAGAAGACAAAAAACGTAAAGATCCGTTGGAATTGCAACATTTATTGCAACCAGGAACTCACATTAACGGAGAAGCTTTCAACGAACCTGAACCCTATACAGGTCCGGATACTAACAAGATGACTGTGGGCGGAGAGCTAAACAAGATTGCGAGTAATGTTGCCATGGGTCGTAGTATGGGTGGAGTACACTGGCGCAGCGACAATACCAGAAGTATGCGGCTTGGGGAACAGATCGCAATTGAAATTCTGCGTAAACGCACGCTAGAGTACGCCGAAAAACCAACTTCTTTCACCTTCAGGTCTTTTGACCGCCAAATGATCCATATTACGCAGGGACAAGTTATGAAATTGAGTTAAAACTCAAAAACCAACTTTCTTTTTATGCTTTAAATCGAATAATGCATTAACCAATATAAACAGATTGCTCTGTTTATATTGGTATGAATACAAAGCACCAGCTTTAATCGATATTACATTTGCTGGCGGCTTCATCATCAGAGACCTTTGCAAAACCCCATTTCTTGAAATTTAATATCAATAAAAACATATTGATATGCATCCGATTCGATCACGCCAAATACACTACAAAACTATTGCTACCAATACAATTTGTATTATCATTCGATCCAGTACTCCTTACTTATGCTAACAATAAGGTTTCTTTATCGTGAGGCTTCGCAAAGGGTAAAAATCTGAATACTTCACATCCTAATAAAAGTGAACACCAGATATTCTTTAAAAGAGCAGCTTCTAAAAGCCATCGATGATGATTTAGATCTCCCATCTTTAGGAGGTGCGATTACTCAGATCGTGAAATTATCGATGTCCGAGGATGAATCGATACGACAATTGTCACATTTTATTTTGTCCGATGTATCGTTAACGCAAAAGATTCTTCGCTTATCCAATTCCGTTGCCTTTCGTTCAAGTTCTAACCAAGTTGTCACAAGCATCACCAAAGCAGTTTTTTTACTCGGATTCGAAACAGTCAAGGCCTGCGCGTTGACGATTCTCCTGGTTGATAAAGTATTATCAGGTAAACATGCCGAATTCGTTCGCTCCGAACTAATCGAAGCGCTCGCAGCAAGCATGCTATGCCAACAACTTGCCAAGCATAATCAATTTAATCATATTGACGAAGTTGCCATCACAGCCTTATTTAAAAACATCGGACGTTTACTACTGGCAGCTTATGAACCAGAAAAATACCAAGAAATTATGGTGCTAGCCAAGGAGAAAGATTACACCCCGGAGCTAGCCGCACGAAAACTATATTCTTTCAACTTGAGTGATTTTACTGAAACCATCCTCGAAAAATGGAATATACCTACCTGTATCATTCAGGCCACTAGAAACAGACCCTCAGGTACGCTCAGTCCGGCAAAAAATAAACAAGAATGGATTCAACAAGCAGCGGAATTTGGGGAAGCTACTGCACAATTTGCGATCAATGCCAGCGCTGGAGATCACTTATCCTCTAAAAACGATATTCTGGTGAGGTTTGGCAAGGCATTCAATCTCGATATGACAAAACTTGATCTTCTGATACAACAAGCAGCAATCGAAACAACCGCACTCAGGATAAATATTAATTTATTTCCTGATCCTGTTGAAGGCAAGGAATCCAGCTACAAACAATTGATCGAATCCGAGCAAAAAGCAAAAAATAATATTTTGGCAGAATTTACGCTTACTGGTACACGTATTGATGAAATACAAATTACCAAGCGTTACGCCAGCGGCAAACCCTATAATTCAACAGCATTGTTACTATCTGCCATTCAAGACGTAGTAGAAACCATTGCTACCGGTAACTATAAGCTCAATGATTTGATGTTATTAATTTTAGAATATTATTATAATAGTCTCGGGTTTCGTTTCATTACATTGTGCTTGAGGGATACACAAAAAAATCAATACCGTGCGCGTACTTCTTTTGGCAAGAACAGTGCTGAATTCCAAAAAGCTTTTCATTTTCCCGCTGCACCGTCAGTCGATTTGTTTTATCTTGCTATGGAAAAAGATTCCGATCTGCTGATCTCCGACGCGAAAGCACCCAAGGTGCTTGAAATGCTGCCCCAATGGCATCGTACTATATTACCTGATGCGCGCAGTTTTATTGTTCTACCGTTAGTGCTGAATAAAAAACCGATTGGTTTTATCTATGGCGATCGGGAATTTGATGCTTCCGAAGGGATAACGCATGAAGAAATCCGTTTGATTAAAGTTTTAAAAAGCCAAGTTTTAGCGATACTGAACGCTAAATAAAGTTAACGATTAATACCCGATCAGAAAGTCATGGATAGTTCAGGAGATTTGTTTATCATCAGCGCACCCTCAGGTGCCGGAAAAACAAGTTTGGTCAAGTCATTGCTTCAATCAGATCTTGGCTTAAATTTGTCTATTTCTCATACAACCCGGTTACCTCGTTCGTCTGAAATTGATGGCAAGGATTATCATTTCGTCAGCCGAGAGATTTTCCAACGTATGCTTAACAATGGAGAATTTTTAGAGAGCGCGGAAGTTTATGGTAATTTTTATGGCACCTCAGAAAAATGGATTCGCGAAAAAATTTCAACTGGGCAAGACATTGTTCTGGAAATTGACTGCCAGGGCGCAAAGCAAGTGCAGCGAATTTTTACGCGATCAATTAGCATCTTTATTCTCCCTCCCTCCCTTGAAGCTTTAGCGATTCGCTTGAATTCACGGGGTCAAGATGACCCTGAAGTTATTCGAAAAAGATTGAGCGCAGCTCGAGAAGAAGTTACCCATATTCACGACTTTAATTATATTATCATCAATAATCAGTTAGAATACGCACTCCACGAATTAATCTGCATTATTAAGGCAGAGCGTTTAAGAAGACAACGGCAGTTAATCAAACATCATTCCTTGATTAATCAGCTATCTTAATTTAACTATTTGAATAAAATTTCTCTTATATTTTTTGGATCCCATGGCACGAATTACTGTTGATGATTGTTTAAAAAGAATCCCTAACCGATTTGATATGACCCTGGTTGCAACTACGCGCGCTAGGCAATTAGCCATAGGCTCAGCACCAATGGTGGAACCTTTGCGTGATAAACCAACAGTCATTGCTTTACGTGAATTGGCTCAAGGCAAAATTGATATCGATATTCTTAATCCCAAAAGCTTGTAAATTTTGGAGCTAAGCAATAACCACGCTTAACTAATAAACTATTAACATCTGAGGTGTTTTATAACATATACCTCGCTACGGCAGAACAATGAAGTAAGGCTAAATAAACCGGAGCGGCGTATTCAAATGCATACTCGAAAATTATAGAACACTGTCATTTAAAATAGCATTAAAGCTATTTTCGCACTAAATAAAACCATCTAGAGTTCTGTTCATTAGCAATCTATAAACAGACGCCATTTTCCTGTTTTTTTAAAGCAAGCTTGTTTCTCAAAAACTGTTAAAGTGGTCACTTATTGATTCTCAATCGTTGATCTATCTTAATTTATCTTTTACGCTTTGATTAATCAGCCATGACATTTAAAACACGCTTGCTTGATTCGTTGCGTAAAATTTCTACTTCAGACTCTGATCTTACTGAGCAGGAAGCTGCCGACATGGAGAATGATCATGCACAGTCCAATGAAAACTCCCAAGATACGTTCACTTACGATCAACACATACACATTATCAAAGATTCCCAGCGTGAATTTGAAAACACACAACACGAAAGGTTAAATCTAGAAGATCAAGCCATTAAAGAAGCTCGCCAGCGTATCGAAGCAGAAAATAAAGCACGTGTCGCAGCAGAAGCTCGCGCTCGTGTCGAAGCTATCGCTCGGGCCACAGCAGAAAACCGCATACAAGCTGAAGCTGAAGCTGCTGAGCAGGCACGAATGAGGGCAAAAGCCGAAGCGCTAGCAGAAAAAGAAGCAAATGCTCGCTACGAACTTGAAAGCAAAGCGAAGCATTTAGCCGAAGAAAAGCTTAAAGCCGATAAAGCATTAAGCGCCATATTAGAATCAAAAATCAAGCTAGAGGCTGCGAATATCGAGAAAATGCAGCAACGTGTCGCAGCAGAAGCCGCTGCCCTTGATCAAGCTCACGCAACCGCTACGAAAGAAAAAGAAGCCACCGAAGCCGCTATTCGGAAAATTCGGCTTGCTGAAGAAGCACAACAAATTGCACTTGAAGTTGTTGAAGCTGAAACGCATACGGCGCAGCTTATCCAAGCAAAAATACAAGAAGACCAAAAAATACTTGCGCTAGCAAAAGCACGAGAAGTAGTGGAAAATCAGACTTTAGCAGAAAAACAGATCACCGCAAACATAGAAGCACAAGCGCTTGAACAAGCCAAACAACAACTCGATGCTGAAAAAGCAAGTCAACGCCAAAAACAATATCGCCTTCGTGCTGAAATAGCGGCCACCCATGCAGCTCTGAACAAAGTAGAAGCTGAAACAATAGCCATAGAGAAAGCCAATGAACGAATAGCTGCTGATCAATGCGCAGCTATCGCTGCACGCAATCGTGCAGAAGCGGAATCTGTTAGCAGAGAAATAGCCGAATCCACTATTACACAAGAAAATGCCGCGGCTGATTTAATCAAATCTCGTCTGATTGCTGAATCTGAAACACTCAAGCTAGCTATCCATCGCGCACAAGCCGAAGCTGCCGCACTGGCTGCTGCTGAGGTTACTTTGCAAGCCGAAAAAGAAGCAATAGAGATGGCCAAAACAAAAAAAGAAATTGAAAAAGAAGCAACCAAAGAGTATCAAAAGCGCATAAAAGCAGACGAAAAATCGATCAAAGAAATCGAAGCTCGCGCTCAAGCTGAACAAATTGCACGCAACGCCGCAAAAAAAAGATTCGAAGCAGAAACCAGATTAAAGGCAACCGCAGAAGCAAAAGCACAACTAGACGAACTGATTGCACAGGATACCCAAGCAAAAGCAGAACTAGATCAACGGTTGCTAGCAGACTCAGAAATCCGCGCCAAGGCAATTAATGACGCAAAACAAGCTGCCTTTGAGCGATTAGAAGTTGAGCAAAGAATTACCGGGCTTGCAATAACTAGAGCACAAGCCAAAATTATCGCCAGCAATAAGGCCAAAGCCAAATTGGAAGCCGAAAAAATTGCAACTAAAATTACATTAGAAAAAGCCAGAGCCGAATCAGCGACACTCATTGCAATACAAGAGCGCATTACACTGGAATCGCAAGCTTTGGAAATCGCAACCGAACGAGAAACAGTCGAAATTATGGCGAAAGAAGCGTTATTTGCTCGCTCTCAGGCTGACAAAGAGGCAACTGCCGCTGCATCCGCTAGAATACGTGCCGAAATCGCTGCTGCTATCGAACATGTTCATAGCAAAAACATTTAAGTAAAAGACTATAGGTAATTTTGTATCAACTAGAGTTGGGGTGGTTCCCTTTAAACGGAACATAATGTGTTCGTTCAAAGGAAGCAACCAAAATAATCATTTAAAGAGTTCAGCTTAATTAGTCGCCCCTGAAAAAAGCCTCGACGATTGCTATTTTTTTGGGGTGGATCAGATTTCCTTGCTGCATGTAGAAAACAACTTTCGCTGGTTGAAGTTTTCATTAACAAATTGGGGTAATTTGCGTTTTTCGCCATGAGAAGAACAGCCAAAGAATGGCCAGCAGCCATTGTCTCAGATTCCATGCGCAAGCAGCCATCAATAGATTGATACGATCTCCGATAGCACCTTTTAAATAATTTCTGATCAACCTAAAATCCGATTTCAAATGACCAATGATGGGTTCAATCGCTGCACGTCTTCTGCATTGCTTTCGTTTCTTGTCCCTTTGATAACGAGTATCTTGTTTGAGTGCTTTCCCCGGCAAAATAATACTCGTGCCATTAACTTCTCGCTTGCCGCGATAGCCGCGATCACATACTGCTTGTTTGACGGCTTTGCCGCGAGATGCCTCAACATGACGCAGTATTTCCGGCAGCGTATGATTGTCATGCCGGTTTTGTTCGTGACTGACTACACCGACGATCAGATTGCCTTGCGCGGTGCTTGCTATCGATGCCTTGCTGCCATATTCGTATTGTTTGTGGTCTTTTCCTTTGGCCACGCAGTACACCTGCGGCTCGTGCAATGAATAGATCTTGTTTGTGTCTTTAGATTGCTGCCTTAAAATGCGCTCATACATCAGAAAATCTTGTTGGTAGCACTCAAATAAACAGTATTGCGGCAATTCTCGGCGCAGTTCCCGTATTAAGATGCCCGCAATCGTTCTAAGCCGCTTTAGCGCTCGCTTGGCCTTTGCTCTTTTGGTGACGTGACGGAAATGCCGAATAGCCAGACGCAATGATTTTACTTCTTTGACGAAAGTACGCCGCTGTTGAACACCATGCGCTTGGGCTATCTTGTTTAGTCGGTTGATGATTCTAATTGCCAGCTTGCTATCTGTCGGATAGGCGATGTTCTTTTCTTGCACTGTCGTGTCAATGTGAACCGTGTCTTCCAGCGCAGCTTCTCCATGCAAACCAACGCTCATCTGGAAAATACGCTCAACACCTTCAGCGCCAATGCGCTTACGAAAATGCACCAACTCCGTGCTGTGGCAGGGCAATCTTCGCTGAAACTCTTTCATCCCGCAAAAAGCCTGGTAATACGGATTGCGTTTCCACTGCAATACTACTGCTTCATCGCTCAAGTTCTCTAACTGCTTGAGTATCAACAATCCAACCATCAGCCGAATCGGTTTACTGGGTGCGCCTAATCCTTCGCTGTAGTGTATTGAAAATGCTTCGTCAAACTCAAACCAAGGTATTTCCAATGCAAGCTGTAGCAATGGATCAGAACGATCAAGCTGCAATAACAGGTCAGTCTCAAACAAACTGAGTTGGTGCAAAGTTCTACTGAGTGTGAGCATCTGTAATCACCATTTCGACCAGAATTTAGCTGCAATTCTAGCATTTCTGGTCGATCGGATCACGCACATCTCTGTATTTCTTCTCATTATCAAATAGTTGTACTTTCTTCAGGGACGACTAATTAGCAATCAATCCGCGATCTATATATTATCAGCTAGCACGCTCGCTAGTTGACCGCACTTGCCCTAAACGACTCCGACTTATTATTCTAAGCGTTGACCGAGGCAGCCATGCAGCAAGGCGCTTAGAAACCAAAATGTTGGATCGCTTAAGGGGGTTATTAGCGCTTTATACTCTTCTTCACGTGCTGGCGTAAGGCTACCATCAATACGCTCAGAGGCTCGAATGCCTTCAAGACTTTCGCCCCACCACTTCGCCCACGGAGTATCGCCGCGAACAGCCTCCGTTCTAGCTTCGTGCTGAATGTTTTTCAAACCACATCGTTCGAACAACACCGGAAGCTTACGCCCAAACTCGGGATCGTAGCCACGCGATACCCACCAACCGCCATCGTGCCAAGCTTTATTATAGCCCGCAGAATGAGGATGCGAGGAATCTACGGGTATGACGGTACCCCAGTCACCGTCTTCATCAACAAGCCACCCACCGGGTCGCAAGCACTGTACCATGCGTTGTAGAGCCTTTTCCTGCTTACCAGCAAGCCAAAAGAGCATGAGGCGAGAGCAAACAAGATCGAAGGATCCTGGATCAAGGACATCCAATGGATCTTCGAGAATATTGTGGTGAATTACTTGAAGGTTCGGAAGATTCAGTCTATTCAGATAACGAAGATCAATATCGGTCGCTACAACTTGTCCAGTTGGCCCCACCTGTTGAGCAAGCCAAACGGCCATCGAACCACGGCCGGCACCAACTTCGAGACAACGCCAGCCTGGCTGAACTAGGCCGCGACGCTGACGTGAGGTTGGATCAAAGAGCTGTTCGAGTAGATCAAGTCGCTCATCCTCAGTCTCGTACCGCCCCTTTGCAGCAAGCCGATAACCAGGCTCAGGATGCGCATTATCACGATGTTCGGTCATTATGAAGGTATAGTAAAAAACTGGGGATTCAACTGTGTAGCCTGACTTAATAAAATCAGGCATTCGAAATAGCACAATATATCACGTTATTCCAATATAAGGTTGCACATGGGATCTCCTTATATTATATTGAGACGAAATAAACAGACCTAACTATCACCTATCACCATATCAAACTCGTTTAGTGATGTGTGTTGTCAAAAAGGAAGTTTATCGATCAGTATATTAATGTAGTTTCGGATTATTCGTATAGGTACCGCCATGCTGCATATAGTATCTCGCTTAAAATTATTATGGAAGATAATAGTAGTTTGTGTAGGTTGGACACCTGATCGAAAATACCTACTTGCACCTGAAAAAGATGGCGCGATATTGCTGTAAAGATGCATTAAAAATACGCTTCTTTCTTCACCATGCCCATATAGATGCGTATTCTTTGGTTAAAATCTCATAACTATACTATCTAAGAATCGGTGTATGTAGTATTTATCACTTCAAGTTTCACACATCTAGTGTGTAATAAAAATGAGCTATGATTTGCGCTGTATTCTTACCTTAAAAAATTAGTGCTTTCATTTAACATTAGCGCTTATTGGCACTACTCTAAGTCGAAACATCAAAAAAAGCTATTTCTCTCTCTATATGATCTAACTATTATAAAAATAAAAAATGCTATCGAAAATAAACACTCAATTTAAGTGGACATTACTGGGGCTTTGTATAGGTGTTGTTTTTTTATTTCTTTCTTTACGTAACATAGATGTTTATACTGTTCTTGAGAATCTGTACACTATCAAACCTTTTCCTGCTGTAATGGTTATTGTAGCTGGATTATTATTTATGCTCATAAAATCATTGCGTTGGTCAGTAATTTTAAATCCTGTAACGCATGTCAATTTTTCAGCATTACACTCTGCAGTCTATATTGGAACAGCGGCTAATCTTATCATTGTACATTCCGGTGAAGTTCTTAGATCGGCACTAATAGGAAGAAACTCACGCATTGCTGCAAGTGCTGTTCTTGCATCTGTAGGGGTTGAAAGAATTTTTGACTTTATGGTAGTCATTGTTTTATTTGGAGTTCTCTTAATTACCAGTGAAAAATTGCCTGACTATGTTGCTGCTGCTGGCTTCGTTGCAATATTTATGATTATAGCAGGACTCATAGCGATTGTTTCTTTATTGGTTCCATCTAAAACCAGAAGAAGTATCAGATTGATGGTTATTCGTTATTTTCCAGAAAAACTATCGGTAATGATAAGGAGTCAACTCAAGCGCAGTCTAGTGGGCTTCTCTACGTTAGGTAATCCATCGTTAGTTATTAAAGTATTTTTTCTATCCATTTTACAATGGAGTTGCATAATTTTTGCCATTTGGCTATGCGCTTATGCTGTTGGATATACAGCCACAGTCGCTATGGCAATTGCAGTATGGATACTAATGGTTATCGGTCTTACTTTGCCTTCTTCTCCTGCACAACTTGGAACTACTCAATTAGCATTTACGCTTGGTCTTTCAATCGCTATTAACGAAATGCAAATTCCTTTTGCAGCTTCAGTGGTATATACATGCTGTGTAAATATCCCATACATGATTATTGGTGCGTTTTATTGGTTAAGATTGAGTGAATTCCGTCGAGAAACTCAAAAAATAGAAAGTAACTAACTTAATCTACACAAAACAGGAGCTAGTAATGGTAGAGGCTAGAAATCCAGCGTCGACGCATGCAAATAAAAAAACGATTCTTACGTTATTCGGAACACGACCCGAGATCATTAAACTAGCCCCCGTCATTTGGGCGTTAGAAAAACATAGCGACATTTGGCGCAGCGTTGTTGTTTCATCTTCGCAGCATACGGATTTACTGCGTCCTTTTATTCGTGATCTAAAAATTAATGTAGATCACGATCTTGCTGTGATGACACCTGGTCAAACACCTAATGCGGTTCTCTCGCGGGTTGTTGAAGCAATTGAGCCAATATTCTTAAAGGAAAAACCTGATTTGATTATTGTTCAAGGTGATACAACAACCGCTACTGCGGGTGCCTTGGCGGGTTTTTATGCACGCATACCCGTAGCACATGTTGAAGCAGGATTGCGAACTGGTGATCGGTATAGTCCATTTCCAGAAGAAATGAATCGTCGTTTGATCAGTCAACTGGCAGATTTACATTTTGCGGCAACGGAAGAAAATATAAAAATATTACTCTCTGAAGGGATCAAAAAAGAATCCATAGTTCTGACAGGAAACCCTGTCGTTGATGCGCTTCATCATATTCTGAAAAATTCACGATGCTCCGAAACGCTCACTAACTTTCTTGAAAGTACTAAAGGTAAGCGATTGTTAGTATTAACCACACATCGCAGAGAAAATTTTGGGCAAGTAATGTCTTCGCATCTAAAAGCATTAAGAAAATTTACAGAGCGACACCAAGATATCGAACTGGTTTTTCCAGTACATCCTAATCCATCCGTACGTGCGGTTGTAAATTCTGAGTTTGCAAATATTGAAAGAATCCATTGTCTCGATCCTTTAGAGTATGTGGATTTTTTACACTTGCTCTCGAATGCTTGGTTAATTGCTTCTGATTCTGGAGGCGTGCAAGAAGAAGCACCCTCATTAGGCAAACCTTTGCTAGTATTACGTGATACTACTGAACGCCCGGAAGTATTAGCCTGCGGTGTTGGAAGACTTGTTGGTCATTCGGGTGAGCGTCTTGGAGAAATGCTTGAAGCAGCCATAGATGATCAATCGTGGTTTGATACAGTGGTAAAAACAAAAAATCCTTTTGGAAAAGGCGATGCTGGAGAGCGAATCTCATCTGCTATCAGCAGTTACTTTGCAACTCATAAAAATAGTTAATCATGACTCAGACTTCATCCATTCGCAGTAATAATAAGCCTATTGCAAACCTGTCACTTGATTTGGATAACGAATGGGCGTATCTGAAGACGCATGAAAACCCAGAATGGGAAACTTATCCATCTTACTTAAATTTAGTTATCCCTAGAATACTGGATAATTTAGCGGCGCGGAATTTAAGAATCACCTTCTTTGTCGTAGGCCAGGATGCCGCGCTTGAGTACAATCGTCATGCGCTTTCACAATTGTCAAACGCTGGGCATGAAATAGGCAATCATTCACTCAAGCATGAACCCTGGCTACATTTATTTTCCGAGGCAGAGCTCGAACACGAGTTGGCTGAAGCTGAGCGCTATATTCAAGCTGCAACCGGACATAAGCCAACGGGATTTCGTGGGCCTGGCTATAGTCAATCTTTTGCGCTACTGCGCGTATTACGTCGTCGTGGTTATGTTTACGATGCTAGTTCGTTACCTAGCTTTATTGGTCCACTCGCGCGAGCCTATTATCTCGCTACAGGAAACTTTGGTGCGGAACAGCGCGAAAAATTGAACCGATTATTTGGTAGCTGGAAGGATGGATTGAGACCGTTAAAACCTTATCTTTGGTCTTTCGATCAAACAACCCTATTAGAAATGCCAGTGACAACTTTTCCTATATTCCGAGTACCCATTCACCTAAGTTATGTCATGTTTCTTGCTGGATTTTCTCCTGTATTAGCAAAAGCTTATTTTTATACAGCCCTATGGAGTTGCAAAATATTCGGAATAGAGCCTTCTATTCTGCTCCACCCATTGGATTTTCTAGGTGGTGAGGATGTGCCTCGATTAAAATTTTTTCCTTCCATGCAAATGTCGAGTAAAGAGAAAATCGATATTGTTCAACACTGTTTAGATAACTTGACTCATCTTTTTGATGTGAAAACAGTTGGTGAACATGCCGCAATCGTTAACAATCGACAAAACTTGACTCAAGTAACCCCAAGTAATCCCTCATGAGATATCGCTTACCTAAAACCAGGAGAAGAAATGTTAGATAAAAAAATTACTGTAATGATGCCTGCATATAATGAGGAAAAGGATCTTCCGGGATTGCTTGATCGAATTCAAAATGCAATGAGCGGGTGGGCAAACTATCAAATTCTTGTCGTAGACGATGGATCACATGACCGCACTGCAAAAATTGTCAATGAAGCAGCAGCTCGAATGCCTGCAAAGTTAATACAACACCCACAAAACATGGGATTGGGAGCGGCCATGAGAACTGGACTGAAAGCTGCTGCACAGGATAGCGATGTCGTTGTAACGTTGGATGCTGACAACTCTCAGGATCCAATGTTAATTAAAAGTATGGTTGAGCGGCTTGGAGAGGGCTTCGATGTGGTCATTGCATCCAGATTTCAACCTGGTGCTCAAGAAATAGGAGTACCACCATTTCGCGTTTTTCTCAGTCATGTCGCTAGCGCTGGTATTCGCATACTTGTCGGATATCAAGGTGTAAGAGATTATACGTGCGGGTTTCGCGCTTATAAAGCAGAAACACTGCGTCATTTGATTCAAACTTTTGGTGATTATTTTATCCGTGAAAATGGCTTTTCTTGCATGTTTGAATTGTTACTTAATCTACGTTCCCTTAGTGCCCGCGCCTCAGAAATCCCCTTAATTTTGCGATATGACCTAAAAGAAGGGGCGAGTAAAATGCGCATTCTACGTACTATGTGGCGTTATGTTGTCACATTAACACGTGGTTATCTACCAATTTCCTGGCGGGCAACTCCAAAACGAAGCGGAGCATAGAATGACTAAGGATACTAATAGCGCTAAAATTTCCAAAGATATGAAAAACTCCAGTACTGCAATCATCGGAGGAGGAATTAGCGGCTTAGCAATTGCTTATTGGCTTTCAAAATCAGGTTCACCTGTCACTCTATATGAAGCATCTGATCAGCTAGGTGGACTAGGGACTTTTTTTCAATATCGCAATGTTTCTCTTGAAAAGTTTTACCATTGTATGCTGCCTAGTGATAAACATCTTCTAGGTCTTCTACGAGAGATCGATTTAGAAAATAAAGTTTATTGGAAGGATACTAGCTTTGGTTTTATGCACAAAGGAGAATTATATGGCCTTAATACTCCACTTGAATTGTTACGTTTCCGCCCATTACCATTTATAGATAGATTTAGAGTTGGCTTAACTGGCTTATGGGGAAGCATTTGCTCACCGAACGGATTAGATGAAATAACATGTGTTGAGTGGCTTAGTCGCCTTTCAGGAAAAAGAGCATTCGAAACATTCTGGAAGCCTATGCTGCAAGCCAAATTTGGTAATCAATATCATGAAGTTCCAGCGCTTTGGTTCTGGACGCGGTTCAACCGCGAGAAGGGTGGTAATAAAAAAGAATGCAAAGGCTATATTCACGGCGGCTATCGACGCATTGTAGAAACTCTGTCTGAATCGATCAAGAGACAAGGAGGTATAATTAAACTTCAAGCTTCGATTGAAAAAATAGACTTGAATGCCGAAGGTCAACTTTCCGTGTTAACTCCTCATTCTGAAACAGAATTATTTGATCGTGTAGTTATCGCAACACCAATCTCTTTTTTTAACAAAGCAATAAGTGGCAGTCGATTAGCCGAAAAATGTCCGAGAATTGACGATACTATTGACATGCAAGGGGTAGTTAATGCTGTTATTATGCTTCGCCGCGGTTTCACTAAACACTATTGGGTAGCTGCAATTGACGAAAACATACCATTCCAAGGTGTAGTAGAAAGTACAACTCTTCTAGAGAAATCAGATACAGCCGGAATGCATTTGATTTATTTGATGAATTATATACACCGTACCGACGCACTGTTTAATAAATCGGAGAATGAGATTCTTGATAGCTATATTATTGGGTTGAAAAGACTATTCCCAGATCTTCAAGATGGAGATATTGTTGATCGCTTCTTGTTCCGAGCGCCTTTTGTGGAGCCTTTATATACTGTAGGTTATCAAAAACGCAAACCACCAACAGTACTTATACCAGGAAAACTGTATATGGCAACAACAGCTCAGGTTTATCCAGATGTAACTTCATGGAATGGATCGGTTGGCTTAGCACAAAAAGCTGTAGATCAAATTCTCAAAGACTTTTAGAAAATCCACGGTATTTAAAACACCTTACAGACTAACCACTCCGCTCAGCTGACATCAATCTACTGGAAAGAATTGACAATACATAAGGCTCTAGACTAGTCGCCCCTGAAAAAAGCCTCGACGATTGCTATTTTTTGGGGTGGATCAGATTTCCTTGCTACATGTAGAAAACAACTTTCGCTGGTTGAAGTTTTCATTAACAAATTGGGGTAATTTGCGTTTTTCGCCATGAGAAGAACAGCCAAAGAATGGCCAGCAGCCATTGTCTCAGATTCCATGCGCAAGCAGCCATCAATAGATTGATACGATCTCCGATAGCACCTTTTAAATAATTTCTGATCAACCTAAAATCCGATTTCAAATGACCAATGATGGGTTCAATCGCTGCACGTCTTCTGCATTGCTTTCGTTTCTTGTCCCTTTGATAACGAGTATCTTGTTTGAGTGCTTTCCCCGGCAAAATAATACTCGTGCCATTAACTTCTCGCTTGCCGCGATAGCCGCGATCACATACTGCTTGTTTGACGGCTTTGCCGCGAGATGCCTCAACATGACGCAGTATTTCCGGCAGCGTATGATTGTCATGCCGGTTTTGTTCGTGACTGACTACACCGACGATCAGATTGCCTTGCGCGGTGCTTGCTATCGATGCCTTGCTGCCATATTCGTATTGTTTGTGGTCTTTTCCTTTGGCCACGCAGTACACCTGAGATGGTAATCCTGACCAGGTTGATTTAATCTATCATCCTGCATTGAGTTTACCAGCGGTTAGTCGTTATTCGGCAACAAGTCCTCATTTACTGCGTTGGTTCAAGACCTATAATCAGGGTAAATCCTACAGCAAGCAAGTCAAGCCTTTTAATTTTTTATTGATGTTTCAGGCATCAAAAATAAAACATGCGAGTTGTATAGATGATTATGAAGAAAACATCAAATTAAAATATTTATCGAAGGTGATAGCGCTATTTTGCAAAGATTCAGCAATTGCATTAGATAATTGCTTTGATAGAAACACGGGAAAGTCCATTTCAAAGGAACAACTCAAAACGTATGCACAATGTTTAGCGCAGTATCACTTACATCCTGAGGATAAATTCCACAATGCAGATTATTTAGATCGAGGAATTGTGCAAAGGCGGCATATCCAAGTGGAAGCAATTAAGTATATCGGCAAAGAAGCAAATCGATGGGAAGAGCAATTGTATTTAGGGGAGAATCCAGAAGCGCAAATTGAATACGGAGTTTCACCAGAACTGAAGGAGCGAATACGAGGCACGACTTTAAATCTCTGCCGATCCTTTGGCCTGGCAAAACTTGCTCGGCAAGCTGGTTTATCCGTGGGCGACGTTTCCGATATATTGTCGGGTAAGCGTAATCCTCGGGTTGAGATCTGGTTGAAACTGATGCGAGCTGCTCAAGATTCAGAGGCTCAGAAATATCAGGCTGATCAGAAGAATCAAATTTTATTGAGGATGATTAAGGACATGTGCAATCAGCAGAGTACGAGGAAAATTGCCAAAGAATCCTGCGTTGACTCAGCCAATTTATCTCATGTTTTGAATGGCAGACGCAATATCACAGCATCAATGCGCACAAAACTCGAACGAGCATTAGGAAGTAGCAATTCTTTCAATAGCGCATCATAAATTTACCGCTACCGTATTTAGTTTTATCAAAGGCTGCTTTAAATAAGCAGCCTTTTTATTTAAATTTCTGTCGAAAAAATTTCGATAATTTTGGGGGTTGAATTTGATTGCTTGATGAGAAACACTAGATTCATTCAAAAGTGTGGTCAAAATCGTTCGCTTGAAGGTTTATCCCTATATCCCGTGCCGCGACCGCGTTTGAGTTTGCCATGATAACCACGGTGACGTTTCGCACCAAAATAGCTTTCATCAACTTCCACTCTACCTAACAACTTGTCTTTTAGCGCTGTCTGATGGCCATATATTGCTTGCCTGAATATGCCATACCAACGATTAATCGTGTTACGATTTTTGCCCAACAGCAGTGCCGCTTTGCTGGCAGGTATATCAATGCAAAAGCATTGAATTATTTTTTTAACTGAATAGTCACTTAATTTACTATTTCTTAACATCTTTCTAGACTAACATATTACTTCTGCTAATCTAGAGCCTACATAAATAGGTGCAAGTTCTGGGAAGTTTTCAGGTTGTGAAAAGAGAATTGTTTGTTCAGGTCCCAGTTTTAGTTCTCCAATCTAGAATTGCTGATCAGTTCACATTCCAAAAAAGCTCTCGATCATTCCGCTACGTATTAGCACTACTCACGCTTACTGGCTGACCAATATCATCGGTTTAAGTTAAGCTAGATATAGCTAAATTTCAAGATATTTAGAGTGCAGGAAAATTACAAGTGATATAAATCGCACAGGAGATACCAGAACTAAAGTATACAGGAAAACTAAAGAAATATTACTTTTACTCTGCTTAGATAAGATTAGTATAAAAACTTATCACTACTAGTAACAATTAAAAAAGAACTTGGCAGCAACCTACTTTCACATGCGAATGCACACTATCATTGGCGCAGCTTCGTTTCACAATTCTGTTCGATATGGGAAGACGTGGTTCCAAAGCGCTATGACTACCAAGTATGATCGGTAAATAATATTAACTATATATATGTTAGGTATATTTTAAAATATGATTAAGTAATTAAAGTTATAGGATCAAGCCACACGGTCAATTAGTATCGATAAGCTGAACATATTACTATGCTTACACACTCGACCTATTAACGTTGTAGTCTTCAACGAACCTTTAGAAGGATTAAATCCTTGGGAAGTCTTATCTTATGGCAAGTTTCCCGCTTAGATGCTTTCAGCGGTTATCTTTTCCGCACTTAGCTACCCGGCAATACAACTGGCGTTATAACCGGTACACCAGAGGTGCGTCCACTTCGGTCCTCTCGTACTAGAAGCAGCCCCATTCAAACTTCCAACGCCCACGGCAGATAGGGACCAAACTGTCTCACGACGTTTTAAACCCAGCTCACGTACCACTTTAAATGGCGAACAGCCATACCCTTGGGACCGGCTACAGCCCCAGGATGTGATGAGCCGACATCGAGGTGCCAAACTCCCCCGTCGATATGAACTCTTGGGAGGAATCAGCCTGTTATCCCCGGCGTACCTTTTATCCGTTGAGCGATGGCCCTTCCATACAGAACCACCGGATCACTATGACCTGCTTTCGCATCTGCTCGACTTGTCAGTCTCGCAGTTAAGCACGCTTATGCCATTGCACTATCAGCACGATTTCCGACCGTACCTAGCGTACCTTCGTACTCCTCCGTTACAATTTGGGAGGAGACCGCCCCAGTCAAACTGCCTACCATACACGGTCCCCAATCCAGATAATGGATTTAGGTTAGAATCCCAACAACATCAGGGTGGTATTTCAACGATGACTCCATGAGTTCTAGCGAACTCACTTCAATGTCTCCCACCTATTCTACACAGATGCTATCAAAATCCAATGTAAAGCTACAGTAAAGGTGCACGGGGTCTTTCCGTCTAGCCGCGGGAAGATTGCATCTTCACAAACATTTCAAATTCGCTGAGTCCCAGGAGGAGACAGCGTGGCCATCGTTACGCCATTCGTGCAGGTCGGAACTTACCCGACAAGGAATTTCGCTACCTTAGGACCGTTATAGTTACGGCCGCCGTTTACCGGGGCTTCAATCAAGAGCTTGCACCCCATCATTTAACCTTCCGGCACCGGGCAGGCGTCACACTCTATACGTCCACTTGCGTGTTTGCAGAGTGCTATGTTTTTATTAAACAGTCGCAGCCACCTATTTTTTGCAACCTTTTTCTGCTTCATGCGCGAAGCACTACACATACAAAAGGCACACCTTATTCCGAAGTTACGGTGTAATTTTGCCGAGTTCCTTCTCCTGAGTTCTCTCAAGCGCCTTAGAATTTTCATCCTACCCACCTGTGTTGGTTTGCGGTACGGTCTCTATTCAACTGAAGCTTAGTGGCTTTTCCTGGAAGCTTGGTATTACTTACTTGGCGCTCCTAAGAGCGTTACGTCATCATATCTCGGTTTCATTGTTCGGATTTTCCATAACAACACACCTACATACTTAAACCAGGACATCCAACACCTGGCCAAGCTAACCTTCTTCGTCCCCACATCGCATTGAATAAAGGTACTGGAATTTTAACCAGTTTCCCATCGATTACGCATTTCTGCCTCATCTTAGGATCCGACTAACCCTGCGCCGATTAACGTTGCACAGGAAACCTCGGGTTTTCGGCGAGAAAGTTTTTCACTTTCTTTATCGCTACTCATGTCAGCATTCGCACTTCCGATACCTCCAACAATTCTTACGAATCATCTTCACAGGCTTACGGAACGCTCTCCTACCATTTGCATTAAAATGCAAATTCCTTGCTTCGGTGTACAATTTAGCCCCGTTACATCTTCCGCGCAGAACGACTCGATCAGTGAGCTATTACGCTTTCTTTAAAGGATGGCTGCTTCTAAGCCAACCTCCTGACTGTTTATGCCTTCCCACTTCGTTTCCCACTCAATTGTATCTTTGGGACCTTAGCTGAGGATCTGGGTTGTTTCCCTTTTGACACCGGACGTTAGCACCCGATGTCTGACTCCCACGCTCGCACTCTTTGGTATTCGGAGTTTGCAATGGTTTGGTAAGTCTCAATGACCCCCTAGCCATAACAGTGCTCTACCCCCAAAGGTGATACGTAAGGCACTACCTAAATAGTTTTCGGAGAGAACCAGCTATTTCCAGATTTGTTTAGCCTTTCACCCCTACTCACAGTTCATCCCCTAATTTTTCAACATTAGTGGGTTCGGACCTCCACAAAGTGTTACCTTTGCTTCATCCTGACCATGAGTAGCTCATCTGGTTTCGGGTCTACACCCAGTAACTAGCGCCCTATTAAGACTTGCTTTCGCTACGCCTACCCTATTCGGTTAAGCTTGCTACTGAATGTAAGTCGCTGACCCATTATACAAAAGGTACGCAGTCACTCAATAGTAAACTATTAAGCTCCCACTGTTTGTATGCATGCGATTTCAGGATCTATTTCACTCCCCTTCCGGGGTTCTTTTTACCTTTCCCTCACGGTACTGGTTCACTATCGGTCGATTACGAGTATTTAGCCTTGGAGGATGGTCCCCCCATCTTCAAACAGGATTTCACGTGTCCCGCTCTACTTATCTCAATCTTAGTTCCACACTCAAATTTTTACCTACGGGACTATCACCCACTATGGTTTAACTTTCCAGAAAATTTGATTAATTTGAATGTTAAATATTGATGGCTCATCCCATTTCGCTCGCCACTACTTTGGGAATCTCGGTTGATTTCTTTTCCTCTGGTTACTTAGATGTTTCAGTTCTCCAGGTTCGCCACATTTGATCTATATATTCAATCAATGTTGATCCTTTTCGGATCGGGTTTCCCCATTCGGATACCTTCGGATCAATGCTCGTTTGTCAGCTCCCCGAAGCTTTTCGCAGACTTCCGCGTCCTTCATCGCCTGTAATCGCCAAGGCATCCATCACATGCACTTATTCACTTGATCCTATAACTTTAATAACTTACAAAAACTTATTTAAAAGTTAAGCTCAATTACTACAAATATTACATTTATTAATACAATCATCCGCTTTTTTCACTGAAGTATCACTTCAATGAATCTACTTTTCTTTCTCTATTTTTAAAGAACAAAAAACCTGTCGTTCTATACTTCGTCATCATCAACGAGGCATCGTAATACAAAAATAATCATTAATATTTTTTAAATAAAAAATTGGTGGAGGTGAACGGGATCGAACCGATGACCCCCTGCTTGCAAAGCAGGTGCTCT
The DNA here is from genome assembly GCF_022836435.1 of Nitrosomonas sp. PY1. Lineage (NCBI taxonomy): Bacteria > Pseudomonadati > Pseudomonadota > Betaproteobacteria > Nitrosomonadales > Nitrosomonadaceae > Nitrosomonas > Nitrosomonas sp. PY1. The sequence goes on along the minus strand of NZ_BQXC01000001.1, from coordinate 392,980 downwards.
CCCAGCTGAGCTACACCCCCAATATATGGTGGGTCTGGATGGACTTGAACCATCGACCCCACGCTTATCAAGCGTGTGCTCTAACCAACTGAGCTACAGACCCTTTTATTAAGTCTTTGCGCACTCAATATTAATTCTCTTGTTACTAATCGCCTGATTATTTTGATTACTATACAAACAATCGATAGGCTGTGAACACTTAAAATAGCTATAACTAGAAAGGAGGTGATCCAGCCACAGGTTCCCCTACGGCTACCTTGTTACGACTTCACCCCAGTCATGAATACCACCGTGGCAAGCGCCCTCCTTTCGGTTAGACTACCTGCTTCTGGTGAAACCCACTCCCATGGTGTGACGGGCGGTGTGTACAAGACCCGGGAACGTATTCACCGCGGCATGCTGATCCGCGATTACTAGCGATTCCGACTTCACGGAGTCGAGTTGCAGACTCCGATCCGGACTACGACGCGCTTTCTGAGATTAGCTCCCTTTTGCAAGTTGGCAACCCTCTGTACGCGCCATTGTATTACGTGTGAAGCCCTACCCATAAGGGCCATGAGGACTTGACGTCATCCCCACCTTCCTCCGGTTTATCACCGGCAGTCTCATTAAAGTGCCCAACTAAATGCTGGCAACTAATGACAAGGGTTGCGCTCGTTGCGGGACTTAACCCAACATCTCACGACACGAGCTGACGACAGCCATGCAGCACCTGTGTTCAAATTCCCTTTCGGGCACGAATTTATTTCTAAAATCTTTCTGACATGTCAAGGGTAGGTAAGGTTTTTCGCGTTGCATCGAATTAATCCACATAATCCACCGCTTGTGCGGGTCCCCGTCAATTCCTTTGAGTTTTAATCTTGCGACCGTACTCCCCAGGCGGTCAACTTCACGCGTTAGCTACGTTACCAAATCAGTTAAGATCCGACAACTAGTTGACATAGTTTAGGGCGTGGACTACCAGGGTATCTAATCCTGTTTGCTCCCCACGCTTTCGTGCATGAGCGTCAGTGTTAACCCAGGAAGTTGCCTTCGCCATCGATGTTCCTCCATATCTCTACGCATTTCACTGCTACACATGGAATTCCACTTCCCTCTGCTACACTCTAGTCATGTAGTTTCAAACGCAATTCCCAGGTTAAGCCCGGGGATTTCACATCTGACTTACATAACCGCCTGCGCACCCTTTACGCCCAGTAATTCCGATTAACGCTTGCACCCTACGTATTACCGCGGCTGCTGGCACGTAGTTAGCCGGTGCTTCTTCTGTTGATACCGTCATTAATTATGATTATTAGTCATAACCTTTTCTTCTCAACTGAAAGAGCTTTACAACCCGAAGGCCTTCTTCACTCACGCGGCATTGCTGGATCAGGGTTTCCCCCATTGTCCAAAATTCCCCACTGCTGCCTCCCGTAGGAGTCTGGGCCGTGTCTCAGTCCCAGTGTGGTTGGCCATCCTCTCAGACCAACTACTGATCGTTGCCTTGGTGAGCCTTTACCTCACCAACTAGCTAATCAGACATCGGCCGCTCTAAAAGCGCAAGGTCTTACGATCCCCTACTTTTCTCCGCAGAGATTATGCGGTATTAGCACATCTTTCGATGCGTTATCCCCCTCTCTAAGATACGTTCCGATGTATTACTCACCCGTTCGCCACTCGCCACCAAGTGCAAGCACTCGTGCTGCCGTTCGACTTGCATGTGTAAAGCATGCCGCCAGCGTTCAATCTGAGCCAGGATCAAACTCTTAAGTTTAATTCCTGCTTTAACTCTTGTGATTCATATTTACATAAATATTTGAACTTAAACTTTCAAATACTATTTTGCTTTCACTATTACTAAGTGTTCACACCTATCGATTGTTTTTTTAAAGAGCATTCGTTACTTTCTGCTTCGATACTGCTAAGTAACGAGAAACGGAATTATACAGACTCCTAATAATCGGTCAAGAAATTTTTTAGCTATATTGTGATTTACTTTGTTTTTGAACTTTCCCTAGAAATTAAGCAGCAAGTCAAAAAATTGCCGTCTTAATAAAACAGAACCTAAGCTAGCGATACCGACACGATGACCCTACGAGACAAAATAAATAACTATATGCTAGAAAGACAATCTCTGCCCAAAAAACGCATTCGTACTTTAATTCAGGTAAAAAGGTTAAAAAAATGTATAACTAATGCTACTGGTCCAACGCAAAAGAACAAATTCCATACTTAAACTCCTGCACGACCTCGCCTGTCAATGCAATAACCCATTAAAATAGTGGCAGCTAAAAGAGAGTTGTAGCAAGAGATGCAGATGAGTTTTGGAACATTGGAATTGGCACAACGATTGAAACGAGATAATGTTCTGATGAAGATTAATGCGCTGATGATGTTCAAAGCAATCCTGCTGGGGCAGTGGCATAGTTTGTAGGATGCGGGCTTGGAGTAAGCGCTAAATATACGGATTGATTTTCTACAATTTTATGGGTTGTCCTTGCCGGACGCGATACCGGACGAAATCACTTTATGCCGGTTCCGAAACCGGCTGGTAATCAACGGCCGGCTAGATGATCTGCTGGTCTCTATCAATGGACAGCTTCAATCACACGGATTGATGATCAAGGGCCCAGCGGAGGCAGTGATTGATACCACGCTGATTGAATCAGCGGCACGCCCTAAAAAGACCATCACGCTAGAGCGTGGATGCCGAAGGGAATGCCGTTCAGTTTGAAGATGGCAGTCAACCGGGAATGAGTTGTATTGAAGAGCAGAGTGCGGATCCGGATACGGACCTGGCTAAAGAAAGGCAAGAAGTCGCAGTTTGGCTACCGCAGTTACCTGGTGAACGCACAATAAGGTATAAGAACAAACCACTTTCGACACGCCAGAAACTGGCGAATCAATGAATCAGCAAGAAACGCTACATTGTCAAACAGTGTTTCGACACCATCAAACAATTATTCAGAATGGGACACGACAGCTACTTCGGTACGGTAAAAGTCAACACCCAAGTCATACCGAAAAGTATCTGCGTGAATCTGAAAAAAGTTGCCAACAAAGTCTTCTTGCATCAACCATTAAGGGGTCAATCCGTCCATATGTTGCATAAGTGGAAAAACTCTTCTAAAAAAGCGAAAAAACTTCACTTTCCACCAAAATGACGTGTAACGACTGTCATTTGCATACCTCTCTCATTAATCACAACCAGAGACCTTATATGGACGCCCACTACCCTAAACGGCATCGAAGTGCCAAAGTAATGGTGCAATAATGCCCACTAATCAAGAGAGGAGCGTCCGACATGAAGATTACAACGATAGGCATTGATTTAGCAAAAGAAGTGTTTCAGATTCACGGTATGGATGTGCAGGGCAAGGCTGTGCTGCGCAAGCAGTTGCGCCAAAGTGAGATGGCAAATTCTTTGCTAACCTCGAACCTTGTTTGATCGGCATGGAGGCCTGTGGTAGTGCACATCGTTGGGTTAGGAAACTGGAGCTTTATGGTCACAGGGTGAAGCTCATGGCACCACAATTTGTCAAGCCATATGTCAAAACGAATAAAAATGACGTGGCAGATGCACAAGCCATCTGTGAAGCAGTAGGCCGACCGACGATGCGTTTTGTCACCCAAAAGACCGTTGAGCGACAATCGATTCTGTCGGTACATAGAGAATTTATACTATCGCCGAGCGAATGCCGGACATACTAGAAGATGGTGAAAACGGGCTGACACAGACCATGCGGCAATTATTAGCACGCTTGACCGATCATCTCAAAGAGCTAGATAAGCAAGTCAATGAACTGGAAATACAAATTCAGCGCTGGCACCAAGATAACGAAGCCAGCCGGAAGCTGGCAAAAATCCCTGGTCTTGGCCCCATTACCGCAAGCGCCATCGTAGCCACCTGAGGTAACGCACGAGAATTCAAGAACGGCAGGCAATTAGCGGCTTGGCTAGGTCTGGTTCCCAGACAACACTCAAGCGGAGGTAAGCAAGTCTTGCTCGGTATCAGCAAACGGGGTGATAGTTATTTGCGTACCTTGTTAATTCATGGTGCACGCGCCGTAATCCGGTATGCCGATAACAAGGAAATATCTGACAACTGGCTTGGAAAAATATTGACCAGGCGCAATAAAAATGTAGTGGCAGTCGCTTTGGCCAACAAAAATGCGCGTATTATTTGGGCACTCCTGACCAAAGGCACTTCCTTTAAGGCCAACTGCGTACCAGTGTAACTGGTATTGGAATTAATTTGATTAACAATCGATAAAACAGACTGGTATTTTAAATAGGGACAATTTTTCACAGATTGCTAGGGCAATCATGACATGATGGCGAATCTGGTAAGACCGTAAATAGCTTAACCTTAACGAGACCTGGCACTTCGAGTGCGCTGCAATGATCAGGGGCTATTTAGCGAATTCCATCAGGGATAGGAGAACCTTCTCCAACTATAATCCGAATGTATGGCNNGGACTCCTCCCTCCAGGAAGGGGTACGGTAGTATCTTTAACTAACCGAGGAGACCAAAATGAAACAAGTTGCTGTAATAGGAATTGATCTTGCCAAAAACGTTTTTCAAATACATGGCACTAATCCGTCAGGATTTACTGTCCTGAAGAAGAAGCTCTCTCGCAGACAGATGATTGAATTCTTCACACAACTTTCCCCATGTCTGATCGGCATGGAAGCTTGCTCGTCTGCCCATTATTGGGGCAGATGCCTATCGGATATGGGACATACAGTACGATTGATGCCACCTCAGTTTGTCAAGCCTTATGTCAAAACCAACAAGAATGATGCTCGTGATGCGGAGGCAATTTGCGAGGCAGTGACACGTCCGAATATGCGTTTTGTACCGATCAAAAGTGAGGAACAGCAAGCAGTGCTTGTGTTACACCGCGTACGTGCCGGCATCGTCAAACAACGCGTTGCACTCGGCAACCAGATTCGTGGCCTATTGGCTGAGTTCGGCATCACTATTCCGCGGAGCTTCAAGCAGCTCAATACACGGCTGATACAGATCATCAGTTCACAAGATAGCCAAATACCCAGGGATCTCAATGTAATGTTTTCCTCACTCTTTCAGGAGCTGACCAATCTCACTTGCCGGATCAAGGTATTCGATAAGCAGATCGAATCGCATCTTCGTAGCAGCAAGGAATGTCAGCGTATCCTGCAGATCGAAGGAGTAGGTCCGCTGACTGCTACGGCTGTAGTGGCATCGATTGGCGATATCCAGAACTTTAAGAGCGCCAGCCAGTTCGCAGCCTGGCTTGGGCTGGTTCCGCGACAAAATTCCAGCGGCGGCAAAACCCAGTTGCAGGGCATCAGCAAACGCGGCGATATCTATCTGCGTTGCCTGCTGGTGCATGGTGCTCGTGCAGCCCTGAGCTATGCTAAACGTATCGACAAGCTCAACAGTTGGCAACAGGCAATGCTGCAACGAAAGACTCTCAACAAAGTGGTGGTGGCGATGGCACACCGAACGGCAAGGCGTATCTGGGCGGTACTTACTAACGACTGCGCTTATGACCCGAGTTATCCACAGCGACTTGTCGCTCAGCACTATTGAGGGTGCAGCGTCAAGCCACCATGGATAACTCTAGACAACATTAGCATACGGTATTGGCTTGCCACCAATATTAGGGTAAATAGAGGTATGCTACAAACGTAATAGATTTCTTTGATTTGCAGTGTGATTTCGAGTGATGGTAAAGCGGGTACATCCGCAGCTGGGAAGCCTGATACATGGACAGTGGCTTATGATCACGAGTGGGCGATGAGGCCCCAGCAGCGAATTTCCATCAAGGTCAGGGATATAATAAACAGATCCCATTACAGGCCGGATATACGAGTGCAAGTGCTTCAGCTAAAACCTCATCAAAAAATCTCACACAAAACGGAGGAGTCCATATACGTCCATGTAAGGTTTCAACCAATTTACGCAGTTATGCAGAGGTCTCTACTTTTCTACCAGTGTTAACGCGTATTGCACAGAAGTCACTACTATAATCACCAAAGACCTGCATTCGAATCTTCCCCTTTAGCGCTCAAAAACACAATTCTTCCACTTCACTGAATTCAACAGTATTTAGTAATTCACCCATGGCTATATGAATACACTCCAGCATATATGATTGAGCGTTCATCCAAAGAATATAGTAATTCTTTATATAAATTACTATCCTGTGTCACCTAATTCGCCTGACGCCTCAATTTCTAAAAGACACCATTTATCGGGTCTTATTGTGTTTTTGACCGAATCTGTTAGCAGCTATGCTACTCCTCGATAAGCATGATCACCTCGCTAAGAAGTTTGAGGCATTCTGAAAAGCCATGATTAAGCCTGGAGATGTCAATGGATGAACATTTTTCAAAATCAAAACTGGCAACGGGAATTTCTGCACTAAGAGCAAATTTGCCAATTATTGTGTTATCCCCCAAAGCTGGTAGCGGAAAGAATAATGTAACATTTCTCAATAAACAGCGAACCATGGGATTTTGGATCGTATTCTTAATACTGTGCATAGTGACTGTTTCGATCATCAGCAAATACCATAACCAGCGTGCATTCACTCAAACACTGCTGATTTCTGATTTACCAATTCTTCACCTGCAGCTAGCAAAAAACATCCAAAAAACTCCTCAAGCTCATTCGATCACTTTTACTCATTTACTCGATTATAAAAACAAAATCAATACGTTAATAAATATCATGAGTGAAGGTGGAAACTATCAGGGTGAAACCGTAGTTGCTGTAACTGACCCCGCTACTCTAGCAACACTAGAAGTTTACCGACGTGATTGGCAACAAATTGATGAACAAATCAATCTACTACTCAACTATCAGGACGCTATCATTAAACTGAATAGTAGCATTAAGACAATCGAAACTCTCTATAGCCAACTAACGCGGAGAATCGATGAAACCTTATACCGCATGCTTGAGATAGGCAATCTACCGCATGAAATGCGAATCATGGAAACCATACGCGCACGCGCTCGCAATGCAACCCAAAACATCCAAGTCATTTTCTTAAATGAGCTATCATTCGCAGAAATTGCCGCGCAACTCAACCAAGATCAAGCGCAGATTACGGCTATCACCCAAACAATCAGTCAAGGCTCACAAGGACTTGGTGCAATTTCAGACAAGGATGAAATGATTCAAGATTTACTGTCACACATCTATTCATTATTAAGAAAGTTTGACCAGCACATCAATTTGGTTCAGAAAGAAATCGCTGCAGCAATGACTGTGCAATCAACGATACAAAAAATTAGCAGTAAAAGTGATGAAGTCATAACCTCAATTGAAGAAATAAAAAATAAAGCGCGAGAACACAATTTTGCATTTATTTCTATATTAGACACATTATTTTATTTTCTTGCTGCCATCCTAACTTTATGTCTAATATCGTTCATTTATCATGTACGTCAAAACTTACAAGATAAAGCCTCCCAAAACAAGGATGAAATCAAGCATACGCAGCTCGCAATTCGAAAATTACTCAGTGACATGAAAAGAATCGCTGAAGGTGATTTGACGGTTCGCACTGATATCACAAATGACACCACCGGCGCTATCGCTGATGCGATCAATTGCACTATTGAAGAACTGCATACCTTGGTAGAACAAGTTAATCAAGCTGGTGCACTGGTTGTCAAATCTTCTAATCAAGCACAGTATGTATCGACCGAACTGTTGTCAGCCGCACAGCATCAATCAGCTAAAATTGAGGAAACCACTTTAGCGGTACTGGGTATGGCTGAATCAATCAGTGAGGTATCGAATCTAGCGACTGAATCTGCAAAAGTTGCAGAACAATCGTTAACTACTGCTGAACGAGGTACGAAGGCGGTACGAGACTCAATTGCCGGCATGAATGAAATTCGCGCACACATTCAAGATACCTCGAAACGCATCAAGCGGCTAGGAGAAAGCTCTCAGGAAATTGGTGAAATTATTGCATTGATTAGCGACATTACAGATCAAACCAACGTCCTCGCACTAAATGCTGCATTACAAGCTAATGTTGCTGGAGAAGCAGGACGCGGATTTAGCGTCATCGCTCAGGAAGTACAACGTTTGGCAGAGCGCTCTACCGAAGCCAGCAAACAAATCGGCGAATTAATCATAACCATTCAAGGTGATACGCAAGACGCCATAGCCGCGATGGAAAGAAGTACGCTTGGTGTTGCGCAAGGCGCCCAACGATCCGATGCTGCCGGTCGCGCACTCGAAGAAATAGAACAAGTTTCCAAACAGTTGGCAAAGCAAGTAACGCACATTTTTGATGTCACCAATATGCAAACGCGAGCCGCTCACCAGGTAGTAGCCAACATGGAAGAGATCCTCCGTATCACCAGGAAAAACACCGAAGGAACCCAGAAAACCACTACCTCAATTAAACAAATTGCCGGATTTGCTTCTGAACTAAAAGCTTCAGTATCGAACTTTAAAGTGTAAGCTTTGTTTTCAATCAGTACATTGACTGATAATATTCCAGTATGAGCGCTCAACATAAACTCAATATTTCGTCGATCTACGGAATTAAAGAAGGAATCTATCAGGTTTTTTCGTTGATTGATCAGAACTTGGATAGCTATACACAGCATCCAGAGAAGATTAGTCTAATTCGTGATTGCAGAAATTACATTCTACAATTGAATGGCTTGCTCGAAATGCTGGAACTTAGCAGTATCACAGTTCTCAGTAAACAGATGGTACAGTTGATCGATGCGCAGATCGACAAAAAAATCACCGCAAACCCAAAAATCCCAGAAGCTCTACAACTGGCCTCAAGAACCTTACAGCATTATTTAAGCGAACTGATTGAGGGGAAATCCGAAAACCCGCTCCAACTATTTCCAGCATACCGTTCGCTGATGCAAGCTTATGGCAGTGAATATATTCCTGAAAGCGATCTGTTTTTCCCTCGATTGACTATTGAACCGCCTCTAGTCAAAATTTCAATGCAAACAGATGCTCTTGAGGCGAAAAGCATCATCAAGCAAGCCGGTAGCGAATATCAAACCGGATTACTCAAATGGCTGCGAGATCCCACGCAACAGGAAGGCTTGCAGCTCATGGCCACTGCAGTCCTTCAATTTGAGAAATTACCAGGAACATTAGAGCAGCGTGCTTTTTGGTGGGTTACCGCTGGATTTCTTGAAGACTTGATGCAACTTAAATCAACTGAGATTGATCTTGCGATTCGGCGGCTATGTGGAAAAATTGAACAGACCATGCGCCACCTAACCACCGAAGCGTTGGTCGATACACAATCATTATTACGCGAATTGCTATATCACGTTGCACATAGCGAAGAATCCAGCCAACGTATTGCTGATATCAAACGTTGTTATGTATGGCCCGGACAAGACACAAAAACAAGCCCGCTGACGTTAGAACAATCGGAAGCCTTATCGCCGATTCTTAGCAAACTCCATAGTAGGCTAATGGAAGCCAATGACATTTGGCGAGAGTATTGTGCTGGTCATCAAGAAAGCCTGATTTCACTTCGTGAAAATGTTAAGCAACTAAAACAATTGTCACAGCAAACACAATGCACACCACTAGAGAAATTAGTGGAAGGCATTAGTCAAACTGTCGGTTATCTACACGATAAACAAGCAGACATCGATGAAGAACTGGCGATGGAAATGGCCACTGCTTTACTGTTGGCCGAAAGTATTATTGATGACTTTAATCAGCTTTCCACTGACTTACCGCAACAAGTTGAAGCGCTGACTGCTCGACTGCAACAAGTTACGATATCCAGCGGAACAAGTTCTACAGATCTGGAACACCTGTCATTTAGCATCATTGATAATCGTAAACAAGAAAAAGAACTGCTAGCGCAAATTGCACAAGAAATTCAGGTTAACTTAGGATCAATCGAAAATATTCTAGATACCTTCTTTTTCGAACCTGAGAAACGTTCAGAACTGACTAAGCTTCCCATGTTATTCAAGCAGATTTCCGGTGCATTTACTGTACTAGAACTGGAGCGTGCCAGTAATTTACTGGAACTCTGCCGGAATCTGGTCACAAAATTTTTGAATTCGGAACATAAAATCATTGAAGCCGAGCAGATTCTATTAGTCGACGGCTTAAGTAGCCTCAGTTTTTTCATTGCATCGTTGAATAATGGTCGTCCTGATAGCTATCAAATCCTCGAGGAAGCTATTTCTTTATTTGAAATTGCTTCCTTGCCGGAAGATGCATCATTACTTGCACTAGAGGCTGCGGTTGGAGCAGAAGCTACCAAGCAGCCAGATTCCGCAGATTCCGAAGTCCTAGAAAAAACAACCAAACCAGAGCCCGATCGAGAATTGCTGGATATTTTCCTCGAAGAAGCCGATGAGTTGTTAGCCAGTATTACTCACGACTTAGAAAATTGCCAGAAAAATCCTAACGATGGCGTCGCATTAGTTGCCCTGCGACGTGCATTTCATACGCTTAAAGGCAGTGGTCGCATGGTCATGCTTGATGAAATGAGCGAAGTGGCATGGCATCTTGAACAAGTCCTAAATCGTTGGATTATTGAAAAAAGGTATGCCTCAAATCCATTACTTGATCTGATCTCAAGAACTATCGACGCCTATAGCTTATGGTGCAAAAATTTAAGTACTTATGGTGCAACAGACATTGAAGCTGAAGATTTATTACGATCTGCATCGGAGTTACTTAATACTACAAAAGATCACCCCTTAGTTGCTGTCGAAGCCGACACATCAAAACCTGATAAGGTAGTTACCACTGTTATCACAAATGACGACATACCGGTCACCGCCATCCCTACCCCGATTCGAGAATCCACGTTGGCTGATTCTACGCCACAATTTGCTCAAGTCGATAAACCACTGCATCATCAAAACAACGACGATCAGATTAATTATGAGTTATTGCCGGTATTTATTGAAGAAACGCAAGATATCATTCCGCAGATCGGCAGTAAATTACGCGCTTGGCGTATCTTGCCACAAGATCAAGATATCCATCATGCGTTGATGCGCCTGCTTCATACGATAAAAGGCAGTTCTCATATGATCGGCGCCATACATCTAGGCACCCGAATCCATACACTCGAAAGCCATGTTGCTGCAGCATTCCAGCAACACCATATTGCAGAAACTGCTCTCGATCAGCTTGAAAACGAATTTGATGTCATCAGCGGAGAAATCGAACAACTACAAACCGCGCAAGTGAATGCTGTTGCTCCGGATCAAGATTTGCCAGATACGGATATTCCATCCATTCATTCGACCGTAGATGGCTCGGACGACAGTAGCTTGTTGCAATCGAAATCCATCGTTCGAATCAATGCAGACCTGATTGACCGCTTAGTCAACGAGTCGGGTGAAGTGAACGCGCTTCGTTCAAAAATTGAAACACAATTAAATGCGTTTAAATTATCGCTACAAGATTTATCGGAAAGCACACATCGACTACACGATCAACTGCGTGAAATTGAAATTCAAGCAGAAACGCGGATGCAAGCGCACAACGCACAACAGCGCGATCTTGAACAAGGATTCGATCCGCTTGAACTTGATCGATTCACTCGATTCCAAGAACTTACCCGATTAATGGCTGAAAGTGTCGATGATATTACTACCGCACAAAAAAGCCTACGTACCACGCACCACATTGCTGAAGAAGCTACAGCGCAGCAAGCTGTCATTCATAAGCAACTACAGCAATCTTTGATGCAAATTCGCACCATACCTTTTGGTAATTATGCCGAGCGATACTATCGCATTGCTCGGCAAGTTGCTGAAGAAATGGGCAAGAAAGTGCATCTCGAGATTCATGGCACTGAGGTCGAAATTGACCGTAATGTACTAGAAAAGCTGAATCCGCCTCTCGAACATCTGCTGCGCAATGCTATTGCACACGGAATAGAAGGTTCAGCACAACGCACCAAAATAGGAAAACCTGAAGTAGGTGCAGTTTCCATTCGTTTACATCAACAATCCAACGAAGTGACTTTATCTTTGTCCGACGATGGTCAAGGCCTAAATCTGCCACGTATTCGTGAAGAAGCTCGGCGACTGCGGCTAATAGAAGAATCTAGTGTATTGGATGATGACACCGCAATGTCTTTAATTTTCGCACCGGGACTATCAACCACCGAAGCAGTTACAGGCATTGCTGGACGCGGTATTGGCTTAGATATCGTAAAAAATGAAATTTCTATTTTAGGCGGCCGCATCAGTGTTAACTCATCTCCAGGCAAAGGTACCACCTTCATCCTTAATTTGCCGCTGATGTTGTCCGTTGCACAGGTCATGATGGTTCGTGTCGGAAAACAACATTATGCGATTCCGGCTTTTATTGTCGCTAGTTTTTGTGAAATGGATCTGGACGCGTTGAAACAAGCGTATCAGAAGCACTATGTGCTATTTAATGACAAGCAGTATCCGTTTTCGCACTTAGCACACTTGCTCGGAGAACCAGATCATACACCTGAGACAGATAAGAAAAGCCAAGTATTATTTTTGCATAGTGGTACACAGCACTTAGCTATCCATGTTGACGAGCTACTTGATAACACTGAAGTGGTCATTAAAAATCTCGGGGCACAATTAACACAAGCGCCGGGAATCGAAGGTGCGACCATTACAGGCAACGGTGAAATGATCCTGATTATGAATCCGGTGAAATTAATGCCGCGCAGCGATGTTCAAAAGATTTTGAATACACCGACAAAATTATCATTCGACCGAAATCAACGTAAAAAAACCAAAACACCGCCCACGATTATGGTCGTCGATGATTCTTTAACAGTCCGAAAAGTAACCTGCCGTCTTTTAGAACGCGAAGGGTGTGATGTCTTAATTGCGAAGAACGGTGCTGAAGCAATTAGGATCTTACAAGATACGATACCAGATGTTATGCTGGTCGATTTAGAAATGCCCAAGATGAACGGTTTTGAATTGATCAGAAATATCCGCACTCACAGTAAAACGGCAGAAATCCCTATTATTATCATCTCATCCAGAACAGCAGAAAAACATCAAAAATTAGCCAAAGAATTGGGTGTTAATGTATTCCTAGGAAAGCCCTACAAAGAAGATACATTGATCAAACATTTAGCTAAATTCATCTCAAAGCCTGATTCAATCTAAACCATTTTTGTTTTTCACGCATTTTTTAAATGCGTTCTACGACTTATTCTGCCAGTGAGTCACCTCTAAAAAATAATTTTTCCCCACTATTTATTCACTGAATGACAAATATTACTAAGCGGCAAGCAGGTGCTTGCTATGCAGCTCAACGCCATTGAGTCCCACATATTCTTGAAAATAAGACTTAAAAGTCAATCTGCTTGCGCATACAAACATAGCTCATAACCGATATATTTATGCATTATAGGAATATCTCGTGAGACATAAACTTTATCACTGCAATCAGTTACCACACCAAGATGATGGCATCTATTGCAAATGCTCAATCATTATTGTTGCCATAATAATTTTATCGGGTTGCGCAATACAACCTAAGGTAGTAACTGAAGAAGAAAACAAGCACAGAGTATCCAGCGATCTTTTGTTACTCCAAAAAATCCACGATCCGATACAAGGCCCTATTTCCCTGGAAGAAGCAACTGCCAGAGCATTGAAATATAACCTCGAATTACAAATTGAACTAACCAAAAAAACACTGGCTCAGAAACAACTCAATCTTAAGAGTTACGACATGCTACCAAAGCTGGTGGTAGACCTGCATTATGATTCACGTAGCAATTATAGCGGCGCAAGAAGCCAGTCATTGTTAACTGGAAGAACATCACTCGAACCATCTACCTCCGCCGACAAAGATATTTTCTCCTCCGCATTAGGGCTAAGCTGGAACATTCTTGACTTCGGGGTATCGTATTATCGCGCTCAACAAGCAGCCGATAACGTTTTGATCCAAGAAGAACAGAAACGCAATGCGGTCAATCGAATTGTGCAAGAAGTACGATCAGCATATTGGCGTGCTGTCAGTTATGAACGACTCATTTCACGAATGCATAGCCTAAAAACGAAAGTACGCGAGTCGCTTGATCAAGTGAATCAAATGAGAGATGAGCGGATCAATAATCCCAAAATCAATTTTACTTTCAAACGTGATTTATACGGCATAGAACGAGAACTCAATCTATTGCAGCGCAACTTATTACTAGCCAAATCACAATTAGCTGAGTTGATGAATATTAAACCAGGCACAGAATTTACGCTAGTCATACCAGACCGGGATTTATTTACCAAAAAGATCAATATAACAATTGAAGATATGGAGCAAATTGCGCTTGAAAGTCGCCCTGAGTTGCGCGAATTGTTCTATAAAAAACGCGCCAATGCAAAGGAAGTCCGTGCAGCGATGCTACAGATGTTGCCCGGTATCGAGCTAGGAAGTCGATATAACTATAGCTCTAATAATTTTCTATTTAATCCGGATTGGTTAAGCCTTGGTGCACAATTATCATGGAATCTGATTAGCATCATTTCGGCGCCCACGAAACTCGCTGAACTGGAGACTAAAGAAAAGCTACTAGACATCGAACGTTTATCCATGAGTATGGCTGTACTCGCTCAAGTACACGTCAGCTTAGCTCAATTCAGTCATTTTAATGAAGAATATCGATCTGCTTATGATTACTATCAGGTTCAGAAACGCATCACTGAGCAAACCCGGATTGAAGCAACTGTAGGAAAAGTTAGCGGTCATGTTTTAATTCGCGAAGAACTCAATACACTCTTAGCAGAAGTTCGATGTGATTCTATTTATTCCGATTTAGAAAACTCTTACGCAGGCATTTACGTTTCGCTAGGAGTCGATCCTATTCCCGGTAACCTAAATAATAAAGATTTATCAGAATTGACCGCTGAACTAGCTGAACACTGGCATAAACGGTAAGAGATTTTTTCATCCTCTCCCCTTCCAGAATTTAACTCAATAAAAACAATAAATTAATTTACTCATTAAAGGATTTTAGCAAAAATCCCGATAAATTATCTATTACTGTTAATAAGTGAGTCCATCAAAAAATGGATTAATAACGTGGCGGAAAAAAGATCCAAGCAAATTCATCAACCACCCCAAGTCAAATCCAATCACGGATTGGGTATTCTGTGGCAGTTAGAACCTCGCATGATGTTCGACGGCGCCGCCGTGAGTACTGCGATAGAGGTGACAGAGCAAACATCATTATTTGACTCAATGAATCAACAAACGAGTCAAAACAATTCCGCTGATCATTCAATCTTATCCAATTTAACTTCGACTGACACCGGGGTTCTTGACACTGAAGCAGATTACCAAAATCTTCCAACAATCCAATTAGAAAACGAACTGGAAAAATGGCTATTGAATTATGAAGCCCCAACCGATCCCGTCAACGAGATTGTTTTCGTTGACGCTCATGTTGAGAATTATGAAGCGATTCTAGGCGGAATCGACCCAAACATACAAATAGTCCTGCTTGACAGTCAGAAGGATGGTGTCAAGCAAATAGCGGACTATCTGACGCAACGCCAGTCAGTAGATGCGATTCATATCATTTCTCACGGCAGCTCCGGATCTCTACAACTTGGAACAGGATCACTCACACTCGATTCTATGACACAGCAGTACGTCGCAGAAATGGCTGTGATCAAACAAGCGTTATCCGAACAAGCGGATATTCTGATATATGGATGCGATTTTGCCGAAGGACAAATTGGTCAGGAAACGACAATACTTCTGGAGCAACTAACAGGCGCAGATGTAGCCGCATCCAACAATGAAACCGGGCATACTGATCTCGGCGGTGACTGGAATCTAGAAGTGCAGACGGGTGCTATCGAGACCCAGATTGCGCTTAATGACGACACCCAGGAGAATTGGTTCAATCTGTTGAGCGTCACCACCAGCGGCGGTGAAACGAGAATCAACACGATCACAAACGGATTCCAAGGCGTCGATCCCGCGGGGACGGACAGAACTACGAAGAGTGTGGCGATGGATGCCGGTGGAAACTACGTCACGGTATGGGAGAGCGCTGGCGATATTCATGGGCAGCGATATGACAGCGGGGGAACGGTTCAAGGTAGCGAGTTTGTGATCGCTTCGAATGCTGCAATTGAACGCAATGCCAGTGTTGCCATGAATGCGAACGGCGCCTTCGTGGTGACATGGCAGCAGAATCAGGGAACCGGCGACCGTGATATCTATGCCCGTCTCTATGACGCGTTCGGCACGGCGGTCGGCAGCGGATTTCTTGTGAATGAAACTACGACCAATGACCAATACTATGCCAAAGTGGCGATAGACCTAAGTGGCAACTTTGTGGTGACCTGGCAAGGCAATCAAGAAGCCGGGACGTATTACGACAACATATATGCCCAACGGTATGACACTGCGGGGACGAAGATTGGCTCCAACTTTGTGGTCAACACAACAACAGCGGGAGATCAAGACCAGGTTGACATTGCAATGGACTCTGCAGGGAACACCGTGGTCGTTTGGGAAGCAGAGCGCACCGCCGGCAGTGGCGTATATAGCATTTACGGTCAGCGGTATAACTCATCTGGTGTAGCGCAGGGCGGAGAATTTCTGATCAATGCAGTTGCCAGCGACACTGATCGACATGCTTCGATCAGCATGAATGACAGTGGTCATTTCGTGGTGACATGGAATCGCCAGATCAATACGGATTCCGACATTCAAGCACAGCAGTTCAATAGCTCAGGAGTTGCGCAAGGCAGTGTCATTTCTGTCACCAATACCACATCCTATTGGCAAGACCTCCCGAATGTTTCGATGGATGCGGGCGGAAACTTCGTCGTGTCTTGGGAGAGTGACTCTCAAGATGGATCAGGTTATGGACCGTATACCAGGCAATACGATTCCACGGGAACTGCGCTCACCACGGAAAGGGCTGTGGCAACCACCATCTCGGGAGACCAAGATTACGCTGCTATTGCTTACCAGAATGGGAAAGTTGTAGTCACTTGGTCCGGAAACGGCACGGGCGACGCATCCGGGATGTTTATGCAGCGATATACGGCTACCGGGGGGAACAGTGCCCCGACAATTACGAGCAACGGAGGAGGAGTGACGGCTTCGGTCAGTGTTGCCGAGAATACCACGGCCGTCACCACGGTGACAGCGACCGACGCCGACGTTGGGGCGACGCGCGCCTATTCGATCAGCGGCGGCGCCGATGCTACCAAGTTTACGATCAACAGCAGTACCGGCGCGTTGAGTTTTATCTCCGCACCCAACTACGAGTCGCCGACCGACGTCGGCGGCAATAATGTGTACGACGTCCTCGTGACGGTGAAGGATAACAATGGCGGGGCCGATACCCAATCCATTGCCGTGACGGTGACCAATGTCAACGAGGCGCCCACCTCGATCGGCGGGAGCGTCGCTGGGACTGAAGATACGGCTAAGGTTTTCAGTTGGACTGACTTTAATGTCGCTGATGTCGATACGGCCACTGGAGGGAATACGGCCGTGCGAGTGTCGACACTGCCATCCGACGGCACGTTGCAATACTACAATGGCAGTACCTGGCTCACTGTATCAGTAAACCAAGTGCTCACTAAATCGACCATCGACGCGGGGTACGTTCGTTTTGTACCGGATGCCAATGAGTCCGGTTACGATGGGTATGGGATGTCTGGTGTCGGTAATGGCCTCCAAACGTACGCACAGTTCAACTTTATCCCGGTACAGAGTACATCTATTGTGATTGCCAACTCGGGCGGTGAGTCACAGGTGATCGCCGAAGGTGCTTGGATCGACCCAGCCACCGGTTGGACGACTTCAGGTGCAGATGCCGGTGCTGAAAACCTGTCAACGTCAGAGTTTACTAATGATCACGATAACAATCTGTACGTCAATAGCGGTGCAACGTTATCCCAGATACTGCCGACGAATTTTAACTCATCCAATGACTATAGCTTGTCGTTCGAAGCTGGGTGGCGGGGTGATGTCGGATACCCCACGCCGCCGAGCTTCCGGGTGGAGCTGTGGGCCGGTGGCACGAGGCTGGGGTACGTTGATCAAACAAGCGTGATGATGGTCAAAGGTTCGTTCGTGAACGGGACGTTGGCCATTGATGGTACGAGCTTCAATGCACTCAATGGACAATCACTGACAATCAAGATGGTGGGACTTAGTAACCAAGCCAATTTTGACAACATTACGCTGAACATGTTTTCCAGAGCCACCGACATTGGCGCTGGAGCAACGATGAGCATCGACATTACACCCATCAACGATGCGCCGGGGCTGACGGATACGGCGTTGAGCCTGACGGTGCCGGAAGATGCGGGGCCGCCCAGCGGGGCGGTAGGCTCGCTGGTGAGTGCGTGGACGGGCGGGATCACGGACGTGGACAGTGGGGCGGCGAAGGGGCTGGCGATCACGGGGAGCAATGAGACGAACGGGACATGGTACTACACGACGAACGGCGGGACGACGTGGACGACCGTGGGAACAGTGAGCCCGACGTCCGCGCTCTTGCTATCCGATACGGGGAGCATGCGGCTCTACTTCGCCCCCAACGCCGACTACAACGGGACGAGTCCGGGCGCGTTGACGGTGCGGGCGTGGGATCAGACGAGTGGGACCGCAGGCAGCAAAGTCAGTACGGCGAGCAGCGGGGGGACGACGGCGTTCTCGAGTGCCACCGATATCATCGACGTGAACGTGACGGCGGTCAACGAAGGACCGACGTTTACGGTTGGTCGTGGGATCGTTACGACGGATGTGCTTTTCAGTGAAACTGGCGAAGATGTGGTGGTGCAGCCGGACGGGAAGATTTTGGTGGTCGGGACTTCCGGGAGCCCCACGGCAATGATCGTGACACGCTACAACAGCGATGGCTCTCTTGATACCAGTTTTGGCGGCGGCGACGGAATTTATAGTCTTCCTGCCGCTGTCCAACAGGAGGGAAATGCTCTGACATTGCAAACGGACGGAAAGATTCTTCTCGCAGGCTATTCTTATCCTGCTTCTCAGGGCGATTTTCTGTTGGTGCGCTTGAACGCCGACGGTTCGCCGGATGCGAGTTTCGGCGGCGGCGATGGCATCGTGACCACGGACATAAGTTCCGATGATACTGCAACGACGGTGGTCGTGCAGGGAGACGGCAAGATTCTCGTCGGGGGCTATACCAACGGAGCCGGAGTCGATTTTATGGTCGCTCGGTACCAGGCAGATGGGTCGCTGGATACCAGCTTCGGCAGTAATGGGATCGTGACCACCTCATTTGGCGGGAGTGCCAGCGACACCATAAACCATATGATCGTACAACCGGACGGCAAGATCGTCGTTGCTGGAGGAGGAGGAAATTATGACCTGATGATTGTCCGATACAACAGCGATGGGTCTCTGGATACCAGTTTCGGCACTGGTGGGCAGGTGGCCACCAATGTCAATATTCTTAATGTGGAATCGTTTACCGGTCTGGTGATACAGTCGGACGGCAAGCTTGTGGCTTGCGGGTATTCAGGCAACGAAATGGTCCTTGCCCGGTATAACACCGATGGGTCGCCCGATACGAGTCTTGGCGGAACAGGAATTGTCGTTACGACCCTCGGCCCTGGTGCCGGCAGCGGATGCGGCCTTGCCCTTCAAAGTGACGGCAAGATGGTCGCGGTTGGGTATACCGATACTGGCAGCAATAATGATGTTGCTGTGGTGCGGTACAACAGTGATGGAACATTGGACACCAGCTTTGGGGGTGGTGACGGAGTGGTCACCACTGCGATCGGGTCTGGCGAAGATGAAGGATTGGCTGTTGCAATTCAATCAGACGGAAAGATTGTTGTCTCCGGAAAATCTTGGAATGGTACCGACTATGACATCGTTCTGTTGCGCTACAACACGGATGGTTCTCTCGATTCCCGATTTGGTACAGCGCTGATTAACACTCTCGATGCGGCGCCGACCTTTATCGGAGGAGGTATGCCGGTGGTGCTGGATGCCGATGTCCAGATTTTCGATGCCGAGCTGAGTACGGCCAATAACTTCAACGGGGCAACGCTCACCCTTGTTCGCAATGGCGGGGCCAACGCCGAGGATGTGTTTAGCGCCACCGGCACGCTGGGGGCCCTTTCGGCCGCCAGCGGCAATGTGGTGATCGGGGGGACAACGATCGGCACCTATACCAACAGCGGCGGCACGCTGATGGTCGCCTTCAATGGCAATGCGACCAACGTCCTGGTGAACTCAGCGATGCGGCAGATTGCGTACAGTAACTCAAGTGATTCGCCGCCGGGTTCGGTGCAGATTAATTGGACATTCAGTGATCACAACAATGGGAGTCAAGGCAGTGGGGGGTCCTTAACGACGACCGGCAGTGTCACGGTGAGTATTACGCCGGTCAATGATGCCCCAATCTCCGCCGGCGGTTCAGTGACGGGTGTCGAGGACACGCCGCTGGTGTTCACCTGGGTCGAGTTCAACATATCGGATGTCGATTCGGCAATTACGGCGAACAGCGCGCTGCAGATCCGATCACTCCCGGTGCTGGGCAGTCTGCAAACACTGGTGGATGGAGACTGGAAGTCAGTGGTCGTGAACCAGATCATCACAAAGGCCACCATCGATGCGGGGAATCTGCGCTATGTGCCCGTCGCAGAGCAAAGTGGATACGATGGCTACGGCATTTCAGGGGTAGGGAACGAGCGCAATGACTATGCGCAGTTCAACTTTGCGCCGGTTCAAGGCACTCCGATTATGATGAACAACCCGAATGCCGAAGCCGACGTCATCACTGAAGGGACGCAGCAGCAGAGTGTAACCGGTTGGACCGTGAATACGGTGTCACCGTATACCGCGGGGGTGGAGAACCCGACAACTGCCCAGTTTAGCAGGGACCATGATAATGCGTTTTTTGTTGAGGCGGGCGGTACCTGGGTGGGGCAGATCTTGTATACCCACTTCAACTCAACCAACGACTATGTGCTCAGCCTTAATGTCGGTTGGCAGAGCGGCTTTCCTACAAGCCAATATCGCATCGAACTGTGGGCCGGCGGTACAGGGTTGGGCACCATTGATCAAACGCAGGTGGCTGAGATTCAAGGATCATTCACCCAAGTCACCATGCAGGTGAACGGCGGAGCATTCGCATCACAGGACGGGCAATGGTTTGGACTGTGGATGATCGGTGACAGCGGGCGAACCTATTTCGATAACTTCGAGTTGATATCCTACGACCGGAATGCGGAAATCGGTACGACGGCTACGATGACGATCGACATTACGCCAGTAAACGGCGCACCGACGAATCTGAGCTTGTCCGCGAATACTGTAGCTGAGAACGCCGCCAACGGCGCCTCTGTCGGTACGATCACTGGAACCGACCCCGACAATGGCGATACCCTCAGCTATACCCTCACCAATACCGCCGGCGGACGTTTTGCCATTAACGGCAACACCGGTGAAATTACCGTGGCTAATGGTACGTTACTGGACTATGAGGCAGCTACCAGTCATAGCATTGCCGTCAGAGTCACCGATTCCAGTGGACTGACCTACGATAAAGTCTTCACCATCAATCTAACCGACATTAACGAAGCCCCCACCAGCTTAAGCTTGGTCGGCAACACAGTGGCTGAGAACGCCGCCAACGGCACCACTGTTGGCGCGATCGCTGGAACCGACCCTGACAATGGCGATAACCTTAGTTATACCCTCACCAATACCGCCGGCGGACGTTTTGCCATTAACGGCAATACCGGTGAAATTACCGTGGCTAATGGTACGTTACTGGACTACGAAACAGCCACCAGTCACGACATCACCGTCAGGATCACCGATTCTGGTGGATTGACTTACGATAAAATCTTCACCATCAATCTAACCGACATTAACGAAGCCCCCACCGATTTAAGCTTGACCGGCAACAGCGTCGCTGAAAACTCCCCCAACAACACTCTTGTAGCTGCAGCTATCGGAGTCGATCCCGATAGTGGCGATACCCTCAGTTATACCCTCGCCGATACTGCCGGTGGACGTTTTGCCATTAACAGCAGCACCGGTGAGATCACTATTCTCGACACTACGCTACTGGACTACGAAACAACCACCAGTCACAATATTACCGTCAGGGTCACCGATTCCGGTGGATTGGCTTATGATAAAGTCTTCACCATCAACCTGGCCGACAGTAATGAAGCTCCCATCGATTTAAGCTTGACCGGCAATACGGTGGCTGAGAACGCTCCCAACGGTACCCTGATAGGTACGGTCACCGAAATCGATCCTGATGGTGGCGACACCCCAAGCTACAGTCTTATGTACAACCTCGGTGGACGCTTCGCCATAAACAGCAGTACCGGTGAGATTACTGTAGCCAATACTACGCTACTGGACTACGAAGCAGCCACCAGCCATAACATTACCGTCAGGACCACCGACTCCAGCGGATTGGCCTATGATAAAACCTTCACCATCAATCTGACCGACAGTAATGAAGCCCCCACCGATTTAAGCTTGACTGGCAACGCGGTGACTGAGAACGCCGCCAATGGTACATCTATCGGTACGGTCGCCGGAACCGATCCCGATAATGGCGATACCCTCAGCTATACCCTCACCAATACCGCCGGCGGACGTTTTGCCATAAACAGCAGCACCGGCGAGATCACCGTGGCTAATGGTACGTTACTGGACTACGAAACAGCCACCAGTCACGACATCACCGTCAGGATCACCGATTCTGGTGGATTGACTTACGATAAAGTCTTCACCATCAATCTAACCGACATTAACGAAGCCCCCACCGATTTAAACTTGACCGGCAACACAGTAGCTGAGAACGCCACCAACGGCACCCCAGTTGGCATGATCGCTGGAACCGACCCCGATAATGGCGATACCCTCAGCTATACCCTCACCAATACCGCCGGCGGACGTTTTGCCATTAACAGCAGTACCGGTGAAATTACCGTGGCCAATGGCATGTTACTAGACTATGAGGCAGCTGCCAGTCATAGCATTACCGTCAGGATCACCGATTCCAGTGGACTGACCTATGATAAAACCTTCGCCATCAATTTGGTCAATGTCAATGAAGCTCCCATCAATTTAAGTTTGGCTGGCAACAGTGTCGCCGAAAACGCACTCAACGGCACACCGGTGGGCACGGTCTCAGGAATCGATCCCGACAATGGCAGTATCCTCAGCTATACCCTCACTAATACCGCCGGAGGACGTTTTGCCATTAACAGCAGCACCGGCGAGATTACCGTGGCCAATGGTACGTTACTGGACTATGAGACAGCTACCAGTCATAGCATTGCCGTCAGGGTCACCGATTCTAGTGGACTGACCTATGATAAGACCTTCACTGTCAATCTAACCAACGTTAACGAAGCTCCCACCAATTTAAGTTTGGCTGGCAACAGTGTCGCCGAGAACGCCGCCAACGGTACACCGGTGGGCACTGTGGCCGGAACCGACCCCGATAGTGGCGATATCCTCAGTTATACCCTCATCGATACTGCCGACGGGCGTTTTGCCATTAACAGCAGCACCGGCGAAATTACCGTGGCTAATGGCATGTTACTGGACTACGAAGCAGCCACTCATCATAGCATTACCGTCAGAGTCACCGACTCAGGAGGGCAGACCTATAGTGAGACCTTTACTATCAATCTGACTAATGGCAATAAAGCGCCGATAAACATAGTGCCAGATTCCCAAACTGTTAATAAGAACACGCCACTGACCCTTGGAGGAATATCTGTTTCTGATGCGGATAATAATTTAAATACGGTGCAATTAGTCGTTGCACATGGTACTTTAAACATTGCATTATCAGGTACTGCTAGCATTAGCGCTGGAAGTAATGGTACAAATTCTCTGACTTTATCAGGCAGTCTCGCTGATATCAATGCAACCTTGGCAAGCTTAATCTATCAAGGTAGCCACAATTACATCGGAACTGACACTTTAAGTGTCATCAGTAGCGATCGCGATTCAGCACGAGACATTGATACTGTCATTATTAATGTTATATACGACAACAGCCTTCCTGTTGGTTTAAATGATAATTACACGTTAATACAGAACGCTATATTGTCCATAGAAGCACCTGGACTACTCATCAATGATAGTGATGTCGACAACGATAAGCTATCAATCATTCCAGTGAGTGGCCCCGAAAACGGTACGCTAGTTATGGGCTCCAACGGCAGCTTTACTTACACTCCCAATAAAGATTTTGTCGGAGTGGATTCGTTTACATATGCCATCTACGATGGTTATGGAAATTCTTCTCCTGTTACCGTAATATTAACCGTGAACCCGGTGGTGCTTCCATTACCCGAAACACCGTCACCACCAATAGTACCAATAACACCACATTCGACGACGCCAGTAACAGATTCCCATACCTCTGTCCAAGGAACAATACCACCCGTAACACCTACAATTGCATTACCAGTAATACAGAATTTATTTGAGCCAACCGCCGCCTCCGTTTCAGAAAATACGACCGAAAGCACCAGGTCACCATCTCAATCCACAAGATTCCTGCAAGATCAGGAAAATAGCAATTTCCCTGAATATTTACAAGAAATTAGTAGCCGAACCTCACATTCTTTACTTACACAGAACACTGTAGTCGCCGGCCAACAGTTATGGGAAGAAGTTGAAAATATACAAACAGACATTCAAAAAGCATTCGATGAAAGAGAATTAACCACAAATGTTGCGTCTGTTGCAGGTATCTCATTAACTGCAGGTGTCGTAGGATGGTTAATACGATCAGGTTCGATGCTGGCAAGTTTCTTAAGCATCGTTCCCGCGTGGAAGAGTGTGGATCCTCTTTCGATAGTCGTTGCAAAATCAGGCAAAGGTATTTTTGGAAATTTAGTGGATAGCGATGATACTGAACAAAAAGAGAGTTCTGCCGAAGAGCTTTTTCATCCAGATAAATAATTAGTTACGCATGTTTACACTGCGGCCATACGTTCGACTTAGCTTAGGGTTAATTGCATTAATCCTAGGTATTTTATTGATTGCTCAATCGCTTGGCATCGCTCCTGATAAATCACAATCCCTTTTAGAAAACCGCAAAAATATAACAGAGATTCTTGCCATACAGTTTGCGCTAGCAGCAGAAAAAAATGATTTCACCCAGATAGAAAAGACTTTAAATATTCTAGTCAGTCGTAATTCAGATATTCTCTCAGGTGCCATTCGAAAAAGTGACGGAGTGTTTCTTGCAATTGCAGGTGCTCATGATGAGCACTGGCAAGTTAATGAAAATGGCACCCCATCCTTGACACATATTCAGGTACCTATCTTGCAAGATGATCAGGTATGGGGAGTCGTTGAAATAAGCTTTGCGCCTCTCCTTGGTGATAATCTATTAGATGAAATAAAAAACTCATTTTGGGGTTTTGTACTGTTTGTTACCGTATTTGGTTTTCTTGGCTACTTATTAATGCTTAAACGCGTATTAAGGGAACTGGATCCTTCAGGCGTTGTACCGCAACGAATTAAATCTGCTTTTGATACCTTAACCGAAGGCATACTGATTCTTGATGGACAAGGACGTATTCTATTAGCAAACAACGCATTCAGCCAAAAAGTAAAGCTGCCACCTGATAGTTTAATTGGTCAAGAAGTTTCAAAATTAAACTGGGAAAAGTGCTCCGTAGAACAATTGAAAGAAGATTGGCTCTATCCCTGGTTTGAATCTCTTAAAAGAAGAAAAATACAAACACGTATACGATTGGTTTTTAATTCAACGCAACAGAATAAAAGCATTTTTATGATTAATAGTTCACCAATTATGGGTAATAACAATCAGTGCAAAGGTGCATTAGTTACTTTTGATGATGTTACAGAAATTGAAGAAAACAATCTTAAGCTTGACTTAATGTTAAAAGACCTAGAATCATCAAGGAACGAAATATCACGCCAAAATAATGAATTAAAAAAATTAGCAGACGTCGATCCGCTCACTGGTTTTTATAATCGACGAGCATTGACTCTCTATTTCGACGAAGCTTTTAATTTATCACGCGAGCAAGACAGCAATCTTATTTGCATTATGCTCGATATCGATCACTTTAAATCTGTAAATGATAACTACGGACATCAGGTCGGCGATGAGATCATTAAATTAGTTACCACGATTTCCAGAGAAAGTTTACGAGATACAGATATTGTAGGTCGATATGGAGGGGAAGAGTTTTGTCTTGTACTACCAAATATTGATACTGAGATTGCTTTGAAAATTGCCGAGCGCATTCGTACCAACGTAATGAATACTACTGCTTACCATGCTTTTGGAATTGAACGCGTGACTATCAGTTTAGGAATCTCTTTGATAGCAGATGGCGCAAAAAATACTAATGAAATGATTGATTTGGCAGATAAGGCACTTTATTTTTCTAAGAGAAACGGCCGGAACCGCGTTACCTTGTGGAAAGATATTGCACAGCAGGAAGGCAGTGCTAGTACGGTAGACAATATGGAAGAAAATAATACCTCAATAGCTGTAGTTCACGATAGAGCTAACATCGACATTGATCAATTAATCGGAAAAATCAAAGAATTGGAGCAGCTCAATGAAAAACAACAAAAACTGATTGAACGTCATATAAACTATGATTCCGGAACCGGCCTACTGAATCGTTTTGGTTTACAGGAGCGACTTAAAACGGCAATCTCCTATGCCGCTAGATCAGATTGCTATGTGGCAATCCTTTCCCTTTCATTAAATAGCTATAAACGGGTTTATAACACTTTAGGTTATGAGGCGGCGGAAAAATTCATCATCAACGCCTCTCGCAGAATAAGCAATATTTTGCGCACAACGGATGCCGTATCCTCTGAAACGGAAACCGCAGGTATCGATTCAATGCTGTCGAGAAAGAATGAAAGTGGTTTTTATATTTTACTTTCTGAGTTACAGAAAAACGAACCGATAACACAGATTATTAACCGTATTTATCTTGCGCTAAATCAAGCATTAATTATTGATGGCTTCAACATCAATACTGACAGCGCAATTGGCGTTAGTATCTATCCAGTCGATGACCTGAATCCTATTAATTTACTGAATTATGCTGACCTAGCATTAAATAATGCTGAGTCTAGCGGCATAGGAACATGCCAATTCTATTCAAAAGAAATGAACCACCAGTATTTTTCAGAAATACAACTTGAGTCAGATCTTATACATGCCATTGAGCTGAACCAATTCGAAGTTTTTTATCAACCCATCGTTGACATTAAACATAATGTGATCAGCAAATTTGAAGCACTGCTACGTTGGCATCATCCTGAAAAAGGAATTCTAACAGCAGCAAGCTTTATTGACATTGCCGAACGAAGCGGCTTGATCCTACATATTGGCGACTGGGTTCTTCGTGAAGCAATCAAACAGCTTGCTATTTGGCGCAAAGAAGTATCAGACGAAATACAAATATCAGTGAATATATCAGCCACACAAATGCAATTTGAAGATTTGGCTAAAAAAATACTCAGCTATTTACGTAAATATGAAGTACCCTCCAAGAATTTAGTGCTTGAAATCACTGAAAGCATGATTATGCAATCTATCGAAGGCTCGGCACAGCTTTTAAATGAACTCCATGATATGGGAGTTCAAATTGCGCTTGATGATTTTGGTATGGGATATGCATCCTTCCAATATTTACAAAAATTCCCTATCGATATCGTCAAAATAGATCGTTCATTTATCAGCGACATTAATGAGAATAGCAGCAATAGTGCTATCGTTTTGGCAATCATTGAAATGTCGAAAAAAATGGGAATGATTGTTGTAGCAGAAGGAGTAGAAACTGAAAAACAATTTAAACATTTATACAATTTAAAATGCGATGAAGCTCAAGGTTATTTACTTGGGCACCCTATGCCAAAAGAACACGCTTATACTGCCCTTAAACAACTTAGTTTGGTAACCGAAAAGAAACTTTTTATCGTTAATCAGTGACATTTCCTTAACTTAATATGCTATAAATACATAGTGTTGAATTGGAATTCTTTGACTTATTGCTTTCATCGTACATCTTTATTAATCCTATTAAGAGCCGAGATCAAATGAAAGTTTCTAGTTATATTGCATTCATTTTTGTATTTTCTGTTTCATGCTACATAACAAATAGTTATGCGGAACCTACCGCACCCAAGGCTGCATCTGTCTTGAGTACTATAGAAAAACAAACTAAAGAACAATCTACTCCCTCTTCCACTGCAACGACCAAGATCCGAGGCTTGGTTAAACCGTTACGTGAAGCTGTGCTATCAACCGATGTAATCGCTAAGATTACGCATATTAATGTCAAAGAAGGAGATCGTTTTAAGCAAGGAGAAAAACTAGTACAGTTTGAATGTAGCCGACAAAGGGCACAACTAAAAGCAGCAGAAGCTGAGGTTTTAACAAAAAAAATGATTTCCGAGAATAACGAAAGCCTTTCGACATTTAATGCTGTCGGTTCGCTTGAACTGGAAGTATCCAAAGTGCAATTGGATAAGGCCATGGCGGAATTGGAGGCAATCAAAATTGGCAATTACTTCATTTGCTCTTTTAGAGCGCCATGGAATGGACGAGTCACTGAGATTAAAGCAAACGCACACGAAGTAATTGAGCCAGGTCGTGAAATTATGAAAATCTTGGATGATAAAAGTCTTGAGGTTGAAATGATAGTCCCATCCGGTTGGCTAAAATGGATAAAACCCGGTATCAATATTTCTATAGCAATCGATGAAACGGGGAAAAATTATGATCTCGAAATATCCAGAATTGGAGCCCGAGTTGACCCTGTTTCTCAAACCATACGTATCTTTTCAGGCTTTAAGAGCGATGCAGCAGATGTTTTGGCTGGAATGAGCGGAGCCGTTACTATTAATTCCCCAGATTAATGTTGATCTAGAAAAACACATAAGGGTCTATGTGTCATGGATGACAGGAAAGACTTTTCAGAAGAAAATAAAGCGACTTTAATCCTACTTCAGCTAGAAGCAGATGCACGTAATGCAGAAGATTTATTGGCGTTACATTATCTTATAGTCAATGAAACACGGCGTTTACTAAAATACCGGCACGCAACACTTTTAAAAGCTATCGGACTGGAAAACCCTAGTTTCCAAACAATCAGAACATCAGGTCTTACTGTAGTTGATCGCACAATTCCCAAAAACCAATTGATTGAACGCATCGTTCATTATCAAAGAAAAGAATCTTCGAGCAATCAGCCTTTTCAAGTCATTTTTGAACAACTCCCAGATGAATTGCAACAAGATCACCAGAGCTTATTACTACCATTTCCTGTTTGGGTTGGCATGCGGTTACCAAATGGCATGTTAATAGGTGCTTTATGGCTTGAAAGAGAAACCGCGTGGAATGATAACGAACTGTTCTTGATAAAGCGATTAGCCGATACCTATGCACATGCTTGGGGCTATTTTGATAAACATCAACAATTAAAAACATGGCTTGCTTCTCGAAAAACCCGATGGGTAATTGGTGTTCTGGCGGTAATCTTGTTTTTTCTACCCATCCAGCACTCAACCTTAGGATCCGTTAAAGTTATTGCCAAAGATCCATTGATTGTGAGCGCGCCTATCGACGGAGTAATCGCATCAATACCAGTTGAGCCCAATCAATCGATCTCTCAAGGACAAATATTAGTCAATTATGAAGATACCAGCTATAGAAACGAATATGTGGTTGCTCAGCAATCCTTGGCCGTCGCCGAAGCCGAATTGAAAAAAGCGACGCAAAGCGCATTCCAAGATGAAAAAAGTAAAGCAGAAGTTGCTTTATTAAAAACAAAAGTTGAATTAGCTAACATCAAAAGAGATTACGCAAAAGAAATGCTTGATCATCTTAATGTGATGGCAGATAAAGACGGATTTTTGTTATTTGGTGACAAGCTGGAATTAATTGGGAAGCCAGTGATTGTTGGTGAAAGACTGATGGAAATTGCAGAAACTGGAAAATTCATGTTTCGTATTGATTTACCCGTTGAAAATAACATTGAATTTTCTATCGGAGCCCC
This sequence comes from Nitrosomonas sp. PY1, assembly GCF_022836435.1. Lineage (NCBI taxonomy): Bacteria > Pseudomonadati > Pseudomonadota > Betaproteobacteria > Nitrosomonadales > Nitrosomonadaceae > Nitrosomonas > Nitrosomonas sp. PY1. Next base: position 362,956 of record NZ_BQXC01000001.1, on the reverse strand, counting down.
GGTAAAAATATACCTAAACATTGATCCACTTAGGTCAATCAGTGCAGAAGTTACTAATATCGGTTTTCGTGCTGAAGTAATACCAGGAGATATTCTAGTTTACCGAATCGATGCTGAAGCAGCACAGACAATGGATCATCTTAGAATTGGCTGGCAAGGTACGGCTAAAATATATGGTAACTCGGTTAGTTTATTTTTTTATCTTTTTCGTAGACCTCTTGCAGCAGCTCGCCAATATTTTGATTTTTAAGTTAAGAGATTGGCACGATGTGTTCTGGGGAAAAAGAAAATATGTCTTCAAACGATATTCAATCCTTACCTTCATTACGAAGCGATTTGCATTTCTTAAAAGCGCCTAATGCCCATGATGGATCAACCACGTGGACTTTATACGATCCAGTCAATAATCGTTTTTACCGGATAAGCGTTTTGATCCACCATATGCTGAGCAGATGGTCAATTAATAATAGTCAGCAAATAATAGATCAGATCGCAAATGAAACCGTTTTTAAACCGACGCAAGAAGATGTGACAACCCTAATTAACTTCCTACAGTACAACCAGTTAACGAATCAATCCCACACGCAGCCAGCCTCTGAGTATTTAATGCAACATAGAAATACTCATACCAGTTTTTTGATGAAAATAGCCCATCAATATTTATTTTTTCGTATTCCTCTTTTTCAACCTGATGTATTTCTGAATCGAACGTATCCTTTTATCAAGCAGCTCTTTTCTGTCACCTCTCTAAGTTTTGCTATTCTGATTTGTATAGCAGGCTTATATTTGGTTTCACGTCAATGGGATGAGTTTGTAAGCACATTTCTTTACTTTTTCTCGTTGCAAGGCATTCTGGTTTATGCGGTTGGATTAATAGGCGTAAAGACCATTCACGAACTTGGACATATGTATACGGCGAAGCATTATGGTTGTCGCGTACCTAGCATGGGGTTAGCCTTCATGGTCATGGTACCAATGATCTATAGCGATATGTCGGATACTTGGCGGCTATCTTCAAAAAGGCAGCGAATGCATGTAGCTGCGGCTGGAGTTTTGAATGAACTGCTAATCGCTGGTATTTGTTTATTTATCTGGGCATTTTTACCCGAAGGAATATTGCGTAGCGTTTGTTTTGTAGTTGCAACTACCAGTTTGATTGGTAGTCTGCTGATCAATATCACACCCTTTATGCGCTTCGATGGTTACTACATTTTGTCAGACTGGTGGGGTATCGATAATTTGCAGCAGCGATCATTTCTACTAGCAAAATGGAAATTGCGCCAATTACTGTTTGGATCCATCGAAGAAAAACCTGAGCATTTCTCCCCTGAAATAGAATTTAAATTGATTGGCTATGCATGGTTTACCTGGCTCTATCGCTTGATTCTATTCATTGGAATTGCCCTATTGGTTTATCATTTATTTTTCAAATTACTAGGTATTATTCTATTCGCAGTAGAGATCGTTGCACTTATTCTTGTTCCTCTTTTTAAAGAAATTCGGTATTGGTGGATGTTAAAAAATAGCATCCGGTTAAATAATCGGTTACGAATATGGATACTTATTTTTATAAGTCTTATAAGCCTTTTATTTATCCCTTGGAATTCAAATATTTATATTCCAGGCGTATTGACTTCAGCAAATTACAGTACGATTTTCACACCTGAATCCGCCCAAATTGTTTCCATTGAGATTCAAACAGGACAGAAAGTAGATAAGGATCAAATTCTTATAGTACTGAAATCTCAGAAACTCGATGTAGAAATAGCACTTACACGCAGACAACTCGAGTTACTAGAACTGCGCGCCACAAGATCAGTGATCAGTCGTCAAGAACAGGATAATCTGCAGGTAATACTGGAAGAAATTGCATCAGAATCTAGCAAACTGGAAGGATTGGAAAAACAGCAGACGAAGCTTACCCTGCGTGCACCATTTTCGGGTGTCGTTACAGAAATGGACGAAACACTGCACGTATCACGCTGGGTTAAAAGCGCGACACCACTTCTTTCTATTATGGACTCGAACACCTCTGAAATCAGGGGCGTTGTCTCAGAATATGAGTTGAATCGAATTGAACCTGGACAACAAGCCTCATTCTATCCTGAGGATCTTCAATTACCTAAATTAACAGCTTCCGTTAATAGAATCGATAAAAGCGAAATCAGGAACCTTGACTTGACCTATCTGGTTTCAAACTATGGTGGAAGTGTGGCTACTCGGAGTGGCAAGAATGGTACATTCGTACCGGAAGAAACGATTTATGCTGTCTACTTAGATAATGTTTCCTCCGCAGTACCGCAAAAAGAAATTAAAGGAAGCATTCTTATTTCAGGAACTCCCATCTCATTCGCAACGAGAATCTATGAAATGATCACATCTGTGTTTATACGAGAAAGTGGTTTTTAATGACAATCCGCGCATTTCTGCCCTTGATTATGCCAGCACCCTTGCCGATGTGTTACAGATTGATTTTGTCATTTCTCAACGGCAGTGGATGATCAGTTTTAAATCGGTATCAATACATAGGACTATTCTCCTATTTAAAATGACCTTACAAGCCAGTAGAATTTGGTTATCAAATGTGATAGTCGTAAAACAGCGTATTAAAAATTCATGAAAATAATTATATTCGGGATTCAATTAGTAACTATATTATCAATTTCATTAGCTTTTGCAGACGACCAAGCTCAGAAAGCTGAAGTTGCAAAAGAAAAAGCTGAGGTTCTAGAAGAGAAAGTTGCAACTGAGGGAAGTCAAGCTTCTCCGCCCCCAACCAGTCAATTAATTACAAAAACTCAAGTACAGGCTGTTGATCCGTCAGGTAAAGAACCCATGGAAGATGCAATCACTTGTCTAGCTCGTACAATTTATTGGGAAGCGCGCGGCACAAGTATTTCTGGAATGGAGGTCGTGGCCAATGTTGTAATGAATCGGGTTGGTCATGAGGGGTTTCCAGAAACTGTTTGCGGAGTAGTGAAACAAGGGCAGGAAAAAGGGGCGTGTCAATTTTCATGGTGGTGCGACGGCCGTCCAGATGACGCAAAAGAGGACGAATCTTATGCTACTGCAAAGGAAATTACTCGAAAAGCGTTGAATCATCAATTAGTGGATCAAACAAATGGTGCTTTGTATTTTCATCACAAGAAGGTCTCACCCTCTTGGTCCAAGGAATATATAAAAACGACTGAAGTTGAAGATTTTCTTTTTTACAAACCATCAGGTGACAAAGCTAAGTAACATACATTGTAGTATGTTCAGATGTAGTAGTTCAGAATTGATCCACTTTAGCAAACCTTCCAACTGCGCATTAGAGGAAAGTACAACGCCAGCTTTACCGGACTGGGATCTATTTGTTGCATTAACTGTTTATATTGATCCAGTTGATGCTGATAGCGAAGCTGCTCACGATTAAGAAATTCCTGTAAATCTGCACCTTCATGGCTGCTTATCTTGTAATCTATGATCCAACGTGTTTTATCGGAATCATAAAAGGTTCTATCAATCACCCCTTGAACAAAACCACTCTTCACAACACCAGTAATTCTTAATTCGTTTTGCGCATTTTGTTGCGGACCCAATATCCATTGACCTATATGATCTGTTACCGCATTCGTCAATGCATGTGTAATTAGATCAATTGCGTTGTCTAACTTTTCTTCACTGGTATTCAAACCCACCGCAAACAGATTCTTTTTGAGTTGATTCTGCATCGATTGTATTCTTACCGCATTCCATTCACGCATTTCATCTTCCGCAATTTGCTGCAACCAACGATGCGTGACTACGCCAACACATCGAGCGATTTCACTGGCCCAGGAAAACTCAATAACATGCTCAAACTCCTCATTCAACGGTGGTTCTTGCCAGACCACAGCAGGAAAAGCATTAGGTAGTTTCCAATCTCTAGGCAAGCGATAAAAATTTTGATTGATTGCTTTGTTATCTTCCTGTAGTGAGTGAACTTTACCCTCAATTTGCGCTTTTGTTGCTACAGCCAGATAATCCGGTGCAACAACTACCCACAACGGCGATAGTAAAGAACGTGCGCCAGGTTCTTTAACAAACAATTCTTGTTGTGTAGCATCCAAATTAACATGGCCTAATAAATGCAGATATTTTCGCGCACGGGTAGCAGCAACATAAAGCAATCGCACTGACTCAAATTGCTCTTTTTCCTGATTAAGGCTATCAATCCAACGATAGGTAGAATCCGGCGGTTCACCAGTTTTCTCGATAGAAGCCAATAGAAGATCGGTTATTACATTTTGCGTCTTATTTTTTTCATGACTCGGTTGCTCAATCCACTTTAGTAATTGTTTGTCTTTATTGCGAGGATTGCGGCCCAGTCCAGGAACAATAACGGTATCAAACTCAAGCCCTTTGGCCTTATGGATAGTCATAATCTGTAATCGATCATCGGCGCTTGGATCAGGCAATGCGTATAGTTCATTCAGGCCCGCTTCAAAATTCGCAATATCCGGAATGCTGCATGCATTTTCCTGTTTCTCCAAATAATCTAGAAAAACCATTGCATCGCTTAAATCGATTTCATGCTGCGCGTGATTTCCAGTATAAATATCCACACAGCCCGGTCCACCCAGTATTCGCCAAGCTGCTTCAACGGTATCGCGTAATGATCGACGCTGGCGGTGTTCAATACAAAGCTGCAACACATCCCTTAATCTGCAAATACGTTCGGTGGCATCGGTTGAAAGATTCTTCCAGTAAATTTCATTGCACAATAACTCCCAGATTGTTACCTCACCTAGTGTGAGGTTGCTTTGGCTATGCTGTTGTCCAGAGTCGATTAAAGCAAGCAAATCATCCAAGCGAATGCCGCAAAAAGGTGTCCGTAAAAGAGCGATCCAAGCAATACGATCAGCAGGATTGAGGAGTGCTCGGATCAAAACCCATAAATCCTGCACAACGGATTTGTTTTGTAGCGGTTCAATCTCAACCGCTCGGAAAGCAATCTTGGCTTTTTTGAGCTCCTCGGTAATTGCAACCAAGTGATTCCGATTGCGTACCAGAATTGCAATCGTATCGTTTGGATTGTTACGTCTGGTTTCTACAAGAATATCGCGTACTTGATAAGCCTCTTCAACATCATTGCGGGTCAAAAAAGGATACACTTTGACTGCCTTTTCAGTATCCGAAGCATGCATGGCTATCGAAGCAGCATATGCTACCGCTCCCTTAGAAATGTCTTCTTCGGCAGGCATGACACGACCAAAAGTATCATTCACCCAATCCACGATACCTTGTTGTGATCGAAAATTGGCCGTCAGTGTGATTGGTTGCAGCACTACGTTACCGATACCTTGCTGTCTTGCTTGCAGAAACAACCCTACTTCTGCTTCACGAAAACGATAAATGGATTGCATGGGATCGCCCACTGCAAATAGAGTGCGGCCATCTCCTATTTCCCATCCCGCTGTCAGCTTTTCAATTAACTGAAATTGACTGATCGAGGTATCTTGGAATTCATCAATCAGCAGATGCTTGATGCGATGATCCAAAGCCAAGGCCAAATCGGTAGGAAATTCTGAATCCCCAAGCGCTAGCAAAGCTCGTAGGGTAACTTCGGCAAAATCCACCTGACCAGATTGTTGAAAAACAATTTCCAGTGCGGCTACTGCGTGATGCAATAAACTGGTAATCGCAGCGATGATTTGCCATTGCTGCTCAGAATAATTAGGAGGTGGCAATAACCGGACAGCCTGCAAAGATTGCCGCAACTCTTCATTTGATCGCAACAATTCCAATAGATCCATCAACCTACTTTTCCACTTCTTTGCCGATACTTTTTCATTTTGGCTGTTACCAGAAGGAAAACCTTCATTGACCGTGATTTTCTTGCGCCACTCACCTTTTCCAGTCAATAACAATGCTGCTATTCCATTCCAATGTTGAATGTTTGCTGTAGCCAGATTTTCTAATTCACTAGCCATACTAATTTCTGAAGCTTGCTGTTCTGGCCCGCTTTGTCCAAGGTTACCTATTGCATACCTTATTAATTGCAATAATTCATTTTGAAGTTCGTGCGGAAATAATCGATAAACCGATTGCAGTGCATTGTTGCGTACATTCTGCAAGGCAATTTCCAATTCTTCTCTGGGCTTCCCGATCATCAAATGACGTAACCATTGATCACGCTTTGCTAGCATTTCTGCGACTAAGGATTCTACTCTGGCCCAATCATTATCTAAGTGCACCAATAACTTTTTTATGTCTTGTGCAATTACTTCGTTTTTTTCTATTAAGTTCAGGGTAATGCGCGCCGCCTCACGATAAAGATCGTGAGCATGCTCAGCGATTCTTGGTGGCGCACCAAATTCTGATAAAATAGGCATTTGCCGTACAAGCGAAGCGCATAATGCATCGATGGTTTGTATGCGTAATCTCTGCGGGTTACTGATTAGTTGCCAGCCTAACTGTTGATCGCGATCCAGTACCGCCATTGATAATTCGCGATTCAGTCGATCCCGCTCTATGCCTGAATTGTTGTGTTCTTCACCTTGCTGAATCTCCAATACCGCTAAAACACGTGTGCGCATTTCTGCAGCAGCCTTGCGCGTGAAGGTAATGGCAACAATTTCTTCGGGTGAACTAACACAAGCCAGCAATCTTAGATAACGTTGAATCAGCAACGTGGTTTTTCCAGATCCGGCCGGTGCCTGAACAATAAACGAATTTTCCGGGTTTAAAGCGCGGTAACGTTCTGAAACATCAGGAACAGGATGATCAATCATCATTCTCGCTCTTTGACTGTGTAAAAGAGTCGACATTCAAACGCTGAGAGATCCGGCAGATCAATTGCATATCGCACTGTTGACACGTTACAGGGTAGTTTTTAGGATTAACACGTGCATCACCACTGGAAAATCCTTCGGCAAGCACTATCAATTGCTGCTGCCAAGTTGCTATCAGTTCTCGCCAAGAACCAAAGTGTTTGCAGCCAGTTAGCTGCGAATAGGCTTTCACATCAGGCAATAAATCCGAGTCTTGCAAAATGCCTATAAACCCAAACTCACCTGCTTTGACAATAGCAAATGCAATACCCGACGCTTGCTGATGCAAGTTCGCCATGACCAAATATAACGGTAGCTGAGGCTCATCCAGATAGTCGCCGATCAAAGCTTGAATCGATTGTCGATTTGTTTTGTAATCAATAATGATCGATTGGCCATTTTCCAACACATCTATGCGATCTATACGAACATTCAGAATCAGATTACCGACTTGTATAAGTTCCTTTTGTTCGATTGCAGCTACCGTAAAACCAGATCGCTTTCTTTCGATATCCAACCAATTGCTGAGCACATTTGTCAACCGCCGTAATTCAATTTCATAGAAGCCTGGAGAAAATCTAGTGTGTTTATCCGATTGCAAATTCGATAGCGCGTTATTAGCACTGCTCGCAAGCACCTCTTCCAAATCCACATCATTGAGTGTGTCTAGTTCTGTTTTACTCGCCAATTGTTTCCATAGGTAGGCCAAGGCATCATGCATGAGTATGCCGCGTTCCATAACATTGAGTCCGTTATGGGGTATTTCTAAGCGTTTTACTTTTAGCCGGTGCTTGATCAAAGCGCGAATTGCGCACGCAGCATAATCTTTGATAACAGCAGTGCCACCAGTGACAGGTTGCTTAAGGATTTCTAACGGTAGTGGAAAGGTTTGATGATCCTCGATCGTTTCTAGCGTACAAGATTGAGTAATTCGTTCATCGTAGGATTTCCAGGAAGGCTGTTCGATAGAAATTTTTGCAACCGTGTGAATCAATGGACTCGGTAATAACACATGACCATCATTACTGCTTTCAGGATAACTTAGAATTACTTCATTAGCACTGAGAAGCCATCGCTGCGTCAATTTCTTAGAATATGCGAATGCCTGCGATGAAGATCCAAAAGGAAATGCTGTTTTAGTCTGTAATTCCAGTGGGATAAATGGATTAGGATCGGCATTTAAGGGCCATTGTTCGTCTGAAAGACCCATCACCCAGAGATGATCGAATGTGATTAGATTGGCTTCCAATACCCCCAAAATCTGTATCGGTACAGATGGTGATTCAGGCTGAAATAAGGTGTCATGCGTTATTTGTTTTAAATGTGATATTGCTTTATTAAAACAAACTTCCGATTTAACACGGTCTAACGATGCGAAATCTATCAGCAGCGATTGCCATTTCTGGTAGGTTTGATATTCATCAGAATTTAAACGTCGCTCGCCCGGGAAACCCAGTAATTGCAATAATTCAGTAATCATTTCGGAATAAATAACATAACTACCCGAATTCAATTGCTTTGCTTTACAAAAAGCGGCTAGCTTATTTAAACATTGAAATAACAGTGGGCAAGATACTCCGTCATCAATATACCGTATCAATGCAATGAAACGATCAAGCGTTATGGTAGGTTCGCTAAATCGGCGTAATTTAGCATCCAGTAATGCGCGCGGCATTTTTTCACTTTCCGAGCCGGCGATAAAAGGTGAATGTAAAAGCTGACTCACTCGATTGAATGGAACTGCTGCCTGCAATAAATCAAGGCAAATCAAAGCTGCGTCAATTAGTGGATAAGAACTCAGAGAAAGTCCCAATGACAAATTAAAAGGAACTGCTCTACGATCAGCTCCTGGTAATAAAGAATGCGCATCGGGATACATCACGGAATTGAAAATGCGCAAAATTGCACTACGATAGTTGGCTAAATCGGGTACGACGATACCGATAGAGGTCTGAGGATTTTCTTCCAAGCGTGTACGAGCCCAAATAGCAGCTTGCTTAATTTCATCGTTGCTGGTTAAAAATCCAACTTTGCCTATTTTCTTGAAATGTCGATTCGCATCGAATTGATGAGAGGAAATCGAATAGGCTACTGTTACTTCGCAATCACTGTTCTGGAGTTTTTCCAGTAATTGAATTTGCTGCGGAGTAAAAAAATCAAAGCCGTAGCAGATCAATGAAGCTATTTTTTTTATGGATATATTTTGATAATTTTCAGAAACCCAATCACAAAGCCGTGCTTGATCAATTTGTAGATGATTGCACGTTGTTTTTTCGTATAACCTAGCCCATGCTAAAAAAGTACTAGCGTCATCGCCAAGAGGATAACTTGCAAACACCTGAGAAATTTTCCAGGCATGCAAAAACTGCCATGCTTCTTGTGCTAGTTTAGCGGTTTGGAAATGTTGTAGTAAACCATACCCGACATCTGAGGAGCAAATAATCGATTCCCACAACAACCGCTCCTGCAAATCGGAAAGCAATTGCGACGCAACTTGCGTCTGCGATGAATAAAACGCATCGGAGTATATTCTTTCGAGAAAAGCGGAAAACGGCAGAATATCTGCCGTTTTCCAAGCTAACTTTGCAGAGCAAGCATTGTTCCGATTAAACTTTTTTGTCAGTGTCAAAGCTAGCCTGCGGTTCGGAGTAACAACCGTAGCGCCCGCTCTGAGGCGACTCAAAACTTCATCTATGGGAATTTCTGAGAATTTGAAAAATCTGTCGGTCATGCGGTAGAAAAATTACCGCCGTAATCAATCAACGTTCCAATTGATCAAATTTGTCACTAATTTTGGCCCAGTTATCAGCATCTGGTAATGCATCTTTTTTCTCAATGATTGGTTGCCATTCTTTGGAGAGCTCTGCATTCAATGCAATAAAATGTGTTTGTCCATCGGGCACATCATCTTCTGCAAAAATTGCTTCCACCGGACACTCTGCAACACACAATGTACAATCGATACACTCATCCGGATCAATAACTAAAATATTAGGACCTTCACGAAAACAATCAACCGGACACACATCCACACAATCTGTATACTTACATTTAATACAACTTTCAGTTACTACATAAGCCATGACAACTCTTCCTTGCTAAACGCTTTGTACAAAATAGAATCTTATATTTTAGCAGAATTCTCACAAACAAAACCAACATCAAACCTGCTAAATAATGCACGGAATTCATCTATTTTTAACTGATTGGTAGACTATGATGAGGCAAGAAAATAAGCGATTAAGAGGAAGCCGCTAATCCTTGATTCGGGTAATCTTAATGATGTCTTTAATGTGCCTAAGTCCTCGCATCACCTGGGCAAGGTGCTGGCGATTATTGACTTGTATAATCAGGCGCATATAAGTGTAGTCATCCCCGCTTTCCATATCGATATCATCAATATTAGATTCAGCTTTGGCGATTTCAGCCGCAACTTGCGCCAGTACACCCTTTTTATTTGCCGCAGTAACCCGAATACTTACTTCAAAACTTCTGTCAATATCTTTACCCCAAGCCACATCCAAGCAATTTGAGCAGTTCTCTAGGTTTTTCTGACTATTGGCAATGATTGCGCAGTCATGCGTATGAATGATCAAGCCATGTTCTTTTTTAATGATACCTGCAATTTCATCCCCTGGGATCGGCCGGCAACATTTAGCAAATTGAACGGTCAACCCTTCTGTTCCTAGTATTATGATGGGGTTTGCTATTTGTTCGTTAGCAATAGATTCAAGAGGAGAAGTAAGTCGTTTTGCAATAACAGCAGGAAGTTGTTTTCCTAAAGCCATTTCTGCAAATAAATCATCTTTAGACTTCACACCAGTATCACGAAGAAGTTTTTCCCACTGTGCGTCAGTAATCGCTTCTGGATTGATATTGAATGACTGCAGCGCCTGATTTAATAATCGTTCTCCCAATTTCACCGATTCGTCATATTGAATATTCTTGAGAAAATGACGAATATGAGAACGCGCCCTTCCGGTTACCACATAACTGAGCCAAGCAGGATTAGGTTTTGCGTAAGGCGCTGTAACAATCTCGACGCGATCGCCGCTTTTTAATTTAGTGCGCAAAGGAGCGCTTTCGCCGTTAATTTTTGCCGCAACACAGCAATTCCCTATATCTGAATGTACCGCATATGCAAAGTCAACTGCTGTAGAACCTCTTGGTAAGGTCAATATTTTTCCTTGCGGGGTAAATACATACACATCGCCAGGAAATAGATCAATTTTAAGATGCTCCAGGAACTCCAAAGAATCGGAAGTATTTGATAATAGCGCCTCTAGTAATCCTTGCAACCATTGACTAGACTTCAAGTGTTCGTTTTTGAACTCGCTATTATCTGAGGATTTATAAAGCCAATGCGCCGCTATACCATTTTCTGCAACGCTATGCATTTCGATCGTACGAATTTGAACCTCAATCGGCAAGCCGAATGGCCCTAATAAAGTGCTGTGTAACGATTGATAGCCGTTGTTCTTAGGTATCGCAATGTAGTCTTTAAATTTTCCAGGAATAGGGCGATACAGCCCATGCAATATTCCCAAGGCTACATAGCAAGCAGGAATATCTTTGACAATCACACGAAACCCATAAATATCAAGTACTTCAGAAAAAGACAAATGCTTATCTAACATTTTGGTATAGATGCTATAAAGATGCTTTTCCCGTCCCGTTACTTCCGCATCCAAACCTGCTTCTTTCAATTTTATTTTAATCGCATCGAGGATTCTACCAACCACCATACGGCGGTTACCTCGCGCTGCTTTTGTGGCTTTAACCAATACGTTATAACGCATTGGATAGGAATAACGAAAGCCCAGCTCCTGCAATTCTTGGAAAACATTATTAAGACCTAGTCGATAAGCGATAGGAGCATAAATCTCTAGTGTCTCACGTGCGATACTCTGTTGTTTTGCGAAACTCATAGACTCCAGCGTACGCATATTGTGCAATCGATCCGCTAGCTTAATCAAAATAACACGCACATCACGCGCCATTGCCAACAGCATTTTGCGAAAATTCTCCGCTTGCGCTTCTTCTTGCGTTTGAAATTTGATCTTTGCTAGTTTAGAGACACCATCCACCAATTCAGCCACGGAATCACCGAAACGTTCTCCAATTTCGGCTTTGGAAATTTCAGTGTCTTCGACTACATCGTGCAACAAAGCCGCCATTAATGTAGGTGCATCAAGATGCAAAGAACTTAGAATCCTTGCTACTGCAATTGGGTGGGAAAAATAAGGCTCGCCAGATTTACGAAATTGCCCTGAGTGCGCACCACTACCAAAGGAATGCGCAATTTTCAGCTGTTCAACGTCTTCGGGCTTAAGATACTGTGCTACTTCAGAAAATAGAACTTCTGATTCAGGCATAAAATTAATAGTCTCTAAAAATCACTTTTGAAAAACACTGAATTTATTAATTGAGAAGAGACTATATTCTAACCGACTTCCAATAATTGGAGTTCCAATAATTGTCATCCAGTCGAGATATCGTGACACCTTTTTTTTCGGAAACATGCAAAAAACGATTACTCTCTAAAAAAATACCGACGTGCCCTGATTGAAAAGTTGTTTTGAAGAAAACCAAATCGCCTGCCTTTAACTCACTTTTGTTGATTACTTTCCCTAGTCTAGTTTGCAACGCAGTTGTTCGGGGCAGATCCAGTCCCAATTTTGTTTTAAACGTTATATAAACAAAGCCTGAACAATCAATTCCCGCGCGACTTAAGCCACCATATTGATAACGAACGCCCTGCCAGTCATTAAATTGAGAGTATAGTACTTTCTTTACATACGCAGAATCAGCCAACTTAGCAGTATTGAGTGATGGCGAGCTTCTTTCTTGCAAAATTCCACAGCTTATTAGCAAGCTAGTAGCAAAAATCAGTACCACGAATCGGACAATATTCAGCACAATCAACATTGAATATTGGTCTCCAACAAATGAAGGAAATTTAACTATACGCGATTGGTACGGGTCCCCATAGAAGATAACTTCGACAGCACGCTTCTGGCAATATCTTTTAGCGGTACAACTTCATCGACCCCTCCAGCCGCAATCGCTTCTTTTGGCATCCCGAAAACCACACAACTAGCCTCATCTTGGGCAAAATTATAGGCGCCGGCATTGTGCATTTCTAACATTCCAGACGCACCATCTCTTCCCATGCCCGTCATAATAACACCAATCGCATTCTTACCCGCACAATTCGCCGCTGAGCGAAATAGTACATCAACCGATGGACGGTGTCGATTCACCGGCTCACCTTGATTCAATTCGGTAATATAATTTGCACCGCTACGTTTCAATAGTAAATGCGAGTGTCCTGGCGCAATAAATGCATGCCCCGGTAGAACTCGTTCTTCGCTACGCGCTTCTGTCACTGATATCTTGCAAAGGCTATTCAACCGATTAGCAAAGGATTTCGTGAAGCCTTCTGGCATATGCTGCGTAATTAAGATTGCCGGAGAGTCAGGAGGCATTTGTATAAGAAAATTTTTAATTGCTTCCGTGCCTCCAGTAGAAGCCCCAACAATGATCAATTTCTCCGTTGAGACGATGCGATTGGACAATGATGACAAAACCACATCCGCGGCATTGCTCTGAGTTGCTGTAATCGCAGTATACTTTTTTATTCGTGCAGCTTTTGCAATACGAATTTTATTGGTAATTTCACTACTATATTCTTTAAGCCCATCCACAATGCCAATTTTAGGTTTTGATACGAAATCCACTGCCCCGAGTTCCAGAGCGCGAAAAGTTACTTCGGATCCTTTCTCGGTCAGGGTGGATACCATTACCACCGGCATCGGTCGAAGGCGCATCAATTTTTCTAGAAAATCAATGCCATCCATACGAGGCATCTCGACATCCAGTGTCAGCACGTCAGGATTTTTCTCACGAATCATCTCGCGTGCTATGAGCGGATCAGCAGCAGCACCAATAACTTCCATATCGGATTCATTATTGATTATCTCGGCAAGTAGTTTACGTATTAATGCAGAATCGTCAACAACCAAGACTTTAATTTTGTTCATAATAGTGTCTCATTTATTCTAATGGCTCACTTAAGAAACAATTCAATTTCTCCACCACCCATATTTACCTTATTCAAAGCTTGTTTATAAGCACTCTCGCGCACCGAAATTTCGATATTACGGATATTTCTCAGTTTTTTTACCATTACCTTACCACTTTTTGGAAAAAAATAGACTTTGCGTGGAAATATATCGACCAAATCCCGCGCTATCACCTTTATTTTCTCTACTTTAAGAAAATTCAAGACGAAATCTGCATTTTGCTGGCCAATATTAGTAACGGTCATACCCTCGATGACATTTCCACCGCCAAACAGCTTCGCTTCAAGATTCGATCGCTGGGCGCCTAGCTTTAGAAGTTGATTAATTAGTATTTCCATTGCATAAGTGCCATAACGGGCTGATGCATTGAGCGGATTATTAGAGTCTCCCCCAGCATCCGGTAACATAAAGTGGTTCATCCCACCAATTCCGCTGCGATGATCTCGGATACAAGCCGCCACACATGACCCAAGAACTGTGACCAACATCATATCTTTGTCGGTTACAAAATATTCACCGGGTAGCAGCTTAACCGCTTCAATGTCAAAGTTTCTATCAAAATAAAAATTAGTCGCAACCTGACCAACAGGAGTTTGAGCCATAACGCTGCCTCATTTATGAACTAATTCGTACACTGTTTTCTCGCGCAACCTAAACAAATCAGATGCATGCTGAAAACTTTCCGAATGCCCGGCAAATAGCAATCCGTCGGGTGCTAACAACGGAACAAATTTCTTCAGGATTTTATACTGCGTCTGTTTATCAAAATAAATCATCACATTACGACAAAATATCGCATCAAAAGGGCCACGAATTGGCCAAACTTCATCCAGTAAATTTAATTGCCGGAATGTGACCATATTGCGTAACTCTGGACGAACCCTAGCTAGTCCGGCATGATGGCCTTTGCCTTTCAAAAAAAATTGACGAAGTTTTTCTTTGGGAATTTTTTCCAACCGATCTAATGGGTAAATTCCAAGCTGAGCTTTTGCGAGCACATTGGTATCTAAGTCGGTGGCCAAAATATGTACCGGCGGAGTCATGGATTTAAACGCGTTAGTCACTGCCATAGCCATTGAATAAGGCTCTTCACCTGTTGAAGATGCACTACACCAAAGCTGTATCTTCTTCTGATTTTTACGCTGTTCTAGATGCTTCTCAAAGATAGGAAAATGATGTTGTTCACGGAAAAAAGCCGTTAAATTAGTTGTTAACGCATTCGTAAATGCCTCCCATTCTTCAGCATTGCCTTTCTCCAAAAAGCTTAAATAGTCTTTAAAGCTCCTTAAGCCATTTGCGCGAACTCGTCGTGCAAGACGACTATAAACCATATTCTGCTTACTCGATGATAACGAGATTCCTGCGTGTTGATAAATAAGCTTCTTAATGCACTCGAAATCCTGCTGAGTAAAAGCATATTCTCGCTCATTATTATCAACAATCTCTCTGTCCGCACTCATTTCCATAGTATGCCAATTTCTATCTTTATTCTAGAAAATCAAACGCACATTAAAATTTGACTTAACGATCAGATTTTCGTGCGAAAATTAGTGTTCTATACTGTTAAGAAACTCGTATTGATAAGCTTTATAGGATGGCGGCTAGCGTATATTTGTATCAAAGAATAACCGTTCAAAAAGACATCAGCATCACACCATTTCTTGCTGTGATGCCATTACTAAAGCTGCTGTATCGAGAATGAGTGCAACTTTTCCGTCACCCATAATCGTTGCACCCGATACGCCTTTAACTCGACGATAATTAGTTTCAAGACTCTTGATGACGACTTGGTGTTGACCAACCAAATGATCGACAAACAGTGCCGCCTTGCGACCTTCTGCTTCCAGGATAACCAAAATACCATCGTGTACTGAAGCAACGTTAGGATGTAGATTAAAAATCTCATGCAAAGCTATGACAGGGAGATACTCTCCGCGCACTTGCACAACTCTGCCATTGCCGCTGACGGTTTTGATATCGGCAGCAGTCGGTTGTAATGACTCGATAATATAATTGAGCGGTATGATAAACATTTGATCGCCGGCTGCAACAGACAATCCATCCAATATTGCCAGTGTCAATGGCAAACGAATGGATATCCGCGTACCAGCACCAAACGAAGATTCGATATCAATTCGCCCGCCTAAGCTTTGAATATTACGCTTCACCACATCCATTCCGACACCTCGGCCGGAAACATCCGTGATAGTTTCAGCAGTAGAAAATCCTGCTTCAAAAATCAACTGCCAAACTTCTTGGTCGGTCATGCCATCATGAATTGACAATCCACGCTCCCGAGCTTTGGCAAGAATTTTTGTTCGATTAAGACCCGCACCGTCATCGCTAACTTCGATCACAATACTGCCTCCTTGATGAAACGCACGCAACGTAATCGTACCTTGCATCGGCTTACCTGCGGCTCTACGATTTTCAGGCCGCTCGATTCCATGGTCTAAGCTGTTTCTAACTAAATGTGTCAGGGGGTCAGCAATCTTCTCGATGAGTCCTTTATCAAGTTCGGTATTTTCACCGACTGTTTTTAATACCACTTGCTTATTCATTTTTGAAGCCAAGTCACGCACCACACGAGGATATCGAC
This sequence comes from Nitrosomonas sp. PY1, assembly GCF_022836435.1. NCBI lineage: Bacteria > Pseudomonadati > Pseudomonadota > Betaproteobacteria > Nitrosomonadales > Nitrosomonadaceae > Nitrosomonas > Nitrosomonas sp. PY1. The sequence continues at coordinate 346,478 of NZ_BQXC01000001.1, read as the reverse complement.
TGAATACAAAGCTAATTGGCATCATGCGAATCGACATCACAGATTCTTGTAAATCACGAGTATTTCGCTCCAATTGGTTCATACTACTGTGTAATTTCTCAAAAACAATCGGATCAAATTGAGAAGCTGTCTGAGCCAGCATCGCTTGTGTAATCACCAATTCCCCAACCAGATTGATCATCTGATCCACTTTCTCGATACTTACTCGAATTGAAGAAGCTTCATTCGATGTAGCAGATACATTAGTTTTGGTAGTCGTTTTTTCCGTTTGAGGTTGGCCTGTATTCGGATGGAGTAATGACTTTTCTACTATTTCCGAGAAATCATTCTTTTGAGGATCTACAGGTACGTCTGGACGGGGTAAAGCCACAATTTCTTTTTCTCTATGCACATTTTCATTGATATTACTTGATGCCTCAGATTCAATTTTTAATTTCTCGGGATCTACAACAAAAGCCAGAGTCTCCCAAATATCCTCTTCACTATTTTCGGTAGCCAGCTTTAGTCTGCACAAATGGTCATCATTATTCCTAGCTTCGTCTTCAAGAGCACCCAATAACCGAAGATTATTAAATAAATTCTCTAATATGGCCTCATTTAAACCAAATTTTGAAAACTCTATACTATAAACATGCTTTAGTTTATTTTCTATTACCGCAGTGACATTCTCGACAGCTCGAGAGCCTTCAATAGAAGCATCAGTTTTACCCTCAGCACTGAAGGATTCCTTATTCGATGATAGTTGCGTTTCATCGCTTAGTTTTTTCAATTCATCCAAAACCATAGCTACTTCAGCAGGATCTGCCGCGCCTTCACCACGATGCCCCGCGAGCTGATTTTTAATCACATCTCCCGCTTTAAGAAAAGCATCAATCATTTCACTGCGTACCTCAAGCTCACCTTTACGCAATTTATCGAGCAATGATTCCAGCATATGCGTTGTCTCCGTTATATCGACAAAACCAAATGTTCCTGCTCCGCCTTTGATAGAGTGTGCAGCACGAAATATCGCGTTTAAATCTTCGAGATCAGGCGAATTAGCATTTAACCTGAGCAAACAGGCTTCCATATCCGCAAGTAATTCTGAAGATTCTTCAAAAAATATTTCATAGAATTGTTCAAGATCATCACTCATAGATTACCTATTTAGGTTTTCAAGATAGCGAATAGCCTAACACTGCATTTAAGTGAATAAAATAAAAAACAAAACCATAAAAATTAGCTATTCACTAAAATGAATCTGGTTGATGCATGAATTACTCAATAACTTTAGCAATCACTTCGAGTAATCTCTTCGGATCAAATGGTTTGACCAACCAACCAGTAGCACCAGCAGCCCTGCCTTTGGCCTTAATGTCATCACTGCATTCTGTTGTGAGCATCAAAATAGGTATCGTCTTATAGTTGGATAATTTCCGTAGCAACGCTAAAAGTTTCAAACCATCCATTCGCGGCATATTGATATCGGTTAGCACTAGATTAACAGTGTGCTGATTCGCCTTTGCAAGCGCATCCTCACCATCAACTGCTTGAATTACTTCATAACCCGCACCTTTAAGCGTAAAAACAACCATTTGCCTGATAGATGCAGAATCATCGACCGTAAGAATTGTTTTGGTCATTTACCTATTATTCCTCTTACCTGTTGTAATTTAATTGAAACTCTTTATGGTCAGTAGAGCATTGCTACAACATCTCACGATGAGTGAGAGTCAATTTTTTAACACGGGAGAAAAGTGAATTGCTAAATTATTATTTATTGCATCGCTGATCACTTATAGTATTTTTATTACCGATTCCGAATCGAGAAATTACTTGTTGGAATATAAATAATTTAGATTGCAAACTTTTCCTAACCTGTAGCTTCGCTCATACGATTAGCCCATCCAATTGCTTGCATTTCAATGTTGGTTAACTCGCTTAGGCTTAAAAATCCTAATTCAGTTAAAATCGATTGCATCGTTTCAACTTCACTATTTTCACTGGCTTCTACTAGCTTCAATTCCTGTCCTAAACGACCGCCACGCGATACGAGTGCCTGATTCATGTCTTCAGAAATAGCGAGATTATCCACTATCTGTTGCATGTCCATACCGAGTAACACATCTAGAAGTGATAATATGCCGACCATAAAAGCTCTTTCATGATGATTTTTGTCGTGAGGTCGCTCAGCTATCGCGATTAATTCCATGAGTTTGCCACGCGCAGCTGCAGTTTGTAGCAAAGCGCTTGACATGCTGTCGCCTGACTGATTAGAGGTATAAAGTAATAGTTGAATCCATTTCTGCAATGGCTTTCGACCAAGCATCGTGATGGCATGCTTAATCGAATTAACTTTTTGCGGCAACCCATTAGCAACCGAATTTACCATACGCATCAAGTTGTAACTTAAGCCTGGTTGGTGTTTAAATTCTTTTTCTATTTCTTCTATATCGCTATCACTTGTGATAACAGCCAATAATTGCAATAAAGCTAATTTCCCTGGATCTGCACGTTTTATCGTCAATACTTCAGGCTTAGCAAAAAAGTATCCTTGAAACATTTGAAAACCCAGTTTCATACAGTGTACTTGTTGCTCACGAGTTTCTACCTTTAGTGCCAGCAATAGCACAGGCCAACGATTTAATGCAGTCACCAATTTAGTGAGGCTCTCTTCATCGAGATCAAGAACATTTACTTTTACAATGCTCACGATGGCCAATAACTGCTCTACTTGAGCATTAATAGCAGTAACATTATCGAGTGCAAATTGATATCCGGTTTTTTTCAATTCACCGCAGCGACGTAAAAATTCAGGGGTGATCTCTGCCGTTTCTTTTAGTTCCAAAACGACATGCTTACTTGGTAACAAAGAAATGATATCGCTCATGATCAATTCCGGATCCGCATTGATAAATCCACGTTGATTTCCAAGTACATTTTGGATACCAAATTGACCGTAAGCGTTTACAATAACATTGGAAGAAGCGGCTAACTCGTTTGTGACAGTCACTCCTTCTTCATTCTCCTCTTGCCGAAATAGCAATTCAAATGCCACTAAATTCTGATCGCGATCTAAGATGGGCTGCCGTCCAAGAAAAAAGCCGGTCATACTAATTCTCCACATTGATTCATAATTTTATCCAGCAATTTAGTGCTTTAAGGAATGCTTATCAAAGTAAAATAACACTTTAATTTATATAGTAATCTCAAGCCACTGAAGGAATGGTGCAATTTTTCCCCATGCGCTTAGCTTGATATAGCGCTTGATCAGCACGACTAATTACCGAGTTTTGATTTTCTCCAAAAGCGCGCAGCGCAATACCTGCACTAAAGGTAATCGGCATAAGTTGGTTTTCGAGTGGGAGGGCACTGCTTTTTGCGAGGTTATTTTGTATCCGCTGCACAATTGTTAGCGCTTCATTCATTTCAACATCAGGCAATAAAATGACAAACTCCTCACCACCAAAGCGCACCACCACGTCAGTAGGACGTAGTGTTTCCTTTGCAACGGTAACCAGACTAATCAAAACGTTATCGCCATAGGGATGCCCTAAGCAATCATTGATTCGTTTAAAATCATCCAAGTCAACCATAACAACCCCCAGAGATTGCGCATTCCGATCAGCACGAGCTGCCTCGCGTTTAAAAATATCTTCTAAACCTCGACGATTAAACGCGCCTGTCATTTGATCTGTCTGCACAAGGTTGCGTAACTGTTCAACTTCATTCTTTAGCGATTCTATTTTTTGTTCCGCCAGTTTCACTTGCTCCTGTGCGACGAATGCTTCATCACTGAACTTCACTTCTCGCGTTTCGGACAAAACAATATCAAGAATCCGAACAATTTCATCGGCATTTCTCGTATTACGTATCTGTTCAGCATATTGTTGAACTTGCCTATAGTATTTCTCTGAGTCAGTCATAGGTTTCTGCTCACTTTCAACTAAGTTTGGTGACTTAACTAGTCTCAACATTCCTCTTTTATTATTTGTGGCTTTTTGCATTACTAACCTCCTCATTAAGCGTATGAAGGCCTGCGCCGCGGACCAGGGGGTAGTTTTTCGTTGGATTGCGAAGGAGAACCCATATCCCGCTTATGCACTGCCATATCAGCAACATTAACAGAGGAATTTGGGGTTGAATTGAAGAAATAAAAAGGAGAATTAGTGTTATTTAAACTGTTTTAAAGAAATACATTGATGGTAGAGATCACAAACAATCATTCAGCCATAAGTATCTGGTTCTTGCCAGATTTCTTGGCGCGATATAGCGCCTCATCCGCTCGTTTGAAAATGCTTTCTTGGCTTTCTCCCGGACTAAATTGCGCGATACCCGCACTAAACGTTATCAACAGTCGATTATTGTCGTGCAAGAAGAATTTCTTGGTTAAATTGCGCCGTATCCTGGACAATACTTCAAAAGCCTCTTCTTTTTCCGTGTTCGGTAATAAAACTACAAATTCTTCTCCGCCGTAGCGTGAAACAACATCTTCAGGTCGCGTTGTTTCTTTGATCGATTGAACTAGGTAGATTAATGCATCATCGCCAACCTTATGACCATGCGTATCATTGAGTTGTTTAAAGTTGTCAATATCAAGCAAGGCATAACATAAAGAAATACGGTGGCGGATTGAGCGAGCAGTTTCTCGCATAAACGCGCTGTCCAAGCCGCGTCGATTCAATATACCTGTCAGATGATCTTCGTGAACTTTTTCTCCCATCTCCATGAGGTCAGTTTCAAGCTGGTTAATCTTTTCTTGCGCTTTAGAAACTTCGGCACGAGCTGCCAGAAAATCATTACGGTAGCTATGTGCATTCTTTTGCATTTGCTTAGTTTCACCCATGATCAATCCAAGCAGCTGATTTATATCAACAATATCATCTGCCTTGCTGATTTTATCTGAATAATCCTCAAGTTTCTCTTGGTATTCTCCAGTAGCATCGGTTAATTCTTCGATGTTAGTGATGATCGAGGTCACCATTTGTTTTAGTGTTGTTTTGGCTTCATTTAGGCTCAATCGAATCTGGTCTTGTTTTTGCGTTATTACTCCTAAACACTGTTCCGCTTCTTCGATAACTGCTTGATTCAATGGTTTCGACATCGTTATACGCAATTTATCGATTTGGTTTTTGATCCACTGATCGCCTGCTAATAATTCTCCGGTGCTATCCATAAGCATACCTAACAGCTTCAGTAATCCCTGACGAAGCGTTTTTTGATCTTTATCATAAGCATTAAAATTACTGTAGAATTGCTGGAAACACGTTACAAATAATGCCAATTCCGACTGACTGCTTACCTGGCGTATTTGATGCGCTAACTCCTTAGCTTCTTCTGATAGGGTAGTATCTTCAATCTGACATGCGACGATTCGACCCAAAATTTGTCCTGCAACATCTACTATCTGATCGATGTCAATTTGAATATCTTGCTCATCTAGTAATAGCCTTTGTGTATTTTCTGTCTCAGCGATTACAGATTCTACGGACGGTGTCAATTCGAGCGGTACTTTTTGTCGCTCATCAAGATCATCCTGAGATGACTTAGGGGGAACGGCGGCTAATGCCCCCCATGAATCTATTAATCCTTTTAGCTTGATATGCAACTGACTAGAGTCTTTGGAAAACTTACTTAAAACTCGAGTAACACCTTCCCTTTTTTTGGCAACCGTTAACTTACCGTGCTTACTTTCCAGTTGTTTCAATAACATTTCCAGTGTTTCCCCCCAGTTCAGGGGACTTTCAGAAATCGAATTAGCATTATCAATCGCCTGATTTGCAGTAGCATCAGCGCTTAAGGAATTCGCTTCTACTGAGCTATCAGAAACCCCGGCAATTTGATTATAAAGCTTGTAATAATTATCAGGTGTTGGAGGAATTTTGAGCGTAGCAAGCTGCTTTAAGGTTTCACGAGCAACAATTGTTGGGTTTGCGTTTTTTAACTCGTTCATAGCTATTCAATTCGAAAGACCGCAATAGAAAAAATATTGTAAACGACTGCTAATATTTGTGCCGCGTTGCTCATGCCTAGCCACTTTACATGTTAAAAGAAACGAATCAGTATATCGACTGAATTCTTTCCTCATTGTGGAAAAAATAATGCATTAATCAACCAATTTATTTTTTATCGCATAACGAATGAGTTCAGAGTTATTGGTCAATTTTAACTTTTCCAATAAACGTGCACGATAAACACTTACTGTCTTGGGACTTAGAAACATTTCACCCGATATTTCTGATAATGTTTTCCCTGCAGCAATAAAACACAAAGTTTGATATTCCCTATCCGATAAAGTCGAATGTAGTGGTTTATCGGCGTCAGTATTAATGATATTTGCTAGCTCTTGTGCCACTACTGGGCTGACATACTTGTTGCCAGTAGCGACCTGTCGAATCGCCACAACCAGCTGCGCTGGTGCACTTTGCTTGTTTAGATAGCCGGAGGCACCAGCTTTTAATGCGCGAATTGCAAATTCATGCTCGTTATGCATACTCAACATTAGAACAGCAAGAGTAGGTCTATCTTTTTTAACTTGTTTAAGAATTTCGATACCGTTTCTGTCAGGTAGTGATATATCAAGCAACATTACATCAAAAGATTGCTGCCGCGCGATTTTAACTGCTTGAAACCCTGTTTCAGCTTCTCCGGTTACTTTAATGTCATCGGTCTCGCTAAGTATTTGTTTTAGGCCTTGACGAACAATTGCATGATCATCGGCTATCATGACATTAATCATATATATCTTCTGCTATTCAAAACCATGAGATCACTTCCTCATTGAATGATTGGCAAAACATTCTCTATTGGTTTCCATTTCAAAATCAATAGGTTCTCTTGCAGAGATTGTATTGTCGCCTTTGGAAATAAGAATGGTTACCTTTGTTCCTTCATTAGGGCCTCCGGAAATATAAAAACTTCCTTTCAACTGTTGGCAACGTTCACGCATTCCTCTAATTCCAAAAGAATCATGTTTCTCCATATCTGTATTAGTGATACCACGGCCATTATCGCCAATCTCAAGAAGAATCAATTGGTCTAGATCAGTGAGCGTAACATGTACTTGAGATGCTCCGGCATGTTTCGAAATATTGGTAAGCGCTTCTTGAAATATACGAAAAATTGCAATCGCCAAATCCGAGTCTAGCGTTATGTCATCACTATCACAAGAAACTTTACAAGCGATTCCTGTACGAGCACTAAATTCCTTAGCTTGCCATTGGACTGCGGCAACGATACCACAGTCCAAAATACCTGGGCGCAAATCTAAGGAAATACGGCGTGTACTATCAATAACGCGATCGACCAGCGATTCAACAGATTTCATTTTCTGTTGATAAAATTCAGGGGCTCTGGATTCTCGATCAATACACGGAAAAAGCTCACATTTAATAGCCGTCAGGGTTCCACCTATGTCATCGTGAATCTCCCGAGCAATACGCGCACGCTCCTGCTCTTTGACTTTCTGCATATATGAAGACAATTCAGCCAATTGCTCACGTGAACGCGCTATTTCACGTTCGGCTAATTTATTGCGGGTTATATTGATCATGATGCCATCCCACACCGTAGCCTCATTATCTATCCTTCTTGGCGTAGCGCGTAAGCTAATCCATTTGATATCGCTATCACCCTTAACTTGAATGCAACCCTCCCAATCCCAGGTAGAAAGTTGTTCCGCAGATACCACAAATGACTGACAATAAGATTCCCTATCGTCAGGCAATATTAGTTCAGGAAATAAACCGGGGTAATCAATTAGTTTTTCTGGACGCAAACCCAGCAGTGTTTCGCTTGCATCGCTCGCATACAGAAAACTGGTTTCTCCATTACTCGTCAATAAGAACTGAAAAACGACACTCGGAAGATTGGCTGTAATGGCTTGAAATAGCACCTCACTTTTTTGTAACGCGCTTTGCGCCACGATAAAACGTTGGTGGTTTTCGGCTTCATTTAGCATGCGGCGTATCACCGGCACCAATCTAGTCGAGTGATGCTTCATCATAAAGTCATACGCACCCAAAGCCATAATATGCTCTGCCGCTGTTTCATCGGTATGGCTGGATAATATAATGAGTGGAATGTTGAGATTTTTTTCACGGACAATCCGCAACACATCATGGACAGTCAATTGCGGCAAATCGTAATCAGATAAAATCAAATCCCAGCAATGATTTGACAATGCATTTTGTAATGCTTCAATTGAAGTTATTTGCAAGTGCTCCGTTTGAAATCCGCCTCTAGCAAGCAACAACATAACTTGCTCTACATCATGCTCGGAATTCTCAACCATTAGTACCTTCAGTTTATCTTTATTGGCCATCCAAGTCCCTTCTTGATCGAAGTCGAGAATCTAAATTGCTCTAACAATTAACCCGTGCTTATCCGGTTGTCTCCCAAGCCCACTACCGGTAGTATGTTGAGCATCTGCGCCAACCTGAGGTGGTCATGGTTATCGACGTGCTTGAGCGAGACGATTTGCCGTTCCCTCGCTCGCTTCCTGATTTTCAGCGACTGTTCCCGAACGAAGCGGCCTGCGCGGCCTATCTTGAGCGCGCCCGATGGAGCGACGGATTCGTTTGTGACTACTGCGGCACACTCGGAGAGCCTTATCGCTTCGCCAATCGCCCCAGCGTTTGTCGGTGCCGTCACTGCAACCGAGACACGAGCCTCACTGCGGGCACCGTCATGGAACGCACCCACACACCTCTCTCCGTATGGTTCTGGGCAGCCTACTTGGTTGCCAGCCAAACACCCGGTATGTCTGCTGCCCAATTCCAGCGGCAACTCGGGCTGTCGCGTTATGAGACTGCTTTCCAGATTCTCCACAAACTGCGGGTCGGCATGGTGCGTCCCGACCAAGATCGGATTGGTGGCAACCCCTTCGATGCCGTCGAGGCCGATGAAACCTACGTCGGAGGACGTACTCGCGGCAAGGGTCGAGGCGTTCACGACATGGTTCTCGTCGCCGGTGCGGTCGAGGTTAAACAGCGCAAGCACGGTGGCAGCCTCAATAAGCGGAGGACTGGGCGTTACGCCGGACGTGTTCGGCTCGCTGTGGTGCCAGACCGCAGTGCCAAATCGTTGGGCGGTTTCATTGAGCGCGTCGTTACGCCAGGCGCCACCATCATTACCGATGACTGGAGCGGCTACGCGGCGCTTGAAAAGCGAGGGTATCTTCATACCGCCGTTGCGGAACGTGGCGACATGCAAGTTGCCGAAACTTTTCTGCCCATCATTCACCTCGTGTTCTCCAATCTCAAAACATGGTTACGTGGCATTCACCACGGCGTCAGCCCGCAACACCTGCAAGCCTATCTCAACGAATTCACGTTTCGATTCAACCGCCGTTTCTACCCTTTCAACGCATTCCGTTCCCTGCTTGGCATTGCTGGTGATGTCACTGCGCCGACGTATGCTGAACTTTATACAAAAAAATCACGGCCCACTACTACATCTAGCTACCTTGGGAGTTAACCGGATAAGCACGAATTAACCAACTGAATTTGTAAAATATTTTACAAGATTATTTATAAATAACATAGCCATTTATTTCGTTAATTACTAACACAAATCAGTCAATTAAGTATTAATTCCGAACTATAAAATTCTAAACTTTTGAAAATGCTATCCGATTACTGCTACAACAGCGGTTACAAACCCTCTTGGATTGCGGGGAAAACCAATGGAAATGGCAATTTTGCCAATACTACTTAGTGAAGTAAAAGGAGAACTCAAATGCCACAAATCATTAATTCAAATATCGCCTCATTGAATGCACAACGTAATTTAAATACGTCACAATCATCACTGAATACCTCTTTGACACGCCTTTCTTCTGGCTTACGAATCAACAGTGCCAAAGACGATGCAGCAGGCTTAGCAATTTCAGAACGGATGACTTCACAAATCCGCGGTTTGAACCAAGCTGTGCGTAATGCAAATGACGGTATTTCTCTGTCACAAACTGCTGAAGGCGCATTAGGAGAAATCGGTAACAACTTGCAACGTATCCGTGAACTGGCGGTGCAATCTGCTAACGCGACCAACAGCGCCAGTGACCGTGCATCACTTCAAGCGGAAGCTGCGCAGTTAACGGCTGAAATAACGCGTGTTGCCAGTCAAACCCAGTTCAACGGCACAAACTTGCTAGATGGTTCTTTCCTGAATCAGAGCTTCCAGGTTGGAGCCAATGCCAATCAAACGATCAATATCTCCTCGATTGGTGATTCACGCGCGACTGCATTGGGTAGCAATATTTTAAATACCACTGGAACTGCCATGGGAACAGCAACTGCTCCTCATGACAATTCAACACCTGAAAATGGAGTCACTGCCGAAACCGATTTGGCGCTTACAACCAGCAAAGGTGTAGCAACTGGTATTAGTTATGCGGCTGGTGCTGACGCAAAAACCATTGCAGCAGCTATTAATACCGCAGCTTCGAGTATCGGCATTACTGCAACCGCCACCAATAGTGCGACATTGGGTAGTCTAAGTGGCGCTGGAACAGTCTCTATGACACTGAATGGCAACACAGTGTCAGCCGTGGTGACCGATAAATCCGATTTAAGCAGCTTCGCTGCCGCGATCAATGGTTTGCAATCAACCACTGGCGTCACGGCCTCATTTGCAACTCCGAATGACAAATCCGTGATCACGTTATCGACCACTGATGGCAGAGATATCGTCATTAATGACTTTTCCAATACCGATACCCTCAAAACGGCTAGCGTCGTAGCAGGAACAACTACACAGACGTTAGATGGTGTAGCTGACACAGATTCAACAACAATAACCGGCAAAATTGAGCTTGCCAGTTCTGCAGGGCAAATTACTGCAGGCAATGCAAACGCTGATGTGTTTGGAACTACCGTCAGTGCATTCAATTCAGTAGCTACGCTGGATCTATTAACAGCCACGAATTCGCAAGCAGCATTAAAAACACTCGATGCCGCCTTAGCTCAAATTAACAGTACACGCGGTGATCTGGGTGCGATTCAAAACCGTTTCAGTTCAACCATTGCGAACTTGCAAAGCACTTCCGAAAATCTGTCAGCTTCCCGTAGTCGCATTCAAGATGCCGACTTCGCTCAGGAAACCGCTAACATGACGCGCGGACAAATCTTGCAACAAGCAGGCGTGGCGATTCTTGCGCAAGCAAATTCACTACCCAATAACGTTCTTTCATTACTCCGTTAATCATTCCATGTAATGACTTAACGTTTTCACTAAAGCCGGAGGCGCGGGAGTACAGCTAGAAGCTCTCGCGTTCCATTCAGCCTTAAGGAGAATATCATGAATATCAATGCATTAAACGTAACAAACGTATACCTACCACCTCCAACTGCTAATACGCAAAAATCAGCAACTAATTATTTGCAGGTTCTTCCACCTTCGCAGGTTAAAGATACTCAATCTGAAACCACTTCCAGTTCAGATCAAGATGTCCAACATGCCGTACAAAAAATACAAGAAGCTGTAGCAAACCTGGCACATAACTTGCGTTTTTCTATTGATGAGGATACCGGCAGAACCATTATAAAAGTAATGGATGTGCATACAGACGAGATTATTCGTCAAATCCCAACCAAGGAAGCCATTGAAATTGCGCATACCCTTGATAGAGTACAAGGATTATTGTTTAGTGATAAAGCTTAATCCAATTATGAAAATCTAAACAAAGAGAATTAAAATGCAAACACTCGCATCGCCAGGAATTGGATCAGGCTTGGATGTTAACGGTATCGTTAAACAGCTGATGACGCTGGAGAGTCGCCCCCTGACCGCTCTTGATACCAAAGAAGCCAAACTACAAACAAGATTGTCGGCTTTTGGTGCTTTAAAAGGAGCCCTTTCCTCATTCCAAGGTAGCGTTGCAGCATTAGCCGATCCGGCAAAATTTAATGGCAGAACGGCAACTATTTCCGACTCAACTTTAGCCAATGTGAGCGCCACGCCGTCTGCAGTAGCAGGCAGTTATTCGCTAGAGATCCAATCACTAGCGCAATCACAAAAACTGAAATCGACGAACTTTGCGACTACAAATACTACGGTAGGTAGCGGAACATTAACAATACAGTTTGGCACATACAGCAGTGGCACATTCACATTAAATGCGGATAAAGCAGCGCAATCAATTACTATCTCACCGAGTAATTCGTCTCTTGCAGGAATCCGTGATGCTATCAATCAAGCTGATGCAGGAGTAACTGCAAGTATTGTCAATGATGGTTCCGGCAATCGCCTAGTCATTGCATCAAAAGATACTGGCATAAGCAACGCTTTAAAAATTACTGCTATAGATTCCGATGGAAACAATTCGGACAATACTGGCTTGTCTCAGCTTGTTTATGATGCCTCTACGGGAGGGATATCGAACCTAACTGAAACGGTAGCAGCCAGCAACGCCAACTTTATTATTGATGGAATCTCAATCAGTAAAGCATCCAATAAAATCACCGATGCAATTGAAGGTGTCACGATCGATTTACTAAAAACGAACCCAGGCGCAACAACGACTTTAAATCTGGCGCATGATGCCGCAGGTGTTCAAAGCGCTGTTACTTCGTTTGTAAAATCTTTTAACGATTTAAACAAAACCATTGTCGACCTCTCTAAATATGATGCAACCACAAAACAAGCTTCCATTTTAACGGGTGATTCAACGGTACGATCCATACAGACAAGCTTACGTAACGAAATATCGAATCCTCTGAATTCTGCGGGCGGTGGATTAAGTTTATTATCAGAAATCGGTGTATCTTTTCAGGCCGATGGAACACTTACACTCGATCAAACAAAATTATCCGAAGCATTAAGCGATTCTACTAAAGATATTTCGACCTTATTTGCTTCGATTGGGAAAACGACAGACAGTCAAGTATCTTTCATAAGCGCCACTCCTGACACAATGAATGGAAAATATTCATTGGATATCACACAAATGGCAACTCAAGGCATGGCTTTAGGAAGTAGCGCGGCATCTCTGACTATTAATTCAGGATCGAATGATCGGCTTGATCTTTCTATTCACGGAATAAGCACAAATATCACCATTGCAGCAGGAACTTATACAGCAGCCTCTTTAGCGGCAGAGATTCAGTCCAAAATCAATGGCTCGTCAGCAATTACATCAGCGGGTCTTAAAGTAGCTGTAATCGAATCTGCAGGAGTATTAAAAATCTCATCTGATCAATATGGCTCAACATCAACTGTTTCCATAACAGGAGGAAATGCGAAAGCAAGTCTATTTGGCACTCCCGTTGAAACCGCCGGATTAGATGTAGCAGGTTCAATTAATGGTATTACGGCTATAGGCTCAGGTCAAAAATTAACTGGTTTAGGCGATAGTAGCGGATTGGTTTTGAATATCATTGGTGGTAGTACCGGTGCCAGAGGAGAAATCAATTTTGCACATGGTTTTGCAGCAAAATTAGACAGATTGGTAGATAAAATGCTCGGCAATCACTTAATTGACAGTCGAATAGACGGTATAAATTCATCCATAAAAGACATAAATACTCAGCGCGAAACTTTAAATCGCCGCTTGGTTGATGTAGAAGCACGCATTCGAGCACAATTCACGGCCCTTGATTCCATGGTTGCCAACATGACCAAAACAAGTAACTTCTTACAACAACAGCTATCCGCAAACAAATAACGACAGCTATCGAAATACCCAAAACAAAATAATTATCAATTGACAATTAGCTCTTTAGAGGAAATAAAAATGTATGCAAACAATGCGATATCTGCTTATCAACGTGTCGGTGTGGAAACAGGCGTGGAATCAGCAGACCCTCACAAGCTTATCTTGATGTTATTTGAAGGGGCACAGGAAGCCTTGGCTAGAGCAAAAAAACATATGAAACACAATGAGATTGCAGAGAAGGGACAGATGCTCTCAAAAGCAATTATGATCATTGATCATGGATTAAAAGCAAGTCTCGATATGAATGTTGGGGGCGATTTGGCCATAAAATTACACGCCTTGTACGAATATATGGCAAATCAATTATTAATCGCCAATATTCAAAATAATTTTGAGACAGTTGATGAGGTAAGTAAGCTTTTATTCGAGCTATACGATGCCTGGAGGCAGATTGGAAATACCGAATCAATGTTAATACCAGCAAAAACAATTGCGGTTTAGTCCAAAAAAATTGAAAAGTAAAATATATGACTAGTGCAGAAACAATTATGATTTATGAAGCTATTTTAGCAATTACAAGACAAATGCTATCTGCAGCTCGAAACAACCAATGGAATGAGTTAATCATTTTAGAAAAAGAATGCAGAAGCCTTACAGATAAGCTAATAAATAATGACCCACAACCTATTTTTGAAGAAGACCTGTTAAAAAATAAGATAAGAATAATTCAGGAAATATTGGACGACGATGCACAAATTAGAGCAATTACCCAACCCTGGATGGAAAAACTACAATATATGCTGAATACGACCGATCACTCTCATAGAATCCAACAAGCTTACCATTCAGTTGATAACATATAATTTTTATTAAATCCAAAATGCTATTGATCGACAAATATAAACAAAATAAAGATAAATTATCGTGATTCCATCGATAACAAAAAACGACTTAATCGCCACTTTATTGCAGATAAGGTCTTCTACATCTGCAACCATTCCTCTTAACTCAAATCTTCCAAAAACCGAATTCAAGCAAGGTGAAAAATACCCAGTTCTTGTTGAAGCACGTTTACCCAATAACAATGCACAAATCCTCATAGCAGATAAACAACTACAAATCAGATTACCTGACATCTTCCAACCAGGCACTAAGCTCACATTAATGGTTGCATCAGTCGAACCACAACTCAAATTCACGATTGTCAATGAAGCTCAACTTAAAACGCAGGATGAGCATACATTACTCAGCGCCACCGGGCGATTTCTAGGTAATCTTGCACAAGATCTACTCAAAAATCAGAATCCCAATAATACACAAACGATTGTATCCCAAACTCCGGTTATAGCCGATACGAATTTAAATAACACAGAATTACCCAGTTTATTGCAAAAAACAATTGCCCAAAGTGGATTATTCTATGAGTCACATCAAGCAAAGTGGATAAACGGAGAAAACACACTTGAAAATTTGCGGCAAGAGCCCCAAAACAAAATTGCAACGATTGCATCAGAATCATCTACACTCAAAATGCAAACAACAACCCAATTACACACCACTGATTTATCAATACCTAGCCAAGCCATTTCTCTAGTTTCTCAACAATTATCAACTTTGGAGACAGGCCATATAATCTGGCGAGGAATAGTTTGGGAAAACCAATTGATGGATTGGGATATTCATGAGGAAAAACAGGGTGATAAAGAAAACGAATCAGAACATCTCGCTTCCTGGGATAGTCAAATACGATTATCATTGCCTAATCTTGGAGAAATCCTAATAAAAATGTCCCTATATAATCATAATATTGAAATTAAAATTAATGCTTTGCAACCAGAAACAAGTTGTCTGTTAAAAAATAATCAGCACCCACTTGCCAGTGAGATGCATGCTTCAGGAATTAATATTCAATCAATTAAAATTCAAAGCCATGATGACGGAACATAATCCACCCACATCCGCTATTGCCCTCGCTTATCAGGAAGGGCAAGTAGCGCCTAAAGTCGTCGCAAAAGGTCGTGGCCTAATCGCTGAAGAAATTATTAAGCGTGCCAAGGAAGCGGGTATATATGTGCATGAATCACGAGAATTAGTTGCGCTACTCATGGAAGTTGATTTGGACGACCGTATTCCACCGCAATTATATGTTGCTGTCGCTGAATTATTAGCTTGGATTTATCGCCTCGAGCATAACTGCAATATTCCACCAAATAAAAATACAATTAATTCAAATGTAATGTCAAAAATCTAAGGGAGTTTTAATGATGAAAAAAACTTATCCAACAGATGAAACAACAAGTCCTCCAGAACAAACTTGGATTCCTGAAGATGAAAAGAATGAAAATTTCCGATTACATTCGAGAGTGGATATTCTATTTATTTTAAAAGACTTAAAACAATCAGACTCGCTTGTTACTCTTTATTTTGGAGAAGAAAACAGCTTCATTCTTACATCAATTCTTCACATAGACGTCGATAATAATGAAATTATTATCGACTACGGAACTGACGCAATAGCTAACCAACGAGTCCTTAGCAGCAACGAGTTATTATTTGTCACTCGGCAGAATAGGATTAAAATTGAGTTTATCTGCAATCAAATAAAAAAAACCCAATATGATGGGAAAGATGCATTCTCTGTAAATATTCCTGAATCTTTATTACGAATACAAAGAAGAGATAGTTATCGGGTTCCGACACCTATTGCTAAACCAATTAAATGCCTCATCCCGCTAGTTATGGAAAGCAGATCGACTAATGCGGAAATTACGTTACTAGATATCAGTTGCGGAGGCATTGGTGCTATTGATAAGCAAAATTCATTGAATCTAGAGCCAGGCAGCGTATATATCAATTGTCAAATCGCTTTACCAGAGATCGGAATTCTAAAAACAACCATTAAAGTAAAAAACACTAATGAAATCAAATCACAAACCGGTAATATTTATCAACGTGTAGGATGTGAGTTTATAGATCTACCACCAAAAACAGAATCGCTGATTCAACGGTATATTACTAAGCAAGAACAAATGAGTAAAACATCAAACCGCTCTTAAATATAGATATAGCAAAGCATTTTTGACTAGTGACTAGGCTATCAAGGCAATTGGATTGGTCGAGATAATCAAGAAATATACTCTGGTAAGAGTGATTCGCTGTGCTTACTTTAATCCTATGAATTGGAGTCAAGATATCAATATCAGTAACAACAATATAATACAAAAAGAGTGATGGTCAACACGCGCAGCTTTTAGAGCCCTCCTAATACGGCAGAAACCGAAGGTGAGGTAATGGAATGGACGCCCACTACCCTAAACGGCATCGAAGTGCCAAAGTAGTGGTGCAATAAAACCCACTAACCCAGAGAGGAGGGTCCGATATGAAGATTACAACGATAGGCATTGATTTGGCAAAAGAAGTATTTCAAGTTCACGGTGTAGATATGCATAGTAAAGCGGTGCTTCGCAAGCAACTGCGCCGCAGCGAGATGGTAAGGTTCTTCGCCAATCTTGAGCCCTGCCTGATTGGCATAGAAGCTTGTGGTAGTTCACACCATTGGGCGAGGAAGCTGGGTGAATTTGGGCACACCGTCAGGCTCATGTCGCCCCAATTCGTCAAACCCTACGTCAAAACCAACAAGCATGACATGGCGGATGCAGAAGCGATCTGTGAAGCGGTGAGTTGACCGAACATGCGTTTTGTCTCGATCAAAAACGTTGAGTAACAAGCAATTCTGTCGATGCATCGTGCCAGACAGGGTTTTGTGAAAGCTAGAACTGCGCAGGCAAATCAGATACGGGGCCTACTCTCTGAGTTTGGTATCGTCATCCCACAGGGTATCCAATCGATTGGCAAACGCATACCTGACATTCTGGAAGATGCTGAAAATGGATTGCCAGGAACCATGCGCCGATTGCTGGAAAGACTGAAGACCACCTTAAAGAACTGGATCGCCAAGTGGACGAATTAGAGTTACAAATCAAGCTTTGGCACAAGGAGAGTGAGGCCAGCCAAAGATTGGAAGCCATTCCTGGTGTTGGCCCGATTACAGCGAGCGCCATTGTGGCAACCGTAGGAAATGCAATGGAGTTTAAGGACAGCAGACAATTAGCGGCATGGCTAGGGTTGGTGCCCAAGCAGCATGCAAGCGGAGGCAAACAGTTATTGCTCGGTATCAGCAAACGCGGAGATACGTATCTTCGCACCCTGCTGATCCACGGAGCAAGAGCAGTCATCCGCATTGCCGAGAAAAAGGCCGAGCCCGGAAGCTGGCTGTGCAAGCTGATAGCGCGGCGCAATAAGAACGTTGCTGCTGTTGCCTTGGCAAACAAAAATGCCCGCATTATCTGGGTATTGCTTACCAAAAAAGCTACATTTCACCCCGATCACACTATGGTAGCAACTGCCGCAGCTCACTGATCGCGACGGTTGAATAGAGGCGTATTGGTTGTTGCATTAAAAACGAGTTTAAAGAGAAAGATTACCACCGATTGCACAGGCAATCATAACATGATGGCGAGACTGGTTAGACCGTGAGTGGCTAAACCTGAACAGCACATAGTGCATCAAGCACGTTGAGGTGATAAGGCGCTACTCAGCGAATTCCATCAGGGGCAGAGGCAATGCGCCTCATACAGAGTCCGGATGTATGGCAGCAATCTTTACTTTCTCAAATCATTGAATGAAAGCTTGGCAAAAAGTGGGCGTGTTTTGAATCTCCGGTGATACACCAGTTCGGTTTTGAGTATCCCTCAGAAGCTTCCTCCCATCGGGGCATTGTCATAGCAGTCACCCTTGCGGCTCATGGAGGCGGTTATGCCAAATTGTTGCAATAGCTTCTGGTAATCGTGCGCACAGTATTGGCTACCTTGATCTAAATGTTTACTTGCAGCTGCACGAAATTATGCTTGCATAACCAGGCTCTTTGTCATTCTCTCATTCATCGCATAGCCCACTAACTCGCCATTAAATAGATCTTTTATTCCAGCCAGATACAACCAACCTTCATCGGTAGGAATGTAAGTCATGTCACTGACCCATACTTTACCGGGCGCTCTAACAGTAAATTCCCGTTCTAAAATATTGGGGACAATTGGCAGATTATGCTTAGAATTAGTCGTCACCTTGAATTCAAGCACCCGGCACATGAGCGTAACCGGATAGCTTTGTCGCAGCGATTCGATCAGATCGTATCTCACCGCGACCCCTTGGCGAAATACGTCGCACACTTTTTTATAACATCACGTTCCAGCTTCACTTCCGCTAATTCCCGTTTCACTCTGGATAGCTCTAGTTCAACTTCAGTCAGCGCCTTCTGACGCTTGCCTACCGCAGCGAGTTCTCCCCGTCAGCATAAACCCAGTTCTTTAGCGTCCCCTTGGGTAATGACAGTCGCTTTGCCGCTTCAACCAACGTCAATCCACTTGCTTTGAAAAACTTTACTGATTCCTTACGAAACTCCTAACTATACTGTGTACGCGGTAATTCCATTCTTATCCTCCATTTCATCCCCTCATTTTATGAAACTCTTCGGACTCCATGAATATCAGCATACATCAAATTGAATGCCTTGCAAATTGTGGGCGTCCATGTAAGGTCTCTAAAAATGAGCAGATTACCTCTGCATCTAGGTTTGCTGATATAAAAAAATGCCTACCTATAATGGTTCTTTTTACAAAAAAGAGCTATCAATAAATTTGTTATATTTTCCAGAGAAATTTTTATAGCTTTCTTCACAATTGCATTTTCGATCTATTCGAAAAATTTAGTTACTCAAATTTATTAAAGGAATTGTGCGATGAACTGGAGCCTTAAGCAAATTTTTACAGCAATGGGAAGTTTAGTTGCTTTGTTAGCGATAATTGCTATTGGTAGTATTATCATGAGTAGGCACTACTCGGGCATATTAAATGACGCGGCAACGAATCGCTACAAAATGTATCAATTAGCCGATGAGATGCGTCAAAGCTCCGATGATTTAACACGCCTAGCCCGTACGTATGTTGTCAGTGCTGGCGAGATCAAATGGGAAAAACAATATCTTGAAATTCTCGATATCCGCAACGGTAAAATACCGCGCCCCAAAGGCTATGAGCAAATTTATTGGGACTTTCGCGCTGCCGATATTGATCCTTCGAAGGGTTCAGGTGAAACAGTTGCTTTGATCGATTTGATGAAAAAATATGGTATTTCAGAAGCCGAGCTTGCTAAGCTTTCTGAGGCACAGGACAATTCAAACGAATTGGTACAAACTGAAACGATTGCGATGAATATGGTGAAAGGCTTATACGCAGATAGCAATGGCGGTTTTACCGTGAAAGGTGAGCCAGATTTGGCAAAAGCCCGTGATATGATGCATAACTTGGCTTATCATCAATATAAAGCCAAAATTATGAAACCAGTCAATGAGTTCTTTCTGCTGCTCGATCAACGCACACAAAATGAGCTAATTAGCGCTCAAACCCTAAGCACACGCTGGGAATATGTAGCTATAGCTACAACAATTATTATGTCGATTATGGTTTTGATAGCGTTACTTGTCGTTAGAAATCGTACTTCGGCTTTATTGAAGCAAGTAAATAACATTGCAGAAGGTTTTGCTGAGGGTAACTTACATCAAAAGATTAGCGCTTCGGATCATAGTGAAGAAGGTAGATTGCTATCTATCATGGATACCATGCAAGAAAAACTTGCCAGCGTTGTTAATACCATTCGTATAAATGCTGAAGGTGTCGCGACAGCTAGTTCTGAAATTGCATCAGGCAACTCTGATCTAAGCAATCGCACGGAAGAACAAGCATCCAGCTTGGAAGAAACCGCCTCATCGATGGAAGAATTGACTTCGACTGTCAAACAGAATGCCGACAACGCTCGTCAAGCCAATCAACTAGCTGAAGGTGCATCGACTGTTGCAATTAAGGGTGGTGAGGTGGTCAGCCAGGTTGTCAACACGATGAAATCGATCAACGAAAGCTCGCATAAAATTGTTGACATCATCAGTGTTATTGACGGTATCGCATTCCAAACTAACATTTTAGCGCTGAATGCAGCCGTAGAAGCAGCTCGCGCAGGTGAGCAAGGCCGTGGCTTCGCAGTGGTTGCAACAGAAGTTCGTACATTAGCACAACGCTCTGCCGCTGCAGCTAAGGAAATTAAAGAATTAATCAATGACTCAGTCAGTAAAGTTAGTGAAGGCACGCGATTAGTCGACGAAGCTGGCACGACTATGGGCGAGATTGTCAATTCTGTAAAACGTGTCACTGACATCATGAACGAAATTTCTGTAGCTTCAAACGAACAAAGTACCGGTATCGAGCAAGTCAATCAATCAGTTACACAAATGGATGAATCGACCCAACAAAATGCAGCATTAGTAGAAGAAGCTGCAGCCGCAGCAATAGCTATGCAAGATCAAGCCAAAGCGCTCATACAAGCTGTGAGTACATTCAAACTCTCGGATGACCATGCGTCAATAACTGCGGTAAGAAAGAGCAATCGTTCTAGTCCAGCGGCCACAGTCACCAAAATGCAAAGCCATATGTCTACAAGAAAGGTCGCTGTTAATTCCGATAAATCAACTACGACGACTCGTAAAGCTGCAGGTAGCGAAGAGGATTGGGAAGAATTTTAGGAACTTTGATCCGATTATACTAATTTCGAACCAATAGAAATGGTCAGCATAGACGTTAAACCGAGTCTTGTAATAAACTTGATCGAGTAATTTTTTAAATGACGACTTGTTGTGTTGTGATTACTTACATAGATCGTCGTGCTGACCTATACTCTGGCCCATATAAATAAGCAGTTAAGCTCCGTGTCTCATAATGATACGACAGAGGACAATTTTTATAAGGGCTGTAGTAGATCAATTTAAATTTGAGTCTAATGTTTCAATATTTTTAGTTGATGTTTAGGTGCCCCATAGTTGAATCTAAATTCACATTCTTTAAGTATGAATAGAAATGATTCTTTGGAAATTCCATTGTATTTTCTTAAAACACGTTTGGCCTGATTCCAAAAATTCTCAATCCCGTTAATGTGATTCTTGCCTTGCGCAAATAACGCGGCGCTATTGGGTGTATTCCGAGTATATTGGCTGCTGATTTTGCTGTAACTTCCAGCACAAAAAATTCCAGTAACCTTAACTGTACTTTCTTTAATAATCTACAATGACTTACCTTTATTTGATTAACGTAACAACTAAGCTAATCTACTACAGCCCCATTTAATGGGCTGTTGTAGCAAACCATGTAATTATTTAATATCACTTTGTGATGGGGTAGTGTATTGTAGGCTCCCATCTAAGGAAGATTATAGTAGGTGCGATCATGAGACCTCATGCATTTGTGGCAATGCCTTTTGGCTTAAAGAAAGATGGTCAAGGTAACGAAATAGATTTTAATCGCATTTATAACGAATTAATCAAACCCGCATTGGAAGCAGCAGGTATGGATGCATTTCGCGCGGATGAAGAGGAGCGTGCTGGCGATATCCGTACGGATATGTTTCAAGAACTTCTGATCGCGGATCTCGTAGTGGCGGATCTCACGATCGATAATCCCAATGTTTGGTATGAACTTGGCGTACGACATGCCTTGCGTGCACGGGGTGTTATTTTAATCAGTGGCGGGCGGGCGACTACAGCATTCGATCTCTACACCGATCGGAAATTGCGTTATGGCATCAAGGACGCTGGCCCCGATTCTATTACCCTTGAAAAGGACATGAAGAAGCTATCTGAAATGGTAAAAGCCACGATGGAATCGTGGCATGGGCGCAAGATCAGTCCGGTGTATCATTTGTTACCGAATCTTCAAGAACCAGACTGGAAATCGCTCCGTATTGGTGACGTTTGTGAATTCTGGGAGCAGTACGAAGCTTGGGAAAAGCGCATCGCATTAGCGAGAAAAACCGATTTTATTGGCGATGTATTGGTGCTTGCTGATGAAGCACCGGTCGCAGCTTTTCGGGCTGAAGCTTGGATAGCAGCAGGAAAAGCATTACGCCAAGCTGAGCACTTTAGTTTTGCGTTTGAACAACTTGAGCGTGGCTTGGCTATTGAACCGGATAATTTGCAAGGACTTCGGGAATTAGGCATCTGTCTTCAGCGCTTAGCACTTGCAGGAAAACTAGGTCATTCATTAGATCGCGCGCGCGCGCATTATCGCAATATGGTGGAACAAGAAAACCACAAACGCGATCCGGAAACTTGGGCGCTACTGGGTCGGGTCGATAAGGATGCTTGGATAGCTGCGTGGTATCAGCCAGGTAAATCCATGGAACAGTTGCGGGAAGAAGCGGCCTACGAAGATGCATTGTTACGTGCCGCGATTGAGAGTTATGCAATGGGCTATCGTTATAATCCTGGGCACTACTATTCGGGTATCAATGCGCTGACCTTGATGCATCTGTATCGAGGTCTCACAAATGATTCACGTTACGACAAAGACATGGTCATAATGGCAGGGGCTATTCGATATGCTGCTGAGTGTGTTACCGATGAATCGGAGCTATTTTGGTCAAAAGCAACTGTTGGGGATTTGGAAGTACTGGTTGGTACGCCGGAGACCGTAAAGGCTGCATATAAAGAAGCTATCGCCAAGAATGGCAAGGATTGGTTTGCGCTCTATTCCAGTCTCGCACAACTAAAATTCCTTAAGGATTTGGGCTTTCATTCTGAAAATGTTGAGGCCGGTATTGCCATCTTTGATCGTGCCTTGCAAAAACTTGTCAAGCCAGAAGAGCATTGGCAACCTCGACAAGTGTTTCTCTTTAGCGGCCATATGATTGATGCGCCGGGAAGGGCCACTCCACGTTTCCCGGCAGAAAAAGAAGGGGTAGCTGGGCAAAAAATTGCAGAAGTATTGAATCAATGGGGCGCTGGACCAGATGATCTCGCACTTACGCAAGGTGCCTGCGGTGGCGATCTCTTATTCACCGAAGCTTGCCAGCAACTGGAGGTAAAGGTGCAATGGCTGCAACCATTTAATGAGTCAGAGTTTATTCAGAAATCGGTAGTCTGCAGTGGTGAAACATGGCGAGAGCGTTATATGACGGCCAAAGCCAAGCTTACCCAGCAGGGAGTCCGCTCGGCACCAGAACAATTGGGTCCACCCCCGGCAGGCGTGAATCCATATGAGCGCTGCAATCTCTGGCTACTCTATACTGCCTTGTCCTACGGTATTGATAAGGTAATATTCGTTTGTCTTTGGGACGGTGGTGGGAGCGATGGTCCCGGTGGCACGGCGCACATGTACGAGGAAGTCAATCGCAGAACAGGAAAAGTCACGCGTATTGACACTCGTAGTCTTTAGCATTTTAATGTTTTGTGACAAAGATTCCTAAATAATAATAACTTCTTGGAGAAAAGAATATGAGCGAGAAAGTAAAAGCACGTATGACATCGCCTGGCCCTAAAAAAATTCTATCTTGTGATGGTGGAGGTATTCTTGGGTTAATCAGCGTGGAAATTTTGGCTAAATTAGAGGCAGATCTCCGTGCGCAACTTGGAAAACCGAATTTAGTGCTTGCGGATTGGTTTGATTTTGTGTGCGGCACGAGTACAGGCGCTATGATCGCCACATGTATTTCAACCGGCATGTCGATGGATACTATTCGTGCTTTTTATGTCAGTAGTGGAGAATTGATGTTCGACAAAGCATCGATATTTAAGCGATTGCACTACAGCTATAACGACGAGCCATTAGCAGAGAAGCTTAAATTCGAAATCAACCAAGCACTTGGAAGAAAAAAGGAATCGTTAGCAACGCTTGGTGATAAGGGGTTGCGTACATTACTGATGATGGTGTTGCGTAACCATAGTACAGATTCTCCATGGCCGGTATGGAACAACCCGGATGCAAAATATAATCAACTGGATCGCAAAGATTGCAATCTCCACTTACCATTATGGCAAGTAGCGCGTGCGAGTGCTGCAGCACCGACTTTTTTTCCACCTGAAGTCGTTACGTTTGCACCAGAAACACCGGGAGAATATCAATTTGTTTTCGTGGATGGCGGTGTAACAACTTACAACAATCCAGCTTTTCTTGCTTTCCAAATGGCCACTGCAGGACCTTATCAGGTCAATTGGAAAACAGGAGTTGATCAGTTATTGATCGTATCGGTGGGAACAGGTAATGCGGCCAAAGCACGATCTGATTTAAAAGCGAGCGAGCTTTGGCTCATTGATCACGCAAAAAACATACCGGCAGCTTTAATGAATGGAGCCAGCGCCGGATGGGACATGGCTTGTCGAACACTAGGCGCTTGTCGATTCGGCGCGCCCATTGATCGTGAACTTGGAGACATGGTGCAACCTCTTGGTGCTGCCGAATCCAATTGGACCGGCCAGAAACAGTTTACTTATGTACGCTATGATCCTGATGTCAGTCAGACAGGTCTTGATGCATTGGGTCTTAATACGGTAAAGTCAGAAAATGTGCAAGTTATGGATTCAGTGAAATACATATCTGATATTCAACGTATTGGGGTCACTTACGCTCAGAAAAATGTCACTCTGAATCACTTGCATCCCTTTGCTACAAGCTGTTAATAGTGATTTAACTTGAATCTTTTGTTTATTAATTACTTCCATATTTAGGAATGCACGATAGCCTTTAATTTGCGCCAGAAAAAGGCATCGCTAAAGTCAGGCTATCCCATTTTGCGGCTATGGAGTTAGATCCATAAAGGTACGTAATGCGCACAGGGGAGAATATGCTTTACTGTTTTATACCCCACTTGCTCTTAGCCCCTCAATCGCCGGTCCCACTTGCTGCGCTAATACTTCGGCCCAATCTGGGTCTTTACCATCCGTTCCGGTACCGTAGAGAATAACGCGCCGCGTTGCCAAGTCGATTGGAATGTCTGCAGCATACCGCGATAAGATCAGCACTGGCTTTGCCAACGTATGGGCAATACCTAATTCGTACATTACGTTTGGATTGCGACCCGTAATGTCAGCGATGACACATTGTGCGCTAGTGATGCTACGCCAGATATCATCGAGAATATCGCTCGGAGTAAACAGGTCGTCTCCGCGAACCGGTTGGAATCCGGCACGTAAACAAGCATCGCGTAACACTTGATGCACTAAGCCCGACTCAGGTTGTCCGAAGGGCATAACGATGAAGCATGTGGGTTTTGCATTGGGCGCTGGTTCCTGCGGTGGTGGATTCAAGCGCTCCGGTCCAAGAAAGATTACATCGCGCCGCAATGCCGTGGCGGCATCTTGTAAGCGATCGAGCACCATGCCTAAGCCAGTGACTTTCAGCACCCACACCATTTGCGTTGGAGCTGTACGCCAGTCAGGACCGTTGAGTCTCTGATTCAGCCAACATGCAACGTGTTCGCTGGTCCGTGTTATGGCGCGGTCAAAGAGATCCGTCAATGCTACCATCACGATTACCAGCCCGATTACAAACAACACAAAGAAGAGAGTTCCATGCGCCGAGCCGCTAGTCCCTTGAAATTGAATTTCCTGCCCAACGACTGCAGAAACCAATACCGCACCGAGCGACAACGTCAACAACAGCGTTGATAAAACGGATCGATTACCTTCGCGCATTAGCGATCCGTTACCGATGACGGGCCGCAGCACTAATGCACCAGCTAACAATAGGCATAGGCCTAGCATCCACAGAGGATTGGCGATAACTACTTCATTCCCTACGCTGTATAACATATCGGAAGCCGCCGCAAGCGCGATACCTACGAACATCATTACGACCGGATAGCATGCACCAAGCAGCGTCACCGCAATCCCAACCACCAGTGCAGCCAGTTCGAGTATGGCTATGGCAACATTAAGACGCCCTTCGGCATTGCCTAAGTGCTGCGCGTACAACTGAGAATAGAAATTGAAGAACAATAATACTAATCCGATCATCAGCACTGTGAATACGGCAATGGAGCTAGTCCCTGGTTTCTGCCGCTGTACTTGGATCGTTGCCATCAGCGTCCAGGTCGCCACCCAGGTGAACAAGAACCCTGTGTAGGCTACGTTTGATAGTATAAGAACATCGCCATCGTCACCATGCCACAGTCCGATGTCGCGCCCATGGCTAACCTCACCCAACAGTAGCATGATCACAGCTACCGCACTGCCGAGCAGAAACAGCCTATCTCCGCCTTTAGCCCGCGCTGCAGCTCTGCATAGCACGACGATCACTAAAGCGAGCAATACCCCTTCATGCCAGTAGAAATACTCACGATCATATGGCACGCTACCAGTGACGAAATATATCACTAGATAAGTACTATAGACTGCGGCGACGATCCACAGCCGCAAGGCCGTTGCAAAAGATGCTTCGTGCTCTCCTTGTGTAGCTTGGTTGGGATCTAGTTCTTGATCTGGTTCTTGCACTGAACAGCTCTCCTTGAAAAGTATTTCGTCGATCCCGTTGAGGAAGATCAATTTAGTGAACAGTAATAACATTAACTAATGTCAGCACCAATATCCGAGGTTCTTTACCCAGATACACTTTATTAAATCTTTAATTCTATTGGTGCCATATCTCCAATCATTGTATGAATACACCGAGTGTCATTGCAACCAATATAAGTACGAAAGTATCAGCAATAGCAAAATCTCAATAACCTCTACTTTTGATTGGATCAAAAATTCGAGGAGGCTACAATGGTGGAATTATTAGCATTAGGTAGACTTCCCAAGTAATTATCCGGTAATCTGGTTCCCACATCACTTCGATACAAACTTGGTGTCGAGCCGCGGGATTCCTTATAGGCGAATCCAGACAATTGTTTTTACCACAATATCGAGTAACTCTCCCTGAAATACCAATAAGCGGCAGGAGTTATTGGAATTGTGCAAAAAGCCGAGGCGCGCGAAAATGGAGCGAGACATATTTGTAAAAACCACACAACCTGGTTTGCAGGTAACGCAGGGAAATGGAAATGCACTCCTCTATTGGATAGTGTGAGTAACATCTACAAAACGCAGTGACTGAGATTCTCTCTATTTGATTACACGCATGCTCTGACATTTTTCACACACTACCAGAATAAAGAGCATTCATACCTTGACAAATACCATTAACATTCAGTACTTTCACGTCAGTGCAGGAAATCATAGTCTTGCACCAATCTATCGTTAAAATAACGATATAACTTTTCAAGGAGATGACTCATGGCTGTAGCTAAAGTGATCGAAATCAGCACAAGCAGTAACAAAAGCTTTGAACATGCTATTAATGAAGGCATCGCACGCGCTTGCGAAACCATTAGTAACGTTTGTGGCGCATGGGTCAAGGAACAAAAGCTAGAAATCAAAAACGGGAAGATTGTTGAGTATCGCGTTAATCTTCAAGTGACTTTTATCCTGGAAAGTAAGAAAACCGTAACGAAAAAAGTCGAAACAAAGAAAATAGAACCCAAGAAAAAGTAACTCGTAATATTCATCTACCGGGATGAACAAATCTAAAGGAGACAAAGTGCGTGATTCAGAAACAGAATCGAGTTTAAATCTAAATTTAATAGTACCCGTCGCATTGCTAGCAGTGCTGTTAATTGTGCCTTTCTCGATTAATGCTTTATTGCACTTATTATCGCCTCAACGACAAGTCGCTCCTGTGATTATGAAAATCCCGGTGGATAATGCTGCAATAACCATTCCATCCAGTGCTAAACAATATGAATCTTTCGAAGTAGCACTCAACCTGGAAACTCTTCAACTTGCTAAAGTTCTCAACGAGATTGTTTCAAGCGCGTCGGAAGGCACATCATATCAAGGTATCGTAGGCACTGTATCAAGCAATATGAGAGCGGAGATAACCGGCAAAAATTGGCTGATTGACCGAGAAGGCGCGCAAGAACCCGTTTCTACCTATCAAGGTTTATCAAATTGGCGTTGGCGTGTTACCCCCGAGTCTTCCGGGCAACAAGAATTAACCTTGCAATTGCACCTCATGACACAAGATGGTTCGCAATTAAACAATAAAATTCTCGACCTCGCCGAAGCAAACCTTTTAGTACAAGCAAACTGGTCTGAATGGCTCAAACGTAATGGTTTATGGATAGCAATATTGGGATTTTTACTGTTTGCTGCAAGCTTCCAATGGCGGCGCTACCGTAGCGTTCGTTAAAAATTCTTCACTTGAAAAACACCGAATCATCCTTATATACAACACTGAAGATGCGTTAGCGCAATCAACGATTGACTGAGGGAATTGCCGACGCATAAGTTGTCAATTGTATTAGTACTCACTGATAAGGAGAGATTCATTATGGCTATTGTACGATATGAGCCTTGGGGCTTATTAAGTCAATTACAAAGAGAACTGGAAAGAAGTACTGTCGAAGGATCTACGGCAACGGCAGAGTGGGCGCCCGCTGTGGATATCAAGGAAGAAGCCGATAAGTTTGTGATTCACGCCGATATCCCGGGCGTTAAACCGGAAGATATCGATATCAGTATGCACGATGGCGTGTTGACCATCAAAGGTGAGAAAAAAACGGAAGCCAAAACTGAGAATACTGGTTATAAGCGTGTAGAACGCACGTATGGCTCGTTCTATCGACGTTTTAGCTTACCGGATACAGCTAATGCCGATGCAATTTCTGCCGCATCGAAACATGGTGTGCTGGAAGTGGTAATACCCAAACGTGAAGCGGTACAACCTAAGAAAATCAGCGTCACGGCTACGGAAAGCTAGTTCTTTTCATTTCGGTTATTCAATATAAAATGGAGCCAGAAGGCTCCATTTTATATTACAAGAAAGAAGAGTTTGCTGTCTACTTTATAGAAAACATACAAATTGAGTGCTTGCGTTGCTCCAATTATCTCTGTAATTGTAAAGCCGCTAAACGCGCATATAGCTCGCTCGATTGAAGCAATTCGGTATGTGTGCCAAGTGCATCCAAACGGCCATGATTCAGTACGGCAATTCGATCTGCAGACTGTACCGTAGTGAGCCGGTGAGCGATGACCAACGTGGTTCGATTCTCCATCAATCGTTGCAGCGCTTGTTGTACCCAATACTCACTTTGCGCATCTAGCGCACTGGTGGCTTCGTCCAATAACAAAATCGGTGCATCAGCTAGAATCGCACGAGCAATGGCTAAGCGCTGTTTCTGACCGCCCGATAGACCCAATCCCAGATCACCTAAATGTGTTTCATAGCCTTTCTGAAACTTACAAATAAAATCATGCGCATAAGCTGCCTTCGCTGCTGCTTGTACATCTATATCGCTAGCATCAGGGCGCGCGTATCGCAGATTATCGATAATCGTGCCATAAAACAGTGCCGGATTTTGCGATACCAGAGCAAAACATCGACGCAAGGCAAAAAGATCCAGATTATGAATATCAACACCTTCAAGCCTGATACAACCGGATTGACTATCAAAAAAACGCAGCAGCAAATCAAATATCGTTGATTTTCCGGCACCAGAAGGCCCCACCAATGCAAAAGTTTCCCCTGCTTTAATATTCAGAGTCAAATTGTCGATGACGAGCGTCTCGGGACGCGATGGATAGGAGAAACATAAACGATCAATCTCGATATTTCCAGAAACTTCCGATAATGTATCGGGCTTGACTGGAGATTGAATCAAACTAGCTGCTTGTAGCAACTCCATCGTCCGTTCGGCCGCACCGGCCGCACGCTGCAATTCACCGATAATTTCTGAGATCGCAGCAACCGCTGATCCTACAATGACACTATAAAAAACAAAA
This sequence comes from Nitrosomonas sp. PY1, assembly GCF_022836435.1. Classification (NCBI taxonomy): domain Bacteria; kingdom Pseudomonadati; phylum Pseudomonadota; class Betaproteobacteria; order Nitrosomonadales; family Nitrosomonadaceae; genus Nitrosomonas; species Nitrosomonas sp. PY1. The sequence continues at coordinate 316,149 of NZ_BQXC01000001.1, read as the reverse complement.
GCAGCCAATTCCCCGGCGCTGATCCGACCTTCAATCACATCGATGCCACCTACCCATAACATCATGCCCACAGCACCCAATACCAGCAAAATGACAATAGTAATCAACAAAGCGCGTTGCATAGTACGCCGCTTGGCGATTACAAAAGCTTCTTCTACCTCATCATGAAACTTTTGCTGGTCAATCGATTGGTGATTGTAGGCTTGTACCGTTTTAATTTGACCAAGCACTTCTCCTATATAAGCACCTACATCTGCAATTTTATCCTGACTTTCACGCGAAAGACGTCGAACACGTCTACCGTAGATCGAAATCGGAACGACTACTAACGGCACACAAATCAATACTAATCCGGTCAGTTTCGGATTCGTGATAAATAACCAGATCATGCCGCCAAGCATCATAATAAAATTTCTCAGTGCAAACGAGATGGAAGATCCAATAACCGTTTGCAATAAGGTCATATCGGCCGTTAGGCGAGATTGAATTTCAAGACTGCGATTTTCTTCAAAGAATCCAGGATGCAATTGGATCAGGTGATTGAATACCGCTTGGCGGATATCTGCGATAACCCGCTCACCCAGCCAGGTAACCCAGTAATAGCGGGTAAATGTTCCGAAAGCCAAAGCCGCTACCAACATCAAAAATATTCCCACATATTGACTCAACATATCTTTTGATTGCGTAGCCAATCCTTGATCAATCAACAAACGGATACCTTGTCCAATCGATAGCATGATTGTTGCTGTAAATAACAACGCCAGCAGGCTGTAGATCACTTGACGTTTATAGGGTGCAATAAATTTGGCCGCCATTTTAATATCGAGCCAACGACGGGATTCCGAGGATTGTGAGTGATCAGCCATGAATCTGCAGGAATAAGGTTTTTTCATCCATCATATCCGCAGTGTCACCGCGAATTTTATGGAAATAAATAATGAGTGGTAGTTTCTATACATCAAATACCGTTGTTTCAATTCCTAATACGATGGGTAATAACGCAGATATTTTTTGATAATTCCAACGAAGATTAAATGCAACAAGAATCAAATTTATCTGACAAATCATTTTTCTACTGATTCAAAAACTTTGGTATCAGGATAATATGCTCTCCCCCATTTCACCAAAGCCTGAAGTATCGGCGTCAGATCTTCTCCTTTTTTTGTCAAAGCATACTCATAACGAACCGGCTTTTGTTGATAAGCTTGATGAATCACAAGTCCAGCGGATTCTATTCTCTTCAATCTATCGGCCAATATGTTCGTGGCAATCCGTTCCGGCGATTCCAGAAATTCCTGATAGCGTTTTTTACCCCGCAGCAAGTCACGGATAATCAACAATGTCCATTTATCCCCTAGTAGATCAAGTGCACAAGCAACCGGACAACATGATCGCTCGAAAATTGGCTTGTCCGAATCATTCGTCATAAAGAAACATACCTTCAAGAAATAAAGCATTTAGTCAGTCACAATATAATAACTTGCAATTAACAAGCATGTAAAGTATATTGACTTGCATTATACAACCAACCCTAAGCAATTAATAATATAACGATAAGGATCAACAACATGATAAAGCTCTACCAATTTGAACGCACTTGGGGCATTCCAAACTTAAGTCCTTTTTGCTGTAAGATAGAAACGTATTTGCGAATGACCGATATCGAATATGACATCAAACCGGCACTCCCTTTTAGCGCACCCAAAGGCAAATTACCTTTTATAGAAGATGGCAATGAAGCTTTAGGTGATTCCAGCTTTATCGTTGCTTATCTCAAATCAACCTATCAAGATTTGGACAAAACGCTCAATGATACAGAACGAGCAATATCGTTAGCCATGCAACGCTTGCTAGACGAGCATTTATTCTGGGCTGTAATGTATACACGCTGGCAATACACTGATGCCAATTGGCAAATCAATAAGAAAGCAATCTTTGGAGGGCTCCCACCCATTATTCGAGATATCGCTGGCAGTGTGTGGCGGCAAAAAATAAAACAACAGATTTATGGGCACGGCACCGGTAGACACCAAGCTGAAGAAATTTTCATGCTCGGCAAACAAGATATCGATGCACTATCTACGACGCTTGATAATAAGCAATACTTCCTAGGAAATCAACCGACGACACTCGATGCATCCGCATTCGGCCACCTCATCAACATTGTTCGCTGTCCAATTGAATCGCCACTGAAAGAATATGCATTATCAAAGCGCAATCTGACTGATTATGTCGATCGAATCAAAGAGGAATACTACCATGATCTGTAAGAGGAAAATCTTATCTAAGCGTAATAAATCTCGAGCCAGGAATAAAAAATACTCATTACATGCGGCGGTTACCCAAGACTTATGAGCCAAGTTGTCCAATAAGAAATAGAAATTACGTCTTAAAAATATTTGCCACCTTTTAAAACCTAGCACATTGGTTCTTTATTTCTTTCTCCGCAAATAGTTATTAATAACGTAATCTATGCTCAATCTTCCAGCGCCACCAAATAGTAGCGGCATGAACATAGCAAGGTACATAACAGGCAGTTTAAAATTCCCGAAACCGCTATCCGTGATGACAAAGCCTTTACTGAGATCAGCCAAAGTATGCCACTCGATAGGCCAGTGTACCGTGTAAATGGCTACAACAGTCAACACCATCAATGCTGCGGTGAAGAAACGAGTGCCTAATCCCAACAACAAACCAATCGCACCAACAATTTCAAGCCAGGTGCTCATAATCCACAAGCTATCATCAGAGATCAGATTTAAAGGGTAAGGAAAGTTAAGCTGATCAAACCAGTTTTTACTATTGAGTTTCATAAAACCTGCATCCCAAAACTCATAGGCCAGGATTAACCGTAATATCAAAAGCGGAAATAGATCGGTACCGCTATTGAGCAAGGCAGTTATTTTCTGGTAACCAGTACTTAACAATGAAATCCTCCTTACAAAGACTTATAAAATATTGGCTTAGCTTAGTATGCACCGACGAATTTTCTCGAGTCCGGGTTTTCCGTGTTTATGTTCAGGCATTGGTATTTTCTCCCAAAAATATCTTCATTCACGAATTTAATCAACTCACCTGATTCTTTTCTTTTAAGAATGCGGTCAATAGCACTGAACGTGACTTTGTTTGTTCAAAAATATATCATCACATGCATACTTAGGCGCCTTTTCATATTTTTTGCAGGAATTCTATATGAATCATAATTTATTCAACACATTGAGCGAATTACCAAATAATAAATCAAGTCAATTGAAATATTATTCATTACCATCTCTAGAAAAAAATGGCATTGGAAAAATTTCCCGCCTGCCTGTCTCAATTCGAATTATTTTGGAGTCTGTACTTCGCAATTATGATGCAAAAAAAATTACCGAAGCACATGTACGCCAACTGGCAAATTGGCAACCCAATGCGGTCAGGACGGATGAAATACCTTTTGTGGTATCACGTATTGTTTTGCAAGACTTTACCGGCGTACCTTTATTAGTAGATCTGGCTGCTATGCGCAGTGCCGCAGTTAATCTTGGAAAAGATCCCAAACTGGTTGAACCTCTCGTTCCGGTTGATTTGGTAGTCGACCATTCCGTACAAGTTGATTATTACGGTACCAAAACAGCGTTGAGCAATAATATGGAAATGGAGTTTTCCAGAAACCATGAGCGCTATCAATTCATTAAATGGGGTATGCAAGCTTTTGATAACTTCAAAGTAATTCCTCCTGGAATCGGTATCGTTCATCAAGTCAATCTGGAATATCTTGCGCGAGGCGTACATCAGAAAGAAGGTGTTGTTTTTCCGGATACTTTGGTGGGTACGGATTCACACACCACTATGATCAACGGTATTGGCACCGTAGGCTGGGGAGTAGGCGGCATTGAAGCAGAAGCCGGTATGCTCGGACAACCGATCTACTTCCTTACACCCGATGTGATCGGTGTAAATCTTACGGGACATCTAACTGAAGGTGTTACCGCAACTGATTTGGTGCTAACGATTACTGAAATGCTGCGAAAAACCAATGTGGTCGGTAAATTTGTCGAATTCTTTGGTACAGGAACAGCTTCCCTCGCATTACCTGACCGCGCCACCATTGCCAATATGGCACCCGAGTATGGCGCCACAATGGGTTTCTTCCCAGTTGATGATGCAACAATCAAATATTTCAAAGAAACGGGAAGAGATCAATCGGAAATTGATTTGTTTCAAGCATATTTCAAATCGCAAGGACTCTATGGAATCCCATTGACAGGCAGCATTGATTACACACAGGTATTGACGCTTGACCTAAGTTCGGTGATTCCTTCCCTGGCAGGCCCTAAACGGCCACAAGACCGTATCAATCTCGGTGAGATCAAAAATAAATTTGTTGAATTATTTAATAAACCCGTCACGAATAACGGATATGGCAAAGATAACGAAGATATTTACCAACGTTATCAGACACAAGACATTCAAAAAGTAGATTCTGATATATGTATTTCATCTGACACCGTTATTGATACTGTTGAAGAAATGGCGGAAAACACTGCAATTAACGCAGCTGAATCTAAGACAGCCATACGAAATGTTACTGAAATGACCAGTAATCGGCCAGTCCATGGAAAAACAGATCAATACGCAAAATGCATTGGATCGTCCGTTGAATTGGGGCATGGTGATGTTTTGGTTGCGGCTATCACTTCTTGCACCAATACTTCAAACCCAAGCGTCCTACTTGCTGCAGGACTACTGGCTAAAAAAGCGATTGAGAAAGGGCTATCAGTAAAACCACACATCAAAACATCGCTCGCACCTGGCTCACGAATAGTCACGGATTACCTGACAATTACCGGATTAATGCCCTATCTTGAGCAATTAGGCTTTTATTTGGCCGGCTACGGCTGCACAACCTGCATTGGAAACTCTGGGCCGCTAGCTCGTCCGATCGAAGAAGCCATTATCAAGAATGATTTGGTATGCGCAGCTGTTTTGTCAGGCAATCGAAATTTCGAGGCGCGTATTCACGCTAATATAAAGGCAAATTTTCTATCTTCTCCACCTCTGGTTGTAGCTTATGCAATCGCAGGCACCATTTTAAAAGATCTTACCCAGGAGCCTTTAGGCATAGGCCACAATAATCAACCAATCTGGTTAAAAGATATATGGCCTAATAGTACCGAGATTCACGATTTATTGAAATTTGCGACCAATGCCGATAAATTTCGACAACTTTATGGTGATCTCACCAAAGATCACCATCTGTGGAACAATATCACTTCAGTGACCGGGGATGTATTTGACTGGCCTGAATCAACTTATATTGCACAACCACCCTTTTTTGATGAGTTTTCATTGCAACCCAGTGCTACCTCTGTCAGTATCAAAAATGCTTTTGCTTTGGGAATATTTGGCGATTCTGTTACAACTGATCACATTAGCCCAGCTGGCTCAATCAAAGATACTTCACCGGCCGGACATTATTTGTTAGATCATCACGTTGATAAGGCTGACTTTAATAGCTATGGTTCTCGTCGTGGCAATCATGAAGTAATGATGCGAGGTACTTTTGCCAACGTTCGAATCAAAAATTTGATGATTCCTGGTAGCGAAGGCGGTATCACATTATGCTATGCAGAGAACCCCGCTGCACCAGTAGAAATGAGCATTTATGATGCTGCGATGAAATATCAGGCGCAAAAAATTCCAACAGTTGTATTTGGGGGGGCGGAATATGGTACAGGTTCAAGTCGAGACTGGGCTGCAAAAGGGACTCAACTATTGGGAGTTAAAGCAGTGATTGCTGTCAGTTTTGAACGCATCCACCGCAGTAATCTGATTGGCATGGGGGTTCTTCCGCTACAATTTAAAAACAACGACACAGTGCAATCATTAAATATCACGGGAGACGATCAATTTGATATTGAAGGTTTGGAAAAGATTGAGCCACAAAAAGACGTTACTTTGATTGTCCGCAAAAAGGATGGCTCTAGTCAAACGATAAAGCTATTGTGCCGAATCGATACACCCATTGAAGCAGATTATTACAATCACGGTGGAATCTTGCCTTACGTGTTGAGAAAACTCATGCAATGATGGTATCTATCCAATAGATACACGTATTCTTATTCTCAGCAAATAGATTGAAAACAGGAAAATGTTTTTAACTTACTGAGGATAAGAATGCGGGGTTGTCAAAGCTGTGTTTTCTATATTTTTTCAGTTAGGTCGCGAAGATAGTTTTCAAAATCTTTTCTTAGCTCCGTATGCTTCAATGCAAACTCCACAGTAGCATGTAAATAACCCAACTTACTTCCACAGTCGAAACGCTTTCCTTCAAACTCATATCCTAGTACAGTTTCCTCTTTAAGAAGCTTTGCAATTCCATCGGTTAATTGAATTTCATTACCTGCACCACGTTCAGTCTGTTCGAGCAGTTTAAAAATACGAGGTGTCAAAATGTAACGCCCTACTACCGCCAAATTAGAGGGTGCCTTGTCAATAGCCGGTTTTTCTACGATCGCATTGACTTTTGTAAGCCGTTCAGCCATCGCAGAACTATCAATAATCCCATAGCGATTCACAGTTTCTGGCTCTACTCGTTCAATTCCTAAGACCGAGCAATGATGGTGGTTATGAATGTCTACCATCTGATTTAGGCAAGTGCGTTCTCCCGCATCAATGAGATCGTCGGCAAGAAGTACCGCAAAAGGCTCATCACCTACGACTGATTGAGCGCACAAAACCGCGTGTCCAAGCCCAAGCGCTTCGGCTTGCCGAATGTAAACGCAATCGACATGGGATGGCAAGATATTGCGCACGATTCCCAACATTTCTTGCTTTTTCCCTTCCTCCAGCTTGGTCTCAAGCTCGAATGCCTTATCGAAATGATCCGGAATTGAATTTTTATTCCGTCCAATAATAAAAATAAGCACATCGATACCTGCTGCAACTGCTTCTTCAGCGGCGAATTGTATCAGCGGTTTATCAACGATCGGCAGCATTTCCTTTGGATTAGCTTTGGTTGCCGGTAAAAATCTTGTACCAAGTCCAGCAACAGGAAATACTGCCTTTCTTATCGCTTTCATACCGATATCTCCTTAAAATAAATCAATTCTGCTGATAGCCAGTGGGATTGTTGCTTTGCCAATGCCAACTGTTAGCACACATTTCATCCAAACCAAGTTTTGCTTGCCATCCCAATACATCGTGTGCACGTTTAGGATCGGCATAGCAAGAAGCGATATCACCGGGTCGTCTTGGCGCAATACGGTAAGGAATATTTTTTTTGCTTGCTTTCTCATAAGCACGTACAACATCCAATACACTATAACCTTGCCCCGTGCCCAGATTAATCGTCAAACAGCTGTTTCGCTTTTCACTGGCAATCTTCAATGCTTCCAGGGCCTTCAGGTGACCCAGAGCTAAATCCACCACGTGAATGTAGTCACGCACACCGGTGCCATCCGGAGTAGGATAATCGCTACCCCATACACTTAACGATTCCTGCCGCCCCACAGCCACTTGAGCCACAAAAGGCATTAAGTTATTAGGGATACCTCTCGGGTCTTCACCGATTAATCCACTATCATGAGCACCTACTGGATTAAAGTAACGCAGAATGGCGATCTTAAATGAATGATCACTCTGATAAAGATCGCATAACATTTCTTCAATCATCTTCTTGCTACGTCCGTAAGGATTGGTTGGGGCCAACGGATGATCTTCGGTTAAAGGTAATTTAACAGGGTCACCATATACGGTTGCTGAAGAACTAAAAACCAAGGTTTTTAATTGACATTCCTGCATTGCTTCGATTAACCGTAACGTCCCAACAACGTTATTATCATAATAAATCGTTGGATTCTCAACTGATTCACCCACTGCTTTCAACCCAGCAAAATGAATCACCGCAGATGCCTGACTTTCCTTAAGCGCTTTTATCATAGCACCCCGGTCTCGGCAGTCTCCTGTAATTAAAGTTAATTTCTTTCTCGTAATCTGTTCAACACGAATTAATGCTTCAGGACTACTATTACAAAAATTATCAAAAACAGTCACATCAAAACCCGCGTTAAGTAATTCAACACAAGTATGTGATCCGATATAACCGGCTCCGCCTGTGACAAGAATCATAATCTCGTACCTTTAAAAAATAAATTAAATTGCTATGAGTTCTTCGAAAATTGTCACTATATTTAATTACAGAAATGCTGTTTAAATGTTGCAACAAAATTATCCAGTGCATCAATCGGCAAGTGATTAATACCAGCAGCAGCTTTACGTCCTCCCCCCGTATCGAATTGCAAACACAACGAATCAGCGCCCTGTGGATTCCTCAGTGCAGCCCTAACACTGACTGTATAATCGCCTGAATGATTAGGCGTTATCACAGCATGCGCACGTTGTGGATTTTCATTTGTCAATTTGTTGGCAAAAATACCCATCACACGACGAGCCCAAGCCTCATTCGGTAATACATAAGCTGCATATTTGTCGTCACCCGCTAACGGACATAGTGAATTTGCGCATCGCATATCCTCTCGATAGCCATCAGCCAATTTTGTAAATGCATTAGACTGTGCAATAAAATCAAAAGGATTAGTATAGTGCTTGATTGCTTCGTAGAGTGCCACAGGATGGAAATGCAGATCCGACAGATGATCTCCGTATCCATTGTAATTTAGATATTCGCCGAGATAAGCTAATTGCTCAGATGCAGACGGAGAGAGCCCCGCTTCTGCTGTAAGCTGTTGCGCTTTCTTTACGAGATTGTCGCCAAACGCCGCAGTCATTGCCCACAAATGATATTGCCCGCTTAGATGCTGATCGACCAAAAGACTAGTACATATATCCGGCGACAAATCGATTCGTGCAGTCAAATTTGAATATTGCGGTATTTCTCCGGCATGATGATGATCGAAATATGCAACTTGCACTCCAGCATCTAATAAACGCACCAAACCATTGCGGTTACTATCAAGCGAAATATCTAGCACAGTGACTCGATCACCCGATTCGGCTTCCACTCGATCCAACAGTTTGATATCTCGTTTTACGCCGGTAATAAGCTTGACATCCCTTTCCTCCGGATTGGTCAAACATAATTGATGCAATGCGCATAATCCATCAGCGTCGCCATTAAATACGTAGTAGTGATTCATTTGTGGGTGCGTTGTTTAAAACAATCGTGTCAATGCGAATCAAGTAAGCCGCTTTCTATCAAGTAATTTACGATTTGCTCAGCTGCTTGCTCAGGTTCTTGATTCACCGTATTTACGCGTACCTCAGCATTCTCCGGCGCTTCATAAGGTGAGTCAATACCGGTAAAGTTTTTCAGTTCACCACGACGCACTTTTTTATACAATCCTTTAGGGTCTCTTTGTTCAGCCACTTCAATCGGAGTGTCGATGAATATCTCCAAAAACTCACCTTGCTCGACCAAATCGCGCGCCATTCTGCGTTCAGAGCGGAATGGCGAAATAAAGGATACGAGAACAATTTGCCCTGCATCGATCATCAATTTTGCAACTTCCGCAATACGGCGAATATTTTCCACGCGATCTGCATCAGTAAAACCAAGGTCCTTGTTCAATCCGTGACGGATATTGTCGCCATCCAACAAGTAGGTATGCTTACCAAGCGAGTAGAGCTTTTTCTCAACTAAATTAGCAATAGTTGATTTACCACTGCCAGATAGGCCAGTAAACCAGAGTATAAAAGGTTTCTGTCCTTTAAGCGCCGCATGAGCTTTCTTATTGATATTGATTGCCTGCCAGTGAATATTTTGCGATCGGCGTAACGCAAAGTGCAGCATACCAGCACCAACCGTATTATTCGTCAAACGATCGATCAAGATAAACCCACCGGTATCGCGATCTTCCTTATACGGATCGAAGGCAATCAAGCGGTCAGAGCTGAGATTGCAAACACCAATCTCATTTAATTCTAATTTTGTAACCGCAATCTGCTCCAACGTATTGACATTAACCTTATGTTTCAACATCGAAATAGTTACAGTAACCGTTCTTGTTCCAATTTTCATCAAATACGGCCTGCCGGGCAGCATTGGTTCTTCGGACATCCATACCACGGTGGCCTCAAATTGATCCGCCACACTGGGAGGAGAATCGGTTGCGGCGATCACATCACCACGACTGATATCGATCTCATCGGTTAGTGTCAGCGTAATGGATTGTCCTGTAATTGCTTTATCGAGATCCCCATCACTGGTGACAATGCGCGCAACTTTACTTTCTTTACCCGAAGGTAATGCTCGAATGGTATCACCGGGCTTGATACTACCGCGTACCACCATACCAGAAAAACCGCGAAAATCCAGGTTGGGACGATTAACCCACTGCACGGGTAAGCGAAAAACACCCGGTTCGATCACGGCATTCTCAACCTGTAAGTTTTCCAGATATCCCATCAATGTTTGTCCTTGATACCAAGGTGTATTGGCACTCAACTCGGTAATATTGTCGCCTTTCAGTGCAGACATCGGAATAGATACGATATTTTGTAATCCCAGATTCTTTGCAAATACGTGATATTCCCCATTGATCTGATTAAAAATTTCTTCTGAATACCCAACCATATCGAGCTTGTTGATTGCCAACACAACATGACGAATACCAATCAGCGAAACTAAATAGCTGTGACGACGAGTCTGCGTTAATACGCCTTTACGTGCATCGATCAAAATTACAGCGACATCTGCCGTAGAAGCACCAGTAACCATGTTGCGGGTATACTGCTCGTGTCCCGGAGTATCAGCGACAATAAATTTTCTCTTGTCGGTAGAAAAGAATCGATAGGCTACATCAATCGTAATTCCCTGCTCTCGCTCTGCGGCGAGCCCGTCGACTAAAAGCGCAAAATCCAGATCACCAGCTTGCGTGCCTACTTTCTTAGAATCCACTTCCAATTGCGTCAGTTGATCTTCAAATAGCATTTTAGATTCGTACAGCAACCGCCCGATCAAAGTGCTTTTTCCATCATCCACACTACCGCAGGTGATAAAACGAAGTAAGCTTTTGTTCTCGTGAGTTTTTAAATATAACTCGATATCTTCTGCGATCAAATCAGATACATGCGCCATTAGAAGTATCCCTCCTGTTTCTTCTTCTCCATTGAGCCCGTTGAATCATGATCGATTAATCTACCTTGGCGTTCGGAAGTTTTAGTCAGTAGCATTTCTTGGATAATTGATGTTAGCGTTTCTGCATCGCTTTCTATAGCACCTGTTAGTGGATAACAACCCAGCGTGCGGAAACGTACTTTTTTCATCATAGGCACCTCCCCTTGCTTCATCGGCATGCGATCATCATCGACCATAATCAATGTCCCATCCCGTTCGACAACAGGGCGGTCTTTAGCAAAATACAGAGGCACAATCGGAATATTATTCAAATAAATGTACTGCCAGATGTCCAGTTCAGTCCAATTTGACAATGGAAATACACGGATACTTTCGCCTTTGTTTTTACGTGCATTATAGAGTCGCCAAAGCTCTGGACGCTGTAGCTTTGGGTCCCAGCGATGCTGCGCTGAACGAATTGAAAAAATACGTTCTTTTGCACGTGATTTTTCTTCATCTCGGCGCGCCCCACCAAAGGCCACATCGAATCCATGTTTATCCAGCGCTTGTTTCAGACCCTCGGTCTTCCAAATATCCGTATGAACGGCGGACCCGTGGGTAAAAGGATTAATATTTTTTTCAATGCCATTTGGATTGATATGAACAATCAAGTCAGCACCTATTTTTTTTGCCATAACATCACGAAACTCGATCATCTCCCTGAATTTCCAGGTAGTGTCCACGTGCAATAATGGAAAAGGTAGTTTGGAAGGATAAAACGCTTTCACCGCAAGATGCAGCATAACAGCGCTATCTTTACCGATAGAATAGAGCATTACAGGATGCTCGCATTCCGCAACCACTTCCCGCATGATCTGAATGCTTTCTGCCTCGAGGCGCTGCAGGTGTGTCAACATTGTCAATAATTCCTTAGTGATTTGAATGTAGCAGAGCTATGTTAATATAAAACCTAAAATTTTTTTACGGTAAAATGGATCATTTTATTAAGGTAATTCTGCCTTTCGATATAAAATAAATACACCCAAGCCACTGATAATAGAATTTATTTTCCACAAAATAAAAAATCATTGTTAATTGTTAGCCGTGTATCTAATTCATACAGAAAACTGATATTACTAAAGCGATGATCAATGCGAAAGCGCACATAAACCGCTGCACACGAAGGATTAACAGCAATTCTGCTTTTACAAATCTTCCGCGATAAGTGTGCATACCTAGCACGGTGCCAATTTCAGGCGTTACTTGATATCGAATACGCTCTTCAAAAACATGACCTGCAAAATCTCCGCTCCGGTTCGTGCGATTTCGATTAAAACCAAGATCTTTTATTTTTCGTATTGCTAATATTACCATCAAGAATATCAAACATGCGATCTCGTTTGCTAGCCGGAAAATACCATACGTAGGCCAGCTAAAACCCTAGCTTCTATGTAAGCTCAAGATCCATATTTATTTTTAGGTACTTTTAGATTTTCATAAATAGCACGGCGATCGGCAAGCCATAGTCGTACAAACCCAGAAACGGTCAAAGCGAATCGCGAAAAGTTCTATCTGAAGTACGATAACATCGAATGATCTGATACCTCATCTCCCAAAAATCGTACGCTTAAAGATTCGAATTTACCTGTTTCTACCACTTCATCACAGAAACTACCATACTAAATACCTGTCAGTAATCGCATATTAGCATTGACAAATGAAATATAGGACAACTGTATTACCTGAATGGTAGTAGAATCCTGAGAAAAATCTTGAATAAGCTGCTTAAATCTTGCTTCCCTATCCCATAAATAAAAGCAATGTCAATTACCAACACTCATTCAATAATTCTTCTTTTTTCTCAAAATATTATGATCTTTTTCTCGAAAATAAAACACTAAAAACAACAATATAATAGCAAAAATGAAAGCCATACATATCATTTCAGGGTTGAGTGATGGAGGCGCAGAAGCAGTGCTCTATCGTCTGTGTTCAGAAGATAAATCAAACACTCATACCGTCATATCTTTGACAGAAGAAGGCAAGTATGGCCCATTATTGCGAATAAAAGGTATTCAGGTTTATCAATTGAACATGCCAAGAGGATGTGTAACACTATCAAGCATTTTGAAACTGTATCGATTGCTACGAAATTTAAAGCCAGATGTAGTACAAACCTGGATGTATCATGCTGACCTCGTTGGTGGTTTGGTTGCTCGTCTAGCAGGTACCCATAAAATATATTGGGGCATTCACGCCAGTTCCCTGGAAACCGGAAAGTCTAAATGGCACACTATTGCTGTGGCTTATACCAATGCCTTGTTATCGCGCTGGGTACCAACCGGCATTATCTGTTGCGCCGAACGGGCACAGCAAACACATCAGCAATTAGGATTTGCAGTCGACCGATTTACCGTGATACCCAATGGATATAATCTTGATCATTTCAAACCCGACAGCGAAAGCAGAAAAAAATTACGTGCAGAATTAGGAATAAACGAGCAAACGCTGCTGTTAGGTTGTGTAGGGCGTTTTGATCCACAAAAAGATCACCACAATCTTTTAGCGGCGCTTACAATAATCAAACAAAATGGCGTGTCTTTTCGTTGCATACTGGTAGGCCGTGATCTCAATGGGAATAATGTGCAGCTTGTTTCCTGGATAAAACAGTACGATTTGCAAGATGAGGTGCTATTGCTTGGTCAACGCACGGATATACCCGCAGTAATGAATGCGCTCGACCTGCACATCCTTTCTAGCTCCTACGGCGAGGCTTTTCCCAATGTATTGGCCGAAGCGATGGCGTGCGGCACACCCTGTGTTGCTACGGATGTCGGTGATGCTGCATACATCATTGGTCACACGGGTTGGACAGCCCCCCCCTCAGATGCCGGTTTACTTGCAAATGCCATCCATTCGGCATTAGTATGCTATAGCAATCACGATGAATGGCAATCGCGCTGCGTAGCAGCACGCAATAGAGTCGTGGAAACCTTTGGTCTTGAAAAAATGATCGCCGCATACCATGCCGTATGGGGAAATAATATTCGACCATAGCTTGATTTAGAGCGAGCGACACAATAAAACATCTTGAAGAACTAATACTCAAGTTCCTAAGATTGGAGATACTGTATAATATCTTTGCACAAAATTAATAGCAAAGAACGCCATATTCTAAGGTTACTCCACTGTCCTCGCAATTTTAGAGGAATTTATTCTAAATTTAGTACTATAGGGCCTAACAGGTGAAGATTATTCATATCATTACAGGACTAAGTGATGGAGGTGCAGAAGCAGTGCTCTATCGTCTGTGTTCAGAAGACAAAACAAATATCAACATCGTTATTTCACTGACTAATAAGGGAAAATATGGTCCGTTATTGCGAGAAAAAGGCATTCAAGTTTACCAATTGGACATGCCAAGAGGACGTGTAACACTATCAAGCATTCTGAAATTATATCGATTGGTACGGAATTTAAAGCCAGATGTAGCACAAACCTGGATGTATCATGCTGACCTCATTGGCGGTTTGGTTGCTCGCCTAGCGGGTATCCATAAAATCTATTGGGGAATACGTACCAGTTCCCTGGAAGTTGGAAAGTCTAAATGGCGCACTATTGCTGTGGCTTATACCAATGCCTTGTTATCGCGCTGGGTACCAACCGGTATTATCTGTTGCGCCGAACGGGCACAGCAAACACATCAGCAATTAGGATTTGCAGTCGACCGATTTACCGTGATACCCAATGGATATAATCTTGATCATTTCAAACCCGACAGCGAAAGCAGAAAAAAATTACGTGCAGAATTAGGAATAAACGAGCAAACGCTGCTGTTAGGTTGTGTAGGGCGTTTTGATCCACAAAAAGATCACCACAATCTTTTAGCGGCGCTTACAATAATCAAACAAAATGGCGTGTCTTTTCGTTGCATACTGGTAGGCCGTGATCTCAATGGGAATAATATGCAGCTTGTTTCCTGGATAAAGCAGTACGATTTGCAAGATGAGGTGCTATTGCTTGGTCAACGCACGGATATACCCGCAGTAATGAATGCGTTAGATCTACATATCCTTTCCAGCTCTTGCGAGGCATTTCCCAATGTATTGGCCGAAGCGATGGCGTGCGGCACACCCTGTGTTACTACGGATGTCGGTGATGCTGCATACATTATTGGTCACACGGGTTGGATAGCCCCCCCCTCAGATGCCGGTTTACTTGCAAATGCCATCCATTCGGCATTAGTATGCTATAGCAATCACGATGAATGGCAATCGCGCTGCGTAGCAGCACGCAATAGAGTCGTGGAAACCTTTAGCCTTGAAAAAATGATCGCCGCATACCACGCCGTATGGGGAAATAATATTCGACCACAGCTTGATTTAGAGCGACACAATAAAATACCTTGAAGAATTTTGCTGACTATACAGACTTCACAGCATTAATTGTGTCCGATCACACTACAGATACTAGTATCTGTTCTAAACAAGAAATTATCGCTTAGTATTTTTATAACTATATTGATAAACGTACCTATTGTAGCTATATCCATATCGGGATGATGTTTCAAGCATTCCATTAAACACAATGCCTTTAATGTTTGTACCTGACTGAGAAAATCTCTTGATACTTTGGTCCAGCTCTCTTCGAGTATGTAACCCTGCTTTTATGACCATGAATGTTGCGCTGGCAAACCGGCTTATAATAGCCGCGTCCGTAGCAGCCAAAATGGGAGGAGAATCGATAATAATCAAATCGTACCGCACGGTTAATGCTTCCAGAAGAGCACCGAATCTTTCATGCAATAATAACTCCGAAGGATTGGGCGGTAATGTCCCTGTCGCAATAAAATCAATATTCGCTACCGGAATATTATGTGTTGCTTTTTCAATCGATGTGGCGTTTAAAATAATCTCGGATAATCCACGCTCTCTCTTAACACGTAATAATTTATGAATCGCCCCCTTACGTAAATCCGCATCGATCAATAGTACTTTTTTCCCACTATCGGAAACAACCGCAGCCAGATTTGCTGAAACAAAAGATTTACCAACATTGGGACTCGGTCCAGAAATCAAGATAATATTATTTTTTGCATCTAACAAAGAAAAGTGCAAAGTAGTTCGAAAGCTACGTAAGCTCTCTATAGCGCTATCTTCACTATAGCTTTTAGCCAATAACAGAGAATCATTATTCTGGTGTGCATTGGGCTTATCAATTTTTTTGTTAAGAATTTCCTGATTCTTACTATAAGTAATGGTCGCATATACCGGAACATTTAATTGTTTTTCGATAAGATCTGGATCGTCCATTCCACGACGCAACATTTTGCGGATAAATACAATCGCAATACCGAGTATTACTCCAATTACTAACGCAATTACGATAATGAATTCTTTTTTCGGCTTGATCGGTATGTTAGGTACGATCGCATAATCTATCACCCTAACATCCCCCACAGTACCCGCTTTGGTTACCTTGAGTGCTTGGGCCTTATCAAATAGCGTGTTATAAAGATTACTACTGATTTGCACATCTCCAGACAATCCTAAAATAACTTGCTGCGTTTCAGGTAACGCCTTGATCATGTTATCGCGCGATTTAATTTGCGCTTTCAGCCGGGCAATTTGTTTGTCAATGGCAATAACATTTGGGTGTGATTGTGTGTAAGTCTGTCTCAATTCATCGCGCTTATGCTCCAATAAAGTAGTTTGTGTCTGTAAATTTACCAAATCGCTGAGGACATTAGTGGTTTCAGTAGTAAAATCGACTGAACCCTTGCTATTCTTGTAGACATTTAATGCATTGACAGCCTCATCCTTTCGCTTCTGAAGTATCGGTAATTGTTCCTCCAGAAATTCCAATGTCTGATGAGCCTCGGCATACTTATGCTCAACATTTTGCTGTACATAGATACTCGCGATCTCATTCAATATACGGGCGGCCATCTCCGGGCTTTTTGACTCAAAAGTAAGCTCCAGTATGCCTGTCAGTTTGTTTTTCTCAGCAACAGACAAATTCTCCTTTAATAAATTAATGGCTTTATTTTCAGAAAATTGCTTTAACGTAAAATACGTGCCGGGATTTGCCTCTAAGCGTATTATCCGAATTTCGAAAACACCCTCAACATCTTGAATAGGTTTACTGATTAATTTTCCAACTATTCCATCAAGTATGATTTGCTCATCATAAATAATTTGAAAATACCCTTGCTCGCCGGCTTGCAAAAGTAATTCTTTATCGCGCAATGATTTCGGTATTGAAAGCATATCGATCTGAATTGATTCTCCACCCCACGCATATTGTGCAAGAACAGAAATATTATTCAGCGACGATTTTCTATGATTCTCCTCGGCTTCTTTTTGAAATTGACTTGCAATCGTTTTCCCAATGATCGGAAAATACTTTGGGCTCACTTCGATATCCAAATTAAGATTTCTTATTGCTTCACCCAATACTTTTCTTGATTTTATGAGCTCAACTTCAGCCAATGCTGTTAAGTTGCCTTGATAAGTATCATCCAATTGCTTCATTCCAATCAATATCTTAGGTTTATCATCAACCTGCAAAATTGCATCAGCTTTATAGATAGGTTCATCAAGGAAAGCTTTCGCCACTCCTAACAATAGGATCAGCGATGCCACCCAAAGAATGATCCATCTCCCGTCCATTAGGATAGCCAAGAACTCAATCAGGTCGATTTCAGTATCATCACGAGCCGGTTGGAATTCGGTCATTTTTTTAGTATTGTTTGGATCTATCATCGTAAAAAACCAAACAAATTCCTAACTTGCATATAGTATTTACACTCCATAAGGAAAGTGCATGGTCATGGGCGAGACATGAATGGCTGAACATTCAGTGAACCATCAAAAAGATTCAACATTTGCACTGTCGGTATAACCTGAGCAACGATTTGGTTCCAGCGTATACCTTCAGCTCGATCAATAAATACAACATCACGTGGTTGCATTGGAAAGCGTTCAGCTAACAACAAAGCATCGGGAGATTTTGCATCCAGAAGGAATATCTCAGATTTCCCCAAAGCAGATCTAAAAACAAAAACTCTTGCCGCATCAGCTGTCTCTTGATCGAACCCACCTGATTCAGATAAAGCCTCCGTCAATGTCATACGTGCTTTATTCATAATGACGCTACGCGGCCGAATACCAAATCCACGACCAAACATTGATTCACCTAATACAAAAACCTTATTAAACGTATTGTCTGGAACATTCAAAACATCGCCTTGTTCAAGCAACACATTTTGACTAGTGTCTCCTCCTTCATACAGACTCAACAAATTGATGCTATAAGTTTTATCTTTTCTGGTTAGCGTGATATTGCGCAAATCTGCATCGGGTGTCACACCACCTGCACCATTAATGGCTTCCAAAACAGACAAAGGTATATCCCTAACGAGATAAACACCCGGTTTGCTTACCTCGCCAACCACATAAACACGTCGACTCCGATATTCTGCGACCCTGACATCCAGTTGAACATTCTCAATGAAACGGGATAATTTTTTGGTTAATTCTTCACGTATTTCTTCAACGGTTCTATCTTCTGCCTTGATAACTCCCGCAAAAGGAAAAAAAAACATACCATCTTCGCCAACAACATTACCAGCCATCGAGGAAGATCGAAATTCACCCGCCGGAATAGTAAGTTCAGGATGCCCCCAGACAGTAATATTAAGGATATCCCGCGGCCCGACACGATATTGACTATAAGCTCCTTGCGTCGGTACGGCCTTGATTGTTTTAGCGCCGATACGGTAATCAAAGTAATGATTTGCTACATTATTAACACCCAAGCTTCTATTATTAATATTCTTTTCTAAATCAATAATGAGCTGAGCGTTAATGGTCTGAATATTAAGTTTTTTGAAAATGACATCATTATTTTCGGTAACCGGAAATTCAATACTAGATTCCGTGGCGAACTGGCGCATATGCTGCCCAGGAACTATCGTACACGCAGAAACCTGAACGATTATGATTGGAACAAACACTAATTTGGCTAAAAAAAGTGCTTTATTCGATACCGAAAGAAATAGATGATTGATTTTATTGAAACATTCCTTCAGAACAGAAAAAAGTAAATAGCAATTCAATGTAAAAATTTTCGGTATTTTTAGTGCTTCTAATATGTTAGTCTTATTGAAAATATGCTGATCAAGTTCTCTGGAGGACTTCATTCTGCTATTTAGAATTTATGAGTTTTTTGCTGGTTTAATTTCATTATAGGCTTTCATTATAGGTCTAAAAACGTGAAATATATCGCACGTATCTTATATACGCAAAAAATTATTTCTTTGCGTTATTTACAGTTTTTCTAACCATTGTGACACTCCGGTCTCAATTAGCTTGAGTGATTCCTCAAATACCGCAATCCCTTTCCGATAAGGATCGCCGACATCAAACTTCCCCCACTCACCCAATCGATACACTTTCCCTCTTGCACTCGGATCGCGCTTCTCAACAATAGCTTTTTGATTCAATTCCATTACCAAAACTAAGTCAGCGTTGCGAATCATTCCAGAATTAATTTGACATGCCCGGTAACTAGAAATATCAATCCCTTTTTTTAGTAGAAGTTGGCAGGCAAAAGGCTCTGGTGGTCTTCCCACTAAAGCATGGAGTCCAGCAGAACTCGCTCGGCAATCCACTTCCGATCCAATGAGCAATTGCTTAAATATACCTTCGGCCATAGGACTTCTGCATACATTGCCAATACACACAAAAAGAATACTTTTACACAAATTGCATAGTCATTTTTTCAAATGATTGAGAAAATTGCCAAATTGAAGCATACATGTGATGCTAAATTGAGACAGTATCAAATCATCAAATTCCGCCTCAAGCTAACTGAATAGAGCCTAACTTTAGAACACATACTAGCAATTAATAAATAATACAAAATGTTAGCTCAATTTATAATTATAGCATGGTTCCAAATAACTACTTATCTCAATGTATGTTGTATGTACGAATTTAGTTACATTTATCCAGTAACAACATTAGCACGCATCAGCATCCTATATTTTATCGAAAATTGATACTCCAATCAGTTTCTTAAGCATATCATCAAGCAAAAGCGCATAAATCCTTATGTAAATTAGGGAAAATACTAATTAGACATTCTTTGACTCAGATCAAATAAGCGGCAACTACATTTTTTATACTGCAAGGCGGATTATTACTCAATCCAGCATAACGATAAAAATCACAGCATATTATTGGAGGCCTCAATGCAGACTTTTTTTAGAAAAACTACCTTACGTATCCCATTAGCATGCTTATCTGTCGCCGTATTGACCATCGCTGCACCTTATTCTTGGGCACGTGATTCGGCTAATGATCGCATTAGGTTGCTCGAACAAAAGCTTCAGTCCATTCAATTAGAACTTGAAAGAGTGAAATCTGAATCGTCGCAAGCCACAGAGAAAGTAAATACGATAGAAAAAACTACCAATCAAAATGTGCAAAAGGTTAGTAGCGATCTCGAACAAACAAAAGCAAAAATGAAAGAAAGGGTAGGTGACGATGTAACAGAAAAAACGCGCATGTTGTTTTTTCGCGGTGGTTTTGCGCACATGATGAATCATCGTGATGGCGTTACCATAAAGAATGAGGTGCTTCCTATCGGCGCACAAGATCGTAGCGATAAAGATGGCTGGTATGCCGGCGCTGGGTTCGATTGGGGTTTAACCCGGGATGTGTGGGGATATATTCCCAAAACCACTGTATTTGCGGAACTGATGGTTGAATACAAACAATTCGGCTCACACGTACTTGGCAATGGCGCTGTAGGTAATGCACCTAGCATGCTAGCAGGTGGCTCATTAAATCCGATCAATGTAACGGTCAATCAATTAACAATAACAGCGTCGCCCAAAATTAAATTTTTTGAGGGCTCAAAAATTAGACCTTGGGTTATTCCCGCCGGTCTGGCCATTCACGTTATGAGTCCACCCAGTGAATCGATTACCTACATTGTACCAGGCGTGCAGTTTGGTGCCGGAATTGACTACAATATCTGGAAAGATTTCTTTATCGGTATTGACGGACGCTATCAGTTAACCGCTGGGAAAACGGACGATATCAACTTAAGCGGTATGACAGCAGGTGGTTACTTAGGAATAGGGTTCTAGAAATATTACTTACAATCCTCACTTCTAGTGCGTGTGATGTTATCAAATACACATCGCACGCACTCCCTCTCTCCGCAAGAAATTCTATATTACCGTACGCCCAAGGCAGATTGTAATAGTTGTGCTGAAGCTTGCCCGCTCGATTGTTGAACGTAATTCGTTATAACAGGAATAAATTTCCCAACCATATCGGGAGAGAGATTAAGCTGCTGAAAAGATCCGGCAAGTGCTGCGAGACTACCTGATGAACCGCTACTTGCTCCTCCTAACATGGAAGACATTCCACCCAATCCTGTAGCCCCAGACAAGGAAGGCGCTGCGCCAAGCATAGTACTCATACCCGGTACTGATTCAGAAAGCGACGTAAATGCCTGGGGATCCATGTTTCCTTTTGCCGCTTGGAAGACAGCACCAGCTCCACCCAAAGCTTGTTGCGGTGACACCCCCAGACGATGAACTAATATATCGACCAAACCAATTTGGTTAAGTCCCGCACTGCTACTCGCAGCAGCGCTACCGGCATTGAGCGCCTGTTGACCTGTTTGTGCTGCAACACCATCGGAAGTACTAACTCCTGGATTCGCAGCGCACCCCGCTAAAAATAAAATTGTAATGGCAATACTTAATTGAGTACATTTTGTTTTATTCATAACAACTCCTTTTTAATATCAACACAGAAAGAGAAAAAATTAATTATAGTCGCACCAAAGCCTTTAAAAAAACCTTATTTATAAGAAATTACGGAAAACCAGCAGTTTAGTATAATTTTCATTTTACAAAACCTTTCGATATTTTTGTCATAACACTGTCACAATGACTTGTTAAGCTTCTCTGAGCATTTTCAATGTTTATCACAAAGGAGAGAGAATAATCATGCAATATTTAATCAAAGAATGGCCCAATAAAATGGCAACATTAATGACCGAAGACGGTGTCGTACTATGGACCTTTAATAATGTAAAAGAAGCCGAGAAAGTTTGGTGTGACTGGCGCTCTTTGAAAGAACAAAAAACTAATAATGCTCAAGACAAAACGATAGATTTGATCTATTACTAAGAAACAAGACAAACCTCATTTCATTAAATTAGTTAGATCACAAAACGTCTGATAGCACGTTCTTAATCAATTGGTAATTCGGTAATTTTGTCTGGATCAGCAGAAAGAATCATAATCGCGACACGACGATTACGTTTTCTTCCTTCGGTTGATTCATTCGATTCAATCGGCCTGTTTTCGCCATATCCAATCGCAGTCAATCGGCTGGCATCAACACCCTGTTCAATGAATAGCCGAACTACGCTGCTTGCACGCGCTGTCGATAACTCCCAATTTGAAGGAAAATTATCGGTACTAATGGGAAAATTATCGGTATGGCCTTCTACTTGAATTTCATGCTCTTGGTCTTTAATGATCTTCGCTACCGCTTGCAAAGCCACGCTCGAATTATCTGCAAGCTTTGCTTGTCCAGGTGAAAAAAGAACACTTGCATTAATTTCAACAGTGATACCTAATGCGCTTTGTGTTACCCTTACCTGCCCATCTCTCACTAGTGGCTCTAGTGCATCGAGAATGGTTCTAGCCATACCGCGCATTTTTTCACGCTTTTCCACTTTATTAACGGGCTCTAGTAGCTCAATGCCATTATTTAGCTTTAATTGCTGCAGCTGGATAGGAGTAACTTCTGTGGATAACACCAAACTTTCCGAAGCAGTATTTTTAAATGCAGTCACTAATGAATAGCTTAATTCTTGATATTTTCCTTCATTTACAGAAGAAACAGCATACATCACAATAAAAAAAGCAAACAAAAGCGTAATAAAGTCAGCATAAGAAACAAGCCAGCGATCAGGGTTGTCGCTACTGGAATCATCATTTCTACGTCTTCTTCGCTTTGACATTTTTGTAAGATGACAGTTATCTTAAATACAATAACCTTGTAATCTACTCTCTATAAAGCGTGGATTTTCACCATTGGCAATAGCAGCCATACCATCCACCAGAATCTCTTGCATGATCAATTGTTCATTGATAATACTTTTTAATTTGTTGGCTATCGGCAAGCAAACCAAGTTCGCAAACCCTACACCATAAATTGTAGCTACAAAGGCAACCGCGATACCGCTTCCTAACAGATTGGGCTCAGATAAATTTTCCATCACTTGAATTAAACCCAATACCGCACCTAATATGCCAATAGTTGGCGCATAGCCCCCCGCAGCTTCCCAAATACGTGCAGATTGGCGTTGTTGGTTCTCAAGCATCGAAATATCAATCTCCATCGATTCACGCAGCTTATCGGCTGCACTACCATCAGCTAGCAGTTGTAGGCCTTTTTTCATCAATGGATCTTTAACAATAGGAACATAGGCTTCCAGTGCAAGCAAGCCATCCTTACGAACAACATGAGCCCAACTAATAATTTGTTTTATCAAAGACTGCGGAGAATAGTTGGGAGGAAAAAATATCCATTTGGCCATTTTAACGCCACGAACAAAAACTTTGATCGGGCTTTGTAGTAACACAGCGCCGACTGTACCGCCAATGACAATCAAAAATGCTGCAGCTTGTATCAGTGAACCGGCATGCCCACCTTCAAGTATTTGTCCGCCAATAACGGCCACGAAAGCCAACAACAGGCCAAAGACACTGTTAAAATCCAGATTCGATTTTTTATCCATTTAACCCAGAAACCACATGCAATTTATCTTGTAGCAAGATTACATAACCACTTAAAATTGATGATGACTTATTTAGGTGTTCCTCAGCTTACTACGTAAACGGGCGATGGCCTGCGTATGCAATTGGCAAACACGAGACTCACTGACGCCAAGAACTTCTCCGATTTCATGCAGATTCATTTCTTGCTCATAATGCATGCCCATTACCTGCTTCTCACGTGGTGGAAGATGATCGATCGCAGCAATTAAGGTTGCACGGAAATCGTCATCTAACAATGCATTGAGTGGATCGCCTTCAGTGCTACTCACCAAGCGATCCAAAAAAGGCTCTTCGTCATCCTGTTGAAAATCTTCATAATAGATAAGCTGAGCACCGCGAGCACTTTGCAGTGTGGATTGATACTCATCCAGCGACATTTTCAACTCATCGGCAAGTTCCTGCTCACTGGGTGCACGGCCATTACGCTGTTCTAACAAATTTACCGCAGCTTCTATTTGACGCATCTTTTTACGTAGACCACGCGATAGCCAGTCTGCATCGCGTAATTCGTCTAAAATAGAACCTCGGATACGCTGTGCGGCATAGCTCTCAAATTGCCGACCATAAGAACCTTCATAACGAGTAATCGCGTCGAGTAACCCGATCATGCCAGCTTGAATCAAATCATCCACTTGTACACTAGCAGGCAAACGCACCATCATGTGATAAGCAATTCGCTTGACCAATGGCGTGTACTCTATAATGAATTGCTCGGTATCTATTTTTCTAGTTCCACTCGCTGTATACATATCCATTACGCCATAAGATTTGCCATACTCAAATGGCTTGTTCGGATGAGTCGTTGCATAAAATTGTCAATTCCTCCGTTATATTTATCCGGACAAGATGAGCAAAAGATATCGTGAGATAATTGTCTAAAATGAACTGATGCGTCAGAGTTTGGAAATGTAGTCAGCACTGATTTACATAATTGTGTGGCAGTTCGTAATCGCTCATCGTTGTGAATATGGCCGACAAACTCCAGCGTGACAGACAGATATTGCCGCGCAACGTTATATAAATTCTGGTAAATAGCAAATGATTCTTTTTCAGAATTAACTTTGTTAACCAATATCAGGAAGTGCTTTTTGGCATATACCTGGCTCATGATTTTGATCAGCGCATAAGCCCCAGTCAATGACGCTGCCGAACTTGAAATGACAATAATGACCTGTTCAGACGCTAAGCTTAACGGCAACACATGAGTCAAGCCAGTAATGGCTGTATCGACTAACACGATATCTACTGACTGCGTCAACTCAGAAAAACTTTGAATCAGCCAATCCTGTTCGATAGGACTTAGCTTATTTAATTCTCGTATACCCCTCGTAGCCGATAGCACACTAATACTATCGGGGCCTTGTAGTAGCACTTGATGCATTGCTTTATCTCGACGGATAACATGCAATAAATCAAAACGAGCACGCAATCCTAGATAACTACAAATATTGTTATGACACGGGTTTTCATCAATCAATAGCACGCGCTGACCATTCTTGGCCAATGCAGTTGCAAGATTGATAGCAATACTTGTTTTACCAATACGCGGCTTGCCACCTGCAATAGTAAATACACGTGCACGGTCGTGCGATTTAAGCGGAATTAAATTCCTTAATCCAGCTGCCTGATCGTGCAAGATCATCCTAGTCATATCCAAACCCCGTCAGTGATTTGTTATTCAACCGCGAGGATTCTTCTTGATTTTGATTCGCCATAACCAGAGCAAATTCTGCGTCTTGAAGAGTGAATGCAGAATCAGATTGCGACGATTTAAAAATGCGGTGTAATAAATATCGGGCATGTGCAGCATGAATATCTTCTGGAACTTTCTGTCCATTTGCAACGTAATGCAATTGCAATTTTCTACGTATCACAACATCTAACACCACGCCTAACGATGCCGCTTCATCTACTTTGGTGATAATGCAACCGTGAATGCCATATTTTTGGTAAGTGGAAATGACCTCATCCAAAGTTTTACCATTTGATGCAGCACTTAAAATTAAGATACGCTTGACCTCGATACCGCATTGCATCAGCATCGCCAATTGCTCTGTTACCATGCGATCTCGTTGACTCATGCCCACAGTATCAATCAATATCATGTGCTTATGTTTCAATTCCGACAAAGTCAGATGCAAATCCTCGGTATCTTTGATATTGCGAACTGGAATACCGAGTAATTGACCGTAAATTCTCAGTTGCTCATGGCCACCAATACGATAGCTATCCGTCGTCAGCAACGCAACCTTATCGGCACCATGACGAATCACGCACCGAGCCGCCAGTTTGGCTGTGGTAGTTGTTTTTCCGACACCGGTAGGACCGATGAGTGCATAAACGCCGCCTTTCTCAATCATTTCGTCGCTAGCTACTGTCTGTAGATTCATTGACAAAGCAGAAATTGCCTGTTTCAAACTTTGCTCATAATTAAGTTCCGCAGCCAGCTTATCGACCAAACGACGCGATAGTGATGGACTGAAGCCAGCTTCCAACATAGTACGAAGTATTTTGACTTTCTCCGGTTTACGCTGTGTAAAGTTACCCCAGGCAACATTGGCTAATTGATCTTCCAAAGTAGTTTTCATCGCTTGTATTTCTGCAATGATGCTTTGTGCAAAGGCAGCGGATAGCACATCTGGGAGTGTCTTAGCCGCAATGACTGACTCTTCATTCTGTTGAAACGACGATGCTTTCATGTACAATGCTGTTGAAGATATCGCATTGCTATCAACATTTTGTTCTTGGTTACTTATCGTCGTTTTTGATTGCACTAGATTTGACATTTCTGCTTCAGCTAATGCCATGATTTCGACCCCATCTCTAGTTTTTCGATTTGAAAGTATGACAGCATCGCTTCCCAATTCATCTTTGACTTGACGCAATGCTTCACGCGATGTCGGCGCGACGTATCTTTTTACCTTCATTTATTATCTCCAATGATGGAAGTGATTTTAATTTTTCGAGTATCTGGGATTTCAGAGTGCGATAGAACCCTGAGCTGCGGCATAGCGCGACGAAGAAATTTCGCCAACAATTGACGTATAGAACTAGGCACCAGCAATACCGCTGGCAATCCTAATTTTTCTTGATGTTCCACTGCGTTACGCGTTTCTTTTAATAAGGTATCGGCAAGTCCTGGTTCCATACCCCCACTAGCTTGGGTGCTACCAGCATGCATCAGTTGCACCAGAATACTTTCCAATTCGTGATGTAAGCTGATCACCTGCAATTCTGCGCCAGCCGGGAAATATTGCTCGGTAATTGCTCGACCTAACGCATTTCTGACCAGTACAGTTAATTCAGCAGCATCTTGCGTTGCAACTGCATGATCAATCAAAACATCAATAATGGTACGCATATCACGGATATGGACACTTTCATCCAATAAATTTTGGAGGACTTTCTGTACCGTAGACAAAGGCAACAATTTAGGCACTAAATCTTCGATCAATTTAGGCGATTGCGTACTCAAATGATCTAAAAGCTTTTGCAGTTCCTGACGACCTAATAATTCAGCCGCATGCAAATGGATGAGATGGTTAATATGGGTTGTCACTACTGTGCTTGCATCAACGACGGTATAACCGTTAATTTGTGCCGTCTCACGCAACGAGGATTCAATCCAAACGGAAGGAAGTCCAAATGCCGGATCGCTGGTAACTGTACCGGGTAATTGCATCGTAACCCGCCCAGGATTAATTGCTAAATACATGCCGGCATAAGACTCACCTTGCCCCATAACGGAACCCTTCAAAGTGATACGATATGCACTTGGACGCAATTCAAGATTGTCGCGAATATGCACAACTGGAGGCAAAAAACCGATTTCTTGTGCGAATTTCCGGCGTATCCCGTTAATTCTTTTTAGTAAATCTCCCTGTTGGGCCTTATCAACCATCGGAATTAACCGATAACCGACCTCCAATCCTAAAGTATCTACTGGCGCCACATCATCCCAACTGGCATCCGTTTTTTCTACTATTGGAGTCTCCGCAACCACTGGTTTAATTTCCTGAATTGCCATCGACCTCTTTTTGAAGTATGCAACTCCACCAAGAATTGAAGCAATCAGTAAAAAAACAAAATTTGGCATACCTGGGATCAAACCCATAATACCCATGATGCATGCGGTTATAACCAGGATTTGCGGTTGATTAAATAACTGGCTCAATACCTGCTCGCCTAAATCCTCATCCGTCGTAACACGGCTTACCACCAAACCTGCTGCAGTTGAAATAATCAATGCCGGGATTTGTCCAACCAAACCGTCACCAATCGTCAACATAGTATAGTTTTTTGCCGCCAATCCTAATTCCAAATCATGTTGCAATACACCTACGATTAGTCCACCAACGATCGTAATCAGCATGATTAAAATACCGGCGATGGCATCACCACGTACAAATTTGCTAGCGCCATCCATCGAACCATAAAAATCGGCCTCCTGGGAAATGGCTGTGCGGCGTTTTCGCGCTTCATCTTCGCCTATCAAACCCGCGTTTAAGTCAGCATCAATCGCCATTTGCTTACCAGGCATCGCATCCAATGTAAACCGGGCACTTACTTCCGCAATCCTTCCGGCACCTTTGGTAATCACAACAAAATTAATTACTACTAAGATAATAAATACTACCAACCCCACCGCATAATTACCGCCGACCAGAAAATGCCCAAATGCTTCGATGACTTTTCCTGCTGCATCTGGACCGGTATGTCCTTCCAACAACACCACGCGGGTAGAAGCAATATTTAATGACAGCCTTAGTAATGTGGTAATGAGAAGAATGGTTGGAAAAACCGCGAAATCCAGTGGATTGCGTGTATACAAGCTGACCATTAAAACGATAATGGACACCGCAATATTAAAAGTAAATAACACATCCAACACGAAAGGTGGCAAAGGCAATACCATCATTGCCAGAATCATGATGATCAATACCGGTCCAGCCAATGTTTTAAGATTATTGGCGTCAATCAAACCGGATAATGTGACCGTATTATTCATACTCATTGCAAGCGATGCTATTTAAAAGCACATTAACCTCGATTAGTTATATTCATTACTAAACTGTGTAGGTTGATCCATTCCTTCCGGGATAGCTACATCAGAGAATGGCTGAGGCGCGTCACCGCCATACTCTTGATAGCGCTTGAGCTGAAACACATAAGCCAAAACTTCAGCCACTGCGGTATACAGTTTTTCCGGGATTTCACTTTCCAGTTCTGCGTGGTAATACAATGCACGCGCAAGCGGCGGTGCTTCGAGAATCGTTATACGATGTTCTTTTGCTATTTCACGAATACGATCAGCAAGTAAATGCACACCTTTAGCAACCACCTTTGGTGCTCGCATCGAATCATTTTTGTAGCGTAATGCCACAGCATAGTGCGTTGGGTTGGTTACAATCACATCAGCTTTGG
This sequence comes from Nitrosomonas sp. PY1, assembly GCF_022836435.1. Lineage (NCBI taxonomy): Bacteria > Pseudomonadati > Pseudomonadota > Betaproteobacteria > Nitrosomonadales > Nitrosomonadaceae > Nitrosomonas > Nitrosomonas sp. PY1. Next base: position 286,789 of record NZ_BQXC01000001.1, on the reverse strand, counting down.
GAATCTCCGACATCATGCGACGACGTGCCGCTTCACGCTGCAATCCACGAATCCGTGCTTTAACAAAAGGATCTCCTTCGCTCTCTTTATGCTCTCGGCGAATCTCATCTTTGGTCATACGCAATTGTTTAGCGTGCTCCCACATCTGGAATGGCACATCAATGACTACTACTAGAGCCATTGCACCCACCGTCAAAATGAAACTGATTGCTAAGTATTCTGCGGTTTCAGTGATACCAGCATCAATCGGCATCACTAGCAATGCCATAATTTCATGCCTGTTGTTCCAAATGACCAGCGCTGCAACACCACCGATTACAATCGTTTTGAGAATGGCCTTAACCAACTCAACCAAGCTACGCGCAGAAAAAATGCGAGCGATCCCTTTAATCGGATTGATCCGGTCAAAATTAGGCATGAGCGCCTTAGCGCTAATCATCCAACCACTGAGGAACATCGGCGCAAAAAAAGCCGTAACGATCAAAATTAATAGCAATGGAGCAATAGCCAGCAAGCTTTCAAGGGCTAATTCAGTAAAGCGTGTCATCATCAAGCTCGGCTGAAATGCTAATTCACGTTCCATTTGCATACCAGCCTTCATGATCAACAAGAGCTTCTTCATCACATCAGAACCAAGTAAAATCAAACTCCCTGCCGCTACCATTAGCAAGGTAAAGGTAGTAAGTTCTTGCGAGCGCGCGACTTGACCTTCTTCGCTAGCTTTCTGTAAGCGCTGCGGCGTCGCCGGTTCTGTGCGTTCTAAATCATTTTCTTCAGCCATGACAACTCCAAATTCTCACAAATGAATTATCATAGTGACAGGCCAATTTTGATACTAAGAACAAACAAAGAATCATCCCTTTTATTTGTGCGATACTTGCATCATTGAACCAATGATACCGTTGCAATACCCTAATTTTGTACATAAACCAATATTCCGGTAGCTCGACACACAAAGGATATGCATACTACTTTACAGTTCATTCGCTACTGCTTGATAACAAGCGCAATAATCATCGTTTTATTAATCAGCATAGTGGGATTCCTATTGCTGGGCAGTTTGCCTCACTACGATGGAGAAAAAGCTTCACCTGGATTATCCGCGCCGGTTTCAATCGAAAGAGATTCGCTAGGAGCAGTTACTTTTAAAGGACAGAACCGTTTAGATCTAGCGCAAGCGATGGGATTTGTGCACGCACAGGAACGCTTTTTTGAAATGGACTTACTGCGTCGACAAGCAGCCGGAGAGTTAGCAGAATTATTTGGTGCCAGCATGCTGATGCGCGATATTAAAGCAAGAAAATTCCGTCTACGCGCTCGCTCTAGTTTGGTACTCGAGCAACTTCCGGAAACACAGCGTCAATTACTGGATGCATACCGAATCGGTGTCAATCATGGAATTGAGTCTTTGATCACTCGCCCTTTTCCCTATTTACTGGTACAAAAACAACCGACACCATGGAAAAATGAGGATAGTATTTTAGTAATACTGGCAATGTTTCTGACATTAAATGAATCAAATATCTTTCGTGAATTAAAATTATCAACGATGCATGCTGCACTTCCGGAATCAGTGTATCGTTTTCTAACCACAAAAAATGGTCCCTGGAATACACCTTTAATTGAAGAAGATGCTATTCTTCCAGGCATCCCTCCATCTGAAGATATTAATCTGCTGTCTTTCAACAAAAACACTTCTTCGGATGATCATTTTTATAATGAATCGATCCCTGGCAGTAATAGCTTTGCGGTTTCTGGCGCATTAACCGACGGATCGGCCTTAGTAGCCAACGACATGCATTTGAAATTACGCGTTCCGAATGTATGGTTTAGATCGCGACTAATTTACCCCTCGTCTTCAATAACGAATACCTATCACGATATAACAGGTATCAGCCTACCGGGAACACCTTCACTCATCATCGGCTCAAACCGTTTTGTCGCTTGGAGCTTCACCAATAGTCAAGGCGACTTCGCCGATTGGGTGCGAATCACGATCGATCAAAACGATAATACTCGTTATCTCAGCTCAACAGGTTGGAAATCCCTTGAAGTCAATGAAGAAAGAATCCGTGTCCATAATGCTGCAGACGAAGTATTCGCCGTTTATGAAACAGAATGGGGGCCAATCATTGCTGAAGACCATGATGCAGTACCTCTGGCTTTAGCATGGTCGGCATTAAGGCCTGAGGCAATCAACCTTAAACTAATCGAGCTAGAGCACGCAAAAAATACACAAGAAGCTGCAAAAATTGCGCAACTTTCCGGTATTCCCGTGCAAAACTTTATTGTCGGTGATCGCGATGGCAATATTTTATGGACACTTGCAGGCCGTATTCCCGCCCGGACTAAAAACTACGATTCACAATTACCCGCAAACTGGAGCGAACCGAACACAGGTTGGATAGGGTGGTTAAATCCAGCACAATATCCTCTTATCAGCAACCCCGTATCGCAGCGTCTATGGTCCGCCAATTCACGTTTAGTTTCTGGAGAACAATTAGATCTACTCCTCGGCGATGGTGGCTATGATTTAGGCGCAAGAGCACAACAGATTCGCGATCGCTTAATGGAGCTTGATCAAGTAACCGTAGCGGATATGCAAGCGATTCAACTGGATTATCGCGCACTACTATTATCAAACTGGCATGAATTACTAACTAAAACCTTGCAAACAGCGGATGACAAAGAACCGTGGATTGAATCTACGCAAAAAGCATTGGCTGACTGGGATGGAAAAGCTTCCGTTGACTCGACTGCCTACCGCATTGTTTATACCTATCGCCATCAAGTCATGAAAGCGATTTTGAATGGCTTTGCCGCACCCATTAAAATATTGGACAATAATTTCAGAATGCCCCGGTTAAGCCAGGCAGAAACTGTTGTTTGGCAATTGATTGAACATCAACCCATGCACTTACTTCCGGCTGAATATCTAAGCTGGGAAGATTTATTACTCAAAAGTGCACAACGAACTGCAGAAAAACTTCAAAAACAAGGCAATATTTCAGAACGCACTTGGGGAATGATTAATACGGCCCGCATTCGCCACCCACTCAGCAAAAGATTGCCCGCATGGATTTCAAATTGGCTGGATATGCCACCCGATCAACTTCCAGGCGATCACAATATGCCGCGCGTCCAAACACCAACCTTTGGTGCTTCACAGCGCTCAGTAGTTGCTCCGGGGAAAGAAGAACAAGGCTACTTCAGCATGCCTGGCGGGCAAAGTGGACACCCGCTTTCTCCATATTATGGTAGCGGGCATACCGACTGGGTAGCGGGAAAAGCAACCTCTTTCTTACCCGGAGTGACGGAGAAACTAATGCACTTGACACCTTAAGAATCAATTAACAACACTTATAAGAACACTTATTCGCTTAATTATGGAATTATTTCGCTATGAAACTTTCGATTATAATCCCCGCATTTAATGAAGAAAGCTTAATTACTCACTGTTTGAACTCAGTATTCGATGCAGTTAGTGCTCAGACATCTCCCGAATTTTCTTATGAAGTGATCGTAGTAGATAACAATTCAACCGACAATACCGCGAAAATAGCGCAGCAGGCAGGCGCACAAGTCGTTTTTGAACCTATTAATCAAATCGGACGAGCCCGCAATACCGGTGCAGCCGCTGCAACGGGCGATTGGTTATTGTTTGTCGACGCCGATAGCTTGCTTAATCGTGGAATGGTTACCGATATCATGAAAATGATACACAGTAACCGCTATGTTGGTTGTGGCAGTGTAATGCATATGCCGAACTTGCCATGGTGGGGTAATGCCGCCATAAAGCTTTGGACATTTTTATCAGTCACGTTTCGTTGGGCGTCGGGTGCATTAGTGGTTAGTCGGGCTGATGCTTTTCGGGAAGTTGGCGGCTTTAATCAGGAACTGTTTGCTGCTGATGAAATCCATCTAAGCCAATTACTCAAACAATGGGGTAATCAACGGGGCTTAAAATTTACCATTCTTACTCATCATCCATTAGTCACTTCTCCTCGCAAAGTGCATCTCTATTCCGGACGTGAAATTATCGCTCAATTGATGAGTGTTCTATTACACCCTCGTCGAACACTAATTGACAAGAAAAAACTGCCAATTTGGTATGACGGACGACGTTGAAGCGAATAAATTTAGGCTTAACTATTACGTACTGGGATACAATAGAATCAACCATTGTGTTTTCCTATAATACGTTGGAGGTATATGTGAAATATTTTTTTTCTTTACTTTTATTGCTAACAAGTTTCTCTATCATGGTAGCAACGGCGAATTCGTCTGGACTTGTGCCATTTGGCCATCAAGTATTCCAAATACAAAACTACACTCGTGCAACTGATAAAGTCGCAATATCCGGTTTGATTGGAGACGGCGGTGTAAAAGCCTTAGCATCACATGGCTTTAAAACCATTATTGACATGCGCACATCAACGGAAGGCACCGCAGACGAAAAAGCATTAGTCGACGCTACCGGCATGAATTATATTAATATTCCGATGACTGTCTCTGGTATCAGCGAAGAACAACTATCTGCATTCACAAAAGCTTTTGAATCTGCAGAAACACCCATTCTTATTCATTGCGGTTCTGGCAATCGTGCCGGCGCAATGTGGACCGCCTATCTAATTAGGAAAGGAACAGATCCAGAGAAAGCCATTGAAGCAGGTCGAAAAGCAGGTATGCGTCCTCCTCTCGAAGAAAAAATCCGCGCATCGTTTTTGACTAACAGCGACGATCAATAACACACATCCGTAAACAATCGACTAATCTATAAATTTAGTCGATTGTTTATGTTTCAGGTACGTTTCAGGCACCACCACATCGATCAGTTAACTCGATAGTGTATTTACCAATCGTACTTTCTTCTTCCGAATCGATACCTGTTCCTCCGATTCCACTCTGTTGGATTTCCTCACAAGCAATCAAACCCTTGCTACTGCTGATATCGAACTCAACCGCTTGATGATTTTGATATAGAACTGTATTCGGTTCCAATTGAGGCTGAATTTCGTGAATATTTTTGGCTGCTGCGTTAACAACGCAGGCAAATAATAAAGTAATGGTGCTCAGCAAATATACGCTGAAATGCACTGCAGTTTTGCTTATGTTACGTAACGCTATCATAAAATATACCTCTCGCTTAGTTATATGATATCCACTCGGCTTTTACTTCAGTACAGCACTCAATTAATTTATAGATTATCTTTATTATTACTAGCCACCTTAAATTCAGTCGGTTCACTATAAAAATAGATTCCAAATGTCATACGATAATGTTGAGCATTACCGTCCAAAGCATCTCTTTTTTCTAATTCCAAGGCTTCTTTGTTAATTGAAAGTAACGACTCCATGCCATGAAATTCAGACTTTTCAACAAGATATCTAATCGATCCTGCACTTAAACCATCGTAGTATACACTACGTTCCAGAAAGGGTTGATTTTCACCTAACAAATTACTGGTTGCTGCTGCAGCATGGTCATGTAAATTGTGGCCGAAATAAAAAATTTTTTCATCAAAGCCGTGCGCCGGAACAAATGCCGCAGTATTCAAACAAACACGTTTCTCGGGATCGAAATGTACCACCCCTAACCTTGTCCATTCATCAAGCACCACACGCGAACGAATATCTGAGCTTACACCAGCAACCAATCCTTCGAAAGATATTTTTCCACCTTGTTTAGCAAAACGTGGCAAAGGCTTAGGTAGGCTATTCTCATCCAAATAACGAGGATCACTAGTCCAGACACTAACAAGGCGCGCTCCTAGTGAAACAGCATGTGGAACAACTTCAATGTTAGAACGAACACTTTGTCTCAATCGCCTAATATCTTTACGATGAATCCCAGTTAACAAACTTAAATGACTGTCAGTAGAGGGCTTACCATTGATTTTGAATTCTTTTTCCGCCACATCGACAAATATATCTTTAAGTGTCTCGAATAGATAAGGAAAAGTAATTCCTTTTGCCAACATTAGCCTAACCAGAGGGCGGAGTACTCGACGTATCGCAGTAACGAGAGCAGGAGAAATTGTAGAATCAACTGGAAAAATACTACTCATAGGATCGTAACGTAATAAATTCGATACAGCAGGTATAATATGGGTTTCGTTTCTGGAATGAATCTTATCACGTGGGAAAATTGTTACACAAATTTCAATTTTGCGGATTCGCTTCTGTGTCGCAAATTAGTCTAAAAAGCTTATTGCGAGTTGTAGTTTGCCTAAGCATCCGATGCCATCCTAAGCAATTATTCGAATAAATAATTATTTGAAAGAAAAGAGAAGTTTTATGTTGATCAAATCAAGAACTATTAACGCATTGTTATCCGCATTATTGATATCGCAACCACTCTTTACGAATGTAACTGTTTACGCTGCCAATTGCTGTCAGCAAGCAAATGCAAAACAGTCTATTGAGTTACCAGAAACAGCAATTCAAGAATTACAGATCGATGCTGGATTTGGGTGGGGTATCTTCAGTGGCAGCATCTATAATGGCAATAAAGACTATCACATCACTCAAGTAACAATCAGTATGACTCCGATTCATGGACATGGGCATCACCATACAGAACAAGAACATCAAGACACACTGTATCAAGCCAGAACATATACGATTGACACTGACATCCCTCCCGCCACTAAAGGAGCATTATCAATGCCACTGCCGAATGATCTTCTACACATTCATGCCTTTGACTGGAAGATCATAAAACTCAATGGATATCGAACACATTAGCCCAAATAATCGGATGAATCTACGAGAAAACCCTTTTTGCAAAAACTCACCATTTCATATTTAATTGAGCCTTCGGTCTGACCTATATTTTTAGTGAGAGAGAAGCCGCCAAGGAGCAATATCGTTCTCATGAATTAGCATGCGCTTATCCAAGCGATGCTCATTAAAATTAGCTTGCTCGAAAGCATTTACATAAAAAACACCGGATGCGAGATAAATTTCAACTTGACCATTCGCAACAGCAATTTGGTGATCACCATCTTTTCGCATCCGGACACTAAATCGAGTACCGATATCTTTAATAACGACTTGACCTACTTTCAACTCCAATTCATGCGAAGCTTTATTTTTAACATCAAAATAAACATTCCCCACAAACAATTCCGCTCGTAGCGGATCGCCCTCTTTTACTGCAAGAATACTTCGTTTATCAAGCGCTATATCAATTTCAGGTGTCAGCGCAACAATCATCGGTGACTCGAAGCTCGCCTCATAGAATCGAGTGCTATGTGGTTTGGAGAAATACCAGGTCATCACGCCCAGCACAGCACACACGCCCATAATTAGAAAATGCAAGAAAAATCTTCGCCAACTGAAAACAAAAACGAACGGCTTGATTACAGGAGGTTCTGGATTCTGCATAAATTTGATTATCTCTTGGAGCCAGTATAAAAACTTTACTTACAAATCAGAAATATGTCTTTTCGGCATATCTACCTTTCTATTCAAGATTCGTATAGATTTTCAGTTTGAATAATTTGAAAACGGAGTGCGCCGCGTATTAATTCACAACCTCTAATTTAACTTTAGCACGACCGCTTTTTACAAAACCAAGCTCCTCTGCGGCACGTTTTGTCAGATCAATTATGTTTTTGTTACGACGCGCCATACGATCATTGACTTTTACAACGACACTACGATCATTTGCCAAATTGGTCACTTTAACTTGTGTGCCAAAAGGCAATTTTTTATGCGCGGCTGTTAGTTCATTTTGATCAAAAATTTCATTGCTGGCAGTTTTTCTTCCTTGAAATTTATCGCTATAGTGAACTGCATAACCAGTTTCTGCTGATACAACGCTCGATAATAAAAGCATACATACCGCAATTCCGACCGCTACCATCGAAGCAATTTTTTTTCTCATTCTATTACGATCCTTATAAATATTCGAAATATCGATGTTATTACCAGAACTGACAAAACAACGACACTTTCATTCTATTGCTTGTCATGAATTTAAACAAGAATGAAGAAAAACATCAAAAAACACCTGCAATATGCAGCCAATTACTCATTACCTTCAATAGCATTAGCTTCCATAAGCAATAATAATGCACCATAAAGCACTATGCTGATTCCTAACATTTCAAGAAACTCTTCCAAAGCAACTTCCATAACATAGTACCAAGAGGTTATATCGTTACGAAGAAACTGATAACTGATAATTTCAAGTAAAACTGCACCGGTTACAAACGTTAGTAACCCCGTGGCCATAATAAAAGCAATTTGACGGGAGCGCTTCCAAAGCGCAAAAAAATTGCGTAGCACGAGACTAAGGAGAACTCCCGCGAACAATACATACACATAAATCCAGATGCCATGATCCCCTTTAAATCGCGGCATGAACGCAGTCTGTTTCAGTACAGCATTGATTTTTTCATGGATTGCCGCTGCTTCATCAATCGACAAAAAAATAAATCCCAGCCCCAGGATACAAAAAAATGTCGCCGAGGGCAGTTCAATTGCATTGGCATGACGGCTTTTTAAAAAAAACAACAAGCCCACGACAAAAAGCTGCATTGAGGAAAACCAAGTAGCGATACTTCCCTCATCGTCTAAGTCGACTAATTTCGTAATGACCCAACTAGGACTACCCCACAATACATTTAGAACGTATACAACAACAAACAGCAATTCAATAAAAACCATCCCCAAAAGTAATTTATTTAAATCTCGAACATTAAAATCAGAATGCATTCTCATTAATCTCTATAATATAGTCTTTAATTCGCATAACATTCATATATATACAATCAATCGGGGGTCTCAGCTTTTATTGCGCACAGGTATTATCACTAATAAAACAAAAAATAACACAACACGATCACTATACCTTCGTCAGATATCAATTTCAAAGCTATCATCGGGGAAATTTACAGGGTTGCGATTCAATTAAAATCCAGGCATTATCTATTTTGGTATACTGTCATTCATCTTGCCTGGCATCTCATCAAGAAATCGAAAGGCTTGGGTAAGAGTTAAGATGTATATATTTTGATTCTGATATTGGTCCGTAAATCACCGACTTTATGCAATTCATGGTAAAACACTTCCGCGATAAATGTAAATTCAGCAATTGGCTTTCTATCCGTTTTTTCTGGCTTTGTTGCTATTTATTCCTATCAGGCTGTGCCATGGGTCCAGACTACAATCGTCCTCAAATTGAAGTTAATGAAAAGTTTCGCATCTCACATGCAGAGGGAGAGTCTATTGCCAATCTTCCATGGTGGGACGTATTTCATGATGAAAATCTACAACGACTCATTAATCAAGCTTTATTAGGCAATAAAGAACTTAAACAGGCCGAGGCCAGTATCGAGGAAATGCAAGCTCGTTTAAAAAGTGCATTCATGGATTTTGTACCCAACATAGATGCAAGTGTGTATGGGCCTTTTATGGGTGACATGGGTGGATTTTCACGCGCCGGTTTTCCTACTCCCTACAGCTATTATGGAATGAACACCATGAATTGGGAAATTGATCTTTGGGGTCGGATTCGCCGTTCAAATGAAGCCGCTCGGGCAGATCTAATGGCGCGCGAAGAGAATCGCCGCGGACTTGTTTTGTTATTAATCAGTAACGTCGCGCAGTCATATTTTGATTTGTTGCAATTTCAAACACAGCTTAAGATAGCATACCGCGCATTAGCTTCTTGGAAAGATTCTGTTGACATTTCTCGCGCGCAATTGGAATGGGGCATCATCTCTCGATTGGATCTCGATCAGTTTGAAGCGGAGTATGCGAATGCAGCATCTCGAGTAGCAGAAATCAAACGGCAGCTGGCACAAAAAGAAAACGAATTGAGTGTACTAGTGGGAGAAAATCCGCGTACTATTCCACAAGGACGATATTCCTTGGTGGAACAAACCATCTTAATTGAAGTACCCGCGGGCATTCCTTCCGAATTACTGCAACGCCGCCCAGATATCCTGCAAGCCGAGCAAATGCTGGCGGCTGCTACGGCAAGAATTGGCGTGGCTAAAGCCGCACGCTTCCCTAAATTTTCGGTTACTGGAGCGTTAGGCGTCGCTAGCCCGGCAATTTCTAATTTATTAATGTCCGACGGTCAGTTTGGTGTAGGCGGTTTAGGTTTGGCTGTTCCATTGATCAACGCACAAGGCCTGGGCTTTGAGCAACGCGCCGCAGAAGCTAGAACACGGCAAGCTTTGGCGCAGTATGAACAAACCATTTTAGTTGCGTTCAAAGAAGTTGAAGACGCTTTAGTGGCAATTCAAACGGTAAAAAATCAACTTGTGGCAAAAAAAGATCAAGTCGAATCCTTACATTCAGCATTACATATAGCCGATCTGCGCTATAAAGGTGGTATTACGAGCTACGTGGATGTTTTGCTTGCCAAACGGAATTTATTTGATGCGGAATTTTCTCTTAGCGCCACACAACGTTTCCACTTGGTTTCAATTGTGCAGCTTTATAGGGCGTTAGGCGGCGGGTGGTTACCAGAAAGCGCACCTGATTCGGTGCCTGTAAGTGTTAATAATACTGATGAAAAAAGCGCCTTTGAGCAGATAACAGACTCTAGTGTGGCATCACGATAAGGAGACTAGAGATACACTATCAAATCTCTATCGCATAGGCAGCAGCGATACAACAACGGCACAACAACTTCCACGCGATATTTTGATCTATTTAGATATGCCCCGCCATGGATCACTAGAAAATATTTCTACAACTAAGGGATGGGATGTTTGATAACAATGGAAATCTCGAGAAAAACAGCAAAGCGCTATTGTAATATTGGATTATTCATTGTACTTCCTGGACAAAAAAGCATTGCAATTAGCTTTCTGTTGCATTAAAAAAGTTAGTTTTGATTTATCGATCTCTAATTCTGTTCATCGATATATTTATTTAAATCAACCGACTCCAATTTAATTTCTTACGATTTGTATCTCATGATAAAAAAAGCCACCGACACCACTTATGCTGACTTGTTCAAATTAGCCTGCTATGCTTGCCTCGGAGTACTGTTAGTAAGTTGCTCTAAACCTCCTGAGCCACCAATTCCTCCCACTCCTGAGGTTGGGGTTATTACCGTAACGCAGCAAATGATTCCCGATGAAACAGATTTCATAGGCCAAGCAGAAGCGTTTCGACCGGTCGAGATCCGTCCGCAGGTCAGTGGTATTATCAAAAAAATATCTTTCACGGAAGGCCGTAATGTAAAAAAAGACGATCAGTTATATCTAATTGATCCCATTCCTTTCCGTGCCGTGTATCTTAGCAGCAAAGCAAGAGTGGAGCAGGCGAAAGCACGTTTAACCCAAGCCAAGCAGGATCTGGCACGCGTTGGTCCATTGCTTAAGCAGCAAGCTGTCAGTAAAAAAAATGTAGATGATGCTCAAGCCGAAGTGTTAGCGGCCAAAGCTGCGCTTGACGCTGCACAGCATGAGCTCGTTAAAGCAAAATTCGATCTGGATAATACGGTGATTACCGCACCAGTAAATGGCCGCATTAGCCGCAGCAATTTTTATGAAGGGCGACTAGTTTCGGCACAAACGACATTGTTGACCACTATCGATCAACTGGATCCCATGTATGTCAATGTCAGTGTACCTGAAAACTATCTTTTGCGACGTCGGCGTGAATTAGCTGAGCAAAAAGTCCAGCGCCCTGATATTTTCAAACTGCGCGGCACCTTGACCTTTGCGGATGGCAGCGTCTATCCCCATGATGGATTGCTTGATTTTGCAGATGTCGGGATAAGGCCTGAAACAGGCACACTGCAAGGGCGTTTTACATTTCCTAATCCGGGAGGAACAAAATCTCCCGGCGAATCGTCCTTCTTCCCCGGCCAATTCGTCAAAATTCGCGTCAAGGGATTTATTCGAACTGCTGCCATCTTGATCCCGCAACGTGCCGTTCAACAGGGATCTGGCAGATCGTTCGTGTATGTTGTCGATGAGCACAATAAAGTGCAATTACGACCGATTCGAGCCAGTACGTGGCACGATAAAGAATGGCTGATCGAGGAAGGCTTAAAAGCTGGGGAGCGCGTAGTGGTGGACGGCTTCTTCCGCATTCTACCAGGCGTTGAAGTAAAGGCCGTTCCTCATCAAGATGAAAAGACTTCCCCATCACCCTCGACCGATGAAAATACCGCGGAAAGCGCAACATGAACTCCAATTTTTTTATAGATCGTCCGATTTTTTCCTCGGTTTTATCCATTATTATTGTTATTGTCGGTCTGGTCTCCTTGACAAACCTGCCAATTTCGCAGTTCCCACAGATTGTGCCACCCATGGTGCAAATCGAAGCCGACTATCCGGGCGCTAGCGCGGAAGTAGTGGCGGATACGGTGGCACGCCCCATTGAAGTGCAATTGCCGGGTATCGATAATTTGCTATATTACGAATCAACCAGCACGAACGATGGCCATATGACCATGAAGCTTACGTTCGAAATTGGCACTGATATAGATATCGCACAAGTCCAAACTCAGAATCGACAGCGCCTTGCCGAGCCGCAATTACCCGATGAGGTCATACGCCAGGGTGTCACTGTAAAGAAAACCTCACCGGATCTACTAGCAGTAGTTGCATTAAGTTCTACCGATCCCAAGCACGACACCATTTACTTGTCGAATTATGCAATATTGCGCATTCTTGACAACGTCAAACGGCTTCCTGGCGTTGGCGATGCGATGATATTCGGCGCGCAGAATTATTCCATGCGCATCATTCTCGATCCCATCCGCATGGCGCAATTGAATATTACTCCGACTGAGATCGCGGAAGTCGTACGCGAGCAAAACCGTGATTTCCCGGCTGGCAGGATTGGCCGGGAACCAACCCCAAACGGTACCGAATTGACCATTCCGGTAATCACGCAAGGCCGCATGCAGGATGTCAAGGAATTTGAAAGCATGATCATTCGTGCCTACCCGGATGGCTCAATGGTTCGCATGCAGGATGTAGCAAAGATTGAGTTGGGTGCACAATCCTATGATTTGGAAGGACGATGGAATGGAAAACCCAATACATTTCTGTTGACTTTTCTATCACCCGGTGCCAACGCACTCGATACTGTCCGACGGGTACGAGAAGAAATGGACAGAATGTCCACTAGTTTTCCACCAGGCGTTTCTTATGATATTCCCTACGATACGACCACATTTATTGAAGTATCGATACGCGAGGTACTCCACACGCTCGCTGAGGCAATGTTTCTGGTTATTCTGGTAGTCTTCCTGTTTTTGCAAAGCTGGCGCGCAACCTTGATTCCCGCTGTTGCAGTTCCTATTTCATTGATCGGAACACTTGCCGGTATGGAGGCATTGGGATTTTCGATCAATACTTTAACGCTTTTTGGCATGGTTCTGGCTATCGGTATCGTAGTCGACGACGCGATTGTGGTAGTGGAGAACGTCGAGCGACATATGAGCGAAGGTGGTCTTTCACCGAAGGAAGCGGCGAAGATAGCGATGACCGAGGTCAGTGGACCGGTCATCGCTATTGTTTTGGTACTTGCTGCCGTGTTCGTACCGGTTGCCTTTCTGGGTGGAATCACCGGCCAGCTATATAAGCAATTCGCTATTACCATTGCATTATCTGTGGCCATTTCCGGATTCGTTGCACTGACGCTCAGTCCGGCATTATGTGCTATCGTTCTTAAACCAAGCCATGGTCCGCAAAACCGGTTCTGGCAAATATTTAATCGCTCTTTCGATTGGATGCAAACGCGTTATACCGGTGCAGTTGGAATTGTCATAAAACGATCAGCGATCTTTTTGATCATTTTCGTGCTATTGATAGCGCTTCTCGTTGGACTGTTCAGAACGATCCCTAGTAGTTTTCTACCAGAGGAAGATCAGGGTTATTTTATTACTATTGTGCAGTTGCCAGACGGCGCTTCGATGTCTCGCACTATCAGCGTATTGGAAAAGATTGAAAGCTTTTTTCAATCCAAGCCAGCGGTTCATTCAACCGATACTTTGGCAGGACAAAACTTTGTTTTTACCACGCGGGGTTCAAATCAAGCGACAATGTTCGTTCCACTGCATCATTGGGATGACCGAAAACATGAAGATGAGAAAGTACCCGGGCTTATCGCATCTGCTTTCCAGGAATTTGCTAAAATTCCTGAAGCCTTGATTCTTGCTTTCAATGCGCCATCGATCCCCGGCCTGGGCACCACCGGCGGCTTCACCGCACAATTACAGGATCCAAGCGGTGGCGATTTCAACGAATTCGCCAACGTTGCTCAAGAGTTTGTCGCCAAGGCAATGGAACACCCGGCAATTGCAGCTGCCAACACTAATTTTCGTATCAGTTCTCCCAGATTATTCGCAAAAGTGGATCGGGAACGAGCCAAAGCTCTGGGAGTACCTATTTCAGAAGTATTCGATACCATGCAGGCCTACTTCGGTAATTTTTATGTCAACGATTTTTTAAAGTTTGGCCGTGTTTACCGGGTACAAACTGAAGCCCTACCGGAATACCGTTCCAATCCCGACGATATCAGCAAAGTCTATGTACGCGCTCGTGCAGGTTCGACACAAACCATGATTCCTTTGAATACCGTGGTAACAACCGAATTTACCAGTGGTCCAGATCCGGTAACGCATTTCAATGGCTTCAACTCGGCGCTTGTGCTAGGCAGTGCGGCACATGGTTACAGCTCGGGGCAAGCACTTGCGGCACTGGAAGAAATAGCCAATGAAATTCTGGTACCGAAAGGCTATAGTATTGATTGGAGCGGCATATCGCTACAAGAACGCAAAGCAAGCGGAGAAGGTACTTTTATATTCATTTTTGCTATGTTGATGGTATTCCTGCTATTGGCCGCACTTTATGAAAGCTGGTCTGTGCCATTTGCCGTTATTCTTGCAATTCCTTTTGGGATCTTGGGAGCGCTCCTGGCCATTTGGGTGCTAGACATGAGCAATGACGTTTACTTTCAAATTGGCTTGGTAACACTGATTGGGCTGGCTGCAAAGAATGCTATCCTGATCGTTGAATTTGCCAATCAGCAACGAGCCGCAGGAGCATCGTTAATAGATGCGGCTATGGATGCGGCACGATTGCGCTTCCGTCCGATCATCATGACTTCCATGGCTTTTATTTTAGGAGTAGTACCACTTGTCGTAGCAACCGGTGCTGGTGCGGCAAGCCGCAATTCGATTGGTACAGGTGTTTTTGGAGGCATGTTGACTGCCACTTTCTTAGCAATCTTCTTTGTGCCGCTATTTTTCGTTATCATTGGTAAACTGACATCGAAACGCAAGGACGCTACCAATAGCACCGATCAACACTTACCTCAAAAGCCGGAAGCTATAGAGGAAACTCATAAAGCTACAGTTACCCCTGAGAAGGATAAAGATTGAATATTGACATGATTTAATGAAACCGGACATTTCAGTTAAGGAAAAATAGCTTAACTAGAATGTCCGGTTTTTACTTGACCACGTCATATGACCTGAACAAGCGAAAACGCAAAGGATATGTTAAGACTTGTAATGAGAGGTAATGGGATAGTGCCATGCGTGATCAAAATCGCAGCATGTAACACGTATCCCTATTGGAGCTTGATGTCGTTTGTATTCGTTAAGATGAATCAAGTGAATTATCTTATCTACGATTTCCGGATCAAATTGCAGCGCTATAATTTCATTACGTGAGTAATTCTTCTCAACATACGCTTCAATAACAGTATCGAGAATTTCATACGGTGGCAAGGTATCTTGATCGGTTTGATTAAGCCGTAACTCAGCAGAAGGTGCCCGCTGTAGGATTCGCTCTGGAATAATCGGATTGATTTTATTACGATAATGACAAAGCTGATAAACCAATGTTTTGGTAACATCTTTAAGTACTGCCAAACCACCTGCCATATCGCCGTACAAAGTGCAATAACCCACAGCAAACTCAGATTTATTGCTGGTTGTTAATACAACCGAACCACTATGATTAGAAAGTGCCATTAATACGGTGCCACGAATGCGTGCTTGTAAATTCTCCGGCATCGTCGAAGTATTCAATAATTCGGATGAAATTGCAAAGTCACTGACCATCTTCGACAAATACAAATCAAACAGCGGTTGAATATTACATTCCGAATGCAAAACCCCCAATCGATCGGCCATCTCTCGCGCATCTGCTAAGCTCATGTCAGCCGTATATTGCGTGGGCATCATCACGGTTTTTACTCGCTCCGCACCCAATGCATCTACAGCGATTGCTAGTACCAGCGCAGAATCTACGCCTCCCGACAATCCTATCAAAACACCCGAAAAATTATTCTTATGAACATAATCCCTGACACCTAGACATAATGCCTGATAAACACTGGCTATCGGAGGCAATGAAATTGCGAGCGTATGATTTTTTACCGGCTGGCGATTTTGAATCTCAATATAATCAATCGTATCTATCAGTTCCTTACATTGATGAACTAACTCACCCGCAGCATTCATAACAAAGGAAGCTCCGTCAAACACCAAACCGTCTTGTCCGCCAACCAGATTAACATGAATGACACTAACACCCGTATACTTGATATAGTGTTGCGTATCCTGATATCGTGTTACTTGCTTGTCGATGAAATACGGGGAAGCATTCAGAAACAACAAGATATCGACGTCAGCGTGTGTATATTTTCTCGGATCGGAATGTAGTAACGCATCCGCGCCAATTTCAATACAGCACTTGAGTCCATTGAAGTTTAAAAAGCAAGGCTCCAAACCTTCATCAAAATAATAAAACTCATTAAAGAACGGTGGTTTACTCAGAAATCTTTTGTGGTATGTATGCGTAATCTTGCCTGAACAAATGACTGAAGCCGAGTTATATAGCTTACAGCCGTCATGGTGTGGATGACCTATCACGAGCGTTATGTCATCAATCTCCTGCGTGATCATTTGTAGGGTTTGGTAACACGATTGATAAAAATCGTCGCGCAACAATAGATCTTTAGGCGGATACCCACACAATGCAAGTTCGGGCGTTATAACAAGCTTCGCACCTTTAAGCTTCGCTTGTCGCACGGCTCGTAAAATTTTCTCTGCGTTGCCGGAAATATCACCAACAATCGGATTGATTTGCGCTATCGCAATATGCATCGCGTTTAAACTACACAATAAAAACAATCAATTAAAATGGCAACTGCACGTCTGGTTTTACTTTCTTGATGTTGTTACGGAAGTCTTCTTGAATTCTTTTTAAAGCCGCCTCACTATCAGCTTCGAACCGCAAAACCATAACCGGTGTTGTATTCGATGCTCGAGCAAGACCGAAACCATCGCTATATTCAACTCGCAGTCCATCAATAGTCACAACTTGTTGCGGACTATTAAACACTGCTTTCTTTTGTAATTCAGCAATCAATGAATAATTTTCACCTTCAGCAGTATGCACTTGTAACTCCGGTGTGTTAATGCTATCAGGTAGATTGTTCAGAACAGTATTCATATCCGATTCCCGGCTTAAAAGCTCCAGCAATCGTGCACCTGCATATAATCCATCATCAAAACCATACCAACGCTCTTTAAAAAACAAATGACCACTCATCTCACCGGCCAGAAGTGCTTCCGATTCATTTAATTTTGCTTTGATAAAGGAATGTCCGGTTTTCCACATTGTAGGAATGCCGCCATGTTTTCTAATCCATGGCGCCAAATTACGTGTACATTTGACATCGAAAATAATTTCCCCACCCGGATTTCTAGATAAAACATCCGCGGCGAAAAGCATCAACTGGCGATCTGGATTAATAATGCGTCCTTGCTTAGTTACCACACCCAAACGATCGCCATCACCGTCAAAAGCAAGACCAATTTCAGCATCCGATGACTTTAATTTTTGAATAACATCTTGTAAATTTTTAGGCACCGATGGATCGGGATGATGATTGGGGAAAGTACCATCGACTTCACAAAATAATTCTATGACCTCGCAACCCAATGCACGATAGAGCTCAGGAGCAAATGCACCTGTTACGCCATTACCGCAATCAACCACAACTTTCATTGGGCGAGCTAATTTGATAGTGCTCCTGATTCGCTCAGCATAAACTTTGGCAATGCTATGCTCAGAATATTGTCCGCTACCTTGTGTAAGGTCGTTGTTTTCAATACGAATGCGCAACGCCTGAATTGTATCGGCCGATAAAGTGGTACCGCCAAGAACAATTTTAAAACCATTATATTCGGGTGGATTGTGACTGCCAGTCACCATAACCCCCGAGTACTGGCATAACTCATGCGCAGCGTAATATAGCATCGGCGTTGCTACCATACCGACATCGATAACATCAACGCCACTTTTCTGGATACCTCGGGCCAGTGCTTGCGATAGTTCTTGACCGGATAATCTTCCATCGCGACCTATGGCAACAGTCGACAGTTTTCTAGCACGTGCCTCAGAACCAATGGCCTGACCGATCTTCTCAACATTTTCTACAGTGATTGTTTTTCCAACAATACCCCGGATATCATAGGCTTTAAATATTTCTTGCGGAATCTGATTCATAGTGTCCTTTGCTTTAAAGTAATGTTGAAAAACAAACTAGCTGTTTTTACTAATGATCACGTACGGTTAATGGTGCCCTCCTCTCGCACCACCTTTGAGCACATAGTACGTGCCGCAATAAGGACACAACGCTTCGCCCGTTGCCTCAATCGGTAAAAATACACGCGGATGCGAGTTCCACAGTATCATTGAAGGCATAGGGCAGTGTAATGGTAGATCATCCGCAGTAATTTCAACTTCTCGTGATTTGTTATTAGTATTCTGTTGACTCATAGTAACTCCAAAATAACTGACTTTGTTAAACCAGGGTAAGCCAATCCATATGTTTTTGAGCTTTGCCTTTGACGCACTCGAAAAACATCGATTGTATTTGAGTAGTGATAGGACCTCGTTTGCCATCGCCAATCATACGATTGTCCAACTCACGAATTGGTGTAACCTCAGCGGCTGTGCCCGTGAAAAAAGCTTCATCTGCACAATAGACTTCATCGCGAGTAATACGCTTCTCGATAACAGGCACACCAATTTCTCCTGCCAACTCGATGACAGAAGCTCTAGAAATACCTTCAAGACAAGCAGTTAAATCTGGCGTGAAAACCTTACCTTGCTTTATGATAAAAATATTTTCTCCCGAGCCTTCTGCAACATAACCATCCGTATCGAGCAACAAAGCTTCATCATACCCATTCGCTGACACTTCCTGGTTAGCCAAAATAGAGTTCGTGTAGGTCGAAACCGATTTAGCGCGGCACATATTGGTATTGACATGATGCCGCGTGAATGAGGAAGTTTTAACCCGAATCCCTTTTTCTAGACTCTCAGGGCCCAAATAAGTACCCCAAGGCCACGCAGCAATAATAACGTGGACCGAAAGTGTTTTGGCGGAAAGCCCCATAGCTTCTGAACCATAAAACACAAGTGGGCGTATATAGCATGACGACAATTTATTCTGCCTGACAACATCGCATTGCGCTTGCATCAATGTAGTCTTGTCATACGGTATTTTCATCATCAAAATATGCGCGGAATTAAATAATCGGTTCGTGTGTTCCGGTAAGCGAAATATCGCGGTGCCACGCTCCGTTTCATACGCACGCACACCTTCGAAGACACCCAAACCATAGTGCAGCGTGTGAGTCAGCACATGTGTGTTTGCATCCCGCCAAGGAACCATTTTACCGTCATACCAAATTACACCATCGCGGTCTGCCATTGACATTCAGGAACTCCCATTTAAAAATTCTAAATTGCTATTCTAACTTATTTTCAAGACATCGTTTAAGCACCTGTACTAGTGGATGCTGGCTTTCAAAGCATATCTATTATCCGCACCTGAATCTCAGCAGCATGTCTGCAAACGAACTGGCGATTCTCCTCATTCCCTGTGCATTATAAAGATAACCGTGCGTAACATGACTGGAAAAACGGTGTGTTGAACGACTACGCGGTATTGCAGCTAAGGCTATTTCAGTTTACTTGAAATAATCAGCATATTGACTTCATGAAAAAAACACCCGTCAAATTGGGACAACTCCAGTATGCTGATTTTCATGGAGTCCGAAGTTTCAAAATGAAGACATAATCTGCGACTACGAATAAAATTTTAACCTTTGATAAAATCAAACAAATCCTATGCAATTCATCGGCAAGCTACTGTTAGTGAGATATGAAAATGCTGCTTTGAGCAAAGCCTTTTCCCATAAAATTCTACAGAAACGCTTCGGTCTATTGCTTTATATTTGACTGAGGAGTAAAACCGACAAAACCCTTAAACAATTATTAATAAATAAGGAGGTACAACATGACAAAAATTCTCGTTCTTTACTACAGCACATATGGTCACATCGAAATTATGGCTCACGCTGTAGCTGAAGGTGCTAAAAGCGTTGAAAGTACCGAGGTTGTTGTTAAACGTGTTCCAGAACTCATGCCTGATGAAGTAGCGCGCAAAGTGGGAGCGAAACTCAATCAAGAAGCGCCTATTGCAACTGTTGATGAGTTAGCAAGCTATGACGCTATAATTTTTGGTACCCCCACACGCTTTGGCAATATGTGCGCGCAAATGAGGAATTTTCTCGATCAGACAGGTAAGTTATGGCTTAATGGGAGTCTGATCGGTAAAGTTGGCAGTGTATTTACCTCTACCGGCACTCAACATGGTGGACAAGAAACTACGATAACTTCGTTTCATACTACTTTACTCCATCATGGCATGATCATTGTGGGCACCCCTTATTCATGTCAAGAAATCATGAATATGAGTGAAATTACAGGCGGCTCTCCGTATGGAGCTGGAACGCTTGCTGGTGGAGACGGCAGTAGACAACCATCAGAAAACGAATTAAAAATTGCTCGCTTCCAAGGATCTCATGTTGCAAAAATTGCTCAAAAATTAACCTAAGTAGCTGCACAGATGCGGATAAGCATATGAAAAATGAATAAGCATTCATCAGAAAAACTTTCATCGGTTATATATATACCTCATGGTGGAGGCCCACTGCCGATTCTAGGAGATAAAGCTCAGGAGAAATTGGTTGTTTTTCTTAGAGAGATAGCTCGCGATCTGAATAAGCCCTCAGCGATACTCATCATCAGCGCGCACTGGGAGGAAGACCAAGCAACGATTACAAGCGGCAACCATCCTGAATTAATTTATGATTATTACGGTTTTCCTGATGAAGCTTATCGGATTCAATATTCAGCTCCAGGTCAGTCACAGCTTGCCAAGAAAATCTCTGAATTGCTTATATCGCAAGGCATTCCAGCGAAATTGGACGCGCAGCGGGGGTTTGACCATGGCATGTTTATTCCACTTATGCTGATGTATCCAGAGGCGAATATCCCTTGTGTTCAGTTATCTCTACTGAGAAATTTAAACCCGGAACAGCACATTAACGTGGGAAAATCCTTGAGCTCTTTGAGAAAGGAAAACGTCCTTATTATTGGCTCGGGAATGTCCTTTCACAATTTGCAGCAGTTCTTTTTAAAAGGCAGTGATAGCGATTCCGAAAACGAGGCGTTTGACTATTGGTTGCAAGAAACTTGTTCCGACGAAGGTTTATCACAGGAAGAACAGAAGCTAAGGCTGATTGACTGGCAAAAAGCACCAGCTGCGCGTTACTGCCATCCCAGAGAAGAACATTTATTACCTTTACACGTATGCTATGGTGTTGCCTGTGCAGATACGTCGTTTGCAAAAATTGTATTCAATCAGAAAATCATGAGGAAGAAAGTAACGAGCTTTCTGTGGTAGCAATGAATAGCATGGTAAGTATAGGCATACTCTACTAATGCAAAGCATTCAATAAGAAAATAAGAAAAAGCGCATTAAAAAAGCCGCTTACAAGCGGCTTTTTTATTTAAAGCGGTGGTTCTCTATTAATTAGCTTGTGATGCGTTACCATTACTGGCAAATGTCGTTGATTTATTTTCTTCAGCAGCTAATTTGTAATGCAATTCTGCTTGAGCCCTGTGCTCAGCTACTTCTTTTTCGTATTCACGAATATTAGCAGTTTCGTGAGATTGGAATTCTTGGCCTCTTCTACCATAATATTGGAAATTCGATTGATAGTCTTCTAAAGCCACTCTGTGCTCTTCAAGCTTCGCTTCGGCTTCTTTCAACAAAGCTTCATGATGTTTAGCAAGTTGCGTATGATTGCTTGTGGTAACTGATTGCTCCGCGCTTGCAGAACCGAAAGGCAAAGCAACAAAAAATAAAGCAGCTATTAATGCGATGACGGTAACAGGTTTTTGCGTTTTCATGATTGTTGCCTCCAAATTAAAATTCTTAACATGGTTCTATAGTAATCACTCCAATGCCAGAGATAAATTGGGGAAACCTTGGTTTTAATCTAAGGAAAACTATTAGATGCGATGCGCGCATGAATGAAGAGTAATACTAAGATCTTAGATATCTCACTCGTCTGGCCTGACATAGTCGATTGATTCTCCAAGCAATTCATTGTCAGATACTTAGTATATCAAGTCAAATCTTTCTACCGACAACCGTATCATCTCATATACCTTCAGGATTTGGGGCTGCAGTGTGATTTTTATCACCGATCTTAAATTAACTAAGAGCTATCCTGGCCAGGCACTTCTAAATTGAGACGTTGAGTATTAATACTCTGGTTATACATTTTTAAACCTCTAGAACAAAAAGAATTGGTCAATACGATTACTCGTGAATTCTAATTTCAGTTCAATAGTCTTCGATACAATCAACTCGCTCTTTAGATTTCGCCGGTAGATTTGAATTATTACGCAAGTCTTATCGTGAATAATTTGCTTTAGCTTTATTAAATCAATATGCAATTTAAGGAGAAATGAAAATGGCAAATATCTATGGAACACGCCACAATGACACTATTTATCCAACATATAAATCGGCAGGTGTTGTTGGCCCAAAACCAAGCAATGCATCTGATAAAATTTGGGGAAAAGACGGCAATGATAGTATAAATGGTTGGGGTGGCAACGATTTCCTTTATGGCGGCAACGGCAACGATAATTTAGATGGCAGTACAGGCAACGATTTTCTCGACGGTGGCGCTGGCAATGATGTTCTGAGCGGTGGTTTGGGCAAAGATTCACTGGTTGGCGGAGCAGGTGCTGACACTTTCAAATGGTTGTTTTCAGTCGGAAGTCCAGATACCTATCAAAGAGATACCATCTTCAATTTTACACCTAGTGAAGGCGATCGTATCGATATTAGGGGAATTGATGCCGATGCTTATTATTATGGCAACCAAGATTTTGATCCATACTATCAGTTGTCTTTTAACGATGCCAATAACGTTCTAACTGCCGACGTGTATGGCACTGACCAAGATTGGTCAGTAAAATTGGTTGGTCTTGAAGACGGCGTCAATCCAATTGACTATGTGATTGGTTAATTAAGTAGCTTGTTTTAAAAAGAAGCCTACTGTTTCCTTACAAGAAGACGGTAGGTTTTTTTATAGCTTCTTATTTAACACCTTGTTTTAGACTTGCTTCAATAAAATCATTTAAATTGCCGTCCAGCACACTTTGTGTATTTCCAATCTCGATATTGGTGCGAAGATCTTTAATCCTGGATTGATCCAATACATAAGAGCGAATCTGATGTCCCCAGCCGATATCGGTTTTAGTGTCTTCAATCGCTTGCTTTTCTTCATGGCGTTTACGCAGCTCGGCTTCATAAAGCTTTGATTTGAGCATTGAAAGCGCATCCGCTTTGTTCCGGTGCTGCGAGCGTCCACTTTGACATTGCACGACGATACCAGTGGGATTGTGAGTAATCCGTATGGCTGAGTCGGTTTTATTAATGTGCTGCCCCCCAGCACCGGATGCTCTGAATGTATCGATCCGCAGATCTGCTGGATTGATTTCAATTTCGATGGTGTCATCGACTTCCGGATAAACAAACACGCTGGCAAAAGAAGTATGTCTTCGGTTGTTAGAATCGAAAGGAGACTTTCTGACAAGCCGATGTACGCCTGTTTCGGTTCGTAAATAACCATAGGCGTATTCACCGATGACTTTTAAGCTGGCACTTTTAATTCCGGCAACGTCGCCAGGAGATTCTTCCAAAATTTCCACACTAAATTGTTGTCTTTCACAATACCGCGCATACATACGTTCGAGCATGGCTGCCCAATCTTGGGCCTCGGTTCCACCAGAACCCGATTGAATATCGACAAAACAGTTTTTTGCATCCATCGGATCGGAAAACATACGACGAAATTCGAGATTTGCAACCGATTTTTCGAGGTTCGCCATATCCTGCGCAATACTTTCCAGTGCAATATGATCGGACTCTTCTCGAGCCATATCGAATAGTTCACCTGTATCGCCTAATTGCCGCTGAACCGACTCCAGTGTTAACACAATATCTTCCAGCAGTTTCTTTTCACGATTAATTTCCTGGATGCGCTGCGTATCATTCCATACGGCCGGGTCCTCGAGTAATCGGGAGAGTTCGCTTAATTGTGTTTGCTTCGTATCAAAGTCAAAGAAACCTCCGTAATTCGTTAGATCGGCTTGCTAAATCTTGAAGATGATTGGCAATGGCGTTAATGTGTTCTGCTTCCATGTTATCCACCTAAAATTAATATTGTTGTAATTATATCAACCGAAAGTCTCATTTTTATTAAAAATGGAGCATAGTGCGCACACTTCCGGAATATAGTTCTACTACAAGGCAGTAAAGAAACTATAATTTTTCATAGCATTCAAAAACTCGCACATGCTATTTTTCCAAAAAACCGTTTATTCAATCGATCCATGACTCAGTTTAATGCACTCATTCCCGCAGCAGGATCAGGTTCTCGAATGGGTAATACATTACCCAAACAATACCTGCAACTCAACAATCACCCCATGATATATCATGCAATCAAAACCTTATGCAGCAATCAAACCCTATCAAAAGTATTTGTCGTGTTGTCACCCACCGATCATGATTGGTACAACTACGATTGGAGTGAATTTTCAACCAAATTAACGGTACTAAATTGCGGTGGTGCCACACGTTCTGAAAGTGTACGCAATGGCCTGTTGGCAATGAAACAAAAAAATGCGGTGGAACCGCATGACTGGATTTTAGTACATGATGCCGCTCGTCCCTGTTTGACAACAGTACAACTAGATAATCTCATTGAACAGGTACGCGAAGATCCAGTGGGGGGATTGCTCGCTGTGCCTGTTGCCGATACGCTAAAGCGTGGCGATGCTGAAAATCGAGTCATTCGTACTGAATCTCGCGACAATATCTGGCAAGCACAAACACCACAAATGTTTCGACATGGATTATTAGCTCAAGCATTACAACAAACCGCCGGAGAATTTGTCACCGACGAAGCCAGCGCAATCGAAGCAATAGGACTATGTCCGAAGCTTGTCATCGGGGACAGCTATAATTTTAAAGTGACTTATTCCCATGATCTGGCTTTGGCAGAATTAATTATTCATAAAAGGAGTTATGCGTGAATGCAATGCGAATTGGACAGGGTTTTGATGTACATCAGTTAACTGAAGGCCGCCCGCTTATCATCGGCGGTGTTACGATTCCATATGATAAAGGATTGTTAGGTCATTCCGATGCGGATGTTTTACTGCATGCCATTTGCGATGCGTTAATTGGTGCGGCGGGATTGGGAGATATCGGTAAGCATTTCTCCGATTCTGATCCACGTTATAAAAATATCGATAGCCGTATTCTGTTACGCAATGTATATCGTTTATTAGCTGACAAAGGCTACAAATTAGTCAATATCGATGCAACCATTATTGCTCAAGTACCTAAAATGGCTCCATATATACCAGCGATGATTGAAAATATTGCACAGGACCTGGAGATGCAAGTTAGTGAAATCAACATCAAAGCTAAAACCGCCGAATATTTGGGAGCTATTGGCCGTAAAGAAGGCATAGTAGCTGAGACAGTCTGCTTAATCGAACGATAAGAGCCTAATCGGTAGTTTTATTATCATAAATTCCGGGGATTTTTACGATACGTGTTCATACCATGACAGAGACCAATCAAACCGATAGTGACGAAGACTCTCTAACACCGCAGAGTCACGTTTCTAACTTATTACGAAGATACCGATTGGTTGAAGGTTTGGTGCATTTGCAAAAGGATTCTTCCGATGAAACTCTGGCTAATTCATTCGTGCAGCAGCAGAACCTCGCAGAGCTTCAAGACTATCTGAATCAATTACATCCTGCTGATATTGCACACATCTTAGAGGCTTTACCGTTGGCTGATAGATTGCTGGTTTGGAGCATGGTAAAAACAGAAAATGATGGTGAAGTGCTACTCGAAGCTTCGGATGCAGTTCGTGAAACATTGATTACCGATATGCACAGCCATGAGTTGGTTGCTGCGACTGAGTTTCTGAATACCGATGAAATTGCCGATCTTGCACCCGATTTGCCGCAAGAGGTCATTGATGATGTTTTTCGTTCGTTACCGATGGAAGAACGTGAGCAGTTGCGTTCGGCTATGTCGTATCCTGAAGATTCTGTCGGCGCCCTGATGGATTTTGATGTCATTACCATCCGCGAAGATGTTCGTCTGGAAGTTGTATCGCGCTATCTGCGTCGTTTTGAAGAGCTGCCAGACCATACAGACCAATTGTTTGTGGTGGATCGAGAGGAACGGCTGCAAGGTGTGCTGTTAATTAGTCGATTACTAGTGAGCGATCCTGAAACACTGGTCGCAGAAGTCATGACAAATGAGATCATCAAGCTATGTCCAGATGATGTGGCACAACAAGCAGCAAATTCGTTTGATCGCTATGATTTGGTTTCTGCATCGGTAGTCGATGAAACCGGTAAATTATTGGGTCGTGTAACTGTGGATACGGTTATCGACTTCATTCGCGATAAAGCCGAAAGCGAAGCATTGAATCTGGCTGGGTTAAGCGAAGAAGAGGATCTATTTGCACCGGTGCTCCAAAGTGTTAAAAATCGCTGGGTATGGCTCGCAATTAATTTGGTAACCGCCTTTATCGCTTCGAGAGTCATCGGTATTTTTGAAGGATCTATCGAAAAACTGGTTGCATTAGCCGCATTGATGCCGATCATTGCTGGCATTGGCGGTAATTCAGGCAATCAAACTATTACTATGATCGTACGCGCAATGGCGCTCGACCAGATCCATATGCGCAGTGCTTGGAAATTACTTGCCAAGGAAGTCGGAGTAAGTGTCATTAACGGAATCTTATGGGGAACTGTTGTCGGCATATTTACCTTCGCAATTTATCAAGATCCTGAGTTGGGGTTGGTGATGATGCTGGCGATGCTACTCAATTTAGTATTGGCAGCGCTGCTGGGGGTATTGATTCCGCTTACTCTGCGTAAATTTGGTCGCGATCCTGCATTAGGATCGAGCGTCATGATCACTGCAGTCACAGATAGCGGTGGCTTTTTTATTTTTCTGAGTTTGGCGACTTTCTTTTTGCTGTGAGTTATTATCTAGGTTAATAATATTCAGGCCGGGCAAAATTTTCAAAGCGCGTGTATTCACCTAAGAATGTCAAATCTACCTTTCCGATCGGACCGTTTCTTTGTTTTCCAATAATGATTTCAGCAATCCCTTTATCAGGCGAATCCGGGTTATAAACTTCGTCACGATAAATGAAGAGAATCACATCGGCATCTTGTTCAATGGCCCCAGACTCTCTTAAGTCCGACATCACCGGACGCTTATTGGGACGCTGCTCGAGACTTCGATTCAGCTGCGATAGCGCGATCAAAGGGACTTTTAATTCTTTTGCCAGAGCTTTTAATGCCCGTGATATTTCAGAAATCTCGGTGGCACGATTTTCTCCTGGACCGGTTGATGACATCAATTGTAAGTAATCCACCACAATCAATCCCAGTTCGCCGTGCTGACGGTAAAGTCTACGGGCTCTTGCCCGTAATTCGAGTGCATTGAGCGCTGCACTTTCGTCGATAAAAATAGGCGCATCGTTTAGCTTGCCTAATGCATGCGTTAAGCGAGGCCAATCTTGATCATCCAAACGCCCCGTACGCACTTTATGTTGATCGAGTTTGCCGACTGACCCCAATAAACGCATGGCAAGTTGCGTACCACCCATTTCCATACTGAATACTGCTACCGGTTTTTTAAGTTCGAGCGCAACATTTTCCGCGATATTTAAGGAAAAAGCCGTTTTTCCCATTGAAGGACGTCCTGCAACAATGATCAAATCCCCCGGTTGGAATCCTGATGTTTTTTGGTCCAGATCATAGAATCCAGAGGCAATACCGGTGATATTACTCGGATTGTCCTGGCTGTACAGTAACTCGATTCTCTCAACAACCTCCTTAAGTAATGGTTGAATATCGACAAAACCTTCCTTGCCGCGTGCGCCTTCTTCTGCAATTTCAAATACCCTTGCTTCAGCTTCATCCAATAAATTAGCAGCGGAACGACCTGCAGGGTTATAGGTAGAATCGGCTATTTCCACACAAACCTTGGCTAGACTGCGCATAATTGAGCGTTCACGAACAATTTCTGCGTAACGTTTGATATTTGCAGCCGAAGGAGTATTTTGTACAATGGATCCGATATAAGCGAGTCCACCAATCGTTTGCAATTCAGCAGAAGTTTCGAGTGATTCGGCTACGGTAATAACATCAGCAGGTTTGTTCTGCTCTATCAATTTGCAAATATGGTGATAGATAAGCCGATGGTCTTGTCGATAAAAATCATTATCGGTAATGATATCCGCAACCTTCTCCCATGCATGATTATCCAGTAACAGTCCACCCAATACAGACTGCTCGCTCTCTAATGAATGTGGCGGCGTCTTATACGTTTCTAGCAGCAGGTCTTGACTTAAACTAACAGGTGCGTGTGCCATAATGGTATTTGAAGATACGGTCAGTCATTCTATCATTGCTGCAAGACAAATAAAAAAGGACTACATCGTACATAGTCCTTTTTAGGTCTTTTGAAAGATTCTATTTTTTAAGTTGCAGTATCACCCAATACGGAAACGGTGATATGCGCAGTGACATCGGTATGTAACGCAATTGACAACGTATGATCTCCCACTGTTTTCAAAGGACCATTCGGCATACGCAACATGGATTTTTGAATATCGAAGCCTTGTGCAACAAGCGCTTCGGTGATGTTAATATTGGTAACCGAGCCGAATAACTTTCCATCGTGGCCGGCTTTCTGCGAGATTTGCACTAATAGCCCGTCTAATTTTTCAGCTAGTGTCTGTGCGGATGCAAGCGATTTCGCCTGTATTTTTTCCAGTTCAGCACGCCTGGCCTCGAATTCAGCCTTGGCTTGTTCAGTTGCACGCTTAGCTTTCCCTTGAGGAATAAGATAATTGCGTGCATAGCCATTTTTAACATTGACAATGTCACCCAGCTGACCCAGATTAACTACTTTTTCCATTAATATGATTTGCATAGCGATTGTTTTCCTCAGTGCTGATCAGTGTAAGGCAATAAAGCTAAAAAGCGTGCATATTCTATCGCGGTACTGAGTTGTCGCTGATAAAAAGCCCGTGTACCGGTAATCCGTGCTGGAATGATTTTTCCATTTTCACTGATAAAGTCTTTAAGAATCTCAATATCTTTATAATCAACTTTCTTGATTCCTTCTGCTGTAAAGCGGCAGAATTTCTTGCGTTTAAATAAAGGGCGATTGGCTTTTTTTTCTCTTTCTTTGTCTTTGCTGTCTTTACGTCTCGTGAAACGTGTCATATTAAAATCCTATTAAACTATGCGTATTTAAATGAGAATTACACTCTTTGCATGTAAAACCAGTTGTGGATTAGCATGGTTTTTTTTGTTGAGAAAACCTTTCAGTTTGACTGAAGCACCCACATTAAATTCAGATACAGTCAAGGCAAGCTGCCCAAGAACAACGACAAGTAACTCCAAAAATACTTTCCTAGGTATTTCGGCTTCCATTTGTTTGGAAGAATGACAAATCGTAAATTCGATCACAGCAGTGCCAGCGGGTGTATAGCGTAAAACGCCAGATTTCACAATTTTCCCACTAATAACGGTTTGATTGCAATCCAATTGTGTAAAATAATAATCTGAAGTTATGCTGCAACGTTAGCGTCACCCTCTTCATCCACTAAGTTAGTACCACCTTCAAGTTCCGTCGTATTTGTATCAGAAGCAATCGATTTATCGCCTTGACGTAGCACCATCACGGATGGCTCGGTAATGGGTCCATTAACACGAATGGTAAGATGGCGCAACACAGCATCGCTGAACTTAAAAGCATTCTCCAGATCACTGAGTGCTTCTTGGTTGCACTCAATATTCATCAAAACATAATGCGCTTTGTGGACTTTTTGGATCAGATAAGCCAATTGCCGCCGCCCCCAATCTTCAACGCGATGAATTTTGCCGTCTTTTGCAGTAATAATACCGCGATAACGCTCGATCATTGCAGGGACTTGTTCACTTTGATCGGGATGAACAATAAAAACGATTTCGTAGTGTCTCATAGATTCCTTATAGTAGCGCCTCCAACTACAGTATTGACATTTCACTTGTATTGTAATAGTGAGGCAAGGTTCAAAATTGCGAAAAGCTATGCATTTTACTGAATACATAGCGCAATATCAAATCTATTCTCGTAACAACCCTAACCCTGATGATAATTAATTATTCAGCAAGAACAACAGTAATCTAAAAATCTCAGTGTAATAATAACAACATGTTTGCTTATGAACTGGTAGAATTTTGCTTGTTTAAGGTTCTTTTGTAATGCATACGATAAAGATAAATGCCTGGCAAGTAATAATAGGTACATAAAGGATAAAAATGCTGTTGGTCATTGATAACTATGATTCTTTCACATACAATTTGGTGCAGTATTTTGCTGAATTGGGTGAAAAGATCGTCGTGTTCAGAAACGATCAAATTTCTTTGAATGCAATTACCGAGCTCAGTCCGGATCGAATCGTTATTTCACCAGGGCCATGTACGCCGAAAGAAGCTGGCATATCGCTTGCGACCATTGATCAATTTAGTCGAGAGATTCCTATTTTAGGCGTTTGCTTGGGCCATCAAAGTATCGGTCAAGCATTTGGCGGTCGTATTGTTCATGCCAAGCAACTTATGCACGGCAAAACTTCCCCCATTTATCATCATGGCACCGGTGTTTTCCGTAATCTACCTTGTCCATTTATTGCCACACGCTATCATTCCCTTGTTATTGAACGTACTTCATTGCCAGATTGTCTCGAAGTAACGGCATGGACTGAGGACGGTGAAATTATGGGCGTTCGTCATAAAACATTGGCCATAGAAGGTATTCAATTTCATCCTGAGTCTATTCTCAGTGAGTATGGACATCAAATGTTGCAAAATTTTCTGAATCAATAAGCCTTATTTGCACTAAAAATCACACAATGTCCCCTCAAGTTGCTTTACAACGCATTATTACGCATCAAGAAATACCCTACGACGATATGGTCGCACTGATGCGACAGATTATGCGTGGAGAGATTTCTCCTGTACTAATGGCAGCCATTTTGTCAGGATTACGCACAAAAAAAGAAACAATTGAAGAGATTACGGCTGCCACTCAAGTAATGCGTGAATACGCCACTCATGTCGAAGTGCGTAATAAAAATTACCTGGTTGATACTTGTGGAACAGGAGGCGATTCTGCGCATACCTTTAATATTTCAACTGCTGCGGCATTGGTCGCGGCAGCGGCAGGAGCGAGTGTGGCCAAACACGGTGGACGCTCGGTTTCAAGTAAATCTGGAAGTGCGGATGTATTAGAAGCGCTCGGTGTTAATTTGAATCAAACACCGCAACAAATTGCATCGAGCATTCAAGAAATCGGCGTCGGGTTTATGTTTGCACCGAACTATCATAGCGCAATGAAACACGCTGCACCGGTACGTCGAGAACTCGGTGTAAAAACACTATTTAATATTCTAGGGCCACTAGCCAATCCAGCGGATGCTAAGAAGCAGGTATTGGGAGTATTTAGCGCTGATTTGGTCGAAACACTGGCGCATGTTTTGCAACGACTGAATAGCCAGCACGTATTGATCGTACATGGCAGCGATGGATTGGACGAAATTACGATCACTGGCAAAACCCATATAGGGGAACTGAAAAACGATACCATTCAAAGCTATACGATTCAGCCGGAAGATTTTGGTTTTCAGTCAACTCCCATTCAGGACATTCAAGTTAACGATGCCGAGCATGCGAAGGCGATGTTGCTATCAGTTCTGAAAAATAAGAGCGGTGCCGCGCGTGATGTTGTTATTTTAAATGCCGGGGCTGCCATTTATGTGGCGGGTATCGTTGACAATCTAGCCGCCGGTATCACAACAGCACAAAAGACCATTGAAAGTGGTGCAGCACTAAAAAAACTGCATGAACTTGTGGCATTAAGCCAGAAAAATACGACGCAATAAAACCATGTCCGATATTTTAAAAAAAATCCTGACTGTTAAAAAACAAGAAATAAGTGCTTCAAAAATAATCAAGCCAGAAAATTTATTGCTGCAAGAAGCGCAATCAGCTCCCTCCCCTCGAAACTTCACCGCGGCTATTCGCAATAAAATTACTGCTGGTCAATCTGCTGTGATTGCTGAAATTAAAAAAGCCAGTCCTAGCAAAGGCATATTACGCGGCCTTGGTTCACCGAACGAAACCAACGACTTTATCCCCGCTGAAATTGCTGCCAGTTATGCGCAACACGGCGCAGCTTGTTTATCAGTATTGACTGATCAGCAATTCTTCTTGGGTAGCCCAGATTATTTGCTACAAGCACGTGCTGCTTGTGAGCTTCCTGTATTACGCAAAGATTTCCTGCTGGATGAATATCAAGTGCTGGAGGCACGTGCGATGCAAGCCGATTGCATTTTATTGATCGTCAGTGCTTTCATGATGGAATCCGGTGAAACCTCAAGTCATCCGAGCAATAAGGCTGTGCAGCGTATGCTGCAATTAGAAAAACTGGCCCATTCGCTGAACATGGCGGTGTTAGTCGAGGTACACGATGCAATGGAACTAGAAATGGCCTTGCAACTAACAACGCCTTTGATCGGAATTAATAATCGCAATTTACGAACTTTTGCTACGACACTAGATTCTACGTTACAGCTATTGGATCGGATACCTTCCAATCGAATCGTAGTAACGGAAAGTGGTATACATACGGTGGCCGATGTTGCTTTAATGCGCGATCATCACGTCAATGTATTTTTGGTAGGTGAAGCATTTATGCGTGCAGAAGATCCCGGAAAAGAATTACAAAAACTATTTTTTTAACTAATTGTCCATAACCGGACAATGCCTTATTTGAGCAATAAACTACAAGCATGCAATCATCTGAATATACTGAGAAAAAATCATCAAAAATGGAATGGTCACAAGTGCTTCTCATCGTTATTTCAACAATCTTTATTACGATTGCAGGTACTTATTGGGTACTTAAAACATATGTGTTTACCACATCGTTTACACCTGTTGAACTCAATGCTAAGGAAGAAAAAAATCTTCAAGTTAAGTTACAGGCGATTGGTTATGATGCAAATATTGAAGACGGCTTTCTAAAACCTGAGGCTTACACGGAAAAAAATGCAGTGCGTGAAATTACCTTCACAGAACGCGAGCTTAATGGGTTACTGGCAAAAAATACAGATCTTGCACAAAAACTAGCCATCGATCTGGCAAACAACCTAGTTAGCGCAAAACTACTAATTCCACTAGAAGAAGATTTTCCAGTGCTGGGTGGCAAAACACTTCGCTTGAATGCTGGTATCGGTATGGCTTATGAGCAAGAAAAACCAATCATTATCCTCAAAGGGGTCAGTATCATGGGTGTTCCCATACCCAATGCATGGCTAGGAGGATTAAAGAATGTTAATTTAGTGGATGAATTTGGTGTTGATCCGGGATTCTGGAAGTCATTTTCGGATGGGGTTGAGAATATTCAAGTATCAGATGGAAAAATCAATATTAAACTTAAAGAGTGATTGAATTTCATAGCAACCACCCATCTGGTGAAAAATCTTTGATATCGCGCAAACTTTAATACAATCACGCAATTTTAATACCCGCCCCAAAAATAATGTCCGCAAATAATTTATAAAAAATGATCTAATAATTTCCGGCTATGGCGATCAAGCGTTGTTCGATCTCTAATCAAAAAATGAATCCCATATTGATCGGCAATCATTAAAGATGATGCGCTTAAACGACGAATATCTTCCTCGCCTTTGAGAACGAAATCAGTGTTACCGCGATCAGTTTCAACAGACCAAGTAGTTGGTGTAATAAAACTGGAAAGTTTTACGATGCGCTTAATTTCAGGAATGAATTCTCGGCTCGCGAGCTCATTTTCAATTAATTCACGAAAATTTTGTGGTAATTCTGCCAAATTTTCTATCCATGCTAACTCATAACCTTGTATATCTACCAATGCAATACCTTGTAACGGACTAGAAATAGGAAACGCACGAACCGGAACAACTTCTTTTTCAATTGAGTTCGATACAGTCGTTAAAACTATTTTCCCATAGGGATTACGACTTAAATGATAATCAAGCACCTGAATCATCTGTACTCCCCCGGTAAGCTATGCTCCGTACTGGTGGAAATGATAGTCGCTGTATCCTCAGTATCAACATTACGCGCCTGCGCTTGATACAAGCGATAATAAAATCCCTCGCGCGCCATTAATTCAGCATGACTACCAATTTCGACAGTTTTTCCGCCGTCAAGCACAACCAACCGATTAGCTTTGCTTAGCGTTGACAGTCGATGCGCAATGGCAATTGTAGTGCGACCTTGCACTAGATTCTCAAGCGCTTTTTGAATTTCTTTCTCTGTAGTGGTATCAACCGAAGAAGTTGCTTCATCAAGAATTAATATGCGAGGATTGATCAATAGCGCACGAGCAATCGATATGCGCTGGCGCTCCCCACCTGATAATGCTTGTCCACGCTCTCCGACGATGGAATCATAACCATGCGGCAATTTTAAAATGAATTCATGTGCATACGCCGCACGCGCCGCCGCAACAATCTCTGACCATGTAGCCGTGGGTTTTCCATAGGCAATGTTATCTGCAATAGTTCCATAAAACAAAAACGGCTCTTGCAGCACCAAGCCGATATGTCCACGGTAATCCGCAATTGACAATGAACGCAAATCATGACCATCAATCAAGATAGCGCCTTCTGTAACATCATGAAATCGACAAATCAGATTAACCAAAGTACTTTTTCCTGAGCCACTATGCCCTACCAAACCAACCATTTCTCCAGATTCAATCGTCAAGCTGACATTATCGATAACACTACGTGTGCCATAGCGGAAACCAACATTTCGCAGCTCAATTCGGCCTTGCGTTGTCTTAAAGGGAACAGGATTCTTCGATTCCGGAATACTAGATTGATGATCTAAGATATCAAAAATACGCTTAGTACCAGCTGCGGCTTTTTGTGTAATGGATACAATCCGACTCATAGAGTCGAGTCGAAGATAAAAACGTCCGATATATGCCAGAAATGCGGTGAGCACGCCCACAGTAATTTCATCGTGCGATATCTGCCAAATACCAAAAACCCAAACAATCAACAGACCGATTTCGGTTAATAATGTCACTGTAGGGGTAAAAAGCGACCAAACCTTGTTAACCCGGTCATTAATTTGCAAATTTCTTAGATTAGCAGCACGAAATCTTTCTGATTCTCTCTTCTCTTGCGCAAACGCTTTAACCACACGAATGCCTGGAATAGTATCAGCAAGCACATTATTCACTTCTGCCCAAATACGATCCACTTTTTCGAAGCCAATCCGCAATCTGTCTCGAACTAAATGAATGAGCCACGCAATGATTGGCAATGGAGTCAAAGTCACCAACGCCAACCAAGGACTGATCGAAAATAAAATGATTGCAGTCATGGCAATCATGATGACGTCAGTAGCGAAATCCAACAAATGAAGCGAAAGAAAAAGATTGATTCGATCAGTCTCGGCACCAATCCTTGCCATTAAATCTCCAGTGCGCTTACCACCAAAATAATTATGCGAGAGGCTTAGCAAGTGTTCATAGGTAGTAGTGCGCAAATCGGCACCGATACGTTCAGAAACTCTCGCTAACATATAGGTCCTTGCCCAACCTAGAATCCAGGCGACGATTGCTGCCACAAGTAACCCGGATAAATAAAAAGTTGCCAACTCGGTATTAATCGGTTCGCCGTTCTGATAGGGTATCAATACATTGTCCATCAAAGGCATCGTGAGGTACGGCGGAACTAAGGTAGCTGCAGTGCTACATAATGTCAGCAAAAACCCAATCAATAAGCGTCCTTTATAAGGCTTAGCAAAACGCCAAAGCCTCAACAAAACCCACGTTGATGGTTTTTTTTCAATTGGTTCCTTAGCAATTGCCCCCCCCGATTCTTGCATTGAATCTCGATAAGGTGCTGGCTCCTGCGTAATCGAATATAAAAACGAATCAGCGTTATTTTGTGCATTAAGTTTTTGTTGCTGTGCGAAACATTCGATCAACTCGTTGATAGCACCCTCTCCGACACGATATCGCCAATATGCAATCCGTTTATACGTATCAAGCAGCTCTAAAAAACCGATACCGGCATAATCGCGCTGTACTAATCTTAGGTCATCTTGAAAATACCAGCTTTGCCATACTTCATCGCCATGCATTTTTGCTATCAAGCGCTGACTAGTCACCGCAACAACACCTTCTACGAATTGTAATCGTGTATCAAGCTCAATTTTGATCGACACAAGTACAACTTCGCCATTGACCAACTGTGACGATAAATCGTCATCCCAATAAGCAGGTAAATAATTCAAGGGTCACACGGAATACATTGAGTGCAATCAGAGCAGAGAAAACTGTCTTTATAAAAAAATCACACTCATATCATTAAGTTTTAAAAGAATTCGTAGAATAATTACAATTAGAAAACTCGATCTACTAATAAAGGAAGCTTGCATCACAGAGTAATAGCTTTTACTGAAGCGTATCAGCTGCTGTAGATTTACCTACCGTAAAATAATAAATCTTAGCGATAAATCATTCTCCATCCAGCCACTCATCAAATTCACTATCAATATAGGCATCTATCGGTAAATCATTAGTAAGTATCAATTTATTCAATGAACTAAATTTAAAACTATGATCTGCAAACTGAGTATAAGCCATACTCGTAAACGTCAACAACAAAGCCAGTAATAACAGAAATTTACCTACGCCAAAATGATTTCCATGTCCACCATAAGCGGAAGCGCTATTTCCAGAGTTAACTATTCCTGAAGCTAGTTGATAGCTCTCCAAAGCTTCCATACGTTTAGTTTGCAACAAAATCAGAGTATTATGCTCGATATGCTCTATAGCGGCCATATCAAGTACATTAGCAATTCTATTGCCTAGTAGATCCTGCTCTTCCTGGCTCATAATTTCACTCCCTTTTCTTTGAGTTTCTTAGCTAACGCATGAATAGCGCGTGAACAATGTGTTTTAACACTACCCTGCGAACAATTCATTATCTCTGCAGTTTCAACCAGATTCATCTCTTCCCAATAACGCAATATAAATGCTTCGCGTTGACGTGCCGGAAGAGTTTTTATCGCATCTTCGATAATTTCAATTAGCTGCAGCTTCTCCAAGCGTGTTTCAGGCTCCCTCCAATCATCTTTTATATCTGGTAATAAACTGTCTAGAATATCAAAATCATCCTGATTTGCATCCGTATCTTCTGGAATGAATGATGAAAACAGCGTTGTCCATAAGGATCTGGTTTTTTGTCTCCGATAGTAATCTCGAATAGTATTCTGCAGTATTTTATGAAATAGGAATGGAAATTCTGCTGAAGGCTTATCAGAATATTTTATTACAAGCTTAGTCATTGAATCTTGCACAATATCTAATGCCGCATGTTCATCCTGAACCGCAAATAAAGCTTGTTTATATGCTCGCCGTTCTATTTCAACTAGAAAATCCGAAAGTTCTTGCCGAGTAGCCAGAGCGTAGCCTTTATGTTTTTATTCAAAATACCTGAGTTAAATTCAATTCTGTAGCACATTTGTTACTCAGTCATTTTAGCTAAGAAATAGCATTGACTCTATTTAGATTTTATTTAATCGTGCTGTGAGCACGATTAAAAAGCCAGTCTATTTCAATCTTCACAAAAATGCGCGCCAAATCAAAAAACTATAAAGGGTTAAGCTCTTCGAAAGGTTGTACCTTAGCCACACCAAATCCTTGCATATAATCCACTCCAATCTCATTTAATTTAGCTACGATATCATCTGTTTCAACCAGCTCAGCAATTGTTTTAATTCCACGCTCGTGCGCTAATTTATTAATAGCAAGCACCTCCTTGAAATCCTCCTCATCGCGCAATATGTTGCATACTAAGCTGCCATCAATTTTAATATAATTCACTTTCATGTCACCTAGTAATTTAACTAAATCTGAATCTTGGGTGAAACTACATAACGTTATGAGGCATCCTATTTGACTTACTTTCTTTGTGAAAGCGATAACTTGTGGTTTTTGGTCTTGCACATCGATGGCTTCTATTTCAAAACAAAGGCTTGATGCCGGCACATTCATTTTTTGCAGTTGAATCTGCACAAACCCCGGAAAACTTCCGTCGTTAAAAGTATCCTTTGCAATATTTAAACAAAAAACATGATTTGCAGCGGCGCTATTAGATAACCATTTAATAATATGATTAACCACCCATCGGTCGAGCTGTGGCATGAGCTTAAATTGTTCAACAAAAGGAAGAAACGAACCTGGCGGCATTTGACTGTTTTCTTCCTCACCCATACGAATCAAAATTTCATGGTGCATTGGCAATACATCGCTCGCTTTGATCGATTTAATATCCTGAAAGAAAAGATTAAACTCTCCTTCTTTAATAGCTTGAGCAACGCGAGTAGCGATTGTTGTATCCGAAGCAGGCCGCAGCACCGGTGATTGCTTTTTTTGCGTATCATTAACCGTTACCTGAGAAACACGGTCAGGCTCTGTTTTATGAGCGGTTTGCTCACCCTTCTTCAATGAAATACGACTTTTTTCCTGTGCAAAAGGCGTATGTATCGTATAAAACCCGACTACTTTTCCTTTGCTATCGAGATGAGGGACAAATTGCTCAGTAAAGATATAAGGAAATCCCTTAGTTGATTTAAGAGTACGTTCATAATGAATAGTCTTTCCTGTAAAAATCTCTTTAGCGCAATTACGAATATCGAGAAAAAAGCCCTCATTTGAAAATTCGGTCAGAAGCTTACCGTCAATCTGATCCGATCTCAATCCAAACCAGCGACGAAAAATTCTGTTGTGATAACGACATCTCAATTCGGCATTGAAGTAAGCCAACATAACAGGAAAATTTTCATCAATGTAAAGAGATTTTATTTTACCTTCCGATACTGTTTTTTCGGCCCACAAGCGATGCTTCATTTCGTTAGTTAATCTTTCCTTGGTAACTAATAATTGCTCAGAAAAACTACTAATGCTTTTTTCCCTTTCGGCGATTTGATAAATTACAATCGCCTGTAACAAAATTAAGCACCCCAACAGAATCATCGACCAATGTTGCTCAATTCCATTGAAAAAATGAGTAATAACCATTAATCCGCACGCAAGTAAAAAAACCGTACTTGCGAATAGATAAGACTTAATATTTTGGATTAAAGAAAACTTTTGCATGGATACCCCTCATTATTTTTACATTCCGAATACTGGTATTATGAGTTCCTCTTTTAAATATCAGGAGCTCATTTAAAGCGCCTTTCTGCTGTTATTTCACTTATTTTAGGTGCTACGCCGATGCTGATAAAGAAGCCATTGGTTTTATCTTGCGCCAAAATTTCCACAAATCACTTGTTGTAATAAAGAAACTTCTAGTTACAGTAGAATCCAAAGTTGTCAAAATAAGCTGATTAATCTTCTTTGCTTCCAGTGCACTATACAGTGGCGTGAACCAGTCTATTTCCATTTTTTTCAAACTTTCGCGCCATCCATAAGCATCTCTATACTGAGCTTTACCATACAAAGCATCCAATATAATTAAGTGGTCACCTGCTGTAATATTTTGTAAAAAATCTTCGCCATTCATAGGCACTTCTTTCCACGCTGCGTTACTGTAGAATGCTAGCGCTCTAAGAAATTCATGATTACCCCAAGCATGACTGAAGATAGATTCAATTCTGGCTTCAGGCATAACCCCTCCCCCCCAAAACCAAACGCTATTGATCGCCAATTCCCCCCTAGATTCTCGTGCCTGATTCATTGGGTGATCATGCAATATCATTTGAATCTCATTAAAAATCTTATGCCAAACAACGCTCTGATTGCCAATTGGCAAGTGGTCATTGATATTTCTACAAGTTACGTCACTTAAGAGAAACGTTTCAAGCTCTGGCGCTTCGGAACAACGCAGATACCAACGATCAGATTGCAATGGTAGTATAAGAACTCTCTCATTATTGAGGCAGCGGTTAATAGTTTGCACAAATTGCTGCGATTCCTCTTTTGAGATTTTAAAAATCTGACTATCGGCCAACATAATATGATTCTGTTCAATGCGTAAATGAACAGGATCTGCACGCATCCAGAAATCCGAATTTGGCAAAATAGAATTCATGCTATCGTTTTGCACCATAATAGGCGCAATAGGCCAATCACATTTCTGCTTATCGACATGAAATGATTTACAAAGCCACGCTTCTAAGGTCTCTGATGGATAAATACTTTTCTCACTTTTTGATAGTATTTTCTCCAACCCAGAAAGTGATAAATCACCATAAATCTCAGGTTGAGAGCTATCCGGCCAAAAAAGATTCGGTATAAGAATCTGTAAGTTCATCGAATTATAAAAAACAGCAATTGAGTTGCACATCAAGAATATTTACGTCATTCTTACGAAGAAGTAAACGAATAAATTTGAACTGATTGAGATAGATAATGAAACAATTCTCTGTTCATACAAAATATAATAATGTATAAATAAAGCAATTTATCCTACTAGGTGTCTAGTTATCAGCATATTAGTTTAAGTATCACCATAATTTCCATAGGATTTCAAAAATGTACCAACATATAAAAATACCCGCTAATGGTAAAAAAATCCAAGTCAATACTGACGGTACACTCAATGTACCCAACAATCCTATTATTTCATTTATCGAGGGCGACGGTATTGGTGTAGATATTACACCTGTCATGCGAAAGGTGGTTGATGCAGCCGTAGATCAGGCCTATTCTGGGCAGCGTAAAATCGCATGGATGGAAATCTACGCCGGAGAGAAAGCCACAAAAATCTATGGATCTGATGCGTGGTTACCTGAAGAAACTCTAACTGCAGCAAAAGAATTTGTAGTATCTATAAAAGGCCCATTAACAACTCCGATTGGCGGAGGTATCCGCTCGATTAATGTCGCGCTGCGACAACAATTAGATCTATATGTTTGCTTACGGCCAGTGCGTTATTTCAATGGCGTTCCCAGCCCACTCAAACACCCCGAAAAAACTAATATGGTAATTTTCCGGGAAAATTCTGAAGACATCTATGCTGGCATTGAATGGGAAGCTGAAACATCATCCTCTCATAAAATTATCGATTTTTTGATTAATGAAATGAAAGTAACCAAGATACGATTCCCGGAAACTTCAGCTATTGGCATCAAGCCTGTCTCAAAAGAGGGTACAGAACGACTTGTTCGAAGGGCTATTCAATATGCTATCGATAATCAAAGACGGTCCGTTACTTTGGTTCACAAGGGAAATATTATGAAGTTTACCGAGGGTGGCTTTAAAAAATGGGGGTATGACCTAGCTGCTAAGGAATTTGGTGCAGAATTACTGGATGGTGGTCCATGGATGAAATTACCCAAGAAATACGGTGAAATTATCATCAAGGATGTAATTGCTGATGCTTTCTTGCAACAAGTTCTGCTAAGACCAGAGGAATCTGACGTTATCGCCACGCTCAATTTGAATGGAGATTACATTTCTGATGCTTTGGCAGCTCAAGTCGGAGGAATAGGAATC
This sequence comes from Nitrosomonas sp. PY1, assembly GCF_022836435.1. Taxonomy (NCBI): domain Bacteria; kingdom Pseudomonadati; phylum Pseudomonadota; class Betaproteobacteria; order Nitrosomonadales; family Nitrosomonadaceae; genus Nitrosomonas; species Nitrosomonas sp. PY1. The sequence goes on along the minus strand of NZ_BQXC01000001.1, from coordinate 244,735 downwards.
GCACCTGGAGCTAACTTAAGCGATTCAATCGCCATATTTGAGGCAACTCATGGCACGGCTCCTAAATATGCAGGTAAAAATCAGGTCAATCCCGGCTCAATCATTCTATCTGCAGAAATGATGCTGCGACATATAGGATGGATAGAAGCTGCGGATACCTTAACCAAGGCAATGGAGAAGGCTATTCAAAACAAAGTTGTAACTTATGACTTTGCGAGACACATGGAAAATTCTCGAGAAGTTTCCAGCTCTGCATTCGGTGACGAAATAATTGATCAAATGAGATAAAACATAGGCATATTTTGAAATACCTTTATTTATCGCTATTGCACAATCGCATAAAAAACCTCTTGTTCTTTGAACAAGAGGTTAATTTCCTACAAATCTTTATGACTTCTGCGTTAACCCTAAAATAAAAAACTTAAATTCAGCCGACGCCAGTTTTCATATTTGAACAAGTAGTTAAACGGATTGGATATTAGAGGCTTGTTTTCCTTTTGGCCCTTGTGTAACGTCAAAACTAACTTTCTGGCCTTCCTTGAGAGTTTTAAACCCAGACATATTGATTGCTGAAAAGTGCGCGAATAAATCCTCGCTACCATCATCAGGAGTAATAAAACCAAAACCTTTAGAATCATTAAACCATTTTACTGTACCTGTTGCCATTTCTACTTCCTATAAAAAACTGGGCCGGAAACCCTAATACTATTTGAATTTCAAGACTATAACGGTTGATGTCAGTACCGCAGAGAACTCGAAGCCAAACGCCACGTGCAGTTTTACGCAAATTCAGCGTTAAAGTCAAGCGATTACAGTGTATTTGTTAAAAATATTACGTCTATCTTTACTAAAAAGCTATTTAAAAATTTTCTCGTAATCTTCAAATATGAAGATAACAATGTACTTTATACTAATTTGTTTAGCAAAATAATAAAAAAATATTATTTATTTTATATTTATGACAGAACAGAAACTGGAAACTGCCACACTAAGACTTAAACAGCAGCAGGAAAAATCTAAAGAAAAAATTCCTCCACTCTATAAAATATTATTATTAAATGATGACTACACCCCGATGGAATTTGTTATTGAAGTGTTAACACGATTCTTTTCAATGAATCAAGAACAGGCAATTCGTGTAATGTTAAAAGTACATACCGAAGGAGTAGGTGTATGTGGTGTTTATACCAGCGATATTGCAAGCACCAAGGTTAAGCAGGTAATTGATTTTGCCAGAAAAAACCAGCATCCACTAAAGTGTGTAATGGAGAAAAATTAATATGATCGCCCCTGATTTAGAAGTTAGTTTGCATATGGCATTTGTAGAATCCAGACAGAAGAGATATGAATTTATCACTGTTGAACATCTACTGCTGGCAATGTTAGACAACACAAGTGCTGTCGAGGTATTAAATGCTTGTTTGGTAGATATCGCTGATCTTCGTGCTGCATTGACAGACCATATTGCGCGTCACACTCCCATCATTAGTGGTAATGATGATGTAGATACGCAACCCACACTGGGTTTTCAACGCGTCATTCAAAGAGCCATACTCCATGTTCAGTCATCCGGCAAAAAAGAGGTTACCGGTGCCAATGTTTTAGTATCTATTTTCGGCGAAAAAGACTCACATGCCGTTTATTTTCTGGAACAAAGGGGAATAACGCGCTTAGATGTAGTCAATTACATTTCACATAATATCCGCAAAGTACCACAAGAAAACAATGCAAAAGCTGCAAATGAAGCAGATAGCGAGCAAGATTCCAATTCTTCTGGATTACTCGAAAACTACACCATCAATCTGAATTATCAAGCACTATTGAATAAAATAGATCCGCTAGTCGGACGAGAAAAGGAGATTGAGCGCGTCATACAAACATTATGCCGTCGTCGTAAAAATAACCCATTATTAGTCGGAGAAGCAGGGGTCGGAAAAACTGCCATTGCAGAAGGTTTGGCAAAACGCATTGTTGAAGAAAATGTTCCGGACTTGCTCTTAAAGCATCAAATTTATGCGCTGGATATGGGAGCTCTGCTTGCTGGCACAAAATATCGTGGTGATTTTGAACAACGATTAAAAACATTGTTAAAACAGCTAACTGATAATCCTTTTGCTATCTTATTTATTGATGAAATACATACTTTAATTGGCGCTGGAGCAGCATCAGGCGGAGTATTGGACGCATCTAATCTCTTAAAACCCATCCTAAACTCAGGGCAATTACGCTGTATCGGGGCCACTACTTATAATGAGTATCGCGGGATTTTCGAGAAAGATCGCGCTCTATCGCGACGCTTTCAACAGGTTGAAATTCATGAACCAAGCGTTGACGAAACAGTAGCCATTCTACGTGGACTCAAGTCACGATACGAACAACATCATAAGATAAAATATACATACAGTGCATTGGTATCAGCAGCTGAACTCTCGGCTCGCTATATCAATGATCGGCATTTGCCGGACAAAGCAATTGACGTATTAGATGAAGCCGGTGCTGTTCAACGAATATTACCAAAATCCCGGCAACGCCGGATTATCGGAAAAACTGAAATTGAGAATGTAGTTGCCAAGATCGCACGCATTCCACCACAAAATATCTCTACCAATGATCGCAATAAATTAAAAACATTGGAGCGCGATATGAAAGCAATTGTATTCGGACAAGATAGCGCGATCAATTCGCTTGCTTCGGCAATCAAAATGTCGAGGAGTGGACTGGGAAATCCACAAAAACCAGTCGGCTCATTCTTATTTTCAGGCCCAACAGGTGTCGGCAAAACCGAAGTAGCTCGGCAACTATCATATGCTCTAGGTATCCACTTGCATCGTTTCGACATGTCAGAGTATATGGAGCGACACGCCGTATCACGGCTAATTGGCGCTCCACCTGGTTATGTAGGCTACGACCAAGGTGGATTACTAACCGAAGCTATAAACAAGCACCCTCATTCTGTATTGCTTTTAGACGAAATTGAAAAAGCGCATACCGATATCTTCAATATTTTATTGCAAGTCATGGATTATGGAACGTTAACGGACAATAATGGGCGAAAATCGGATTTTCGTAATGTCATCATTATCATGACAACAAATGCCGGTGCAGAAGCCTTAACAAAAAACACCATCGGATTTACCCAATCAAAATCAATTGGCGATGAATTGATAGACATCAAGAAACTTTTTACGCCTGAATTCCGTAATCGGATTGATGCAATTGTCTCATTTGCACCTCTCAGCGAAGAAACTATCTTATGCGTGGTCGATAAGTTTCTGATTCAACTTGAAACACAGTTGCATGAAAAGAAAGTTGAAGCGACTTTCAGTGAGCCTTTGCGTAAATATCTTGCTAAATATGGTTTTGATCCATTAATGGGCGCACGCCCGATGGAAAGGCTCATTCAAGATGTTATTCGCAGTGCATTGGCCGATGAACTTTTATTTGGCCGCTTAGCAAATGGTGGCAAAGTCAATGTAGATATTGATGAAAATGACAAAGTAGTACTAATATTTGAGAAAGAACACGCGATCATTTAATCATCATAGTAATTTGCTCGATTGTTCCGTGCTTAGTAACCCATAACCAGCGGTAGAGTCACTGATGTCATGAGTTTTACCTCAAATTTACTTTTATCCGTAGTGTTTTTTTGTGTAACGCTCATTTCATCAACTGTATCAGCTCAAACATTCCATTGGCGCTTAGCAATGTCTTGGCCGGACGGAACACCGATGTTTCACAACAACGTGCACCGCTTTGCCGGCAATGTTGAAAAAATGTCTGCAGGACGCATGCGAATCACTGTCGATTCACCCGGCAAACACAAAGCACCATTAGGAATTTTTGATATGGTACGCTCCGGTGCATACGAAATGGGGCATACAGCATCGTACTACTATAAAGGCAAAGACCCAGCAACCACATTCTTTACCACCACACCATTTGGCATGACTCCCACTGAAATGAATGCTTGGTATTATTATGGCGGGGGTTTGGAACTACTGGACGAAGTCTATGCACGTCACAATATCGTAGCATTCCCTGCTGGAAATACTCATCTGCAAATGGGTGGGTGGTTCAAAAAAGAAATTCATTCGATTTCAGACTTAAAAGGTCTAAAAATGCGCATTCCAGGCCTTGCTGGCGAAGTCGTTAGCAAGGTAGGTATGAAGCCTGTCAGTATTCCCCCTGGCGAATTGTATACCTCATTGGAAAGAGGCACGATTGATGCGGTTGAATGGGCAGGGCCTGCGAATGATGAAAAACTAGGCTTCCATAAAATAGCCCCCTTTTACTATACTGGCTGGCATGAGCCTGGCGCAGAATTACATATTCTCATTAATAAGAGCAGCTTCGACACTTTGCCAGAAGACATCAAGATCATTATCACAGTAGCTGCAAAAGAAGCATCTTTTGACATGTTATCGGAATCATTCTTCCGTAATACGATAGCATGGCAAGAAATGAAGAAAAAAAACGATATTAAGATTCGCACCTTTCCCGATGATGTGTTGCGAGTATTTAAACAAGCAAATGACGAATTATTGAATGAAATAGCCATAAAATCACCCTTAGCAGGTAAAATTATCAACAGTCAAAAAGCTTTTTTAGATAAAGCAAAAGAATGGTCTAGAATCACTGATGCAGACTACCTACAGTTAAGATAGTTAACGTTTTGGCAAGAAACCAGAAGCAGTGAAGCGCAACTACTTTCCGAATGGCGAAACCGCTCCGCTCGCTGAATCTGATTCTTTATTTGCGGATGATTGACCAAAAGGTGAAGCTGAAGATTTAGAAGATGTTCCTGTTCCTCCTTGCGGTGCAAAAGGTGAGGCTGATGTACCAGTGCCCGTATTCGATTTCGCTGGGCTAGTAGCCGCCCCCGTTGAGCTTCCAGGTTTATAAACAAACTGCCAATCTTGATACGTTTTCGCTTCGGAGAATTTTTTGTATTGCTCTGGAAACTGACTTTTTTTGATAGGTTTCTTTTCTGATAAACTATAAACGCCAGTCACTCTCTTTTCCAAGCTCTTTCCAAGGCTTGAACCGATATTCTTTCCAGTTGCGGCATTATTCGTATTCGATGCAGGGTTAGTGGAAGCCGTGCCAGACACAGCAGTCGTACTCCCCGAGGTCGCAGCAGCGGCTCCACCCAATGTCAATGTATTATTATTTGCGCTTGCAGGATTATTAGTGGGCGAAGAAGAACTTCCTAAACCTCCACCGCCCAAACCACTCGAGCTTCCTGTTTGTGCTGTACCTGTCGTCGTCTTGTTTCCGGCAGCAGTAGAATTATTGGTAGCCGTAGCACTTTGATTAGTATTGGGTGGCTCTTCCTCAACAATTCCCCATTCGCTCGTGTTAGTTATCGGATCCACATAGATTTTACGCAGATGACGAACGACATTCGCGCTACGCTTATCTTCCACTAAATCTTCCAGCTTTTGTGGGTATTGCTTGGTACCCGTACTTTGATACGACTTAATCGCAAGGCGAAATTGTTCGCCGATAAACATCAGCTCCGCTTCTTTCTCCCGCAGCGATTTTGCTTGCCAGACATGTGCTGCTGCAGCCATCGATAGACCAGCAAGTGCAACGGTATAAAGCGCCCAAAGATAAACGAATCCTCGCTGCATCGAGTTAACCATAAGTCAGAATCTCTTCACCACTCCTCGTAAAAAGTACCGTCCAAAGCACGTTCCCGGTAACCGCTGTGAACATTGTACACCCCCGAGTCCATAAGATTAGGTGGCGGCAAAACGATCCAAGTTTCTTTGCTTTCGGTAAAAGGATCTATCGGTATGCTCCGCAAATACTTTTTGTCCACCATCTCTTCTAAATCCAATGGATATTTACCGAAATCGGAATAAAACTGATCAATGGCATTGCGCATCATGACAAGATCCTGACGCAAGACAGCTTCTTTGGCTTTCTCTAATGAATTAAAATAACGCGGCGCAACCAAACTCAATAGTGTGGCAATAATAGCCATCACTACCAACAACTCAATCAGAGTGAATCCATTGTATCGATAGCACTTTCCCACTTTGATCACCATTCTTTATAAGGAATGCCATTCAACCCTTTAGCTTCTGAAAGCGAATAAACATCAAAAACATCGTCACCTTCCTTAGGGCTATCGGCTGGACTTTCATAGCTACGCTTTCCCCAAGTATCAGCTGCCGGAGTTGCCACACCGGTGCCGGAAATATCCATCTCAACAAACATCGGATCACGAGGCAAACGCCGCAAAAAATAGATATTTTTTTTCTCTGGGCTTTTGGCATCCGGCACTCCCATTACCAACTCTTCCAAGCGTGGCGGATATCCCGATTGATCCGCTTTTTTCGTGACACGTCCATCATCGCTCGCTTGCTTATAAGCGTCAATTGCATTACGTATTTGCCGCAATGCAGCGCGCAGTTCGATTTCTTTTTCCCGTTGTATCACCAGTTCTCGAAATGGCAGCGATGCTGTCGCCAATATCGCCATGATAGCCACCACGATCATCAGTTCTATTAAAGTAAAACCATACTGCCTTCGCCCAAGCAATGACATGTGGGGAAAAATCATAAGCGCTAAACTATTTGATCGTTATCATCACTGGAGTTGGCAGCGTCACTTCAACCGAGTCGCCAGTCTGAATATCCTCTCCGGTAGCACTCTGCACACTGACTTCCGTCGTGCCAGGATTAGATGCAATTACTTTAAAACGCAATTGCGTCGCCATACCCAACACTTGATCCTGGCCGAGCTTAAGCACGCGCGAACCGGATTTAGGTCCGCCATCCAATAATTCCAGCGTATTCGAATCATAACTGAGCTGCATATCCGAGTTGACGGTTGCTTTTGCACCAACCATGCGAACATTCACCGAAAATTCTTTATCTAATCCGACCGTTGCAGGCCCTTGCAGCGTCAATGTTGGTGGCATGGATGATGCGGCGCTCGCAAATGGATTTTCATCAGCCGATTGCTCCGCCGCGGCAAATGGATTTACTGCAGCACTCCTCATACTACCACCTCCTGCACCTGCCGGCGCGATTGCCAGAGACTGAGGATTGGTTTTTTTAATCGCTACCGGTAATTTACCTGCTTCACTGGCAGTACCAAAGTGATATTCGTTTTCCATATTGGTGGGCCGTGGAAGTGTCCGCACTATATGTGGCGTAATCAACAAAACGACTTCATTTTTTACGCGATCTACCTTCTGGTTAGAAGTCAATCGATCTAATCCAGGAATGTTAAATAATCCCGCAATGCCATCTATTGCTCTTATTTGCCGATTTTCCACAAGCCCGGCTAAAACTTGGGTTTCGCCATCCTTTAACGTTAGCAAAGTTTCAGCATTGCGTGTGCCAACCAATGGTGCAACCGCTTCACCCGGACCTTTAATATCAGTTATATAATTACTAACCTCCAGTGTCACTTTCATGGTCACTTCATTATTCAAACCAATGCGTGGCTCGACATCCAATTTCACTCCCAAATCGATAAAAGTTGGTGTCGAAGTCACAATCGAGTTGATACCCGGCTGTACATTGGCAGTAAAAAACGGCCGTTTCTCACCAACATGGATTTTAGCTTTTTCACGATTGGAAACACGGATTCTCGGATTAGCCAATATATCGCCTGTCGATAAGCTTTGTTTAAAATCAATCGTCGCTTTGTCATTGATCGCAAAAGACCTAAGCCCATGAAATCCAATTTGGCTTAATAACACTGGGCCCGCAAGAGTGCCGGCACCAGTACCAGCAGTTGCAGCGGTTGTAGCAGCCGCGGCAGCAGTGATCTGTTGAGGAAAATTAGGTCCCAAAAGAAAATTATTGTTGCGAGAAATTTCTAGTATGGCGACATCCAATATCACTTCCGGTTCAGCGATATCGTTCAAACTCACAAGGCGCTCAGTCAAACGAATCGCCTCTAAAGTATCGCGCATGATAAACAAGTTCAGTTGCTCGTTGACATAAATATCTTTCGCTTTAACAATCCCTCGAACCATTGCAACCATTTGTTTTACATCGGTATAAGCCACCTGGAAACTTTTTACTACTAACTCCTGATAGTCTTTCAGTTTTGCCGGTGTGTTAGGGTAAATCAATAACGTATTGCTATTTAGAGCCTTATAAGCCAATTGATTAGTAATTAACAATAACTTTAAAATATCTTCAACCGTATTTTTACGTACAAAAATAGAAACTTTGGTTTCTTGCCGAATGTCTTTATCGAAAACGAAATTGATTCCTGCAGTACGCGACATGATTTCAAATACCGAGCGCATATCGGTATCTTTAAATTCCATCGAAATATTTTTCTTAAATGCTGATTCCAATGCTAAATCCGTTACTTCTGGGCGAACCATCATTGAGTTTATTTGCCCGATCAGTTGACGCGCATGCGTTTGTTGTGAATTTTCCTGCAATACTGCTCGCACTATCGTCTCAGCCTGAGCCACATCATTTCGGGCTAAGTGCTCTTTAGCGGTTTCTACGAGAGCTATATGCCGACGCTCAGTCTTAATCGCTTCCAATCCATCTTTGGCACGCTCGTTTGCAGGAAACATATTTAGGATACGTTGATATCCTTTTTCAGCATTCACAAGATCCCCAGAAAACCGATAATTTTCTGCGACAAACAGCAGTTTATTTGCAATTTCGTCAGACAATCTTATCAAAACGGCGCGTATTTCTTTTTCGTCCGGTTGTTCGCGCAGCGCTTGATGGATTTTTTCCAAACCTATTTCATACTGACCTTGCTCGATCAATTTTTGACCTTCGGAAAAATTTTCATTCCTATTCAGAAATGTTTTGTTATTAATCGCGCAACCCGCCACAATCATAACCAAAAGTGTGATAACAATAAATTTCCAAATTTTCATCACATTTTTCCTGCTAGTTTATTATTGATCGTAAGCGTTTGCTTGATGTTAAGCGGTAAATAAGTCAAACTGACACTGTCATCCGTGATGGCATCCAGGCGATATTGCTCGGTGACTTTGCCACCGATTTTAGCAATATGGTTTTCTTTCGCTTGCGACAAGAAAACCCATGTTTGATTGTCTGAAATTGCTTTTCCGGCATATTTGAAAGGTACGGGAGGCGCTGTCGGTGGTGGTGGGGTAAATGCCTTTTTCGCCTCTTCTCTTGCAGCTTGTTCTTCCGGGTCAATAGGCGGGGGCTTAGGAGTCCAATTGGTCGTAATAAATAATTCACCCGCTTTGGGGTTGAATTTTCTTTGACCTAATTTACTCACATCCAATGTTCCCGAAGTATTTTCTTGTTTTTTAGCGGACCTCTCATTGGATGTTCTTGGTATCTGGGTTGGTTCTACAGTACTCACGGCATCTTCCGTTTCATCTTCTTCCACCATGACTACGGCAAGTAAGGTAGCCACGAGCGCGGCACCTATCAATAATTTGCGTTTTTTTTCAGAAGAATCCATAGGCTATTTATTTAAATAAAGATTGGCTTCGAGTCGCACTTCGAGAATATCGGATGTAACGTTTTCACGCCTGATCGCTATAGCAGAAACCGCCATTGCTGGTACAGCTTCCAATGCCGCCGCAATAAACGCGCGTACCTGCTTATACTTACCACGCACCGGCAAAATCATCTCATAGCGAGCCAAACGTGCGTCCGCTTCGTTAATTAGGCGATACTCACTACTACTTAATTCGATATTCTTTTCTTTAGCGATGCGCGTCAATTCACGAATCCAAAATGGGGAAGAATCAATGTTTGGAAAAAAATCGTAAAATACTTGCAGTGCCTGCCCTCCGGTCATTTTAACACCAGCCTCAGATGCGTCTGCTGATTGATTCGATGCAAGCTGCGTTTGCAAAACATCCGCACGTGTTTTTAACTTCGTCAACTCGGAATCATGTGGCAATACCGCTGAAATCAAATAAATGATTGCGGCCGCAATCAGCCCTAAGCCAATTTTCCCAATGGTGCCTAAACAACCGAACTTCCATCGAAGTTGCGGTAACATGCGATCCAAATGTACTTGAATCGTACTGATATTCCAATTTAAGAAATTACGATCCATTCTGTAGATAAAAGAAAAATGATTGGCTTATTGGGATTATCTTGCTTGATTTTGTAATTAATCAAATGCACATTCTGGAAAATTTCTTCTTGTTCAAGCGCTTCAACGAAATCTAATAATTTCGCCATATCTTTGGCTTCACCGTTAATGCGCAACGCACGGTTCGCCACATTGGGTTGTAATGACAATAGCGCTATATCTTTCGTCGAAGCATGTTCGATACCATCAAAAAGCACATCCCACGGCAGATTGATTTGATCCAAAATACCATTGGCTTGACCGATTTCCTTGCGAATTTCTTGACTGAATTCCCTCACCCGTGAAGTAGATCTTGTACGTGGCGTGGCTTTTTGTTGCTGCTGCTTTTCCAAGCGATCCACCCGGTTATTCCAATAATTAATTTCTTCAGTGATCTGGCGATACTGAAAGATGACGATCACGAGTAACATTAACCCAAACAATAGAATAGCAATATCAACCTGTGGAATTGCTTGCTCCTGATAAGGAAACTTTAATTTCAGGCGAGACATTGATTTATTCCCGATATGCCAGCAGGCGATGATGGAAAATGGCTCGGCGCTGGGTTTTGTGCATTGGATAACGTTACCATCGACCAACCACAGTTGAATGGCAGCGCCAATTGTGGATATTCTGGCGCAAATATATAGACGGTTTCCGTGACTTCTTTATTTCCAAGCAATACTGCTTCTTGATCCAAGGCAGTTACAAGTTCTCTCGCAAGCTCTTGAGTATCTTGAAACAATACGCGCTGATTACGAATACTTTGCCAAACACCATTGATCACTATCGCACTACAAAACCGCCCCGACTCTACGACAACAAAATAACTCTTCCGATTATCAAACTGCTTTTGCCAGTGATCATATACCGCCGCCAAATAAGGCTCGACCGATTTCAGTTTGACTTTAGATCGCTTGGTTATTTCTTGCAACTGATGCATCAAATCACGATTAATGGCAGCACAAATAGCACCTGTCGTAGGGTTCCAATCACTGACACTCAAATCCCAGGAGTCAGAACGTTCGGCATAAATTTCGCGCATACGAAATGCGGCATACGACTTGACTTCTTCGGGCGTAGTAATTTCTGCTTGCGGTTGCAAGGTTACAAAACGTACGAAATGATTGGATAGTATCACCGTAAGTTCGGCGCTCGTAACATCTGTCAAATGACTCTCCATTAATTTCAGCGCATTCTGCCATGAAGAACCATTTTGCATCTGTTCACAAAATACGGTGTCTTTACTGAGCTGCTGCGGCTTGAAGCCACGCCGATAATGGACCCAATCAAGTCGTTCAGGTGCCAAAAAAACATAAATTTGATCACGCCACAATTGTGACACGATTGGCCTCCTCTAAACTGGTCATTCCCTGCTTCACCATATCCAAAGCCGCCTCACGGAGAAAGTGTGTACCATTGTTGCGCGCAGCTTCCTTAATACGTCGGATCGGTTCTTGTGCTACGATCAATTCGCGAATCTCATCGTTTAACAGTAAAATTTCTGCAATTGCATTCCTGCCTCGATATCCACTACCGCGACAATGCCCGCATCCTTTACCGTTACGAAATCGATACTGATCTGCTTCTGCAAGCGCAATGCCAGACTCGGTAATCAGATCATCGTCTGGATATTCATCGCTGGAACAATGCGAACACAACAACCGCACTAATCGTTGTGCCACGATACCGTTCAAAGCCGATACAAAACTATAAGGATCCACGCCCATATGCGAGAATCGCCCTATTACATCAAATACATTATTTGCATGTACGGTAGTAAATACCAAATGCCCTGTTAGTGCCGCTTGAATGGCGATTTGCGCAGTTTCAGCATCCCGAATCTCACCCACCATAATTTTATCCGGGTCATGACGCAATATAGAACGTAAGCCGCGCGCAAACGTTAATCCTTTTTTTTCATTTACTGGGATTTGCAATACGCCAGCGAGTTGATACTCAATCGGATCTTCAATGGTGATGATCTTATCGTTGCCTTTGTTAACTTCGGAAATAGCTGCATAAAGAGAAGTTGTCTTACCACTTCCTGTCGGACCGGTAACAAGTAACATACCGTACGGTTCCGAACTTAAACGTCGAATGCTGGTTATCGCCGTTTGACTAAAGCCCAACTGATTCAAAGTCAAACCTTCAATATGATCGGATAGCGCTTGTCGATCCAAAATACGCAACACGGCATCTTCACCAAAGATACTCGGCATGATCGAGACACGAAAATCAATTTCACGCCCCTGAATGGAAATTTTAAAACGACCATCTTGCGGCACGCGACGTTCCGCAATATCCAATTCTGACATCACCTTGATACGAGATATCACTTGTTCCGCCAAGTCTGCGCCTTGTATCACGCCAACCGAAGTTAACACACCGTCAATCCGATATTTAATTGATAGTGCCCCTATTGTCATTTCCAAGTGGATATCGCTAGCCTGGGATTTATGCGCATCATAAAGTGTCGAATGCACCAGCCTAACTACTTGACTGGTGCCTTCATTAATACTTTTCAATGATAAATCTTCGATGCCGCTTTGAATTTTATTTAGTTCATTTGATGGCAGTACCTGATCCATCGCACGCATGGTTTTTTCTTGTTGTGCGAAAAAAGCCGCCAAATCAGCAGGATGCACCAAGCGCCATGCAATTGGCACACTAAAACGTTCTTCCGCCCACGCTCTTATCTTATTTGAAAATGGATTACTAATCGCGAACAAATAACGTTGCTCATGACGAAACAACACACACTCATGCATGATCGCTTCTGAAAATGGCAACACATCAAATGCAGGCGTCAGCATATGGATAGCATTCATATCCAACACATCGATATGTAACAATTGACCGAGCTGCTGAATCAATGCCTCAGGTGCGTAACCATCCACATCCTCCAGCACCTGTATCACCGACACACCTTGATTCATGGCTCTTTGGCGAGCATCGGCCAATCGACCGATATCTAAAGTAACTGTGGATTCGTTCAATTAATACTACCCGCCAATTCAAAAATCGGCATGTACATCAAAATGATAATTCCGCCAATAACAATACCGATAAATGCCATCAATAGTGGTTCGATTAGTTTAGTAGTCCATTCCACCCAACGTGCAATCTCTTCATCATGAAAATTGCCGATACGTTCCATCATATCGCCCATCAAACCGGTCCTCTCACCGACTCGCAACATACGGTTCCCTACAGCAGTCGTCAGTCCTTCCATTTCCATCGCCGTTGAAATCGTCTTACCCTCACGAATATGCCTTGCGGCTGCCTCCACCTTGGGACGAAAATGCGTCTGTAACAATCCACTAACCATATTCAATGCTTGCGTAATTGGAATACCGCCTCGTAACAGCATTCCCAAAGTTTTATAAAAGCGCGCCAATTGATATACACGCATATGTTCACCGATTGCGGGTATGCGCCACAGCAACTGCAACACGCTAGCCCTAAAAGCAGGCCTACTAACAATATATATTGCCAGAATCATCACAACAGCCGAAACAATGGTCAATTCCCACCCGTATTCATGAACAAACTGCCCCCATTTGATCAATAACAATGATAGCCAAGGTAAATCACTGTTCATATCATCATAAATCGCACTGAATTTTGGTACGACAAATACCATGAGAAAGATCGAAACCAGAAAACCGACTAATAACAGTAAAATAGGATAAATTGACGCACCCACCAACTTCTTACGAACGAAATCCATCTGTGTTTGATAGGTAATAAACCGCGTTAATGCCTCAGCAAGATCGCCAGTTTTTTCGCTGGCGCGAACTGTCGCAATATACAATGGTGGAAAGAACTGCGGATATTCTCCCAACGCTTGCGAAAAAGTCACGCCTTCATAGAGTTTAGCCAGAATATTTTGAATGACTTTGCGATTACTCGAATCCTGCTCTTTCTCTAATAAAGTCTCGATACCTTCCACCAGACTCAATCCAGCAACCTGCAACGAAAGCAATTCTTGACTGAAGTGTACTAGCGGAAATTTGCTCCGTGATTTGAACGAAAAGCCAGAAAAACTCCGCTTCACGCTCAGGACCATGCCACCCTTTTCCGTTACTTGAAGACGCGCTTCTTCCTCGCTATTCGCCTCCAAATGGAGCAACACGGTACCTTGATCGGATAAAACTGCTTTTACCTCGTAACGCATTACTGTAACAATCTACCAATTCTTAATATCGGCTGCTTCACCTTCTCCCCCCGGCTGACCATCTTTGCCAAAGGATAACAAATCAAATTCCGCACGTTCCCCTGGATATTTATAGATATACGGACGACCCCAGGGGTCAGAAGGCGGCATCTTAGAAAGATACGGGCCCTGCCATCTTGACTCATTACTCGGACGATTAATCAACGCAGCCAATCCCTGTTCGGTTGCTGGATAAGCACCCACATCCAGGCGATATTGATGCAAGGCTTTTTCGAGCGCATCGATTTGCGCCTGAGCCATTTTGATTTCTGACTTACCGACTTGAGAAAAATACTTAGGCCCAACATAAGCCGCCAATAACCCTATAATAACCATTACAACCAGCAATTCCAACAAAGTGAATCCATTTTTAGTTGCAGTGATGCGTTGCCTTTTCAAACGTAACATATTTATCCTCAATTTAAAAACTAGCACTATTTATTGTACTTTTAAAAAAACCAAACCCATAACCTAAATATGTACATAGTAAGTGCCTTATATAGTAGGGTCAAGACCCATATTCAAGACTAATACTTTATTTTAATAGATAAAAATATTTTTCTGAGTGAATAAACTCACGTTATTTTTAATTCAGCATCAAAAATTTCTTAGCAATTCAAAAACTGCCTTCAATCAGGGTATATAAGATATCATTAATCATTTTTACTCTTCCATTGTCATGAAGTGGCTTGATCTTCCGTTTGCTCAATGCGCCCATGGGAACGTTCAGTTACCAGGCTCCAAGAGTATTTCTAACCGTATTCTGCTGCTATCCGCATTATCAGACGGAAAAACACATATTCACGATCTATTAGCATCCGACGACACTGCGCGAATGTTAGAAGCACTAAGACAACTAGGTATTTCAATTAAGCAAATGGACCACAACGATTACTATGTGGTTGGACAGGCTGGAAAATTTCCCATTAGCTCGGCAAAATTATTTCTCGGAAACGCTGGCACTGCCGTCCGTCCATTGGTTGCCGTACTTTCCCTCATGAATGGACATTATCAATTATCTGGTGTTCCCCGAATGCATGAGCGCCCCATTGCAGATCTTGTGGACGCGCTACGTCAGCTAGGCGCAAAACTATCTTATCTGGGTAATGCTGGGTTCCCACCACTACAAATTGAGCCTTTTAGCTCACGCACGAACCAGAGCAAAAATGAAGTCACGGTAAAAGGGAATGTTTCCAGTCAGTTTCTGACAGGCTTGTTAATGGCGCTCCCACTCACCCGACGAGAATCAATTATCCACGTTTCCGGTGAACTCATTTCTAAACCCTACATCAATCTCACGATTGCACAGCTACGACACTTCGGCGTACAAGTCGAGAACAACGATTGGCAATTCTTCAGGATACCTGCAATGCAAACTTATCGTTCACCAGGATCAATCACCGTTGAAGGCGATGCATCATCCGCCTCTTATTTTCTCGCAGCAGGCGCCATTGGATGCGGTCCCGTTCGAGTTAATGGCGTTGGACGCACTAGCGCTCAAGGCGACATCCACTTTACCACAGCCCTTGAAATGATGGGAGCAACGATTACCATGGGCGAAAATTGGATTGAAGCCAGCAATCCAGCCCAAAAAACCGATAAGAAACCATTGCGCGCAATTGATTTGGATTGTAATCATATTCCCGATGCAGCCATGACGCTAGCAATTTGCGCTCTATTTGCCGAAGGTTCAACCATACTGCGCAACATCGCCAGTTGGCGCCTCAAAGAAACCGATCGGCTCGCGGCAATGTCTTGTGAATTACGCAAACTCGGTGCAATTATTGAGGAAGGCGCAAGCTATCTGCGCATTACTCCACCACGCGATAGATTATCACCGAATGCATCCATCGACACTTACGACGATCATCGTATGGCTATGTGCTTTTCCTTAGCCAGCTTGGGCACTTCCATCCGGATCAATGATCCAGATTGCGTCAAAAAAACATTCCCGGATTATTTCCAGGTACTTAAAAAAATCATTCATTCACGTTAACCCTACCGCACACCCATTACTCTATGTCTCAAATTCCTGTGATCGCTATCGATGGACCTTCCGCATCCGGCAAAGGGGCCGTAGCTCAATTAGTCGCAAAAACGCTTGGATTTCACTATTTAGATAGCGGTGCTTTGTATCGGCTCGTCGCACTAAAAGCAACGCAACTGCACGTTGATAGCACTGATCATGATCAACTCGCCGCCATTGCTGCGCATCTAGACATTGTATTCCAGAATCAAGAAATTTACCTCGATGGCAAAATTGCTACGCATGAAATTCGCACCGAACAGTGCGGTATTTTGGCTTCACAAATATCGGCTTATCCACAAGTTCGGAAAGCCCTCACAGAGCGTCAGCGAAAATTTTTCCAACCACCTGGATTGGTGGCCGATGGACGCGATATGGGTTCAATCATTTTCCCGAATGCCAGATTAAAAGTTTTTCTCACAGCCAGCGCTGAAATACGTGCACAAAGACGTCATAAGCAGTTGATGGAGAAAGGAATCGATGCTAATATCGCCCTCCTGTTGCAAGATCTCAAGGCGCGTGATGAGCGTGACAGCAATCGCAGTATTGCACCTCTGAAGCAAGGAATCGATGCAAAATTACTCGATACTTCGTCGCTGACAATATCTGAAGCACAGAACACTATCCTATCTTGGTATAATGAGATTTAGAATTAAAGATCATACTTGGGTATGGCATGGTATATTTTCAATTTTCGCACTTGATTAGAAAATGACAATTTCAATTCAAGTTTTATTAACTCACTTAACCTGTCTGGCGAATTTTGCTGCAGGGAAAACAATCGGGTATTTTTAATAATGACTACAGTTTCCTCCTCCTCTCCCACATCCTCAGAAAATTTTGCCGCACTCTTTGAAGAAAGCCTTTCCCGTCAGGAAATGCGTATAGGTGAAGTTATTACGGCCGAAGTCGTTCGCGTTGACTATAACATTGTAGTAGTCAATGCGGGCCTCAAATCGGAAAGCTTTATTCCTGTCGAAGAATTCAAAAACGATCGCGGTGAAATTGAAGTAAAACCGGGCGACTTTATTAGTGTTGCCATTGAATCGTTGGAAGATGGATTTGGGGAAACTCGCTTGTCCCGTGATAAAGCGAAACGCCTTACGGCTTGGCACGATCTCGAAGAAGCAATGGAAAGCGGTAAAATTGTCACTGGCATGGTCAATGGTAAAGTCAAAGGTGGCCTCACTGCCATGATTAATGGTATCCGTGCATTTCTGCCAGGCTCTTTGGTCGACATTCGCCCCGTTAAAGATACCACGCCTTATGAAAACAAGGAGATGGAGTTTAAAGTCATCAAGCTCGATCGTAAGCGCAACAATGTTGTTGTTTCACGCCGCGCTGTGCTGGAAGCTACCCAAGGCGCCGATCGCGAGTCGTTATTATCGAGCTTGCAAGAAGGTGCTGTTGTTCAAGGCGTCATCAAAAACATTACCGATTATGGAGCTTTCGTTGATCTAGGCGGCATAGACGGATTGTTACACATCACCGACCTGGCATGGCGCCGCGTCAAACATCCATCCGAAGTTGTCAATATCGGCGATGAAGTGACTGCAAAAGTGCTTAAATTCGATCAAGAAAAAAATCGCGTTTCTTTAGGCATGAAGCAACTGAGCGAAGATCCATGGGTAGGTTTATCACGTCGCTATCCTGCGCATACTCGTTTATTTGGCAAAGTAACCAATCTGACTGATTACGGTGCATTCATCGAAATAGAACAAGGCATTGAAGGACTGGTGCATGTATCTGAAATGGATTGGACCAACAAGAATGTTTATCCGTCTAAAATTGTTCAATTAGGCGATGAAGTCGAAATCATGATTCTGGAAATTGACGAAGAACGCAGACGTATTTCACTAGGAATGAAACAATGCCAAGTTAATCCTTGGGAAGAATTTTCTTCCAAACATGAAAAAGGCGACAAGGTTAGCGGTCAGATCAAATCTATTACTGATTTTGGAGTTTTCATTGGACTTCCCGGCAACATTGATGGGCTAGTGCATTTGTCCGATCTTTCCTGGAATCAGTCGGGTGAAGAAGCTGTTTTAAACTACAAAAAAGGCGATGAGGTTGAAGCGATCATCTTATCGATCGACGTTGAACGTGAGCGCATTTCCCTTGGCATCAAACAAATGGAAGGCGATCCATTTACCGCCTTTGTCACACAATATGATAAAAATAGCATCATCAGCGGCACGGTAAAATCAATTGATGCCAAGGGCGCAGTCATTGCATTGAATAATGACGTCGATGGTTACTTGCGTGCCTCAGAGGTTACTCGTGATCGCGTTGAAGATATTCGCACGCACCTGAAAGAAGGCGACAAGGTTGAAACCATGATCATCAACATTGATCGCAAGAACCGTACAATTAATCTTTCCATCAAAGCCAAGGACAAATCGGATGAAACCAGCGCTTTACAGAAAATTAAAACAGCACCTACAAATGCTGGAACCACAAGCTTAGGTGCATTACTCAAAGCTAAGATGGACAGCAAAAATACCGAACAATAAGGAAAAAATTCATGACGAAATCTGAATTAATTGCGCGTCTTGCTGCCCGTTTTCCGCAATTAGTCGCAAAAGATGCAGAGCTTTCCGTTAAAACGATTATTGATGCCATGTCCAAAAGCCTAGCTAAAGGGCAGCGCATTGAAATTCGTGGATTTGGCAGCTTTGATTTAAATTACCGCCCGCCCCGCGTCGGGCGGAATCCGAAGTCCGGTGATAAAGTGAAAGTACCTGAAAAATACGTGCCTCATTTTAAAGCTGGAAAGGAAATGCGCGAGCGAGTCGACTACAAGGAAAAAAAATAACCAGTCTCCTCCTTATAAGACTTATTTTAGCTAGATTGACTCAATGGCGGATGTTTATGCAGATTGATTTGATCGATCAACGGTTACGTTGAAAATCATATAAAAATAAGTCATAAAAGCATGAGTACAATTAACTACATTAATGGATAAATCTCATTATGATGAAAATGATTATATGGTTTCTACGAATTTCTGTTTTTGCAATATTGGCTGTTTTTGCTTCGCAAAATTCTCAGCCTGTGGTACTACAATATTACTTGAACCAATCGATTGAACTCCCCTTGAGTGCTGTCATGTTAGCTTTTTTCGCACTAGGTATTTTTATCACCATCATATTTACGTACTGCCGTTTCCGCTCAGAGAAATAGCTCCTTATTGTTTATCTTATCATTAAGCTCTTGATGTGAACGAACCTCGTATTATCGTCGCATTAGATTTCGATCATGCGGAAAGCGCCCTAAGCCTATCGAAGAAATTATCTCCGCAATTATGCCGGTTAAAAGTCGGCAAGGAATTATTTACTGCAGCAGGCCCTTCGATCATCGAAAAATTGATTCGCGATGGATACGAGATTTTCCTGGATTTAAAGTTTCACGATATTCCTGCCACTGTTGCGAAAGCCTGTAAGGTCGCTTGCAATCTCGGCGTTTGGATGATCAACGTGCACGCATCGGGCGGAAAAAAAATGCTAATTGCTGCACGAGAAGCTGTTCCAGCGCATTCCACTCGGTTAATTGCGGTGACTGTACTGACTAGCATGAACGAATTTGATTTGCACGAAATTGGTTTTTCCGATACACCGCAACAACTCGTATTGAAGCTCGCTCATTTGACGCAAGACTGCGGATTGGATGGCGTCGTTTGCTCCGCACAGGAAGCTCCTTCACTGCGTAAAGAACTTGGTAAAAATTTTTGCTTAGTAACGCCAGGAATTCGTTTACCGGATAATACAAGAACCGACGATCAAGAAAGAATTACAACACCGCAACAAGCGATTCAAAATGGCTCTGATTATCTGGTAGTTGGTCGGCCGATTACGCTCGCTGAGAATCCACGGCACGCACTTTATCAAATACAGCAATCTATGTTAAGAATAACTTCTTAAGGCTTTTTATTTTTTAATGAAAAAACTCACGCTTGTATAATACAAGCGTGAGTTTTTATTTGATTATTACTACAGCAAAATTATCTTTTTACCATCTTTTAACCCAGAACCAACTCATTTGCTGTGATTGTTGCAGCCGATAGATCTACTGTTCCCGTCAACTTCACAAGTTGATCCGCCGCTGCATCAAATGTAGCACCCGCACCGGCATTATTTACGACATAAGTATTTCCACCATAATCACCCCAGGTAACGGAATTTCCAGCACCACCAGCCGCAAGTAGGTTTAAAGCATCAGCTTCACTTGTTGCGGACGCTAAATTAATCTCGGTAGGAGTTCCTGTGGCAGCTGTGAAAAATATACTATCACCGCTGGTAAAATCTGCGATAGTTGTGAAAACATTTGCAGCAAGTGTAACACCACTGACATCGAACTCATCATTACCTGCTCCACCTGTCAGTGTATCAGAGCCATCATCTCCATTAATAATGTCGTCACCACTGCCACCGATTATAATGTCATTTTTAGCGCTACCTGTTACATCCAAAACACCCGTTAGAGCGCTCGCATCGATTTTACTACCGGTAGTAGTGGCGACTGCTAGTCCAAAGGTCAAATCCGCGTTACCATCCACCGTTATCGTGGAGTTCTCGACATTACCAAAAGTAGTAATCGTATTTCCTGCACTTCCACTCGAAGTCAAATTCACTTTGGTGATTCCAGTAAAATTCAAAGCGACTACTGTTTGTGGAGTTGTTGCAGCGCCAGAATCAATAGTGACGTTAGTAGTATCATTTCCCACTTTATTACCGATCGCAATCGTACCAGCACCCGCAGAATTATCGATAATAAACTCAGATGTATTCAATGCATTGGTAAACGTCGTTGCAGCTCCATTAACAACTTTAAATCCTGTAATACCGGTATTAGTGATTGTAGAAATATCCGCACCAGAACCACTTGCTGCAAAACCAAGAGTTTCGAACCCTTGGGTTGCATTTATTGTAGCAATCTGCGCAGGAGTTAATGCTGCGGTTTCAGAAAGAATAAGTGCGTCATTTCCTTCACCACCATTCAATTGCGAACCTGAGGTCAAATCACCAAGACGTCCTGCAGCAAAGGTTAGACTATCGTCACCAGCGCCGCCGGTAAACGCGAATGCAGCGTTTTTCGCTGCTGTAACAGAAATATCGACACTGCCCGTAGCCGCCGCTGCATTGATCGTTTCGAGAGCCGTACCCGTTACATCATTAGCCACCTCAAAATCCTGGCCTCCGCTAATGGTCAAGGTTTTGATTAGCGTATCCAAGATTAAGTCATCAACCATATTCGACGTTCCTGCTGACTCAATATTTAAACTAGTCGCTTTAGCGCCTGTGACTTCCAGACTTTCTGGCACTGATGTAACACCTTGATAGCCATTGAGCGTCAGATTCAAACTGGTATCGGTGGCCGAACCTGCCCAAGTCACTAGACCAGCCGTCTCTAAACCACCAGCTGTAGCCAAACTCAACGATTGTCCGGCAGTCGTCGTAATAGTTTTACCATCCAACAATGAAGCATCCGAAATCACAACCCTGGTCAATCCTGTCGCTGCTTTCGTATAAGCCTCGAGATTAAGGTCAGCGTTAGCCATCTGTGCTATTTGGAATTCCTGAACACCGGTTATGGTTCCTGGTAAATCGCCTGCCCCACTTAAAGTTCCAAGTACTTTTAATATATTATAGCCAGAACCACCGTCGATTATATCTCCTGCAGTCATGGTAGCTGGATTCGACGACGGGTCACCAAATATGATATCGTTGGCAGCCGTGCCTTGGACAATATCATTGCCGTCGGTCAACGCAAAACTAGTTGCACTGGCATTATTCGCTATTTGCTGCGCTTCAACAGCCGTATAAAGATGGTCACCTTTAACCTGACTTAGTGCATTTTGTAAAGTATTGAGGTCCGTGGCATTGCTTTGCAAAGAATAATCTTCCGCTACCGCTACTTTATTCAAAAACAGATTTTTGGTCGTTTGAAACGCCGCAGGAACTGTGTCAGAACTCAGGTAAGCCGCGGCTGCGGTTACTATTGCCCCAAAACCAACACCTGCTTCCAGGTTTGATTTGAAAAACTCAGCAGCTTGAAAACCCGCGCTTGCTGGGTCGTTGTTTGCCATCAACCCAAAGTTACTCATCAGCAAACCAACTTGATCGTTAACCGTGACTTTTCCGGCCAGCGGTCCATTAGTAAAAATAGGATTGGCAGCTGTATTGTCAGCCAATTCTGGAATGCTCATTCCCCCTTCGACAGCAGCTGCCAAGTCATCCATATAGATACCGCCTGGTGCTGCATTAAATAAGCCTACAACAACTTTTAAAATTTCACTACGTTGTTCTGGAGTTATAGTTGCCATGAAGATCCCCCTCAATATAAATTAAGAAACGAAATAAGCAAACCACTTGCAAGTCATTCACTTTGGTCTCTAATCTTCCTAATGCCAATGCAAAAAATACCAGCACTTACGTCGGGAGAATGATACAAAAGCAAGCCAAGCTAATTATCATTCTGCACAAAAGCTCAGTGCATTGCAAGTGAATAAACAAAGTTTCCATCAAAAACTGTCGCAAAACGACAACAAGCACGACGGGAGAGATTCTGCCCGTGCTCAGGCCTAGTTTAAAAGGCGATATGAAAGGGATTCTTAGTGTTATTCTCGGATTACTTACAATTTTTGCCTCTTTTTACAAATTATCAGTAATTTTAAGCGTAAACGTAGCGACTTCTTTAGTATCTCGGCTATAATCTAGGGCTTGATTTTTATCCCTACTGCTATTGTGCAAGCATCTACTTCGCTCATTATTCCTTCTGTCACTTTCTTTCGCAGCTTAAAAAAACATCAGACACTCATACTGCAATTAACCAAACGGGAAATTGCAAGTCGCTATCGTGGATCGCTCCTCGGATTGTTGTGGGCAGTAATCAATCCTATTTTGATGCTGGCGGTATATACGTTTATATTCGGTTTCGTATTTAAAGTGCGCCTAGATCAAGAAAATAGATTCGAAGATGACAAGTTCTCTTTTGCGTTATTACTTTTTTCTGGCTTAATCGTGTATAACATTTTCTCTGAATGCCTTTCACGCGCTCCAGGCTTAGTTCTAGCAAATATTAATTATGTAAAAAAAATTATCTTTCCGTTGGAAATCCTGGCCTGGATCAATCTCGGCTCGACGCTTTTTCATGCGATTATCAGTTTATCGGTATTATTGCTCGCTCTGTTATTGGTCAACCATTCGATCCATTGGACCGTATTATTCATACCGGTCGTTCTCTTGCCATTTGTATTCTTGACAATCGGCATTTCGTGGTTTCTGGCAGCAACGGGGGTTTTTGTACGCGATATCGGTCAATTCATTGGTCTACTTTTGACTATGCTACTTTTTCTGAGTCCTGTGTTTTATCCCGCTGCGGCTTTGCCGGAATCGCTTCGCGACTATTTATTTTTGAATCCACTGAGCTTTATTATTGAGCAATTGCGCGCAGTAGCCTTATTGGGCCATTTACCTGATTGGCAGGGTTTGGCAATCTATTCGGTAATTGCTCTGGCCGTTGCACAAATCGGTTTCATTTGGTTTGAAAAGACACGCAAAGGTTTCGCCGATGTTCTCTAGCGATGCTTTCAGTAGACGTGAAGCTATTACGGTAAAACAGCTTTCCAAGTGCTATTCGCTCTACAATCATCCAAAAGACCGACTTAAGCAGTTTTTATGGCCACATCGCTGGCTTGGTATTCGCCAATACTACCGTGAGTTATGGGCTTTACGCGACATTAATCTATCTGTTCATAAGGGTGAAGTGATTGGTATCGTAGGACAAAATGGTTCCGGTAAATCCACGCTACTGCAATTAATTTGCGGAACGCTCACGCCGACACAAGGCAGCATTTTTGTAGATGGTCGCATCGCCGCCTTACTCGAATTGGGCGCTGGTTTCAATCCAGAATTTACAGGACGCGAAAATATTTATATGAATGCCGCTATCTTAGGGCTCACACAAACCGAAATCGGCGAAAAAATTGAAAGCATCATCGATTTTTCCGGTGTACGTGATTTCATTGATCAGCCTGTCAAAACTTATTCCAGTGGCATGTATGTGCGATTAGCTTTTTCGATTGCCATTAGCGTCAATCCCGATATTTTGGTGATCGATGAAGCATTGTCAGTGGGAGATGGCGCTTTTGCACGCAAATCGTTCATGCGCATCATGGAAATGTGTGACGCAGGAAAAACCATTCTATTTTGCTCGCACTCGTTATTTCAAGTGGAATCGCTCTGCTCCCGTGCAATCTGGATTGATAAAGGTAAAATCATGATGGATGACGATTCAGCCAAAGTTGTATCAACTTACCAAACTTTCCTGGATAAAAAAGCTTCCAATACTGAAATGCCGGTTATCGATACTAAACCTCCCGAATCAATTGTCAGATCTCCATTGGGTAGCGCACATTTAAAAAAAGTCAGCTTGCAACTTGACCCACTCTCCACTCAGCGGGGAATTATTACACATGAGAAATCCGACATTACTTTGCACATCAGTTTTGCCTCAGATCCTGCTTTGCCATGCCCAACGGTAGGCGTTACGATTCAAACAAAAGACGGGCGCACTATCACTAGCGCGGCAACCTGGGAAGACCAATTTACCATCCAGCGTACATCGACAGGTTTTGCGAAAGTATCGCTGAACTTGAATCAATTACCATTACTCAAAGGCGAATATCTGATTAACGCATACTTGTTATGTGAACGTGGTATCCATATCTATGATTTTGTAGAAGGCGCTGATATTTTACAAATCGACCAAACGGGGCGCTTGCAAGGATACTTTTCAATCCCCCATCAATGGGTAAACAATCAATAATAATTTATCTTGATCATGCCGATTGGCCTCCATCACTCCATATACACAACACGGTTTGCAAACCGATTATGCTGCTGAGCCAATGACAGATACATTAGAGCTTCCCTTCAAGAAATTAGCTTTCCCGCTGAATGTTTATGCGAAAGCCTTGTTACTACAAGAAGGCCAAGCTGAATACTTGCACTATGGTTTATTCCAGAATGCCCAAACCAGCCTGAAAGAGGCGCAGCAATATTCCACTGATCTACTCATATCAAAATTGCCACCGCCTCCATGCCGTATCCTAGAAATCGGGATAGGTTTTGGCAAGACTTATTCGCAACTTCTGCAAAAAGGCTACGATGTATTTGGAATCACACCCAATACTATACAAGTCGATTATGTTCGCCAATCACTGGGGGCGGAAGCCTCGGTCAGTCTCCATTCACTTGAAACTTTTAGCGCCGAGCTTGAGAGCTTCGATGTCATTCTGTTGCAAGAGTCTTCTCAGCATATTAATCCATTGACAATCTTTAACAAAGCGCTTGAGTTGCTTCAACCAATGGGTGACTTAATCATTTTGGATGAATTCACGTTCAAGCATCAGGCTAGCGAACCGAGCAATTTACATGGAATTGATGACATCATCGCATTAGCAACAAGGTTAGGGTTTGAATTACTCGAGCATAGCAATTTGTCGCAAATGGCTGCTCCCACTCTCGATTATTGGTTACAAGCCATTCATACACACCGACAGCATTTGCTCCATAACCTTGACGTGAGTACTGCGCAGCTTGATCAGCTCGATCATTCCAACCGCCTACACCGTGAGAAATATCGCAACGGACAGTATGGTTACGCACTACTACACTTTCGCAAGAAAGATATACCAAGATGGCGGCTACAATTTTTGGAAAACGAACACAGCACGCACATGCAAGAATTATTTCGGCGAATCTTCCACCACGAAATGCCTATTGAATTATGGCAATGGAAATACGCTACAGAAAATAGCCGAGCATTGGGCATCTGGCGTGAAAATAGATTGGTCGCGCATTACGGTGGCATCGGTCGCAGCATTTTATTTTTTGGCAAGCATGAAAATGCCGTTCAAATTGGAGATGTAATGGTCGAGGCCAAAGAGCAAAGCTCTTTGGCTCGCAAAGGCCTCTTCTATATGATGGCGGCAACCTTCCTGGAGCATTATATCGGCTACGGCAAACGCTATCTCCTCGGCTTTGGCTTCCCCAACCAACGTGCGATGAAAGTTGCTGAGCGGTTGGGGTTATATGGAGAAGTAGGTGAAATGGTCGAGTTATCATGGAAACCTCAACTACGCTCGCCGCTCATTCAAACGCATCTAAAACTCATTGATCTTCCGACCAAAACTAACATCAAAGCTGTTAATAAATGTTGGCAGAATATGGTTGCCGATATGCAAACATCGATCATTGGCTTGCGTGACTGGCCCTATATACAACAACGCTATCTCAATCACCCCACACAACGATATCAAATCATTTTGATAAAAAACCGATTAACACGGAATCCGCGAGGAGTACTGGTCTTGCGATACGAGAATGATGAATGCGAACTAATCGATCTAATCGCATCTATCACTGAAATTCCATTACTCGTCACTCAGGCAAAAAGATTAGCTGCTTTAAACAAAGCATCTCGGTTATTTTGCCGCATCACTGAAAACTTCACTGAGTATTTCTCGCGCACTCAAGCAACTCAGCAAGCAATCGGCATTAAAATACCAACCAGTATATGGTGCGATGGTCCTACTACAGAATTACTAAAAAATCACTGGTGGCTGATGGGTGGCGATATGGATTTTAGATAAAATCGACCATCCTCGTATCCACCACAGATACTATCAACACAAAAAACTATTTACGCTAAAATCACAAGCCAGCAAACTGAATCGTTTATTTTCAGTGTTATTTACTTACGTTCTTAGCCGAGACTTTTTTGGAAAATTTGCTCATACCCTACCAAGCTGTCGCACACCTTCCTTGCACGAACGCTCTGGTTTTCGCCCCACATCCAGACGATGAAGTATTCGGTTGTGGTGGAACCATCATGCGCCATGTCGCGCAAGGCATCCCAGTTACTGTCATTATCGTTACGGATGGTGCATTCAATTTAGATGCAAAAACATCGGCTGATGATTATGTGCTACAGCGACAACAAGAAAGCATTGCTGCCGCTCATATACTCGGATATGGCAAGCCTATTTTTTGGCAATATCCTGACCGCAAGATAGGTTACAACGAAAAGTTCGTCCAAGAAATTCTAGAAACAATTCAGAGTAGCAAAGCAGACCTGATTTATGCACCATCGGTTTTCGAAGTGCATCCGGATCATCGAATTATCGGTATGGCGGTAGTCGAAGCCGTACGAAGAGTTGGGAAATCCATGCAAATTGCACTTTACGAAGTAGGCGTGCCGCTACACCCCAACCAATTACTCGATATCAGCGACTTAGCGGAACGAAAAGCAGCCGCGATGTCATGCTTTACATCACAAATCGCCAAGCAAAGTTATGATTTACACATTGCCGCACTGAATCGCTATCGCACATATACCTTACCCGCCAGCGTAACAGCGGCAGAAGCTTACATGCTGATCTCAGCCGAGGAATTGGCTAATGATCCGCTCAAACTTTATCAGTCTGAACACACACGTCAGAAAACCCTGGGGCTCGTGCTGGATAGCAACGACGTGCCGCTAGTCAGCGTTATCATTCGTAGCATGAATCGCGATACGTTATCAGATGCATTAGATTCCGTTGCCTTACAGACTTATTCGAATATTGAAATAGTCATCGTCAATGCCAAAGGCGCTGATCATCGAGGGGTCGGTGAATGGTGCGGGGGATTTCCGATTCGACTTATCGCAAGTGACGGATTGATCACTCGCAGCTGTGCAGCCAATATTGGACTTGAAGCCGCACAGGGAAAATATCTGATTTTTTTAGATGATGATGATTGGTTTACCGCTGATCACATCGAAAACCTGGTTCGTGTAATCGAATTACATCCACACATTAAGGTTGTATACAGTGGCGCAATATGCGTAGATGAAAATAATAAGCGAATGCCTAAAACTTTTGGCCAGTCTTTTGATGCAATTCGACTCTTAGCTGAAAATTATATTCCCATTCATACCGCATTATTCTCCAAAGAATTACTCAATATCGGTTGCGCAATTGATGAAAAATTGGATGTTTATGAAGACTGGGATTTTTGGATACAAGCATCTATGTTCACAGACTTTTTATATGTTGATAATACAACAGCTGTTTATCGAATTAATCCTTACTTTGGCTCACAGGTTCATACAGATAATAAGCTCATTGAAGCAGCAACCCAAAAAATTTACCAAAAATGGCTTCCACGACTTAATAGTAATCAAATAAGTAATTTGATTACTGTGATACTCTCCAATCAAGTAAAAGATGAGCAATTAAAAAAAACCGAAGAACAGTTAAAAGAAGCAGAGCAGAAACAGAAACAGCAACTGATGCAACACAAACAACAGATCGACGAACTTCAGGAACTAATCAAAGAG
The DNA here is from genome assembly GCF_022836435.1 of Nitrosomonas sp. PY1. NCBI lineage: Bacteria > Pseudomonadati > Pseudomonadota > Betaproteobacteria > Nitrosomonadales > Nitrosomonadaceae > Nitrosomonas > Nitrosomonas sp. PY1. The sequence continues at coordinate 216,044 of NZ_BQXC01000001.1, read as the reverse complement.
CTCAAACATATCATTACAGAACGAGATCGCTCGGTATTAAGCCAAAATGATACGATACAAGAAATAATGAATTCAACCAGTTGGAGAATTACGCAGCCTATGCGCTGGTTGGTATTGCATTACCGCACATTGCATTCAAGCTATCGAAAAATTCGAAGATTGGCCGCCAGTCACGGTGGGTTCAAAGCACTTTCCCGAAAAGTATATTTGACTGTCAAACAAGATGGCTTATCGAGCTTGGCTAGTCAATTTTCGCGCACATTGACTCTCAGTGATTCAGATCTTTATCAACACTGGATCGAAAAATATGATCATTTGACAAACGAATTGCGAAACAAAATGCAAAGTCGCAGCGAAGCATTTTCACACAAGCCATTGATATCAATCATCATGCCGACCTATAATCCGAATATAAAGTGGCTTACTGAAGCGATCGAGTCGGTTCGCAAACAAATTTATCCTCACTGGGAATTATGTATTGCAGATGACGCATCAACGGACAGTTCCATTCATAAAGTTTTGCAACAATTTGAACGGCAGGAATCACGTATTAAAGTAGTATACCGCGCGCAAAATGGCCATATATCTGCAGCATCCAACAGTGCTTTGCAGTTAGCAACAGGAGAGTGGGTCGCGTTATTAGATCACGATGACTTGTTAAGTGAGCATGCATTATTTTGGATCGTTGATGCGCTACAAAATAAACCAGATATCCAATTGATTTATTCCGATGAAGACAAGATTAATGAACAAGGCAAAAGATTGGCCCCTTACTTTAAGCCTGATTGGAATAAGCAGTTATTCTATTCCCAAAATTTTATCTGTCATCTAAGTGTATTCCGGAGAGATATCTTAAAGAAAATAAGTGGATTTAAAATCGGATTAGAAGGCTCACAAGACTATGACTTAATCTTACGATACCTAGAATACATTGATTTTAAAAGAGTCCATCATATTCCCAGAATACTCTATCACTGGAGAATGCATAATAAGAGCACCGCTTTTTCTAGTCATACAAAACCTTATGCTATTTTATCCGGAGAAAAAGCATTAAATAATCATTTCGAAAGACAAAAAATCTCCGCAACAGCTGAATATATTGGTTTTGGATATCGAATACATTATTCCCTGCCTTCAACACTACCACTAGTTTCTCTAATTATTCCAACCAAAAACGGATTTTCTTTACTAAGTCAATGCGTAGAAAGCATTTTAGAAAAAACCACATATAAAAACTATGAAATCTTAATCATCGATAACGACTCCGACGACAAAGAGACAATTCACTACTTACAAAAACTCAGCGACGAAAATGATAATATCTCCATTGTTAAGGACGACCGCCCATTCAACTACTCTGCATTAAACAACGAAGCTGTAAAAGTAGCGAATGGCGAAATATTAGGGCTTCTTAATAATGACTTAGAAGTTATTTCACCTGAATGGTTATCAGAAATGGTTTCAATTGCACTACAACCCGATACGGGAGCTGTCGGAGCAAAACTTTGGTATCCTAATGATACTCTCCAACATGGTGGCGTAATTATAGGAATAGGCGGTGTTGCAGCACATTCACACAAATACTTGCCTCGGAACGAATATGGGTACTTTTGTCGCGCTAGACTAACTCAAAATTTTTCGGCAGTAACAGCAGCGTGTTTAGTTATTCGTAAATTTATTTTTGACGCAGTAGGCGGATTGAATGAAACTGATTTACAGATCGCATTTAATGACATCGATTTCTGTTTGCGAGTTCAAGAAGCAGGCTATAGTAATATTTGGACACCATTTGCAGAATTGTATCATCATGAATCAGCAACAAGAGGTTACGAAAATACACCAAAGAAACAAGAACGGTTTTCTAAAGAGGTAAAATATATGCAAATGAAATGGCAGACTGCTATTTATCATGACCCAGCTTACAACCCTAATTTGACACTTGATCGCGAAGATTTCTCATTAGCAGATTTGCCTCGAACTAAATTTCTTAGTAATGCACAGTTGAACACCAAATTTAGGAAATAATTAGATTTCTTATTATGCATCTCCTTTGTTGAATGCAATATAATTAAATCTGCGCTTTTCCTATAATCCTATAAAGTATGCATCAATATAAACTTTGAATACATTATATATTGATATTATTCCGATAATCGTCACCTATAATCCCGATGACTGTACACTTTGCTCAACAATAAAAACACTGGCCTCTCAAGTTGAAACAATTGTTATTGTCGATAATGCTTCGAATACTAGCATTGAATCCAGTCTACACACATTAACTGAAACCGAGATTAACAAAGTCAAACTACTAGCACTCAAGCAGAATTATGGCCTTGGTGCTGCGTATAATCATGGAATAGCACTTGCACTTCAACTAAAAGCGAAATTCGTATTGCTGTTGGATCACGATAGTATTCCACAACATGATATGTTAGAAAGACTACACAATGCATTTATTTCTCTCGAAAAAGAAGGAAAACTGATCGCTGCAGTTGGGCCACGCTATTATTCTCCAGGTACAACCAATATATCTGAGTTTATCCGCATCACTTCAAAAGGGCTTGAACGAGTAACCTGCGCTCATTCATATGAATATGTTCACGTGAGTTTCTTGATTTCATCCGGCAGTCTGATATCACTTAATGCATTGAATATAATAGGCAATATGGATGAAACACTGTTCATTGATCATATCGATACCGAATGGTGCTTGCGCGCGCAGTCTAAAGGATTTGAAATTTACGGCATTTGTAATGCAATGATGTTTCATACCTTAGGAGATCGACAAATTAGAGTTTGGTGGAAACGTTGGCGAAGCATTTCTTGTCACCAACCATTTCGTTACTATTATATGTTCCGAAACAGCGTATTGCTTTGGCGGCGCACCAATATACCGAAGACTTGGAAAAATGCTGATCGTTTACGAATATTTTATCTGCTATTCTTTTTTTCTATTTTTTCTCCGAATCGTGTAGTCAATCTGAAAATGATGATAAAAGGAATCACACACGGATTACGCGGAATTTCTGGAAAACTGTAAGATTTTTATCCTAATTTTCATTAGATTATATGGATACCCAACAACCAGTCTCAGTCATTATTGTCAATTATAATGCTGGCTCGTTTCTAGCAAACTGTGTTTTGGCTACACTCAACCAAGTACAACAACTCATTGTTGTCGATAATGCCTCATGCGATTCAAGTTTATTGGAACTTGAAACTCGACTTCCCAAAGAACAACATCTCCAGATTATTCGCCTCAATAGCAATACCGGTTTTGCTGCCGGTTGCAACACTGGATTATCTGCATCCACGCAGCCTTATATTCTTTTTCTCAACCCGGATTGTATCTTGGGTGAGCAGTCACTACACCGCATGATGGAAGTCATGGAATCCGATGCAAGTATCGGTATGGTGGGTGGCTACCTGACGAATCCAGATGGCACGGAACAGGGAGGGGGACGCAGGGCCATTCCTACTCCCTGGCGCGCATTCGTTCGCGCTTTTGGGTTGCATCGTTTAGCAAAGTTTTGGCCGAAATTGTTTTTTGATTTTCACCTCAACAAACAACCCCTGCCCGACAAGCCAATTGAAGTGGAAGCAATTTCAGGTGCCTTGATGTTAGTAAGATCCGATGCCATTAATGATGTCGGTCATTGGGACGAAAATTACTTTTTACATTGCGAAGATTTGGATTGGTGCATGCGCTTCCAACAGAAATATTGGAAAATTGTTTTTGTCCCCGATGCCCCGGTTACGCATTTTCAAGGGGCTTGCAGCCATGCACGACCGCTTTTCGTTGCTTGGCACAAGCACAAAGGCATGCTGCATTTTTATCAAAAATTTTTCCGGCATCAACATGCAGGTATTTTGATGGGATTGATCACTCTTGCTGTATGGTTTCGCTTTGGTATGTCGGTGATTTTTCACACAGTCAAACAATACTACAAGCGTATAAAATTGTGGCTATGACAACTCAATCCATCGGAATCATAGGCGCCACTAGCCTAGTAGGTCAATGCTTAATACAGCAAGGGATAGCACAGAAGCATCACATTACAGCTTTTTCTCGCCGATTACTAACCAATCAAAATCAACCCTATGTCACTTGGCAGCAACTTCCCCCGGCAGCGCAGAAAGAAACCGATCGTGATATAAAAAAAATTCTTTTCTGGATATTCGTTGCTCCTATCTGGGTATTACCGGGGTATTTCGATTTTTTATTAACATTCAAACCTCAGAGAATAGTCGTATTATCGTCAACCAGTCGTTTCACTAAACAAAATTCTTCCGATTTGAACGAGCAAGTAATCGCACAAAAACTCGCCGACGGTGAAGCATTGTTAGAATCATGGGCAAATTTGAATAAAATAGAATGGATTATATTGCGTCCGACATTAATATACGGTTACGGGCAAGATAAAAATGTTGCAGAAATCACACGCTTTATCCATCGCTATGGCTTCTTCCCCATATTGGGTAAAGCAAGTGGCCTAAGGCAACCTATACATAGTAACGATGTCGCTACGGCATGTCTTTTAGCACTATGGAAGCGTAGTTTAAGCAATCTCTCCTATAATATAACGGGGGATGAAACATTAAGTTATCGCCAAATGATAGAACGGATATTTGTTGCATTAAATATTACACCCAGAATTATCACTTTGCCACTTTGGGTTTTTTATGCTGCGGTATGGTTGTTAAAACGCTTGCCACGCTTTCAGCACTGGAATACATCTATGGCAACGAGAATGAATGAGGACCTAATATTTGATCATTCAGAAGCAAAATGTGATTTATACTTTTCTCCGAAACCATTTGTTTTGGAAATGAAGGATTTGCCTAGTCAAAATCCATAAACAAGAACTATAATGACCGCCAATCCTACATACTGCACACCTTCATCTTTCAATTGGATAAGTATCGATGCAGCAATGCTTGCTAATAATGGTCATTTATTTTGCTTCGAAAATTTCTGCTTTTGATATTAACTGATCAATGAAATTTAAATTACCCCAAAATGAAATAGCACAAGTACTAGCGGGTTTTAAAAAAACGTTCCGCAACATTGGTGTTTTTAGCGCTGTAATCAATGTACTCATGCTTATGCCGGCGATTTATATGCTGCAGCTCTATGACAGTGTATTGACCAGCCGCAACGAGATGACCTTATTGATGTTAACGCTCATTATGCTTGGTGCTTATGTCTTTATGGGGGCACTGGAATTTGTACGTAGCTTTGTTTTGATACGAGTTGGTGCAAAACTCGACATGAAACTCAATAAGCGTGTGTACACTGCAGCTTTCGAGCAAAGTTTAAAAATGGGCGATAGCAATGCTGGACAAGCTTTAAATGACTTAACCAGTTTACGCCAATTTCTTACCGGCAACGCTTTATTTGCGCTATTCGACGCACCTTGGTTTCCAATTTATTTATTTGTCATTTTTATATTTCATCCCGCTTTAGGCGTTTTTGCACTATGCGGTACGAGCATACTCATCACTTTAGCCTACATTAACGAAAAAATATCACATAAGCCGTTGGCTGACGCCAGCACCATGTCGATCGCATCTTCGAATATTGCATCCAACAATCTACGCAATGCGGAAGTGATTGAAGCGATGGGCATGTTGCCGAATATCCAAGCACGCTGGTTTAAATTGCATAGTCGCTTTTTAAATCTACAAGCAGAAGCCAGTGAAAAATCCGGAATAGTCACCGCTCTATCAAAAGCATTTACGGTAACGTTACAATCGCTCATGCTTGGATTTGGTGCACTATTGGTACTGGGAAACGAAATTACCCCAGGCATGATGATTGCCGGATCAATTTTATTGGGTAGAGCCATCGCACCCGTACAACTATTGATTAGCACCTGGAAACAAATTGGTAGTGCCCGCAGTGCTTATGAGCGCTTGAGCAAATTATTCGAGAAAAACCCTGCACGTGAAGCAGGCATGCCATTACCCAAGCCCCGGGGTGTTATTGCCGTTGAAAGCGTGACTGCGATTCCACCGAACAGCAAGGTGCCCGTCATTAAATCGCTGTCTTTTGCCTTAGATGCCGGTGAAGCGCTTGGTGTAATTGGCCCAAGTGGATCGGGCAAATCGACCCTGGCACGCTTACTGGTGGGTGTCTGGCCTGCTGTCTCTGGAAAAGTAAGACTTGATGGCGCAGATGTTTATTTATGGAATAAGGATGAGCTAGGTCCTTATATTGGATACCTACCCCAAGATATCGAATTATTCGCTGGAACCGTATCTGAAAATATCGCTCGCTTTGGCGAAATCAATGCGGATAAAGTTATTTTAGCCGCACAACGTGCTGGCGTTCATGAAATGATCCTAAAAATGCCTGACGGCTATGATACGACGCTAGGAGTGGGTGGTGCCGGGCTTTCGGGAGGACAAAAACAACGTATTGGATTAGCGCGCACAATGTATGATGACCCCTCATTGATCGTACTGGATGAACCCAATTCTAATTTGGATGAAATAGGCGAACAAGCACTATTAAACGCATTAGTTGATTTGCGTAAACGCGGCAAAACTATTGTTTTGATTACTCATCGAACCAGTATCATAGGAATCACCACTAAGTTGCTACTACTTCAAGACGGCATGGTAAAAATGTTTGGCCCAACCAAGCAAGTTATTGAAGAACTTACCAAACAACAGCAAGCAAAACCAGCATTAGCAGAAAAACAACAGAGCGATGCTAAAATGCCCGAGAAACAAACAAATTAACGCTACAAATCAATCAAGTATGATAAAAAATATTCCTTCGTTAACTGGATATGATTATGAAGCTTATCGCTGAAAACAAATCTATATCCACTCAGGACATCCCAGTTGAGGGCACACCTTGGGTAGACACTAATGAAACGATACATACTCGCTTGGGTTGGTGGATCGTACTAGCAGGCTTTGGTGGTTTTGTATTATGGGCTATATTTGCACCGCTAGAAAAGGGCGTACCCGTTTCTGGAACTGTTGCTGTCGCTAGTCATTTGCAAGCAGTGCAGCACCAAACCGGTGGCATCATTGACAATATTTTAGTCAAGGAAGGCGATCATGTTGCGGTAGGTCAGGTATTAGTACGCATGAATGATGTTCAAACCAAAGCACAAGCTGAAATAACTCGCGCTCAGTTATATTCGGCGCTTGCTGTGGAAGCGAGGCTGTTAGCAGAGCGCGATGGCAAAAATGAAATTTTTTTTCCCTCCGAGTTACAATCACAGCAAAATGATCCCCGTGTTGCCAATAACATTCTCATTCAGAATCAATTATTTATCTCACGAAAACTGGCTCTACGGCATGAAATTGCTGCGCTTGATGAAGGAATCTCCGGATTAAAAATACAATTGCGCGGACTTGAAGCATCCAAAAACAGCAAAAGCCAGCAATCTAAGTTCTTGGAAGAACAGCTGATTAACATGCGCGAGCTTTCCAAAGAAGGCTTTGTACCTCGCAATCGCGTTTTAGAATTGGAGCAAACATTTGTTCAATTGAGCGGCGAAATATCCGCGGACATTGGCAATATCGGTCGAACGCAGCGTCAAATTACCGAATTGGAACAACGCCGTATTCAACGACAACAAGAATACCAAAAAGACGTCCGGCAACAGTTATCCGATATAAAACGCGAAGCGGAAGCGTTAAACAGCCGACTCAACGGACAAGATTTCGAGCTCGCCAATATTGAAGTCAAAGCACCTGTCGATGGTACTGTGGTCGGATTAAATGTATTTACCAAGGGCGGCGTCGTTGCGCCAGGATTCAAACTAATGGATATCGTTCCTAGCGATGATGTACTGATTATTACTGGAGAAGTTCCAGTTCATTTAATCGACAAAGTGCATATCGATTTAGCTGTCGATTTGATTTTTTCCGCTTTAAACCAGAAAAAAACACCGAATATCCCTGGAGTGGTCACACAAGTATCTGCCGACCGTTTGACCGATGAACGCACTGGAATCCCCTATTACACCATAAAAGCCAAAGTAACAGCAGAAGGATTGAAAATACTTTCTGATCAACAGATCAGAGCAGGTATGCCGGTTGATGTTTTTATTAAAACGGGCGAGCGATCTTTGATGAGTTATTTATTTAAGCCGATATTGGACCGGCTGCATTCAGCTATGAGTGAAGAGTAATACAATCGTGATAATCGCTAAGGAAATATTGAAACATTCATGTACAGCCATAATAGCATTAGCATTTATTTGCATGAGTACCACGACACAATCAATGAGTCTGCTAGAAGCTTATGAAGCGGCATTGCAACATGACCCCACTTTTCGTTCAGCCATTCATGAAAATGAAGCTGGACAACAAGTTGAGAAGCTTGGTTTAGCGAATTTATTACCGAACTTATCGTTTACGCACGTACAAAGCAAAAATGCTGGCTATCAGAACCCTAACCCGCGCACGGGAATCCACGAGTTTACTTCAATGCAGTTCGATAGCCAGATTACCACGCTAACATTACGACAACCGTTAATTAATTTGGAAGCTGTAGCTAATTACCGTCAGGGAAAAGCGAAAGCCGATTCAAGTCGCGCCAAATTTACGGGACACGGCCAGCAACTCGTAGTGCGTTTAGTAGAAGCTTATGTAGAGACGCTGCTAGCACAAGACCACCTCAAAATTGCCGAAACACAACTAGACTCCTTAGAAGAACTCAAGCGTATCAATGAAAAAATGCTGGAAAAAGGTGAAGGTACCACTACCGACATGCTTGAAACACAGTCAAAGCATGCCGTTGCACAAGCGCGCTTGATAGAAGCTCAAGATAACTTAGCGGTTGCACAGCTAAAACTTGAGACACTGATCGGTCAAAAAATAACAAAACTCGATCAGTTATCTGATCTTTTTAATTATCGCGCCATTCAGTTACAGGATTACGATAGTTGGTATGCTTTAGCGATGGATCGTAATGCTGAATTGGTCACACAACGTCATCTAGTAACTTCCGGCAAAGAAGAAATCAACAAAAGCCAAGCGGGTCACGCACCTCGCATCGATCTGGTGGCAAGCTTGTCGCGCAATTTCTCAGGATCGCCAATTACTGCCGGACGCGAATTTCAACTGGGTGCCGCAGGCGTAGAAGTAAATATTCCACTTTATTCAGGTGGGCGTGTCAATGCGCTAACAGCACAAGCCAGAGCTAACCATGCACGCGCCGAAGCTGAATTAGATGCTGCAAGGGACAAAGTGATGGTTGAGCTGCGAAAACAATACAATCTTTTACAAAGCGGTATAAAAAGAATCGAATCCTTGCAACTTGGCGTTAAATCGGCTGAATTACTGGTAAACGCAACAGAAAAAAGCATACGTGGCGGAATTAGAATCAATTTGAATTTATTAGATGCACAACAACAACTGCATGAAACCCGGAAAGATTTAGCAGAAGCACGCTACAATCACTTACTGGCTTATCTTCGCTTACAGCTAGCCGCTGGAACTTTGGTTCTTGACGATCTGCGGAACGTTGCCAGTTACTTTACTTCTCGGTAATCCCTCTGCAAGGGAGCGCTTCGCATCAAGCGCCACCTTGCGAGATTTCAGATAATCCAATTCAATAGCAGCGCTTCATATCCAATCAAAACTACATAACCTGTCAGTACTATATAAATAATATGCCGAACACGAAGCTTCTGGAAATACTTCACATTATGATGAATCGTTAAAAAAACAAGCGCTAGCCCGGTCAGTGCTAGCTTAACGCTGATAAACTTCTCAATGCTTTCTTCAATTACAACCAACATAAACCAATTTAGCTCTTCACCACCCCGTGCCAAAATATTTAGTGTGAAATAAACATCTAAAATACTCAGTACCAAAATAGCAACAATACAAAATAGCAAATGGTTAGGGTAGTAGTCAACATAACTCCATTCTTTACCATTTAAACGCCGTTCGCCAACTCTGCCTCTACTTCCAGATTTAATCCCCAAATGAAAGGGACAAAAAAAAGAGGTATCACTCCGACGATCCTGCCCGCTCCTACCTTCTTCACTTGCTGCAAGTTGTCCTGTCATTATTCTTCCTTTTTTATTATTGTTATTTAAATTCCTGACTTAACCCTGCTGCCGAAGTTTAATCTCAATTGAAAAAAATAGCAATTTCATAACTAAAATCATACCCCTACTAACAAGGCACTATCCGCTCAAACTACCAAGCTCTTAAATCAATCGATCTTGAAGACCATTTCTAATCTAATAATCTATTTAACTTCTCGGTGCAAAAACAATCACGACCATACCAAGAATTGAAATACTTGCACCGATCAGATCCCATTTATCTGGAATTACTTTTTCGACAACCAGCAACCAAATCAAAGCAGTAGCAACATATATTCCACCGTAAGCAGCATAAGCCTTACCGGCTTCATATGGATGAAGTGTTAAAAGCCACGCAAACACGATCAGACTAACACTCGCAGGAAGTAATAACCAAACCGATGCATCTTTCCTTAGCCAAAGATAACTCAGATAACATCCTAGAATTTCAGCAATTGCAGTAATGAAAAACAACCCTATTGTTGCTAAGGCATTCATAAATTTATACCTTTCTAGTTACCCAACATTATAATCTCACGCTGAGCTTTTTCACTTCTTCATTTTGTGAATTCATCATCAATTGAATCGTGTCGCTGCTTATATTTCACCTATTAAAGCTATCTAATTCGACCATAAGTAGCAAGAGACATTAAGAATCTTCAGGTTGCTGATTTTCTCTCCCGAGAAGCGAGGAATAAAATCCAGAAAAAATTAAATTTTCTAACAAAACATTGGTTCCAGCAACTAACTCGAATTTCATCATTGCTTTCTATAAAAAATAAGAATTCAGCTAACCGAATATGTTTATATTTCCTCCCTTATTCCATAACTTAGCACTCAATCGGTATTGACATATACCCCTAAAACAGGTTGTAATAGTCGGTTCTATAGATTCAAATTAACGTGGAGTAAAAATGAAACGGACATACCAGCCTTCAGTCACCAAAAGAAAACGTACTCACGGTTTTCTAGTTCGCATGAAAACACGTGCCGGTGCTGCCGTTATTCGCGCTCGTCGCGCTAAGGGGCGTGCAAAATTAAGTGTTTAGTATCAAAAAATTTACAGGGCAAACAGACGGCGACAATCTTCTTACATTTCAGAAAATTAATTCCTTACCTAGAAATTGTAGACTGCATGCATCAGCAGACTTTACTGCATTAATTGGCACTGAATATCAGCTCAATGGTAATTGGGTTCAAGTTTTCGCGAAACCAAATCACCTCAGGCATTCTCGGCTTGGTTTAATAGTTTCAAAAAAGATTGAGCGATTGGCTGTTAAGCGCAATTGGATTAAAAGATTACTTCGCGAAACGTTTCGCAATAATCGCTACAGTGAAAAAAGCTTTTGGGTAAAAATGGATTGGGTCATACGCTTGCGTCGTCCAGTTACAAAGAAGGAATCCTTACAACTCACGGCTGAAACCCGTTTACTGATGGCTCAATTACAGCAATGTCACGATTGATTATTACAATCATTAGATTGTATCAATACTTCATAAGTCCTTTGTTCGCGCCTTCATGCCGTTTTACTCCATCTTGTTCACAATATGTGATAGAAGCTTATACAAAATATGGCTTTTTTCATGGAACGCGCTTGAGTGTTTGGCGTATACTGCGATGCAATCCCTGGAGCAAAGGCGGGTATGAGCCAATACCTTAATCTGCGTCGCACTACCGTCTACCGTCATATGGTAAATTAAATTATTATATTCGAAAAATCGATGATCAAGTGGCACCTTAGTACTTGCTTCGTCTCCAATTGCTATCAAACCATTAATCGATTACAAAACATTAAAACTTAACAAGATTAATTGCTTATGTCATTGAAAGCCGATGTTTATATAAAATATTAGGATTTCAATCGCACGTGCGCTATGTCGAGAACTCACTGAATTAAATAAACAATGGAAACAAAAAAACTTTTACTCATTATCATTTTTTCCACATCGTTACTATTCTTGTGGGATGCCTGGCAAAGAGAAATTAATCCCCCGACAACACAAATTACGTCGGGTACAACCTCAGATTCATCCAATCAGCGCCATGATCCACTACCGGTTCCTGGCGACGGATTAGCATCAAACACTGAAAGATCGTCAATTGCTTCAGGTATTGAGGGTGCTGGTTCATCAATCACTCCGAATTTATTTACTACAGGCGAGAAAATCAAAGTCACTACAGATACAGTTGTGGCAGAAATTGACACGGCTGGCGGGGATATACGACAACTCGGTTTACTACTACACCCCTCCAGCGAAGACAAAGATAAGCCTTATGAGTTATTGCTGGACAAAACAGCCCGGTTTCATGTTGCACAGTCAGGACTTATAGGCGACAAGCTCCCTAGCCATAAAACCAAATACACCGCAGAAAACAACAACTATCAACTTGAACCGGACCAAGATAAGTTAGTAGTAAAATTACTAGCGCCAGAAGAGAACGGCATTAAAGTTGCCAAAATTTTTACTTTTCATCGTAATAATTACGTGATTGATGTTGCATTTGAAATCACCAATCAAAGCGATGAAACGATTATTCCTTTTTCTTATTTCCAGATGCTTCGGGACGCAAACGAACCCAGTGGTTCCAATACGATGATCCATTCGTATACTGGCCCAGCGATGTATACCGACGCAGATAAATTCATCAAAATAAAGTTTTCTGATCTCGACAAAAATAAAGCGGAGTATCCGGCAAATGCTGACAATGGATGGATCGCTATGCTGGAGCACTATTTCCTCGCAGCTTGGCTGCCTACTCAGCAATCACCGCGTGAATACTATGCCAAACATTTAGCACTTAATCAGTACACTGCGGGCGTAATCGCACCAGTTGGCGCAATTGAGCCCGGTCAAACAAAACAAATTTCTATGTCTCTTTATGCCGGCCCACAAGAGCAGGAGAAACTGGCTGAGCTCGCGCCTGGTTTGGATTTAACAGTAGATTATGGATGGTTGACAATACTTGCACAGCCTTTATTCAAATTACTCTCCTTTTATCACTCCTGGGTTGACAATTGGGGGGTAGCCATTATTTTATTGACGCTGACAGTCAAACTATTGTTCTTTCCATTATCTGCTGCTGGTTATCGCTCAATGGCAAAACTCAGGGTGGTCACACCCAGATTGCAGAAAATACGAGAGCAATATGCAGGCGATCGTCAACGTATGCATCAAGTGATGATGGAATTCTACAAAGAGGAAAAAATCAATCCAATGGGTGGCTGTCTACCTATTCTGGTTCAAATTCCGGTGTTTATTGCTTTGTTCTGGACGCTAATGTCTGCGGTGGAATTACGTAATGCACCTTTCGCTTTATGGATTAACGACCTATCCACACCAGATCCATACTATGTGCTTCCACTGATTATGGGTATATCAATGTGGATACAATCCAAGTTGAGTCCTACCCCGGCTGATCCGATTCAAGCAAAAGTTATGCAAATTATGCCTATTGCATTCAGTATATTCTTTTTCTTCTTCCCATCCGGATTAGTACTGTATTCGCTTTGCAATAATATCCTTTCTATTTTGCAACAATGGCAAATCACGCGAATGTATGAAAATAAAGCGGAAGATGCCAATAAAGACAAGAATAAAAAACATAAAAAAACCGAGGCACCCATAGCTGAGAAACTCGCATTGAATGCTCCTGCCAACAAGAACGAGGATAATCTTGCCAGTATGGCATCGGCAGACGATGGGGATCAATCCGAATCAATTGCGCCGAAGCCAAAAACAGTGGTGAATAGCAACAAAAACAAACCCACACACGGTAAACGATCAAGAAAAAAATAAACACCGAAGCTCCGGTCTATTTTTCGGAACCGGTTGTTTCAATACGGTAGTCAGTCCTTTATATGGCAAACTCCGATACTATCGCCGCAATCGCTACACCACCTGGGCGGGGAGGTATCGGGGTGATTCGTATTTCCGGAGCAGATTTAAAGGATTTCAGCAAAACCCTCTTAGGCAAATCACCAATACCACGTCAAGCAATGCTCCAGTCATTTTTGGATGCTGAAGGACGTGTTATTGACCAAGGCATCGCGCTCTTTTTCCCTGCGCCTTATTCATATACTGGGGAAGATGTTCTAGAGTTACAAGGCCATGGTGGTCCAGCAATACAGAGCTTATTATTAAATCAGTGCCTTATTGCTGGCGCACGCTTGGCCCAACCCGGTGAGTTCACGCTACGAGCTTATCTGAACAATAAAATTGATTTAATTCAAGCCGAGAGTGTTGCTGATCTTATTGAAGCCAATACTTACGAAGCAGCTCGTTGTGCTACCAATTCTTTACGTGGAGATTTCTCAAAAAAGATTGAAGGATTGGTGAATATGCTTACCGAGCTTCGAATGTTCATTGAAGCTACCATCAATTTCCCGGAAGATAACATCGGTGATCTACCGCTATCGCCAATCGAAGAAAAATTGCGACAAATCGATACGCAATTTAAACAAATATTCCAAACTGCACAGCAGGGAAAAATACTCAAAGAAGGTATTCGAATTGTTTTGGCAGGCGAACCAAACGTTGGCAAATCTAGCTTACTCAATCAATTAGCTGAAGATGATGTTGCCATTGTAACCGAAATCCCCGGAACCACTCGAGATGTCATTGAACGCACAATCACTATCGAAGGTATCGCCATACACATTATTGATACCGCAGGATTAAGAGAAACCAGCGATATCGTGGAACGAAAAGGAATTGAACGCACACATGCAGCGATAAAAAATGCCCACATGATCGTTTGGGTAATGGATATCAGTCAGCGGTCGCCTTCTACTGAAGCAGAAACAATGTACTCGATACCCGCAGATATTCCACGAATTACTGTGCACAACAAAATTGACTTAATCAACGAATCTGCAAGGATCAAACAGCACAGCAATAGCACAACAGTTAATTTATCCGCTAAGACCGGTGCGGGCATAGATTTACTGCGCAAAGAAATCCTGGCAATTTCCGGCTGGCGACATAGCACTGAAGGTTTATTTACTGCTAGACAGCGTCATCTCGAAGCACTGACAATGGCACAAGCACACCTCAATAGCGCTCGAACATTCATAGCTCATGAATCACAACTAGAGCTTCTAGCAGAAGATCTCCGGCTTTCACAACTTGCTTTGTCTTCAATCACCGGTGAATTCACTGCCGATGACTTACTTGGAGAAATTTTTTCTCATTTTTGCATTGGCAAATAATATACCATCCATATACTTCCTATTCCACGAAATATCTACAAATCAATATAATTAGAGACCTTTGCAAAAGTCCTTCGGCACATTCTCAGATTACTGTTTTTATTGATATTACATATTAAGGATTCGGGTTTTGCAAAGGTCTCGATTAATACATTTATTGTCTCGGCCAAACTCTTTTCCCATTAATAATTACTGGCATATATGTATTAATTTGCTTTGCTGTTGGTACAACTTTATAAATTTTTTGCTCTTTGCATGACTCTGGGAGTTTGTTGCTAGTTAAGTTTCGTTCTACCGTTAGAATCAGCTCACCCCCATGACTCGAACCAGGTATGACATATTCGGTATCAACACCATCTGGCATCCATAAACTAACAACGCCATCTTTAAAACCGCCGATGGTCGTTATTTTACAAACATCCGCCATTGGTAATACGAACTGTACCTGCGCAGCGCATGAATCCGAGACAAAAATGCCTGGTTGGAAACCCACAGAAATAAATCCTTTGATTGCACCACTTCCGCTATGCGGAACACCTTCTCCACCTCCGACCCACATACCAACAGCTTCATCGGAGTCATTCACTTTGACACCGCCTGCAGGAAAAACGGAACGATCAATGATATAGCTAAAAGGTGCTGCGGCGGTATCATAGAGCATTTCAATAGTATCTTCTGTCGCCTCAAAAGCCCCTGATGATGCATTGAAAACCTGTAAAGCAGGATTTTCGGAGAAATTAGGAAAAACGACAGAGCTTCCAACAATGGTATTTTCTCCGCATCCGTGCCCAAACACAATCGCATTCCACGATGTTGGTCCTTCTTTAACGCGAGGCGCCTTAAACGAATTATGCGCTAAAACCGTTTGAATGCCTCCTCCTATCAACAGCAAAATGGCCAACAAATTTATCGATAACTTTGTTTTCATTGTTAAGAGCCTTTTTATAATAATTTTGAGGGAATCTGGATACGCACATCCACGATTAACTGCGGTAAATCAACCTTTAAATCGCCCAAAGATTGATCCACCGCGCAGATTTATAAATATACTAATTGCTATTGCTGTTGCCGGGTTGCAGAACTGGTTCCGGTATGCACACCACTAGCGGTCTTGCAATGTAGTTCAACATCGTAGCTATCCGTACCCGCAGCCGTATGAGACACATATAAATTGTAGGTTCCCGCGCCTTGCGTCACTTTGATAAGCGGACTGTAACCAGTGTCACTATCGGTGCTATCCAGACTAAATCGTGCGCATGCGTTAGTATTACAATTAGTCGTACCTTTTTGAATGGTAATGTTCACTTTAGATGAATTCGCCGTCATATCTTTAACGCGAGCTTCAAGATAGGAAGGCGCTCCATTGCCATCATCCGTACACGAAACGGTATAAAAATCAACGGCGGCTGCTAATCCAGTGGTAAAGCTACCTGCTTGGTTATGCGCCAAGGCAAAAAACGAATGCGTTAAAATGACGCTACCCGTTACTAAAGAAGCTACCGTTTTTACTGAAACAAATCTCATATCCATCTCCTAAAATTATTTTAGTTGTATCGCTATTTCACTATTTCGGTTGCTTGAGAGAAGCTCTCGAGCTTTACCGCAGCGAGTTCACGAACGGCTTGCTCATCATCCTTTAACGCATTTTTCAACAGGGCTATACTGCGATCATTATCCATTAAGCCATCCAACGCCATCAGGCGTACTGAAAGTTCACTGTCATCAAGCGCTTGTTCAAGCAATAACATACTGTCCGCACAATTTTGCTGTGCCAACACATAAACAGCTTGCCCCCTGACACGGGGATCCGCATCTTGCAAGGCTTTTTGTATGATTTCTTGCCTAATAGCAACATCAATAGGCACTGCTGCTGCCAGTTGAGACAATGCGGCAACACGCTCTTCAGCTACTTTAGAGGCGGCTTGCTGCGTCAATTCGTCAGTAATAACCTGATTGACTGGTAACTCGTTTTCACCTGGAAAACATTGGATCTGTATGGATGCAAGGCTGTTAAATGCCACGCCTGAATGAATTGAAGCATCGTTGTTTTCTGCATGAGCAACTTGTGTAGCTCCCAGCATATTTAACGATACGGTCATGAATAACGACAAGTGGACATGCTTTCGTTGCAATTTCATCATCATGAAGTTCCTCTTAAAAAGAGAGAACAGACAGGGAAGCCATCATGTATCTGCTCTCTAACTGAAACACTATATAGAACAAATACAAATCAATTTTTTGGCCACCATTGCTTACCCTTGACCACAATCGGCATGTCGCGGTCCATTTGCGCTTTGGATGGAATCAATTCCACCGCATCGCCTTCTGCAGAGCAACCTTCTGGTAGTGGGTTGTTGACCAGATCGCGGGTAATCGTTAATGTTGCGGGAGAATCATATCCATGCAAGCCTACGCCATCAAACACCGACCCAACGGCAGGCGTCCAAAGATTCACGGTTGTTTCAGAAAAACCGCTAACACTCGTAGCTTTGCAGATATCCGCAATTCCTATAACCACTTTAACGCTTGCAGTACAAGATGTCGGTTCAAATGTATGTGCACTCGCTCTGAACGGTAGATAAACCGTATAGTAAGCAGGAACTTTCCCGTCTTTGACGTAGAACCCTACCGTATTACTCAATGCGTCATGTTTTTCATCTTCTTGTTTGAAAGTGCCAGTATCCATGACTTTTTGATATAAATTGCCATAATTACTGACATAATCAGTAATCACTTTATCGGTAACAACAGCACCATTTACCTTGAGCGTGGAATCCTGTCCATCTGGAAAAACCACCGAACTTGCAATGACATAACTTCCATCGCCACATCCATGACCAATGACAACATCATTAGCAACTCTCACTCCCTCCGTTACTATAGGTGTAGCTAGTCGGGTATGCGCTAAGGCATGATGTGAAAAACCAACGAGTGCCACGATCGATAAAGCCGCTTGTGCTGCAACTTTAATTTGTTTCATTTTAATATTTCCCCTTTTTCTTCTTAATTTTTACTAGCAATAGAAAACTACTTTTTTCATCTCCATACACGAGGTATCGATATGTAAATTTCAAAGCAAAAACATATGATGAAAGAAGCGATCTGCAAGAAAATTTGCTTCTAAGTGCCTCACATCCGTTTCTTGATGAGAATCACTCTCTAAGCACATATTTACACAGCAGCAGAAAACTTCGGAAGGGATAGTATTTCCTATATGGATAAAAGACAATGCGACATATTGTCGCACCTAAGATCCTAGGGATTTTAGGCGATCATATAGAAATACTTTTGCAGAAACCTCTTAAAGAGTTCCAGATTGTTTTCTTAAAAATAGGGCTTACAAAAAGCTGTTATTGGAATATCGCGGATGAATATAATCAAATCTTGGTTACAAGCTCAAAAAATACATTCCCCGTACGATAAATTAGCAATAGGCTAATAAACCGTTCGCTCACATGTGTGTTAACTTGATGCTAGATCAATGGTGGATTTTGCGTGACCGCGCGCTCAACGGCAATTTACTGCAGGAAATTTTCCGGTCAGGTTAACAGGCTAAGTTAACGAGGATTGTAGCCAGTAACCCAACTCGGATTGGAAATATACTTTCCGTCTATTTCTTAACGAATTCGACGAGTTTTTGGTAAGTAAACAGATAGTCTTGCGCTTGCAGTGGCGTATGGCATTGAACGCAGTTCAAATCGTTGCTTTTCGCGCTGCCATCTGGATTATAAACTGCAAATCCCCAGTTTCCGGTGCGATCTTCTTTGCTAAAAGATGCCTCCCAGTTATCTCTATTTTCCATCACAGCGACCGCCGCTAAAGAATCGATCTCGAAAAGACCATCCTTACCTGCTACCGGCTTACCATCACTGCCTTTTTTCGTATCATAGATTTCCATCACGATCACGGAACCTGATCCACTCTTACTGTCTTTCGTATAACCATTAACCGCTGCTTCGTTTGCATAAAGCTTGGCGACTTGTGTTTGATTGGCGCGGTTCATTGTAGCGTACTGTTTAAAGCCTTTTTCATAGCCTTGTGGAAATTTTACATGATCAGGGTTTCCACCCGCTTGTGTATGCAAAGGTATTGCAATCAGGCCCAATACTAGTAGTTTAATAAAACTTCTCATATTTTCTTCCTTTTATTTAGGTAATTTGAATCAAATAATCACTGATTGATTATGATACCGCATTCAGTCGATTGTATTAATTAAATGAATCTCTGTCACTTTTACAAATATTGGGTCAATTATTGACCGAGATCCCAGATTAATCGAATCGACAAATAGATCACCAGTAATGCAACCACTAGGTGAATTGTAAAACTTACAGGATCTTGCTTGATCATATCAACAAAAGTTTTGCTTGCTCCCGTCTGTTTCAATAATAATAATTCGTTTTTGATCCGCTTGGAACGTTGACGTTGATAGACATCTAATAAAGTACGTGCTTGCTCGAATTGATCTTCCGCTTTCACCCAAATAGCCGGAATTGAAACTCCCCAATTTCCTGGCGGTGTTTCATAAAAATCAATGTCATGCTGCGTTAATAGCTCACGGACTTCTGCAATTTCATCGTCAGGCGCGCCATTTAATCGAAACAATATCTTTGACATAGAAGCTCTTTTCTGGTGTATTTTTTCAAGGTAGCAAATTTACGTACTCTACTATTGTTACATGATATGCATGATCGTATTGCAAAAAATAGCTATTAAGTACCCAGCTTTGATAATTAACAACTGACTTAAAAACGATGAAAAAAACAATATTAATAACAGGATGCTCCAGCGGAATCGGCTATTGCGTTGCGAAAGGACTACAAGTGCGCGGCTACCGGGTCCTTGCAACGGCTAGAAAGCAGGCAGACGTCGCGACATTAGAAGCAGAAGGCTTAGAAAGCTTTCATTTAAATCTGACCGATTCCAATTCAATTCATTTTGCTTTCGAAGAAGCGCTTCGCCGAACCGATGGCGAGCTATACGCATTATTCAATAACGGTGCATTTGGATTACCTGGTGCTGTCGAGGATTTGAGCCGCGATGCATTGCGAGCACAATTTGAAACCAATGTTTTCGGGTGGCAGGAGCTTACGAATCTAGCAATTCCGGTAATGCGCCGCCAAGGATACGGAAGAATCATTCAAAACAGTTCAGTATTAGGGCTGGTTTCGCTGCCTTTCAGAGGAGCATATAATGCCTCCAAATATGCCATTGAGGGTCTGAGCGATACAATGCGGTTAGAGCTTCGCGGCACCAATATTTATGTCAGCTTAATCGAACCAGGACCGATTACCAGTCGTTTTCGAACAAACTCAATGAAAGCATTATTGAAATATATTGATATCGAAAACAGCGTACACCGGGAAAAATATCAAGGTGTACTCAATCGCTTAAATAAACCAGGACCTGCAGCCGTTCCATTTACATTACCTCCTGATGCGGTATTGGATCGAGTTATCCATGCATTAGAAAGCAAGCAACCGCAAGCACACTATTATGTGACCTTTCCAACCTACTTGTTCGGTACCTTACGAAGATTATTATCGACTCGTATGTTGGATTTTTTATTAGCAAAATCAGGTAACAATAATTAACTCACTCTAATTAAACAAGCCCCAAAGCCTACGATGTTAAGGAAGTAGCGTAACTTATTTTGAACAGAGTAAAAATTTATCGCATGGATTGCCGAAGCTTTTATTTTTTTCGGAGTGAGCGTATAAAGGTACGGTGCCTCTTTCTTAACTATGCCTTAGAAATCTACGGTGTAGGAGGTTGTTCTGAAGCGACTAAGGCGCAAGACTCGAGTACTTTCCAACCAACTTCACCGGCATAAAGATCACCGTCCAAAGTAGCCGCGGTAGAAGCATAATCACTTTTCTCCAATACCAAGGAAAAAACAAACGCCATTTGACTTCTCTCATTCAACCTGGCTTCGTGTGAATAGGTTTCTATAGATTCCGTATAAAATCCTCCGGATATTTGAACGGCATCAGGATTGGATGGAGCATAAGCTGGATATATATTCGATAAATAACGCGTATCTAAAGCGACAATCTCCGAAGCTTCTCTGTCCGAAAATTCCCTATACTTAAAATGCAAGTAATAAAGCGCGCGATTACCATCAGATCGCAATTTATTGACGGTACATTTCGCCAACACCGAGTGCTCACCGGGAAATTGCTGGTTAAAATTTTGTGGTGTTTCTCTACTGGCTTTCAATGCTTCTGGAAGATGATTACATGCCCCCAAAGAAAACAAAATGATAAAAAATGAAAGCGTACGCATTCTCTGCCGGGCATCGTTAAGATTTATTCACTATAATAAGCATACGGTTTCTTGGGATCATTAGATTCTTTAAATTTTTTTTGTTCTTCTTTGTCAAGTCCTCTATCCCACCACATGTTACGTGCAGCTTTGCGCTTTTCTTGCAGTTCTGGGTTCTTTTCCAGTAATTCCCGAATAAACTTTGTATGGTCGGATTCGTAACTGTAATCCATTGCTTGTTCCCTTTTTAATGCGATTTAAACCGTCGACTTTAGCATAATAAAAGACTTTAGAAAATCCGCATTTATCGGAGAATCACTGAGCCTTTCGAACAGGTATACGCCAAATACAAAAAACCAAGATGCTTCCTAGCATGACCAGCATTATTTTTTGCCATACTTCAGACACTATAAAAATAGAGCTAACGAATGATAAGGTTATTAGAACATACACCCAGCGTTTGACGCGTGCAGGTATACTATGGTAAGTCAACCATTCGTAAATGATGGGGCCAGTGATTCTATTTTCCATTAATTTACGATAAAAGCGCTCCGATCCACGAGCAAAGCAAGCTGCAGCCAAAAGTATGAACGGTGTTGTAGGTAATATAGGCAACAGAATCCCTAGAATACCAAAAAATAATGCCAAAAAACCACCAGCCAAATAGAGCATCCGAGCCATTGGCGAATCGTGTAACTTCAATAGGCCCGTGATTTGTGATTCGGTCAATACTTTTGTTTTCGCATCAAATGATTCCGGTAGCCTCGATTCCGTCGTTTTTTTCATTTTCATAATGCCTAACGATCGGCAATTCAACACTTAAAACGAATGATATTACACTGCTATAGGTTCATTTTATGATTGTTTTTGCTTTATGGCGAAGCTTTATACTAATCAATAATAGTCCAGAAATTAATAGCAGATAGGTAGAAGGCTCAGGCACCGCTTGAATCATATGCTGTGCCAGCAGCTCATGACCAGCAGAAGTAGGATGAAGTCCATCCCAAAATAAGTAAGTCGAAGGATCACAAGCTGCAACTGCGCCACAAGCGTCTGTTGCGTTCATCAACCCAACAGAAGCAGGGTCCATCGCTACTTGAGTGACCAAACTGAAATCGTCAAAGATAGTGACGCCAATTTCACCTGACAAACGATTCGATAAAGCATCATTCATCGCCAAGGCTATTTGCTCACCGAGAAACGAAGCTTGCAATCCTTGCTCGGTGATTGCAGGCAGCAATCCAAGATTGGGAACATTCCAAACCACAAAACGCTCAGCACCGGCTGTTTGTAGTTGATCAACCATCGAACCGATGGATTGTGCGTATTGAATCGCAGTAGCTTCGATAATGGACTGTGGATCGCTTCCAGACGCAATTGCAAGTAATGCATCGCGTGCATCATTACCCCCGCTTTGCAATACATACAGTGCATCATGCGGCACAGTACCGCCAGTACTTCCCAAAAAAGCCGCACTTTGTTGGGCCAAGCTAGGTGGAAGACCCAAACCGTCGGTACTGGTACGCGCCCCGCCAAATGCAAAATTTCCGCCGCCACCGGTAAGAACGGGTTGTGCGAACGGTAACAGTCCGATGGCGCTGGCAAAGGTTGTCACCCATACATCACCGTCAGTAAATTGACCAGATGCATATGGACGACTAGGAATATAGCTGTTGCCGGTAATTATCTGATTGGGGTCAGAACCAATCATCAATGCAACATTTCCAGAATCAGAAAGACTATCACCAAATACGTACAAACCTGAAAAATTCCGTGCGAACAAGCTCGTAGCCAGTCCAGACAGAATTACTATCATAGCCAATCTGCTAAAGTAATTCATAAAAACCCTCTTGAGTGAGCATTGCTTGTCAATCGTCAACATTACCAATAATGTCGGTGCAAGCAATCGAGTGTTAGAAAAGGAAAGCTGTTTAAATCTTCCTATCTTTTTATAATACAAGAATTGAATTCTGCTATCTCGCACTTTCCTCTACTTCAGTTCGGGCTTTTCCGAAAAGCTTCTTGAGTTGAGTAATCATAATTTCGCTACCTATTGATTTCTTTATAGAAGAGCCAAGACCTGTAAGGTTATCCGAAAAAACCTTGTTAACATAGAAAATAATTGTTCCCGATCCATCATCCACTGGAATTAACCCACTAACTGATTGTCCGGCGTTGTAATCACTGCTAACGTAAAAATGACGCTGAACAGTGACAAAAACTTTCGAACTTGAATCGGCCATTCTCAAATTATGAGACAGAACAAACACAGGATCCTCATGTGCCTTATAATTAATCCACATAAACTCTTCTTCAAAGCCCTCAGGCTTGTTTTCTGGGTAGCTTAAAAGTACCTTATAGAAATCAGGCATCACCGTTTTCAAAACAACCGAAGCTTCAGTTGCTTTTTTTAAATAAATTCCTGCAGAAGTGCTTTGTTGATTACGTTCGTACGGAGATATACCTGACAAGCCTGATTGGCGGTAAGCTTGAAATCGAGCGAGCAATTGCGTCCTAATTGCTTTGGTAACCGATGTTACAGCAGATTGATTGTGCGGAACCTTTATTGCATTGAAGCGTGCAATTTCGTCCCTATCAAGATTAAGGTCCTTACCTGGCTCTGCTTTTAGATACTTTCTTGCACGTTCTTCTTCATAGCGGCTCAACTCTAGTGTTTTAAAATCTTCCAGAGTACCATCAGTAATTAACGCCCAATTGATAACCGCAGGGTCTACCGCTATCAATGGTTGTTTTCTGATTTCATTAAATAGTTTATCAGCGGGTAGCTTCACATAAAATGCAAATGCGACGATCAATTCGTGCTCACTTGATGAATTAAGTGTTTTTGATACCAAATCCCCCTGCATCAATTTTTTTCTATCTGCAGTGGAGAATCCTAGATTTTCAAATATCTGCTCTGCTTTTATTGGGTCTCTCGCCGACAACTCTAGTGACGACACCATACCAATAGCACATACCACAATGATTAATAAAGTTTTTATCATTCTAAAATTATATTTAGCAAATACCATTTAAAAAAATGACAACTTTCACCCCTCCTGGCAATCATGAATACTTTCTTACTGAACTTTATTCCGATGCTTTATCAAACAAAAAGCGTCCGATTAATTCCTCCAGCACCATCGCTGAGTTGGTTTTCATAATCTTGTCACCTTCTTTTAGCATTGTTTCCTCGCCCCCAGCGGACAAACCGATATATTGTTCACCTAGTAATCCGGATGTCAGAATACTGGCGAAAGTATCTTTTGGAAAAAGAAACTGGCTATCCATGTCCATCGTCACAATGGCATCATAAGTTTGTGTGCTAAATTGAATATTGGTGACTCGCCCGACCACTACACCGGCACTTTTGACGGGGGCGCGGACTTTAAGACCACCGATATTTTCAAAATTTCCGGTGATTACATAGCTTTGTGTCGAACCATTCAGATTTAAATTACCGACCTTAAGACTCAACATCATTAATGCGGCAATGCCGATGATCACAAATATGCCGACCCATAAATCCAAAGCTGTCCGCTGCATTAACTTACTCCTCTAAACATGAAAGCGGTCAAAATAAAATCCAGTCCCAAAATGACAAGTGATGAAGTGACCACGGTGCGTGTGGTCGCACCCGATACGCCCTCTGCCGTAGGCGGCGCATCATACCCCTCAAATACCGCAATCGCAGTGATAGCCACACCAAAAAAACAGCTCTTAATAAACCCGTTCAGAATATCAAAGCGAAAATCTACCGCACTTTGCATCTGTGACCAGTATGTACCTTGATCGACACCGATAAACACTACCGTTACCAAATAGCCGCCTAAAACCCCCATCACGGAAAATATCGCGGCTAGTAATGGCATAGAAATCACACCGGCCCAGAAACGAGGCGCCACTACGCGCGCCACTGGGTCTACTGCCATCAAACCCATTGCTGTCAGTTGTTCTGTAGCTTTCATCAAGCCAATCTCTGCGGTAATTGCAGAACCGGCGCGACTAGCAAAAAGCAGCGCTGCAACCACAGGTCCTAATTCTCGTACCAAAGATAGTGCGACCAAAGTACCCACTGCGGACTCGGAACCATATTTTTGTAAAGTTTCATAACCTTGCAGCCCTAATACCATGCCGACAAAAAGTCCGGAAACCACAATAATGATCAAAGAAAGTACACCGGTAAAATATAATTCCCGTATCACCAAGTTAAAGCGACGCAAACTCGTGCCGGATTTTAACAATACCAGCAGAAAGAAACGACTACCAACACCAAGACGCCAAATACCTTCAATAACGCGATGACCGATATTCTGAATAACCGAAACGATATACTTAGGCATGCGCATCTCCTAGATCTAGATCTTGTCGATAACTTTGCCCAGAATAATGAAACGGTACAGGACCGTCTTCTTCACCGTGGATAAACTGATGTACAAACGGCGCAGTCGATTCCCTCACCTCCTTTGGAGTGCCTTCTGCTGCAATCACGCCATCAGCGATGAAATAAACATAATCTACAATCTTTAAAGATTTTTGTACATCATGCGTCACTACAATGGAAGTCATGCCCAGGGTATCGGTAAGGCGGCGAATTAAATTACCAATAACACTTAAAGAAATCGGATCAAGCCCGGTAAAAGGCTCGTCGTACATAATGAGACTCGGATCGAGTGCAATCGAGCGCGCCAACGCAACACGCCGAGCCATACCACCAGAAAGCTCATTAGGCATTAAGTTGTGTGCTCCGCGTAAACCTACCGCGTCTAATTTCATCAAAACCAGATCACGAATCATTGATTCAGGTAAATCGGTATGCTCTCGCATTTGAAATGCCACGTTATCGAAAACCGAAAGATCCGTAAACAATGCACCAAACTGAAACAACATACCCATTTTGCGCCGCAGTTTAAACAACTTGTCACGACTTAATTCATGCACCACATGTCCGGAAAATCTCACGTGACCAGCGGATGGTCTGATTTCACCACTGATCAAACGCAACAAGGTAGTTTTTCCTGATCCACTGCCCCCCATGATGGCAATCACCTTACCTTTTGGCATGGTCATTCGGATACCCTTTAATATTGCGCGTGTACTGTAGGAAAAATTCAGATCATTGATTTCAATTAAGTTCTCGGAACTCATGCAAAGTGATTAAATCGGTAAAGAGAAACACTCAAGACAGTCGGCTTTACGGCTTGATAATAGAGTGATGGCTGAAAAACGGTAAAACACAATGATGGATATTATTATAAATGCGTTTCTTATCTGCGGAGCAATTCTAAACTACTTTCATCCTTGCAGCGTAAAAATTTCATGCTCTCACTCTACTTTTACAGAGAAGTATTTTTCTGCAAAGTGCGGAAATATTCTCTGAGATCTCGCTTGACTTCAGGGGCAAGGATATATAAGCCAACGATATTAGGTATTGCCATTGCAAATACCATCGCGTCGGTAAATAAAATAATATTGGATAATTGTGCCGATGCGCCTACGACAATGAATAAACAAAATAGAATCTTGTAAATAATCTCGACCACCTTATGCTCACCAAACAAATAGGTAGTACATATTAATCCATAATAGGACCAAGAAATCATAGTCGAATAGGCGAATAGAAAAACGACCAGCGACAATACATATGGAAACCATGAAATACCCGAAGCAAAAGCTCGTGATGTCAATTCCACACCCTCAATTCCGCTACTATCGATATAAGCTCCTGAAATCACAATAACCAATGCTGTTAACGTGCAAATAATCGTGGTATCAATAAATGGACCTAACATAGCAACCATTCCTTGACTTACGGGGACATTTGTTCTTACTGCGGAATGTGCAATTGCAGAAGATCCCAATCCGGCCTCATTAGAAAAGACCGCGCGCTGCACCCCCATTAATAGCCCTCCCAGCAATGCACCGATCCCAGCTTGCGGGTACAGTGCCATTTCAAGAATCTTTTCAATAGCTCCTGGTATAGCTTGATAGTGAACACCTATCACAACGATACCTGCAACGATATATAAGATGGTCATAATCGGTACGATTCGACCTGCCACAGCTGCAATCCATTGAATGCCGCCAATGATCACCAATCCTACCAAGACAGCCATAAATAATCCAAACAACCAACCTTTATCCAGTAGGAAACTAGCATCTCCACCAGTTACCACTACAGCTTGCTGATAAGCTTGATTTGCTTGAAACAATCCGCCAGCACCAATGGCACCGCCCACACAGCAAAGCGCGAACAATCCCGCCACGAATTTACCCATAAGCGGGCAGTGTAATCGCTCGAAAGCCGAGCTTAAATAATGCATCGGTCCACCGGATATAACTTTGCATTCATCATCCGATGCATGCTGGCGGTATTTAATACCCAAAGTAACTTCCACAAACTTGGTTGACATACTAAGGACACCCATAATTGCCATCCAGAAAGCTGCTCCGGGACCTCCTAGTGAAATTGCCACGGCAACCCCCGCAATATTACCCAAGCCGATTGTTGCTGACAGAGAGGTCATCAATGCTTGAAAGCGGGTAATTTCCCCAGAAATACAATTGTTTGTATCAAATTTCCCCCGCAATACATCAATGGCGTGCGTAAAACAACGTACATTGATAAAGCCGAGATAGAAAGTAAAAAAAATAGCGGCTATTACGAGCCAAAACAAGATGAATTTAATCTCTAAATCAAATAACTGAGTACTATAGAAAATAACAGATGCTACTGCATTTGCGATAGGCTCAATTGAGGAATCAATTAGTTTGTCAATTTCCATGCATCAAAAGCATCCTTGTGTAATATATCTAATTATCCAGATATCAATATCATATGCTACTGGTCGAAAATTTTATTAATTTCCAATGCGCAGATGAAGCTTACTTGTACAGAATTGAAAAAGGGTGGAAATGAGCGTTATCTCATCATTGATAACCTGCACTTGGCTGATAATATTCAACTTTTCAAACAAAAACCACAATCAATTCCATCAAAAATACGGAAGGTTTCATTTTGCCACATTTCCTGCAGTATCGCATACCGACGGTTTCGTGTAATTTGCGATCCATTCTACGGACCTAACCTGTGATGCCAGCTAATCAATTCAAAGCTAGCATTCTAATCCTACTGGCATTGTCTTTCATATCGACTATATCTTTTGCCAAAGAAATTTACCGTAGCATTGATAGCCAAGGATGCATCACCTATTCTGATCAGCCGTCTGGAAAATCTCAAGCAATCGAGATTCATAATCAACCGAGTCGATTGCTGCGCTATGTTCGCAAAGTGTACGATGGCGATACAATTATCTTGGAAGACGGCAAACATATTCGTTTACTGGGCGTCAATACCCCTGAAATTGAAAGTCGTCAACGCGCCGAAGAACCGGGCGGTGTCGCAGCAAAAAAATGGCTGCAAGCACAGCTAAAGGATAAAAAAATCTATCTCGAGTACGATGAAGTGAAGTTCGACAAATACAAGCGTCAATTAGCGCATGTATTTTTGTCCAATGGTAAACACTTAAACCTCGCACTGTTGGAAAATGGCTTGGGAACTATCAGCATCATTCCACCGAATGTACGATATAGCGATAAATTGATGCAAGCACAGCAGCACGCAGAAAAAATGCAATTGGGTATCTGGGCCATGCCCGAATACCAACTTAAGCCTATCGCTCAAATAGCGAATCATGCCAAAGGTTGGCAGCGATTCAGCGCAACCTTCCACGTCATCAAAAAAAATCGCAAATATACGCGCTTATTGGTTAACGATAAAATTGATGTACGTGTTTCTAATCAGAATCTTAAAGTATTTCCTCCACTATCCAAATACCTCGGCAAACCACTGGAAATCCGTGGTTGGGTTTCACGCAATAACGATCACTACACCATGTTAATTCAACACCCCAGCTCGTTGATTGTGAGATAATTCCATTCAGCAATCCATTTGTTTTTTCACTGTGCCTCACACTCGCTAATAAATGCCTCTTATTACCATCGAAAATGCATGCCTGGCTTTTGGTCATCACTCTTTACTCGATCATACTCATCTACAATTAGATCCAAACGAACGAGTCGGCCTAATCGGTAGAAATGGCGGTGGAAAATCCAGCTTGTTACGTATATTGGCAGGCGAAATAAAACTCGACGACGGCAAATATTGGCGCGCACCGCACTTAAAACTAGCCTATGTGCCTCAAGAGCTTGTTTTGTCACCCAATAACACGGTATACCAGGAAATCTCCAATGCCTTAGGAGCAATTAGCAAAGTATTGCTGGAATATCATGAAGTTTCTCATGCGCTGAGTGAGCAACCTGAAGATACCGAGTCGCTGTTAACGCGCTTGCAAGATCTACAAAATTTACTGGAAACGCAAGACGGATGGAATCTCCAAGCAAAAATCGAAACTGTAATTGATAAATTAGGTTTGCCCGCAGATGCATTGATTGAACATCTTTCCGGTGGAATGAAAAAAAGGGTCGCATTGGCCCGGGCTATAGTCACTGAGCCAGAAATACTATTACTAGACGAACCTACCAATCACCTGGATTTATCTTCGATCGAATGGCTGGAAGGCTTACTGCGAGATTTTTGTGGTAGTGTTTTGTTGATTACGCATGACCGCCGTTTTCTTGACAATGTATCGACGCGGATTATCGAACTCGATCGTGGAGAATTACAAACATTCGCCGGCAATTTCACAGACTATCAGCGCAAGAAGGCTGAAATGCTAGAAGTGGAAGCCATGCACCAGCAAAAATTTGACAAATTCCTCGCTCAAGAAGAAGTATGGATACGCAAAGGTATCGAAGCACGACGAACGCGCAACGAAGGCAGAGTGCGAAGATTAGAAGCTTTGCGTTTAAAACGTGCAGCCAGACGCGAGAAAATCGGCAAAGCAAATATCACCGTGGAGGTCGGCGAACGATCAGGTAAGCTGGTTGCTGAATTGGAAAATGTGCATAAAAGCTTTGGCGATAAGCGCATTATTCACAATTTTTCCTGCCGCATTCAACGTGGCGATCGGGTCGGATTATTGGGACCCAACGGTGCCGGAAAATCTACTTTGTTAAAACTGATTCTGGGAGAACTACAACCCGACTCAGGAATTGTTCAGCAAGGCACAAAATTGTCAGCAGCCTACTTCGATCAAATGCGCGAGCAACTGAATGATGAAATGAAACTGGTTGACACCATCAACCAGGGATCGGATTTTATCGAGATCAATGGCAAACGTACGCATGTTATCAGCTATTTGGGAGATTTTTTGTTTCCCCCGGAACGCGCACATTCTCCTGTTAGCTCACTCTCAGGTGGAGAACGCAACCGTCTACTACTTGCAAGGCTATTCACTCGCCCTGCTAATGTTTTGGTATTGGATGAGCCCACTAACGACTTGGATATTGAAACCATAGAATTGCTTGAAGCTTTGTTACAAGATTACGATGGAACGTTATTCGTAGTAAGCCATGACAGGGAATTTCTTGACAATATTGTGACACAAGTAATTGTATTTGAAGGAGATGGAAAACTACGCGAATACATTGGTGGATACGAAGATTGGGCAAGAACAAATACTTTACGCCCCCTCTCTGTCGAAGGAAAAATATTGCCGAAGCAATCCGAGATTCCTATCAAGAGCGCCTCTATTAAGAATACAGGCTCCTCCGGCAAAAAGATAAGTTATCAAGAGAATCGTGAACTAGAAGCATTGCCGAGTAAAATCGAAGCTTTGGAGCAGGAGCAAAAACATATTTCGTTACGATTAAGTGAACCAACGCTATATCAGCGTTCTCCAGAGGAAGCGAAAACACTACAGACACGCTGTTTGATCATTGAGGAAGAGTTAGCCCACTGTTTTACAAGATGGGAAGAACTAGAATCAAAATTGACAAAAAATTAACTTTAAACCGAAACGCTATGTAAGTCATTTCCCCATAAACAACATGGAGATACTTACATATTTCATTGACCAAATCAAGCACATCGTTTAAAGTTCAACTTTTGAGAGAAGGAGGAATAGATGAAACACAAGAACATGATGAAATTGATGCTTGCTTTAGGTATTTTTTTGATATTTGGTACCGCCCAAGCGTCTGAAACAAACGATAAATTTACCATTACTGACAAGACCTCGATGTGTATAGGCTGTCACGGAATTCCTGGCTATAAGACCGCTTTCCCAAGCGCTTATCATGTTCCCAAACTAGGTGGACAACATGCCGAATACTTAGTAAAAGCTCTAGAGGGATATCAAACAGGCACACGTAGCCATCCTACCATGACAGCTTTAGCCAAAACTTTATCGAAGCAAGACATTGAAGAACTGGCTGCTTACTACTCCAAAAATTAATTAAGTCTCGTCTATAATTGCAAGGAAGAAATTATGAAGAATTATGTGATAGCCGCATTAAGCGGAGCCGCTTTAATACTTTCCGGTCAAGTGATGGCTGCTGATATCGAAGCGGGAAAAACTAAAGCAGCGGAAGTTTGCGCTTCATGTCATGGCATTGATGGTAATAGTCCAGCACCAGCTTTCCCAAAAATTGGTGGTCAATATAGAACTTATATAGAGAAAACCTTAAAAGATTATAAATCTGGAGCGCGCAATGATCCAATTATGGCAGGAATGGCTGCCGGCCTGACACCGGCCGACATTGATAACTTAGCTTTTTATTACTCAAGCCAACCTGGTCCTTTGAATTCTAAAAAATAATAAAAAATATCAGATATTAACGCTAATAGGTTTATATTATTAGTTATTAGGTATCACTTATAACGGGATAGCAACACTGTCCCGTTATTATTTTTATCAGTGTTGTTTCATCTGCTTATCTAAGCAATCTAAATAAATTGCTGCATCGGGCGCTGTATTATGGCGCTGTGCTTGCCAAATCATCTCTGCGAGGCATTCCATAACACGATGTGTAGCATCATGCTCGTTACCGGCTATTTTCTGCAATTGCTCAAATCGATCACATATTCCAGCGGGCTGATTGATTGATAGCTGCTCCTTGATCGCCACATGCATGCTCATATGAAGAAAAGGATTGGTATTACCCATTTCTGGCGAATAATCTTGATCCAAATATCGTTCTTGATTGTCCAAGATAGAATGGTATTCGGGGTGTAATAAAATTATCTCTAATGCGATTGTCTCGATACCCGATAACGTTTCTTGTTTGTTGTATTTCTCCCAAGTATAAAAAAACAACTGCCGTGCCTGATCGCGAGTAGGATTAAACATTAAAAGACCTTACAAAATTCTTTTCGTATATTTTTGTCGATTGGATTGATTTTCATAACTTCTTGTATGGCATTCAATCAAAAACTTAAGGTTATTTGGATTGTCATGAAGGTAAAATTTTTCCTTTATATTCGCACAAATGCGCGATACTGCAATTCTCACACTCTGGTTTTCTGGCTTTGCATACATAGCGACCGTGAAGAATCAGCCAATGGTGTGCGTCTTGTTTAAACTCTTTAGGCACCCATTTCAGTAACTTTCGTTCGACCTCAAGAACCGTTTTTCCTGGTGCCAAACCGGTGCGATTGGAAACACGGAAAATATGCGTATCGACAGCAATCGTTGGTTGCCCGAAAGCAGTATTCAATACAACATTGGCCGTTTTCCGTCCGACACCCGGTAGTTGTTCCAATTGCTCACGTAAACGCGGCACTTCGCCATAATGATAATCAATTAATAGTTGGCAAGTTCTTAAAATGTTTCTCGCTTTGCTTCTATACAAACCTATCCTTTGAATAAAATTAACCAAACCTTCTTCGCCCAAAGCTAAGATTTTTTCTGCTGAATTCGCATGTAGGAATAATTTTCGAGTTGCTTGATTAACACTTTTATCCGTCGCTTGCGCTGAAAGAATCACTGCAATCAACAACTCAAATGGTGTTTGGTATTCCAATTCGGTGGTTGGATGTGGATTGTTTGCTCTCAAACAAGTAAAAATATCGTAGCGCTTGGTAGCATTCATAGCTCAATAACAAGAAAGAAACATTATTTAATGTGCTTCGACGCTTGATTACGAATCGCGGCCGCACGTTCAAGTGCCGCTTGAACAATGGCTTTCTTTCGTTGCTCTGCATTCTTCGCAATGGCTTCTTCGAATGGACTGCTCTCAGCCTCAAGTGTGTTATCCGACTGAATATCCAATGATTCCTTTGCTAACAATAACCGTCGTTGTTTGAACTCATACCGCAAGCGCGCCCGATCCGCTGCATTTCTTGGATTATCATGCTGATCATTACTAGGAACCATAGCAATACAATCCATTGGACAAGGTACGATACAAAGCTCGCAACCGGTACACTCCGCACTAATCACCGTGTGCATTTGCTTGGCCGCGCCCACAATAGCATCGACCGGACACGCACGTATACAAAAGGTACAGCCAATGCAGAGTGCTTCATCGATCCATGCCACTGCTTTCGGCTTGGATACGCCATACGCGGTATTGAGTGGCTTAAAAGGAACGTCCAATAATTGTGCAATCTGCCGAATTCCTTCATTACCTCCCGGAGGACATTGATTAATGTCAGCTTGGCCCGCCATGATGGCTTCAGCGTAAGGCTTACAACCAGAAAAACCACATTTCCTGCATTGTGTTTGCGGCAAAATAGCATCTATTTTTTCAACTAGAAATGAATCAATCAACCGGTTTGTCATATCATCTACCCTAAATGACCGGGTAAAGAACCACTACAAATTGCTTTTACAATATCACGCACAAAATCGGGCCCATGATAAATCAAGCCAGTGTATAGTTGGATCAAATCTGCACCAAAATCAATCTTATCCTGCGCATCTTTCGAAGACATAATACCACCCACACCTATAATCGGAATCGCATTGCTCAGTACCGTATGGAGTTGCTTTAATACTTTGTTTGCTTGCTGTGTTAAAGGAGCGCCGCTGAGTCCCCCGGATTCCTTTGATACGCGAAGTTGCTCAACACCTGTACGAGAGATCGTGGTATTGGTTGCAATGACGCCATCGATTTGGTGTTTCAAAAGCAAATGCGCAATCGATGTTATTGCTTCGTCGTTGAGATCTGGCGCGATTTTTATCACTAATGGCACGTATTTGCCATGCATTTGCGCCAGCTTATTTTGCTCGAGTTTGAGCCGATGAAGTAATTGATCCAATACATTGGCGCCTTGTAATTGTCGAAGATTTTGGGTATTGGGCGATGAAATATTGATGGTGATATAACTGGCATAGAGATAAGCCTTCCGTAATCCAATTAAATAATCATCAGTCGCATTTTCCAGTGGCGTATCAAAGTTTTTCCCAAGGTTAATACCAAGGATGCCTCGATAATTAGCGTTCTTGATATTATTCAGCAAATAATCGATACCCAAATTATTAAAACCCAACCGATTGATGATTGCATTGGCTTCCGGGATGCGAAAAATGCGAGGACGTGGATTACCCGGTTGTGGACGAGGCGTAACAGTACCAATCTCAACAAATCCAAACCCCAAGGACGCTAATGCATCAATGCACTCACCATTTTTGTCCAAACCCGCAGCCAATCCAACTGGATTTGGAAAATTCAATCCCATAACAGTGCGGGATTTGCAGTTTACGGCAGGCTTCTTCAGCAACCCTAGCTGTTGTATTTGATTCAGCGCACGAAATGCAACCCAATGAGCTTCCTCTGGGTCAAGCTTAAACAGCAATGGACGGAGCAATTGATACAACATTCGATGAAATATGCAGTTAAAAATAACAGAAGATTAAAAACTATCGCGCTCTTCCAATAGTCTCCATCGATTATTCTGTAATACTTCTAATGGTCGGAAGTTAGCTTTATAACGCATTTTATGGTTTTCTTTGATCCAATAGCCGAGATAAAGGTAAGGCAAAGCACGTAAACGACATTGCTCAATCTGCCACAAGATATTATAAGTTCCGTAACTGGCCTGAATCACTTCCGCATCAAAAAATGTATAAACAGAAGAAAATCCATCCGGCAACACATCGATAATACTCACCATACAAAGCTGCCCACGATCTCGAAATTCAACCAATTGGGAATCTACATGGCTTTGCAACAAAAAATTATGATATTGCTCCGAGCAGTCATGATCCATCCCACCACCTGCATGACGCTGCACTTGATAGCGCTGATAAAGCGCATAATGTTCCGGATCGTATTGCAAAGCCAACTGTTTAACGCTGAGATGCTGATGTCGCTTCCAAGTACGCCGCTGTGTTCGGCTAGCTGAAAAATCACTAACCCTTACTCGCACTGATCGGCATGCATCGCAGTGCGCACAATTGGGGCGATAAGTATAATATCCACTACGGCGAAATCCGGCCCGAATTAATTTGCCATATACCTGCGTATCAATTTGATGTTCTGGTGTAACCACTTCAGAACACGCCTTTTTTTCTGGCAGATAGCTGCAATCATAAGCCCCGGTTATGTGAAATTTAAACATCTTGATCATTTATTACCGACATTAATTCTTCCTTATTGCCCAAAACACCAATGTTCACCATTCGTCGATTCTGAAATCAACTCACTCAAGTACCGCGCGAATACTGTTCTAGGAATTTCGCGCGCGCCCAGCGAAGCGAGATGATTTGTTTTGACTTGGCAATCGATTAAACCAAATCCCCATACCCGTAACTGCTTGACCAAGTGAACAAAAGCAATTTTAGAGGCATTCGGTACACGAGAAAACATCGACTCACCAAAAAAAATTTGACCTAATGCAATCCCGTACAGTCCACCAACCAACTCGTTATCCACCCATGTTTCCACTGAGTGCGCGAATTTCATTTCATGCAATGCAGTATAGGCAGCGATCATTTCGGGGTGTATCCAGGTCCCCGCTTGCCCTCCACGTGGTGCAGCACAAGCTTGCATTACTTCGCCAAAACAATGATCGGTACGAATCTGGTAATTACCCCTCTTAAGTTCCTTAGATAAGGAGCGTGAAATTCGCAATTCATCAGGAAATAATACCATTCTTGGATCAGGACTCCACCACAAAATAGGCTCACCTTCATTGAACCACGGGAAAATTCCTTTGCGATAAGCCTCCAGCAATCGCTGTGGCGTAAGATCGCCTCCCATCGCCAACAATCCGTTGGGCTCCTTCAGTGCTCGATCCAAGGGTGGAAATGAAACGCCTGATGTAAAAATGGAATTCATCGATAGGATTATAAACTGTTCACCCGGAACATTTAGTTTTCAGGGGTAGGCTTTCTTGCGAAATGAATCTTTTTTATTCATAGTATCGCTTTTTGCCGGCGTAACCTTATTAAGGCGAAAGCTGCCGCGAGTACATCCGTGTTAGATGGCATCCAATCATCGCAATGTGTAAATGCGCCAAGAAAATCCTTCTCGATACTGCTCCGAGATACTAGCATTCATGATGGTTGAGTACTCGTAGACATTCCAATCCTGCTTCTCATTGTGCATAGCAATCATTTGACCTGCCCAGTCAGAGTCTGGCATTACCAGTGCGCAGCTTCCCGGATCGAAATCGAGGAAATCTCTCAACCTCCACTCACGTTCCCACATGAAATCAATCGGTGGGTCAGCATTCGGCTCGTATCGCACATGTCGCCAGCGAATGCCTTCGGGAAGCGCTTCGAACTCTGAGTCGGTCTGGTAGATTGCCGGACGACCGCCTCGAGCAAACACCCACGACTTATCAAACATCAATCCGAACGGAACATAACGAGAGAAGCCCCTGGAATTAACGAATCCCTGCTGCAAGGATGGGAGTGGAGCTTCCGTGAAGCACACACATGTGTAGGCTCCTCGAATAAGGCCACTTCCTCCGATGAGGCGTCTACTGTCGATGATTCTGCAAAAACGCATATATCCTTCCTCCAGCGTCGCACCGGAGGTGAAGTGGATGAGCTTATCAGAGATGTCTGTACAACTACTGTTCATGTCATTCAACGCCCCAAGTTAACCAACACCGTAGTCCGCAGGACACTACCCAGTAGCCCACATCGAATTTTTTATGGATGTTTTGCATTTGTCCAGTGAGTTAAGTAACTGGATCTTTGATACAGCACGTCACTTCCCGCTAAAATCCGTAATTGAATATATATGAAAACTATTGCAATATATTTATGCATCTTTTTAGTAATTCTTCATTGCCTATGATGACTAGGTTCAGTTTTTTTCTGGCCCGCGTAATATTCTGGAACAATATCTTGGTTGGTGCGTAATAAGCATCTCTCTTGTAAACAAGGTCGCCATTTGTGTCGTAGGTAAAAAATTGGTCGATCACAACTGCCACACCATCAAATTCTTGTCCGATCACTTGATGTGATGTCTTGCTCCATGTGTCGAAGTATTGGTTGTGATACTCTTTGTTGTATTGCGATGGGGTGAATCGCAAAACTTCCCATTTGCTCGACTTTAGTCTTTCGAGATAATTTTTGGCGTCCTCTGTATTGTTGAAAAAATTTATCTCTATGTTTCCATTGCTGGATGCCTGTGAGGATTTTCTGTTGTTAAACAGCATTTTTATGAATGTTGCAATTTCTTTGTTTGTTCGGATTTTCTCGGAAAGCTTGTATCGAATAATTGAGTTAATCGACTCAATCTCCCCGGCGATATTGTTTTTCTCTTCCCAGTTCGAAAGTGTCTGAATCTTGTCGTAAGAAAAAATGCACCCGCATTTTGCAAGTCTGACTCTCTCGACAATATCGTTAAGTTGGCCTTGGTAAATTCTCTGCGCCTCATCGATGATGACTAGATCAAAGTCTGCAAGATCATATGTCTTGTATCTCTTTATGGAGGTAATTCTCCAATCATTTTCTTTCAACTTCTCATGTCCATCATTTAACTGTCCACAATGGATGATGAGTGCCTTCCTGTTGTCTTTAATAAGATATCGTACGATATCATATGTAAGTAAGGTCTTCCCTGTTCCAGCACTACCTGTAATTGAAATGAATTTAACTTCCTTGGGAATTTTTATCAATGCAATTACTTTGTTTTTCACTTCTTCTTGCTGATGAGTCAAAAAATATTCGCCAGCCAAGAATTTCTCGGTCAAGTTGAAGGGGGAAACTAGATAATCCAATGGATCGAAAAGTAGATCCGGAATCTCTGCACCCTCAACTTCTTGGTTAGCGATTAATTCCAATAGGTAGTCGGGGGAACCAATTTCCAACTGTTTGCCATCCTTCAGGAAGTATAAGTTCCGACTGCTGGATACAAAGGTAAAGGTATAAACCTTTTTCTCAATGAAGTTCAAGTAGTAATTGTTTCGCAATAGCTGCTTTTCAATATTTTCATTCGTGCTACTATTCTTAAGCTCTATGTTTATGATAGATTCTTTGCCAAATCGGAGCAGATCGAACTCCTTCCCAATTTGAGGGATCTTGTAGCCAACATAAAACTTGTCGAGGACCCCTATACCGCACTCAATGCCACATATAGTATTCACTAGAACACCGAGATCTTCAATTTCCATATTTTTGATCTCTATCCCGTAGTGATTCAAGTATGACTCAAAAATTCTTCCATTCAATGAAGCTTTTGCCTGCAATAGCGATTGAATGTTTATCGATTTCAACATTTTGTCTGGTAGAGAACTAACGCCAAGTTAGTGGTGACTGGAGGCAGATTTTTGCGTCACAGAATGATCGAAGCGAATAATGCAAGTCTGCGAAGTATAGGGCATTACTCGTTGTATTGCCTTGCTAGGCATTTGACATTGCCTCTGAGATTACGCCCCAGTCGTCTACGTAGTGTCTACATGAATTGGTAAAGTCGTCATTAACGTCTGAATACGAAGCGACAAATTTATACAAAACCTTGCCATTACTGTTCACGGGCTTTAGATCTGAAGTTGGAACGATAAAGAAGGTTGATCTGTTAAACCAGTAAACCAGCACGAACTGGGACGAATTTCGTTCATTAGCAGTTACCGTAAAATTGCACACTTTAGGATTGCCAGAAGCAATGATTGTTTGCCGCGACTTTACCTCAATATTTATTTGCTTTTTGGGGACCATTAGTACAATATCGCAACCCACATCAGTGTAATTTCGAAAGACTCCCTATTCCTTATGGTCACCACCGTCAATTAACAGATGCAGATAAATCAACGCGGATAGCTCACCAACTTCTTGCAACGATGTTTTCAGATTTTGTGGTAACTCTGTCATTTGGAATACTTAGCGTAATCTATACGATATCGAACACCTTAGTCTTATAAAAACTGTCTTTTGCCATATAAATTATGAAATACACTCTTAACCATTTATTTATATTGACTAAAGTATAAGTTACCACAACAATCTGTGCAAACAATTACATGACACAATCGTCACTTAAACTTTAACTAGAATCTGCGAAAGATAATAATGGGTTTACGAAAGCTTCTTCTCATATATTCTCTATGTTTTTGATAAAACACAGCGGATTTCTGATATTAATCCAGTTTGCTAGCCATTTCTCATCCCAATACAGCAAACGTAAACATCTTTGTCACAATCTTGTAATAATATTGCAATAACATCGTTACTACGCAATTTGCTCGTTTAATCTTTTTGTTTATTGGAGAGAAGTATGTTTTCTATAGTTCATGCAAAAATACTGGTAGCCGGTACCGCACTTACCGCGCTTGTATTGGCCACTCCCGCCAATGCAAGTCCACTTGTTAAAGTTGATGGGTCAAGCACGGTATTTCCTATTACTGAAGCAGTGGCAGAGGATTTTCAAGCCTCCAAAAAGGGAGCAGTCCGGGTTACTGTTGGAATTTCTGGCACTGGTGGTGGTTTCAAGAAGTTTTGCCGCAATGAAATCGACGTCGTTAATGCCTCTCGCCCGATCACCGATGCAGAAATAGAAAGCTGCAAACAACAAGGTGTACAGTTTATCGAGATGCCTATTGCTTACGATGCATTGACCGTGGTCATTAATCCCAAAAACAATTGGAGTCAAACCATTACGGTCGAAGAATTGAAGAAAATTTGGGAACCTCAAGCACAAGGAAAAATTACCCAATGGAATCAGATTAATCCTGCCTGGCCCGATAAAAAAATCAAATTATATGGTGCCGGTGCGGATTCTGGTACTTTTGAATATTTCACTGAAGCAATTGTTGGCAAAGCCAAGTCAAGCCGTGGTGATTTCACTGCTTCGGAAGATGACAATGTCCTAGTCCAAGGCGTTGCAAGCGATATTTATGCACTTGGTTTTTTTGGCTTTGCGTATTACATAGAAAATAGCAAGCGTATTGCCGCTGCTGCGGTCGATAGCGGTAATGGCGGCGTATTACCATCAGCCACAACGGTCGAAAACAATAGCTATAAGCCACTGTCTCGGCCTCTGTTTATTTATATCAATGCAAAGTCTGCTGACAAGCCTGAGGTTGATGAATTCGTTAAGTTTTATATGAGCAATGCAGCGACCCTCGTCGATGAAGTGAAATATTTTCCACTGTCCAAAGAAGTCTATCGATTAAACTTAGAGCATTTGCAAAAGCGCAAAATCGGGACAGTATTCAAAGGTTCCGGCGTCAACATCAAACTCGAAGATATTCTAAAAATGGAATCGAGCCTTTAGCCTGCAAATTCTTTATGCTGTAACAAAAAGTACCTTAAAAAGCTTAGTCATTTTAAGGTACTTCCATTATTTAGGTCGCTCAGGTACAGTTCTCCATAATGGACTTTTTACCTGTTTTTCTCGATATCAGAAACAAAATATGCTTGGTGATTGGCGGTGGAGAGGTTGCTGCACGTAAAGTTTCCGTGCTGCTTCACGCCGGCGCGCATGTTTCTGTCGTTGCAAACGAGTTAATTGAAACGCTCGAAGATGCACGGGCCAGAGCAGAGATTCAATATATCGCTGAACCCTTTCATCCTAAACTATTGGATAATGTCGCGTTAGTCATCGCTGCAACCGATGATCTTTCGATCAATCAGCGCGTTTCCAGTGCCGCGCAAACGCGCAATATTCCCGTCAACGTAGTGGATCATCCGGCATTATGTACTTTCATCATGCCCTCGATTGTTGATCGATCGCCATTGCTGATTGCCATTTCGAGCAGCGGACAATCACCTGTACTTGCACGGTTACTGCGGGCACAATTGGAAACGTGGATACCTTCGGCTTATGGGCGGTTAGCACAAATTGCCGGAAAATTTCGCCACCAGGTCAAAGCACACTTCAAACATGCGGAGAACAGACGCATTTTCTGGGAAAAAATGTTCCGAGGGTCTTTTACAGAAAGGGTTTTAGCAGGTAAAGAACAATCCGCAGAAGATTATTTATTGCAATCGCTACAGTGCGAAAAAGATCAATCACCGAGTGGCGAGGTATATTTGGTCGGTGCAGGCCCTGGCAATCCCGATCTTTTGACATTTCGCGCCATGCGATTGATGCAGCAAGCCGATGTGGTGATTTACGATCGCCTAGTCTCTACAGATATTCTCAATCTGGTAAGGCGCGATGCAACCCGCATCTATGCTGGCAAAGAACGTAGCCATCACACGATGAAACAAGAATCCATTAATCAATTACTAGTGCGGTTAGCACAAGAAGGAAAACGTGTGTTGCGACTAAAAGGGGGCGATCCATTTATTTTCGGTCGAGGTGGTGAGGAAATCGAAACATTGGCATCGTATAAAATCCCCTTCCAAGTAGTCCCTGGCATCACCGCTGCATCCGGTGTTGCGGCATACGCAGGCATTCCATTGACACACCGGGATTATGCGCAATCTTGCATTTTTGTCACTGGTCACTTGAAAAACAACACAATTGACTTAGATTGGTCGACGCTCGCACGACCGAATCAAACCATCGTGATCTATATGGGGTTGTTAGGCTTACCCATCCTATGCCAGCAACTTATTCACCATGGTTTAACTGCCGATACGCCAGCAGCAATTATTCAACAAGGGACGACATCGCAGCAGAGAATCGTTACCGGTACATTGCAGACATTACCCGCCCTTACAGAAGAAGCTCAGCTAAGAGCGCCGACATTAATTATTGTTGGCAACGTGATACAGCTCCATGAGAAACTAGCATGGTTTACTCCGATTGACAGCGGCGCATCACCCAATATTCTTCCAACAAAAACGCAAACCTAAATAAAACCTGCTTGAGAAAATCTAGCTTCAACCAGAATACCAGGACCGCGATTTACTCTTCACCCTTCCTCTGCTCAAGCGCCCTAATTCTTTGGAAAATCTCTTCTCTTTCCGTCTCCAAGGATTGATAACGCGAATAAAGCCGATCCAGATCTTCGGTGTATTTCGCCAGACGATCGTCTTTATCTTTTCTGCGTTGAATCATATCATCGTAGCTCGGTATTGGAACACTTTTACTCGTAGAACTATATGGATTAGGGTTGACTGGTTGCGCCAATTCATTGCGACGCATTTCTTGGGTCATCAAAAATTCCTGGTATGTGGCCTGAGATTCTTGTGAAATACGCGTCATAGTTCTTTCTAATTGAAGAATTTCCGCCTTTCTAGCTTCGTCGGGCGTGAGCACCCGTTTATCTCCGGATTCAGCAAATGCTAGTGTTGTAGCGAATAAAAGGGTAAGAGAAATAAAATAACGCTGGGTTTGAATAAACCACTCAAGATAATTATCGGTTTTTCTATTAGTTCGCATAGATCTCAATAAACAGAATATGTTTGGTTATATCTCAGTAAAGACGCTCAAAAATGGCAGCGATGCCTTGTCCACCGCCAATACACATTGTGACCAATGCGTAGCGTTTATGGCAACGGTGCAATTCGTAAATTGCTTTGATCGTCAGTATGCTTCCAGTCGCACCTATCGGATGACCGAATGCTACCGCCCCACCATTGGGATTAGCCTTATTAGGATCAAAGTCTAATTCTTGCATCACAGCGCACGCTTGAGCGGCAAAAGCTTCATTGGATTCGATTATATCGATATCAGATAGTTTAAGT
The DNA here is from genome assembly GCF_022836435.1 of Nitrosomonas sp. PY1. NCBI lineage: Bacteria > Pseudomonadati > Pseudomonadota > Betaproteobacteria > Nitrosomonadales > Nitrosomonadaceae > Nitrosomonas > Nitrosomonas sp. PY1. The sequence goes on along the minus strand of NZ_BQXC01000001.1, from coordinate 172,565 downwards.
TTTGCACGTTGCAATGCTTGCTGAACAGCCGGTACCGGTCCAATCCCCATAAATTTTGGATCAACTCCCGAGTGTCCATACGAAACCAATCGTGCCAGTGGCTTTAAATTACGCTTCTCCACTGCTTTACTTTCCATCAATACTAACGCTGCGGCACCATCGTTAATTCCTGATGCGTTACCTGCCGTGACGGTTCCATCTTTTTTAAAGACTGGACTTAGTTTTGCTAGACGTTGCATATCGGTTGCGCGGGGATGCTCATCAGTATCAAAAAGCACTTTTTCTTTATTGACGGTGATCTCAATCGGCAGAATTTGATCGCTAAAATAACCTTCCTTAATAGCGTGTAGCGCACGACGGTGACTCTCCGCTGAAAATTGGTCTTGTTGTTCACGATCTATGCACCATTTCTCAGCAATATTTTCTGCAGTAATTCCCATATGTACATTATCGAAAGGATCTGTTAATGCACCCACCATCATATCGATGGTTACGCCATCATTCATTCGTTGTCCCCAACGCAATGCCGGCAATAAATATCCTGCTCGGCTCATCGATTCCGCACCACCGGCAACCGCTGCCAGCGTATCGTTTAGCAAAATATGTTGGCTCGCTGAAATAATCGCCTGCAATCCGCTCCCGCACAATCGATTGACCGTCAACGCAGCCGTATGTTGCGGTAATCCACCATTGATACAGGCAACCCGGGCTAAATACATATCGCGCGCTTCACCGTGAATAACGTTGCCAAAAACTAGGTGGTCAACCTCGTTGGGGTCAATCTGTGCACGTAACAGCACCTCATGAACGACTTTTGCCGCCAAATCTGCCGCCGCGATCGATTTCAGTGAACCACCGTATTCACCGATTGCCGTACGGACGCCGCTTAAGACCATTACATCTTTCATCTTTCCACCTTTAAAAAAATGAACATGAGGTGTCCTTTACCAACTGATTATTTGGGTAAAACAACACCCAAACGTTGCTTTAGTGTCGGTGTATTCTGTTCAGGATTAAGTATTTTTGCATAGTACATGGCGTTTTCCATGACTTTTTTAACGTAATCGCGCGTTTCATTGAACGGAATAGTTTCTGCGTAAATAGCACCTTCCAGGGTATCGCTATTATCTTGCCAACGCCTAGCACGACCTGGTCCAGCATTATATGCAGCCAATGCAAGCAAGGGTTGATTTTGCAAGCCGCTTAATACATGGTGCAGATAATATGTTCCTAATTGTAAATTAGTACTGGCATCCGCAAGCTTATATTGCTGAAAATTGGTCACGCCTAATTTTTTGGCCGCCCAGCTGGCTGTTGCGGGCATGAGCTGCATTAATCCCATAGCACCTGCATGAGATCTGATATTCGTAATAAAGCGACTTTCCTGTCGAATTAATCCATACACCAGCGCTTCATCAAGGTTATACACTCTGACGATATTTTTCATAATTTCACGATGTGGAGCGAGAAAGCGCATTTTAAAATCATGCTGTGTAACCGTACGATTCGCCGTATTTATGGCTCGATCATACAATCCGTGACGTCGCGCTACTTCAGCCGCTGTCAACAATTCGGCATCGGTAAAATCGCGTACCGTCCAGCTCCACTCATGATAGGCCTCAGTACGTAGTTGCATACGAGCAAAGGCCAGCGCCCTTTGTATTCCAGGTCTTTGCGACATTGCCGAAACTTCACGGTCATTCACTTGATAAGCTTTATCAGTAAAGTCGAATTCCTTACCAAGCTCTTCTTTGGCTAATTGCCCATAAAAGCTAGGCTCCTCACTGAGCGATGTCAAAATCTGCTGGGACTCAGAAGTTTGTTTTTTTTCTGAAAGCGCACGGGCTTTCCAATATCGCCAACTATCAAATTGCTGCTCCGCTGACGACATTCGTTTGATCGCGGCAAGTACCTCGTTCCAGTTTCTGGCGCGCAATGCTGCACGAACATGCCATCCTAACGCTTTATCAGAGGCTGGATAAGGCTGCAGACCATTTTGCGCCTCTTTAAACCAATTCAAAGCACGAGAATCGTGCCGCATCGCCGCTCGGTAACCTAGCTTCACTAGAAAATAAGATCGATCTGATGCCGGTAAACGGTTTTTTACTTTATACCATTGTGCAAGTGCTTGATCGGTATCGTTACGCAATAACTGTAACAACGCAAACAAGGCAATTTCTCGGTTACTGCGTGAATTTATTGGGCCGTGTATAGTATCAAGATATTTTTTCGGGTTCCTGGCAGCACGATCGAGCTCTTTCGCATTAAGTGCTTCATTGGTATTCGATAAATATCGGCCGATACGTATTGCTGCAGTCGTTTTACCGTCTGATAAGGCCAACCGAATTCTTTTCCAGATTTCTTCCAGAGAGATCTGCCCATTATCAATTAAAGCTTGAAACACAGGTGGACAGCTATCCGGCATATTGATTGATGAAAACCATAAAGCGCGCACTTCAGCAGTAATAGCGACATTTTTGATATTCCAATAACGCTGATAGTAATAGCATTGCAGTTCGGTGTCTTTGTTGACTATCTGCGGATATTCCTTGTCAAAAAGTTGCCATTGACGACCTTTACCTAATATTTTTGTCCAGTCACTGCGCATACGATCAGCCACTAAACTGCCCTCATGACGTGCTAGAAAATTTTGAATGGTTGCAGAATCAGCGGTATTGATGGTACTACGAAGCTGAAAATAGTCTACATAAGGCCATAGTTCATGTTTTTGAAGTACCTCCGCGTAGCGATTTAGAAGCAAAACGTCCTTTCTCTGAAATGCTTCTTTTGCAGATAGGAAATCACTGTCTCGATTTGCCAACGAAACCGTGGCAAAAAACAACATCGTCAGCGCTAAAAGAAAACGCTTCTTTGTTAATCGTTGCAATAAAAGCAATGCGATGCCTGCCTAACCTATTAGAAATGATCGATCAAATAACACCTTGCCCTAACATAGCGTCTGCTACTTTCACAAAACCAGCTATATTTGCACCGTCTACATAATTAACACTACCATCGGGTTTTGTACCGTATTCAAGGCAGGATCTGTGGATAGCTTGCATGATTGCTTGCAGGCGTGCATCAACCTCCTCGTGAGTCCAAGATAAGCGCATTGCATTTTGACTCATTTCCAGACCCGAAGTGGCGACACCACCAGCATTGCTTGCTTTACCTGGCGCATAAAGCACCTTGTTATGGATAAAACATTCGACTGCTTCAGCGGTCGATGGCATATTTGCGCCTTCTGCAACACAAACGACACCGTTGTTAACGAGTGTTTGCGCATCTACTTGGGTAATTTCATTTTGCGTTGCGCACGGTAATGCCAGTTGTACCGGCACATGCCATGGTTTTTCACCTGGCAAAAAGGTAACATCCACACGCTTAGCATATTCATCCAGTCGAGCATACAAGTGATTTTTCACTTCTGCCAATATTGCCAGTTTTTCTGGAGTAAAGCCATTTTCATCAACGATTGTGCCGCTGGAATCAGATACGGTAACCACCTTGGCACCTTGCGCCATGGCTTTTGCTACAGCAAATTGCGCGACATTACCCGAGCCAGAAACTGAGACACGCATTCCTTCCATATAACGCCCTGCATGCCGTAATATTTCTTGAGCAAAGTATACTGTTCCATAACCAGTTGCTTCGGGACGAATTAACGACCCGCCAAAACTCAATCCCTTTCCGGTGAATACACAATCAGCTCGATTGGATAGTTTTTTCATCATTCCTGCCATAAACCCAACTTCACGTCCACCGACGCCGATATCTCCGGCAGGTACATCAGTATCTGAACCGATATGACGAAACAGTTCACTGATAAAGGACTGGCAAAAGCGCATAACCTCTCCTGGGCTTTTGCCTTTCGGATCGAAATCGGAGCCGCCCTTACCGCCACCCATCGGGAGTGTCGTTAGCGCATTTTTAAAAGTCTGTTCAAACGCCAAAAACTTAAGAATTGATAAATTCACCGAAGGATGAAACCGAACACCACCTTTGTATGGACCGATGGATGAACTATGCTGTACCCGGTAGCCTCGATTTACCTTAACCTCCCCATGATCATCAACCCAGGATACACGAAATATAATCACGCGTTCAGGTTCAACCAAACGATCCAGCAAGCCATGTTCGGCATACCGTGGATGTTCCGTTATAAAAGGCCACAAACTTTCGATGACTTCGGTAACCGCTTGCATATACTCTGGCTGACTTGGATTGCGCTCAGCAACATAGTTGCTGAACTCTTGCATAGATTTGTATTTCATTCATTCCCCCGATTGGTAAAAACCACTTATTATTTTCAGTTAACAATTAGCTCAGACAAGTCAATTCTGCCAAATAAATTCACCCAGTGCACTGCATTTTACGTTTGATTCAATAAAAATTTCGTAGTTTCCCTTAGATAAAAACCATAGTTTCCCCAGTATGCATATATCGAGAGTAAAAGTACTATGCAATCATTAATTTTTTTCGATGAGCATAAATATTATGAAAGCACTTAAACTGATTATTTCTACTATTTCGCTGACTTTTCTGGTTGCATGCGCGCAAACGAACCCAATGATAATTAACAAATCGGAAATGAATAAAAAAGATCATGCTGCACTGGTTAAATATTATGAAAACTCTGCTATAGAGGCAGAGCAAAAATTAACAAAACATAAACAAGCATTGAAAACATACGAAGCCAAACCCTATCTGTACGGAAGACACGGACAAGAATTCCGATCCCATGCTACCGCCAATATACGAGAATATGAAAAAGAAGTAAAAGAAAGCACAGAATTAGCGCATTTCCATAGAAAACTAGCCACAGAACAAATAGCTAAAGAAGATAGCGTCATTGAAAAAAAAGTTGAGAACCACTTAGAATCAGTTAATAAATCTGCAATGTAATTACTCACCCATGACAGAGTCGCCAAAAAGCTATCTTACTCCCACTCTTATTGGCGACCATCACTCAAGCTGCAACTTCGCTTTTTCTCAAAAAACTAACGTCTGTAACACTATCCCAGTACTTCAGCGATAAAAACGAAATAGACGAATCTTTGATGGAATGAAATAATTCTTTAATTTCATTGCGTTTTTTGTACATGATATAGCTCCATAGAATAAGTGGAGAGACGAAGCGAAGCGTTAGCCGGAGCCATCGCCTTTCCAATGTATTGCCGCGCAACATGCCCTGAAGATTTGAAAAAAAGCGATGATTATTCCGATGTCTGTGACAACCATATGAACGCTAACAATCCAGTCACCTCTGGATTCACAATAGATTGCGATCTATTATCTGTTTTAAGACCTCGGTACCATCCCGATGCACTCTGGTACTATCCATTGAAACGCCTTCGGTTTTAATGTAAATGATTTGTTGTTGCTCCTAGTGTACGTGGTGCTGATCGAATAGAGTAATATACTAAAAAAAGTTTTTGTAAAGATCTAACACTAAACTTATAGCACCTTACTCTCAATCAATCTTGGTCTGTCTAAATGAACGAAATCCAAAAGATTACCGAGGCTCTACTAAAGTTTCGCGATGAACGCGATTGGGCTCAATTTCATAATCCTAAGGATCTTGCCATAGCGTTAAATATCGAGGCTTCGGAGCTGCTAGAAACATTCTTATGGAAATCTCCCGAACAGGCTGATCTTGAAGCCATTCAAGAAGAACTCGCCGATGTCTTTGCTTTCGCTTTCTTGCTCGCTGAAAAATACGGCTGGAATGTAACTGAAATCGTACTTATGAAAATGGCTAAGAATGCGTTAAAGTATCCAATATCAACTTCCAAAGGAACGGCTAAGAAGTATGATGAGCTGTGACGCCGGATATATTTAAGCTTAACCGCGAATTTTAATGGAGAAATAATGGTAAATACTGAGTTGAAGCTGCCTTTGGAGCGTATTGATGTATTACCAGCAATGCCCATCATTGTACAAAAGCTGCTTACTTTACCGCTTGATACGAAAGAAGGGGAAGTTCAGTTACTGAAATTAATCGAACAAGACCCTCAAATCTCCGCAAAAATCATTGGATTATCCAATAGCGCATTGTTTGGCATTCCCCGTAAGATCGCCTCAGTCGGCGATGCAGCAATGTGTTTGGGATTAACCCGCGTCAAGTCTGTAGCGATTGGAATTGCCACTATGTCCACTCTGAAAAAACCCGTTGAGGGTAAGCTTAAAGCCAGCGATTTGTGGCTACACAGCATGGCCATTGCAATTGCAATGCGATCTATCGCTAAATATATACCGTCACATATACGCCCCATGGATGAGCAGATTTTTCTAGCCGGATTGTTGCACGATATCGGTTTCAATGCATTGAGTTTCCTGGATGTCACACTCTGTGACAAATTACTTGATCAACTAAGTACACCTAATGACACACCCATACTTGAACTGGAACAAGAATTAATGGGTACTCATCATAGCGAGATCGGGGCACGACTTGCCACACATTGGGGACTGCCTGATGAAATCGTCGAGGTGATACGCTACCATCACACACCCAATGCTGCCCAAGCGGGCGTAGAACACCCCCTTATCCATTTGGTTCATATAACAGAAAAAATAATTCCGGATGTGGGTATTTCTGAGCATACACAGCAAGAAATAACTCAGCAAGAATGGCGTGCAATCGGTGTCAATTCGAACATGCAAGACACGATTATTGAAGAAGCCATCGCTGCGGTCGAGCAGGCGCGTGCAATCAAAATTTAAACTTTTATACGCGATTCATACGCCACAACGAAACAACTTCGGCTTTTCGTGCTGCATGTAATGGATCACTCGTATCCGATGTGCGTGAATGATGAGGCTTAGCATCTCGCTTATCCACTACCCTCAGTCCCGCTGAGGCGATGAACGACAACCATTGCTCATGTGTTCGTAACCCTAAATGCTCAGCAAAATTCGACATAATCAACCAAATTTCTCCGTTAGGCTTTAGATACTGACTTACTCCTGTCAAGAAACTTCGAAGCATTTGATTATCAGGATCATAAATGGCCCTTTCTAAGGGGGAACTGGGTCGCGCCGGAATCCAAGGAGGATTGCAAACAATCAGATCCACTGGATCCGCGAGCGGGAAAAGATTGCATTGAATGATTTGCACTTGATGTTGCAGTCCCAAGCGCGCGATATTGTCACGCGCGCAATCTACTGCACGTGGATCTTGATCCGTGCCGATTACATGCTGAATACCACGCTGCGCCAGTAAAGCTGCCAGCACACCGGTTCCGGTACCGATATCGAAAGCGGTGGTATACGCTGTGATACCGCTAGAAAAAGGTGTTTCTGCTAATAATTGAATATATTCTTGACGAATTGGTGCAAATACACCGTAGTGCGGATAAATTTTTGCGCCTAATGCTGCAACATCAATACCTTTTCTGTACCATTCGTAAGCACCGATGAGTCCCAGTAACTCTCGCAATGAAGTCACATAGGGTTCGTTACTTACACCATATACTTTTTCGCAAGCTAGGTGTACATCGGGTGCGCGCCTTAATGGAATACGATGATTTGCTTCGAAAGCTATGAGTAACTTGTCGAGCGTGCGAGCGCGCTGTGATTGTGTTTGGCGGTATAGATTGAAGGCTTCCCGGGATATTGCGGTTGTACTCAACTTACTGGCAAATCTTTTATCAATGCGCTTTGCAATAGCGTTGAGTAATTGGCGAGCATTCTGGAAATCGCCCCGCCATACTAAACCACTACCTTCGCATGCCAATCGATAGGCAGTGTCAGCAGTTGTACGATCATCAATAGATTCGACTCGTTTGGGCGGTAATAAGCCTTTTTCCGAACGCCAACGAGCAGTATGCTCTTGATTGCATTCATGCCAAACAATTACAGGGTAGTCATTCAAGGTAATGGCTAAAGATAGCGTGACCGGTTAAAGCCGGAAAATCGTCTGTAGAAAACTATACTGGTAGTTACACAGCCCTCATTGAAAGGAGCAATGAAGGCTGTGCGGGCTTGAGTTTATTACGGGTTGGCTTAATCAGCTTGTCTTCTTAAGAAAGCTGGAATATCCATTGGATCTACACCCGACTGACGCATTGCGGCAACAGTCGCGTTACTTCTTCTTCCAGTACGCATTACTGCAGGTTCTTCAGATGAGAATATTGAATCGCGATCATCCGTTCCAGTACGGCTATGCACAACGCTCAATGGAGTACTTTGGCTTTGCGCTGGATTACCCAAACCAGTAGCTACCATGGTAACGCGTAAATCTTCACCGATCTCTTCATCAATGACAGTACCGACGATAATCGTTGCATCTTCAGCAGTAAGATTTTTCACAGTACTCATGACTTCGTGTACTTCACGCATTTTCAGCGAAGAATTTGCAGTGATATTGACGAGAATACCACGCGCACCGGACAACGAAACATCTTCCAACAATGGGCTTGAAACTGCGCGTTCAGCCGCAACACGAGCGCGATCCACTCCGGCTGCAATAGCGGAACCCATCATAGCCATACCCATTTCTGACATGACCGTTTTGACGTCAGCAAAATCCACGTTGACCAAACCTGGGCAATTGATTACTTCAGCAATACCGGCAACAGCACCATATAACACATCGTTAGCTGCCTTGAATGCATCCAACATAGAAATATCATTACCTAACACCATCATCAGCTTATCATTAGGAATTACAATCAACGAATCGACGTGTTGCCCAAGCGCTTCCATACCTGCTTTAGCAGCGACCAAACGTCTGCCTTCAAAAGCAAATGGTTTACTAACCACGGCAACTGTCAGAATACCCATTTCTTTAGCCACTTGAGCTACCACCGGAGCAGCACCGGTTCCGGTTCCGCCACCCATACCAGCGGTGATAAATAGCATATCTGAACCTTGAATTAATTCAGCGATACGATCACGATCTTCTAACGCAGCTTCGCGCCCTACATCCGGATTCGCGCCAGCTCCCAATCCTTTGGTAATGCCAGTACCCAACTGAAGTATGACCGGCGCTTTATTACTTTTCAATGCTTGCGCATCTGTATTCATACTGATAAATTCGACGCCCTTCATGCCATGTTGAATCATGTGGTCTACCGCATTGCTACCACACCCTCCTACACCGACTACTTTAATGACTGCTTCTTGCGATTCGTTATTGATGATTTCAAACATAGCATTTCTCCTTTAATTACAAAAAATTTAAATCACCCAAACACCAGCCCTGAAAAAATCCAGTTAAAAATTCTTCTGGAACCAACCTTTCATCCTTGTAAAAATCTGTTTTGCAGAACCTCCTTGTAACCTCGCCCCATGTTGATGTTGCATTTGTTGAATACCAGCCATTATTAAGCCAATCCCTGTTGAGTATCGCGGTGTATGAATAACCTCCTTCAAATTGCCATGATAATTCGGTAACCCTAATCGAACCGGCATATGAAAAATCTCTTCACCCAACTCTACCATGCCGCGTAATGATGCAGATCCGCCAGTGATAACGATTCCAGACGATAGTAACTCTTCGAATCCACTACGGCGTAATTCCGCTTGAATCAAACTGTAGAGTTCTTCTACTCGGGGTTCGATTACTTCGGCTAGCGTCTGGCGCGACAATTGGCGCGAACCACGATTGCCGACATCAGGTACCTCAACCATTTCCCGGGTATCCGCTAAACTTCTTAAAGCGCATCCATAGCGGCATTTGATATCCTCAGCGCTTTTTGTCGGAGTACGAAGCGCCATTGCAATATCATTGGTCACCTGATCACCAGCAATAGGAATCACAGCAGTATGCCGAATAGCACCGTTGGTAAATACAGCGATATCCGTTGTACCGCCACCGATATCCACTAAACACACGCCTAAGTCTTTCTCATCATCCGATAAAACAGCCATGGCAGACGCCAGTGGTTGTAAAATTAAATCACGCACCTCAAGACCACAACGGTGTACGCATTTCATGATGTTTTGCGCTGCGGATACTGCACCAGTCACTATATGGACCTTGACTTCCAGCCGTATGCCGCTCATACCGACAGGTTCACGTACATCCTCTTGTCCGTCGATAATAAATTCTTGATTCAAGATATGTAGGATTTGCTGGTCGGCTGGAATATTAACCGCCTTAGCGGCCTCCATGACACGTTCCACATCTTTTCCTGTCACTTCCTTGTCTTTAATCGGAACCATACCATCTGAATTAAATCCTTTGATGTGGCTACCCGCAATTCCGGTAAATGCCTCATTAATCTTGCAATCAGCCATCAGTTCCGCTTCTTCTAAGGCTCTTTGGATCGCATTGACGGTCGTTTCAATATTAGCGACAACGCCTTTCTTCAATCCTCGTGACGGATGGCTGCCCAAACCGATGACTTCAAACCCGCCTTCTGGCAATACTTCGGCCACAATGGCAACAATCTTGGAAGTACCGATATCTAGACCAACCACCAAATTTCTACTTTCTCTAGCCTTATTCATCTCCCATTATCTCCTGGCCTCAAGTCTCTTTTCGCAAACTGGTTTTTTTGGGCGCCTGTTGCGCTTGTTCCGTCAGACGGATGGCGAAACCATTGGGATAGCGAAGATCAACATACGCCAATGGACCGTCCTGGCTGAGCCGCGCAATGCTATGCTCATAAACCAGCACATAACGCTCCAATCTTTCTTTAATATTCTCGCGCCCCAGTTCCAAAACGGTACCTGTATTGAGCTGTATTCGCCATGCATATCGCGGTGTCAAAGTAACCTCCACGGCATATTGATGTAAGGGTGCCAAAATCTGATTAAATCGATGGAATTGCTTCGTCACTTCTTGTGCGCTTTCTTCGGTTGGCCCCATGAAAGTTGGCAAGCTCTGATCACTGGAAACTCGAAATACTTCTCCAAGTGTATTTACCAGTGCATGTCTGCCCCAACGTGCAAGTGGCTGATGCTCTTCAACAATCACATCCAAGCTATTCGGCCATTTTCGATTGATTTTTGCTTCACGGGCCCACTGTAGTTTTTCAAATTCATCGCGCAGTTCTGTTAAATTCACTGATACAAAATTCCCTCTAATCCCATTACTCAAAAGAGCCTTAATTTGTTCTAGGCTAACATTGTTCAATCGAGCATCACCGGTATTTTCAGAATCAGTTGCATAGATATTAATTTCCTTAATCGGAAAATAAGGCGGCTCGATCAAACGTAGCCCAATAACGTATGCGGTGGCTACCGCTACCGCTACTATTAATATGTTCGAAACCAAATTCAGAAAATGATGATTATCCCACATGTGTTAACTCTAATATTTTTAACACTAATTCTTGAAAAGAAATACCTGCCGCTTTTGCAGCTATCGGTACCAAACTATGGCTGGTCATGCCCGGTGAGGTATTTGCTTCTAAAAAATAAAACTGATTGTGTTGATCGACAATCAAATCAATTCGCCCCCAGCCTGCGCATCCTAAAACTTGATAAGCGCTTAACGCTTCTTTTTGTATCGATTCTTCCAAGCTTTGGGACAAACCGCTGGGGCAATGATAGCGCGTATCATTCGATACATATTTCGCTTGATAATCGTATAAATCACCAGCCACCTCAATTCTTATCAAAGGCAATGCTGTTTCACCGAGAATAGCAGCAGTCAGTTCTTTGCCACTGATAAATTCTTCCGCAATGACCAACGAATCATGCTTAACCGCTAACTGATAAGCGGCAGCCACATCTTGTCTGCTATGTACTTTACTCAATCCAATCGTTGACCCTTCCCGCGCTGGCTTAACAATGAGCGGCAATCCCAGGTTTTCCGCTACAGCCATGAAATCACTGTTCGCGTTCAAAAGCATAAAACGAGGCGACTGGATGCCGGCAGCCTCCCAGATTAACTTGGTACGCCATTTATCCATCGCCAATGCACTGGCCATGACACCGCTACCGGTATAAGGTATTTCCATTAATTCCAGCGCGCCCTGTACAGTGCCATCTTCACCAAAGCGACCATGTAATGCGATAAAAACTCGATCAAAATTCTGCCGTCTCAGTTCATCTAAAGGTTCCTTGGCAGGATCAAAAGGATGCGCATTAACGTTACTTTCACGCAATGCGGCTAAAACAGCTTGCCCACTTTGCAAAGATATCTCGCGCTCGGCGGATCGTCCCCCAAGTAAGACCGCTACTTTGCCAAAGTTATGCATTTTCATTTTAAGTATGTTCTCCAAATTCACCCATAATATGCACTTCACAAACCAACTCTATGCCGGATTTTTTCTTTACTTCTTTTTGTATGAACTGGATTAACGCTTCAATATCAGCCGCACGAGCGTTATCCGTATTGATAATAAAATTGGCATGTTTGATTGATACCATTGCACCGCCGATCGCTTTTCCTTTCAATCCGCACGATTCAATCAGACGAGCGGCATAATCATTTGGTGGATTACGAAATACAGATCCAGCATTCGGTTGATTGAGCGGCTGGCTATTGATTCGTTGTGCCAGCAAGTACTTTATCTTCTGTTGCGACTCGACCGTATTACCTCGTAACAATCTAAAATATCCGCCTACAAACCATTCCGAATCGTATTCTTGCTTATCTTCATGACGTAGTTTCACGCTACGGTAACCGATGTCATAATCACTTGCCTCTCGACAATAGATCCGTCCACTGCGATGTATGATTTGCACACATTCAACCTTCTTCCAGGTTTCTTCGGCAAAACAACCTGCATTCATGGCAAGCGCACCGCCAACAGTACCTGGAATACCTGCAAAGAATTCCATTCCAACCAAACCATTTTTGGCTGCAAAGCGCGCCAGTTTTGCGCAAGTAACCCCTGCGCCGGCATAAATCAATCCATTTGATTCGTTACCGCCCATGATGCGTAAATCATCAAGCTGTCCATATAGAGCTACCACAGTCCCTGAAATTCCACCATCACGCACCAACAAATTGCTACCCAAGCCCACGACATGGACGGACTCATGAGTAGCTAACGTGCGCAGAAAATCTGCCAAATCTTGTAGGTCTGCTGGCTTATAGAATCGACGAGCTTTTCCACCTACCCGCCAGGAAGTATGCTGATTCATTGGCTCATCAAGGCGCAACTCACCACGCAATATTAATTCTTGCAAACTGCCTTTCGCCATATCAACCATTGGCATCGCTACATTCTGACTGTGTAAATCATTAAGCATGAATAACTCATTCTTAATAGTTATGACCATTAACCACCGACAATCTATTTTTTATCCGTGCGAGTGCAGTGGGTACTCTCGCAATCGAACCGGCTCCCATTACTAATACCACATCGTCATCTCGCGCTATATCAACAATAGCCTCAACCAACTTATCCACATCCTCTACGTAAATCGGCTCAACCTTACCTAACACACGAATCGATCGCGTCAATGATTTACTATCTGCTGCCACAATAAATTCCTCGCCCGCGGAATAAACTTCCGTCAGCAATAGCGCGTCCGCTTGCGACAAAACTCTGACAAAATCTTCGAACAAATCCCGCGTGCGGGTATAACGGTGTGGCTGAAACGCTACGACTAGCCTACGTCCCGGGAAAGCGCCTCGAGCAGCTTTCATGGTGGCATCCATTTCTGCAGAATGATGGCCGTAATCGTCAACTAATAAGAAACTTCCTGAGGTCGGTAATTGAATTTCTCCGTATTGCTGGAACCGTCGGCCAACACCACGGAATTCAGCTAATGCCTTAACAATAGCACTATCTGCAACACCGATTTCATTGGCTACTGCGATTGCTGCTAAAGCATTTTGGATATTATGCAAACCAGGAAGATTCAATACGACATCCAAGTTTCGCGCGGTACCATTGACACCGATGATGGCTGTAAACTTCATTTGACCGCTAGAATGCTGAATATTCACAGCGCGCACTTGCGCATCTTCACACAGCCCATAAGTTGTGATTGGCTTGGTAATCGAAGGAATGATCTCACGCACATTGGCATCATCAAGACATAACATCGCCATACCATAAAAGGGCAAATGCTGTATGAACTCAACAAAAGTTTGTTTGAGTTGATTGAAATCATGCCCATAAGTATCCATATGGTCAGCGTCGATATTCGTTACCACGGCAAGTACCGGTTGGAGATAAAGAAACGATGCATCTGACTCGTCCGCTTCTACCACGATGAATTCGCCTTTTCCTAATTTGGCATGGCAACTCGCTGATTCCAATCTCCCACCGATTACAAATGTTGGATCCATCTCGGCTGCAGCCAATATACTGGCAACTAGGCTGGTAGTGGTAGTTTTACCATGAGTCCCAGCAATTGCAATACCGCTACGTAACCGGAGCAATTCTGCGAGCATCAATGCCCGGGGCACAACGGGAATATTTTTATTTTTTGCTTCAATTATTTCCGGATTGTCTGATTTTACCGCAGTCGATGTCACCACTGCATCCGCCCCCTTGATTTGACTACTTTCGTGCCCAATGAATACCGTTGCTTTTAATTCCCGCAGGCGTTGAGTCACTGGACTATCGACAAGATCAGAACCGCTTACACGATAACCCAGATTGAGAAAAACTTCGGCGATACCACTCATCCCGGCGCCACCAATACCGACAAAATGAATATGTTTAACCTTATGTTTCATGCGATCCTCCGGCTTAGTTCGATGCAGATTTCAGAAACGACGCGGGTAGCTTGTGACTTTGCCAAGCTACGGGCTTTTATAGACATATCCAATAATTGTTTTCGCGTTAAATTCATGAGCAATTGCGCTAACGTGTCGGCCGTTAATTCACCTTGTGATAGCAAAATTGCAGCGCCTTGATCAGAAAGAAATTTTGCGTTACTAGTTTGATGATCGTCGACAGCGTGCGGATAAGGCACCAGAATGCTAGCAACGCCAGCGGCACATAACTCAGCGACAGTTAATGCACCAGCGCGGCAAATGATGACATCGCATTGCGCATATTGTTTCGCCATATCATCGATGAAAGGAAATACTTCACCGACCAACCGTAAATCTGTATAGCTTTTCTGCACGGCTTCACAATGACTCATTCCGGTTTGATGGATGGCTATTGGACACAACTCTGCGGGAATTTTCTTTAAGGCTTGTGGTACAACCGTATTAAGAATTTGTGCACCGAGACTGCCACCGACCACCAATAATTTGAGATTCCCCTGACGATTGAGAAATCTGTCTTGTGGTTGTGCTAATTGTGTGATTTCCAAGCGTACGGGATTGCCTGAGTAAACAATTTTATCTTCATTCCCATTAATTGCATGGGGAAATCCCAGTGCAACTTTATCCGCTAATTTTGCCAAAATTTTGTTCGTGAGCCCTGGCAATGAGTTTTGCTCATGAATGACGAGAGGCTTATTCAATAAGGATGCCATCATGCCACCTGGAAAAGCCGGGTAGCCACCCATTCCCAAAACCACGTTAGGTTTTATTTTCAAAATAATTTTTATGCTTTGCATAAAAGCTTTGATTAGGCGTAGAGGTAACATGAACCATGCGGTCAGACTTTTACCGCGTAATCCGGAAAAATTGATCAATTCCATCGTATACCCATGCTGTAACACTAATCTACGTTCCATTCCCGTTGTTGTTCCTAACCATACGATGCGCCAACCCAGTTGCTTTAAATAGTCCGCTACGGCCAATCCTGGAAATACATGCCCACCAGTACCACCCGCCATTATCAGAATCACGCGATCTTGCTCAGTCATTTCAGTCCTGAATCGTTTTCGTACATTTATACGCTCAACCCACGTAATTTTTTCCGATTTTCCCAATCTATGCGTAGCAATACTGCCAAAGCAATACAGTTTACGGTGATACTACTGCCCCCAAAGCTTAGCAGAGGCAATGTCAATCCTTTGGTTGGCAAAACGCCCATATTAACGCCTATATTAATCATCGCCTGCAACCCTATCCAAATAGCTATGCCTTTCGCGACCAATGCGGAAAAAGGTTGCTCGAGTTTTGCCGCCAACCCACCGATGATGAAAGCACGCATAATAAGCCAAATGAATAGGGCAATCACGATAGCAACACCCACAAAACCCAATTCTTCGGCTAAAACTGACAGTAAAAAATCAGTATGCGCTTCGGGAAGGTAAAATAATTTTTCGACACTGCCACCTAAGCCGATACCCAGCCATTCACCTCGTCCAAACGCGATTAACGCATGACTCAACTGATAACCTTTTCCATATGGATCGGACCAGGGATCCAAAAAAGAAACAACACGGACCAAACGATAATCCCAAAACGTAATCAGCACATATAAACCGACTACTAGGATAACAATTAATCCGATAAATATTCTCAGACTGACACCGCCTAAAAACAGAATTGACATTGCTAATGCGGTGATCACAAAAAACGCACCGAAATCAGGTTCCATCAGCAGCAAGAAACCCACAATCGCCAAAATAGCAGTAATAGGTAAAAATCCTCGCAGAAAATGATCCAGGTCAATCGCTTTACGATTAACATAGTCTGCCGCATACAATATCATCGCGAATTTCATGAGTTCAGACGGTTGAAAATTTACAATGTAAAGCTGGATCCATCGTTGACTGCCGTTAACCGTATGGCCAATTCCAGGTATTAGAACTACTATCAGCAGCGTCGCAGCAATTATGAATACATAGCTACTGTATTTTTGCCATATCGATAAAGGTACCTGAAAAGCAATCACACCAAAAAACGCGCCAACCATGAGATAAGCACTATGCCTGATTAAGTAATGACCAGACTTTTCTGGACCAAACTGTGCTTCTGCAATCGCGATTGACGCTGAATAAATCATAACCAAACCAATGCTCAACAATAACAAGACGGACCAAATCAATGCTTGGTCAAAATTGCTATCAACTTTGCGCTTGATGGTCGAGTGCTGTGTTTGATAAATCATTACTGTTTAGTCGTTGATACGTTATTAAACTGACCGGCAATTTCTTTTATTGCGGCTACAAATACTTCTGCTCGATGTATGTAATTCCTAAACATATCGAAACTAGCGCATGCAGGAGAAAGCAGCACCACATCATCTTTTTGGGATAGCAAAAAGCTTTTTTGTACCGCATCTTGTAAAGTTGTAGAAAAATACATTGGTACACCGCTACCTTCCAATGCATTTGCAATGATTTCAGCATCCCGGCCGATTAGGATCACAGCGCGCGCACCGCTCGCGACGGCCGATTTAAGCTGAGAAAAATCTTGTCCTTTACCCTCTCCGCCTGCTATCAAGACAGCATTGCCATTCCTGCCAGTTAATGCAGCGATGGTTGAACCAACGTTGGTGGCTTTCGAATCATCGTAGAACGTAACTCCGTTAATGGTTACAACCTTTTCCATGCGGTGTGGCAGCCCATGAAATTCTCGTAAAGCTGATACCAATGGATCAATGGCTATATCTAATGCGCGACACATGGCTAATGCAGCCAATGCATTAGCTGCATTATGGAGTCCGGCCAAAGGTAATTCAGAGAGTCTCATTAGACGCGCATCGCCTTCGGTTAACCAAGCTTCACCATTCTCTTCATATAACAAACCGAAACTTGTTGTTGTTGGAGATTTATCTACGCCAAAAGAAAATTGCCTGCGATCCACAAACGCCATACTGCTTACCAGAGAATCATTGCGATTCAGTACTTGTATGCCTTGGTTTTGCGTATGTCCAAAAATTCTTGCTTTGGCTGCGGCGTAATCAGTCAAAGTAGCGTAGCGATCTAAATGGTCTTCGCTGATGTTTAAAACAGTCGCGACATCCGGGATTAAATACTGCATGGTTTCCAATTGAAAACTTGACAGTTCCAGAACCCAAGCTTGTGGCCAGTTATGCGTATCGATCCGTTGCATCAAGGTATCCAGCACAGATGGGCTAATGTTGCCAGCTATTGCGGTATTCCAGCCTGCTTTTTTCAACAATGCACCGGTCATTGCAGTAACTGTTGTTTTACCGTTCGATCCGGTAATTGCAAAAACTTTGGGCTGTGGTCTGTTGTCTTGCTGCAATGCCCATGCAAACAAATCCATATCGCCTACTATTCTGACACCACGATGCATTGCTCGCTGCACATAAGGATCTGCCAGAGGAACGCCAGGGCTGATTGCAATCAAGTCGATATCACTAAAAATATCGTCGTTAAAAGAACCTGTATGTACTGCGAGTGCCGGAAAATGGGTGTAAACTGCTTTCAATCCAGGCGGTTCACTGCGCGTATCGGCAGCACGAACTATTGCATTTTGGCGCGATAGCCATTTTACCATCGATAATCCTGTTTCACCGAGCCCTAATACCAGCACTTTTTTCCCTTGTAAGTTCATCGCAGTTTGAGTGTTGATAATCCGATTAATACCAAGATCAGCGTAATGATCCAGAATCTCACCACTACCTGATTTTCTTTCCAGCCTTTTAATTCAAAATGATGATGCAAAGGCGCCATTCGGAACACCCGCTTTCCGAACATTTTGAAAGAAGCGACTTGCAGCATTACCGACAATGCCTCAACAACAAAAACGCCTCCCATGATGACCAACACAATCTCTTGTCGCACAATCACTGTGACAACCCCTAAAGCAGCACCTAATGCAAGCGCGCCGACATCGCCCATAAATACTTCGGCAGGGTACGCATTGAACCACAAGAAAGCCAATCCAGCACCCGCCAAGGCACCACAAAATACGGATAACTCCCCGGTATTCGGGATATATGGGATTCCCAGATATTTGGCAAATACACTGTGCCCCGCCACATAAGCAAATATCGCTAATGCGCTGCTTACCATGACCGTGGGCATAATCGCTAATCCATCCAACCCATCGGTGAGATTTACGGCATTACTGGTACCAACGATGACCAAATAGGACAAAATGAGAAATCCAGTCACACCAAGTGGAATAGCAACTTCTTTGAATAAAGGCACAATCATTTCGGTCTGCGCGGGTATTTCAGCTGTCAAAACCAAATACGAGGCCACCGCGATTGCAATAACAGATTGCCAGAAGAATTTTGTTCTTGCGCGCAATCCTTTCGGGTTGCGGTAAACGACTTTGCGGTAGTCATCAATCCAACCAATAATACCAAACCCCAAAGTTGTTATCAGCACAACCCAGATATAGCGATTCGTCAAATCCGCCCATAACAAGGTAGTTAAAACGATCGCAATGAGTATTAAGGCACCCCCCATAGTTGGGGTCCCGGCTTTAATTAGATGTGTTTGCGGGCCATCGTCACGAACCGATTGGCCGATTTTATAGGCTGTTAGTTTACGGATCATCATGGGGCCTACAACAAACGAAATCATTAAGGCAGTTACCACCGCAAGCATTGCACGCAAAGTGATGTAGCTAAACACATTGAAAGCGCGGATATCTTGTGCAAGCCATTGGGATAGGATTAGCAACATATCGCTCTCCAACAGAACGCGACTCTTAACTCAATAATGCTTAAAATATTCATGCACTTGGAATCTCAAGACGTTGAACAACGCGCTCCATTTGCATAAAACGCGATCCTTTGATTAAGAAAGTGGCATCACTCGCAAGCAAGCTATTTGCGGCATTCAATAGATCATCGATTGAATTAAAATGCTGCGCACCCTTACCAAATTCCTCTGTCGTATAGGCGGATAGATTTCCCAGGGTCAACAATCGATCAAGACCTGCATTACGCGCAT
Organism: Nitrosomonas sp. PY1; assembly: GCF_022836435.1. NCBI lineage: Bacteria > Pseudomonadati > Pseudomonadota > Betaproteobacteria > Nitrosomonadales > Nitrosomonadaceae > Nitrosomonas > Nitrosomonas sp. PY1. Next base: position 152,921 of record NZ_BQXC01000001.1, on the reverse strand, counting down.
CTTGGCCAATTTTTTGATGCAATCTGATAGCAGAATCACCTAACTCACCCATATCCCCCAGCACTAAAATTTTTTTCCCTGATGACGCTGCCAAAACTGCTAGCGCAGCGCTTACTGAATCCGGATTAGCGTTATAGGTATCATCCAAGAGCAGGGTATTATGCAAGCCACGTTTTTTTTGTATGCGGCCTTTAACACCAGTAAAACTTTCTAATCCGGCGGCAATTTGCATTTTATCGACTCGTAGAGCAACTGCTGTAGCAGCTGCAGCCAACGCATTGTAGATATTATGGACGCCGGGAACTTGCAGATGCACAGTAACCTCGCCATCTGGCAATTTTAATTGCATCTGGCTGATCAATGCGTTCATTTGATAAGTTGCATTGATCTGTGCTGGCTGATGTAAACCAAAGTCAATCATAGAGTATGAGCTAGCACAATCGCGCCACAAAGGAGCATAAGCATCATCAGCGTTAATAATAGCTGTGCCTTGATGACGCAATCCCTGAAAAATTTCCGCTTTGGCACGCGCCACGGCTTCAATTGAACCGAGGCCTTCGATATGCGCATTCCCAGCATTCGTGATCAAAGCCACATCAGGCTTTACCAATTGTGTTAGATAGGCAATTTCACCGATATGATTCATACCCATCTCAAACACGGCAAATTGATGATACTGACGCAGCCGAAGCAGCATTAATGGAACACCGATATCATTGTTAAGATTACCTTCGGTAGCTAACACATGATCGTTTGGTTGATCGATCGAATTTTCCTTGATCCAAGTAGCTTTACGTAATATTGCGGCAACCATTTCTTTGGCGGTTGTTTTACCGTTGCTACCGGTTATCCCAATCACCGGCAACTTAAATTGATCGCGCCAGAAAGCCGCTAATTGTCCCAAACTGCAACGCGTATCCTTGACTTTTAGAATGGGAATATTGGAAACAGGTTGATCGAGCGTGACATTTTCATTGATGATTGCAGCAACAGCGCCTTGTTTGATTGCGTTGGAAACAAACTTGCCACCCTCAAAATTTTTCCCGGATAAAGCAATAAACAAATCTCCGCTTTTTGAAGTACGGCTGTCGGTACTGATACCGGTAAAAAAAACATCCCTTTCGAGCCAATCTAGTCGTAATACAGCAGCGGCTTGTTTTATCGTCATCATGACAGCACCTGCGCTTTATTACCGATATCGTGCAGTACCTGACACACTACATCTGCATCACTAAACGGGATTTTCTCCCCTTTTATTTCTTGAAATTTTTCATGACCTTTGCCAGCAACTAAAACAATATCGCCCGCACAAGCGTTGTCAATGGCTTGATAAATCGCGAGCGCTCTATCAACTTCAATTTGGTAATTATTCTTTTGCGTACCGGAGGTGATATCACGAAGAATCGATGGTGGATCTTCGTTGCGTGGATTATCACTCGTAAAGATGACAGTATCTGCCAATCTTGTTGCCACTTCCCCAATCATTGCACGCTTACCTTTATCGCGATTTCCACCACAACCAACCACGCAATGCAGCAGGGCATTATGCGCACCACTGCTTGTATCCTGCTGGCTCGAACGCAACATTTCTTGTAGTGTATACAATACTTTTTCTAATGCATCTGGCGTATGCGCATAATCGATAATGACCGTAACTTGGTTATTACCGGTATATTGTTCCATGCGACCAGGTATGGCGTAGACGTGCTGAAGCGCTTGCACTGCCTTGGATAAAGGAACGCCGCTGGCTAGCAAAGTTGCGGCGACCGCCAACAGATTATAGGCATTAAACTTTCCTAGTACTGGCACTTTTAAGTGTTCATACGAACCCTCATATTCGATATCAAATTCAATACCATGCATATCCGCATGAAGATTCGAACCAAGAACCACGGACTCATTTTTAACCATATTGACGTATTCGGAGCTTTTGAAACCATAACCTATGGTTTGCACCATTTTATGTTTCAGTTGACGTGATAACTCAACACCCAAAACATCATCCAAATTAATGACAGCGTACTTAAGTTCGGGCCAAAAAAACAAGCGCGCTTTAGTATCTGCATAAGCGTCCATGTTCTGATGATAATCCAAGTGATCGCGCGATAAATTTGTCAATACAGCAACTGAAAACGTTGTTCCATTGATTCGTTCTTGCGCGATGCCGTGAGAAGAAACCTCCATGACAACACCATCGGCTCCTTGTTGTAAAAAGCCTGCTAATAAACGTTGTAGTATCAAAGCATCCGGTGTGGTATTTTCTGTTGGAGCAAGCGCATCATAGAAGCCATTTCCTAGTGTTCCAATAATAGCCATCTTTTTATTCAGGTAGAGCATAGCCTGTGCATACCAATGAGAAAATGATGTTTTGCCATTGGTGCCTGTTACACCTACCATCCATAAATGCCGTGATGGATTTTCGTAAACGTGACTGGCGATGAACCCTGCATTGACTTTTAGCTCAGGAACGGGAAGTGAAGGAATATTCCACACTGAATTCCAAGAAAAACCTTGGGGATCCCACAATATAGCATTGGCTCCAGCCGCAATTGCATTGGGGATAAATTTTCGCCGATCAATTTCTTCTCCAGCATAAGCCACAAAGGTATCACCTAGTTTTATCTCACGACTATCCGAAACAAGATTTGTGATAGCGATGCCCAGATTATTCAATCCATTCAGATCAAATAACTTTGCTGTTTTTCTTTTGATAGTCATAGCGGATTATCCCTCCTCATCAATTTCGGGAACCGCGGTGAAAGTCACAACATTGTTTGCCGGCGCATCCGGTGGAATATTTAGGATATGCAAAGCATTTGCCATGACTTTGCTAAAAACGGGTGCCGCTACGGCGCCACCAAAATGTTGACCCGCAGAAGGTTCATCAATCATCACCGCGATAATGAGACGAGGATTGGATGCGGGTGCGTATCCAACAAATGTAGCAATGTAGCGCTTTTTAGCATATTGACCATCAATGAGCTTATGCGCTGTTCCGGTTTTTCCAGCAACACGATAGCCATTTATTTGTGCCAAAGGCGCCGTTCCGCCAGGCTTTGTTGCCATTTCTAGCATACCACTCATGGTTTTTGCTGTACCTGGCGAGATTACTCGATGCCCCATCAAAGGTATGTCTTGTTTCAACAGCGAAATGGGCTTTAGTTCACCACCCGCAGTAAAAATCGTATAAGCACGCGCAAGCTGCATTAGACTAGTGGAAATACCATGACCATAGGACATAGTGGCTTGTTCTATTGGCTTCCAAGTATTGTATGGTCTTAACCGTCCACTGACTTCACCCGGAAATCCTGAGTTCGTCGACATTCCGAATCCTGAACGATTAAACATTTCCCACATAGTTTGGGATTTTAATGACAGCGCTATTTTTGCAGTTCCTACATTGCTCGACTGCTGAATGATCTGAGCCACCGTCAATTCCCCTTTATTACCGACATCACGAATAGTGCGCCCTCCGATCTGCATATTTCCTGGCGCTGTTTGCATTAACGTATTGGCATTGACCCTGCCCACTTCCATTGCGATAGCAACTGTAAACGGCTTTAAAGTGGATCCTGGTTCAAATGTATCGATCAATGCCCGATTCCGAATTTTGTCATTAGAGATGGTAGATCGGTTATTCGGATTGTAGGTCGGTAAATTACTTAGCGCTAGGATTTCGCCTGTTTGCGCATCTAAAACGATGATACTACCCGCCTTGGCTTTGTGCTGTTTTACCGCTTCTTTTAACTCAGCATGAGCGCGATACTGGATTCTTCGGTCAATCGATAAAAAAATATCTTGCCCTTCTTTAGGCATACGAATTCTTTCAACATCTTCAATAATTCGTCCTTTGTTATCTTTAATTACCTTGCGACTCCCCAGCTCGCCGTCAAGCATGCTTTGCCAGCCGCGTTCTACACCTTCTTGTCCCTCGTCGTTAATATCGGTAAAACCCAACACATGCGCGGCAAACTCACCTTCTGGATAGTAACGTTTGGATTCATAACTAATGTAGATACCGGGTATTTTTAAATTGATGATTTCTTCTGCCAAGTCCGGAATCAATTGGCGCTTTAAGTAAACAAAACGGCTATTTTCACGATTTAGCCGCTCGTTAATTTGATCTACGGGCATTGCAAGTAATGCAGATAGTTTTTTTAATTTTTCCGGTACGATTTCTACTAACTGAGGATCGGCATAAATGGAAGCGATGGGAGAACTAATAGCAAGAATCTGTCCATTCCTATCCGTGATCATGCCTCTATTGGCATTCATTTCTACGACGCGACTATAACGAGACTCTCCTTTTTCTTGCAGAAAGTCATTATGCATTCCTTGCAGATAAGCTGCTCGCCCCATTAACGCAGCAAAACCCAATACCAAAACAGACAATACCAACCGTGAGCGCCATGCCGGCAAATCGATTGATTGAATGCATTGTTTAATCACGATTCAGCCTCGAATCCACGCCTGCAGGAGCCGTTTCTATCGTAACGATTTGTATTGCTGACGTAGGTGGAATGATCATATTCAAATGCTCTCGCGCAATGCTCTCAATTCGACCGTGCATAATCAGTGTACTTTGTTCTAGTTGTAACTTTCCCCATTCGATATCCAATTTGCGTTCTATTTGTTTTTCATTTTCAAGTGCCATAAAAAGCTTGCGCGAGGTATGCTGCGCATTAACCACACCTAGCGCTGAAATGATTAATATCACCAAAAAGAATACATTTATTCTGAACAAACTTGATCATTCCTACTGAGCAATTCTTTCTACGACTCGCATGATTGCGCTCCTCGCTCTAGGGTTATTTTTTAATTCATCTGATCCCGGACGTATTTTTCCAATCCGTCTTAATTTTTGCTTCCCCCAATGCTGTAACTCTTCTTGTGTAAGCGGTATTTGCCTAGGTAGCGAGGGCACACCTGTCTCTCGCTGCATAAATTGCTTAACAAGCCTATCTTCTAGCGAATGAAAACTAATGACTACCAACCTTCCGCCAACAGACAATAATTCAATAGATTGCGGTAGCGTTACCGACAATTCCTTAAGCTCCTGATTGATATGAATCCGGATCGCCTGAAAAGTGCGCGTCGCCGGGTGCCGCATAATTTCGCGCTGGCGCTGACGCGAGCGCACAACACCTGCGATAATTTTGGCAAGTTGCCATGTGGTATCAATAGGCTGCCGCGTTCTTGCCACAATAATCGCTCTTGCAATCTGCTGAGCATACCGTTCTTCGCCATATTCTTTAATCACCCATTTCAGTTCATCCTCAGTGGCTGTCGCAATCCATTCCGCTGCAGTCACCCCCCTTGTTACATCCATGCGCATATCTAAAGGTCCAGTGGATTGAAAACTAAACCCACGCGAAGCATCTTCTAATTGCGGCGACGACACCCCTAAATCTAATAACATGCCGTCGATATGCGTAATTTCCATTTGTCGCAATCTCTGTTGCACCTCGGAGAAACTCGCATGGACAATACAAAATCGTTTATCTTGCGTTGCATTTCCCACAGCAATTGCACTGGTATCTTTATCGAAAGCTATTAACCGACCATGTTCGTTGAGCTGCGACAAAATACGTGTGCTATGCCCTCCCCGTCCAAATGTTCCATCAACATAAATGCCAGAGGGCTTTATCGCCAATGCATCAATTGCTTCATCCAGTAATACAGAAACATGCATTTATTCGCGAATCACAACGAAAACCCTTTTAATTCGGGCGGCAAATCTCCATCCATAAAAGTAGTATTGGCAATTTTAAATTTCCACTGCGCATCGTCCCACAACTCAAATTTGGCACCCTGACCGACTAAAGCTACTTCCTTATTTAATCCAGCAAATTGCCGTAGCGGCGCCGGAATTAGGATGCGATTGGTGCCATCCAATACCACCTCACTGGCCATACCTATCAGCAATCGCTGCAGATTCCGAGATCTCTCGTCAAGGCCAAGGTTGTTAAATTTTTGCTCAATAGGTTCCCAAGCAGGCAGTGGATAAATTAATAAACACTTTGAAGGATCGGCAGTAACGATTAACTGCCCTTGACAAGAAGACATGAGCTCGTCACGGTATTTGGAAGGGATAGCCACCCTTCCTTTCGCATCCAAGTTAAGCTGCGCAACGCCACGAAACATAACGCCCCTTTACATTTTAGAAATGACAAGAAATACACAAATCTCCACATTTCTGCACTAATCTCCACTTTAATGAAAAAAATGGATCTAGTCAAGTAATTATTGGGACATTTATTGTTTATGTGACAATAACTTAAGAACACATTCATTAGGATTGAACAGATATAATTTTTTAGAAAAATAAATGAGATAGAATAAAAATTGAACGCTTTATATGATATTTCTACTATACATAATTGAATTAATGACAATAATTCTTCGGAGGTATTAAACCTTCTCAATCTTGTTATACTGAAGCTTTTTACGTATTGCATTTGTCAAATGACACCGAGCTATTGGGAACAAGCAACAATAGAATTGGCGCAGAACGATGCTGTATTGCGGAATCTGATTCACTGTTTTAAGCAAGAGAAAATTGTATCGCGTGGCTGCGCATTCACTACGCTTGCGCGCTCAATCGTGGGACAGCAGATCTCTGTTAAGGCGGCCGAAAGTGTTTGGCAAAAGATCATGAGTAACGTACCTGGATTTTCACCAGCTGCAATTCTTACATCGCAAGATGAGTTGTTGCGATCATGTGGGCTATCGAGGCAAAAAATAACCTATCTAAGAGATTTGGCCCAGTATTTTACTCATACGCCACATCCCGAATGTGCTTGGGCAACACTTACTGATCAAGCATTAGTCACGGAATTAACTCAAATCAAAGGTATCGGTCGGTGGACCGCAGAAATGTTTCTGATTTTTCACATGCAACGACCGGATGTGCTCCCATTGGACGATATCGGCTTACAGCGTGCAATCAGTCGTTACTATAATGACAACCAACCGATTGATAAGAAAAAGATGAATGAAATCGCCTTGCCTTGGCGCCCCTGGCGCTCAGTGGCTACATGGTATTTGTGGCGAGCACTTGATCCACTACCGGTAGAATATTAGTAATATGAGAGCATTCCTTTATTGCCAATAATGACACCGTTTCAGCATCTATCGATTATTATTCCCTGCTTCAATGAAGAAGAAGGGCTTGATGCATTATTTCAGCGACTAGAAAATACTTTGTCTCAACTAAATGATTTTCATCATGAAATTATTTGCATCGACGATGGCAGTCGTGACAATACGCTAGCAATACTCTGTCAACATGCGGCGCGCAATCGAAATATTGTCGTTTTAGAACTTTCACGTAATTTTGGTAAAGAAGCGGCGTTAACAGCAGGCCTAGATATTGCACGAGGTAACGTAGTCGTTCCGCTCGACGCTGATTTGCAACATCCACCTGAATTAATCATTGAAATGGTAAGGCAATGGAAAAATGGTTACGATGTTGTGTTGGCACGACGCACATCACGTGAAACGGATTATCCGCTTCAGCGATATATTACACAGAAATTTTATCGCCTACATAATCTCATCTCGGAATGTGCTATTCCGCGCGACGTTGGTGATTTTCGCTTAATGGATCGACATGTGGTAGAAGCGCTTAAACAACTGCCGGAGCGCCGACGTTTTATGAAAGGTTTGTTTGCCTGGGTTGGATTTAAACAAACCACAGTTGATTTTGTCGTCGAACCGCGTAAAACTGGAAAATCAACCTTTAATCCACGTCGATTGTGGCTACTCGCATTAGAAGGCATTACCAGTTTTAGTACCGTACCATTAGCCATATGGGCCTACACCGGATTTACTATAGCCATTTTGTCATTTGTATACGGTTGCTGGATTGTTCTAAAAACCTTAGTGTTTGGCGTTGATGTGCCCGGTTATGCTTCACTACTGACAGCAGTACTTTTTCTTGGCGGTATTCAGCTCATGGGAATTGGTGTTTTGGGAGAATATATCGGGCGAATATACAGCGAAAGCAAGCAAAGACCCATTTATATCGTTAGACGATGTTACGGCAAGCAAGACTCACATGATTGATCGAGAAATAGGGCGGCAGTTTACTGGATTCTCTTTAATTGGCATCTTTAACACGATCATACATCTGGTGATTGTTACTAGCTTGGTCGAAGTTTTCTTAGCCCATCCAATGCCAGCAAATGCCATTGCCTTTATTTGCGCCAACCTTTTTTCATTTTGGGCAAATAGCCGCTGGTCATTTCGAACCACCTTGACGCATCAACGTTATCTGCGTTTTTTTACCGTATCCCTGATAGGATTGACCACTTCCATTTTGGCAATTGCTGTCAGCGAAACTTTGAACTGGCATTACCTTATCGGTGTTGCTATTTCTTTTTGCATCATGCCACTCTTAACTTTCGTTGCCCATAGATCATGGACCTACAAAAAATAAGTTATTAATTCTCAAACCTTATAAAAAACTCAACCGCAAGCAACCGAGATTTTCACTATACGATTAAGCCTTAACGAGACCTGGCATTTCAAATACAATGTAATGATCATGAGCCATTTAGCGAATTCCACCAGAGATCGGATAAAATTCTCCAAGAAAACCCGAATATGCGACTGAAACCCAAATCAGCGTATCATCAAAAATGAATGCCACTTCAGAATAGAGACATCCATGTAAGGATGCTCTTTCTTTTACGAGGAAGTTATGCACACTGATCATGATAAAATCCCTCGGCATAACTCTGGATTAAAAGCTTATTTGGATTTTACTCACTTTTCCTGTCATGAAAAACAATTATCTTGAAAGAATACTGACCGCGCAAGTCTATGATGTAGCAATAGAAAGCCCACTGGAACTCGTCACCGGCTTATCTGAGCGTATCCATAATCAAGTGTTGTTAAAACGCGAAGATTTGCAGCAGGTTTTTTCCTTCAAATTGCGTGGCGCATACAACAAGATGATCAAGTTACCGCCTGAAGTACGCAATCGCGGTGTAATTGCCGCTTCAGCAGGCAATCATGCGCAAGGCGTAGCGCTTGCGGCCAAGAAATTAGGTTGTAGTGCCACAATAGTGATGCCCGTAACCACGCCGCAAATCAAAGTGCACGCAGTGATGGGGCATGGTGCCACGGTTACCTTATACGGGGACTCATACAACGATGCTTACGAACACGCCATTACACTGGCGAAAGATGAACAAGTCACGTTTGTTCATCCCTATGACGATCCGGATGTAATCGCCGGGCAAGGAACAGTTGGCATGGAAATCTTGCGCCAACACATGGGAAATATTCATTCTATTTTTGTGCCAATTGGCGGCGGAGGGCTGATTGCGGGCATAGCAGCCTATGTGAAGCGCTTACATCCAAAAATTAAAATCATCGGCGTCGAGCCAGTTGATTCGGATGCTATGTACCGCTCACTACAAAGCGGTCGCCGCGTCAAATTAGCGCAAGTAGGATTATTTGCGGATGGCGTAGCAGTAAGGCATGTTGGTAAGGAAACTTTTCGGTTATGCCGAGAATTGGTCGATGAGGTCATTTTGGTCGATACCGATGCCATTTGCGCTGCAATTAAGGATGTGTTTGAGGACACACGCACGATTCTGGAACCATCTGGCGCACTATCGATTGCTGGCATTAAGACCTATGTCGCACGCGAAAAAATCGAGCACGAGACACTGGTCGCCATTGCATCTGGCGCCAACATGAATTTTGACCGCTTACGTCATATTTCTGAGCGCGCAGAAATTGGCGAGCAACGTGAAGCAGTGATGTCGGTAACCATTCCAGAGCAACCAGGCAGCTTCAAGAAATTCTGTAATTTATTGGGTGGATGTAGCATCACTGAATTCAATTATCGTTATTCCAATCCTAAAGTTGCCCATGTGTTTGTCGGAATTTCGATTCGTAATCAACAAGAAGCCCAAGCGCTAATTCAGAAACTCAGACAAAACGGCCTGGCTACCGAAGACATGAGCGACAACGAAATGGCGAAGCTGCATATCCGCCATTTAGTCGGTGGACATGCGCGTGAGGTCGCTAATGAGATCCTATATCGCTTTGAATTCCCGGATCGTCCAGGTGCTTTGATGAACTTCCTCAACAACTTGAGCCATAACTGGAATATCAGCTTATTTCATTATCGAAATCATGGTGCTGACTATGGTCGGGTACTGATTGGCATTCAGGTACCGCCTGAAGAAAAACTCGATTTTAAGGCATTTCTTGATCAATTAGGCTATCGCTACTGGGATGAAACCAAGAATCTCGCGTATAAGCTATTTCTTGCATAACATCCTGGTGAATACAGCGATTACCGCAGCGATAAAAATAAGGAATGAAATAAGTAGGAAGAACAAAAAAAACAAATAATGAGAGTGTAAGAATTTTTGTGTAAACGGTTATTTTTGCAGGAATCCATTCTAGATTCCTGCGCGAAACTCACTTAAACATAATTACAATATGATAACCACTTGTAGTTATTCCAAAGGAAATCTACTTATTCGAATCAGTAAAGTCTCTGAATCAGAGATTATTGCATCATTACTTTATTTGTTTCTACTTCTGCTTTGTTAAATTGCCGATCTTGATTTCCGTCCGCTATTTTTCTATGTAATTCCGCTTCCTGTAAATCTTCCGTCAATTCCTTTTGATATTCACGAATATTAGCTTGTAGATGCGATTTAAGATCCTCTCCTCTTCTACCATAGTAATATGGGTGATCTTCATACTCATCTAACTCTTGTTGAAAGGTATCCAATTTTTCAGAAACTTCTTTTGCTAGCTTCTCATAGTAGCTTGCCAATGTAGCATGATCGTTTGGATTAATATTAACTGGAGCTGCTGGTACTTCGGCAACTGCCGAGGTCACAACCCCCAAAAACACATATGAAGCAATTACGATTACTTTCAGTGAATTCATGGTGAGCTCCCTTATAAAACCATTGAGATATTGTCATCCTAACGATTGCAACGCTAAATGTATATTGGGGAAACCTTGGTTCTCAGCTAAGGGAAACCATTAATAATTCATCAAAAAGGTAAAAATCTGCGATGTCAGTATAAAGATTCGCGGGAAAACACCTACCGAATCCCTAACTGGATCGGTAAGAACTTCAATTCCAATTGTTTCCACTCAACTACGAAGCAAAACACATGGAAAATTGTTTAAAACTTTGCAAAACCTGTAGTTATTTTTGTAAATGAACCAAAATTCATCCTTCCTAACCGGAAATTCCAGTTAAGAGAAGAGCGCACAATATGCCTATATTTGCGTGATTGATCGGCATGGAGGCCTGTGGTAGTGTACATCGTTGGGTTAGGAAACTGGAGCTTTATGGTCACAGGGTGAAGCTCATGGCACCACAATTTGTCAAGCCATATGTCAAAACGAATAAAAATGACGTGGCAGATGCACAAGCCATCTGTGAAGCAGTAGGCCGACCGACGATGCGTTTTGTCACCCAAAAGACCGTTGAGCGACAATCGATTCTGTCGGTACATAGAGAATTTATACTATCGCCGAGCGAATGCCGGACATACTAGAAGATGGTGAAAACGGGCTGACACAGACCATGCGGCAATTATTAGCACGCTTGACCGATCATCTCAAAGAGCTAGATAAGCAAGTCAATGAACTGGAAATACAAATTCAGCGCTGGCACCAAGATAACGAAGCCAGCCGGAAGCTGGCAAAAATCCCTGGTCTTGGCCCCATTACCGCAAGCGCCATCGTAGCCACCTGAGGTAACGCACGAGAATTCAAGAACGGCAGGCAATTAGCGGCTTGGCTAGGTCTGGTTCCCAGACAACACTCAAGCGGAGGTAAGCAAGTCTTGCTCGGTATCAGCAAACGGGGTGATAGTTATTTGCGTACCTTGTTAATTCATGGTGCACGCGCCGTAATCCGGTATGCCGATAACAAGGAAATATCTGACAACTGGCTTGGAAAAATATTGACCAGGCGCAATAAAAATGTAGTGGCAGTCGCTTTGGCCAACAAAAATGCGCGTATTATTTGGGCACTCCTGACCAAAGGCACTTCCTTTAAGGCCAACTGCGTACCAGTGTAACTGGTATTGGAATTAATTTGATTAACAATCGATAAAACAGACTGGTATTTTAAATAGGGACAATTTTTCACAGATTGCTAGGGCAATCATGACATGATGGCGAATCTGGTAAGACCGTAAATAGCTTAACCTTAACGAGACCTGGCACTTCGAGTGCGCTGCAATGATCAGGGGCTATTTAGCGAATTCCATCAGGGATAGGAGAACCTTCTCCAACTATAATCCGAATGTATGGCNNGGACTCCTCCCTCCAGGAAGGGGTACGGTAGTATCTTTAACTAACCGAGGAGACCAAAATGAAACAAGTTGCTGTAATAGGAATTGATCTTGCCAAAAACGTTTTTCAAATACATGGCACTAATCCGTCAGGATTTACTGTCCTGAAGAAGAAGCTCTCTCGCAGACAGATGATTGAATTCTTCACACAACTTTCCCCATGTCTGATCGGCATGGAAGCTTGCTCGTCTGCCCATTATTGGGGCAGATGCCTATCGGATATGGGACATACAGTACGATTGATGCCACCTCAGTTTGTCAAGCCTTATGTCAAAACCAACAAGAATGATGCTCGTGATGCGGAGGCAATTTGCGAGGCAGTGACACGTCCGAATATGCGTTTTGTACCGATCAAAAGTGAGGAACAGCAAGCAGTGCTTGTGTTACACCGCGTACGTGCCGGCATCGTCAAACAACGCGTTGCACTCGGCAACCAGATTCGTGGCCTATTGGCTGAGTTCGGCATCACTATTCCGCGGAGCTTCAAGCAGCTCAATACACGGCTGATACAGATCATCAGTTCACAAGATAGCCAAATACCCAGGGATCTCAATGTAATGTTTTCCTCACTCTTTCAGGAGCTGACCAATCTCACTTGCCGGATCAAGGTATTCGATAAGCAGATCGAATCGCATCTTCGTAGCAGCAAGGAATGTCAGCGTATCCTGCAGATCGAAGGAGTAGGTCCGCTGACTGCTACGGCTGTAGTGGCATCGATTGGCGATATCCAGAACTTTAAGAGCGCCAGCCAGTTCGCAGCCTGGCTTGGGCTGGTTCCGCGACAAAATTCCAGCGGCGGCAAAACCCAGTTGCAGGGCATCAGCAAACGCGGCGATATCTATCTGCGTTGCCTGCTGGTGCATGGTGCTCGTGCAGCCCTGAGCTATGCTAAACGTATCGACAAGCTCAACAGTTGGCAACAGGCAATGCTGCAACGAAAGACTCTCAACAAAGTGGTGGTGGCGATGGCACACCGAACGGCAAGGCGTATCTGGGCGGTACTTACTAACGACTGCGCTTATGACCCGAGTTATCCACAGCGACTTGTCGCTCAGCACTATTGAGGGTGCAGCGTCAAGCCACCATGGATAACTCTAGACAACATTAGCATACGGTATTGGCTTGCCACCAATATTAGGGTAAATAGAGGTATGCTACAAACGTAATAGATTTCTTTGATTTGCAGTGTGATTTCGAGTGATGGTAAAGCGGGTACATCCGCAGCTGGGAAGCCTGATACATGGACAGTGGCTTATGATCACGAGTGGGCGATGAGGCCCCAGCAGCGAATTTCCATCAAGGTCAGGGATATAATAAACAGATCCCATTACAGGCCGGATATACGAGTGCAAGTGCTTCAGCTAAAACCTCATCAAAAAATCTCACACAAAACGGAGGAGTCCATATACGTCCATGTAAGGTCTCTTGATAATTATTACATTGTGGATTTCAGGCAGCTCCAATCAACGAATCAGATTTTTTACTCATTTCGAGGAACATTCTATGAGATATCTGTGTCTAATTTCATGCAACATTAATGAAGCAAATGCTCAAAATAGAAACAGGGTGATGTCCAAGCTAGGTCGGGTTGGAGAGATTGTTAGGAAATTTTTCTTCTGGTCGTCGACTTACACATTTTACGTTCAATTATCACATGACACGTTGTCGTCATGAAATACTTAAAATGAACATTAATACAATATTCAAAAGCCTTTCCTAGAGTTAATCATACCGCTATTACTCACTTGATTTTGTGTCGATGCTGCCAAGGTATCGATTTTACTAACAGGCCATAACGCCATTTAACGATATATGGTCTATTGAGAACACCCGCTAAGGCAGAAACGAAGACCCTTCAAGCACATCAATGGTTGATTGCTTCGCATACTGGCGATATTAGCCCTAAAAATATTCAACAAGTTGTAACGGAAGGGTGTGCTTGGCTATAACCATATGATTGTTTTTAACAAGCAATTAAAACTCATAGGAGTATAGGTAATGGGAAAATATGTAGATGGTTATGTTCTTCCAGTATCACAGGATAATCTGCAAGAATATAAAGAAATGGCCAACTTGGCCGGTTCGATTTGGAAAGAGTATGGTGCATTGGAATATATCGAATGTACGGGAGACGATCTTGATCAGAAAGAATTTACATCATTCAAAAAAATGGTAAAAGCCAAAGAAAACGAAACCATTGTATTTGCATGGATCGTATTTGAGTCGAAAGAACACCGTGATCAGGTCAATAAAGCGGTCATGGTTGATCAGCGCTTGGCGGATATGATGAATCCAGATGCTATATTTGATAGCAAGCGAATGGTATATGGTGGTTTTAAAGTAATTGCCAGCTATTAAAAGCTTATTCAATACTCAGTACTCAGCGTTTATTAATAAATAATTTTAGAAGGGAAATATCATGCGTTATATGCAATTTACACTCGTCATTTTTTGTGCGCTATTATTCACCTCCACTGTCATTGCAGATGACAAGAGTGCGCACAAGCCAATGGATATGCAGGAAATGATAGCAGCTTACGAAAAACTGGCCACACCTGGCGAACCGCATAAGCTATTGGGAAGCCTCGCCGGAAGTTGGACAGCCAAAACCAGAGAATGGATAGATTCTCAGAAACCACCTGTAGAATCAACCGGTGTATCTAATGGAAAAGTATTACTAAACGGACGTTTCCTGCAACAAGAATACAGTGGCACTATGCACGGAAAACCTTACGTGGGGATCTGGACCGTCGGTTATGACAATCTTCTCGACCGGTATGTGTCGACATGGATCGCCACGATGGGGACAGGTATTTTTATCATGGATGGGACAGCCAGTGAAGACGGCAGGACCATCACCTTCACCGGGCAACATGCGGAATTGGGTGGTGGACACATGACGCATCGCGCTATCTGGAAAATTATAGATAATAGTACCCAGGAGTTTGTGATGTATGGCACCCATCATGGTGGCAAGGAAATGAAAATATTTGAAACCATTTACACAAGAAAACAATAAATCAGAATACTTAGTCGGCCGCATGTCAGAAAAAAATAGACGCGGCCTGAATATTTTTAGTAAGGCAAACGCTATGCAAAAAATTACTCCTTGCTTATGGTTCGATTGCCAAGCCGAAGAAGCAGCCAATTTTTATACAGCAATTTTCAGTAACTCCAGAATCAAAAGGGTTTCCCGGTATGGAAAAATAGGTTTTGAGTTTCACAATCAGCCAGAAGGTTCCGTCATGACAGTGGAGCTTGAACTTGATGGACAAACATTTACCGCACTTAATGGTGGGCCAACATTTAAATTCAACGAAGCGATATCATTTCAGGTGCTCTGTAAAACACAAGATGAAGTGGATTATTATTGGAGCAGGCTTTCCGAAGACGGCGACGAGCAAGCGCAGCAATGCGGGTGGTTGAAGGATAAATTCGGTGTTTCTTGGCAAATCGTTCCAGAAGTCCTAGGTGAACTAATCTGCAGTTCTGATTCTGATAAATCCCAAAAAACAATGCAAGCCGTGCTACAAATGAAAAAAATCGATATTGCTAAGCTATGAATATTACGGTTCTATTGCAAAGATAGCGCGATTTCAGAGTAAGCTTTTGATCTGATTTGGTTATGCACCGTAAACTCAAACATCTACCCCTCTTTTAATTCATCAATGGTGGGTCAAAAACTGGCGCTTTATCTGTGTTGATCGCTGCTATATGTGCCCATGGCTTGATAGATTTATTCCCTTTGACCTTTATATAGGTTTCCGTCTACTTGCCAGACTATGGCCCAAAGTGCGGTTTCCAGAACCATCGCAAGCGCTTCCCTATTTCCGATGCATAATGCTGAACCCAACGACAAACGTTGTGTGATCCACTTCAATCCCTCATTCCAGCATCATTTCTTCCAATTTGCAATAACTGATCCCATATCGATCGAAATCATCATACTTATAACCGACCTTAGTCAACAACATAGAAAATTTGTCGACCAAGGCCTCGAATAAATATCGTTATACTAATTAGTGTTTATGTTCAAAGCGTTCGTGCATCTTCTTTACCATATTGTGAAGATTTTTCATTTCATCGGCATCAAGGTAACCATTTTTGTTTGCGTCATTTTGTTCAAACATCCACTGATGGTGTTTCATGAATTCTTCTTTACTAACACCGTTTGGTCCACTTTTCATCACGGAAGGATCGTCTTTTCCTTCATTTCCATCCGCTGCATTAGCGCTAACTGCAAAAATGGCTGTAGCCACTAGAAATGGAGCGATTGCCGTAATAAGCCCTATTTTTCTTTTTTGTACCATGATGATGTCTCCTTGGTTTAATTTTTAGTAATGCACAAAATACTTGCAAATATTTGCTCTATTCGTCTTGCTTCTTTGTGCAACCGATTGATTACCGATCATTAATTCCACCGTCGCTACTTGTGGTAGAAACAGCGCAAAAAAAAACAGAAGAGTGAATCAGACAATCCTTGTCAGAACCGGCATTAGCACTCTCTGTCTACAGCAAACAACACGGTCGCACTACTTAAGAGTTTTTAAACTCCATGCACGCATATTGACAAATTTAAGCATCAGAGTCAATGCGACAAATTGACGCATTGACTCTGAACAGATCAATGAAAATAATTTTTCAGTAAGTATGCCCACTCACTGTTATTTATTTAACAATATATTATTGATTATTTCGTACCTTTATGGGATTTAACCCAGTAGTCATAGTAAATTTAATTCTAAATAATCCATCCATGGATGAGCTGCCGCCAAACGAGCTCTGAAACATGATAGATCTCACATTTGAACAAGCACTCTTCACAACAAAATCCGACTAAATCTTAATTAGCGTCTTGCTGATCAAGCAATGCTACTAAAAATTGACGCTCTATATGTTGGTATTGCTGATTATTATTGCGCGCGACTGTAGGCGTCTCCCACGCTGGATTTTGGCGCAGGGTACTGATCAATTGGGGCCAGTGCTCTGGCAATTTTTCGTTGTCAGCTTTGTCGATTTGCAAGGTTGCATACGCCGCATGTCCACGCTGCATCAGTTTCTGCAATAAATATTTTTGGCGCAGAAATAAAACTTGTAGCGTGGCTTCATCGGCACACTGCCATTTAACACCCATCATTGTAGCCTTGATCTCACCTCCATAACGTTTAAAAGTTGACCAACTTGCCCCTGCAATAGCACCAAGTGCAGTGGCCGCACCCAAACTTAAACCACCCACCATCAGATCAATACCTGCTCCAGCCGCCGCACCTTTGGCAGCTGCGCTACCGACATCTAATCCATAAGCTTTAAGAATACCAGGTGCAAAAATATCCAATTCCCAATGACCATTACTGACTGGGATTTTTTCAATCTCGACGTCTTTTTCGGAAAAATTAAAAATGATCAACAAGTCATGCAAACATTGTTGTTCCGCTTTTCGGACAAAATTATGAAAGTGACCTTCTACCAGATAATCCGAATGTAACTTATTTTGATCGATTTTAATTTCGCGATGGCAAGTAACGCTTACAATTAATTCAATCACCCGTTTGGCACCAGATAAGCAAAGCTGCTTCCAAAGTTGCGCGCGATAATCAATTAACTTTTGCAATGGTGTGTAATGCGTATCCACTAACGTTTGAATTTTCTGATACAAACGCTTTTCTGCTGCAAACGAATAAGCGACCGTATCAAACTCAAGCGTTGCATGTATGTTATAGGCAGCCAAATGTTCACGCCATGTAGCAAGTGCTTGCGGGTTTTCCGCTGTAAAGTTAAAAACTGGAATGATCGGCCGTGCAGCTTGTGTCAGAATTTCGAGTTCTAAACGATATTTTTCGAGAAATGGTTCCCGCACATCGATGATATAAAGCAGAATATCGCTACGTAATACTTGACGTATTACTTTAGCTTCTTGTTCCAGGGAGTCGTCAATAGCAATATTTGCCACAAAATCTCTCAGTATTTGAACTGGAAGCGTTGATTTTGATTTGGCTTGCAGAGACTTAATGTGAGAATACAATGCCCTGGAGTCTTCCAAACCAGGAGTATCATATACATTCAGAATGGGTTGATTATGAGCGGAAAGCGTAGCTTGCTCGACATGCCGCGTCGTTCCAGCAGCATCCTCGACCACTCCAAATTGCGTACTACGTAACATTGTACGAATCAAAGAAGTTTTACCGGTATTGGTATGACCAACCACAACCACATTCAATAGTGGAAGTGAATTTTGAGAATCTGAAACTAAAGCTACCATAGTATTTATCTACTGATTACCTGATCTGCAGGAATGCCACAAGCTTCAGCGAGACGAAACCAAGCCAGTTCACGAGTGCTAGCAATAGGCACTGAAGTATTTTGTTTCAACAAAATCATCCAAGGTTTTTTCGCTGCATTATTCACCAGTTCCTTGACCAAACGTTGTACACCTCGATCCGGTAATCGGTGTGCAGCAACACCTAACAACAATGGTTCTTTTAGTTTCCGGATAACCGAGAGCACTTCATCCTGCGAATTCTGATCAATGATATTAGTACGGCAATGAATTCCATCAGGCCAAGATACAGAAGCATCTAATTCGATACCGAACGCAATGATATTGCGTGGCAAGGTAGATTTTTGAACGGAATGCCTCACATCACTGATTTGCTGAATGTGAGATTTTTTAGCATAGGGATCAGCATCAATCACCGCTGTTTCCATTTGCGATCCCATGAGTTGTTGACGCAGTGTAATGTAATAAGGCAAGTAAAGATCGAGTTTAAAGCGATTCTGATACCAACGCTGCATCAACAACGATAAACCAAGTACCAGCATGCGTGGAACAATACCATACAACAACAATGTTCCGATCAGGAAACTAGCCCATGCCGTTCGCGTTTCGGTGTCTTGGCCTTCGATACCAATACGACTGACAATAATCTGCTCATCTTGAGGCACAGGCAACCCAATTGCTTCCAACGGAGCACCCAGTAAACGTGTTATTTGCGGTAGACTACCGTCCGGTAATAATGTCGTTCCCCAAGTAAAATTATATTGCTTGGCGAGCATCATTAAGACTAACAACACCAAACCGGAAATAAGATATACCAACCAAAATTTATGCGTCAATGCGCTAATACGCCATTTCCCGATGCGGCCTGTTAAATACCTTTCCCACCAAGCACGCGACGCGATAGAAGCAATCGTCGGTTCCTTATGCTGCCGGAAAGGCAACCAGCTCACTAATTGGGCAATTATGCCATTACTGAGTCCCGGTATTTTCATCAATATACCTATTGACCATAGCGTCAAGGAAATGAAATTAAAACCAAGCAAAACAGCCAGCAACCAATAGATGTTTAAAATAGAAGACTCGCTGACTGCCTGACTTGCAGCCAGTCCTCCCAACAACAAGGCCAAAAACATGCAAATTCTTTGTGCATACACAAAGTACTGACTTGGTTGCTGTAAGGTATCTTGTAATTTATTTTCGCGAATCAAGAAATTTGCGCGATCACGAAGGCGATGCACAAAATCCACATAATGAAACTCTCGTGAAGGGGCTGCAGGCATATCCTTGATACTGTCATAGGATAACTGCTCTCTTTGTGTTGCTTCGATGTTACGCAATTGCTCAATGCGCACCACATCAGAAAAACTTAGTGGCTTCATTGACATCACATAATCCGTTCTTTACGAATAAGAAGTGAGGCTTTTGGTTTGAAGTAATGAATATAGATCACAGATAATGAAAACTTTGCTTAGTTTTAGCACATAAAAAGTGCTAAAAACGGTTAAAATTCGTTGCTAGGATATTCAAATAATGGTAGGAGCATCTATGAAGCCCGTTGCAATTTTTAGATATTTACCCATCGAAGGGCCTGGCTATTTTGCCACATTTCTCGACAATAATCATATTCCCTGGCAATTGATCAAAATTGATGCAGGCGCAAGCGTGCCCAGAGATCCACAAGAATTCAGTGGGTTAGTTTTTATGGGTGGACCAATGAGCGTAAATGATGACTTACCTTGGATTGATTCATCACTCGCTTTGATCAGACAAGCGGTTGATAACGACATACCGGTGCTGGGGCATTGCTTGGGTGGACAATTAATGGCCAAAGCATTAGGCGGGGCAATTAGTACCATCCCATTCAAGGAAATGGGATGGGGTGAAGTGAATATTCCTGAAAATCCAGTAGCATCATCTTGGTTCGGTGATCTGAAACATTTCCAAACTTTCCATTGGCATGGTGAAACTTTTAGTTTGCCCCCTGGTGCAACCAATATTTTGTCCAGTCCTTATTGCGAGAATCAGGCTTTTGCAATGAATATGCATTTAGGAATGCAATGTCATGTTGAAATGACTGCGCGCATGGTGCGCGATTGGTGCAGTGTCGCTGCAGAAGAATTAACAACCTTAGAAGGACCTGCTGTGCAATCAATCAGTGAAATCGAAAAAGATCTCCCTCAGCGCATTGAAGATCTCAATATCATTGCGGAGCGTTTGTATCTGAAATGGATTGCTTATCTCAAATAATACCGCATCACGTATCCCGTTGAATCGAAGCTACCCAACTAAGCACTGAGCAGTTTTCTATCGATCGGTATGCTTTGCCAGTCGTTAAATCAAATAAATAGCTAGCAGATTCTCCTTCCATTCGTTTTATCACATATCTCGATGCTCACTATTCAATCTTTAACTTATCTACAAAACGGTAATCCCCTGCTTGAAAAATGTGATCTGCAAGTTTTCTCCAACCAACGAATCGGTCTAGTAGGAAGAAACGGTTGTGGTAAATCAACCTTATTCCAATTAATACGCGGTGTAAAGCAACCGGATAGTGGAGAAATTGTGTTTCAGTCCGGAAAAACCATCGCCTTTGTAGAACAAGAAATCATTAACTCCAAGTTATCGGTGATTGAATTTGTGCTTGATGGTGATGTGGAATTACGCAAGCTCGAGAAAATACTTTCACAACCACAGCATGATAATGCTTGGTTTGAAGCGCAACAGCGCTTTGAAATCATTGGTGGCTATACCGCCCAAGCTCGTGCGGCGCAGTTATTAAACGGTCTTGGTTTTTCTAATGATGCGTTGCAAAGGTTCGTTCATCAATTTTCCGGTGGTTGGCGTATGCGATTGAACCTGGCGCGCGCTTTGATGCACCGCGCTGATCTGTTGTTACTGGATGAGCCCACCAATCATCTCGATCTGGAAGCTATTGTTTGGCTGGAAAATTATCTATTAAATTATCCAGGCAGCATTATCGTAGTGTCTCATGATCGTGAGTTTCTAAATACCTGCATCAATCGGATTGCCTATATTAACAATCATAAAATTGATACTTATCAAGGTAATTATGATGATTTCGAACAAGCACGTGCAGAACGTTTGATGCAACATACGCAAGCCTATGAACAACAGCAAAAACACATTGCACATATGGAAGACTTTGTACGACGTTTTCGCGCCAAAGCAACCAAAGCGAAGCAAGCACAAAGTCGAATTAAAGCACTGGAACGATTAACGCGACTGGCCCCGCTACATATTGAAGAAGGACATTTTGAACTACG
Source organism: Nitrosomonas sp. PY1 (assembly GCF_022836435.1). Classification (NCBI taxonomy): domain Bacteria; kingdom Pseudomonadati; phylum Pseudomonadota; class Betaproteobacteria; order Nitrosomonadales; family Nitrosomonadaceae; genus Nitrosomonas; species Nitrosomonas sp. PY1. The sequence continues at coordinate 131,010 of NZ_BQXC01000001.1, read as the reverse complement.
CATTGACGCACCCGAACGAAGCCCCGCAGTCTTGATGCGTATCAAAGATTTAAGTTTTGGTTATGGTGACCATACGCTATTCGAGCATGTTCAGTTGATACTACAGTCCGGAACTCGGATCGCCTTGCTAGGGCCAAATGGATCAGGAAAATCGACCTTCATCAAGTTGCTTGTAGGGGAAATTCAATCTACACAAGGTGTTATCGAGCGCTCTGCCAATCTCGATATTGGTTATTTTGCGCAACACCAATTAGAGCATCTTGATAGCCAAGCAACCCCGTTACAACACATTCAAAAACTTGCGCCCACACAAACCGAGCGTAATTTACGAACTTTTTTAGGTAGATTCGGCTTAGGCGGCGAGCATGAAAATAGACCTGTTGGTACTTTTTCCGGTGGAGAGAAGAGTCGTTTAGCACTCGCATTATTGGCATGGCAGAAACCCCATTTATTGCTATTGGATGAACCAACCAATCACTTAGACTTGGATATGCGCGATGCATTGACGCTGGCATTGGAGCAATACACAGGTGCGGTATTACTGGTATCGCATGATCGCAGCTTAATACGCGCAATTGCCGATGAATTATGGTTAGTCGCTGACAAAGCTGTACAGCCATTTAATGGTGGATTAGAAGATTACAGAGCTTGGGTAGAAGCTTATCAAGAGAAACAAATCAAACCTTCGCAAGGAAAAATACAGTCCGCACAATCTTCAGCTAACAAATCTAATAAAAAAAGTTTGCTGCAGAAACAAGCCAAACTAGAAGCTGCTTTGGATAATGCACAAAAGGAATTGGCCGAAATCAACCGACGCTTAGCTGATCCCATGGCCTATACAAACCCTTCTCGTGTTGAAATCGAAAAACTGGGTCAAACTCATGCAATTCTTGTAAAAAAAGTAACCGAACTGGAAGAGAGCTGGCTTGCTTTAGAAGCAGAGATCGAAAAATAACTGCAAATTTATTTATTCCCCCTTCTTTTCTAAAATTTCCACTTATCTTATTTATTTTTTTATATTCACAGCCTTAAGAAGCAGTGCTAGTACAAATAACCTTTAACCATACTGTTGATAATGATTCTTATCTACACATTTTATTAACATACTGTATGTTACGTTGTAATCCACATTATCAAAATGTGTCCAAATTTTTTTTATTTCTATAAGTGAGTAAAAATATGTTAACTAAAATTTTTCTAGCAAGCATACTCAGTTTAGTAGCTATTTCATGTTCTGCAGATTCAGATGTCAATCAATCGAAACCATTGATCGATCCACAGAAAAAAGCACAATTATCCACAGAAACTAATCAGCAGTCGCAATCTGACTCTTCCATTAAAAAAGATACTTCTGAGCTAACAAATGATAATAACCAGAAAAAACAATCGCCTATGGTTAAATTTTGCCAAAAACATCCATGCTAGAGCGATTGTTTATGTTTTTAAATACTGGAGTTGAGATATGAAAATAAAATTCTTGAATATATTTCTTTTTGTTTCTTTTAGTTATACAAGTTTTGCTTTTGCTGCCACCCCTCACTGGAGTCACGAAGATCAAGCTACGTGGTGGGGAATTCCAGACCCGGCCGAAGGTTTACCCTTGACGTATCCTTTTGCTGAATGTGGCGTAGGTAAACATCAGGCTCCAATCGATCTCGCAGCCACGCAAATCGACACAACTCAAGGGCTGAACAAAGTACAAGCCTTATATCCCGTTGACACACCGATTTTCTTCAACAGCGGACACGGAGTGCAGGTAAATACTTCCTCCAATTACAAAGGCGAATTAAAAATCGGGGAAGAATCTTATCCACTCATTCAGTTTCATTTTCATGAACCGAGTGAACATGTAATTGATGGCCAACCCTTTGCTGCAGAACTGCATTATGTTCATGTAAGGGATGATGGAAGAATTGTAGTGCTAGCGGTCGCAATTGCTATAGGTGCAGAAAATACGACTTTCCAAACTATCTTAGACAACACTCCCGATGAAGAATCAGGCAAAAACTCAGATACTAAGATTCAAATCAATCCTGCATCTTTGCTTCCAGCGTCACTCGATACCAATAGTTTGAATTATTATACATTTGCGGGTTCTTTGACAACGCCTCCATGCAGCGAAGGAGTGCAATGGTATCTTTTATCAGAAATCATTACGATATCTTCTGCACAACTCGAACAGTTGAAAGGATTCTATAGCAATAACGCAAGGTCCGCGCAAGATATAAATGGACGAATTTTATTAAGTAACTAAAGTACTGGCTAGACTACTCAGTCTAGCCTTTTTAGCTTCAAAAATGATTTTACTTGACACGCGCAGAATAATGAGCATTTTTAAAGTTATTGCCATTACTCCTAAAAGCATTATTACCACGATTATTTTGATCAAATCGTCCACGTTGTTGCTGCTGCTGCCCATTACCACTTTTATTAAACGAATTCGCAGCACCAAAACTTGATCGGCTATCGTATTCTGCAAAAGGTGAGCGCTTGCGCTTTTGATTCACACCAGGTGTATTTCTAACGCCATTGCTTTTAAAGCGCGGTTTGATTCTTGGTTCCAAACCAGAGATGATATGCGCAGCGATTTTCTGACCGGTATAGCGCTCAATTCTTGTCAAATGTAAGCTATCTTTTTGCGACGCGAAGGAAACAGCAATCCCATCGGCGCCTGCGCGACCTGTTCGCCCAATCCGATGCACGTAATCTTCAGCAAATTTCGGCAAATCAAAATTGATCACATGTGTGATATCTGGCACATCGATACCTCTAGCAGCAACATCGGTTGCAACCAATACACGTAGTCCACCATTACGCAGTCTAGTCAGAGTACGATTCCGTTCGCGCTGATTCATATCACCATGCAGTGCTGCTGCGGCATGGCCTTGCGCGTACAAATTATCCGCTAAGGTATCAGCATCTCTTTTGGTCGCCGTAAAAACAATCGCTTGCTTAAGTTTTTCATCGCCCAGAACATGATTGAGCAAGCGATTCTTATGAGACAAGTCATCCACATAATGTAATCGCTGTTCAATATTGTTCATCTTGGCTTTCTGCGATGCAACTTGAATTCTTTTGGGGGATTTCAGTAGTTTCGAAGCTACCTTATCGATAGCATCATCCAAAGTAGCAGAAAACAGCAAGGTTTGTCGTGTTGTAGGTGTTGCTGCAGCAATGGTTTCCACATCTTCGATAAAACCCATATCTAGCATTCGATCAGCCTCATCCAACACCATCATTTGCAATCGTTTAAAATCGATTCGCCCACGCTGTAAGTGATCAATCAACCTTCCTGGCGTTGCCACGAGAATATCGACAGGTTGCGACAACAAACGATTCTGTAAAGGATAAGGCATGCCACCCAAAATACTAACCACTTTAGCGCGCGGCAGATATTTGCCATATTTTTTGGCAGCTTCAGAAACTTGTAATGCAAGCTCACGCGTTGGAGTAAGCACTAAAATTCTCGGTCCACGACCTTGCGCTTTGACAGGCGCCGCAAGCAGATGAAGCGCAGGTAGCATAAAAGCTGCTGTTTTCCCAGTACCAGTTTGAGCCGAAGCCAAAACATCATGACCTGCAATAAGTTCAGGAATGGCTTTTTGTTGAATAGGGGTAGGTACAGTGTATCCCGAATCATGAATAGCTTTGAGAACAGAAGAATGTAAATTTAAAACTTCAAAAGACACGTTATATTTTCCTAAAGAGGGAAAGTTGAAATTGCATCAGCAGGAAAATCTGATCTCCGATTAAAAATAAACCTGCTAGTGCGCTAATACACCGCTACTAACCAAGTAATGCTTTACATTTTTCGGAGAAACGTGAAAAAGAGAGGCCAGGAACGATGGAAACTGGTTTTCGAGCAATTTCATCTCTTCAGATACTAGGTACCTTAAGCTTAAATTTAAAAAATATAAGAGCTTCGAATTGAACCAGGAGCAGCATTATATCTAACAATACAAAAGCAAGCAATTTAAATCTGCAATTCAAGTTCTTATAATACTCATTCATAAGAATTATCGACACACGCTTCGCCAATTTATTATTGAGGTGAAGTAGTTCATAAATTTCATGAGCATCTTCTTACACTCTACATAGCTCAACCAAAATCGATGCCGATTACTGTATAACAACGCGAGCGAATTTACGTTTACCTACTTGCAATATCACTGTTTCACCTTGCGTCAGTTTAAGCGATTTATCGGTTATTTTTTGTTCATTCAGTTTTACGGCACCTTGATCAATCATGCGCAGCGACTCGCTTGTGCTAACAGTTAAGCCAGTCAATTTAAGGAGTTGTACCAATGATACTTCCTTGTCTTGGATAGGAATACTTTGTTCTGCAATGTTATCGGGCAACCCACCATGTTTGAAGCGTGTTTCGAAATCCTCCAAAGCTTCCTCGGCACTTTTCCATCCATGGAAGCGTGTAACGATCTCTTGCGCAAACAATACTTTGATATCGCGAGGATTCCGGCCTTGTTCAACTTCTTTACGCCATTGATGAATTGTGTCCATGGATTCAAAAGACAGCAATTCGAGATACCGCCACATTAATTGATCTGATATTGACATGATTTTGCCGAAGATTTCTTTGGGGCTTTCTGTAATACCAACATAATTATTGAGCGATTTGGACATTTTATTAACACCGTCCAGCCCTTCCAAGAGCGGCATCGTAAGAATGCATTGTGGGGCCTGACCAAAGTGTTTTTGCAGTTCTCGCCCCATAAGTAAATTGAATTTTTGATCGGTACCACCCAGTTCTAAGTCAGCTTTGAGTGCAACTGAATCATAGCCCTGCACCAACGGATAGAGAAATTCATGAATCGCAATCGATTGGTTATTACGATAGCGTTTATCGAAATCATCACGTTCCAGCATACGTGCAACCGTATGTGTGGCGGCCAGCCTGATCATATCTGCCGCATTTAATGAATCCATCCATGAAGAGTTAAATACTACTTCCGTTTTTTCTGGTTTGAGTATTTTAAAAACCTGCGCGGTATAAGATTGCGCATTTTGTAAAACTTGCTCTCTCGATAAGGGTGGGCGTGTTGTATTTTTCCCAGTTGGATCTCCAATCATTCCGGTGAAATCGCCAATCAGAAAAAGGATATGATGCCCTAAGTCTTGTAATTGCTTCAGTTTGTTGATAAGTACAGTATGGCCCAAATGCAGATCTGGCGCTGTGGGATCGAAACCCGCTTTGATTCGCAATGGCTTTCCTTGAATAAGTTTCTTTTCAAGTTCGGATTCAAGAAGAATTTCGGTGCTACCGCGTTTGATGATGTCAAGCTGTGATTTCATTGGGTTTAGTTTTTTAGTTTTTATTAATTTTATGATATTTAATGATTTATTAAATTAATTTAGAAATTTCTTTAACTTTTAATTGTACCTTAGTACATATTTTGAGTTTTTCATGATAGACTCCCGCCTGTTTAAAATTGATACGTGATTGGGGGGTACTATCTTCATGCTTGATAATTTACCGCTTCAAAGTCAATCGTCTGTTACAAATCCGCAGAAAATTTTAACTCAAAATTCACCCAAGCTCACAAAAAAAACCATTCACTGGTTGGTTGTATTATCGAGCATTCCTCTTTTTGGCTTCGTTACTGCATTCGGTATTGCACCAAATGTACCTGCACTTGAAAATATTCAAACTGAAGATGTGGTTCTTGATTTATCTATCCCTAATGCTATTCATGAAGCTCCAGAAAATCAAATTTTCTGGCATCAAGAAAATATCCGGCGCGGCGATACTATATCGGCTATCTTAAACCGCTTGGACATTAGCAATCAGGATTCGAGCGATTTCCTCCAGGCAGTGCGGGGTAGTCGTGCCATGCGGCAATTGCAACCTGGCAAAACTATTTATGCGCAAACTTCATCCGACGGAGAATTGTTAGGACTGCGTTATTCGTTCAATAACGAAGAACTGTTTTTAATGGAAAAAACCGATGATGAATTCAAAATTACCGAACAATCCATTGAACTCGATACCCGTGTCCATATGAGAGCTGGCGTTATTAGCAGTTCGCTATTTGCTGCTGTCGATAGTGCAGGAATCCCCAATAATATTGCAACACAACTAACAGAAATATTTGCTTCGCAGATTGATTTTCATCGTGATCTGCGTCACGGCGACCGTTTTATTGTAGTTTACGAAACTTTAGCGAGGAACGAAGTTAAGAAGCATGCCAAAACGGCTCGTGTATTAGCGGTCGAGTTTACAAATAAAGGAAAAGTTCATCAAGCGGTATATTTCAAGCACCCCAATGGAAGGGATGGATATTACACACCCAAAGGAGAAAGTTTGCGCAAAGAGTTTTTACTTTCACCACTAACTGTTTCTCGTATTAGCTCTGGCTTCAGCAATGGACGTTTCCATCCCATTCTTAAGGAATGGAGAGCACATAAAGGGATTGATTATGCCGCGCCTGCAGGAACACCCGTGAAAGCCACCGCAAGCGGAATTGTTGGTTTCTCAGGCTCACAACGAGGATATGGCAATTTAGTTGTACTAAAACATAACGGTAAATTTGAAACCGCTTACGGTCATTTATCCCGATTTGCACCGGGGGTTAGCAAAGGAAAGCGTGTAAACCAAGGCGATACTATCGGTTATGTTGGATCCACAGGTATGGCAACAGGCCCGCATTTACATTATGAATTAAGAATCGATGGCGTACAAAGAGACCCAACCAGAATCGCATTGCCAACCGCTACGCCGTTGGGCAAAAAAGAATTGATTGCTTTCCAAAAAGAAACTCAACCATTTTTATCGCGCCTAAACATTATGCGTAATATTATTCATTACGCGGCATCTGAATAAGAAATACTGCATAGCGCTTAAAGATTGATTTGGAGTTTAATTCGATCCATTGGCATCTTTCGAACACAAGATTCGAAATCTGCTCACCACTTTAAAAAGTATTTAATTACTCAGATATTTTTTACAGAACCCTCTTTAGAATGGCGCCTATTTATTATATCGGCCTCATGTCTGGTACCAGCCTAGATGGTATCGATGCAGTACTGATTAACTTCGGCGAACCCAAACCCACTCTACTTGCAACGCTATTTTATCCGTACAATGAAGAATTACGTACTAATTTACTAGCACTGCATCATGCTGGTTTCGATGAATTAAACCGCGCCGCATTGCTCAGCAATCAACTTTCAATGCTTTATGCACAAACAAGCTTAGACTTATTGAGGAAATCCAAAATCTCTCCTAACGCGGTTACAGCGATAGGCTGTCATGGACAAACAATTCGTCACTGTCCAGAAAAAGAAAAACGTTACACCATTCAATTGATCAATGCAGCCCTACTAGCGGAGTTAACACAGATAACCGTAGTCGCAGATTTCCGTAGTCGCGATATTGCCGCAGGAGGACAAGGAGCACCGCTAGTTCCAGCATTTCACAAGGCACTCTTTGGTGATGCCGATAAACACCGCATTATCGTCAATATTGGTGGAATAGCCAACATCACCAAGCTTAATCCCAATGATGAAGTAATCGGATTTGACTGCGGACCAGGCAACATGTTGATGGATGCGTGGAGCTTGAGACACACAGGAAAAGGCTATGACGACAAAGGGCAATGGGCAAAAACGGGAAAAATTATCCAATCACTGCTTGATATATTGATGGATGAAAGCTTCTTTTCACTCCCTCCCCCGAAAAGCACAGGAAGAGATTTGTTTAATCTGCATTGGCTTGAACATAAGATATCACAATGCGCGCCTCAAGCACCTGAGAATGTGCAAGCAACTCTATTACAATTAACTGTAATATCAATAGCTAATGCGATTACGGATTACTGTCGAATGGCGAATGAAATTTATGTATGTGGGGGAGGTGCTCATAATACCTATCTAATCAAACAGCTATCAAATGCGCTGCCGCACCGCACCGTAGCGCTAACGAATACATTAGGCGTGGATGCAGATTGGGTGGAAGCGTTTGCATTCGCCTGGCTAGCGCAATTAACGATATTAGGTAAGCCAGGTAATCTCAGCGCAGTCACTGGAGCGAAAGGAGAAAGAGTTTTGGGGGCAATCTATCCTGCGTGATAAATTAAGGTATCATATAGAAGCGCCAAGGTAGCAAACAGTACAACTGAATCATAGAAAGAAAGGTTGACACCAATTATGGATGACTCTTTCAAAAAATTACTTGTATCAACACCATCATCAGATAAAAAACCACGTAAGGCGCGTCAAATTGCTTATACAGACTGGGGAGATCCTCAAAACCCCCATGTTGTGATTTGCGCACATGGATTGACACGAAATTGTCGTGACTTTGATTATTTGGCGCGTGCACTAGAATCCGAGTATAGAGTTATTGCGTTCGATGTAGTTGGTCGTGGCCGTAGCGATTGGTTAGAAGAAGCATGTGATTATAATTTTTATCCGCTCTACTTATCTGATGCAACTTCATTGATTGCACATATACAAGCACAATACAATGCGAGGATTACATTTGATTGGGTAGGTATTTCGATGGGTGCCCTGATCGGTATGATTTTGTCAATTCAGCCGCAAGCTCCCGCAATGTTTCGAAAATTGATCATGAGCGATATCGGTCCACTGATACCTGCTACTGCGCTCACAAGAATTTCAGATTATGTAGATCTCGATCCGCGTTTTGATACTTTTGAAGCATTCAAAACGTATATGAAAAAAATTTCAGAATCCTTTGGACCGCTTACTGATGCGCAATGGAATCACATGGCCATCTATAGCATGCGCGAATATGACGATGGCACATATGGATTTCGTTACGATCCCAAAATAGGTATCAGTTTAAAAGAATTCGAAATCAAAGACATTGATTTATGGCAACAATGGGATCAAATGACCGTTCCAACGTTAGTTCTTCGCGGTACCGAATCGGATCTTTTATCAGTTGATACTGCTGCCCAAATGAAAATACGTGGCCCTAAAGCGCAGATTGTCGAATTACCTGGCATTGGTCATGCACCTACCATCATGGATAAGCAGCAAATTCAAATCGTGCGGAATTTTATTGATTACCCATAGCCAATTCGAGTCTAACTTGTCAGAAATCTCTTGAGATCTAGAAACTATCGCAGCAATTTATGGTAATAATCCAGACGTTTGCGCAAAATCTTTCCTTCTTCCTGTGCTGCTAGCACAGCACACCCTGGCTCACTGCGATGTCGGCAATTACTAAACTTGCAATGCCCAATATATGGGTGAAACTCGACGAAACCATATGCCAGATTTTCCTCTCTGATGTGATTCAAGCCAAACTCCTGAAATCCAGGGGAATCGATAATCGCACTATTCTTATCCAACTGATAAAGTTGCGAATAGGTAGTAGTGTGTGAGCCGGAATCCAGCGCCAAAGAAATTGCTGCTGTGGATCGGTTGGCCTCCGGAATCAATGCATTGAGCAATGTCGATTTACCCATTCCAGATTGACCCACTAATACATTTAAATGATTCGATAGATAAGGACGCAGTATTACTGCATTTTGAATTGCGCTGAGTTGTAATACGGTATAGCCTAATTCCTGGTATAGCAATAATGTATCAAATGCAACTTGCGTGGGTTGTATTAAATCGGCTTTGTTTAATACGATTAGTACATTGATGTTTTCGCTCTCAGCGGCGACTAAGCAGCGATTTACTAATTCTTCACTAAAACTTGGAACCGCTGCAACAACAAGTATGATTTGCGTTACATTTGCAGCGATGATTTTTTCCTTAAAGGTATCGCTTCGGTAGAACTGCGAGTCACGAGGCTTAACCGTCTCAATAACACCTTGCTTCAGCGCGGTCACTCGGCACTCCACCTGATCACCGCATGCAATACCGGTTTTTTTGCCTCGTGTGACACAAGATAAAACCCCCACTTCTGTGGTAACAGAATAATGCCTGCCAAAAGTGGCAATTACTTGACCCGTTAAGCAGTCAACCGAAGATTCTGATAGATTTTTGACGCTACGACTCAAAAGACAAACAACTTATCAATCTTGGCCGCGCAAACGAAATCGTTTTCAGATAAACCATTTACAGCGTGTGTTGTGTAACTGACTACGCATTGGTTGTATCCAACAACAATATCCGGGTGGTGATTTTCACGATGCGATACCCATGCAATTGCGTTTACGAATGCCATTGTTTGGTAATAGTTTTTGAATGTATATGTTTTGCTAATTAGCTGATTTTGCAATTGCCATCCCTGGATTTGCTGAAGGAGCGTATTCGCTTCAGCAGCGGTTAGCGGTGGTATGCCACCCTCGCAGGGCTTGCATTGCTTGTCAGCCAAATCGTTAGTAATACTCATGGTTGCACCTGATTTTGTAAATGCGCTACGCGAATTCCAGCGGGCGGATGTGAATCATAAAAAGCAGAATGTAGTGGGTCTGGTGTCAATGTCGCAGCGTTATCTTGATAAAGCTTAACTAAAGCACGAATTAAATCTTCAGCTGAGGCATTCTGCGCTGCATAAGCATCGGCTTCAAATTCATGTTTACGTGAATAAAGACTCGAAAGAGGATGAAGCAAAAAGGTAAATACCGGCATTACTAAGAAAAACAACAGCAACGCAAGCGCAGTCGATGGTACGGAAGATATCGATACACCTAGCCCTTCATAAAACCACGTTTGCTGCATCAAATAACCTAAACTCCACAAAAATATCAAACTCATTACAAATGAAAAAATAATGCGCTTCATGACATGGTTGTGTTTAAAATGCCCTAACTCATGGGCCAGTACTGCTTCGATCTCACTGGGATTCAGACGCGAAAGCAGGGTATCGAAAAAAACAATACGCTTCGTTTTACCAAATCCCGTAAAGTAGGCATTACCATGGCTACTGCGGCGCGAACCGTCCATGACAAACAATCCGCTTGTTTTGAATCCGCATTTATCGAGCAATTGCTCAATACGCACTTTTAAAGTCGCGTCTTCCAGCGGAGTAAATTTATTAAATAATGGAGCGATCCAAGTCGGGAAAATTGCTAGTACAAATAAATTAAAGCTAATCCAACCGATCCAAGCATATACCCACCAGTACTCTCCCATTTTCCCCATCGACCATAACATCCCAAACAATAATGGCGCACCCAATAATAGTCCAACGCTTGCTTTCTTAAATAAATCACCAAAAAACATCGCCGGCGTCATTTTGTTAAAACCAAATCGCTCTTCAATCACGAAAGTACGGTAGTAACTCAATGGGATTTCAGCCGCAGTTGTAATGAGAAAAACGCTGATAATAAGTACCATACCTTGAATTAACGCATCATCAAATTGCGCACCCCAAAATTGATTCAAAATATTTAATCCGCCGCCCAATGTTAGGTACAACAATAACACGGTATGCAATAAAATACTCAAATACTCCATACGTGTTTTGGTGCACGTATAGTCTGCGGCTTTCTGATGATCCGCCAAACTAATTTGGTCAGAAAATTTTTCCGGTATACGGTCGCGATGCTGGCTAACATGACGAATATGTCGTGCAGCAAGCCAGAACTGCGTCAACGTTGAAATAAATAGTGCAATCAAGAAAAGTAATGTAAAGGTTTGCATAGTTAACAAATAAAAGATTTTGATTCCATTCATTGTATATCACAGATAAACATGCACAAACAACCTATTGTTCGTACCATCATCAATTAATGCGATAATGCTAAAGGCAATCTATGCATTGTTCATGTGACGTCCCGATATTGATATGACACAATTTCGCTCGTTACATTCATTCATCGTGATATAAAAGACAAAAATATGGCACAAAATAATAATAACCTCATCTGGGTTGATATGGAGATGACCGGACTAAACCCAGATATTGATCGTATCATTGAAGTAGCTCTGGTAATCACCGACTCAGAACTAAACACTATTGCAGAAGGACCGGTTTTGGTGGTACATCAAACCGATGAAATTTTGAATGGTATGGATAAATGGAATAAATCAACGCATGCGAAATCGGGATTAATTGATAAAGTGAAAGCATCACGTTTAACTGAAACACAAATTGAAACACAATTACTCGAATTTCTTCAACACCACGTACCTCCGGGCGTTTCTCCGATGTGCGGCAACTCCATATGTCAAGATCGCCGCTTCATGGTTCGCAGTATGCCACGATTAGAAGCCTATTTTCATTATCGTAACTTAGATGTTAGTACATTAAAAGAACTCGTCAAACGCTGGAAACCTGAAATATCTTCCGGTTTAACAAAAGAAGGTAAGCACGAAGCACTGGCGGATATCTACGACTCTATCCATGAATTGAAATACTACCGGCAACATTTTATTGTTGCCAATAACCTATTGAGCACAAGTTAAATCTTACTACCACACTTTAACAGCCCAAAAACCGCAACTTTCCAATCAGCACAAGTTCGTGCTTAATTGAAATAGCTTTCGCATTAAAGCTATTTTTGAGATTGCGTGATGGTACTTTATTCCTCTTAGTATTTTTTACCCTAAACGCGGCATCATTCCTTTTAAACCACGCATCATTTTTGCCATACCGCCTTTATTCATCATTTTCATCATTTTTTGCGCTTGTTCAAATTGTGCGAGAAGACGATTGACCTCCTGTACAGAAACGCCAGATCCTGCTGCAATTCTACGCTTCCGAGAAGCTTTTAGAATTTCGGGCTTCCTTCGTTCCAGTTTGGTCATCGAATTAATGATGCCTTCTGTACGATTAATGACTTTGTCGTCGACTTTGACATTTTGCGCTGCTTGACTGAATTGTGCCGGCAATTTGTCCATCAATGCATTGATACCCCCCATATTCCGCATTTGCTGAAACTGAGCTTTGAAATCATCCAAGTCGAAAGCCTTGCCTGATTTCATTTTTTTCATCAGTTTTTCAGCTTCTTGCTGGTCTGCCTTGCGATGCGCTTCTTCAATCAGCCCTAGCACATCACCCATTCCAAGTATGCGCGAAGCCATGCGATCTGGATAAAAAGGTTCTAATCCTGTTAGCTTTTCTGCGACACCCGCAAATTTGATCGGTTTACCGGTAATTTCTTTTACTGATAATGCCGCACCACCACGCGCATCACCGTCCAGTTTCGTCAAAATAACACCGGTTAACGGTAATGCATCAGAAAACGCTTTGGCTGTATTGACAGCATCTTGACCCTGCATCGCATCAACTACAAATAAAGTTTCTATCGGCTTTAACAAAGCTTCTAATTCCTTGATCTCTTGCATCATCGCTTCATCAATACCCAGCCGTCCTGCAGTATCAACGATCATGACATCGTGGTGTTGTATGCATGCAAAATTTAAAGCGTTCGCGGCAATTTCTCCTGGCTTTTGTCCTTCCATGACCGGATAAAAATCTGCTCCCGTTTGATTGGCTAGCACTTCTAGCTGTTGAATTGCCGCGGGACGATAAACATCACAAGAAACCAATAGTACTTTCTTCTTTTTATTTTCCATGAGCCACTTAGCCAACTTGCCGCTGCTCGTGGTTTTACCCGCACCCTGTAAACCAGCCATCAGAATAACGGCTGGTGGTGTAGTTGCGAGATTTATCTCAGATTTTTCTCCTCCCAGAATATTGATAAGCTCTTGATGCACGATCCCGATAAGAGCCTGATCCGGGGTCAAACTGGCCATGACTTCCTGACCAATTACTTTCTCTTTGATGCGCGCAATAAAAGTTTTGACTACCGCTAATGCAACATCCGCTTCCAGTAAAGCTAAGCGAACTTCACGCAAAGCTTGTTCGATATTACTTTCAGTTAATCGCGCTTCACCACGTAAAGTTCGAATAATACCCGTGAATCTGTTCGTCAAATTATCAAACATGGTTATTAGTAAATCCCGAAATATATGAAATGCACCGCTTATTGCGACACTATTGTTAAATAAAATTGGATTAGCGCTTTGAATTTATTGTAGCGCGATGTAGACTACGTTAGTTACTTGTGTTTTTAATACCTGTGATGTCAATGCCCATACCCATCATTTTAACTGATCTCATTACTTTTTTGCTGTACGCATTCATTGGTACCTATTTTTGGCAAAATAAGTGGAAAAAAACGCAAACACCCGATCTTAATCCTGAAAACAACAATCCAAAGTCAGCAATCAATGATTGGATGCATTATGGGTTGATAATACCGTTGGCGCTTCATGCGTGGATATTATACCAATCGATACTTGCTGATGAAGGTTTAAGGTTTGGGTTGGGAAATGCGGTGTCTCTGATTGTATGGCTAACCGCATTTATCTATTGGATCTTAAGTTTTTTTCATCGACTTCAAGGATTGCAAGTCTTGATTGCTCCGATTGCGGTCGTTGCGGCAACTGCCATTTTGTTACCATTCGTTTTTCCGTATTCTCGTGTTCTAGAAAATACGGAATTTCCTGCTTTTAAGGCACATTTACTTGGTGCAATGCTGGCATATAGCTTACTGACGATAGCCGCATTTCATGCAATATTGATGATGGTGGTAGAGCGACACTTGCATCACCCCGCAGGCCATCTGGCTTTGGCCAATTTACCACCGCTATTGGTCATGGAACAGTTATTATTTCGTATTATTGGGGCAGGCTTTATTTTACTAACGCTGACATTGATCAGCGGTATCTTTTTTTCCACTGAAGTTTTCGGTCAACCGTTCACGTTTACCCATAAAACTTTTTTTGGTGTTATTTCTTGGAGTGTTTTTGCCGCATTACTTGCGGGCAGACAAGTTTATGGATGGCGAGGGCGTATTGCAATTCGCTGGACATTAACTGGGTTTATGATTTTGTTGCTGGCTTATATCGGTAGCAAATTTGTATTGGAAATCATCCTAAACCGCTAAATCCTTGTACATTAAGCTTTCATTATTGATCTGTTGAATGTGACAATTAATTGGTAGTTATCTGATAGAAATGATTTTTCGAGAGGACTCATTGAAATGACACAACCTTCCTTATTAAGTACTCATTCTTTGGTATCACAAGCTCCATTGAGTAGTTTTACAATTAAGTTTTTTTATTTGTTCGCGGTTGTGATTGCTTCAGGGTGTGCTTCTCAAGAAAAAATATTGATTCCGGCAGATGAACCAAAACTACCAATGACTTCCGAAAGTGAAAAAAATTGGGAAAAAGAAGTTACACGACTTGAAAAACTGGTTGCAGAAAAGGACCAGCTCATCAAAAATCAAAAAGTACAGCAAACCGATCAAGCCAACGTTATTCGGGAAACGCATAAAGAAGTAGCGCGTACGCAAGTAAAGCTACATCGCTTAGCCACAAAACCCGGTACTGCGTCTGCAATTGCTGAATTGGAAGCGTCTTTGAATCAACTCAGCCAGGAAAAGAACGCGCCTTTTGACCAGGTGCTAAGAATGCAAGCACAGCGTTTATCAGAAATTTCTACAATCTTCTATACAAAAGATCAATACGCCACAGCTATGAATTACGTCGGTCAAGCAAATAGCTTTGTTAAATCGATTCAGTCTGATCTTACGCAAAAGAAAGCCACAAATACTGACTACCCGCAGCTTGATTTTCATGTCCCAGTAAAATTGCGCACAAATAAACTTTCCAAGCTATACAAAACACCTGATGCTCAATCTCAAGTATTGTTATCGCTTAAAAAAGATACTGTATTAAAGGCAACTGCGAGCCAGGGAACGTGGCTAAAAGTATTGACCGGTAAGAATCAGGGATGGATCCAGAGCACTGGATTTGAACTAGAATAAATTTCGACCGCTGACAACAAAAAAGTCTTAGCCATTTGCAGCCAATAGTTTTGGCCGTATGCAGTAAGTTTGATTTCTCCCGGCATGCTTAGCTTGATATAGGGCGCTATCAACCCGGGAAAGCAAGTGAGTTAAAGAGGTATCTTCGTTTTCGCTTTGTACAATACCGATACTTAGGGTAACTGTTTTGGTGAGCTTATTAGATTCGTTATTTTGAATATTAGCCACATGCGATCGTATTCGCTCCGCAGTTTTGATAGCTTCTTCAGCAACCGTCTCGGTCAAAATAACCACAAATTCGTCCCCTCCATATCGAGCCGCAAAATCAACACTGCGAATACAGTGTGATATTTTTTGTGCTACAGACACAATAATCTCATCCCCTGCAATATGCCCAAGGCTGTCATTTAAAGCTTTGAAGTAATCAATGTCAATCATCAGTATTGCAAAGGGACGATTGTTACGAGAAAATCTCGCCAATTGATCATTTATAATTGAATTGAGTTTACTACGATTAAAAAGCCCAGTAAGGCTATCGGTTACAGAAAGCGTTTCGAGTAATTTGTTTTTCTCCTGCATGGTATTGCTTGCACTTGTGATTTCTATCTGATTTCGTTGTAATTTATCAGCCATCTGATTAAACATTTGAGTTAATTTACCCAATTCATTACGTTGTGAAGTTTTTAAGTCAACATTGAAATTGCCTTTAACAATATCTTCCGTGGCTAATATTAGCTTTTGCAAAGGAACGACAATTGCGTGGCCCATTTTAAAAGCAATAATGGCGACAATCGCTAGAATAGCACCGACTAAGCTGACAAATAGATCACGCTGTTGTTTCCAAGCAGCATAGACAGAATCGTAGCTTCTATGCGCAATGATAGTAATAGGTGGATTTGCGGATACATAAGCTAAACCAATCACTTTTTCACTACCTATCCCGCGAGGGATTTGCAATACTTCAGGATTTATCTCTAACTGCTTTAGATCTTCAGCGTCGTGAAATAATATCGCGTCGTTTTTACTATCATGCAGGAATCTATCATCGCTCGATAGCATGATTCGGTTATCCCGATCCAGTATTAGTATTTCACCTAGCGGTGATTTTATGGAGTCTTTAAGAGAAGCATGAATATTTTTCAAATCAAAAGTTGCAACAAGCGCACCCAAAATATAATCATCCAATGATAATATGGGGACTAAAATACTGAGCGTAGCAGTCGCATAGAGCTTATTCCAATGAGGTGGAACAATAACATTTCCTTGGATTGAAGCAGCTTCAGTCCAATTCCGAGGGATTGGTATCGTATCTTGAAAATCAATAGTACTTGCCAGTATTTGTCCATTGGTATCGATTGCCGTCAATACAAGCACCGTATCTAGTTTATCGGACACTGATTTTAGGTAATGTTCGATGAAAGCTTTCTGTCTTGCAGACTTGTCTTTTTGTGATTGACTAGCCAGCACAACTCCCTCAGTCAGAATTTTAGAGTGCGAAAGCTCACGAACCGTATAAATTTGCTCCTTAATCCATAAATTTAATTCATGATCAGCGTAATTGGTCAGCGCACGTAATTCGCGCGTAAGGTTTTCTTTAATCATCATTTCATTTTGATAAAATGATAATATGCCCAGCCCGATTGAAGGGATTAATGTGGCTAGGATGGAAAAAATAATAATCTTATTTTTGATGCTTTTCAAAGTAAGAAAATCCCAAGATGAAAAACAATACTACGCTTCTATCACTATGTGATTTGATTGAATAAGGCTATTTTTACACGTCTTATTATCAAATCGCTTGATATTATTTAACACCAAGCAATTTGCATATTCAACTATAGTCCTATTAAGTAATAGGCGCCACTTAAGACTAAGACATTAGTTAATACGTAACGGTATGAAATCTTTATCTGGATAGTTATTCATTTGATAGCCTTGCCAAAGCCGTGTGGCAATGAATCCGGCAATGCTGTTGGCATGATATTGAAGATTGGCATTACCCAGCTCTTCTGTCGTTTCACGAAAAAGCTGTAACCAACGCTCAAACAGTTCAGCGTTAAGGTCAGGCAAAGCAATATGTTTTGGCATCGGTGCACCTCGAAAACGCGAGGTTCCGCGCAACTGCGCTGACCAGAAGTTGGTCATTTGCACAAAATGAGCATCCCAGTCGATCACGTGCGATTCAAAAATAGGTCCCAGGTCAGGATCTTTTCTGGCTTTTGCATAAAAATGATGAACCAGTGCTGCTACTTCTTCCTCGGTATATAAATCAGGATTGGGTACTGGAAATGGTGAATGACTCATAATGTCGGGTAAAATATGGGTAAAGTTCTATTGAATTGTCTGAGTATTACACAGCTAAATACAAAATCCGGTATATAAAATACAGCTCATGGTTTTGGCAAAGGGAACACTACTGATTCTACTACACCGCTAAGCTCTTCGATTGTCACTTCTTCGCCAATCTGTTTAGCACCGATTTCCTTAAGCCTGGATATAACTTGCTGCACTAAAATTTCTGGCGCTGAAGCACCTGCAGTGATACCGATAATTTTCTTTCCAAGAAACCATTTTTCTTGCAATTGTTCTGCACGATCAACCATATAAGCTTCGACATTAGCATTTCTTGCAACTTCACAAAGACGGTTAGAATTCGAGCTATTAGGAGATCCCACTACAATTACCAGATCACATTGATTAACCATTTTTTTTACCGCATCTTGGCGGTTTTGTGTGGCATAGCAAATATCATCTTTTTTTGGGCCGATTATCTTAGGGAATCGTTGTTTCAGCGCATCTACAATACGCGCTGCATCATCTACAGACAAAGTAGTTTGAGTTACATAAGCCAAATTACTTTCATTTTTTACTTGTAAATTCTCGACGTCAGTTTCAGTTTCAACCAGGTACATACCTCTGTCATTACCTTCCGCTTGCCCCATAGTTCCTTCAACTTCTGGGTGACCCTGGTGACCGATCATGATAATTTCCTTCCCTTCTTTACGCATTTTTGCCACTTCAACGTGAACTTTAGTCACTAGAGGACAAGTTGCATCAAAGACTTTTAATTTTCGATCAGCCGCTTCGCGACGTACGGCATGCGATACACCATGCGCACTAAATATCAGAATACTGTCTTGCGGTACTTCATCAAGGTTTTCTACAAAAACTGCACCTTTTTTTTCAAGTCCTTCAACAACAAAACGATTATGCACGACTTCATGTCGAACATAGATTGGCGCACCATGCATTTTAAGTGCACGTTCAACGATTTCAATAGCGCGATCAACGCCAGCGCAAAAACCTCTTGGATTAGATAGCAATACTCTGATCATATTTTTCCCGATACAAAGAACGTCTAAGAATAGATTGAGCTAATTCGTAACAAATTTTTATTATCAGATGAGACTTTAATTAAGTATTATTGTTCCAAATACCGTTGAGCTAGCGCGATACGTTTCTCATACGTTTCTCTAACCAACTGAATATCTTCTAGGAAGTGCGGAAATTCCTTCATTAAAAGTGCTTGCGGTCCGTCAACCAATGCTTTACTAGGAGCCGGATGAAAATCAACTAGCACCATATTAGCGCCAGCGATAATACCTTGCGCAGTTGCCTGCATGATGTCCAATAAGCCATCTGGAGATTCCGCACGCGTTCCGACGGAATGTGAGGGGTCGATACACACAGGCATACGTGTTAAGCGCTTGACTACAGGGACATGCGAAAAATCGACAAAATTTCGATGAGGATCTCCCATATTGGTTTTCATTCCACGTAATCCAAAAATGACTTTGCGATTGCCTTCCGAGGCTAAATATTCGGCAGCATTCAATGATTCATCCAAAGTAATCCCAAAACCGCGCTTTATCAGAACAGGGAAATCTTGTTGCCGGCCTACGATTTTGAGTAGCTCGAAATTTTGCGTGTTCCTCGTACCAATTTGTAGCATAACGCCAGTTGCATTACCAGTTTGAAACAATGCATTACGTATTTCTTCCAAATGAGACTCGTGAGTTATTTCCATTGCAATCACTTTAATCCCATATTTCCCAGCTAAATCAAATACATAAGGAAGGCAAGCTTTCCCATGTCCTTGAAAAGCATAAGGACTTGTACGTGGCTTATAGGCTCCCATCCGCGTACACACCTGATTGTTTTCACGCAACGCTTTCATCATCATTTCTACATGTTCCAGCGTATCGACAGCACATAATCCGGCAAATACATTGAGTGTATCTTGGCCAAAATTCACACCGTTGTATGTGAAATATGTCGGCCGATCATCATCCTTATGGCGTCCCAGCACCCGATATTCTTCAGAAACTCGAACAACACGATCAACGCAAGGAAATCCACTTACCTCTTCGATCGATAAAACTTTAGTGTTGCCAATCAAATAGACTTCTGTCAAAGATTGCTCAGCCCCCATCTCTTTATGAACACGGGTAGATATGCCAGGAAGAGTATCCAGTCGAGACATCAGTTGCTTATACTCCGGACTGTCCGGCTGTGTATTGGGCGCAAGAATAAGAATCATAGGTTATTTTAGAAAGCTAAATGCCAGCTGCTATTGAAAATTATTCGTGATTCTAACTCAAAATATTGCTGACTACTATGTTTGCAAGCATAACTCGATCGCCAATGTAAGCTTTTTCCATCTTGTCATTCTGTAGCACTCTATTAATTAACGTCATTGTGTCCCAGCAACAACGCAATAAACTTTTCTCGCGTCTGCTTAGATGAATCCCGGTAAAGGTTATATTTAGCATGTTGATCGGGTTGCTCTGGATCGATCTCTATGCCCCATAGCGGAGCAAGCGTATTCGGTAAGTTAGAATAGCGCACATCAATGAGTACGTTGGGTTGCTCTGGGCGAATTGCAATCAGTCCTGAAGAAAAATGACTAAAGCGTTCAATATCTTTCGCCAATATTGAAGAATCCGGAACAGCGCTCAGATCGCGCGCCCGATCAAATTGTGCAATTGACTCTCCCGGGTAAAGCTGTGCTCCTGTTATTAAGCCGACACGAATAGCGTCTACATATAATGAGCCTTGATAGCGATAAATCGAACGCCATAATAATATGTTTCCGAGTGTCGGTTTAACCAGTAATATTTCGGCTGTTTGTCCTCGTTCAGCAATAGTCGCTTTGGCAAAGGCTTCAACACGTTGGGATTGTATCCAGCCAAGTGTTAGATAAGTAGCCGCTAGAAATAACCCAAGATAAGCAGCTAGTCGGTTATTTTTTTTGAAAGCAATAATTGCGGTCACCAATAAAATCACTGTGAAAATTGGATCAATGACCGATATGATGCTCCATGCAACACGCTCGTTACTCAGTGGCCATAGCAAATGAGTGCCATAGCTAGTAAAAGCATCCAGTACGCCACTCAAACAATAACCCAAGAATGCAAAAAGATATAAACGTGCAAAAGACAAGCGCTTCCTGAAAAAGAACCACAGTATCAACGCTACGATTAAAGCACCGAGCGGAACAAAAAACAACGAATGCGAGAAGTGACGATGAAATTCAATATTCAGTAGCGGATCTTGTTCCGACTGAATCAAAATATCTGCGTCTGCAGCAATACCCGCAGCAAAACCTATACCGGTAGCAATGCGAGTTTCCCGCTGTTGAGCACCGGCTTGCGCCATCGTAGCACCCAATAGGCCTTGTGTGAGCAAATCCATAATAATTGAAAATTCAAAAAGAGAAGAAAAATTGTTCGATTATGATATCTATTTTATAACCACGCACCAACACAAAGAAATCTGGTAATAGTTGGTACGCAATCGAATTTATGAAAATAATACAATGTCAGAAGTGAGTATGCCTAATCATCGATGGAAAGCCCGATTTTCGATACTAATGATTGTGCTATTTATAATGAGTGCAGCGATTTATCATTTTCGCAATCATTTTGCCGAGATTTTTCTCGGCGATCAATTAAGCAAATTGGGATATCCACTACAATCTGTCACGGCAATAGATCTCGCAGTTGACCAACTCACCATACGCAATTTAATTGCGGGTAATAATCAAGAGCTGCGCTTCAATGAAATTCGCGCTAATTGGAATTGGCAAGACCTGTTAAAGGGTAATATTGATTCATTAATCCTAGATGGTGCGTACATCTCAACCAATCTACAACCAATAAATAGAAGGTCTACAACTATAAACTCGCAATCCTTATCTTTATCTAATGAAAAAACCATTCATATACCGAAACTGCCAGCTTTATCTATCAATGATTTGGTTATCGAACTCAATGATGGCAATCATGTCGTCACGATACTTTTATCGGGTCAGAGTAAGCCGCATGAAAATCCAGAAATACAAGTCGTTCATTTGAATGTTGCCGCCTTAGGGTCGATAGGAGAAATAAAAGCACAATTACAAGCAACCTCAGATACACAGGGTAATATACAAGGCCATATTGTGATTTCTAAGGGAATAGTTAATTTACCTGAAGTTCAAATCGCTGATTTGACAGGCCATGCAACGTTTACTTTGGCAGATCTGGCATTACAACAACTACAAACAGAGTTGATCATGGTTGGTATCCAACAAGCGACGCTATCAAAAGCTTCGCAACTCAGCATGCTAAAAGCGGATAAATGCATTATCCAAAGTGATATTCGACAAATCAATGAATCCTGGCAAGCTGACTTAGATTTACAACTGAATAAAGGGCAGTTCGTTGCGGATAACAACCTGAACATAGAAGAAACTTCGATATCGCTGCCTCTACATATCAAAAACGAGCAAGATATCTGGCGTATCGGTCTGCGCAATGTCGGTCAAATACACATTAACCAATTACATTCCAACTTTCCTATAACTATCAAAAAGCCATTGTCGCTCGAAATTTCCCGGGTAGACATCGAGTTGGAAAAAAACATATCGGGAATCAATATAAAGCACGATATTTTAATCAACCCGAACAAATTCTCTGCGTTTTATCAAGATACTCCTGCTCGCAGCAAGAAATCCATCATTCGTGAAATTCAGATTGATGCAGGACCAATCAATATCACCGGCTCGCAACCGGCTAACGATGTATATCGTGCCGGCATATCACTCAACAAAGCCACATTAACTCTACCGGAAGATCAATTGAAACTGAGCGGTATTTCTGCGCATTGGTTGATCGAACCGTCTGCTACTACCCGAGTTGCAGATTTTTCGATTCAACAAATTAAGCATCTTGTACAGACAGCTGCTTTCACGCCTTTATCTCTTTCCGGAAGCATTCTGCAATCTAATGCAGATAAAAAAGCACCGTATTTGTTAAGTCTTACTGCAGGTACCTCATCTTTAAGCTATCTAAAAATGAATGGCGAATATGCAATCGATACTGGCACTGGCCTATTAACCTTGCAAGTCGTTCCGATGAAATTTACTCGCAATAAATTACAACCCAAACAGATTTTCCCAGCGTTAGCCGTGTTGAAAGATGTAAATGGTCAAATCGGTGGCAAAGCAACGATTCGGTGGTCGAAAAAGGGTGTTTTGAAAAGTAATGCTGTAATTTCCGCCAGAGATCTTGCTTTTACGTATGGTGGTACGCAAGTAAAAGGCTTAAATGCCAGACTCAGCTTAAATAACTTATTACCAATCCGCAGCGAACCAAAGCAAAGCATCTCTATTCAAGCAATCGATTTTGGTATGCCGATACAAGATTTAATGGTTTCTTACCAGATCAACTCCCGCAGTACCCCGCAGGTTTTGCTAGATCAAGCACACTTTCTCATTCTGGGTGGTAAAGTGGCGATAAATCCTGTTGTCATCAACCTCGATCCCAATGCAGGAGCATCTCAAACCGAAGTGCACCTTAACAATATCAACTTGAATACATTTTTTGAATGGATCCAAATTGATGGCCTGAGAGGTGATGGGCAACTATCAGGAAAAATCCCGCTGACTCTGAATCATGATCGTATTGCCATTGTAGATGGAGAGCTCTCAGCAAAAACGCCAGGAGTACTAAGCCTTCAATCAGAAAAAGTAAAAGAATTATTGGCGCACCGGGGAGAAGAAGTAGATCTATTGCTACAAGCGATCGAAGATTTTCATTTTAAAGAATTAACACTAAGTCTTAATAAATCGGATACGCACGATCTGAATGTTAAGCTTACCTTGCTAGGTAACAATCCAAACGTTAAGAGCGGACAAGACTTTCGCGTGAATATACAATTGGAATCGAAAATCGACAAACTTTTACTCGCCATTCAGCAAGGATTATTATTTTCAAACAAGATATTGCAAGATTCTCTGCAAATAGGCAATCCCTGATAGAGTGCGATTACGAATGTCAATGATCTACGGATAATATTGAACTAGCAGCTGCGACAATCTGTCACATTCTCAAAAATTATGAATGCGTTCATAATCTACTCAGATTCGATTTACTACTGTCCTTCGTAATCATCCGCGCCGTCCCTCCATTCCCTCCTCATTACGACGCGGATGATTTTTTCGGAACTTACTTTCTCAGCATTTAGTGCTTTTCAGAAATCCAGCGTGTGGCGTAACGTATTAGATCAGCCCCGTCTTTTAAATTTAATTTGGTTCGAATATTGAATCGATGCGTTTCAATGGTTTTAATACTGCGGCATAGCAGGTCGGAAATCTCTTGACTGCTTCGCCCTTGCCCAATCAAGTGAAGAATTTCAAACTCGCTCGGAGTAAGTGTATTAATCAAATCTTCAGGTGTAGCGCTTCCTCCAGAGACGAAGCGCTGCAACATTTTTTCATTCATTTGCTTACTCAGATAAACATTACCTTTTAGCACATCACGTAGCGCAGATAACATTACATCGCCTTCTTCTTGTTTCATTACATACCCCCGAGCACCAGCACGTAATGCACGCTCCGCATAAACAGACTCGTCATGCATAGAAATGAATAACACCGGAACTGTAGGGATCAATGCATGTATATTCTTTATGACTTCAAAGCCCGAAACGGTTTTAAGTGTCACATCCAGGGAAATCAAGTCGGGAGGAGGGTTTTTTTTCAAATAAGCGATCGCTTCATTACCGTCACCCGCTTCAGCAACAACTTCCATATCCGGTTCCATATTAATCAACATCGCCATGCCATGACGGAGCATGGCATGATCATCAATCAACATGATTTTGGATTTAGTTTTCATAGAAGGTTTAAGTCATTTGCATTTCTAATCGAATTTCTATCCCTCTTTCGTTCGGCTGCAAAATTTCGAATTTCGCACCCAGTTGCTTAGCACGATATTGCATAATCTTAATCCCCATTCCTGAAGTTGACTTAGGGCTATCCCCTAAACCTACTCCATCGTCACGGATTGATAAGCGTAGCATATCGCCGTCAAGTACCAAGGAAATATATAAATGCTGCGCTTGGCCATGGCGAATTGCGTTATTGGCAGCCTCTTGCGCAATTCGATATAAATTAAGCGATAAGATATTATCATCGATCATGATATTACCTTTACAAGTAAAATCACAAACGATCTTATAAGTTGTCGTTATTCTAGATGCTAAAGTCCTTAATGCTGGAATTAATCCATTAGCCTCTAATTCAAATGGCAGCAAACCTTGCGCAAGTTGTTTAATCTGTATAACAGCCGTTTGTGCTTGCGAAGCGATCGAGGCGGCAGTGACCGACATATTGTCATCGCCTATCGCAGCAATCTGTTTTTCGAGAGCTCGCGTTTGATAGCTAATGGCAGCAACCTGTTGCCCGATATTATCGTGCAACTCTTGCCCTAGTGTATGCGCTTGTTCTTCTGCAACTAAAACTAATGCTTGTTCAAGTCGTTTACGTTCAAGCCAACTCTCCAAATCACTGGCGATTGCATTAATCATTTTCTGCTCTTCCGGGAGTAGCAAAGGCTTATCGATAGGATAGAATACACGCAATTGACCGCATACTTTACCGTTTACGCTAATCGTAGACCAACAGGTACACGCAGGATCCCGTTCCGCACGTCTAGGCCGCGATTCTTGTACGACAGGTTTTATCTTGGAAAAAAATCGCTGCCCGGTATTAGGATCATATTTCCCCGAGGTGAAACGCCACCCATTCAATTCAATAACAGCCGTCGCAATTTCAGGAAACTGTAAAGCACGTATCAAATGTGTAAAAATAGTCTGGCACACATTATCAATTAAAGACTCAGCACCAATACCTCGGCGAATTTCATACAAGCAAGTCATTTCCTTTAACCGCTCATTCAATAATTCATCCACTTTTTTGCGCTCCAACCAATTAGATAAATCGCTAGCAATTGCATCGATCAGATTCTGTTCTTC
Organism: Nitrosomonas sp. PY1; assembly: GCF_022836435.1. Lineage (NCBI taxonomy): Bacteria > Pseudomonadati > Pseudomonadota > Betaproteobacteria > Nitrosomonadales > Nitrosomonadaceae > Nitrosomonas > Nitrosomonas sp. PY1. The sequence continues at coordinate 104,989 of NZ_BQXC01000001.1, read as the reverse complement.
TAACACCAAATATGGTTGATTGTCAGGGTAAAGTACACTTAAATAACCACAAAATTCGTTATCCACTATAATTTTCGACTGCAGGGATGATCCGATCACATCACTCTCTCTATAGCACTCAAGGCATACTTTTTCGTAATCAGGTAAAACCGCTAAAGATTTACTGTCAAAGCTCAAGCGATAGTTTTTAGAATTAAAGCGTTTTCCATAAATTTCAATGATCACTGTAGTAATCTCAGGAAATTGTATGGCAGGAATCAAAAACTCAAAAATATTTTGACACACGCTCTCTATCGATAGATTATGTGCCAAGCCGCGTCTAATCTTGTATAGACACGTGATCTCTCTTAAGCGTATATGTAGTAATTCATCGACTTGCTTGCGCTCCAGCCATCTTGAAAAATCCGTTGTAATCGCATCAATTAATTTTTGCTCTTCAACAAGAAACTTTTTATCCTCAGGATAAAAAACTCTAAGCTGGCCACATGTTTTACCATTGATGATGATGGCAGAATTCAACTCCTGTATTAAGTTTTTGGCATTATTGGATGATGCAATCTGCTTACCGTCCAATTCAATAGTTGCTGAAACATTGTCGGGATATTGTAGGGCGGGAACTAAATACCTGAAGATTCTCTGACAAAGATCGTGTACAGGCAACTCCAAATTGATATTGCTACGTATTTCATATAAACAAGTTATTTCTTTAAGCCTTTCCTGTAACTGGTTTTCTTTATAGCTTAACTCGGTAGAGAATTTCTCTGCTATTTCTTTAGCGCTACGGGCTTTTTGTTCGGATGTAATGAGCCTGCCTACAAACCAGTTAAGCAGCAATATTTCAGCGATGATTAAACCGACAAGATAAAGAATAATAATTTTTAATTCTTTATTGATGGGTTTGAATAGTTCCGACTCATCCAATTTTAGAACCATCCCTAATCCAATAGTCTGAAGAGGATGATAAGCTTCGATAACTGGAATATCGCGATAGTCTTTCGCAGCAACGACACCATTTTTTCCTTCGAGAGCGAAGCTGATTGGCTGTACTTTGGTTGCGGCGGTATGTTTTAAACGTTTAAACTTCACGCCATCCGCTTGACTGACTAAACAAGGCATCTCATTATCTCCCTCACCCTGATTGGGGGGGGCGCATAAAATAAATTCTCCTGTTTCACCAACTAAGCGGATCTCACTAAAACGTCTGGTTAATTTAGGTATGACAATTTCAACGGTCACTGTAGCAATGTGCTGATTTTTTGGATCAAAGATATCTTGGCTCGTATGCAGAATAAATTGCTTGTCCCAAAATAAAAAAGTTTTGTTTCCTCTATTTAGAGTGAGCGATTGCTCTTTGTTAATCGAAAAATGACCTGCTTGTGTTAGTAAAGTACCGTTGGCGCTATGCAAGGTGACACCCAAAAAACCCGATTGAAATAACGACTCTGTGCTACGTTGCAAACCTTCTAAAGGTTCAGTATCATTGGGTGCTATATTCAGCCTTTGTAAAGCTTTATTCCAGAAAGGACGATGCGTCAGCGCGCGCGTATCCGCAAGCGCCTTTTCTACCTGACTTTCAAGCAGCAGCGCTTTCCCTTGTAACGCAACGCTAAGCCCACGCCCCAGTGCGGACTCAACTTGCTGTCGCATGGTATAATACACAGCAAGTCCAGTCGTCAGAGTCAATCCTAATAGTAGAAGGCCACCGATAACGCTGATCTTGCGATCATCACGCAATAAAAACAATTTCATGCTCCGCAAATGAAGATCTAAGGAAACATTGAGAATTCATAGCATCGCAAACTTTTCTATGCAATTTACGGAGCTGAGTTAAAGTTTGGTGTTTTTTACTCTGAAATTGTGTTTTTTCTTGCATTATTTACCTCATTTCTCGGTTTCAGGGGCATTCGCTATCGTGCCGCACAGTCACCGGCAACTATATATGCAGTGCCTGTTCAAGGATTTCCTTGCAACTTGACCTGTCGACCGCGACATCCCACTTTGGAGCAAGTACTTCAAAGGCTGCAAATCCTCTGATCGGTTTCTATTCCTCTCGCTCATTGTTTGCAACATCTCCGTCGCACGGCCAAAATCTTCGATACAGTCGATTAATAGTTGAACACCGTCACTCATAACTTACTAGCCAAATGCTCAACCCTAAAATTAAATCAATTAAATCCGATTATACATTCATAACATTTTATGTTTAACGGAGAAGCAACTTATCCACCGTGTAAAAACAAATAATAGCGCCAAGAATCAGTCGCTATAAAGTATTCAACTACTAATTTCATTTTTAGCTTTACACTGATATGAATTATTCGATTATTATTGATCCGGTTAAGGAAAAGCAAAGAATCAAAGCGCTATATCGCTATGAAATCTTAGATACTCCTAAGAACGGCGCATTTGACAATATTACTACACTCGCAGCTCGATTTCTAAACACACCAATTGCCATTGTGAGTTTGGTCGATAAAGATAGAATATGGTTTAAATCACGCCATGGAACAGACATTACGGAAATAAATCGTGAGCCAGGCTTATGTTCATCGGCCATTTTATGCAACAAACCATATATTGTAAAAGATGCAACCCTAGACCCCAGAACTTTGGCCAACTCCTTGACAAAAGAAAAGAATGGAATTCGCTTCTATGCTGCTTCACAACTAAAAACCCATGATGGATATAATTTAGGCACACTATGTGTAGCTGATTTCAAGCCGAGAACAATTACTCAAGACGAAATCAATATTCTGGAAAGACTTTCCAAGATGGTTGTGGATCAAATGGAGTTACGCCTGGCTGCAAGGAAAATAGACGATTTAAATCAAAGCCTAGAGAAATCAAAAAATGAGCTCTACATAAAAGCAACTCACGACTATCTTACAAGAATCTGGAATAGAGGAGCGCTAATTGAACTACTTGAAAAAACATTGCACTTAGCGCACCGAGAAAATAAACCAATAAGTATTATGCATATGGATATTGATTACTTTAAAGCAGTCAATGATACCTATGGACATGATGTTGGCGATCAAGTGCTGCAGGAAATAAGCAAGCGATTCAGCAAATGTTGTCGAAAATACGATACGATTGGCCGAATGGGAGGAGAAGAATTCTTAGCAATATTGTACCCTTGTGGAGAAAAACGCATATCGTTAATTGGAAATCGTTTTCGTAAAGCAATTTGCAATAGCCCAATTAAAATTATCCATAATACAACTAACGAATTACGAATCACCGTAAGCATCGGTGCATGTTTTGTTGATAAGCAAACCGAGACTACCGACATTGCTACAGTATTGCGAAAAGCGGATGAATGCCTTTATATTGCTAAAAATAGTGGTCGTAATTGCATTATTGCAAAAAGTATTTGAGAATAATTGATAGAATTCAGTCTTTACTTCAAAAAACAAAGAAAAAACAAATGAAATTCAGTCCTCGCCAAATTGGTGAGTCATTGAGCTGATCAAGTCCGCACGACAGAATTAAGTCTTCATTGCTTTACCAAAATGAAACTGCCTTAACTCACTCAATCAATCAAAATGAATCTGACGACGAAAATCAAGCAACGTATCCTTTCGCTGTTATTTACTACACTGTTCATCAGTTCGGCCTGGGCCGCTGCACCCCAGCAGAAGTTTCAAGCACCTGGCTTCTACCGAATGATGCTGGGCCAATTCGAGATTACCGCGCTTCACGATGGAACCATCGATCTCGAACCGAGTAAGCTGCTGACCAACACAACTCCCAAGAAGGTCGAGGAGGACTTGGACGCGCTGTTTCAAGGACCTGTGATTCCTGTTTCGGTGAACGCCTTTCTGATCAATACTGGCGAGAAGCTTGTCTTGATCGATAGCGGCACCGGGCCCAGTGGCATTTTTGGTCCGAGCCTTGGGCAATTGCTGAAGAACTTGACGGCTTCGGGCTATAGTCCCGAGCAAGTCGATGAAGTGTACTTCACGCATATCCATCCGGATCATGTTGGTGGATTGATCACTCCGGCCGGTGAAGCGTTTCCGAATGCCATCATCCGACTTGATCAGCGCGAGCTTTCCTACTGGACAGACGTTGACCAAGTGATGAAAGCGCCGGAAGATCATCGTCCGTTCTTCCCCTTCGCCGAATCCGCCCTCAAGCCCTATAAGGAGGCGGGACGGCTCAAACCCTTTGCCGGAAATGCCGAACTGATATCCGGCATTCAGGCTATCTCAGCTGTTGGCCACACTCTCGGCCACACTGTCTACAAAGTCGAGTCGGAAGGCCAACGCATGTTGGTGTGGGGCGATGTGATACACGTCGGCACAATTCAATTCGCACAACCACAAGTCACCATCGTTTTTGATACTGATTCTCCAACGGCAGCCAAGGCCAGAGCGAAGATCTTTGCCGAAGCCGCTACAGATCGGGTCATTATCGCAGCCGCCCATCAGCCGTTTCCAGGTCTCGGCCATCTTCTGCGTGCAGGTACCGGATACCAATTCGTCCCGTATCCCTATGGCGGAGTGAAGTAACGCGCTTAGGGGTAGCATATTAATATTGCTTACGCAAAATCTAAAAACAGCGGTTACTACGTACAGCGAAGAAATCAAACTTTCTAAGCTGCCTGTGCGGCAGCGAACCATCTTTGATCAATTCTTCTAAATGTTTCTTTTTTCTAAGCTGCCTGTGCGGCAGCGAACATATGCTCTTGACGTGTTTCATTCTCGTCGACTTTCTAAGCTGCCTGTGCGGCAGCGAACTGACGATAAAAAAACTTAAAGCCAGTCGTGGTGCAGTATATAAGATGTTTTCTAATCAATAACCATCATGTAAATACCTGCGTCACAACTAGCTGATTTATTTGAATTGTTAAAGATCGTCCAAAAAATAGGTCAAAATTCGGGTACAGAAGCAGCGGAACTTAAACCATAGGTTGTGAAAGTTCCGCTAACGCTGCTTTCTATTTTCCTTTTTTTGATCCAAAGACAGAATGTATTACCGCTACTTAAACTTTTTAACCGAATAAACGGGGTTGTGATGATTTTGTGCGGCATTTCGCTGTAACTCATCAACATTCTTTCACACTCGATTGCATTATCGTGTTTTGCACACAACTCAACTTTGTGATTAAACGCAGTTTCATAATCCAAGTTGTGTCGCTTGGCATAACGCCGGGCTAGCCGCTCTTTGCCGGTTTTAGGTTGCTCACGCTGATAAACCGCATAACCTTTGACCGTGCTTGGTACCGGGCGAATACTGGTGCAATGCACATAATCGCTCAGGCGGTTTAATCGCTTATCCGCGTCGAACTGGATCAGCGTAGCTTCGTCCGGAGCAAACAATCGAAGCTTGCTGCCTAACACTCCAAATTTTTCACCCATCTTGTATTCGGGAATCGATAAGCCAATCGATACGCGCTTTTGCACATCCTGCGCTTCAACAAGTCCAAGGTGGATTTGCTGGAAGGTTTTGGACCAGAGGAAATGCCGGTTGATATCTGCATTAGAAATTAAAGTAATTTCCTGATAGCATTTCATGATCTATTCCTTACCGCTCTGGCCAAAAACCCCGCCACGCACCAGGACAGCCATGACATAATGTTGCTGAGTTTTATCGGCAAGTGATTCACCCAATGCAAAGCTGTCAAATAAAGTATAAAAATCAACTTTATCTTTAGGCGTTCGAAAGGCTTTCCCAAGGTTTGTTACTGCCCCATAAGGTTCGATCGCGATTGGCCCAATACCAATTTCCAGACTGTCATAGCCGGGATACCAAGTATCGATTGTGCGCAAAGCATTGCCTATTTTCTGCGAATGCATTGCCGCTACGCCATTAGTTTCATACAGGACCTTGCTTTTGTTACCCTTTCCCTTGTCTAAAACCAGTTCTTCGCTGGGATAAACTTCCTGCGCTTTTCCGACCAATGCAAAAGCCTCAATGCTGATAAGCAAATAAGGCAATCGTCCACATAATGCTTCGGCGATTCTATTTGAGAGTGCCTGTAAATCAGGATTACTTGAATCGAAGCGATTTAACGCAAAATCTTTAGCAGTGAAGGTAAATGCCTGACCGTCTCCGGTATCGACAATCACTTCGATTTTTTCCGCACCTACCCGGTTGCGCCATAAATACCGCCCATTAGCAATGTTAGTGGCATAACGTCTGGATAATTCTTTAAAACCTTCATGTTCGATGTAAGCTTGCACAACTTTCGGGTAGGATTCATTAAATTTAGGGCCATTACTGGCCGAGGGTTTTTCTACTCCCCCAAGAATTTTCAATGTGAAATGGAGCTTCAAGGTATCTTGATTTTCACTCAAAGCGCAGGCATCGACAGTTTGCAGATTAGGTTTTTCAACTTCTGCATTAAGTTTCAATGGATCACTCTGCAGTGCTGGCTTTAATCGATTGGAAATCGTACCACGCACCGATTTTTCATTCAGCTTCAATGCAATCGCTTTATCCTTCTGATGGCGTTCATTCCATGTTGTGCCATACAGATAGCCATCCGAAGGTACCAGTTTCTTTTCAAAAGCCAATACGGTTGCGTCGTTCTTAACAGCCATGTTCAGTCTCCATAGGTTGATGATAAGGTTTGGCAAAGATATAAATTTTGTTCAGGCACAACACGGTATTGCCAAAGCATGTCATCCAGTTTGGTAATGCGATAAGGCATCTTGAATTCACCCAATGTGACTACGCTTTCAGCAAAACGGTGCAGTGTGTCCCGGTCACGTTGATTCCTGGCTATGCCAAGCTCGGAAATGCCCTGAAAGCCGACGGCAATCGGCACTAGCCAGCCCGGTATTTTGCGTCGACTGCTCCAGGTGACTTTACCGTTCTCGTCCTGAGTACTGCGATGCATGATCTTTAAATGATCAAGTAATGCATCCAGAGCATCTTTGTTTTCTTCCTGCATAGTTTTCAGCATCAAATCCCGGCGTTCGATCAGTACATACCCCAACATCAAGCGGTTGAGCGCTTTTCTTGTTTCATGCTCGTTATCTTCATCAATCTGTAGAATTTCAACCGGCTTGACGGTCAATACGTCGCCACTTGCCCATTTCATACGCTGTAGCTGAGTATCAACTAAATTTTTAAAACGATCATGATCATCACTGTCCAATCCGTGAAATTCGACCCATAATGAAACTTCCAAGTGACAGCGCGCCTCTTCGACGAAGGCCGGACGACTGCCGTCTTTATCCAATGGATTAGCCGTGCCTACAATCGAATGAACGAAATCCCCCGGCCCTTTGTAAACTTTTAAATCAAACTGATGGCAACTTACTGCCACGGCATTCAACTCAATCTCGTTCAAGCCTTGTTGGTGGAGGTGCCGCTGCAAGGCATGCATCGCGCCCAGCCAAGCTGTCATCGCCGGAAAGCCAATGGAATACGGGCTACTCATGGCATTGGCGTTGTGGATTTTAAGATGGGATATTAATAAAAAACGTCTCATGTTCATTTGAAAAACTCCTTGTCGCTATTCAGTGCTTCCGATATGAGTTTTTTCACTTCAAGCAACTCGTCGTCACTCAATTTCACTTGAGTGTCTTTGTGCAGATACTCATAGCTATCCAATAGCCATTTGGCAAAAGCTGCTGCAACCTCTTTCAGCCAATCATCATGATTCTGTCGTTGCTCCAGTTTGGCATCGTCTAGCCATATTCGCTGAGCGAGTGGTAAATTCCGGTAATGCTCCGCCTCCGACCAACCTGTAGCGATCGCACGAATCTGGAATACCCGTTGCATAACCTGGTCAATCAAAAATTTAAGTGTGTTGTGAATACCGTCTCGAATCGGTTTGTTATTGATGCCACTTTTGATGAGGCGATCCAGAGTCTGGAAACTCTCCTGGAACTGCCGTGGCCACAAACTATTTCTGAAAAAGTTGCTTGTGGGGAGTCGAATCTGGCGTTGATGCAAATTAGGCGGAATGCTTGGCAATAAATAGGCCAATCCAGCATTTTGATTGTTAAGAACACTGATATTTTGTGGTTTGGTACCACCATACGCAGTAACCGTAAGTTCCAGCAAATCTTCAAAACCATGTTCGTGATGCTCATTTTTTTTACGATGCTCTCTAGCTTGCTGGGTTTTTTCTGAGAAACGCATAGTATCGATTTTTGCTTTCAGCTTTGTTAGCAAACCCGAAGGTGTCATCAGAGAAAGCAAGTGGTAGGCATCATCGACTGGAAAGTAAACCTGCTTAACCAGTTGATCGGTTTTGTTTTCACCGTCAGTTTGTTTGATAGTCATAAAACCTTCTTTAAGGCTCTCATAACTGACAGTCTGCATAGTTAATAAAGTCCGAATTTCAGGGCTATCACGCTCCAAATGTTGTAAGACGGTTTCTCCATCTTCCATAGTTAAGCTGAGGAATTTATATACATCCATTGCAGCCGCGTTACCGAGCACATCAAGTTCATACTCAACATTACCACTTCGCAAATAGCCATCGTGTCTTGGTTTACCTATTGCGATAATTGAAGTTGTTTTTGCACTTGGATGACTAAATTTTCCCGGGTGACTGACTATCGATAACCAAGCAGCACGTTTGGCTGCATCTGGTAGCCAAGTAGCTGGGAAAAATTTCTCATTTGCTTCCGCAACAAGATTTTCTTGCTCTTCATCGCTCATTGATGCTTTTACTCGAGCTTTCAACCAGTTCACCTTTCGTTCCTCAAGAAAGGAATTAATGTCCTGACTCATAATGAGATTCCTCTGTGGTTGCGATATACTTTTTACAGTTGAAACAAACCTAATTGATCCGAATAAAACCACTTGCGATCATCGTTATCTCGTTTAGGAAACGTAATTTCTCCGTAGTGCTTCGATTTTTCTGTAATTAACTGCTCAATGTCGGCGTTGAATTGACTCTCGACACCAGTCTGCTCAAGCAATGCTTGCTGGTAATCTCTTTTTAGCCACAATCTGCCGAGCATTGTTTCCGTCATTGCATCGGCTTTGGCAATGTTATTTCTCGATTGGCGAAGTATGAATTCGCCACATTCGTCCTTTTCACAGAACACTGCTTTTCCGTTTCGCCAAACCAGATACAAATTCATATCCGGTTCGCTCTCACGAAACCGGTTCAGTTGTTGCGGTACGGCAGTCAACCACCAACATTCGGTAAGCCATGCTTGTAAGCATTGCGGGCCTTTTTGATCGTATTGCGTTAATACCAGGTGTATTGCTTGGTGTTCCAAATCGGCCAAGCGTTGGCTGGGCTGCATAGATTCAGGTTGCTGGATACGAGGAACGGCATTGACTACATGGTTTAAAGCAGTTTCATCGACCAACTGGCAAAGGTCATGCGTTGTCAACCGTAACGTTTTCGCCGTTTCGTAACCGGGGCGGCAATAAGCCGGTCTGTCATCCCGGCGCAATGCACTCAGGTTATATTGCATCACAGCGATATTGGCTTGCTCGACGCTGCCTTGCCGGTGCCGTCGCACGCGTCCGGCTAATTGAATAATGGAACGGAAGGAAGACGGCTCGATGATCGCCCAATCGAAATCGTGATCCCGCCCAACTTCTTCGACTGGTGTAGCTACCAAGATAAACATGACATGCTCGGCATGTGTATTATCAAGGTGATGTCGGATAATAGGATCTTTTAATCCTTCCGGCATCTCACCGGGTTTTTCCTTACGCTTTAATACATTATCCAGGTGCTTTTCCTGCCCCTGACGCAAAAGCAAAACCTGTCGGCTGTGATAAGTCATGATTCTGGGAGTGTAGTTTTCTTCCCAATCGGCTTGCAGTAAAAATTGAGTGAGCGCCACGCAAGGTGAAATATTCGCTGTGCGGATGACACCAAAAGACACCTTCTTGCCGGTTCTCGCATCAATCGTATGATGACTGCTATGAAGGTGATAAACGGTTTGGCGGATTTTTTCAAAATAGCGCTGCTGCCGGGATTGTTCATCATTTTTTTCCAAGAGCAAATCGTCACAACGTACGATAAAAGCTTTACGCTTGACCACCTGTTTTTGCAAATTAATGACCCGTTTATCGATAAATTGCCGGTGCAGGCTCTGATACTGGTAGCAACGGTTCTTTACATCACTCTGATCGACTCGCTCCATGCGGGCGGTAAATTCATCAATCCACGCGCAGGCAATTATGGGGCTTGCTTGTTTAAAATGGCTATGCAACTGCCATCCAGCCTGATAGGCATTAAAAAAACCTTCCGCCAATGCCGGGGGAATAGTGGCCGAGGAAATCATTACTTTCCGTCCGAGCATCCCGGCGAGATGAATCAGGCGGCCGATGGCGACTAAATCGGCACCGTCGAAATCATCGACTTCATCAATCACTAAATCCGATGACAGCAACCGCAGGCAAGGCAGAATATATTTCCCTCCACGTAAAATCTCGGTAGCAGCAATGATATGATCGATGGTACAAGCCAGTACCGGTTTATATAAAAAGGCTTTGTGTTTTGCTTTGTGTTTTTCGGGAAACAAAACATCCAGAAATTCTGCGGTAGGCGCATCGCCGTAATGCAAATCTTCCTCTAATAATTGTTCCAGCGATTCCGCGCCTAGTTCCTCAAAAGCCGGTTCTTGCTCATGCTTTTTCTGTGCCTGCTCGTGCAACTCTTTAACTGCCGCCGAACCGATTAAAACAGCCAATTCGTCGTTTTTCAAACCGATGCGGTAGCGGTATTCGTCTCCGGTTTGCAGCGTCAACGTCCGCAAACCCAAAGCCAGAATGTAACGCAAGCTTTCACCATCATCGGATAAGGCGCGCATGATCTTGGCATTGACAATGGTTTTACCGCATCCGGTACTAGCCATGTTCACAATAAAACAGCCATAGCCTTGTTCCCGTATAGCTTCGTGTTGAAATTTGAATTGCTTGATATTTTCAACGGCTTTATCCTGCCATTCGTACCCGGCAGGGCTTTTTTGTTTGAGCGCTTTAATATCGTAAGCTGACTCCATTTCCGATGAAAATCTTGACAGAGTCTGACTGATTTTCAGCGCATTCTCACAAACACCGACCAAATGCTCATCGAGTTTTTGTTTGTAATTACGTTTATCATCAGTATTTGCAAACAGTGTTACAAGACTTTGCCAGTCATTTTTAGCCGGACAAGACGAGTAATAATGGTCGCCCAACATCAGGCACAAACGCGCATGGTGTAACAGCAGACGGTGAGCGCCATTGTCGAATAATTGCTGAATTTGCGGCTGTGCTTGTAATAAGCGGGTTGACCATTTTTTCAAGTATTTAAGCCATTGCGAAGATTGAGAAAGCAAGCCACCGGGGAACTCAAAACAACTGACTACACGTTTCTTATAATCCATTTCGTCGAATTTGTTTTGATAGCCCCACTCCGGCATGATGCTTTGCAAAACTCGTTGAACCGTATCCCGCTCCTTATAAGAACTTTGACCTCTTTCTGAAATAATTTCATTTTCAGGTTTTACGCGGAACGGAAGACGATGATGAGAAACTACCAACCAAGCAACCAGTTGCGCCAGCGGGGGTAAATCAGCCATGGGCTTGGTAGCATTCTGCGTGACAATTGTTTTTAGTGTTTGCTCATTCAGTTCACCTGATTGCAATAGACTTAACCAGGCTTCATCACTATCACCTGCATGTCGAACCAAAGCATTTAATAACAAGCAAGAAATCCATTCATGACGTAAGGGATCACCTTTGGTAGTTCCGGATTTGAGCTTGGCTTGAAACAAAGCTGTTGCCTTGCCCCAATCATGCAACAAAGCAGAGATAGCTACTAGCGCTTTGATAGCGGGTAAATAAGTCCAGTTATTCTCCCATTGACTATTAAGCAGGTTCTTAGCTGTGGAATTCACGGGAACAATTCCCTGTGCATTGAAACGCCTACGATTCCCCACAATCCACACCAACTCGCTGCGGCTTCTCGACCGTATCCAATGACAAGCAACAGCAGTATTTTTGGTTGCGGTTTTTCGCAGTAGGGTTTTGACCGCGATCAATCCTTCTTCCGTGATCACGGTTTGCCAGGTGTTGTTGCCGATACGGTTTGCGAATGCGTCGAATACACGCCGAGTTCTGTTAAGTGCTTTTTTCTCGCACTCAGACACAAAAGTAACCATCATAACGATTTCATCCAATGTGCTAATGGGTTAAAATCAGGCTATCTTTCATCCGCCAAGATTTAAGAGTAGCCTGATTTCTATGACTATTATGCAAACCAAGCATAACATCCACAGGCTCGAAGAGTGATCTCGCATACAAAGCGGGATTTGCATTCTTACCTTATATGTCAGTTAGCATACTCTAAGTAAGTAGAATTAACAACCAATATTATCTTATTTATAAATTGACAAAATACTTAATCTTAATTTAATATCTTTTTACTATCGTACAGATAGTTTAGAAAAATATAATCTTAGTTATAAATTGGATTTATCTGCCGTACAGGCAGCTTAAAAGCAACCGCTATTATTTGTAGCGGTTGCTTTTACCTGACCAAACATAAAATCCAAAGCCTTGTGTTCGGTAAACTTTTGCAGAATCTGCTGGCGGAATTCCTGTTCACTCATTTTTTCCTTGGCACAAACAAAAGCCCAAGGCAGGACGATGGCGTCTTTGACGAGGTCGGCGATATCGAACACCAATGCGCCTCGGCGGGTTTTGCCGTGCATCACAGCAAAACCGTGCGGAATACCCAATACCCAAAGTGTAGCCGCAGCCAATCCGTAAGCTAAGTAATTACCATGATTGAGAAAAGCATTGGCGCTGTCGGTGCTGTCGTAATTACGCACGAAATCTTTTTGCTGGGTTCGGCTGACGGCTATTTTGTAGAGGTTTTTGGTGAGTTGAGCTTCGATCAACAGTAATTCAGTGACATTGTTTGCTTGCTCGACTTTGTTTGAGAGACCTGAAAACGCCTGCATGACATCTTGATCGTCGATAAAGAAATTTTCATTTTTCAGGTCCTTATCCTTGTTCCATACATTTTGCAGGTAATTGATGCGCATCAGTTGAAAATGTTTGGCAACCCACAATCGTTTCGCTTCATCGAACCAGAATGATAACCATCCCTGTACGTATTCGGTCGGCCTGTATTCACTTTGCGGTGTCAACCATTCGATTTCACTACCTGCTAGTAGTGGCGTACCACCTCCACCGCTAAAGCCGATCAAAACACCCGCAGATGCGAGCATACGAACTGCCGCTTGGGTAATGGAAGTGCCGGTACCTAATAAAATAACTGTGGTATTGGCAATCGGAATATTCCAGTAGAGCTGCTCGTCCTTGGCTTCTGTCAAATAGAGAACACGACCGTCTTTTTGCATTACCCGGCATTTCTCCAAATAGTAAATATTAGCCCGCTTGGAATGTAATATTGCTTTTAAATCTGTAAGTTGCTCCATTTAAAACACTCCTGACTATGAAACAATACTAGTGATTCAATTGACTTATGCTCCCATCACACTTCCTAATGACCATAAATGCACAGCGACCAATGCACGCCAAGGGGAAAATTGCTCCAACCATTGCTGTACTTGCTTTTCACTCATTTTGTTAGGGCTAGCAAGAAGTTTCTGTAAACCGCGACGCACGGCAACATCGCCGTGTAATGAAGCATCAAGCCATCCAAAGCCACGCAATAAAACATAATTAATGGTCCAAAGGCCGATACCACGAACCGCACCGAGTTGTCGCTGTAGGCTGTCGATGGGAGGTACCGTAAATTCATCTGTGAAATGTAATTCACCATTTGAGAGCATACGGCTGACGGTCAGCAAGGCTTCGGCTTTGGTCAAGGAAAGTCCGCAATTGCGCAGTTCTTCTACGCGCAGTTGCGCGATGCGTTCGGCATTTGGGTAGCACAATAATCCGCTTGAGTGTGAAATATCGGTGTAGCGAATTAGTTTGCGCCGAATTGATACGGCGGCGTTGACACTGATCTGTTGTCCAATGATCGCCCAGCTGATTGCTTCAAAAACGGAAAAAGTAGTAGGAATTCGCAACCCCGTTTGTTTACGCAGCATAGGACCTAACTCAGGGTGATTCCGAAAACATTGCTCAAATTCCTCGATTGCTTGGGTTAATCCCAATAATCGGTGCAAATACTTGCTCAGTAAAGCAGAGTCGCCGTTGTTTACAGTTCCATCAAGGGTTAACTGAGCTTGCGCGACACCGGATTGAAAATGGATGGTCAAGCAAGCTGGTTGCTCATTCCAAAGCAACCCTTTGGTTAGCGAATGCTCATTAACATATTCTGCAATTGCTTGGGGGTCACGCTGATGAAACGCTAGAATTGCGTTAATGTGGTAGTGTTTCGGCAGTTCAATCTTGCAGGTCAATTGTGTTTTAATCACCGGACTTGATTCCATGTTAATCTCTGCATGAATACACCCATGCACTATAAAGAATCAGAATGATGAATACAAATCCATTGCTCGGCATTTTCCGTTTAGCGTATCATTAGGTCACTCTAAAAACGAGTCTTAGTACCGGATGTTTGTATATTGTCGATCATTCTGATTTGATAGCATTTTCTTGGCAATGATTATGAAGATTACACGTGCGATCGGATATTTTTTGATTGGGTTGATTTTATCGGTGACAGGGGTCATGTCGGCTTCTGGTCAAATGGAAAGAAATTTTCCACCCGATAGCAAATTGGGAAATTTGAATGGCGCGTCTTTTCCTCAATTCAATATTGATGGAAATCTCATGATTATGGGAGCAGCAGGACAAGTACGCGACAGCGACAATCAAATTGTATTACCCAATGCCACGTATAAACGCGGCGCCATACGTTATCAAATTGATATGATGGGAAATTTGCATCGTATCTGGTATTTGACCGAAGAAGAAGCCAAAGGCGAGAAAAAAATAAAATGACTTTTGCCTGCAAGGCGCACAATTCACTTAAATTCAGGACCAGTAATAATCTGTGAGTAACAAACTATATATCAAAACTTTTGGTTGCCAGATGAATGAGTACGACTCGGAGAAAATGGCCGATGTGCTGCATGCTGCATATGGCATGGAGGCAACCGACGATCCCGCTCAAGCCGATGTGATCTTATTTAATACTTGTTCTGTGCGCGAGAAAGCGCAAGAAAAAGTATTTCATGATCTGGGTCGTGTACGCCATTTGAAAGAAAAAAATCCTCATTTGTTGATTGGCGTGGGAGGGTGTGTCGCGAGCCAGGAAGGGAAGGCGATTGTGACCCGCGCTCCATTCGTCGATGTGGTCTTTGGTCCGCAAACATTGCATCGGTTACCACAGTTGATTGAAACACGTAAAGCGACTGGTCGGCCACAAGTGGATATTTCGTTTCCTGAAATCGAAAAATTCGACCATCTACCGCCGGCCCGTACCGAAGGCGCTACAGCATTCGTATCAATCATGGAAGGCTGTAGCAAGTATTGCAGCTTTTGCGTAGTGCCTTATACGCGGGGAGAGGAAGTATCCCGTCCACTTGATGATGTGTTGACGGAAATTGCCGTACTGGCAGACCAAGGCATTAAGGAAATCACTCTGCTAGGGCAAAATGTCAATGCCTATTTGGGCGTCATGGATGACGGCGAGATTGCCGATTTTGCTTTGTTATTGGAATATTTGCACGAAATTCCCGGCATTGAGCGCATTCGCTATACTACCTCGCATCCTAAAGAATTTACTACACGCTTAGTTGAAGCGTATCGCAACTTGCCAAAACTGGTCAATCATTTGCATTTGCCAGTGCAATCCGGCTCCGACCGGGTGCTTGCAGCAATGAAACGTGGCTACAGCGTGCTGGAATATAAATCGATCATTCGAAAACTACGCGCTATTCGTCCAGATATTTCATTATCTTCAGATTTTATTGTGGGATTTCCTGGAGAAACCGAGTCCGATTTTGCGGCCACAATGAAATTAATTGAAGAATTAAATTTTGACGAATCGTATAGCTTTGTTTATAGCCCTCGCCCTGGCACACCTGCCGCAGATTTACCCGATGAAACGCCGCAGGAAGTCAAGCTAGAACGATTGCACCGCTTGCAAGCACAAATCAATCAACAAGCTCGCAAAATCAGTCAAAGCATGGTGAATTCGGTACAACGGGTATTACTGGAAGGTGTTTCTAAAAAGAATGCCGGTGAATTTTCCGGTCGAACCGATAATAATCGAGTCGTCAATCTAACAAGCAGTCCTGAACATGTCGGCAGCTTCATCAATGTTCGTATTACCGAAGCGCGCGCTCATTCTCTACGCGGCGAAATGCTATCGGAATAATTGCGATACGCTACGTGGTTTTTTGCTTGCAAAGTATCGCAACCGCTGCGACAATCGCACTATTGTAATAGCATCGTTTAACATTGAAATCAGCATCTCTCGAAATCTCCTTCACACCCGCCGACAATCAGCGACTGGCCAACTTGTGCGGTTCTTTGGACGAAAATCTCAAACAAGTTGAAAATGTATTGGATGTGGAAATATCCCGCCGTGGTGAGCATTTCAGCCTGTCAGGTCGTTCTGATCAAACTAAATTGGCTGCAAAGGTTTTACGCGATTTTTACAACCAATCGAAGCAGCACTTGAGCTTGGAGCAAATTCAATTGGGTTTGGTCGAGGCACTGAACTCAGGAAAACCAACAACTGTGGGAGATGGCGATATCAATATATCCTTAGTGAATTCGCCAGTACCGGCGTCACTGATGACGCGCCGTAGTAACCTTCATGGCCGGACGCCGCGTCAAATTCAATATTTGCAACAAATTCAAGATCACGATATCACGTTCGCCATCGGCCCTGCCGGTACCGGAAAAACCTATCTTGCAGTAGCCAGCGCGGTCGATGCTTTGGAACGTGGTTTGGTATCTCGTTTGATTTTGGTCCGACCAGCCGTCGAAGCAGGGGAACGTTTGGGCTTTTTACCGGGCGATCTGACGCAGAAAGTCGATCCTTACTTACGTCCTTTGTATGATGCGCTTTATGATTTGATGGGGTTCGATAAAACGAGCAAGCAGTTTGAGCGCAATACCATTGAAATTGCACCGCTCGCATTTATGCGCGGACGCACCTTGAATCAATCGTTTATTATTTTGGATGAAGCGCAAAACACGACCCCTGAACAAATGAAAATGTTTTTGACACGCATCGGCATGGGATCTAAGGCAGTGATAACCGGCGATATTACGCAAATCGATCTACCAAAACACCAAAAAAGCGGTTTGGTGGATGTTCAAGACGTATTGACGAATATTCGCGGCATTGCTTTCACTCGCTTTAAATCGGACGACGTAGTCAGACATCCTTTGGTGCAACGCATCATCAACGCTTATGAGCAACACGATCGACGCACTGCCGAACCTTGACACGTTGCATATGCATCCCACTTTTAAGCTTGCAGTGCAATATGCCAGCGGCGATTCCGAAGCACTGCCGACACGCCAGCAATTTCGCCGTTGGGTCAAAGCTGCATTGACACAACAAGCTGAGATTGTCATTCGTATCGTTGACGAAGTGGAAGGGCAGCAATTAAATGGCAAGTTCCGTGGAAAAGATTATGCTACCAACGTGCTTACCTTTACCGATCATGATGTTCAACCGATGATGGGCGATATTGTACTGTGCGCACCGATCATCCTCCAAGAAGCGCAACAGCAACGCAAACAGCTGCACGCGCATTATGCGCATTTGACGATACATGGCGTATTGCATCTACAAGGATACGATCATCTGATTGAGTCGGAAGCGGTTGCAATGGAACAGATGGAAAGCCAGATATTGTCTCGTTTTGGCTATCAAAATCCTTATTTGGAACAAAAAACGGACGTGACTCTGCAATTAGCAAAATCTGAGCGCCTAACCTGAATAATCAAAATTTACATTTTATGAGCACAATACATGGATGATCCTTCACCTAAGAGCGGCTGGCTAGAACGACTCAGTGCTTTGTTGATTCGTGAGCCAGAAGACCGCGAACAATTAATTACCGTGTTGCACTCCGCATTTGAGCGAGATCTGCTCGATTCAGATGCACTCAGCATGATAGAGGGTGTCATGCAGGTTTCAGAAATGCAGGCACGCGATATCATGGTGCCACGCTCACAGATGGACTTAATCGATATCAGTAAAAAACCGGAAGAGTTCATTCCATTTATGATTGAAGCTGCGCATTCACGTTTTCCTGCTATCGAAGGAAACGAGGACGAAATCATCGGCATTCTGCTCGCAAAAGATTTGCTACGCTATTATGCAGACCCAGATGAGTTCAATTTGCGCGGCATGTTACGTCCAGCCGTGTTTATTCCCGAATCCAAGCGTTTAAATGTACTATTGAAAGATTTTCGCAGTAACCGCAATCATATGGCTATTGTAGTCAATGAATACGGTGGCGCTGCTGGATTGGTAACAATCGAAGATGTATTGGAACAAATTGTTGGTGAAATTGAAGACGAATACGATTTCGACGAAGAGGAAGACAATATCGTAGCCGAAGCGGAAGACGTGTATCGCATCAAAGCAATCACCGAAATCGAGTGCGTTAATCAAGCACTCAATACGTATTATGATGATACAGATTACGATACTATCGGCGGTCTGGTGCTAAATAAATTTGGCCGCATGCCTAACCGCGGTGAATCAGTTGCCATTGATCCATTTAAATTTACAGTACAACGCGTAGATAGCCGTCGAATTTATTTACTCAAAGCAGAGAAAATTACAGATGCAGAAAATGTAGCAACCGATGTTTCTGGCTGATATTTTCTGAAGCGATGTTTGACGGGCAACGTTAGATACATGAGCAAAATTGTTACCCGATTATTTGACCCCCAATGCTATAAGAATTTAAGTGATGGTGGGCTACCTCCTGTTCTAGCGCGTATTTACGCCGCACGAGGCATTCATAATATCCAACAGCTGGAAACAGAACTGGCGCAGTTGATCCCCTTTACGCAACTCAAAAACGTCACTCAAACCGCCGCATTGCTGGCTGATGCGATTGCCGCTAAGAAACGCTTATTAATTATTGCGGATTACGATTCCGACGGCGCCACTGCTTGCGCAATTGGTATTCGCATCTTACGAAAATTTGGTGCCGTTGTTGATTATTTAGTACCGAATCGCTTTGAATTTGGCTACGGTTTAACGCCAGAAATCGTTCGACTTGCGCATACACTGAAAAAACCGGATATTCTGATTACTGTCGATAACGGTATTGCCAGTATCGACGGTGTTACGGAAGCAAATGCACTCGGTATGCGCGTACTCATTACCGATCATCATCTCCCGGGGGAGGCATTACCGGATGCGGCTTCAATTATCAACCCCAATCAACCCGGTTGCCCTTTTCCGAGCAAAAGTATTGCAGGTGTCGGTGTGATTTTTTATCTGATGTTGGCACTGCGAGCTGAGCTGCGTAACCGAAACGCTTTTTCCGCGTCTATGCCGGAACCCAATTTGGCTAACTTTCTCGATCTGGTTGCGCTTGGAACAGTTGCGGACGTGGTTAAATTGGATAGCAATAATCGTATCCTAGTGCAACAAGGCTTGCAGCGTATGCGCAAAGGGCAGTGTTGCGCTGGCATCCACGCTTTATTACAAATCGCAAAACGTGACTACCGGCAAATTTCCACTTATGAATTGGGTTTCATCATCGGGCCACGCTTAAATGCAGCAGGTCGTCTAGATGACATGTCGTTAGGCATTGAGTGCTTAATTACCGATGATGAAGCCTACGCTGCGCACATTGCGCAGCAATTGGATACATTAAATGGCGAGCGGCGCGAGATCGAATCAGTCATGCAAGAAAGCGCATTAATTAAGCTGGAACATTTGCTGACACGACACCAAACAGAAACAGAAGCTCAAGATAACTACACCATCAGCTTATACGATCAGGATTGGCATCAAGGTGTGATTGGCATTCTCGCTTCACGAATTAAAGATAAATATCACCGTCCAGCGATTATTTTTGCTCCTGGTCATGGCGATGAGTTGAAAGGCTCAGGGCGCTCTATCCAGGGATTTCATTTGCGTGATGCATTGGATTGGATAACTAAAAAACACCCTGGACTCATTATCAAATTTGGCGGTCACGCAGCCGCTGCAGGATTGACTATTAAACAGCAAGCATTCATGCAATTCTGCCGAGCTTTTGAACAAGCTGCGCAAGCACTCTTGTCACCGCATGATTTGACGCACGTAATTGAAACCGATGGCGATCTAATGCTATCGGAAATCAATTTGGAATTAGCCGAGTTTCTGGATCAACAAGTTTGGGGGCAAGGATTCCCACAACCTACCTTTATGACCCGTTTTACGATAGAAAGTCAGCGTACTGTAGGTGGAAAGCATTCAAAACTGCGCTTACGAAAACTGCATACTTTAGATCGAGACGACCACGAGCCACCGGCTGAGGCTACCTACGACGCGATATTATTTTTTTATCACGACCCATTACCCGAAGTAATTGATGCCGTATATCGCGTCCAAGTCAATGAATTTAATGGAAGAAGGACAATGCAGCTACTCTTGGAGCATTGGATTCAAGTGCAAGATTCATCCGATTAAATACCACAGCTTTAATCAGCAACTCTATCAATCATAAGGATCGTACATTAAACTATCCTACACATCAGGAAAGCAACAAGGAACCTCGGTCGATCGCAAGAATAGGATTCTAATATGATGAAGGCTTTATTATTTACGGCTATTATTATCGTAAGCACCTTGTTGGCTTGTAGTGTATCCGCTGCGGATCCTTGCCGTGACGATCCGTTTTGTACCAAGGCTCAAAATTCTCGGTTCGACAGCCCTAATCGTTTCATTTTTGTCGGCGCATACCCTGGCGATGAACTTCTGATTTATCCGTTCATGAAGGATCATTGTTCTGAAAATACCAATTATTGCGCCATGATTATTGCCACGCAAGGTAAATCAGGTTGCAAATCAGAATCGGAGAGTGCAAGCAGTTGCGGCGAACAACGTACTTTAGAGTTGCGTGCGTCTGCTGAATATTTGAACGCCGATGTATGGCATTATGATTTACCAGATAGTCAAGCGATTATACCGCACACGCTAGAGCAAACCCGCTCTACTTATCAGTACATTGTACAAACTAGCGGTTTATTGGATTTATCGCACTACTTTGAAAATCTTTTTACAAAGCTGCAATTATCCAGCGACAAACCCATTGTTATCATCAGTCTAAATCCTTTTCGCGGTTCGATCAGCCAATCTGGAGACAATGTGGCACGTGTATTGGATGAGTCGGTAGATCGTGCTGTGGAAAAATTACAGCAATCAGGACATGCGATTTCGTACTTATATGCCAATTCCAGTATAAAAAAATCTTGGGGTAATGCTATTAATAAAGACAACGATGCGTCTTTTTCATGTCGAAACGGCAATGCGCATTTACTTGCGACACATACCGAGATGACTAACTTTGAGGTGTTCAAGCATGGATTTTATGGAATTTATCCATCGCAAATCTTTCATAATGGCGCTATCGATAATAATTCAGATCATTATCAATTTTGTTTAGAACATGCAAAAAAATATTTTTCGACTAAACCTAATGAGAAAATTGTTGGTTTTGCCTTGAATGAGCCCAGTCATATCAGCGAGGTTGCAAGCTTTTCCAATGCATTTGCTTTCACGCCTAAAGATTTAAACGATGTTACACGGTACTTAAATAGAAACACCCATAACTTGATTCCTGTGATTGAAATTGGCCGGTTCCTTTTTGATGAAACGACACACTCTTTCAGAGAGCTCGATGTTACTCCGTTGGCTCAAGCCATAACGGCCTCGGATTATCAAGGTCCCATACTATTTCTCGTTGATGAACCATTATGGAGATTGCGTTTATCCTGCCTCAATCAGAACCCAACCGCTTGTACTGAAATTACTGATAAATATACCCGCACACTGGATATATTTAGGAAAATCGGCGCAGAATTACGTAAAGCCTTGCCAGGAAGCGGCATGCTCCACATCGAAGCATTTGCTGAGTTAATCTATCAGAAAAATAGCAATCCTTCAGATAATGTGATTCTGCTAGATGACGTTGAATACTTGGGATATGACTGCTATGGATCGTTTGATCAATGCGGCATGACCGACATTTCCAATATTTTCTCAGATACCAATAACACTACAAATATCGCAAGCCTTAGTATCGTTGAATCTTTCAGTAACGCTTATCCCGATAACCTAATACCATATAAAATCACCGATTCAAATGTCATTAATTTTTTATTAAAAGAATTAGGGTTGAAAAACCTTCCTTTTTTGAAAGTCTTTCAGAAACTACCCTTTCTATTCGACTCTGACCATAAATTAAACCTGGTTTGTGATAGCTCCAATTCGGAATGCATTATTGCTGGGGCAACTTCAGAAAATACCATCACTTCATCCATGCCACAAAGCGTATACATCGATTGGATTAGAAACGCAGTGTTGTCCATGGAAACGGTTCATCCGATTGGACGAAAAATTTTTCTCGTACCCGGTACTTTCCAAAACTTTTACCACTTTCCTTCCGAAAATCAAACGATTGATCAAATTAATGCATTTGCACAAGTTTTTGATTCTTCCCCTTTGTTTGGCGGCATGGGAGGGTTTATTTGGGGAGACTTACAAGAAGGTCCCATACCATTTATTGGCGCACGCTCATTATTTAATGTAAGACTTGCAATTGCAGATATCTTTCGTGAATATATAGAGGCTAAAAAAGTATTCGCCACTAAGACAGAATTCCATCCCGCCATGAGCCTAGTGGGTGCCATCGGAGCACGCGGCTCATTCCAACAGTTGACAACGTATGGCGCAACACAAGGTGATATCTATTTTCAAAGCGCAGGCATGGATAGTTGTTCATTGAAAATTGGCGATCATTTGCAACAAGTACTTACGATCAATCAACTCAATTACATCCCAATTCCAATCTTGACAACACCTCTAGATATCGAAGCCATTTGTTTAAAACGACAACGAATATTTAGCAAAAAGATGCAATTTGTCAATTGATCTGCTTGATTGTTGCTTCCGAAAAAGTAGACTACTATGAATATCAGATCCTTACAGAGTGAATGCCATGAAAAAATATCAAATAAAAGCAGATGATCAAGTAACACTGTCAAAGTTTGATCCCGACGACACCGATAATTTTAAAAAAACAGCCAGCGATAAAGAAAAAGCGAAAACACAAACGAAAAGCTACACTAAAAAAATTCAGCAGCTTCAAGAGCGTCTGTATGCTAACGGCAAATACTCACTACTGATTATTCTGCAGGGAATGGATACCAGCGGGAAAGATGGCACAATAAAAAGCGTCATGTCATGCGTCAACCCGCAAGGATGCCAAGTCGCAACATTTAAAACACCATCGGAGCAAGAATTGAAGCACGATTTCTTGTGGAGAGTACATTATAGTGCGCCGGAAAAAGGCCATATTGGGATTTTTAACCGCTCTCATTATGAAGACGTACTGATTACTCGCGTTCATGGCAAGATATCCGACAAAATCGCTAAGCAACGCTTTGAGCAAATTAATGCGTTTGAAGAAATGTTGTCGGAAAATGGTACGACTATTGTAAAATTTTTTCTGCATATTTCTAAAGACGAACAGAAAAAACGATTGGAAGAGCGTATCCGTAACCCAGAAAAAAATTGGAAATTTAATATTGGAGATATCGAAGAACGAAAGTTTTGGCAAGATTATATGGACGCTTTTGAGGACATGATTCGGGCAACCAGCACCGAGCGATCACCTTGGTTTGTGATTCCGGCCAATCGCAACTGGTATCGTAATCTACTAGTTGCGCAAATCGTGGCCAGTGCCTTAGAAAGCATGAAATTAAAAATGCCGGCAGCACCCTCAAATATTGATTTTGCTACGCTAAAAATCGAATAAACCGTACTTTATTTCGCTAGACCGAGTCATCATGGAAATTGAACTTAAGCTGGCATTGCATCCACGACACATATCTCGCATCCTAGATGCATCACTACTCCGTAAAATCAAACCGCAACGGCAGCACTTGCGCAGTATTTATTTCGATACCGATACCTTTCAGCTTAAACAACGCGGTATTGCGTTACGTATTCGACGTATCGGCAAAAAGCGATGGATTCAGACTTTGAAAGCTGAAGCGCAATCGACTGGAACATTAACATATCGTCCGGAATGGGAAGCAGTCGTTAAAAACGATACACATCCAGATTTCACCGTATTATCCAAAGAAGCAATCGATCTATTAGCTGGAATCGAACTTGAACAAGTTGCACCCGTTTTTGTGACAGAATTTAAACGTACTACTTGGTTTCTAAAAAATGCTGATAATCAGGTAGAAATTGCGCTAGATACTGGAGCAATAACCGCGAACGATTTGCAACAAGAAGTTTGCGAAGTGGAATTCGAACTCAAATCAGGCCCCGCTGAATTTCTATTCGATTTAGCAGAACAGCTATTACAACAAGTTCCTCTGTTCGTTGAACCGCAAAGCAAAGCCGCACGCGGTTATTTATTAGTGGGTGCAAACACGATAAAACCGATCAAAGCCTCACCAATTCTATTTCATGCAGATCAGAGCATTACTGATATTTATTGCTGTATTATCGCAACCGCATTAAAACAATTACTCGCAAATATGCCAGGGTACTTCCGGCACATCGATAATCCAGAGTATCTACACCAAATTCGTGTTGCTTTGCGGCGTATCCGTTCCGGCTTAGCGCTGCTTCAATCAACAAAGCAACCGATTGCAATCCCTTGGAATAAATCGTTGCGGAAAATAATGCAGGAACTCAATGAGGCGAGAGATTGGGATGTTTTTGAACACGAAATTCTTCCTGATCTATCAAAAAAAATAACATCTATACCTGGACATGAACCAATTCAACAGGCCACATTAACCGCCATTCACGACATCGCCATAAAAATACGACAACGGACACACAAAAAATTACATCATGTAGAATTTACTGCGTTGATTCTCGCTATCGAACGACATTTGATAGCTTTGCCATCCCACGCTGAGATAATGGCCAAAGAGCATATTCAACAATGGGCAGCAAAAATTCTTGAAGATCGATGGCAAGCGTTACATCAATGTTGTCAAAGCTTGACAACACAAACCGCGCCAGAACGTCATCAGGCACGTATTGCAGCAAAAAAAATGCGCTACGCTGCGGATACTTTATTTTCTTTGTTTAATTGCAAAAATCCTCAACGCTTTACTAAAATGCTAGCAGATTTGCAGGACGAACTAGGTTATACCAATGATAGACGTGTGTCATCACGGCTTTTACAACAACTTGCCCAAAAAATAGGGCCAGTGGCCTTCGATCTCGGTCGACTCAGCGGTGTGTTAGAAATTGAAACCTTGCAACGCGAACACAAGCCCAGTGATGCATGGCGCAGCTTATCACGTATGAAATTATTCTGGAGAACAACGTGACAACTGCTAAAAAACATTTGTTATCACACAGACAACTATCCTTTGGACGTTCAACTTTTTGTTTTTTCGTTTTGTAAAAATTTGACAACCCAACGATGGTTCAGTACATTCGAGGTGTTTCAATAAAGGTGATGATGGTCTTGTGGGGTCACTTTTTAAAGTGTTGATATAATGATTGATTCAGAAACACTGCTTTAAGACATCAATCAAAAACAGTTTGATGTTACCTAGAACATTCCTTTGGAGAGCATTATGATACGAAATGGTTTAATAGCAGCAACAGCACTCTTACTCCTGTCCCCCGTTGCCGCTTCTGCCGCTGGATATGGTGCTGCAGGTTGCGGATGGGGTTCTGAGATTATGGGATCTGAACCAGGAGGCAAGCAAATTTTAGCAGCTACTACCAATGGCACTTCGGGAAGTCAGACTTTCGGTATCACCTCAGGAACTTCCAATTGTGGTGATCATGGTTTGATTAGCTTACATAAGGAAAGAGAAGTCTTTGCGCAACAAAACTACACTAGTCTGGTAAAAGAAATGGCACAAGGCAAAGGCGAAACGCTTTCGACACTGGCTAATTTGTATCAATGCCCAGGAAGTACACACCAAGAATTCGGTGCAATGACCCAGAGTAAATTTGACCAGTTAATTTCAAATGATCAGGTTACCTCAGCTGAACTGCTTGCGAAGCTTGAAAATCAAATCAACGATAATCCTAAACTTGCAAAATCTTGTAATATTCGAATCTCTTCCCTCAATTGATTGAGAGAAGTAAGTATAACGGACGTAGTGCTACGCTATGTCCGTTTAATTACATATTGTTTTCCTTCATTTGCGTTTCGATTTGGATTCGTATGTTGCACGGTATTGTTGTGTTTTAGCTTCTTCTGTATTACGCATGCCAGTGCTAACAATCACTATCTCCTAGAACTGCAACAACAAGCAAAGCAGCAACAACTCAGCAGCAAACGTGTCTGGCGATTATTGCTGAAATATAATAAAAAAACTTTTGGTGGCGTGGTCAGCGAAGCCGATGGCATAGATTTTTTTGCTTCCCCCACTGGAAAAACCGACCCGGAATCTGAATTAGACGCAACACTTGCTAGTTTTTTTGTTCCCATGGAGCAACTCTCAGAGGGCAAAGAACATCCGCAATGTAATTTTCCAGCGCGATTTAAATGGTTGAGTCAGCAATTGCAATTTGATCCGGATCGGATTCAGATACAACATTGCGATCGCCTGAATCGCTGGTTGACAACGTTGGACCCGGTCGGCGTAACACTAGTATTCGCTTCATATTTCCTCAACAATCCCGCTTCGATGTTTGGTCACACGTTGATTCGCATCGATAGTCGAAGAACAGGACCTGATAATCAATTAATCAATTATGGTGTCAACTATGCTGCAGAACCCGATACCGACAATGCATTTTTGTATGCCCTGAAAGGACTGATTGGTTCATTCGAAGGCCGATTTGCAGTATTTCCTTACTACACCAAGGTCCAGGAATATAACAACTGGGAAAGCCGTGATCTTTGGGAATATCAGCTCAAATTTACCGAAGATCAGCTTAATATGATGTTATTGCATCTATGGGAATTAGGTGGAACCTATTTCGATTATTACTACTTTCAGGAAAATTGTTCGTATCATGTGCTTTCGTTGCTAGAGATTGCCAATCCCGAGTTGCACTTGAAAGATCAATTCTTCTTCAGTGTCATTCCCACTGACACAATCAAACTGGTCAAAGCGCAAAAAGGTCTAGTGAAGCAAATCGACTACCGGCCTGCGGTTTTGACCAAGATGAACCATAAGCGCATGCATATGACTGTTGAAGAACAACAACTTTTTCTCGATATCGCCAAAGAGAGAACGACGATAGAGGATGAGCGCTTCAAACAGCTCCCCAATTCATCAAAAGCATTACTACTCAATGCCTATATGGATTATTTACAATATTTGAGCATGCAGAGAAAAACAGATAAAGAAGTCAAAATCCCGCGTTCAGTATTACTGGCACGCAGTCGACTACCCATTAGCGACGATAGCAACAATCAAATCGAACAGTTTTCTACACGGCCTGACCTTGGACACGGTACCGACCGTTCACAATTGGGAGTAGGTCACAACGATCACGAGCCTTTTCTCGAATTTGCCTACCGACCCGCTTACCATGATTTAATGGCAAGAGACATCGGTTATGATAAGAATTCGGAAATCATTTTTATGGATTTCAAGCTTCGTTACTTCATCGAATCCGAACGTCTCAGATTGGATCAGGCAAAGTTTCTTGCCATTACCGCACTCAATCCCTTCGATCCCTTATTCAACAAGCTGTCTTGGCGATTGGATATCGGAATTGACACACTGAGAGACCATGACTGTAACTATTGCAACCTTCTCAAAGGTAGTTATGGCCGAGGATTTTCCTATCGCCCGAATTTCTTTTCGCCATTGCTGCTTTTTTCCTTTGCTGATGTAAAAGCAGAAGTTTCTAAGGAACTGAAAGAGCATTATCGCTTAGGTGGCGATATTGAAGTTGGTAGCTATTATGATGTTACTCAGAATTGGCGCATCAAGTTATCCGGCAGCTATCAGATCTTTTTACTAGGAGAAACCAAACTGTTTTTTACTACACAATTTGCAACGCGCTACGCTCTCTCGCAAAATCTCGATGTTCGGCTTGAATTGAATCGTTATGATCACAATCACGAGGGAATTTTTTCAATCAATTACTTTTTCTAATGGGAACATAAATATCTACGCCAAACACCTGCGACAATTTGTCACATTCCCAAAACACAAAATTATGCGCATAATGAATTCCATACTGTTTAAACATTAGTTGATCGGTATTTTTGTTAAAAAGTTGTATCCCTCCCTCTTATTCATCCGCGCTAAGCCTTTTCTAATCGTAAGGCGCGGATGAATTTTTCCTCTCATTTTCCATAAAAGAATTCTCTACAATATCTGGTTAACTTCTATATTCTATGAACTAGAACTGGATTTTCCAACATCTCTTCTTCGCAATCAGAAAAAGGCTTGTTATTGCCCCACATCATTGCCAGCCGGTTACTGAATAGCCTTTTTCCTGTAAGCATTGGTATACAAAATTAACGTATGCTGGATTAGGCTGAGAAGGTCTTGCTGCAAAGAAAATACCTCGCAGTAGTCCAATTGCAGCACCGCTTGCAGCACCGATTAACGAGCCATGACCTGCACCGCCAGAAATTGCGCCCCCAACTGCTCCACCTGCGGCTCCCATCCCTGCCCCCATAGCTGTACTAGTCGCAACCCTACCCGCTGCTGAATCACTGCTATCCTCGCTAGCGCCTGCGGATTCAGCGAGTCGCCTACAAGCCTCAACATCTGCTTCTGCCGCTTCTCGTCCAACGGAATTATAATGGGCATTAGGATATAGAATGGGTTTTGTGTTAGCGCAACCGGACAACCATAGCAACAAAATCAATGCTACGCCTAACGTAATTATAGATTTCATTTGGCTACTCCTTTCGTTAAACACTTGTGTTGGAATAATATGAATAAACAGCAATCTGAAATCTTACAACATTTCAAAATGTAAATTGCTTACTTCTTTACATGGAATTGGATTGGGTTGCTCTCGTGTTTCTGAAGAAAAGATTTCACGGCTCTTATTAGTTCGCTGTCCTGTGAAGTAGTAACAAACTCACTCAGACTCTTCCGAGCGGCGTGAGTAAAAATTATTTTTTTGATATACCTTTGTTTATCAAAGAAATCTACTTTATCCTGAAAGAAATTACCTTGCACCAATAAGTGAATTGAAGTAATTTTCCATCCTAGCTTTTGCAGTTTATCCAACAGCGTTGGGGAAACTTGTCTAAGTTTTGCAGCAATAGCGCCATTTTTTACAATCACGGTTAACTCATTATTATTAATTTTACTGAGGTAACAATAGGGTGCCAGATTTGCTGGAACTAGCTTCGCAAATGCCAATTGGTTTTCATAAAGCCTATGAGCTAATGAAAGAATATTTTTATACTGTGGCGACTCGCCAAGCATATCAAAATAAACGTTAATTTTTTGAGATGTCATATTTTTATTTATATATCACTATTTATAGGCGTCATTTATTTTTTATATGAACATCATTTTTATTTCGAATAATTCAGATCGAACAAAAAAAATAAGACTTACAAAGGCAAATATTATATTAATATCAAGTGCGTTTCTATGCGTTGTTTTGCTCCTTGCACTAGGTTTAAATTTCATTTCACTTCGATATGCACACAAAATTGATATTCCAGCAGTGCGAGCTGTTTTAGTTAATCCTTTAGAAGAAAGGCATCAAAAAATCCAAACGCATATGCAGGAAAACCTCAATAGTATGGCAAGTAAGCTGGGGCAAATGCAGGCACAGTTGATGCAATTGGATGTACTTGGTGGGCGTTTAGCAGAATCTTCTGGTATTAAATCAAACGATCTTTTTATGATGGAAGCACCCGGACAAGGTGGTGCTTTCCATTCGTTACCTGGTAACGAATTTACTCTTAGCGAGTTCAACGATAAAGTAGAGAAACTTTCCAATTTACTAATTGAAAAAACCGATAAATTGGGTGCGTTGGATTTATTGCTTCGTAATGACCGCTTATCAAAACTGATAGTGCCCTCTGAAATGCCTATAGAAATAGATTGGTTTTCTTCTGGATATGGATATCGCATTGATCCCTTTACTGGAAGAAAAGCTTTTCATGAAGGAGTAGATTTTTCTGCACCCATGGGAACACCGATCAAAGCAGCAGCAGCAGGAGTGGTCGTTTATTCGGATCGACACCCCGATTATGGTAATATGATCGAAATTGATCATGGAAATGATTTGGTTAGTCGTTATGCGCATGCGTCTAAAAGACTGGTAAAACTTGGGCAAATCGTACTACAAGGGCAAAAAATCGCTGAAGTAGGAAGCACCGGACGTTCGACCGGCGCGCATTTGCATTTTGAAATTAGGCACAATGACAAATCACTTAATCCGGCAAAATTTCTAAAAAAACCAGGATAATGGGTGCTTTAGAAAAATAACCTACAAAAGAACTTCGCTTTAATGATCAGCTTGAATAACGTGTTATTTACTAGTATTGCTTCATTAAATAGAATGAAGCAATACTAGTAAGGACGCTTTTGGTAGTTTTTTCCATCATTCCAATTAGTAAAAACTTAAAGACTCTATGCTAAATCTACTCAAAAAGATTTTTGGTAGTCGAAATGATCGAATGATCAAACAGTACACTCAAACTGTACGCATGATTAACGATATGGAGTCATCAATCTCGCAATTATCGGATATCGATATTCGCAATAAAACCGATGAATTCAAACAACGGATAGCCAACGGAGAAGCGCTCAGCGTCTTACTACCTGAAGCTTTCGCAGTGGTACGAGAAGCATCAAAACGAACATTAGGTATGCGCCATTTTGATGTACAGTTAATCGGAGGGATGGTGCTGCATGATGGCAAAATATCCGAGATGCGGACAGGTGAGGGCAAAACTTTAATGGCAACCCTGCCTGCATATTTGAACGCATTATCAGACAATGGCGTACATATTGTTACGGTTAACGATTATTTGGCAAAACGCGATGCTGGATGGATGGGTAAAATTTATCAATTCCTAGGTATCAGCGTGGGCGTAATTTATGCGCAAATGGCGCATGACGAAAAGAAAGCCGCTTATGCAGCGGATATTACCTACGGCACCAATAATGAGTATGGATTCGATTATTTACGGGACAACATGGTTACACATCCCAGTGAACGAGTACAGCGTATGCTCAATTTCGCTATTGTGGATGAGGTTGATTCGATCTTAATTGACGAAGCACGCACACCTTTAATTATTTCTGGCCAGGCGGAAGGCGATACGGATGTTTATATTCAAATTAATAAGTTGATACCAAAGCTCAAACGCCAAGAAAACGAGGAAAGTGCCGGTGATTTCAGCGTTGATGAAAAATCGCATCAAGTCACGCTGAGTGAAGCTGGTTTCGAGCATTCAGAGCAATTATTGACAGATGCTGGATTACTGAAAATTGGATCAAGCCTGTACGATCCGGCTAACATTACGCTGATTCATCACCTGAATGCTGGTTTGCGTGCACATTATTTATATTTCTTAGATCAGCATTACGTTGTGCAAGATGGTGAAGTAGTCATCGTTGATGAATTTACAGGTCGCTTAATGTCAGGACGTCGTTGGTCAGATGGATTGCATCAAGCCGTTGAAGCCAAAGAAGGGGTTACAATCCAGAAAGAAAATCAAACGCTCGCCTCGATTACTTTCCAAAATTATTTTCGCATGTACCAAAAACTATCCGGCATGACCGGTACGGCGGATACCGAGGCGGCCGAATTCCAACAAATTTACGGCTTAGAAACCGTGATTATCCCAACTCATCGTCCGATGGTACGCGATGACCGCATGGATCTTGTTTATAAAACAACGAAAGAAAAAAATACCGCGATTATCGAAGGAATCAAGGAATGCTATGAACGCGGACAACCTGTTTTGGTGGGTACAACTTCGATTGAAAATAACGAATTGCTTTCTAAGTTGTTGGAACGGGAAAAATTGCCGCATCAAGTATTAAACGCTAAACAACACGCTAGCGAAGCTAATATCGTTACACAAGCAGGTCGTCCTAAAATGATTACGATTGCTACGAATATGGCGGGACGCGGTACCGATATTGTATTGGGCGGTAATCCAGAACCGGAAATCGAACGTATTCGCAGTGATACACAATTAAGCGAAGATACGAAAAAACAAAAAATCGAAGAAATTCAATCCAAATGGCAAGCAACGCATGATGAAATTTTACAGTTAGGCGGACTGCATATTATTGGCACCGAGCGGCATGAGTCACGTCGCGTTGATAATCAATTGCGTGGACGATCAGGAAGGCAAGGAGATCCTGGCTCAAGCCGCTTCTATCTATCCTTAGAAGATCCATTGCTACGTATTTTTGCTTCGGATCGTGTTGCAAATATTATGACACGCCTTAAGATGCCCGAAGGTGAGGCGATCGAGCACCCTTGGGTGACACGGGCGATTGAAAATGCGCAGCGTAAAGTTGAAGCCAGAAACTTCGATATGCGCAAACAATTGCTCGATTATGACGATGTTGCTAATGATCAACGTAACGTCATCTATCAGCAACGCAATGAGTTATTAGAAGCGGGTTCGGATATCACCGATACAATTATCGCCATGCGAGATAATGTACTCAGTGATTTATATTATGCATATATTCCACCGCAAAGCGTTGAAGAGCAATGGGACGTACCAGGCTTAGAACGCGCGCTTGCATCAGAATATCAACTACACTTCCCTTTGCAAAAATGGCTTGAAGAAAACCAAGATTTACATGAAGAGAATTTATTGCAGCGTATTCTTGATCTTGCCAGTGAGTCGTATCAGAATAAAGTTGAGCAGGTTGGCTCGGATATCATGCATCATTATGAACGTGCAGTGATGCTGCAAACTTTGGATTCTCATTGGCGTGAACACTTAGCAGCATTGGATCATTTACGTCAAGGTATTCATTTGCGTGGCTATGCTCAGAAAAACCCTAAACAAGAGTATAAGCGTGAAGCTTTCGAGTTATTTACCACCATGCTCGAAGAAGTGAAGAATGAAGTAACCAAAATACTGTTGACAGTCCAGATCAAAAACGAACAGCAAGTAGAAGCGGTCACCGAAACGCTACGTGCACCAGAAAATGTTGAATATCACCACACCAGTTACGAAGAAGCGCTGGAAGATGATAAACCAACTGATCGAGGCAGAGAGCAACCTAAAGCCAAACCTTTTGTGCGCCATGACAATAAAGTTGGGCGCAACGATCCTTGCCCTTGTGGATCAGGAAAAAAATACAAGCAGTGCCACGGTAAGATTAAATAGAGCTCTGTAGTTCCTAAGTTACGGTCACCATTTCAAAAAGTCTTTGGAGAGGCGTATTTGACGTATCCTGCTGGCAATTCTGTACAGTCTGAAAAGATTACCAAAATAAATATCATTCAATTCCGATTTCTATCCTACCGGAATCTGTGTCTTGTAAACCTGTATTTTCAAAATACAGTTATTTAATCATATTGGTCAATTCAATCACTTGCAGTTTTGCTACGGTAACAATGGATTCAATCAATTCCGGCGTTAAGCCAAGAAAATCCCAAGCCTCAAGTGTACATTTTGATATAGATTTCTCGGCATCGACTCTTTGATTCGTGTAAGGTTGTATGAAATTGGCCATACCGACTGCCGCATTTAGTGTAAACGCATCAAACTTATCCCTAGTGTCCAGTGTCCCTTCAAACTGTAATTCCACCATCTTGCAAATATCAGGGGGTAGTTTCCATTGCCGCAAAAGCTCCGCTCCCAGGTTGGGATGAATGAAACCAAATGTTTTGCGTTCCGCGCTGAGCACAGCGTCTTCACCTTCGTTAAGGAGGCCAAGAACTTTTGCAAATTCCTTAGGAAATTGATGGAGCAAGATAAGCCTTCCGACAGCATGCAATAGCCCTGTTATAAAGAAACGCTCCCTATTTTCCACATTGGATGCCAATAATCGCGCAATAACTCCGCAAGCCACGCTGTGCTGCCAAAATGTATCCATATTTAGCAGATTCGATGGAATATCTTTAAAAGTAGCAGTTACGGATGCTGCGATCGCCAAATTACGTAATTCTTTGTGACCAATAATTGAAATGGCTCTTTGTACTGTATCTACTTTTCCTGAGAAGCCAAAATACGTGCTGTTGGCAAACTTCAACAGTTTAGCCGTTAATGCTGGATCATTAAGAATGACTCGTTCTATCTCGGTATTACAAGTATCTCCCGATTCAATTAATTCATTGATACGAATAACAGCTTCAGGTAAAGAAAATATTGAACGAACATTGCCGACTATTTCACGTACTTCCATTTTGGCTCCACTCGATTGAATATATTGATTAAGTAGGCAGTATAGGCGATATGCCCGTCATTTATCCTTTTTGCATTCTTGATTAAAAACCGTAAGAAATAAGTATCAAAGCTTAATTTAATTCCATTCATTTCATCAGAAGACGCTAAAGAATTTCTGATTATAGGGAATGATTTCATAATCTATGTAATAAAAACAAACGAAAATAACGCCTCATTCACAAATAAAACTTGATTCGACTACCTGTTTATTTTGCGATAAAACTTATCTTTTACTTTGGTTTATAAATAGTATTGATAGACTTCATCTGTCAGGGCATATTTAATTTTGTTATATTCACAATGCCCATCATTAAATTAAGCCCATCGAACACGAGTCGTTCAAGAATTGGCGCATAAAATGGCATACTCAAAGCTAGCACGAAAAGACCGATAGATAGTGTTAATGGAAAACCAACAGCAAAAATATTTAATTGCGGTGCAGCACGAGTCAAAATACCTAACGCTAAGTTGGTGATCAATAAAGCTGTTAGCACGGGTAGCGATAATTGCAAGCCGGATTTGAAAATTTCTTGCCCCCAATTGGCCAATGTTTGAAAAGTAAGCTCATTTACACCGCTCACGCCTACCGGTAATGTACTGAAGCTTTGTGAAATCAACGCTAATACCATTAAATGCCCATTCATAGCTAAAAAGGCTAAACTGGCAATAACACCAAGAAAGCGACCAATGATGTCGATTTGGCCAGAATTTTGTGGATCGAAAAAAATTGCAAAGCCAAGCCCCATTTGTAAACCAATTAACTCACCAGCCATCTCAACGGCGACAAAAACGATACGCATGACAAAACCGATCGCAATACCAATCAGTAATTGCTGTAGCAATACAATAAATCCCAATCCTGAAGCAGGATCAATATCGGGCAAGGATTTTTCGACAGTAGGCGCAACCAGAACAGTCATCATAATGGCCAATCCCATTTTAACCCTGATAGGAGTACTTGGATTTCCCAAAATTGGTGCAGTTGCAATCAACGCCAGTATTCTGCTAAGCGGCCAGATGAAGGTAGCCAACAATGCATAAAGCTCATCTGTAGTGATACTGATCATGGCGTATTAAACACTGCCGCGGTAGATTTACTTTTTAAAAATCATCCAATTGCCATCCAGGGAATATCGGAAAATAATCGCTGCATGTAATCAGTCATGATACTGATCATCCAGGGACCTGCAATAATCATGACAATAAACATCACCAATAGCTTAGGAATAAAAGATAATGTCATCTCATTAATTTGTGTGGCAGCCTGGAAGATACTGACCATCAAGCCCGTTATCAGAGCAGATAATAATAGCGGAGCGGATACGATAAAAGTAATTTCAATCGCCTGCCTAGCAATGGTCATGGTACTTTCGGGTGTCATCTGGCCTCTCCTTTTAAGGATAGAAACTTTGTGTCAAGGAACCGATGATCAAATGCCAACCATCCACCAGAACAAATAGCATTAATTTAAATGGCAATGAAATGATCATGGGGGATAGCATCATCATACCCATCGCCATTAACACGCTGGATACGACAAGATCAATAATCAAAAACGGAAGAAAGATGATAAATCCAATTTGGAATGCTGTTTTTAATTCGCTGGTAATATAAGCTGGAACTAATATTTTTAATGGGACTTGTTCTCGGCTTTCCAGTTCTTCGCTATCTGAAATCTGTACAAAAAGTGCTAGATCGGTTTCCCGGGTTTGATGCAGCATAAACGTTTTTAGCGGTACGCTAGCTCTCTCGCCAGCTTCCAGAATCGATATCTTATCCTCGGAAAAAGGGATATAAGCTTCCGTGTAAACTTTATCGATCACTGGAGACATTACAAAAAAAGTCAGAAATAAAGCCAATCCCAGCAATACCTGATTAGGTGGCGAAGATTGAGTACCCAGTGCTATTCTTAATAATGACAATACAATGATAATTCGCGTGAAACTCGACATCATTAAAATGACAGCAGGTAGAAAAGTTAATGATGTCAGCAGTAATAATGTCTGTAGATTGAGCGCATAACTTGTACTGCCATTTGCATTCGGCGAGCTAGTAAATGCAGGAAAGCCTGATTTCTGTGCATATACAGGAAGTGCGATAAACCCCACTAAAAAACAGATGAATCGTAAAAAAATTCGCATATTGCACTGAAATCTACCTCGATCTATGATTGAATTGAGTAGCATAGTGTTAGACATTGCTCTTATGAATACTCTCATTAAGTTTTACCGAGAATTCCGATTCGGTTGCTGGGAGGTTTATTTTTTCAGATGTGCCTACAGGTTTGCTCAGACTATGCAATTTGCTAATATGGCCCGGTGCAACGCCTAGAACCAGCCAAGTATCTTGAATTTCTACCACCACGACGCGCTCCCTCTGTCCTATAGCCGTAGCAGATACGACTTTTAAGGCGCTCGAGGGTGTTGCTGGTAGCAACGAAAATCGTTTTAACAACCAAGTAATACTCAAGATAATTGCCAGCACTACTAATAATCCACCAATCATTTGCAAAGTATGCTCTGTCGAAATTACCGGAGATGGAGAGGCATAGTTCGGCTTCTCAGTTGTTGTCGCATGCACTCCGAGCGAAAACATCAATCCGAATAATATGGATGCAATCCAGTAACGTGTCTGCATAAAATAGTTATCGATTCAGTTTACGAATACGCTCGCTCGGCGTAATAATGTCGGTTAAACGAATACCGAATTTATCATTTACTACAACAACTTCACCTTGAGCAATTAAACAGCCATTGACTAACACATCCATTGGTTCACCTGCCATTCCATCGAGTTCGACCACAGAACCTTGTGCCAGTTGGAGTAAATTTTTGATAGCAATGCGCGTACGACCCAACTCGATAGTCATTTGTACCGGTATATCGAGGATCATATCGATGTCATGATGCACACCGTGATTGGAGCCATCCCCAGAAAACTCCTGGAATACCGAAGTCGCGCCATTTTTAGTATCCAAAGCGCCACTTTTTTCTATGGAGTCGCTAGACTCTACTGTATTAGCCGCCGCTTGTTCAGCCATTGCGGCACCCCAATCATCAGTTTCGGTCGCGTTATTGTCTGTAGATTCTGACATAGTTGTATCTCCGTTAACTTATTCTATTTCTGATTGAGATATCAGCGAATTCACTTTCAAAGCGTAACGTCCATTCATCGTTCCGTAACCACATTCCATAACAGGAACACCATCCACATGTGCTTTAATTATTTTTGGAATTTCTATCGGGATGACATCGCCTTCTTGCATACTGAGAATTTGCTCAAATGTTACTTTAGTGTGGCCAATATTCGCGATAAGCTCAACTTCAGCACCTTGAATTTGTTGTGACAATAACTTATTCCAGCGCTTATCAACTTCTACGTGCTCTCCTTGCAAAGAACTATAAAGAAGGTCACGAATAGGCTCAATCATAGCGTACGGAATACATACATATAGAGCACCGCCCTTGCTTCCTAGCTCAATATTAAAAGTGGCTATCACTACAACTTCATTCGGAGTCGCAATTGCAGCAAATTGTGGATTCATTTCCGAACGGATAAATTCAAATGTGATTGGATACACCGGTTTCCATGACCTCTCATAATCCTCAAATACCACATTAAGCAAACGCTGAATCATGCGTTGCTCTGTTTGGGTAAAATCCCTTCCTTCTACGCGCGAGTGGTAACGGCCATCGCCTCCGAATAAATTATCGATAATTAGAAAAATTAAATTCGGATCGAAAACAAGTAACGCTGTTCCCCGCAAGGGTTTCATCTGCACCATATTAAAATTGCTCGGAACAACGAGGTTGCGCACAAACTCGCTAAATTTGATTACTTTCACAGGTTCAAGCGAAATATCTACCGAACGGCGCATAAAGTTAAATAACCCAATGCGGAAATAGCGCGCGAATCGCTCGTTAATAATCTCATACGTTGGCATGCGTCCACGAACAATTCGCTCTTGCGAACCGATGTTATAGGGTTTGGCACCCCCTTTATCTTCCTCTTTGGTGTCTTCATCGCTACCACTGCTGGCACCTCTGAGGAGTGCATCGACTTCATCTTGTGAAAGGAACTCCTCAGACATGAATAAGCTCGATTATTG
The DNA here is from genome assembly GCF_022836435.1 of Nitrosomonas sp. PY1. Taxonomy (NCBI): domain Bacteria; kingdom Pseudomonadati; phylum Pseudomonadota; class Betaproteobacteria; order Nitrosomonadales; family Nitrosomonadaceae; genus Nitrosomonas; species Nitrosomonas sp. PY1. The sequence continues at coordinate 66,478 of NZ_BQXC01000001.1, read as the reverse complement.
AATTACAAATGAAGTAAACAACACTTCAAGAATATCCGATTGAAATTCTTCTTTCTTGACAGATTGTTTAATTTCCTCAGCAATCTGCTGGCTAAGCTGCTGTTTTCCGATAATGCTATTTACTTCGGATGATTTCTTGCTAGATAGCAACATCAGAATTCGATTACGAATATCCGGCATTTGTTTGCCGATTTCTTGTTCAACCGAAGTTTCATTGATTTTAATCGTTAATCCGACCTGCAAATATTGACCACCCTCATCAGCGTTCAAGTTGACGGTAAACAGTTCTAGATCCATGAATTTGGTAGGTTTTGGTTTAGGTGGTGCGGGTTCTCCGGAAGCATCACCATTCATTTTCATGAAATACCATGTTCCGCCGGCTCCTGCACCAATTGCAATGAGTGCAACAAGAATGCCAATGATTAAACCTTTTTTCCCTTTTTTTCCTGCTGTTCCAGCAGGAACTTCAGCCGCAGCATTTGACATATTCACCCCACTCCTATGTTAATGAACGCTATTATCACGGAAGGCATATTGTGATCATGTAGCAAATAACGCTGAAATAGTGTCGTTATTTTAGAAGCCAAGTGAGGTATTTAACTTAGTTGATAAGAGCCACGATGGAAAGTGGATTAATCATGCGCCTATCAAAATACTACAATCTATTCTCAATAAAACTTAGTTGTCTTAAGCATAGGTGTTAACAATACCCTGGTGTCGAATAGGCGCAGTAGCGGTGATTTCATTTCTACTCGTTGTTTCAGTAGTATGGTTATTGCTATCAAAAGAATTTTTGGGCAGATTGTGAGCTTGTTGTTGATTGCTTTGTTGAAACGATTCAGCGCCTACTGTGACATTGCCTAGCTGAATTCCATTATCTGCCAGCATTTCTTTTAATCTCGGTAAAGCATCTTGAATGGCATCACGAACAAATGCATGTGGTGAAATAAATTGTGCGGTAGCTTGGTCCTGCGTAATGTTAAGCGTTACTTCGACGGGACCTAAATTTGCTGGGTTTAAGTGAATCTCGGCAACCTGCTGTTGTTGGTTACCCATCCAAACTATCTTTTGAGCAAATTCATTGTCCCATTTAGGTTGACCAACTACGGCTTCAACGTGAATATCATGCACTGGCGTACTATTCGTTGACGAAGGTGTTGTAAGCATTGCCGTATTCAACTCTGAAAGTGGATGCCCGACCGATTCGATTGGAGCAGTTAACGAAATATTTTCTGTTTGTATAGCTGCGGGTTTAATCGCATCGGGTATAACAGGATATAGTTTGCCGAAATCGGCAGAATTTGCCGCACCGAATGATTGCAAAAAATCATCGGATGCATATGAAAAATGATTTTCCTCAAAAACCGACGATGTCAGTCTTTTCTGAAGCAGCAAATTTGTAAATTGTGATGGAGCTTGAGTCGATCCATCTCCCTCGGTTACTACGTTACCTGGAATCAATGTCGTGGTAAGTTCTCCAGGTATCGCCAATGGAGTTATTAATGAATTAGGGTTTGTCGCGGTATCAAAAAGATAGTTGGGTAAATCTGGTGAACTCTTTACTTCAATGACAGACAGATTATTCACTCCGCCGTTATTGGATGACTTGTCCGGTAATGTCTCGGTAGAAGGTTTGTCGTTTTCTGGTGCTACAGGCTCTATTGAAGAATCTGTTTGGAAAGATTTTGGGTTTGTATCACTTTTGCTCGATCCTTCGGAGACCTCACGCTGTAAAATCTTATCAAATTTTTCTGGCGTAGCCGTTGATTGTGATTGCTTTGAAGTCGGTGAGCTTGTATTCGGAATATTGTTTATTGGCGCTGCAGAAGCTAAAGTTTGCATGGTCTTTCAATCTCACAGGTTATTAGCATACTCCTTAATAAGCAACCTCCGTGCCATTATTATGCAGACTGGAGCTTGTTTCTTACTGATCCATCGAGTTCATTGTATTACGGATGAAATTGCTGGTGGCAAACTCATCCATTAGTTTTTGTTCAATTTTCACCTGTTGTTGTGCCTCCGCTTGTTGCTGGCGCTTGAGTAAAGCTTCGAAGGATTTTAATTTACGCTGATAGGTTTGAAATTCATCTCTACCGGCATTTCGATTATTTTCTGCTAGTTTCACCGTTTGGCGTTGCTCATCGATAGCGCTATCGAGCTTTTGCATAAACGTTGTGAAATTATGCCACTGAGTATGTGCAATACCTTGTTTCATCGAGTTATGTAGGTATATTTGATAATTGTTTCGATATCCTTCGAGTAGCGCTAGCTTCTTTTCCTCTGCTTGCAAATAAGAGTTAAATATGCTGAGTTTTTTTACCGCAGAATCTAATCGCTGCTGGGTAAGTGTAACTATCGTATGTAACGAAGATCTTGGCATAGCTACACCAACAAAAGCGTATCAAAAATTTTCATTACCCAGTAAATCCGTTAATTTCTGCAAGCTATCTTCGAAACGTTCTTGTTCAGACATGCTTTGATACAAAAATTTCTCAAATGCGGGATACAGTTGAATAGCTTGATCCAGTTCTGGATCACTACCTGATGCATAAGCACCTACGCTGATTAAGTCGTAGCTGCGCTGGTAACGCGAATAGAGACTTTTAAACCTTCTCGACATCCGGATATGTGTGGCAGAAACTAAATTAGGCATAATGCGGCTAATCGAGGCTTCAATGTCAATGGCAGGATAATGCCCCGCTTCAGCTAACCTTCTTGTGAGAACAATATGCCCATCGAGAATTGCGCGTGCACTGTCTGCGATCGGATCATTTTGATCATCACCTTCAGCTAAAACAGTATAGAAGGCAGTAATCGATCCCCCTTCTTTATTACCGTTACCTGCACGCTCGACTAATTGTGGTAGTTTTGCGAATACCGAAGGTGGATATCCTTTTGTGGCGGGAGGTTCACCGATGGCGAGGGAAATTTCACGCTGCGCCATCGCATAACGGGTCAATGAATCCATGATGAGTAACACGTTCTTGCCCGTATCCCGGAAATATTCTGCGACGGCTGTTGCATAAGCCGCACCTTGTAAACGTAATAAAGGGGAAGTATCCGCCGGTGCTGCTATGATTACAGAACGCGCAAGACCTTCTTTTCCTAAAGTATGCTCGATGAATTCTTTCACTTCACGACCACGCTCACCAATTAAACCGACCACCACGATATCCGCACTCGTGTAGCGTGCCATCATACCGAGCAAAACGCTTTTACCTACGCCACTACCTGCAAATAATCCCATGCGCTGACCTCTACCAACGGTGAGCAGTGCATTGATGGCGCGTACGCCTACATCCAACGGTTCAGTGACTGGTGTACGCTCAAGTGGGTTATAGGGACGGCTATAAAGTGGAACATTATGTTCTGCATGTATAGCACCCAGGCGATCCAATGGCTCCCCTAGTCCGTTAACCACGCGCCCCAGTAATTCGATTCCCACGTGAATATGTTTCGCACGATCAGCGGCACGTCTGCGTGGGTGTTGGAGCTCTCCAAATTTTGGTGGATCGGCAATATATTCTGTGGGAATAACTTTAGTACCAGGAGACAATCCATACACATCGCTCGAAGGCATTAAATACAGGCGTTCACCGGAAAACCCGACCACTTCAGCCGATACTTTTTGACCGTTTGATAGCAAAATTGTGCAATTACCACCAACCGGTACTTTTAATCCAATGGCCTCTATAACCAACCCCGAGACTCGAGTTATCGTTCCGCTAGTAGCACAAGTATTGACCGGCTCTATGAGGTGCTCACAGTTATTCAAGAAACGACTCCAATGTTCGTGACGATGCATATTCATATGCTTACTCGAGCCAATCATTTTGTTGGCCAATAGCGGATAGAATTTTTTGCCAGCGTGATTCTATGGTAGCATCAATTTCGCTACCATTGGTTACGATACGACAGCCGCCTCGTGTCAATTCCCCATCCTCACGGATTGACCAATTTTCTTGCGTTAACTGATCACTTAAATGAGCATGTACAATTTTTGCATCATCGGGGTGCAAGAACAGACGGGGATGTTGGACTGAGTAAGGTAATTGCTGAATGGCTGCTTGCACAATAGGTATAATTAATTCCGGCTTTATTTCGAGCGCCTGCGCAGTCATTTTTTTGCTAGTCGTGATAGCCATTGCCAACAGATCATTCGCGATATGTTGCTGCATGGCATATAAATCTTGCGTGAAATTGGATAACAGCGTTTGCAAATGCAACACTTCTTCCTTAACTTCAAGCTCCGCAGTGTTTCTACCTTCGGTATAACCTGCCGCGCTGCCTTCTTGAAATCCGGCGGCATATCCTTCTTCCTTAGCTTGATTATGAATCGCGGTTAATTCAACTTCTGTAGATAGGGGAACGACTGTCGGATTATTAATTGAATCGTTACTTTCTGGTGACTCTGATTGTGTTTCATTGAGTGCTTCAGAGGACACATCCGCATCGTCAAAAGCACTCATCTCCCATCTTTGGTAAGAACTAAGCTGTTCCTTGGGTACAAAGCCGTCGGTCATGATCGTTTATAAGCAGTAATCATGAGTATTCACACCAGTTCATTTAATGTGAATGAGATTCTTAGGTTAAATAAAGCTATCATCACCTTTACCTCCCAATACGATTTGTCCATCATCCGCAAGTTGACGCACCACTTTAAGAATTTCTTTTTGCTCAGCTTCAACTTCAGACACACGAACAGGTCCCTTGCTTTCAAGATCTTCTCGAAGGGCTTCAGCGGCACGTTGTGACATATTTTTGAAAATTTTCTTACGTAATTCTTCTTGCGCTCCTTTCAAAGCGATAATCAAAGATTCGGATTGAACTTCTCTTAACAGCAGCTGGATACCATGATCATCAATATCGATTAAGTTATCGAAGACAAACATTTCATCCATGATTTTCTGTGCCAGCTCTTCATCGAATTGTTTGATATTATCAATGACACTCGCTTCCTGAGCGGTTGGCACAAAATTTAGAATCTCTGCGGCAGTACGCACCCCGCCCAGAGCTGCTTTGCGAATATTGTTAGTGCCTGCAAGTAATTTTGTCAAAACATCATTGAGTTCGCGCAAAGCATCGGGTTGTATGCTATCTAAGGTTGCGATACGCAATAATGTGTCATTGCGCAATCGTTCCTCAAACAAGCTAAGGATTTCACTGGCTTGATCACGCTCTAGGTGCACTAGAATGGTGGCAATAATTTGCGGATGTTCGTCTTTAATTAACTCTACCACCGAAGGCGCATCCATCCACTTCAATCCTTCGATGCCGCTGGTATCGTCACCTTGTAAAATACGATCAATTATACTGGCAGCTTTTTCATCGCCTAGCGCGGTGGTCAAAACTTTTCGGATATAGTTTGACGAATCTTGACCGAGCGTAGTTCTTCCCTCTGTTTCACTACAAAATTGCTCAAGGGTTTTTTCGATTTCAGTACGCGTGATATTTTGTAAGTTGGACATTGCTTCACCGATCTTCTGCACTTCTTTCGGGCCCAACAATTTGATCACCGATGCCGCTTCCGCTTCTCCTAACGTCATGAGCAAGATAGCACTTTTTTTTATACCTTCATCATCCATTATTTTGAAATCCAATCTTTAACAACGTTGGCAACGATAAGCGGTTCTTCCAAAGCTAACTTCCTTGCTTGCTTCAGATTTTCTTCATAAATTGATTTTTGAATTGCAAGCATGGCTGGACTTGTAGCTTGCCCAGGAAGCGGTTGTCCATCCGGACCTATACTGGCTTCTTCTACTGGTGTATTCGTTGCACCGTTATTAGCTAATGCAGGAACGGCAGGTGCTGGTTCTAAGCTTTTTAGGAATGGCCGTAAAATCTTAAGAAAGAAGAATAACACCAACACGAATACTAGAAATTGTTTGCCAAAATCCTTTGCAAGCATAATATTTTCTGGATCTTTCCAGAAAATGGTATCTGAACTCATACCATGGTCTGAAAATACACTATTCGTTACAGTTAAGGAATCTCCACGCTTCTCGTTAAATCCCATTGCTTCTTTTACCAGGTTGTTAATTTCTTTGAGCTCATCTGCAGTAAGTGCCTCATGCGTGATTTCACCGTTTTCATCAACTTTCTTACGATAATTTACCACCACTGCTGCTGTTAAGCGTTTGATATTCCCTGTTGATTGCTTAGTGTGCTGTACTGTTTTATCGACTTCATAATTTGTGGTCGACTCTTTTTTCCTGTCAGTAGGAATAGGAGGTTCCTTCTTGTTTTTTTCATCTTCATTTTCAGAAGCTGGTTCTCCTTTTTTCTTTTTATCTACTTCAATAGGCGCAGCAGCATTTTCAGGTGGTCGATTCGATAGTGCCCCCGGAATTCCACCGTCAAATTTCGAACCAGTAGCAATAGATTCATGAGTTTGTTGACTACGGATTGATGCACCTTCAGCCTCACTATTATTAGGGCGATAAGTTTCCTCAGCGCGCTCAATATGAGAAAAATCCAAATCGGCGGCCACTTGAGCACGTACATTGCTCGCACCGGTAATCGGTGCCAATATTGTTTCAATGCGGCGAATATAGCCTTCTTCAAGCTCTTTAATATATTCGAGTTGTTTGGCATCGAAACGTGTATCTTGTTTAGTGTCATTGGATGTACTCAATAAATTGCCATTCTGATCAACAATGGTCACATTCTTTACAGGTAAATTCGACACGCTACTCGACATCAAATGGACAATAGCACTGACTTGTTCCACAGCGAGAACTCTACCTGGGTATAAATTAACGAGTACTGATACACTCGGCTGTTGCTTATCTCTTGAAAAAACCGATGGTTTAGGCATGGCCAAGTGTACTCGAGCGCTTTGTACCGCAGAAAGCGACTGTACCGAACGAGCAAGCTCACCTTCTAAAGCACGTTGGTAATTGATTTGCTCCAGAAACTGGCTAGAACCAAATTTCTGATTTTCCATGATTTCAAAACCCGATAAGCTACCTTTAGGTAGCCCTTGGCCAGCCAATTTCAAGCGTACTTCATGGATGTGTTTTTCGGGAATTAATATGATACCGCCATGCTCGGAGAACTTATATGGCACATTCATTTGTTGCAAAGCAGTAATAATGCTCGAACCATCTTGATCCGATACATTGTTGTACAACACACGATATTCAGGAGATTGACTCCACATCAAACCACCAATAATGAGCGCAATCACTGCGGCTAAAGACAGTATCAAGCCAATTTTTTTCTGGTTAGGTAGTTGACGCAATTGCTCTAATTTGAATGCAGTTGCACTCATCGGCGCTGCTGCTTTCTTCGTTGTATTAGCTTCGTCCGGAACTGTTGCCACGAACTGTTCTCCTAATCACTTTCAAAATTCAATCAATTGTTCTGCTGAATTTTCCGTATAAAAAATACGGTTGAGCAGCAATAAAATTATTGCTGCTTACAACATAGATTCTTATGACTGACGATTATGGATAATCCCAAGCATTACGAATGCTTGAATAAAATAGATTTGCATGCCCTATTTCAGTCATCGTTGATGCATGAATAAAGGTAAGCTAGCGATAATTTTGAATAATTGTCAGTAAATTTTGTTGTGCAGATCAATCAATTTAAATCAAACAAAGATTCAATGACGACCGATCAACAGCAGCTACAGATTGCTTTTGCAGCATTTAATGAAGCATCTGAGCAGCTTTCCGGCGTGTATCAGGGATTGCAACATCAAGTTGCACAACTGACACATGAGCTAGCATTAGCTAATGGGGAACTGCGCAAACAACTCTTAGAGAAAGAAAATATATCCAATCAACTGAGTTTTTTATTGAATGCGCTTCCGGGCGGAGTCATTGCATTAAACACTCAAGGAAGCATCGAACAAGTCAACCCAGCGGCGTTGCAAATTCTTGGAGAGCCCTTGTTACACCTGCAATGGCAAGATATCGTCGCACAACGGTTAAAACCAACCAAGGTAATGAATGAGTGGTATTTGCAACAGGATGAAGAAGCAAAGCAACAGCTACGCATTCGTATTCAAAGCAGTTTAATGGATTGCGAAAACAGGCAAATTTTATTATTAAACGATATTACCGAATCTTATGCAATACAGGAAAAAATCAGAAGGAATCAACGCTTAACGGCGATGGGAGAGATGGCTGCAAACCTTGCGCATCAACTGCGTACTCCACTGGCGACGGCACTGTTATATGCAACACACTTAGGTAACGATAACTTAACTCCCGATGTGCGAAAAGGCTTTGCCGACAAAACGATTGAACGCTTGCATCGCTTAGAGCAGCTAACTAAAGATATGCTTCGCTTTGTCAAAGGCGAAACTACGCAACTCGAAAGATTTTCGATCAGTTATTTGCTATCTGAATTGCAACAAGTGATTGAGCCACAACTGAAACTGCACCATATGCACTTGATTGTCCATGACCATAGCAAAGAAGAGTATTTAGTAGCTGATTACCAAGCACTATTTGGCGCAATGATCAGTTTGCTGGAAAATGCCATGCAAGCATCTACCGCAGATGATTTAATCATACTGACCAGCAGTTTGAAGAAAGATATGCTGGTATTGAGTGTTCGAGACTACGGTCCGGGAATCGATGATACAGCCCAAAATAGAGTATTTGAACCGTTTTATACGACACGACAAGAAGGCACTGGATTGGGCCTGGCCATTGTACGTGGCGTGATTCATTCCATGAATGGCACGGTTTGTGTTAATTCGCCATCGGATAATGGCAGCGAGTTTGTTGTAACGATACCAAGAACTCAACAGGATTGATCGCATGCAAAAAACACTGCCTATTTTAGTGGTCGAAGACGATCAAGATTTGCTTGAAGCGGTTTGTACCACCATCAAGTTATCCGGTTATGAGGCAGTCGCGGCTGCGAATGCCCACGACGCACTGACTATAGTCCAAACGCAACCGATTGGAATGGTGGTCAGCGATGTACAAATGAAACCAATGGATGGATTGATGCTGTTAAAGAAAATTAAATCTTTGAACCCTGAGTTGCCCGTGTTACTGATGACAGCTTATCGAGAAATCGACAAAGCGATAACTGCGATGCGTACAGGCGCTTGTGATTATCTACTTAAACCTTTCGATCCAGATAGCTTGCTTGTTTATATTAAACGCTATGCATTATCGGAATCCGATCAAGATAATTCAGTAATTGCCAATGATCCAAAAACTAGAGCGTTGTTATCGCTTGCCAGGCGTGTTGCAAAATCACCAGCGACCGTTATGTTAACGGGCGAAAGTGGCTGTGGAAAAGAAGTCATTGCTCATTATATTCATCGACATTCTCTACGGACATCACAACCTTTTGTTGCCATTAATTGCGCAGCCATCCCGGAGAATCTACTTGAGACGACATTATTTGGTTATGAAAAAGGCTCATTTACCGGGGCGACACAAGCTCAGCCTGGAAAATTTGAGCAAGCCGAAGGAGGTACTCTGTTACTGGATGAGATCTCCGAAATGCCATTGGAATTACAAGCGAAATTACTGAGAGTACTTCAAGAAAGAGAAGTTGAAAGAATTGGTGGACATAAAACGATCAAACTCGATATCAGAGTTTTAGCGACTTCAAATCGCGATATGCCGATGATGGTTAAAAATGGTCAATTCCGAGAAGATTTATATTATCGACTCAATGTGTTTCCGATAGAAATTCCATCATTACGAGAACGACCTTTGGATATTGAACCGCTAGTGCTCAAGATGGTAGGAACAAATGCTCAACAAAACGACCAGCTGCCTTTCCGAGTTACGCCAGTGGCAATGGAAAAATTGATTCAGTATTCCTGGCCGGGAAATATTCGTGAATTAGAAAATGTCATACAGCGTGCCATGATTTTGGCAACTGATGAAATCGATGTAGAACACATTCATTTACCTGAGAATAAGCTTTCTTCACTGAAGAACGAAAAATATACAGAGGATTCTCCTCAAGATATGAAATCACTCGAACGTAAACATATTCTTGAAACATTAGCTTCCGTTAATGGTTCACGCAAATTGGCCGTTAAGAAACTGGGAATTTCTGAAAGAACGCTGCGATATAAGCTACAACAATATCGCTTGATCAATCAAGAAAATTAAGTCCGTGATGAATGAACTGATAAGTTTTACATGTAGAGAGATAAGCTATGGATAAATCAGCTATTGACAGCATTCTTCAGCAATTGCAATCAACCTCAGCTTTAGCATCAGGAACTAAAAAAGACGGAAACGTCGACAGCGTAGGGAAAGTTGATTTTTCTGAAAAACTGGAATCTGCAATTAATCAAATCAACAATGCTCAGAAAAAAGCAGATACGTTAAGCGAGCAATTTATCAGCGATCAACCTAATATCGACTTGCATGAGGTGATGATCTCATTGCAGAAAGCTAATGTCTCATTTCAATCTATGGTGCAAGTTCGCAATAAATTAGTTACTGCTTATCAAGAAGTTATGAACATGCAAGTTTAATTCAAAAACACGGGGAAATAATTCTGCTGAATATCAGTATTATTTTCCCGCGATTATCTTCAAGAATCAATACGCAACAAAATCTGTATTCGTTAATGCGAGTCCGATACCTACCTTGGCGATTTGCAGCGCGGCACCTGCGCCATTACCATCTGCATCATAAAAAATCGCACCTGTAGCGTTATTATAAATGATGAAATCATCGCTATCGAGCGCCTTAGATCCGACTCGGAACTGCTCGTTGGCCAATTCTCCCCAGCCCACAGATGTGAAAACATCGTTATCTAATTCAATGATATCGTCACCCGCCACACTGAAATCAGTGATCGTATCAAAGGCATCTGTTGAGCCAATGAAGAAAGTATCTTTACCGGTACCTCCCGTCAAGGTATCTTTACCAGAACCGCCACTGAGATAATCATCTCCACCGCCTCCTTTCAAAATATCGGAACCTGCATTACCACTAAGCAAATTCCTGGCGATATTACCGATGAGCTTATTATTGAGTTCATTGCCTACACCATCAATTTCATTTGGTCCCGTCAATGTAAGGTTTTCCAAATTAAGTCCCAGTGTATAGGAAAGATTGCTGCTGACGAGGTCAATCCCCGCATTGGACTGCTCGGTGACAACATCTCCGGCATTCTCAACATAATAAGTATCATTACCCGCACCACCCAGCATCGTATCAGCACCTGACCAACCACGAATGACATCGTTACCCGCATCCCCTTGAATAACATTGTCGTCGCTATCCCCGGTCAAACGATCATTGAATTTACTACCGATCAGATTGTCGATACCGATCAATTTATCCATACCAGAATTAACAGTGTTTTGTGCAGTTGTGATATTCAATGATACTGTTACTGGGCCGGTAGCCGAAGCATAATTGACCGTATCATTACCCGTTGTTCCAATCAGATTATCGTTACCGACTGTTGCATTCAACAGTGAAGAACCGGGGATTTTAAAAGATTTTGTCGCCACCAGAGGTGTCGATTGATTATCCGAAACCGTTGCAACGACAGTAAAATTATCAGTTCCATTATTGGCTGGAATGAATTGCAAATTAGCCAGTAGTGTATTCACATTGGCCAATTTACCCGATGCAGTCCATGTCCCTGTAGTTGCATTGAACGTTGATGTGACGGTACCAGACGTAGCCGTACTCAATTTGCCCACAGCCGCATTGGATAATTTGAGTGTGACTGCAATGTTGACGTCTGAATCTTCGATAACGATATTTTGTAAATTTAAAGAAACGCCTTTTGTATACTGTTCAGGTGCTGTCAGATTGGAAACATTGGGTGCTTTGTTATTGATGTCAAAACCGCCAAATGGCGACCGGGAAGGATATTCAGACAGGAGTGTTGTATATGAATCGAAATCCCCATCTCCATCGATATCCACAAAGCTATGATTGATTGGTGCCACACGATAGCCAGCATTGTTTAAGCTATCAAGATAAACCCCGGTTGAGAACTCAGGATTAGTGGCACTACCTTTATTAAGGAACAACGTATCTCCAGAGATGGCATCGAAATCTCCATCACGGTCGATATCCAGAAAGTCTGGCGAAACACCCAATCCAAAAGGATCGGTTACAGGCGTACTGAACTTAGCATTGGTTTGGGTACCCGTATTTTTGAAATACTGATTGCCGATAAATGCATCCATATCGTGATCACCATCGATATCCACGAATTTTGGATCCGAACCACCGTTGACTTTAATCAAGCCAAAAGGATTCGTAGTTGGCGCCGCAAAAGCAGGATTGGTAACGGTGCCCGTATTTTTGAAAAACAGTGTATCCCCCGCTGCATTACCGATAAAAGCATCCAGATCGCGATCGCCATCGATATCGATGAATGTCGGTATGGCATCCTGCCCTACATCTTTCAAACCAAAAGGATTTTTAACTGCAACTGCAAACGAAGCATGATCCTTTGTACCGATATTTTTGTAAAACAGCACATTTCCCGATACTGAATTTGGAGAATTGGGGTCTTCGTGACCATCATAGCCAAGACCAATAAACGCATCCATATCGCCATCGCCATCAATGTCAGTAAATGTAGGGTTTGGCGTAAGACTCAGGGTGGCATTGTCGATACCTGTATCCCAAATAAAATTTGAAAAATTAGGTAAATCAACGGTTGTACCTAAATTCTTATAAAACGCTGAACCGATGAAAGCATCCATATCGTGATCGCCATCGATATCGGCAAAAGTCAAACTCACGTAGTTATTGTCATTCGAGAGCCCAAACCGGGTCGGTGTATCCTGATAAAAAAATGGGTTACTCGCCGTACCGATATTTCTGAAAAAATCCACTCCACTGTACTGATAATGATCTTTTTGAATAAAAAGATCTAGGTCACCATCACCATCGATATCGACAAAAGTAGGAGAGGTATAACCTCTGCCTGTTGTCATACCAAAGGGATCTATGACGGGTTTTTCAAAAATAGGGTTCGTTGCGGTACCGATGTTTTTAAAAAAATAAGTACCGGTATACGCGCTACCAGAAAACATATCCATATCGCCATCGCCATCGATATCGACGAAAGTAGAAGAACTTATTGCAGATATTTTACTCAAGCCAAAAGGATTTTCTACTGCTGGTGCAAACGACGGCTTGCTGGATGTTCCGGCGTTTCGATAAAAGAGCGTCTTTCCTTCATAAGTTCCGGTGAAAGCATCCAGATCACCATCGCCATCGATATCCAAAAATGCCGATCCTCCCCCAAGCCCCATATCAGGCAATCCTAATCCAAATGCCTTAGAGATTGGCGCAGCAAAGACGGGATTGGTTTTGCTGCCAGTATTTTGATAAAACTTGTCACCTACAAATGCGTCCAGATCGCTATCGCCATCGATATCCACATAGATAGGATCGTCCATTCCAAACGGATTTACTCCCGCATAATTAAAATTTGAATCAGGCATTACATTTCTCCTTATGAAATAAGTTAAACAGCAAGTTAACCGAGGCCCGATTCCTCTTAATAATTTTTGTTATTTATAAAGCAACCTTGACTAAAATATCGATGATTGTTTTATATTGAACTGCACAGATTTTTGTTGCAGAAAACCGGATATCTCAATGATACGCAATTTTATTCATCAATCGTACAATCTGTTAAACACTGTCACCTAAAAACAACTTCCTTTTCTTCCGAAAACCACCAATGCGTTCCTTCCTTAGCATAGAGTTTGTATTTTTCTCCAACGGATGGACGAATCAACCGTTCTTGGAACTGGCGGTTTCCTATATACAAGGCGTGCTCTTGGAAATAAACACCTGCTTCCAAATGTTCTGCGCCGACAATATCCCAATGTAGTATTCCTCGATCGTAAATCACATCTCCGCTAAGCGATGGAGTGAAATCCATTGAGCTACAATTCTCAGCGAGTGTTGCGTGAGAGACGATTTGACCGTGATGATTCAACAATAAAATATTTCCACCACTCCATTGCAAAGCTTCAAGGCAGTTTGCAGTAATTTCATGAGGGCGCGAGTATTTATGCTTTAATGCGGCAACCAAGCTGCCTAAAACATAATTTTCCGGGAAATAGATTGCATCTGCAGAAGAATGACGCTCTAAAATCGTTTGTGTGATGCGATATTCACTCGAGTTAGGAACTTGCTCATCGTAAAGATTAGTTTGGTAGAGCGATCGAGCAAAACCCGCGATAACTATGCCACCTACCACTGCTAATATCATAGGGCGATTAAAATGTTGCTTTTGCTGCCGCCAGCGAGCAAATCCTAGCGTGGCAGTTGCAGCTAAAGCAAAGTCACTGGCAATAAAAAGGCGGTCAGCATGAAGTTCTGGATAACTGTATCCATGAGGAGCCGCAAGCGTGGGAGCTGCAAGCATCACGGCAACGACAAGCCCTGCAAGTACTGTCAATGGGCTAAGAAAAAAAGCACCGATGAGTGCTAAAGATAGTAGCACTCGACCACTTATGTACCAATCTATAAATCCCGGCAATGCTTCATAAATCGTAACCAATCCTTGAGTCAGCCCTCCCTTGGCAACACGTGTACCGATTAACTGTTCCAACATATAACCGCGATAAGCAAAGTACCCAACTACAATAAAAATACCGGTGATGAAAATCTTCTTAGCTAAGAATCGATTTTGCAGAAACAGGAAAAAACTAATCGGTAGAATAGCTATCATGATTTCCTTAGACATTAGCGCCAGAATCATCAGCACCGTTGCAATCCAATAAAAAACCGAACGCCGTGTTTGGCTGTAGTAGCTTAAAGCAATCAGTGAAACCGTACCGAGAATGCCGCTTAACAAATAATGCGAGGTATAGAATCGATTAAGAATGGTGCCAATCGAGGAAACTGACAGAATCAAGACGCCGAAAAGAACCATGTCAGCATTAGGTAATCTGAAATGTATTTTCAAAAAAAACACGCAAGAAAACATCCATAAGGCCAAAAGAATGACCATGATATTTAAATAAGCGCCTGGGGAAAACGGGAAAAATTCCTGAATCAATGTATAAAACGGCACCGCAAACGGAGTCAAATGAGCAGCCGAAAGCTGTTGATAGATTTCAGGAACGTATAAAAAATGATACCAATCAAGCGTCGATGTAAGATAAATTATGTACGCGTCATCTGATTCAAAATGAGGAAAATCGATCAATAACCAGTGACATAGCAAAAGCAGTAATATAACAACAAGTACTGTAATAAATTTCATGCCTACCAACCGAAATACCCATTAAAATTGCATTATCTCTCATTCAATAGATAGATTTGTGAATTAATGGAATTTAACTATTTTGACCACAACGCTACAACGCGTCTTGATGATGCGGTACTGGAAGCAATGCTGCCTTATCTGCAGCAGAATTTCGGTAATGCATCCAGCCGACATAGTTATGGCATAGCTGCGCGGCGTGCCATTGATAAAGCGCGTAAACAAGTCGCTAATGCAGTCGGCGTACAACCCGTGCAGGTGATTTTTACTAGCGGCGGCTCCGAAGCTAATAATCTATTCATTCGTGGTGCCGCCGACAGTTTAAAACCTGCCAATATGCTTATTAGCGCTATCGAGCATCCCTGCGTGCTGAAGCCAGCATTGGCATTGTCGAAACGAATAACCGATCCTTGGAGCATCGATATGTTCCCAACCAATACATCCGGGCAGGTTGATTTGGAAGCGGCAGAAAAGCTCCTGCAACGCGATAAACCTGCATTGGTTTCCGTAATGTTGGTAAATAACGAAACCGGTGTAATTCAGGATGTTTCATCCATTGCCGATATGGCGCACGTGCAAGGCTCGATAATACATACCGATGCAGTTCAGGGATTTGGGAAAATTCCGGTAGATTTTCCCAAGTTGAAAGTACAAGCCATGACTTTGTCCGCACACAAAATTTATGGTCCCAAAGGTGCTGCTGCATTGATTGTCGATAAGCGGTTAATGCTCCGGCCACTGATTTATGGCGGTGGTCATGAAAATGGCTTGCGCTCAGGAACGGAAAATGTAGCAGCCATTGTTGGATTAGGTGCTGCCTGTGAGTTGGCACAATCCCGCTTAGATGAAACGACAAAGCATATCCTGCCACTACGAGAACATCTGGAGAAAGGACTACTTGCAATGGGTGCCGTAATTTTTGGCGCAGAAGTTTCACGTGTATCCAACACCTCTTATTTTGCGCTACCCGATATCGAAGGCGATACTTTGGTGGTAAAACTCGACAAAGCAGGATTTGCTGTAGCTGCAGGAGCAGCGTGTTCCAGTGTCAATCCAGGTCAGAGCCATGTGCTAGCTGCCATGCAAGTCGATCCGATGCTAGCTCGCTGCGCCGTGCGGGTGAGCTTAGGGCGCAGTAACACATTGACGCAAGTCGAAGACTTTCTGCAAACGACGCAACGTATCGCTACAGAATTACGCCATACGAGTAGTATTACTGTTTAAAATAGCGACATAATTAATCGGGCCATTGTATCGTCAAAAACCACATGAAAGCCATTATACTCAGCGCCGGCCAGGGGAGACGGCTGCTCCCGTTGACTGAAAATACGCCCAAATGCATGCTTACTGTTGCTGATAAACCCGTGTTGGCTTGGCAGATTGATGCTTTGCTCAGCGTCGGAGTTGATGAAATCATCATTATTGCTGGCTTTCAAATAGCTTTAATTGAAGCACTGATACAGCAGCGTTATGCAAATCATAAGATCAATATCTTGTTCAACCCTTTTTTTGAAGTGGCGGACAATTTAGCCAGTTGCTGGGTGGCTCGTCACAAAATGAGTAGCGATTTTTTATTGCTCAATGGAGATACTCTGGTCGAGCCCGCGCTTTTGGCCAAGGTCTTGAATTCTGAATCTGTGCCTATTACACTGAGTGTGGATGTAAAAGATGTTTATGATGCGGATGATATGAAAGTACAATTGGATACCGATGGTTGGGTGAAACAGGTGAGTAAAATTGTACCAATCCATCAGGTTAATGCGGAATCCATCGGCTTGAGCTATTTTCGCGAGCAAGGCCCGCAAATTTTCTGTCAAGCCATCGAGTCAGCACTGCGTCACCCCGCTGAATTGAAGTCATGGTATCTATCGATTATCGATGCATTGGCCAAGCAGCATTTGGTCAATTCGTGTTCGATTCAAGGATATCGTTGGTGTGAAATTGATTTCATCGAAGATTTGTCGCGAGCGGGCATGATGTTTGATCAGCCAAGTTGAATTATGAGTGTAACTGAATTACCGTCTTTCAACGCCACCATGCTTAAGTTTGGTGCGCCACAAACCATCATTAGGCAATATCGCCACTGGTCTGTGTTGTTGCGTCCAGCGCAAGCAACCCTTGGCGCATTGATTCTTGCAGCACATGAGCCTGCGCGGGCATTATCCGATTTGAGCTCCGCGAGCTTTGCCGAATTGCATACCGTAACAGGGCAACTTGAATCTGCGCTGGCAAAAGCATTTCAGTACGATAAGATTAATTACTTGATGCTCATGATGGTCGATCCGGATGTGCATTTTCACGTAATTCCAAGGTACGCTCAGCACAAAACTTTTGCAAATATGAAATTTATTGATGCTGGTTGGCCCGCTATGCCTGACTTAAAGCAGGTTAATTTAACTGACGTAACGCAGAATGACTTGATTATGCAACATATCCAGCAGTGCTGGCTTTAAATTGGCAGAAAATATCAATACGAGAGGCCCGTGACCGAACAACAAACCCCTTACACCAAAGAATTTCCACTTCGTGAAGCACATCACTTAGTGCGTGATTTAATGACCCCGAATCCTTGGATTTATTGGATTGATTTTACAGTGCATATTACGCTGGGATGGACTGCATTTTTTACCGCGCTGCTGTCGCCCTTATTTTCACTTTGGCAAATCGGTAGCTTTATCGTTGCTGTATTGGCACTGTATCGTTCAGCGATATTTGTGCATGAATTGGCACACTTGAAAAAAGGCACTTTCCAGAATTTTCGTTTAGTATGGAATGCACTTAGCGGCATCCCTTTCATGATTCCATCCTTTATGTATGATGGTGTACATAATGATCATCATAAGCCTGATGTTTACGGTACCCGGGCGGATGGTGAATACCTGCCATTCGCAGTGAGCAAGCCCGCAGAAATGATTATCTATGTGTTGCTGTCTTTTCTGATACCTTTGTTATTAGTATTTCGTTATCTGATACTAACGCCCTTATCTTATTTAATCCCACCCCTAAGAAAAATCATTTGGGAGCGCGCTTCATCGCTCACAATAGATCCTACTTATCGGCGATCCGAAAATGCCATTCGTAATGATTTAAATTGGCGTCAACAGGAATTAGCAACCTTTTTATTCGTTGCTATCGTGGCAATTTTGATGATAATCGATGTAATACCTTATTCATTGCTGATATTATGGTATTTGGTTGCGGTAACGGTATTCATGCTTAATTCGCTGCGTACATTGGCAGCGCATGCTTATCGCAATCCAGGCGATCATAAAATGACTTTAGCGGATCAATATCTTGATTCCATTAATATACCCGGAAATTTTTTAACCACCCCTCTATGGGCGCCGGTTGGATTGCGTTATCATGCCACTCATCATCTATTCATGAGCATGCCTTATCATAACTTAGGTACGGCGCAACGCCGATTGGTCAACGGTTTAACCGACAATACCCAATATTTAAAGACGGTGCGTAACGGCCTGTGGGACGCGTTACAACAAATCTGGCGTGAATCTTCCGCCGCTAATAAATAGGAAACTATAACAATGACTGAAAATACTACCAGCTCTGCACTGACAATCGCCAAACCCGCTGTGCTCAAAACCAAAAAGCTGATTCTCCTTCGGCATGGCGAAAGCATCTGGAATCAACAAAAGAAATTCACTGGATGGAGTGATGTTGCGTTAAGCGCCAAGGGTGAAAGAGAAGCCGTACAAGCAGCGCAAATGTTACAAAAAGCAGGTTATCAATTTGATGTTTGTTTCACTTCCGTATTGCAACGCGCTATCGCCACAGCACAAATTGTACTGGCGGTTATGGAGCAAGCAAATCGACCGATTTATCAAAATTGGCGATTAAATGAGCGGCATTATGGCGCGCTGGAAGACCTCGGGCGGTTATATGCCGTCACGAAATTCGGCGTTTGGCCTATTCTAGGTTGCCAGGTTCAATTTGATGCAATTCCTCCAACGATAAATGCTCAAGACATGCGATTTCCCGGCAACAATCCTAATTATGCTGACATTGACAAAAACATACTACCATTAGGTGAAAGCATGGAACAAACCGTTGCACGTGTGAAACCACATTGGGATAACATCATTAAACCACAGTTAAAAAACAATCAGTGCACCTTGGTGGTAGCGCATCGCAATTCACTACGTGCTTTGATGATGCTACTGGATGATCTGACTCCGGGCCAAGTAATGAAATCCAGATTGGCTACCGGAAGGCCGTTGGTATATGAATTAGATGAGAGCCTAAGACCATTACGGCATTATTATGTCGATAAAAAAATCTGATCACCGTTGTTTTAACAAACTGTTTTCATAGAGTCGCTTACTATTTGACCTTATACGCGGACACTCACTGTATTTCTGCTTTGCCTCTTATCCCATCGTGACGGATTATCGACTTTTTGCCACTACGCCAAAAGCGATGGAAGATATTTTGGCGAATGAAATCAAACTTCTTGGTGGCAAGAACATACAGCTGAAGATGGCTGGTGTTGCCTTCCAGGGGGATTTGAAGCTCGCCTACCAGGCCTGCTTGTGGTTGCGCACGGCCAACCGCATTTTACTGCTATTGGATAGTTTCGAAGTGCGATCGCAGCAGGATCTCTACGCAGGTGTGCAACGGATCGACTGGTCAGAGCATTTGAATGCGGATGACAGTCTGGCGGTTTCGTTTAACAGTAAAAATAATCCGGCGATTACCCATACACATTTCGGCGCACTCAAAGTCAAAGATGCCATTGTGGATCAAATGCGCAACCGTTTTGGCACTCGCCCTAACGTTGATACAGAACGTCCCAATATTCGGGTGAATGTTTATCTGCATCATGAAATGGCACAATTGAGCCTGGATTTATCAGGTGAAAGCTTACACAAGCGAGGTTATCGCGACACGCCAGTTATTGCGCCGCTGAAGGAGAACTTGGCGGCGGCGATTTTGTTACGGGCAGGCTGGCCTGCTGTGGCTGCACAAGGCGGTTCATTGCTTGATCCGATGTGTGGTTCCGGCACCTTACTAACGGAAGGTGCGATGATTGCGTGCGATATCGCACCTGGCTTACAACGTAATTACTTTGGTTTCTTGGGTTGGAAACAACACCATGAAGCCTTGTGGCAAATGCTGGTAAATGAGGCTCAGCAACGGCGCACGATTGGTATCGATAAATTACCAGTCATCGTAGGCTTTGATCAGGATCGCCGTGCAGTCACGGCCGCGCTGCAACATATCGAAAATATCGAACTGCAAAACAAAATTCACATTGAAAAACGAGATATTGCGGAAATATCTGCCGCAGAAAGTTGGCCGAAAGGGCTGCTCGTTTGCAATCCTCCTTATGGCGAACGACTTAATGATGAAACTCAAGCGGCAGCACTATATCGTACCTTTGGCGAGGTACTAAAGCAGCGCTTTATCGGTTGGCAAGCCGCCATCATTATCGGTAATCCAGAACTAGGTTTTCGCCTCGGAGTCCGTTCACAAAAACCTATTACGCTATTTAATGGTGCGCTGGAATGTAAATTGTTGCGTCTGAATATCGATGAAAATACCTTTTTCGAGCCTAAAGCAAAATCTCAACAGGAGCGTATTGAACAAATCAATATTCGCGCTCGAGCCGCAACAACGGATAGTCACGCCGAGATGTTTGCCAATCGGTTACGCAAAAACCTAAAGAAATTATCACAATGGATTAAGAGTCACCACATCCATTGTTATCGTCTGTATGATGCTGATTTACCGGAATATGCGGTTGCTGTAGATGTATACCAAGGCGAAAAAACTTGGGTGAATGTGCAGGAGTACGAACCACCCAAATCGATTGATCCAATCAAAGCTAACCATCGACTAGCCGGCGCACTCAATGAAATCAGCAAGGTACTTGACATCCCATCGGAACAAGTATTTTTAAAGATCCGTCGCAAGCAAAAAAGCACTGAGCAATACGAAAAAATAAATAATTCGCGCCGCTTTCATATTATTGAAGAGGGTGGGTGTCAATTTTGGGTGAATTTTGAGGATTATCTTGATACCGGATTGTTTCTCGATCACCGCCCAATGCGTTTAATGATTCAACAACAAGCTGAGAATAAGCGTTTTCTGAATTTATTTGCTTATACCGGAAGCGCATCGGTTCACGCAGCTATCGGCGGCGCCCGTTCTACACTAACTATCGATATGTCAAATACTTATTTGGACTGGGCGAAACGAAACTTTACCCTCAATGGTATTCAAGGCGACCATCAGTTCATACGCGCCGATTGCCAGCAATGGCTAGCCGCACAAACGCACTGCAAACCCAAGCCGCAATTCGATTTAATTTTCCTTGACCCACCCACTTTCTCCAATTCCAAGAAGATGGATGAGGCCTTCGATATTCAGAATAATCATGTGCCCTTGATTTACAATGCCGTAACGCTACTTGCACAAGACGGAGTACTCTATTTCTCCACCAATTTCCGACGCTTTAAAATGGACCATCAGGCATTCGATGATTTGATCATTGAAGACATCAGCCAAGCCATGGTACCAAAAGATTTTTCTCGCAATGCCAAAATTCACTATTGCTGGAAAATTTATCGGCAAGCTCATCAGAGCAAGATTCACACAAATACTTGCTAGGCTTTTATCTGGCACCCTATTCCGGGTTTCTTTAAAGTCGACTCGAAACAAGAAACCATAACGATATGACCTCACTACTAATACCCCTTAGTAAAAATACTTAAGTAAATGCTCTGCTGTTGCATCTAGATTAAAAGGTCTATTATTTGCAATGGCAAAGTGCTTTGTTTCTATTGTCGGCAGTTTGATTAGGCTCTTACCTAAAGAGTGATAGCTCTTACTTTATTTTCCGTACTTTAGAACTCATTACATAGGTACAAAAGGAGTATTGAAATGTTAGAAGAGTTCATTTTTAATTTTACGCACAATCTATTTAAACCCTTACTATTATTCTTCTATTTAGGATTTCTGATTACTTTATTAAAAGTGCCCTTAGAATATCCTGTCGCACTTTATAAAGGCATAACGATTTATTTACTCATTGCGATTGGTTGGCATGGCGGTGAAGAATTAGCCGAACTTGAGTTTGCCGATCTTGAAATTGCACTTGGATTCATGATTATCGGTTTCTTTACAAATACAATTATTGGCTTAGTCGCATATTTTGCACTGCGTCGCATGACCCGACTACGACAGCTTGACGCGGCAACGGTAGCAGGTTATTACGGCTCAGATTCGGCCGGTACGTTTGTAACATGTATGGGCGTCCTTGTTACAGCCAATATTGCATTTGCTGCCTATATGCCGGTCATGCTAGCTGTCATGGAAATTCCCGGATGCCTTGTTGCACTTTATCTTGCTTCCAAGATTCGCCATTCCGGAAAAATGGACCAAAATGGCAATATGCCGGGAGAACCCGACTATGATCCGAAAACTGTTAAAGCTCATGACACGATGCATAGCCATTCCGTATTCAACAAAAAAATTCTGCATGAAATCTTTCTCAATCCCGGTATTTTTTTGCTATTCGGTGGTATTGCAATTGGTTTCATTTCCAGGCTACAAGGAGTGCAAGTTACTGAGGCTAACGACAGTTTTTTTGTAGTTTTATTTCAAGGTATTCTATGTCTTTTCCTTTTGGAAATGGGAATGACTGCCTGCTCGCAACTTAAAGACTTGAAACTTGGTGGCTCTGGTTTTATTGCATTCGGATTAATAGCCCCTAATGTTTTTGCATCGATCGGTATCATGATTGCTCATGGCTATAGTATGTTGCTTCAACATCCATTTGAAGTAGGCACGTATGTTCTATTCGCAGTATTATGTGGAGCAGCATCGTATATCGCTGTACCTGCTGTTCAGCGCATTGCGATTCCGGAATCCAGCCCCACACTACCCCTGGCAGCCTCACTTGGATTGACTTTTACTTATAATGTAACCATCGGTATTCCTGTTTATATCTTGATTACCAAGGCATTGATCGCATCAATGCCAATTGCTTGAAATAAACAACCCCGTGGCAAAGCCCGCGGGGGACTACAAGTTAACTACACTCAATTACATTGATAAACATCGCCTATATAAAAAATTTCCTTGTCCACACCGGGTGCTTCATATTTTCCTGAGTTATTGGCACGAAGAATATGGACCGTATTACCACCCAGCCTTGCAGTCTCTTCTCGCAGGCGGTTTCTCGCTTTAATCAGTCGATCAACGTAAGGTGTTTTATCGTCATTAGCATCCTGATCGTTTTCTTTTGAAGAACCTTTTACTCTGCCAAGTAGCTCGCACCCACCCGGGCCTTCCTCACTCAAGTGGATAGTAATGCTTTTTGATTCCTGAGATTGCGACCAAACACTTGCAGAAACAGTCAAGCAAAGCAACAACACTGACAGCTTAATAAGCTTAATTCGCTCAAATCGATTTCCATAATATACTCGCAACGCACTCTCCTCGCTGTGATTGATACTTGTAATAGCCCACACATAGTATAAGGCCCACTCGCGTCAATAAAATTAAAAATTCGACCCGAGTACATATCTCTATGATAAGTCATGATAAAAAATACCATTTTGATAAGCCTTCTTTTTACACCGTTCATACAATAATGGATCAGGTATATTAACCATTGCCTGACTGATAAAAGGAGAATTTATACCGTGGAAGCTTTCATTTATATACTATTGGCATTGATTGCCATCGTTATTATCTATGGTGTCTTGATCTATAATCGCCTGGTGGATATCAAACACAATGTGTCTCAGGCTTGGTCGAACATCGATGTATTATTGAAGCAGCGTCATGACGAGCTTCCTAAATTGGTGGAAACATGCAAGCAATACATGGGTTTTGAACAAGAAACGCTGAAACAAGTGATTGCAGCACGCTCGCAAGTGGCTGCCGCGAGAGAAACCAGTAATATGAGTGCATTAGGTTCGGCAGAAAATAGTTTGCGTATCGGATTAGGTAATTTATTTGCGGTCTCGGAAGACTATCCTGAGCTCAAAGCCAGCGAGAAATTTCAGCACCTGCAAATTCGAATTACCGGACTGGAAAACACCATTGCAGATCGCCGAGAGTTCTATAACGAAGCGGCCAAAATCAATAACGTACGCATCGAACAATTTCCAGATGTTCTGATTGCACGCTGGTTCCATTTTACACCACGGGATTTATTGGAATTCAATTCCACCGAAACGACTGACGTCAATATCAATCAGCTATTTCGCTAACACGTTCAGCATGGATCCTCTGTTTTCTGACATGTCGCGTGAGGACTGGGAATTTGCTGTATTGTCATGCCTGCTAGTAGCTAGCATCAGCCTGTACCTAGCGATAAGAAACTGGAAGCGGTCGAGGATTATCGAAGATACACCCACCACCAAGCTACGATCTGCGCATCAAGGCTATGTGGAAGTCAGCGGAAAAGGGCAGTTTATCGATGATCAAGCGATTTATGCACCACTATCGAATCACCCTTGCCTTTGGTATCACAGCCAAATCGAGCAAGAAGAATCGGTTATCGAAAATAATCGCAAACAATCGCGTTGGCGGATTGTTTATAACCGTACCAGTGACTATCGGTTTAAATTAATGGACGCTGATAGCAGTTGCTATGTCGATCCAGCGCACGCAGAAGTAAATGGCAGCGAACACCTGGCCTGGTATGGCAATACCGAATGGCCAACCAAAACACTTTTATTGGAAAGTCAATCACTGATACATGGATTTTCTAATCATTATCGTTATAGCGAATCACTTATTTTGCCAGGACAATCATTGTATATCTTAGGTCAATTCACAACAGTCTCAGCTAGCACGCAACACAAAGAGCGCGCTATTATGATCGATTTACTGAACGAATGGAAAAAAGACCAAGCAGATTTGCAGCGGCGCTTTGATAGCAACCGCGATGGAGTTATCAATCAACCAGAATGGGAAGTTGCACGACAGCAAGCGCGCTTGGAAGCGCAACAAATTCACGCTCAGCTAGTACTAGAACCCGACGTCAATATCATCGCAAAACCTGAAAAGAGTGGATATCCTTTTATCATTTCAGTATACCCTCAAAAACAACTCTCCCAAAAATATCAGCGTAATACACTGATTGCGTTGACAGTCCTTTTGCTGTCGGTAGGCGGTTTATTGTTGTTAGCATTTCATAAACCATAAAATTTACCTGCCAGCAGCTTCCGTTAATAAAACAAGCATATACTTTTTATC
This sequence comes from Nitrosomonas sp. PY1, assembly GCF_022836435.1. NCBI lineage: Bacteria > Pseudomonadati > Pseudomonadota > Betaproteobacteria > Nitrosomonadales > Nitrosomonadaceae > Nitrosomonas > Nitrosomonas sp. PY1. The sequence goes on along the minus strand of NZ_BQXC01000001.1, from coordinate 41,044 downwards.
CACATATAACCCTATTTATCTAAAAGTTAAAACTGGCTTGTATCATTCAGCATAACGGTCTACACTTGCTGCAAACGTTGTTTAGGTACAAGCAGAATTGAGTTTTGGTGGCAAAATTTCTACATAAGAACTTTCAGCATGATAGCAAAAACATATTCTAACCGCCCTAAATATCTGAATCTTCTAAAAATTAAGCAGCCTTTACCTGCTATAGTTTCAATTATTCACAGAATCACGGGCGTATTGCTTTTTTTCCCTGGCATTCCAGTATTACTGTGTATTTTTCAAGATTTTCTTGGTTCTCAGGAAAGCTTCGATTACTTGCAGAAAAATCTACAGAATCCATTGATGATGTTGATAATATTACCTCCGCTATGGTTCTTTTTTCACCATGTATGTGCGGGAATTCGTCATTTATTGTTGGACCAACATATCGGTGTCGAATTGCAACAAGCACGCACCAGCGCTTATTTAGTGTTTGTCGTGGGCATCATGTTAACTACTTTAACTGGATTGCTACTATGGTAAAGCAAAGCAAACTTGCGGTAACTGGAGCACACTATGGTTTGAAGGATTGGCTCATACAGCGTGTTACTGCTGTCTTGATGGTGTCTTATCTGGTTTCAATGATAATCGTGATATTAACTACCGGACCTTATCACGACTATACAGCATGGAAAAATTTATTTAATCAACAATGGATAAGATTTGCTACCCTGATTTTTTTCATCTGCTTATTTTGGCATGCTTGGATTGGTTTGAGAAATGTTCTGATGGATTATATACATGTGACCGCAGTTCGTCTGACGTTGCAGATTCTGGTGATCGTTTCCTTATTGTTTTATACCGTATGGGCTGCGAATATTTTATGGAATACAGGGAATTAGCGTGACAATAACACAAAGAAAATTTGACGTAGTAATTGTTGGTGCAGGTGGCGCAGGCTTGCGGGCTGCCTTACAACTTTCAGAAGCCGGATTGAAAGTAGCCGTACTTTCCAAGGTATTTCCAACTCGCTCACATACCGTTTCGGCGCAAGGTGGCATTGCCGCAGCTTTAGGTAATGTGACCGAAGACAATTGGCATTGGCATATGTACGATACAGTGAAAGGCTCCGATTATCTCGGTGACCAAGACGCCATTGAATTTATGTGCCGGCAAGCGAATGAAGTTGTATATGAATTGGAACATTTTGGCATGCCATTTGATCGCTTAGAAAGTGGCAAAATTTATCAGCGCCCCTTCGGCGGGCAATCACAGAATTTCGGTGGTGCGCAAGCGACACGTTCTTGTGCAGCAGCAGACCGTACCGGACATGCGCTATTACATACGTTGTATCAACGCAATGTCAGTGCCAATACACAGTTTTTTATTGAATGGATGGCGCTAGATCTGATACGCGATGAACAAGGCGATGTACTGGGCGTTATCGCAATGGAAATGGAAACCGGTGAAGTGGTGTTACTACAAGCCAAAGCAACACTGTTTGCCACGGGTGGTGGTGGGCGTATTTTTCAAGCCAGCACCAACGCTTGGATCAATACCGGCGATGGTTTAGGTATGGCTGCCCGGGCCGGAATTCCGCTTGAGGATATGGAGTTCTGGCAATTCCATCCGACCGGTGTTTATGGTGTTGGGGTACTCATTAGTGAAGCAGTACGTGGTGAAGGCGGTTATTTATTAAATAAGGATGGCGAGCGTTTCATGGAACGCTATGCGCCAAATGCCAAAGATTTAGCAAGCAGAGATGTTGTTGCACGATCGATAACCATCGAAATTAAGGAGGGCCGAGGTTGTGGAGAAGAAAACGATCACGTATTACTAAAATTAGATCATTTGGGTGCAGATATCATCAAATCTCGTCTGCCTGGTATCCGTGAATTAGCGATGAAATTTGCACATGTCGATCCGATTTCCGCACCTGTTCCAGTAGTGCCAACCGTACATTATATGATGGGAGGAATTCCAACAAACTACTTAGGGCAGGTCGTGGCGCCTTATGGTACAGGGCCGGAAGAAGTCGTGTCGGGATTTTATGCCGTGGGCGAATGCGCATGTGTTTCAGTGCATGGTGCCAATCGTTTAGGTACCAATTCTCTACTGGATTTGGTCGTATTCGGACGAGCCGCAGCCAATCAAATCATTGAAGATTTGAAGACTCATCCTCACCACAAGCCTTTACCCGCAGATGCTGGCGATAAAACGCTGATGCGACTCGCACGCTTGGAAAACCAAAAAGATGGCGAGAGCGTAGCACAGGTGTTGGTAGATTTGAGAAAAACCATGCAAGTACATTGCGGTGTGTTCCGCTTTGAAGATACTCTGAAACAAGGATTAGATAAAATACTAGAAATCGGGCAACGAGTAGCACACACGGAAATAAAAGACAAAAGCAAAACCTTTAATACCGCCCGCACGGAAGCTTTGGAATTAGATAACTTAAAGGAAATAGCCATTGCAACCATGTTTTCCGCCGAAGCTCGATGTGAAAGCCGTGGTGCACATGCACGCGACGATTATCCGCAACGCGATGATGTCAAATGGTTAAAGCACACTCTGTTTTTCAGTCAAGACAATCGATTAGATTACAAACCTGTTCGATTGAAACCTTTCACTGTGGAATCTTTTCCACCAAAAGCCAGAACTTATTAGTTTGGAACTTACTTTAAAAAATAATGAAAAACTGTATTGACAGCAGCGCTTTTCTTTTTTTTCTTTTAGGCTTTTTATTTACTACTTCGATTTCTGCAGAAACGCGTTATGTATCCGACCAGTTAGAAGTAACATTGCGCCGTGGCCCAACGTTAAGTCATGCTATTTTGAGAATGCTTAAGAGCGGCACGCCTGTTGAAGTACTAGAAGTTGATAAAGAAAGTGGGCATACACGGGTTAAGACGAACAATGGTCAAGAAGGCTGGATCTTAACGCGCTATCTTAGTGCAGAGCCTACCGCCCGGGTTCAACTGGAGCAACTGCTTAAAAGCATGAACCAGAAAGAAGACGCTAATGTCTCTGTGATAGAGCAATTAAAAACTATCAGAAACGAGCATGAGAACGCCAAACAGCTTATTTCGCAATTAGAAAGTGAAAATAAAAAACTAACCGAGCAATTGTCCTCATTAAAGGCCGCATCTGCGAATGTTTTGAATATTGAAGCGGATAATAAGAAACTTCGTGACAAATTGGCTGATGCAGAAGAGCGCCTAAACATACTGCAAAATGAAAGCAGTGAAATAGAAGCACGTAAAAATAGGGATTGGTTTATCACTGGCGCTTTAGTTTTATTTGGTGGCTTAATATTGGGCCTGATCCTCCCTCGATTTGCTCGTAAAAGATCTTCGCGATATAGTGATTTTTAATTGCCATAAGCGCCAAATATTTTTGCTTTGGGGTGTCGCCAGCCCATTAATAACGTCGTTGCTTGCAACGATTGCTATCGCAGAAACTTTGGTTGATCTAAAACACTTTCCGCTATATCAGAATGGTAGCTTACAAATTCCTCGTGTTGACACACTTGATCAAATTGGTCTGTATCAGGATGCTTTGTTGCAGTTTGATCCGGGGAAAAATGCGTGGAATTTATTGAGCTACCGTATAGCGCCACCGAAAATGGAATTGGATGTAACCGAGGTTATCATAACCGACTCTTTTCCAACGCAGGTATTCTTACGTGTTTTGGATAGAAACTCTATTTGCAGTCAAAGAATTGGGCAAGTCTATCAACGCTTGATTGAAAATCGTTTTGTGATTTCGATTGATATCGTGAATACATTTACGAACGATCCTTTGACCGATTGCGTTCCGTATGAAGAAATCATTGCTTTATCTACTTATGGCTTAAACGAGGGTGGGTATGAGTTTGTTGTCAATAATGGCATTATTGGCAATTTTATACTGAACAATGATAATCGATTGAGGTAACCTCGATACACATCAAAACAAAAAAGGAAACCATTACTGCTTAAAATGTGGTTTCTTCGCCTTACATACGACAATTTTCTCGATTAATCCCGCGGCAGTAAAAAAAATCTTCTCCAATCCATAGCGCTCTACAGATTCTCCTGTAGAAATATTCGTTCCGGTCATGACAAAATCAAATTCCACTCCTCTTTCTTCAATACAGCGATATTCTTCAACTTGCCAGTGCGCATCCTGAAAACGACCAAAGAATTCACACATCATATCGTGAATCGATTGATTACCAACATATTCACCAAAGTACGCAGAATAGTAAACAGCATGCGAAGCAAACATCCGTTGTATTTGCGTCAAATCGCCTTGATTTGACAATTGAACATATCGTTGAGCGCGTTCAATATATTCCTGATTATTCATAAATTCTAGTACCTATTTAACGGGTTAATTTACTTTGGATTCCGCCCGGTAAAAAACCCATTGATCTACGCTGCTGTCATTTTGACTAAACTGGTAACCAGCTCTATCAAAATAACGAATATCCTCCAGTTTAGTTAGTTTATTCTGAATAATATAGCGACTCATCATGCCACGCGCCTTCTTAGCAAAAAAGCTAATCACTTTATATATGCCATTCTTTTGATCTTTAAATACTGGCGTAATAACACGCGCATTAAGCCGATGTGGTTGTATCACTTGGAAATATTCATTGGATGCTAAATTAATCAAAACATCGGTTTTCTGTTTTTCCATTTCTTGGTTTATAGTTTGAGTAATCTTATCACCCCAAAACTCATACAAATTGTTACCGCGTTGATTTTTAAATTTGGTGCCCATCTCCAATCGATAAGGCTGAATCAAATCCAGCGGGCGTAGCAAACCATACAATCCCGATAAAATTCGCAAATGATTTTGTGCAAACGCAAGCTCCGATGTACTAAGTGTATTTGCATCAAGCCCTATATACACATCTCCCTTAAAAGCTAACACTGCTTGTTTAGCGGTATCTTGCGTAAACGGTCGCTTCCAGGCGATATAACGATTGGAATTGAGTGTTGCCAGAGCAGGACTGATCGACATCAACCGACCAATCTGATCAGGCTCTAATTTTTTTAATACATCTATCAATTCAGCCGAATCATCAAGAAAATCTGGTTGTGTATACAAAGCGAAATTTGTAGGAAACTCAAAATCCAATGTTTTAGCAGGAGAAATAACAATAAACATTTTTTTCAGGCACTTAAATCACAAATAGTATCAGATTCAATCATGCAGGCTTTTTATCCATGCGCATTATTTCTTCGCAAATCAACTAAAAGAGTCGGTCATACGTAAATATTGCATTTGTATCACGATAGTTTTCAATGTGCTTACTCCTTGTTCAGCTTGTATTAATTTCCTGAGCTTTATAGTGACGCCATATTCAAATTTATTTAGATTGAACTGATCTGGAAAAGGAGAGCATCATGAAAAAGCTATGGCAAATATTGCTCATCTTAATGCTATTCATCTCATTAAGTGGGTTTCGTGCTCCAAATGACGCCATTATTTCAAATGGCGATTTTATCGATAAGTTAATTTCCAACATGGGAAGGCCGCACGTAAAAATAAATTTGGATCCAATATACAATACAAGAGAAATGTGGATTTATCGCATCGACGAATATAATTACCGTTTTACGATAATTAATGGGCGAATTGCTCATTTCCATTGGTCGAGGTTCTAACTGGCTGACTTTATTAATTCACCAATAATCTTTTCTAAAGGATAAAAATATAAATAAAGCAAGCACGTCTCCGTGAACAGCGGCGGCATCAACTACGCTTTCCAATCTACTGATTTTCAAACTGCTTTCTCCCCAAGAAACGGAGAATTTAACCCTCAAAGATTAATAAATTCGCTGCATTGTTTCAATCTTATATGTTAAATGCGTTATTATGATTTTATTAAAATCTATGGATTCAACGCTGAAATTCTTCCTGACCGATGCGTACTACTCTTACTACCTTACAGCAATACATTAAAAATAATGATAAATTCACTGCTTTAACTTGTTACGATGCGACTTTTGCCAAAATATTGGAAGACGCAGGCGTTGATATATTATTGATTGGAGATTCGCTAGGTAATGTACTAAAGGGCGAAAGCACGACGCTATCAGTGACTTTGGATAATATCATTTATCACACTCAATGTGTATCAAACGGTTCGAGCAAAGCGCTTATTATGTCAGACATGCCATTCGGCAGCTATCAGCAATCCCCACAGCAGGCCTTTGAGAATGCCAGTAAAATCTTAGCAGCAGGCGCACACATTGTTAAGATTGAGGGAGGCCAAGTCATGGCTGAAACCACCGCATTTCTCACACAAAGAGGAATCCCGGTTTGTGCTCATATCGGATTGACGCCTCAGTCCATTCATCAATTAGGCGGCTATAGGTTACAAGGTGCTTCACAACAATCTGCGAAGCAGCTGATTGAAGACGCACTATTATTGGAAAAAGCAGGCGCAAGAATGCTTTTAATGGAAGTCGTCCCAGCGAAATTGGCTCAAGAAATTACCCAATCACTTTCAATTCCTACCATAGGAATAGGCGCGGGTAAGGATTGTTCTGCACAAGTGCTTGTACTTCATGACATATTAGGTCTATACAAAGATAAAAAGCCAAGATTTGTAAAAAACTTTATGACGGGCACAAACAGTATTCAACAAGCTATTGCGAATTATGTTACTGCTGTTAAATCAGGACAATTTCCTGATCACGAGCACGAATATTAGAATATTGATCACATTATGAAAATTTTTAGAGATATTCCTTCTATTCGCGCGCATTTACAGAACTTATCATCGATTGCTTTTGTTCCAACCATGGGTAATTTACATGCTGGCCATTTAGCGCTGATAAAACAAGCCAAACAGTTATCCAGTGAAGTGGTTGTCAGTATCTTTGTCAATCGCTTGCAATTCCTACCTCATGAAGATTTTTCAAGATATCCTCGAACCATTGAACAAGATTGTCTATTACTTGAAGAACTAAATGTCAATACTATTTTCATCCCAGATGAAAAAATTCTTTTTCCTACACACCAGGAATTCTTGTTAGCATTACCACCTATCGCAGATACTTTGGAAGGTAAATTTCGCCCTGGTTTTTTTCGTGGCGTAACAACGATAGTATTGAAATTATTCAATATTATTCAACCAAACCTGGCAATTTTTGGTAAAAAAGATTATCAACAACTGTACATGGTGCAAGAAATGGTCAAGCAACTCAATTTGCCGATTGAAATCATTGCTGGAGAAACTGTTCGTGCATCAGATGGGCTAGCGCTCAGCTCAAGAAATCAATATTTAGACCCGTCACAACGCATTGAAGCAAGTAATCTTTATCAAACACTACTTCACATCAAAAAAGAAATTATTTCGAACAATAAAGATTTTCAAGTATTGCAAGAAGAAGCTACACAGCGTTTGACAGAGCTTGGATGGAAAGTAGACTACGTTCAAATTTGTGATCGTGCTTCGCTGTCTCCTGCCTGTTATCGTATCGAACCTTTAGTAGTATTGGTAGCAGCATGGCTCGCCAAAACTCGATTAATAGACAATATAGAAGTATAAAGTGAAATTTTCGGTTCCTTGTTCTATTTATGATAGTTATCCAACTATAAGTTATATTAAATCAATATCTTAGGGTTATGCAATCGCTAAATACTTTTTGGCTTTCTTGCCTTGATCATTTCAAAAAAGAATTAAATGCGCAGCAATTTAATACTTGGATTAAGCCATTACAAATCGATCCCACCTCAAACAGTGATGAAGGTGTTGTACTAATCGCACCAAATCGCTTTGTGTCACAGTGGGTAAGAGATAACTTTATTCATCATATTGAAATAATGGCACGAAACTATTTTGCCAAAGAAATCGCATTTAATTTAAAGCTCTCAGAGCCCGTTGAAGTAAAAAATAATGCACTTCAAACACCGCCACCTTTACCTCAACCAATTATTTCTACGCCCCCAGAGTCTGTAATGCACCTTCGCGATACAGATTCATCCAATAGTAATAATCCATACGGTGCAAATAAAAAGAATCTAAGTCGCTTAAATCCAAATTTTACTTTTGATAATTTCGTTACCGGAAAAGCTAATCAACTTGCTCGGGCTGGCGCAATGCAAGTCTCACAGTCTCCCGGTATTGCCTATAATCCGCTGTTTATATACGGTGGCGTAGGATTAGGCAAAACCCACTTAATTCAAGCCATTGGAAATCACATTGTTAGTGGTAACAAAGATGCCAAAATTCGGTATGTACATGCAGAAAAGTATGTTTCAGATGTGGTCAGTGCCTATCAACACAAAGCTTTTGATAAGTTTAAATTATATTATCATTCACTTGATGTGCTATTAGTAGATGACGTGCAATTTTTTGGTGGAAAAAACCGCACGCAAGAAGAATTTTTTTATGCATTCAATGCATTGGTGGAAAGACATAAACAAGTGATCATCACTTGTGATTCATACCCTAAAGAAATTTCTGGCTTAGAAGAACGTTTAGTTTCACGTTTTGGATGGGGCTTAACCGTTGCAGTTGAACCACCAGAACTCGAAATGCGCGTAGCAATTTTGCTTAAAAAAGCACAACTGGAAAAAATCAAGCTCGATGAAAGCGTTGCTTTTTTTATTGCTAAGCATATTCGCTCCAATGTTCGGGAATTAGAAGGTGGATTGAAACGTGTGTTAGCTTTTTCACGTTTTATCAATCAGGAAATCACATTGGATTTAGCAAAAGAAGCGCTCAAGGATTTATTAGCAGTACAAAGTCGGCAGATATCGGTGGAAAATATTCAAAAAACCGTTGCAGACTACTACAAAATCAAGGTTTCTGAAATGTACTCTAAGAAGCGTTCCCGCCTTGTCGCACGACCAAGGCAAATGGCCATGTCTATTGCTAAAGAGTTAACTTCTCTAAGCCTACCTGATATCGGAGAAGCTTTTGGTGGTAGAGACCATACCACTATCTTACATGGCTGTAAGAAAATTAATGAGCTACGTATGTCAGATCCCACGATAAGTCGTGATTTTAATGCATTAATCCTTATTTTACGAGGTTAGTGGATATCAGGTTAACAATTTGTGTATAACTCGACAATAAATTATTCTCGCTTACTTATCCACAAATTATCCAATTGCTTTACAACAACTATACATACTATATTTTAAAATTATCTATTTGATAGAAATAAAATTTTTTAAATAATACAGAAGTTGTTAGTACTTTAGTTTAATTATTATTTTTTATATACAAATGCTATTAATAAAAACTAATCGAGATACACTACTAAAACCATTACAAACGGTCACAGGAATTGTAGAACGTCGACAAACACTGCCTATACTATCGAATGTATTGATTCGTCAAACCGAAGATAAGACCTATTTTTTGGCCACTGATCTTGAAATTCAGATTAAAACAGCAGTACCTAAAGATAAAGCGGATGTGCAAATTTTTTCTCTAACGGTTGCTGCTAAAAAGCTTCAAGATATTCTTAGATCATTAGATGCTACCGCTGAGGTTTCGTTGACACGTAAAGACAATCATCTGCATGTTAAATCCGGTAAAAGTGTATTCAATCTACAAATTCTACCGGCAGAAGATTTTCCCGAAATGACAGAGCAAATCCCTGTAACAACTTCCTTGACACTTAAACAAAAAGAATTAAAAAAACTACTGCATCACGTACAGTTTTCCATTGCACAACAAGATATTCGTTACTATCTGAATGGATTATTATTGTTGGCAGAAGATAATCAATTCATTTGTGTAGGTACGGATGGTCATCGATTAGCATATACAGCTACTTCACTACAAGAAAAACTAACGAAACAAGAGGTCATCCTGCCACGTAAAACTGTTTTGGAATTATCAAAATTACTTACGGATACTGATGATCTTATCCATATTGAGTATTTCCAAAACAAAATTTGTTTCGCATTTTCCGATATCACATTAATATCGAAAATCATTGATGGTAAATTTCCCGATTACAATCGAGTAATTCCTACTAAAAATAAAAAATTTTTTGATATCAGTCGTATTGCTTTTTTACAAGCGCTCCAGCGTGTTTCCATACTATCAAATCAAAGTGATAAATTCCGTGGCGTACGGTTGCTTATCAGTAAAGATAACTTATGTATTACTTGTAAAAACAATGAGCAAGAAGATGCGCAAGAGGAATTAGCAATTCAGTATAATGACGAATCGATCGACATCAGCTTAAACGTAAACTATTTGATGGATTTACTAAACAATGTCAGTAGCGAAACGGTGCAATGTGCCTTTGAAAATGCCAATACCAGCGTATTGATCACGATTCCAGAAGAAAAAGCTTTTAAATATATCGTCATGCCCATGAGAATTTAGTCAAGCTGAAAGGTTTCACGATTTTTCATGTATCTCTTTAAATTTTTTCATTAATAGCGTTTAAGACAAAACCAATGAGCGATCCAAACAGTAGTCAACCGAAAGAGATGCCAAACGATTATGGTTCTGACAGCATCAAAATATTAAAAGGCTTGGATGCTGTACGTAAGCGCCCTGGCATGTACATCGGAGATACTAGCGATGGTACAGGACTGCATCACATGGTATTTGAAGTGGTTGACAATGCAATTGACGAAGCGCTCGCGGGTCACTGCGATGAAATTACAGTGACCTTGCACCCAGACAGTTCTATCAGTGTATTAGATAATGGACGCGGAATTCCAACCGGTATTAAACAAGATGATGATTTGAAGCGTTCTGCTGCGGAAATTGTCATGACGGAGTTACATGCAGGTGGAAAGTTCGATGATAATTCCTATAAAGTATCAGGCGGTCTACACGGTGTTGGTGTGTCAGTAGTTAATGCGTTGTCTGAATGGTTGAAGTTAACTATTCGCCGCGATGGAAAAATTCATCATATGGAATTTCGCATGGGGGTACCGGTCAAGCCACTAGAGGTTACTGGTGAAAGCGAAAGGCATGGTACCGAAGTTCATTTTTTAGCTAGTGAAGAAATTTTCGGTCATGTCGAATATCACTACGAGATTTTTGCTAAGCGCTTACGTGAGCTATCCTTTCTTAACAATGGCGTAAAAATTCACTTGATCGATCAACGCGCTGGTAAAGAAGAAATTTTTGCATTTACCGGCGGTATCAAGAATTTTGTCGAATATATAAATCGTAGCAAAACAGTATTGCACCCAACGATTTTTTATACCATTGGCACCAAAGAAAATATTGCTGTGGAAGTTTCCATGCAATGGAATGACAGCTACAGCGAACAAGTATTGTGTTTTACTAATAATATTCCTCAGAAAGACGGTGGGACTCATTTGACCGGACTGCGTGCAGCGATGACGCGTACGCTCAATAACTATATTGAGAAAAATGAATTGGCTAAAAAGGCCAAAATTGAAACTACCGGTGATGATATGCGCGAAGGATTGTCGTGTGTGTTGTCGGTAAAGCTATTTGAACCTAAGTTTTCGTCGCAAACTAAGGAAAAACTTGTTTCTTCAGAAGTTCGCCCAGTGGTAGAAGAAATTGTTTCACAAAAGTTCTCAGAATATTTATTGGAGAACCCCATCGATGCAAAAACTATTTGCAATAAAATCATTGAAGCTGCTAGAGCTCGTGAGGCTGCTAGAAAAGCACGTGAATTAACGCGCCGAAAAGGCGTGCTAGATAGTATGGGGTTACCAGGTAAGTTGGCTGATTGTCAGGAAAAGAACCCGGAGTTATGCGAGCTCTATCTAGTCGAAGGTGATTCTGCGGGAGGCTCTGCAAAACAAGGTCGGGATCGTAAATTTCAAGCGATTATGCCGCTTAAAGGTAAGATTTTAAACGTTGAAAAAGCCCGTTTTGATAAATTGATCTCATCACAGGAAATTATTGCTTTAATTACAGCGCTGGGTACAGGCATTGGTAAAGATGAATTTAATCCGGATAAATTACGCTATCATCGAATCATTATTATGACTGATGCGGATGTGGATGGTTCTCATATCCGTACGCTATTATTGACTTTTTTTTATCGGCAAATGCCAGAGTTGATTGAAAGAGGTCATGTATATATTGCACAGCCACCCTTATATAAAGTTAAGCAAGGAAAAAAGGAGCGTTACGTCAAAGATGACAATGAACTTAAAGCGTACATGTTAAGTTTGGCTTTAGATGGTGCAGAGCTTTTTCTTCATGAAGAAAAGCCACCGATGGCAGGCGATACGTTGGGAAAAATGGCAACAGAATATATTTTAGCCGAAGCCGTAATCGAGCGTATGAGCCAGGTCATTGATAGTCACATTATGCATGCTTTGCTGCGTCAACCAGATGTGAATTTGAGTAGTGAACAAACAGCAAACGACAGTGCAGTGAAATTAGCTGCACGTGTTAAGGATGTACAGATTGTTGCGGAATTTGATCAAGTTCACGAACGTTTTCGACTTAAAATCATGCGCATGTCACATGGCAATATACTAACGAGTTACTTGGATAATGATTTTCTTGAGAGCGCCGATTATGCGCAGATCCAAAAAACAGCACAACTATTTCAAGGATTATTTGGCCAAGGCGCTTATATTCAAAGAGGCGAACGTAAGCAAGCCGTATATGAATTTAAGCCGGCACTAGAGTGGTTGCTGGAAGAAGTGAAAAAAAGCATCAATGTACAACGCTACAAAGGTCTGGGTGAAATGAATCCGGAACAGCTTTGGGAAACCACCATGGATCCTCAAAACCGCCGCCTACTTCGCGCACAAATTGATGATAGTATTTTGACCGATGAAATTTTTACTACGCTCATGGGCGATGTGGTCGAACCACGCCGAGCTTTTATTGAGAAAAATGCATTGCGGGCAGTGAATATTGATGTTTAAAGTTGTTTTGTCATCTTAAAAAATTAGTGACAAATACATCGGATTGAGGTTTGGAGAAATTTTAAATGAGTGAACTGATTAATAAAGCACTGAATTTTATTTCAGCGAATATTTTAATGGGCCGAGAGTGGCTCGAGGTATTGTTGATTCTCGCACCTGCGATAGCATTGCTGGTGATTGTGTTTGTGCTGTGTTTTCGAATAAAAAATAGAAATGGGCGCAAGCTTGCTCTGCTAGCGTGCATTGTTGTTGCTTTGACTTACTTGCCCTATGAATTGCTTCGTCAATCCACTCAGATTGATCGAGCCAATGTGAATATCAAAGAAGTCCAAATTAAGTTACAAGATTTATTGAATTCAGCCAATTTGCATCATACCAACATCTTGGTGGCGGGAGATACGGATGTTTCTGCTAATGTCTTAGACGATATGTTGCATGGTATGGATACCAACAAAAAAAAGGATTTAATCTTTGTGTCTTGGTTGCTTTCTGAAAATGAAAAAAACTCTCAGAATCAAATTGATAATAAACAACAGCAATTCCAACGGTCGTTTGCTAGCGATATTAAAGCACATTTAAATGAATCAAAGATGCAAATTATTGCATCTCAGCCACCTGTTGAAAAAATTTCTGAATCGTTAGAAAAACGGTTGGATAATGAAATCAATCAAATGATTTCTGAAAAAATGCAAAACTTTAAACTGGAAATCGATAAATCATTGGATCATTTTAGAAATAATGTAAATAACTTTGTGCAATCTGAACTAAGTAATTACCAAGAGAAATTATCCGATATTACACAAAAAAATATTGATGAATTAAGAGATTATTCTAATAAAGCTAATCAGGCTTTTGCAGAACAAGTCAATAAAACCAATAAAGAATCGTTACAAAAACTCGATGCCACTAAACAAACTGTAGAAGGTATCGGCGCGCGTATCGATGAGGCAGATCTTAAAAAGATCGCTAAGTATGTTAATAATCTGGCCATTTCAATAGATCATGCACAAAAAAAGGCCGATATTCTATTTGACTATAACGAATGTATGCGAGCAACGGGAATGCTTGATTTATCAGGTAAAGAGATACACTGTAAAAATAAGCTAAAGCAGGAAATAAGCAACTTGAATTAAAGATTTCACCGAATGAAATTTGTGATAGAGATATTACTTGATGGATAAGAAAACCTATTTTTTTGTAGGAGAAGAGAATCTCGCCCTAATGGGCGAGTATTGAGCTTGAATATCTCTCTAAGCTATCGATCTTTTCGACCGCCTTTGTTAGGGTTTTTCTGGTGAAGTTGCTTCTGTTCGCGTTTTTTATGCTGCTTGTTGTTAGCTTGGCCTAAATGTTTTTGATTACCTTGCCTACTGTTCGTAGCAATATTGGACGGTTTGCGATGGCCATTACGATTTGCTACAGTAGTGCGTCGATCAGAATGGCTGTTCTGATTATGAGAATGTAGTCGATATACATCGTTGTACCATTTTTCTTGAACAAAATAAGCTGGTTGGCCGCATGCATTGTAGCGGTGGCAGTGTTTATTCCATTTCTTTGCGTGACCTGGAGGAACATGAAGATAAACAGGTTGTTGTGGAACACCGGCAGAATGTATGGCCGTAACTGGATTTGAGTAAATTAATTGTGGATTGGGATACTGATTGTTCAAATGAATTTGACCATAAACCCCTGATTGTCCGATACTGACCGAAGCCCCAGTGTTACTTGCTAAAGCTGGTATTGCATAAATCGCAATCAAAACAGTAATGATATATTTTCTCATCATCATAAATGCTCCATACGTTAAGAATCGTTATACAAACAAGGTGAATCACGGATAAACTAATTTTGTATTCCGTTGTATATACGTACTAACGTCAAAAACTAATGAAAAATCAATTTTCTAGAGAAATAGATTGTATCTTTTGATCGAAGCAAGCCGCGACCAACTGAGAAATCGAACCATGACCTGGTATAAAACAATCCGGGGCGATTTCTTGTAATGGAACTAACACAAATGCACGTTGAAACATGCGTGGGTGAGGGATAATTAGCTGCTTATCTTGAAAAGTTAAAATATCATATAGCAAAAGATCTAAATCCAATGTGCGTGGAGCGTTTAAGGATTCCCGAACGCGGCCGTGTATTTGTTCAATGGCCATTAGTTCATCGAATAATTCGTGTGGTGTTAAATGCGTTTTGATCCTTACGACCGCATTGACAAAATCAGGCTGATTCAATCGTCCGATTGGTGCGCTTTGATACAATGAAGATTGTTTTATTAATTGCGTTTCGGGAATATGTGCCAGTTCTTCGAATGCTTCTTGAATTTGCTGAATAGGTTTTTCTAAATTACTCCCTAGTGCAATAAAAGCTTCACTCCATTTCTTTTTACTATTCATTGCGGCGCTACTGATTAACACCTACGGTAGTAACTGGGGAAGTACCTGTTTGTGTCGCAGCTTTTTTTCTCCGTCGCCGTCTTTTAGTTTTTGTCAACGGTGATTTAACGAGCATCTTTTCACGTTTTTCAGGGTCGGCGCTTAAGAAATCCTCCCACCAAGTTTTTAGCTCAATATCGAATTCACCGCTTTCACAGCGCAGTAGCATAAAATCATATGCGGATCGAAAACGCGGGTGAGCGATCAGTTGAAAAGGTCTACGACCTATACGCATTTCAAAACGGGGTTGTAGGGTCCAGATTTCTTGCATAATCGTATCAAAACGTTGTGGGATCGCAAGTTTGTTGTGTTGAATTGCAAGTGTCTGGCTGATTGCATTAAATAGTGCTGGAAAAGTTTTTTCACCTCGACTACGTAAGGCATTCCAATTCGATAGCACTTCATGCCACAGTAATGTGGCAAATAAAAATCCTGCTGATACTGGCTTGTTTTGCTGGATTCGGTCATCAGTATTTTTTAATGCGAGAGTGATGAATTGCTTACCAAGTGGTTGCTCTAAAATGACATCCAACATGGGTAACAGGCCGTGGTGCAGGCCACGTGCGCGCAATTCGGTAATACATGCCAAAGCGTGACCCGATAATAATAGTTTCAACATTTCATCGAATAACCGCGATGCCGGTACATTTTGCAATAAATGAGCCAATTCACTAATCGGTTGTGCGGTGCTATTATCAATTTGTAAGCCCAGTTTGGACGCGAACCGGATTGCCCGTAGCATTCTCACAGGATCTTCTCGGTAACGTTGTGCAGGATCTCCAATAATACGAAGTTTTTTAGCTTGGATATCTGCGTATCCACTCACATAATCAATAATTTCTTCTTTATTGGGATCATATAAAAGCGCGTTAACTGTAAAATCACGTCGCGCAGCATCCTCTTCTTGAGTACCGAATACATTGTCGTGAAGTAACCGACCATGCAGATCGGTCTGAGTCGCATCGTCAATTTTTGAACTCCCACGAAACGTCGATACTTCGACAATATCAGAACCGCACATAACATGAACAAGCCTGAAACGTCGTCCAATAATACGTGATCGACGAAAAATACGTTTTATTTGCTCCGGTGTCGCATTAGTGGCGACATCGTAGTCTTTTGGGGTAAAGCCAAATAGTAAATCGCGAGCTGCACCACCCACGATATAACTGTTATAGCCAGCTTGTTGGAGTTGTGTAACGATTTTTAATGCACAAGAATCAATTTGGAGGCGCTGAATTCCGTGATGTTGGCGTGAGATAACGATTGGCTGAGCGGCTGATTCGTAATAAGACGATTTACGATTAAATACTTTATTGAGGAGTTTTAAAATCATTACTAATAATTATAAGTAGTCATATCCATCGTTAGGTATTTACGCTGCGCTTGATTTTATATCGTTTTGATGATTAATACTTGACCTTGATCGTAGATTTTGAAAGTGAAGCTAGCCGATAAGCCGGGTTCTGTCGTGAACAGTCATTCCTCTAGGCGTGTAATTACTTACACGCTCAAGCAACCCACCCGCAGGCTCGGCGAGTAGCGTCATTGCCTGCCTATTTGGTTTTGCTCCGGATGGAGGTTACCGCGTTTCACCGTAACTGAATACGTTCGTCTCTGTGGCCCTATTCCTTGCCTTACGGCAGACGGCTGTTAGCCGCCATCCCACTCTATGGAGCCCGGACTTTCCTCCCCTTGCTTGATGAAACCGCAAGCGGCGACTGTCTAGCCAGCTTCAAGAAGCATTCTAACATTAGCAGCCGATGTATTAGTAAAGTTTGAGACGATGTTCGGTTAGCTTTGCTGAACTCGACTATAGGTAAGCTTGGCTAAATTACAATAATTGATTAGCTAAATTAGCAAGATTAGATCGTTCACCTTTTTCTAACCGTACATGTGCATAAATATCATGATGCTTGATTTTATCGATGAGATAAGATAATCCATTACTTTGGGAGTCGAGATAAGGGGTATCTATCTGGTAAATGTCGCCCGTAAAAACAATTTTTGTGTTTTCTCCTGCACGGGTGATGATCGTTTTCACTTCGTGCGGAGTCAAGTTCTGTGCTTCATCGACAATAAA
Source organism: Nitrosomonas sp. PY1 (assembly GCF_022836435.1). NCBI lineage: Bacteria > Pseudomonadati > Pseudomonadota > Betaproteobacteria > Nitrosomonadales > Nitrosomonadaceae > Nitrosomonas > Nitrosomonas sp. PY1. The sequence continues at coordinate 23,689 of NZ_BQXC01000001.1, read as the reverse complement.
AAAAACATTCGAGATGCTGCGTCCGCGAATATAAGCGAGAGGTGTAATCTTCAATTTTTCTTGATCAACGGCATCCGTAATCTGTTTAAATTCCTTGTCTTTTTCGGTAAACAAGCTTTTAATAAATTTAAGATTATCCCATAGGGGTTCCATATAAGGATTAAGCTTAGAAATGATATCGCCTGGTAAAAAGCCAATATCTTTATTGCTAAGAGGAACAATTGGGCGTGCTAGATAAATTTGCTTGTAATGCCTTTTCTGATCTAATGCTCCAGCAAGAGCAAGTAATGTCTTTCCTGTACCTGCAACGCCCTGCAGAGTAACAAGTTTGACATATGGATTCGTAATTGCATGTAAAGCAAACACTTGTTCAGCGTTTCTAGGTGTAATCCGAAACGCGGATTCTTTTTGGATGCGTTCGATTTTTTGTGATACTGGGTTATAAAAGACCAAAACGGAAGCACGAGCATTTTTTAGAATAAAGTAGTGATTGGGTATAGGATCTTGCAGACCTATATCAGCAGGCATGCAAAAATTATTGGTATAGACGCTGTCTATAATTTCTTTAGGCAGTTTGTCTATGATTGTTTTGCCAGTGTATAGCGAATCGAGATCTTTAATCTTTCCGGTTTCAAAATCTTCTGCAGGGATATTGAGAGACTTTGCCTTGAGGCGTAAATTGATATCTTTCGAAACCAAAACTATTTTATTGTCCGGATATTCTTCGCTGAGTGAAATAACGGCATTCAGAATACGATGGTCAGCGGTATTTTCTCCAAATACTTGGGTGGCATCCAATCCATTGGCTTTCTCTTGCATACACACTTTGAAATGACCATGGTTCGGTCGGTCAATGGGAATCCATTGTTGTAGTGAATGATTGGACGACAATTTATCCATAATTCGGATAAATTCTCTTGCTTCAAAATTTTTAATATCGTTGCCTTTCTTAAAGTGATCAAGTTCTTCCAGTACCGTAATGGGAATTGCGATATTATTGTCTTCAAAGCTGTATATTGCATTATGGTTGTATAAAATAACCGATGTATCCAAGACAAATACTTTCTTTTTAGGCTTTCTAGGCATGGGATGTTGAGACTTAACAAACAATAAAAGTAATAATTGAATAGTACATTGCTTATTAGATCGATTTTTTAGTGTTTTGTAAAACAAATGTCAGTGCGTAGTAACTAAAATAATATCTGTAACCATACGAAGTCATCAATCAATTCATAGCGTTGGGTGCTTCTTCGGCTGCCTATAAGCGGCTTTTGTATTTGAGTTAATTAAGGTATCTTTAAAATAAGTATCTTTCAGAACATTCCAAACATAAGAATTCATGTTAATCCAATCACTACTAAGATTCAGAACATTATTTTTGTTTTTAGTCATTTTTAGTTTGTTAACGCTAGCGGTTTTTTTTCCTCATTCGGCAATCGCTCAGAAACAGAAACCACAATCGCAACCGCAATCGCAGCCGCCCTCGCTGATGAAAGATATTGCAGCAGCAAAGAACGCGGTGGAGCGTAGCACCATGGGTGAAACTCAGAAGCAAATGGCCTTGGGGCATTTGGAAGAAGCAAAAACCAAAGAAGAAGAGATCATAACGATTAACGAGCACTTAACTGCTTTGCAAGCCGAAGTGGCAGAGCAACCAGAAAAAATAAGTAGACTGCAAAAGGATTTACTCATCAACCAAGAGCAAGAGTTTTTGGAATGGTCGAGACGGATTCCGGAGAATGCCGAAGGTTTTATGCTAGAGCAGTTTCTTGAGCAAGAGCGTACCACCATCGCAGATATACAAACCAAAACACTCGCAGCAACGCAAAAATTGACGGCGTTGATATCGCACTCTATCCAAACGGGTGAAGATACCACTTCTTTGCATCGCATGTTGGATGATGTGTCATTACCAGTAGTGATTCAGAACGATGAACCAACAACTTTATTCGAGGCACGAAAGTTAAGGCGTATTAGCGAACAGCGCTTATTAAAAGCGACGATAGATTTGCAAAATGCGGAACAAAGTACGGCTTCGCAACGGCAAAGTTTCTATGAAACGCTTTTGCGGGATTTATATTTCCGGCAAGGATTGCACGAAAAGCGCGTGGAATATTTACAGAAACGTATTTCAGATCGTGGTCGTATTGAGTTGAAAGCTTTGGTCAGTCAATTAGCGCAGCAAGAGCAGGATCTGATTGGCTCTGTTCCACTTTTGGTTTCAATTGCGCATGAGAACCTTGTTATTGGCGAGAAGATGTTGCATCAAAATGAAATGTTGTTGCACGATCGAAGCGATCTGACGAGTATTGGGTATGCACTTAGACATATCGCAGATAGCCTACGAGATAGCCGTGCAAGGCTCGATGTAGGAGGTATCAATGAACGCGTAGGTCGTTGGCTCTGGGGGGAACAGCGTCGGTTAAGGCCGACAGAGCGCTTAGAGTTGCGTTTAAAATCAATTCGTGATGATTTGTCGGACTTGAGACTGGAACGTATTGTCTTGAATGAGCAGCAACGGGATCTGGTTGATTTTGATGATATGGCGGATGCCATGATCAATAAAGCTGCAAGTAAAAATGGTTTGGAGCAAACAAATGGCAATACGCATCATGTATTGGTCTCACTTTTGCAGAAGCGTGCTGAACTGTTAGTGATGCAAGATTCATTGTCTCAAAAACGTATTTCGACTCTGGAAAAAAGTGAACATGAATTGCAAGAACAAATTCGCGTGACACAAGATTTACAGCAAATGTTGAGCCGTCATTTGCTGTGGATTCCAAGTCATGGCATGGTCGATAACAAGTGGTTAGAGAAAGTGTCCGAAGGTTTTCATGATTTAATCAAACCATCGCGTTATGCTATGACGTTGGAACTAAGTTTACAGAGTTTCCATCGAGATCCGCTACCCTGGGTGATCGCTTTATTGCTCATCATCGTACTAATTGAATTGCGAAGGCGTGCGCCATCACGGATTGCAGCACTTGCTGAGAGCACTTATCAAATCCGTAAAGATAGTTATACGGTTACGATACGAGCATTGATTTGGACTATTATAGGAGCTTTGCTATATCCTTCCATTTTAGCGGCACTAGGGCTGCTATTGCAAAATATTGGCAGTCCAGGGCGTTTTAGCCATTCTTTGGGGCTCGCACTCATGAGAGTGATAGCACCGTTATTTGCCGCCGCGCTACTGTTCTGGGTAAATAAGGACAAAGGAATTGCTCAAGCGCATTTCCGGTGGACAAAACAAAGACGAGAAGTATTGCGTCAATGGTTACCACTATCAACGGCTATTGTACTATTTCTCTATTTTGTCGGTAATTTAGCTTTTATTCGTCGCGTTGATTTAGCCATTGATGTGCAAGCGCGCATAGCCATTGTGGCGTGTTGTATCGTATTAGCTTGGGTTCTCTGGCGTGTACTGGATGTTGGCAAGCTCTGGGTAGTTCGAGGCGCAGTCAGTGAACCATCAAGCTTAAGAAAGTTTTTGCGGTGGTCGCTACCTCTTGCTTTCATTTTTGTGGCAACGCTAGCAATGACGGGCTATATCTATACGGCTGGAATTATATTGCGATCTGCCTTGGCCAGTTTTAGCGTAATCGTTGCAATTGCATTGATTGGCGCCATGTTGGCGCGGTGGTTTTTGCTGGGAGAGAGGCGCCTAGCGTTGCACCGTCTGGAGGAACGTCGCTTGGCGGCTGAAGCCGCTGAGGAATCCAGCGGCGTTGTTACACCCGAGTTAAGCGAAAATGTCACTTTGGAGCAAGTCAATACACAGACAGGCCGCTTATTGAGTGTATTGCGTATTACTTTACTGATCGTAGGATTGACTTGGGTCTGGGTTTCAATTTTGCCTGCGGTTGCCAAGCTGGATGAGATTGAACTATGGGATTTTAGTGAAACCGGACCGGATGGACAGATCACAACGAAGCCCGTGACTTTGATGGCATTCATTTTTGGATTGATTACGCTAATGATAACAGTGGCTGGTGCGAGAAATCTGCCTGGATTAATTGAAATCAGTTTGTTGTCGCATATCCGCATTGATGCCGCATCGCGATATGCGATAACGAGTGTTTTGCGTTATGCGATTGTAATTGGAGGAACAGTTTTGGGTTTGGGCTTTTTCGGAATGCGTTGGTCACAATTGCAATGGATGGCCGCCGCGTTGTCTGTTGGACTTGGGTTTGGGTTACAGGAAATTTTTGCTAACTTTGTTTCCGGTATTATTCTATTGTTTGAAAGACCGTTTCGCGTAGGGGATCTTATTACCGTCGATGAGTTTTCCGGTAGAGTAACTAAAATTCGAACTAGGGCAACAACGATCTTGGATTTTGATAATAAGGAAATCGTTATTCCTAATAAAACATTTATTACCGGACAGCTTACCAATTGGACGCTAACCGATAACATTACACGGGTTATTATTCGTGTTGGTGTTGCCTATGATTCTGATGTCAACCAGGTACGCGCATTATTGCTACAAGCTGCACAAGAGGATGAGCGAGTATTGAAAGAACCGGAGCCATCTTGTTGGTTCATGGCATTCGGTGCTAGTACGCTAGACTTTGAATTGCGTGTTTTTGTTGATACGGTTAATTTGCGCACGGAGATTCAAGATGCAATGAATACGCGGATTCTTGGATTATTCGATGAGCATCATATTGAAATTTCCTTTCCGCAGCTTGATTTACATGTGCGCGATGTCCCTGAAGCAAAACCTCAAGAAAAACTTACTTAATCATTTCTGCAAACACTTGAAAAGCGCAAGAGGTTTATGAGGTTGATAAATTTTAGATCATAATTACTGCTTTGGTTGTGTTCGAGGGTTCTTCTATCCCTATGATAGATTTCATTTCTTATGTTTTATTCGCTTTGTACCTTGCTGACTTGACGAGTTTATCGATACTTCTTTAGCTTTTATTCTTATAACATTTAAGCTAGAATCAAGTCCGGATTCGATGAAAACAACATATCCATTTGATTATTATGGATAATACTCCTCTATGCTAAAGAGGTTTTTAATGTCTGCCAATCAGGAGTAACATTAATATGGCCGAATATTTAACCAAATCAGCCGCACGTAATATTTTCTACGGTGGCTCTATTTTTTTTCTAGTAGCTTTCACAGTTTTAACCATTCACAGTCATTTTTACATGGTTAATACGGCGACTGATGAATCTACGCTGACAGAGTCGGTTGCGCGAGGTAAGCATGTATGGGAGCGTCATTCTTGTATTAATTGCCATTCTTTACTTGGGGAAGGCGCTTATTTTGCTCCCGAATTGGGTAATGTTTGGGTTCGCTACGGCGGCAAGCAGAGCCCGGAAGGGGCTCGATTAGGACTTAAGGCATGGATGCGCGCACAGCCGACCCGTATTGAAGGACGGCGACAAATGCCCCAGTTTAATTTAAGCGAGCAGGAACTGGATGATTTGATAGATTTTCTCGAATGGACGAGTCGTATCAATACCCTTGGCTGGCCACCCAATGTTTCTGGTTAACATCTGATCATTCAAGTTATTCTATTTACTTAGATACAGTCTTAGGAGACATATCAATGAAATATGATTCACAGGGGCTTGCCTTCCCCTATTTTATAGCTGCTCTTGCTTTATTCCTGGTTCAGATTTTGGCTGGTTTGTTGGCTGGTACTGTTTACGTATTTCCAAATTTTCTTTCGGAAGCCGTACCTTTTCACATTTTCCGGATGATTCATACCAATGCGCTGCTGGTTTGGTTGTTGCTCGGTTATTTTGGCGCCAGTTATTTTTTGATTCCGGAAGAAAGTGAACGGGAAATTCATAGCCCTAAACTGGCGTGGTTGCAACTGGGCATTTTTGTTTTTGCGGCGTTAGCTGCGGTAGGTAGTTATCTTTTGGGCATTCACGAAGGACGGGAATTTCTGGAGCAGCCTTTCTTGGTCAAAGTCTTAATGGTTATTGCTTTTTTGATATTCATTTATAATGTCACCATGACTGTGCTCAAAGGACGCAAAACGGTCGTGTCTGTTGTGTTGTTATTGGGTTTATGGGGTGCGGCAATTTTCTTTATGTTTGCGTTTTATAACCCCGATAATCTTGCTGTCGATAAACTGTATTGGTGGTGGGTCGTGCATGTATGGGTGGAAGGCGTATGGGAACTCATTATGGCAGCCATGTTGGCATTTTTGCTGATCAAATTAACTGGCGTTGATCGCGAAGTGATTGAAAAATGGTTGTATGTCATTGTCGGTTTTTCATTGTTTAGTGGTTTGCTTGGAACGGGCCATCATTACTACTGGATCGGTGCGCCAGAATACTGGCACTGGATTGGTCTTATATTTTCTTTTTTAGAAGTTGTTCCATTTTTTGCCATGATGTTATGGGCTTTTTACTTAGTCAAGAAAAGTGGCCGAGATCATCCTAACAAAGCAGCTATTCTCTGGAGCTTGGGTTGTCCGGTCATGGCTTTCATTGGCGCTGGACTGCTTGGCCTCATGCACAGCTTTCCATCGATTAATTTCTATACGCATGGCACACAACTGACGGCTGCACATGGCCATCTGGCTTTTTATGGTGCTTATGTGATGCTGAATTTGGCGTTCTTCACTTATGCGCTACCTGCGTTGCGCAAACTACAGCCCTTCAATCAAACCTTGAATATTTGGAGCTTCTGGCTTATGAATGCCGCCATGATCGGTATTACGTTTGCATTGGTATTCGCGGGTATCCTGCAAACGCATTTGCAGCGTGTGCTGGAGATGGGATACATGAAAGTACAATCGCAAATCGAATTATTTTACTGGCTACGTTTGGGGGCTGGAGTGTTTTTTATCATTGGTGCACTGATGTTTATTTATTCGGCGTTAGGCCCAGCACGTGAACAGGCCTTGACATCGAAGCACACACATTAACAACCGATGATCGATCACAGAATCGTTCAAAAGACTGTTGGCGCTGCATATGATCCGCAGATAACAGAGATTCCATTTTACCGACCAATTGGTCATGAATGCGCATTGTTTGAAACTGCCTATCGAGAAGGCTTACCGCTGTTGATTAAAGGACCAACCGGTTGTGGTAAAACTCGATTTGTTACGCACATGGCTGCTCGCCTAGGGCGGCCATTACATACAGTTTCTTGCCACGATGATTTGACAGCGGCGGATTTGACAGGGCGTTACTTGCTGCAAGGCGGTGAAACAAAATGGGTTGATGGACCATTGACTCGCGCTGTCCGAGAAGGTGGTATCTGTTATCTGGATGAGATCGTAGAAGCACGTAAAGATGTGACGGTTGTGCTGCATCCATTGACAGATGACCGACGGATTTTACCTTTGGAACGGTCTGGCGAATTACTGAAAGCTCCGCATCAATTCATGTTGGTAGTATCTTACAACCCAGGCTATCAGAACATTCTGAAATCCCTAAAGCCTAGTACACGCCAGCGCTTCATTTCTATTAGCTTTGACTTTCCCCCACCTGCTATCGAGGCTCAAATCATCGCCACGGAAAGTGGCTTACCCGAATCACAGTGTATTTCCCTCGCTGCACTGGCCCAACGGTTGCGCGCATTGAAAGATGTTGATCTGGAAGAGGTTGTATCTACACGGTTGTTGATCTACTGCGCTACGTTATTGAAGAATGGCCTCAATCCCTATCAAGCTGCTGAAGCGGCACTAGTAGAACCATTGTGCGACGACCCGGAAGTGAAACAAGGATTGTTGGAGTTAATTGACGCGACGTTTGGTCGATAATGAAATGGCTTGAATTTACCGAACTGGAGGAACAGGTCGGTCACTTATGGCACCGCATGATTGGTAAATCTCCTAGCTATCAGCGCTATCCGGAGGCGGCTGTGTCATTGGATAACGTGCGCGTTGCACTCGGTGTTTTTTTTCGTGGAATGGGCGGCGCACCAGGTGTGGGTATTATTGCAGGAGCGCAGCAATCGTCAGAACATCGACTGATGCTGCGTCAACGTCTCGGTATGATGCAAGAATCAATTGCTCCGATTGAATGCAACGCAGAGCGCATGCTGCTTCCAGAAACACTCGATTATTTTTCAGACAATGACTTAAATCGACAACATTATTTTTGGCTCGCTGTGTTTTTCGCTACAGCGAACGACTTGAACTGTTCGTCGTCGTTAAAGCGCTCTGATCTTTTGCAAGCCGATCTTGCTTTTTTGCACCAGGCTTACTGGATAAGTACCCATACTAATCAGCGTTATCCAAGGTTGGCTCAAAGCTACCGCAGGCTTTGTATCGCCATCAAGGAGTCACGGCCTCAGCGTTCACTGACAGCACAAGAGCAAGCTGTCGAGAACGTAATTCAGGTAATGTTGGGAGCGCAACCATACATGGATACATTAGGAAGTATTTTTTTACAAGCTATCCAACAGCCAGTGCCCGATTTTACACAATGGCATGCTACTAGAAATTATCGTACCTTTTTACCGGTGCCGCTATGGGGGAAAATAAGTGCTCATCTAAAGTCTGAAAATGCTAAGCCGGATGATTTGGATGATCATTCAGCACATAGTGCCGAGACCAATGAAAAACAGCGCAATAAAAAAAGCCGCTGGGAAAAACAAGATCAAAGTACGCGCGATGACCCGTTGTTATTGAATCGTTTCGAGAAATTGATGAGTTGGTCCGAAATGGTCAATGTTAATCGAGCGGTACAGGACGATGAAGAGGATACCGCTAAAGATGCCGCGGAAAAACTGGAAGAAATTACGCTAAGTCCTAATGAGCAGCGTGTTGCTACTCGATTGAAGTTTGATTTGGATCTCTCGCCAGGCGATGTCGATCCGGCGATATTAATTTCCGAACTGGTTTATCCGGAATGGGATTTCAGGCGTAAACAGTATCATGCCCAACAATGTCGGATTATCTTTCAGCACGCAACTGAAAGTGCTGAACAGTGGGAACCCGATCTTCAGGCGAAAAAGCGTTTTCGCAAAATTCGCCGTCAATTTGAGGCGCTACGGCCAAAACGTGAAAGGCTTCATCGTCAATTGGATGGCACTGAGCTCGATATGGATGCTTTAGTACGTGCAAGATGTGATCTGCATGCAACCGGTAATAGTTCGGACCGAATCTACCTTGATACACGGCAGCAGTCTCGTGATTTGAGCGTTGCCATTCTGATGGATGTTTCCTTATCCACAGATAGTTGGATTGGTGGTAGGCGGATTCTTGATATTGAAAAAGAGGCATTAATCACGCTTGCGACAGGACTTGCCACTTGTCGCGATACATTCGCCATTTACACGTTTACGTCACGCAAGCGGGATTATGTGCGTGTCACTGAAGTGAAAAATTTTACTGAGGCATTTGATGCTCGCTTACTTCGGCGTATCGCAGCATTACGCCCAGGGTATTACACACGTATGGGTGCAGCTTTGCGACATACCAGCAAACTTCTCAAACATCGTACTGAACGGCATCGCCTGCTCCTGCTCCTGACCGATGGCAAGCCGAACGATCTCGATTATTACGAAGGTCGTTATGGTGTTGAAGATACCCGACAAGCTATTATTGAGGCTCGTCATGCAGGCTTGTCCGTGTTTGGGATTACGATAGACCACAAAGCACAGGATTATTTTCCTTATTTGTTTGGTAGGGGTGGCTATACGATTGTGGCTCGACCAGACCGACTCTCTCATGTGTTGCCTGTAATCTATCAGCAATTAATCCAATAAACAAATAAAAGAATCTGCGGTTTGGTAAAAACTGCGCGAATTAATTTCGTAAGAATGACTACTTAACCAGCATAGCATTGACTTGTATCAAAGCGTCTTCATCTAACTCACCGGTTTCTGCGGTTAAGCGTAACCGTGACATTAAATAGCTGTGATAAGCTTTGGCTAAATCACGTTTGGCAGCATACATTTGTTGTTGTGCATTTAAAACATCGACCTCGGTTCGGACGCCAACTTGTTGCCCCAACATTGTTGATTCCAACTGTGTTTGACTAGATTTGTAAGCTTGTTTAAGTGCTTTGACTTGTGCAATACCGTTGGTAACATTCAGATACTGTTGGCGCACTTGTAAGGTAATGTTGCGTCGGGTATTTTCCAAATCGTGGTAGGACTTTTCTTTTAACGCTATTGCTTCACGAACCTTGGACTGTACCGAAAAGCCTTGAAATATCGGGACATTGAGTTGTACTCCAATGGATTTTGATATGAGATCAATACCGCGGCCGGTAATTGCTGCACCCACATTTTCTTGAGCGCTATATTGGGCAACCAAATCTAATGTTGGATAGTGTTGCGCGTTGATTCTTTTAACCTCCTGAAGTGCTAGTTCATAGGCAGCCTGCTGTATTTTTAACGTAAAGTTTTGTGATTCAGCGACTTGCACCCATTCGTCCATGGTTTTGTATTTCAACCCTGTCAATTCAGAGATAATTTCTTTCGCACCTGTCAGATGCTCAGGAAAGTGGGTCGTGACACTTTGCAGCGTGCGCTTCCGGATTTCCAGCGCATTCCGGGCAGCAATTTCTTGCGATAGCGTTAAATCGTAACGTGCTTGCGCTTCATTGGTATCTACAATAGTGGCAGTGCCTACTTCAAAATTACGCTTGGCTTGCTCTAATTGTTTTTGGATGGCTTTTTTCTGTGTTTCAACGACTTCTATATCGATTTGTGCATCCAAGACATCAAAATAGGCTTGTGAAACGCGTAAAATCAAATCCTGTCCAGCCACGATAAATTGCGCATCGGCTCGACTTACCTCTGTTTTCGATTGCTGGTAGATAATGATGTTTTCCATACGAAACAGCGGTTGCGTTGCAGTCACGACAACGCTTCCCGTATGGATAGTATTTTCAGGAGGATTAACCGGCATCCCTGTAGTAGAGGAAATTACTTTTCCTGGGTTGATTTGTTGAATAGAGCGAGCCGCAGAAACTCCAATATTCGGTAAAAAGCCGGCTCGACCCTGAATCGTCTTTTCTTGGGTTGCTTCATAAATAGCTCGTGCTGAACGGTACTGCGCATCGTGTGCCAACGCATCTTGGTATACCCCCATCAAATCCGCCGCTGCGAGCAGGGGATGCCAGAAGGCAATGATGAATGCGACTAGAATCAGTTGCCACAGTTTCATATTGATTTCCGATAGCTTCGTGGAATCAATGAGACTGTACCAATAGTAAGCTCGCTTTGATGGTTACCGTAGCTAAGTTTTTGTAGAGATTCAAAATAAAAATTTTTCCGGTTGTTGTGCATTCATTAGGGGAGTGATACTGGTTTCAAAAAGATTGCGAGTTGTAAACTCAGTTAATCCAGTACGCGTAATCAACAAAGCTTGCATGACTGGATCTTCTCCGACAATTGCAAACAGGCGACCACCAATATTCAAGCTTTGTTTAAAAACTTCCGGCAGTACTGGAGTCGATCCGGTGAGCGCGATGACATCATAAGGGGCATATTTAGTCCATCCTTGTGCAGCATCGCCTTGTTCAAGCGTGACATTCTGAATGTTATACCCTTTTAGATTTTTTTCTGCCAGTAATTTAAGTTCTGGCAAGATTTCCACGCTGTATACGTGATTGCCTTTTTCAGCTAATAGTGCGGTCATATAGCCGCTGCCGCTACCAACCTCTAAAATTTTATCGTTTTTGGTAATTTTTAGTTCCTGTAAAATACGTGCTTCAACTTTGGGTTCAAGCATGATTTGCCCATATCCTAAAGGGATTTTCATATCAACAAAAGCCAGTGAGCGATTTTCATGGGGAACGAAATCTTCACGTTTAATTTTATATAGCATATCCAAAACACTATCATCCAAAACATACCATGGACGAATTTGCTGTACTACCATAAGAGATCGGGTTTCTTCGATTTCGAGATTCATTGTGATCATCCGTTTTTTTTAATTTTAAGAGTAAGACTTGCAATTATTTCATATTTCCATTAGCTTCACAGCATCGGCTAGGGGTCCGTTTTCAGAATTATCTGATTTCTGGTGAGAAAGTCCCTTAATACCTGACGCGGATAATGCCGCCGTAGGGAAGCTGGGATTGAACCCCTGCTCTTTATGGCATTTTTTAAGGAGCGATTATTTTATGAATTCAATTTTAAACCCAAAGCTTTTTTCCAATACTTCTGCGCAAGTCGATGCTGCGGCGATTAAGCCGCTACCGAATTCCCGGAAAATCTATGTGCAAGGATCGCGTTCCGATCTCCGCGTACCTATGCGTGAAATTCGTCAAAGCGACACAACTACGAGTAAAAGCGCAGAAAAAAACCCATCTATTTGGGTGTACGATACTTCAGGCCCCTATACCGATTCATCGGCGAAAATCGATATCCGCGAAGGACTACCTGCACTGCGTGAAAATTGGATTGCTGAGCGGAGCGATACAGAAATATTATCCAGCCACAATTCGACTTACAGTCAATCTCGCCTAAATGATCCTCAATTGGCTGGCATGCGTTTTAATTTACAGCGAAAACCTCGCCGTAGCAAAGCCGGTTTGAATGTTACCCAGATGCATTATGCGCGTCGTGGTCTCATTACGCCAGAAATGGAGTACATCGCTATTCGAGAAAATCAGCGTGTGGAAGTTTTTAATGCGGAACATCATGCAATACTGACGCGTCAACATCCGGGGCACGATTTTGGTGCATCTTTGCCTAAAATGATTACGCCGGAATTCGTTCGCGACGAAGTAGCACGTGGACGCGCCATTATTCCAGCCAACATCAATCATCCAGAATCCGAGCCCATGATCATAGGGCGCAATTTTTTGGTTAAGATCAACGCAAATATCGGTAACTCTGCGTTAGGCTCTAGTATCCAGGAAGAAGTTGAAAAAATGACTTGGGCGATTCGTTGGGGGGGTGATACCGTAATGGATTTGTCTACTGGCAAAAACATCCATGAAACCCGCGAATGGATTATTCGTAATAGTCCGGTACCAATTGGTACTGTACCGATTTATCAAGCATTAGAGAAAGTCGATGGCAAAGCGGAAGAACTGACCTGGGAAATTTTTCGTGATACTTTGCTAGAGCAAGCCGAGCAAGGCGTTGATTATTTCACTATTCATGCGGGGGTACGCTTGGCTTATGTACCGATGACAGCAAAGCGTATGACTGGTATCGTATCTCGCGGCGGTTCAATCATGGCAAAGTGGTGCTTGGCGCACCATCAAGAAAGCTTTCTATATACGCATTTTGAAGATATTTGTGAGATTATGAAAGCGTATGATGTCAGTTTCTCGCTTGGCGATGGTTTGCGTCCAGGTTCTATTCATGATGCGAATGATGAAGCGCAGTTTGCCGAGCTCAAAACGCTCGGCGAATTAACACAAATTGCGTGGAAGCATGATGTGCAGACCATGATTGAAGGACCTGGTCATGTGCCGATGCATTTAATCAAAGAGAACATGGATTTGCAGTTGAAATATTGCGATGAAGCACCTTTTTATACGCTCGGTCCACTGACAACCGATATTGCACCTGGTTATGATCACATTACGTCTGCGATTGGCGCTGCAATGATCGGGTGGTATGGTACGGCAATGTTGTGTTATGTCACACCCAAAGAGCACCTCGGCTTGCCAGATAAAGATGATGTCAAAGACGGTATCATTACTTATAAAATAGCTGCACACGCAGCCGATTTGGCAAAAGGTCACCCCGGTGCGCAAGTCCGTGATAATGCGTTATCGAAAGCACGTTTCGAATTCCGTTGGGAAGATCAATTTAATTTGAGTCTCGATCCTGACAAAGCGCAACAGTTTCACGATGAAACCTTACCGCAAGAGGGTGCCAAGGTGGCACACTTTTGCTCAATGTGTGGGCCGCATTTTTGTTCCATGAAAATTACACAGGATGTTCGTGATTATGCTGCTAGCCAGGGCGTTGCCGATGACGAAGCTTTACAGCTGGGAATGGTGCAAAAATCAGCGGAATTTAAGGAAAAAGGATCTGAAATTTACGGTAAATTGTAAGTTCTTTTTTGTATCCAATTAATTTTGCAGGCGTACCAATAGCCCAATGGATTTTATTTTATTATTAAAAGCGCTCATTCTAGGTGTAGTGGAAGGAATGACGGAATTTCTTCCCATTTCTTCCACTGGCCATTTAATTTTGGTTGGTAGTTTGTTAGATTTCAATGATGAGCGTGGCATGGTATTTACGATTGCTATTCAGTTTGGAGCCATTCTGGCGGTTTGTTGGGAATATCGTAATAAGGTAATACAAGTGATCAGTGGTGTAGGTCGTAATGCTACTGCCAATCAGTTTGTGATGAATCTCATGATTGCATTTTTACCGGCTGCAATATTGGGATTCTTCTTCATTAAGATCATTAAAGACTATTTATTTCATCCTATCCCGATTGCGATCGCGTTGATTATCGGTGGTTTATTGATTTTGTGGGTAGAGCGTCGAGAACATCCCATCGAAGTAGCAAACGTTGATGACATGAATTGGAAGCATGCGCTCAAAATAGGTTGTGCGCAATGTTTGGCGCTTATCCCCGGTACATCGCGTTCAGGCGCCACTATTATCGGTGGATTACTTTTTGGCTTGTCTCGAAAAACTGCTGCAGAATTTTCTTTTTTCCTGGCGATTCCTACGATGTTCGCTGCAACGGTCTATGATGTTTACAAAAATCGTGAATTACTCGAGTGGGGGGACCTCAGTATGTTCGCGGTTGGTTTCGTCTCCGCTTTTATCAGTGCATTAATCGCAGTACGAGGATTGGTTCGTTTTGTTAGTAATCATGATTTTACGATTTTTGCTTGGTATCGTATCGTGTTTGGTATCATGGTGTTACTGACAGCGTATAGCGGTATGATTGAATGGTCTAAAAATTAATACGTTAATTTATTGCCTTTATTAATCATGATCTTGAGGAAATAGTGTTTTGCAAGAACTTTCTTATGGAAGTAATTCCTGATGCCCTCTCCTGTTTTTTTATTCAGAGCGATGTTTCCACAGACTACGATCCAAATTCAATGAATCGAGTGATATGAATATGTTGAATATGAGAAACTGTGCATGGTTGTGCTCTTGATTACCCAGTCCGATGCTACAATTTAGTTTTAAATCAATAGCACTAAGTGTGAGCATGAGTTTCTCTAAATTGGATGCAACTCGTCACCCTCGAAAAGGGAATTCTTTGAAGCAAATTGATCAATTAATCGACTGGAACTTGCTAGAGAAAGCGGTTGCAGTTCATTATGCACCGGTATCGGATGAAGCGGGTCGTCTTACTTATTCGGGGATGTTGTTGATTAAACCTAGAATCAGGGCTGCTTGTGAAGTGGTGAACGGTCGCGAAGAGCGAAATGATGAAACTCGATGCCAAACTCGATAAAGCTGCGAGAGGTCACCTTTGATTACAGTGCAGTGGCCTTATCATAAAGGCTATGTTATATCGTAATCATGCCTTAGACAACCAAGTTAGATGGTCAATACAAGCACTTGTCACGAATGAAAGCATTATTACATGCTGGAAATATCCTAGTAATTATGGCGTATGAATTGAGAAGACTGCCGAGATTCTTATTGATTACCTATCGAACAAACAAATAGAGATATTGTGTTTTCTCAAACGGAAATGGCTGGCCTAAAATGATTTTTTCAGATTAGTTTTTAGTAAATGGTAAAAAACTATCTGATTGTTTACAAATGAAAACCTCAAATTACTTTAAAATAAGAAAGTTACGTGAATTTGCAAAGATCTCTCAGAAACCACCTTTAAAATACGATGTAATTTGGCTTCTTTTTGTCATTGTAGGCGCATTAATTTTTATCATGCAGACCGAAAGCCTTCACGCCAATAGTTTTATGAATTATTTAAAAAACAAAGAACTAGAGCTTGGCGGTTGGATTCATGGCGGGGCAACATTTAATCCTAGTCAGAGTAATGGTTTTAATGGTCCGGTTATTTTTGCTGACGAAGCCAATCGGTTTCAGTTGAATCAATTGAATTTGTTCATGCGCCGTGGAGTTAGGAGTTCAGGTAATACCTTCGATTGGGGCGGTCGCTTTGATTTTATGTTTGGAACTGACTCCATATTTACCCAGGCATTCGGTGTACCAGCTTATGACGTCAATTCCGGTGAGCCGCTAAAAAGGAATGACTGGGATCTCGATCTATGTTGTAACTCGACAAAAACCTATGGTATCGCGCTACCACAAGCTTATCTGAAAGCATATGTGCCTGTTGGTAACGGGCTTGTCGTCAAACTGGGTCACTTTTATACGCCAACAGGGTTTGAAACGGTTCCGGCACCGGAGAATTTTTTCTATACTCGGGGTTATACCATGAATATTGGAGAACCTTTCACGCATACTGGAATGTTGGCAAGTTATAATGTTAATAGCAACTGGAATATTTTGGCGGGAGCGGTTACCGGTAGTGCAACCGGTGGTTGGGATGGTGGCTGGAATAGACAACTTGGTAATTGGAGTGGTCTTGGCGGCTTTACATGGAACTCCGATAACAAGGCTACTACCCTGCATTTTTCTGGTACCTATGGTGAAACTTCTAGTCATAGTAGTGAAATATGGGCCTTTTACAATATCGTATTGCAACACAAAATTACTCCTAAAACGCTATTAGTTTTGCACCATGTTTATGGGTATGCGGGCGGTATATTACTGAATAATCTCAAATATACTAATGCCGTTAAAAATGCGGAATGGATGAGTGCACTCGTGCATTTATACTATGATTTAACCGAAAATGTATCGATCGGTTTCCGCGGGGAATGGTTCCGTGATGAAGCTGGTTTCCGCAATCCATCCCCATATCGCGTCTCCGCTGACGTTGGGGACGTAAACGGTACAGCAATCAGTTTTGCTGGTAACTTGAGCAGCGTCACAGTCACCCCGGCTGATTATTACGATGCAACTATTGGACTGAATTGGAAAGCGGCTCGTTCATTGCAGCTCAAATGGGATTGGTTAAAAAAGCTTACCCTTCGCACCAATATTCGCTACGACCGTGTTGATGCGCTTAATCCGCCTGCTTATAGACCATTCGGGGGAAACAAAGATCAGATACTGTTTTCAATGGATTTCGTATTGCCTTTTTAGTGGGTCTCGAGCATTATTACATAAAGCTCGCAAAAAACTAAGATTAGGATGGCTGACGTATAACTTGAAGATGAAAAAACTCCCTAACTCTTCGCTATTACCGATTGATCACATAAACGTATGAATATTTTGTCCTATTGACCGGAAATAGGTGAACTAAAGCTAGTTATCACAAATCATAAGGAGGCTAAAGTGGGTAGATATTTTTTAGCATGGTTACTCGAAGTGCCGACAAGCGTATTGGTAATTATTTATTTGCTGAATATGTAATTTCTCAAGTACTCTATAATCAATAGCAAATTGAAAAATAAAGTAGGATCGTTTTCTGGACACTGCCTGAAATTCTTGTCTAAAACGCAAGAAGGGTTTCTTGTGATTTAATTTCCGGTTACCAAACTTAAATTTAAATGGAGGGCTGAAATATGGCAACAACAGATGAATTCAGTAAAGAAATGGATCAGATGAAAAAAGACTTTGCTAATCTGCGTAATGATATTGGATCGATATTGACTTCAGTGAAGGATCTGGCAGAAAAACAGGGGCAAAATGTTGCTGATTTGGCTCATGATGCTGAAAAAACTGTCAAAAAACAAGCTAGGGAAGTGGGAGTAAATATGGAAAAATATATTGAAGAACGACCTTTAACCAGTGCGCTTGTGGCTTTTGGTGGTGGTTTTATAATCGGTATGCTATTGAGTAATAGGCGTTAGCTGTTAGCGTTGCAGCATAAATGCTACCAAAATTGTTGACAGAAACGCTTGCTGCTGAAACAGCTAAGCTGTGGAAGGGATCAGTCAGATTGGCCATAATCATGGCCTTTCTGGGCTTGTCCGTAATGGCAATGATCGTGGGTGTAATTTTTGTGCTCATTGGTTTGTATTTGTCGTTAGCCGAGATAATGCCTTACTGGCAAGCTGGAGCAATTGTTGGTGGAGGAGTATTTTTACTTGCTGCGCTGCTACTAATAATTATCTCTCAGCAAGGTGGAAGAAGTGCGCCACCGAAACCACCGAAAAATGTTAATCGTCTAGCCGCACAGGTTTCCCCTGATGATTCTACTACTCAATTAGGATCGGTAATTGGAGATATTGTTGCCAAGTCAAATGTTAAAAAAAGCGACATTGTACTGACGGTTCTAATCTCTGGCATAATACTTGGTGCTAGTCCTAGTTTACGTCAACAGATATTGAATGCCATCTCAGAAATAACTAAGTCTAAAGATAAGTGATTTTTAGTACATGGATAGAATCTAAAAATACTTGGTTTCTAAGATAATCTAGGTTATTGTCAGATGCTCTATTCCAGAGGAAAAGTCTTTTTCTTTAACTTCGTTACCCCTTAGTTTTATTTGTAAGCGAAGTTCATTCATGGAGTCCGCATTTCTCATGGCATCTTCATAACCAATTTTTCCTGCTTCATACAACTCAAAAAGCGCTGTATCAAATGTTTGCATTCCAAGCTCGCGCGATTTCTTCATAATTTCTTTGATTTCATGTACATCGCCTTTAAAAATTAGATCAGCAATCAACGGTGAATTGAGCAATACTTCAATCGCTGCTACGCGGCCCTTGCCACTTTTTGCGGGAATCAAGCGTTGTGCAACCAGCGCTTTAAGATTCAAAGATAGATCCATCAGTAATTGCATGCGTCGCTCTTCCGGGAAAAAATTGATAATGCGATCTAATGCCTGATTTGCACTGTTTGCGTGTAAGGTGCCCATGCATAAATGCCCTGTTTCTGCAAATGCGATTGCATGTTCCATCGTTTCACGATCACGTATCTCGCCGATCAAAATAACATCAGGTGCTTGTCGCAAGGTATTTTTTAGAGCTGCTTCCCATGAATCAGTATCAACTCCGACTTCACGTTGTGTGATAACGCAGTTAATATGTTCGTGAACATACTCCACAGGATCTTCAATGGTAATGATATGGCCATGGCTATTTTTATTACGATGACCAATGAGTGATGCCATTGAGGTCGATTTTCCAGAACCGGTACCGCCAACAAAAATTACTAAACCTCGTTTGCTCATAACGACTTCTTTCAGTACTTGCGGAAGTCCTAAATCATCAAACTCAGGAATTTTAGTAGTAATGGTTCGCAGCACAATCCCGACACGCTGTTGCTGTACGAAAGTATTGACACGAAAACGCCCTATGCCCGTGGGATTAATTGCGAAATTGGCTTCTTTACTTGCTTCAAACTCTATCGCTTGTTTCTCATTCATAATTGCCCGTGCAAGCGTTTCAGTGTGGAGTGCTGACAGTAATTGTTGAGAAACCGGGGTCATTTTTCCATCTATCTTTAATGCCGGTGGGAATCCGGCAGTAATGAATAAGTCCGATGCTTTTTTGCTTAACATCAAACGCAGTAAATCATGCATAAATTTTGTTGCTTGATCTTTATCCATAGTATCACCGAAAACTTTTCATAAAATAACGCTAATTGATATTTTGCTTGCTAAACTCTGAAATTATCTTTATTCATTGCTTGCGTACGCGCTTCAGCCGTTGAAACAACGCCACGTTTCACTAGATCTGTTAAATTCTGGTCAAGCGTTTGCATACCTGCACCCTGCCCGGTTTGAATGGCCGAATACATTTGTGCTACCTTACCTTCTCGTATTAGATTTCGGATAGCTGGAGTGCCAATCATGATTTCATGTGCAGCAACACGGCCTTTGCCGTCTTTCGTTTTTAGCAATGTTTGCGAAATAACCGCACGTAATGATTCGGATAGCATCGCGCGGATCATTTCTTTTTCCTCTGCTGGAAATACGTCAATAATACGATCGATTGTTTTAGCAGCAGAGCTAGTATGTAAGGTACCAAAAACCAGATGTCCGGTTTCCGCTGCAGTCATAGCTAAACGTATCGTTTCCAAATCCCGCATCTCACCCACGAGAATGATGTCAGGATCCTCACGTAAAGCTGAACGTAAAGCATTTGAGAAACTTAACGTATCCCTTCCAACTTCCCTTTGGTTAATCAGGCATTTTTTGCTTTCATGCACAAACTCGATTGGATCTTCTAATGTTAAAATGTGCCCGTAATCATTTTCATTGATGTCATTAATCATGGCTGCCAAAGTTGTCGATTTACCGGAGCCTGTTGGACCTGTTACTAAAACTACACCACGCGGTTGTTTGGCAATTTCTGCAAAAACTTTCGGTGCTTTAATATCCTCCAAAGTAAGTACTTTGGAGGGAATTGTTCGCATTACTGTTGCCGCGCCTCGTTGAGTATTGAATGCATTAACACGAAAGCGTGCCAGATTCGGAACAGCAAACGAAAAATCACACTCGAGATGTTCCTCGTAAGCTTTTCTTTGACTGTCGTTCATAATGTCGTACACCATGCTGTGTACTTCTTTATGTTCCATTTCAGGCAAATTGATTCGACGAATCTCACCATGTACTCGAATCATGGGGGGCATACCGGATGAAAGATGTAAATCTGATGCACCATTTTTGACTACAAAAGCCAGTAGCTCCAATATACTCATATCGTCATTCCAAGTGATTATGTCGAATAAAAGCTTCCAGCACTCAAATACAATTTGTTTGCCGTAGAATTTAAATGCCTTCCTAGTTAACGGGATAACAAGGTAATAATTAAGAAAAAATAGCAATGATCAACGATTATGATCTTTGCCGATAGGAATTTCGTTTCTTGAAAGATGCTAGGGGGGAAAGGCAATGTACTAAGCACGCAAGTATGGTTATTTGTTCAAAGTAAATTGACGACAAGACTAATTATCATCCAGTTAAAATCTCGGAATGTCGAGAAATAATTGTAGAAAGTAGATATCCAACACGCTAATTTTGGTTGAGCTTACGAACTGTAAGTTTGGATTCAATAGTTTCTTGAGAATTAAGATAGTCGGCATACGATCAAAGATTCTGGTGATGACACTCTTTAATCCGAATACATGATGTTGGAGTTTAAAAATGTGCTCTATAATCAGTTCACCGACTGTTCCGATTATAGAGCACTAAGATAGCTCAATGCTGAGCTCAATGAAACCTGAAAAGGTTAGTAGCTTGATTTCTCTTCTGTAGATCGAGCTTTACCACCACCTTCCTGATCACCCGCAGGAATTTGGTGGAAAGGTTGGATGGTTTTTCCATAAGCACCGGGATCAGGCGTTTCTGGCGCCGTCGGTCTACCACCACAAGCAGTTACGGCGATTACTACAGACGATAAAATCAACAAATGCTTAATATTCATATAAATCCTTTATATTTGTTATTTAAAAACTAAATTTTTATCAAGGCCTGCATACGATACTGAATCTTGCTACATGCATTCTTGATCTTAATCAAGTTTTTCTGATCTTCATTGAGGGTCACGTGTAAATAACTGATTTATCAAGAAATCGATTAGATCTAGTTATCTTTTTGATAAAAATGCAATATGAATTCATCGATGCTGCAATTCGTGAAAAGGGCTTTCGCGTTCTTTACTTCGTGCGGCAATTAAAGGCAAAGGAGAAATACATGCTGTTGAGAAATGTTCAATTTACAGAAATTTATTTAGCACTGACGATAGGTGTTTTACTACAATCCTGCGCAATCAAAAGTGACACTATTTCAGCAAGTTCATCCGAAAAATCTCAAATAACAAACAACACGCATCAACACGTTATGTCAGATACGAAGACCGCGTGTTCGGATGAGCTGTTTGCTGCAAAATTATATCAATTGGGAGAGCACTCTTTTCCTGTGACCACGCAAAACCAAGATGCACAACGATATATGAATCAGGGATTGAATTTTTCTTATGGATTTAATCACACTGAAGCGGGGTGTGCTTTCCGAGAAGCGGCGAATCTCGATCCCAATCTTGCGATGGCTTATTGGGGGCAGGCTCTGGTATTGGGTCCTAATATTAATGCAGAAATGAATGCCACTTTGGAAATGCAAGCTCACACATTGGTGCAGCAAGCTAAGTCTTTGATGCAAAATATATCGCCACGTGAACAAGTACTGATCAACGCTTTGGAAAAGCGCTATACAGGTCACGCCAAGGATCGGACAACGAACAATAAAGCATACGCGCAAGCTATGCGCAAAGCCCATCAACGATTTCCGGACGATCAAGACATTGCGGTATTATTTGTCGAAGCGGTAATGGATTTGCATTCGTGGGGCTATTGGATGCCTGATGATACACCTTACGAAGGAATCGCTGAAATCGTGGGTGTTACCGAGCAAATTCTAAAAGTAAACCCGAAACATCCGGGGGCGCTGCACATGTATATTCACTTGATGGAATCAACCAAGAATCCTGAAAAAGCGGAACAATCTGCCGACACCTTGTTGACGTTGGTACCGGAAGCAGGGCACTTAGTACATATGACGTCGCATATTTATCAGCGTGTCGGACGTTATGCTGACGCCATCAAGAGCAATCAAATGGCTATTGCGGTCGATGAAAGTTACCTTGCTAGGTGCCAAGATAGAGGACCTTATACTACTACATACTATCCTCATAACATTCATTTCCTTTGGTATGCCGCAACCTTGGATGGACAAAGTCAATTGGCCATTGAAGCGGCACGCAAAGTAGCCAGTAAAGTTGATGACACCATGTTGAATGAAATACCCATCACGGCATTTTTTCGTGTCACTCCTTATTGGGCATTGGCTCGTTTTGGATATTGGCAAGAAATTTTGCGAGAACCTGCACCTCCCGCTTCCAATCTTTTTTTGATGGGTAGCTGGCACTATGTAAGAGGTCTCGCGCAAGTTGCGACACAGCATATATCGCAGGCGGAACAGGAATTAGCAAAGTTGCATACCGTTCTTGAGCGCCTATCGAAAGATGATCCTATAATTTCAAAAAACTCCGCAAGTAGCATTCTTCGCATAGCAGCTGAGGTACTTGCTGGAGAAATTGCCGGAGCAAAAAACCAATTTGAGCAAGCAATTTTACATCTCGATAAAGCGATTCGGCTAGACGATGCCTTGCTGTACACCGAACCCCCTGAGTTTCATTTCCCGCCGCGCTTGGCTCTCGGCGCTATTTTGTTAAAAGCTGGTCGCGCCAATGAAGCAGAAACCGTTTATTGGGAAGATTTAAAATATGTTCGTAACAATGGTTGGGCACTTTTTGGACTAACACAAGCATTGACCGCACAAAATAAAACAGAACGTGCAGCAATTGTTAAAGAGAGGTTTGAGCAATCCTGGAAACGTACAGATGTGGAACTCAAAGCATCGAGATTCGGCCTATGAATTCAACTATACTCATTCAATCAAATGTAGTAATTCAGACGGCTTGTTGAAAAACCCCCAAATACTACGTTGAGTTAATAATAAAATAGGAGCTTCACTATCTACTGCCGATAAAGATCAATGCAAGGCAAGCAAACGCATCAACAGGAATTATTCTCGACGATAGATCTGGAAAGCTTCATTCCTAAGGATCATTTGTTACGTAAGGTGGATAAGCTATTAGATTTAGACTTTTTGTATGATCTGACAGAAGAGCTCTACTGTTTGGACAATGGACGAGCTTCCATCGATCCGGTATTGTTTTTTCGGATGCAATTGATCAGTTATCTGTTTGGGATTGAGTCTGACCGCCAGCTTTGCCGTGATATCCACTTAAATTTGGCATATCGCTG